>NZ_BBOL01000009.1:0-45063 GCF_020884815.1 Micromonospora sp. NBRC 110038 | reverse complement strand
GGGGGCGGGGTGGGGGCGGGGGTGGGGGCGGGGGTGGGTGGGGGTGGGTGGGGGTGGGTGGGGAGAGTAGAGTTTTTGGCCCCGCCGACGGCCGAGGTGTCCAGCACCGCAGCGGACGTCCCCGCGCCGGCCCCCGTTGCCGGAAACGCGAGCGGCAGTGTTGTCCCCCGCGCCGAGGAGTAGGTCGGATGACCCCGCACGCCCCCATGTCCCTGGACACCGAGCTGGCCGCCGAACGGGCCCACCTGGACGCGTCCCGCGCCGCGCTGGCCCGCATGCGCGAACGCACCGAGGCCCTCTTCGCCACCGGCCACAACGTCGCCGGCGACGCGTACACGGCGGAGACCCTGGGGCGCACCCTGTCCCGCCGCGTCGCCGAGCTGGCCGACCAGCCCGACACCCCGCTGTTCTTCGGCCGGCTCACGTTCGGCGACGAGGAGCACCACATCGGTCGCCGGCACGTCACCGACGATCTCGGCGAGCCCATGGTGCTCGACTGGCGTGCCCCGGTCTCCCGGTCGTTCTACCGGGCCAGCGCCCGCGACCCGCAGGGCGTGACCGTGCGCCGCCGGTTCGGCTTCAGCGCCGGGGCGCTGACCAGCTTCGAGGACGAACACCTGGACCGGGGCGAGGAGCTGGGGACGGCCAGCCGCATCCTCACCGCCGAGATCGAGCGCCCCCGCGTCGGCCCGATGCGCGACATCGTCGCCACCATCCAGCCGGAGCAGGACGAGCTGGTCCGCGCCGACCTGGCCGCCTCGATCTGCGTACAGGGGGCGCCCGGCACCGGGAAGACGGCCGTCGGGCTGCACCGGGCGGCGTACCTGCTCTATCTGCACCGGGAGCGGCTGCGCCGGTCCGGGGTGCTGATCGTGGGGCCGAACCGGGCGTTCCTGTCCTACATCGCGGCGGTGCTGCCGGCGCTCGGCGAGGTCGAGGTCGAGCAGGCGACTGTGGAGGACCTGATCGCCCGGGTGCCGGTGCGGACGGTGGAGGACCCGGCCGTGGCGGCGCTCAAGCACGACGCGCGGATGGCCGAGGTGCTGCGGCGGGCCGTCGAGGCCCGGATCGCCGCCCCGGCCGAGCCGATCATGGTCTCCGACGGGTCGTTCCGCTGGCGGATCGGCCTCGACCCGCTGCACCGCGTCGTCGAGGAGACCCGCCGGGAGGGGCTGCCGTACGCCACCGGCCGGGAGCGGGTGCGGGCCCGGGTGGTGGGCCTGCTGCAACGCCAGGCCGAGGCCCGCCGCGCCGAGTCACCCGGCGACGCCTGGCTGCGCCGGATGGGCAAGATCCGCCCGGTCGCCGACTTCCTCGACGCGGTCTGGCCGGCGCTCACCCCGGAGGGGCTGGTGCACGGGCTGCTCGCCGACCCGGCGGTGCTCGCGGCAGCCGCCGACGGCGTGCTCACCGAGGCCGAGCAGGCGCTGCTGACCTGGGCGAAGCCGCCGCGCACCCCGAAGGCGACGAAGTGGACGGCCGCCGACGCGGTGCTCGTCGACGAGGCCGCCGGGCTGCTGGAGCGCCCCGCCGGCTTCGGGCACGTGGTGGTCGACGAGGCGCAGGACCTCTCCCCGATGCAGTGCCGGGCCATCGCCCGCCGCAGCGAGCACGGGTCGATCACGCTGCTCGGCGACCTGGCGCAGGGCACCGCCCCGTGGGCCGCCCGCGACTGGCGGGAGTCCCTGGCCCACCTGGGCAAGCCGGACGCGACGGTGGTGCCGCTGAGCGTCGGCTTCCGGGTGCCCGCCGCCGTGGTGGCGTTCGCCAACCGGCTGCTGCCGGCGCTGGCGGTGGACGTACCCCCGGCCGAGTCGCTGCGCCGCGACGGCGCGCTGGACGTGCGTACCGTGGACGACCTGGTGGCGGCGACGGTGGCCGAGGTGCGGGCGGCGCTGGCCCACGACGGCTCGGTCGGGGTGATCGCCGCCGACGACGCGGTCGGCGGGCTGCGGGCGGCGCTGGCCGACGCCGGGATCGACACCGCGACCGCCGACGACGTGGCGGCCCCGGCGCGGGTCACGGTGGTCCCGGCGACGCTGGTCAAGGGCCTGGAGTACGACCACGTGGTGACCGTGGAGCCGGCGGCGATCGTGGCGGCCGAGCCGCGCGGGCTGCACCGGCTGTACGTGGTGCTGACCCGGGCGGTCTCCCGCCTGACGGTGCTGCACACCGCACCGCTCCCCGCCCCGCTGTAAGGAGGGGCCCTCTGTTGACGCATACGGTCGAGAAGGGTCCCCTTCTTACCGGGCGATTCACCATCGGCGGGGGTTGTGTCGATCGGTGATGATGGGTGCACCTCGTCCACTTGGGAGGCAGCATGCACCTGTCGCGGCGCGATCTCCTGCTCGCCGGGGCCGGCACCGCGCTGGCGGCCACGCCCCTGCTGGCCGCCCCGGCGACGGCCGCGCCCGGCGGGACCACCACGCCCGGCGGGTCGGCCGCAGCCGATGGATCGGGCGCGGCCACCGGGCCGGGAGCGGCGGCGGGGCGGCTGCCGGCGGACGCGCTCGACGCCGGGATCGGCGCGATCACCGACGCCGGCATGGTGGGGGTGTTCGCCGAGGCCCGCGACGGCCGGGACCGGTGGCGCGGCGCGAGCGGCGTCGCCGACCTCGACACCGGGCGACCGATGCGGCCCGGCTTCCAGCACCGGGTCGGCAGCATCACGAAGACGTTCGTGGCCGCCACGCTGCTGCGCCTGGCCGGCGAGGGCCGGGTGGCGCTGGACGCCCCGCTCGGCCACTACCTCCCGGAGTACGCCGTGCCCGGGGTCACCGTCGAGATGCTGCTCAACCACACCAGCGGCATCGGCGACTACGACACCGTGCTGTTCACCAGCGGATACGACGTCGAGCGGCTCCGGTTCACCACGTTCACCCCGGACCAGCTCGTCCGGATCGGGCTCGGCGAGCCCCGCACCGGGGCACCGGGGGCGGCGTTCGCGTACTCGAACACCAACTACATCCTGGCCGGCCTGGTCGTCGAGCGGGTGACCGGCCGCAGCGCGGCCGACGAGGTGCACCGGCGGGTCATCCGGCCGCTGGGGCTGCACCAGACGTACTTCCCGGGGCGGCGGACCCGGATCGCCGGGCCGCACAGCGAGGCGTACCTGCCCTGGTACGACGGCCAGCTCCGCGACTTCAGCGTGACGAACACGTCGTGGGCGTGGACGGCCGGCGCGCTGGTCTCCACGGCGGCCGACCTCAACCGGTTCTTCCGCGCGCTGCTCGGGGGCCGGCTGCTGCGCCCGGCCGAGCTGGCCCGGATGCGGACCACGGTGCCGCTGGACCCGGCGCAGCCGGAGGCCGGCGGGTACGGCCTCGGCCTGCTGTGGCTGGCGCTGCCCGGCGGGCGGTTCTGGGGGCACGACGGGGTGGTCTTCGGGCACGCCACGATCTCGCTGCACGCCCCCGACGGCTCCCGCCAGGTGACGCTCGGCACGAACGTCACCCACTACCAGGTGCCCGGCCAGCCCGACCCGATCGGGGCCGCCACCGGCGCGTTCCTGGTCACCGCCCTGTCCGGCCCGGCCGCCGCGCGGTCGGCGGGCGCGACCGGGAAACTCCCGGCGGCCCCGTCGCCGGGCGGCCCGGCGCTGGTCCGCCCCCTGCCCCGCTGAGCCGCCGCCCCAGCCCAAGGAGCGTTCATGATCCTCGCCCGCGCCGACCAGGCCACCCGCCGGTACGGCGACGTGCTCGCCCTCGACCGGGTCGACCTCGACGTGCGCGCGGGTGAGCTGGTCGGCCTGCTCGGGCCGAACGGCGCCGGCAAGAGCACCCTGCTCAACCTGCTCGTCGGGCTGCGCCGGCCCACCGCCGGCCGGGTCGAGCTGTTCGGCGGCGACCCGCGCGACCCCGCCCACCGCCTGCAGGTCGGGGTGACCCCGCAGGAGACCGGGCTGCCGGCCACCCTGCGGGTCGGCGAGGTGGTCGACTTCGTCGCCGCGCACTACCCGGACCCGGTCCCCCGGGGCGAGCTGCTCGACCGGTTCGGCCTCACCGACCAGGCACGCCGGCAGGCCGGCGGGCTCTCCGGCGGCCAGCGGCGGCGGCTGGCCGTGGCGCTCGCCTTCGTCGGCCGGCCCCGGCTGGTGCTCCTCGACGAGCCGACCACCGGGCTCGACGTCGAGGCCCGGCACACCCTGTGGGAGGCGATCCGCGGCTTCCACGCCGACGGCGGCACCGTGCTGTTGAGCAGCCACTACCTGGAGGAGGTGGAGGCGCTCGCACACCGGGTGGTGGTGATCGGGCAGGGCCGGGTGCTGGCCGACGACACCACGGCGGCGATCCGCTCGGTGGTCGGCGTACGCCGGGTCAGCCTGGTCGCGGGCGACCTGCCGGACCTGCCGGGCGTGGTCCGCGTCGAGCAGGTCGACGACCGCACCCACCTGCTCACCACCGACGCCGACCGGCTGGTCCGGGAGCTGGTGGCCAGCGGGGTGTCCTTCCGCGACCTGGAGGTGCGCCCCACCTCGCTGGAGGAGGCGTTCCTGGCCATCACCTCCCCCGGTGGGCAGGGCACCGCCACCCCGGGCGGGCAGGGCACCGCCACCCCGACCGCCGCGTGAGGAGACCGACCCCGTGAGACTCGCCCTCGTGCACGCCCGCTACCAGCTGTTGCAGACGGTCCGCATCCCGGTGGCGGTCTTCGGCAGCGCCTTCTTCCCGGCCGTGGCGATGCTCTTCTTCGTGGTCCCGTTCGCCGGGGACGACCCGACGGGCGCCACCTACGCCACCGCCGCGATGGTCACGTTCGCGGTGATGAGCGCCAACATCTTCCAGTACGGCGTGGGCGTCGCCGAGGACCGCGACCAGCCCTGGAACCCGTACACCCGAACCCTGCCGGCCGGGGCCGCGCCGGCCTTCGCCGGACGGGTGCTCGCGGGCCTGGCGCTGACCTTCCTCTCCCTGCTCCCGGTGGTGGTGATCGCGGCGCTGTTCACCGACGCCCGGATCAGCCCCGGGGCGTTCGTCCTGGCCGTCGTCGTGGTCGGGCTGATCTCTGTGCCGTTCACGCTGATGGGCCTCGCCATCGGGTACGCGCTGCCGAGCAAGGCGGCGATCGTGGTGGCCCAGATCGTCTTCTTCCCGCTGGCGTTCGGGGGCGGCCTGCTCTCCGCGCCGGACGCCGCGCCCGCCTTCGTCAGGGCGATCGCGCCGTACCTGCCGACGCGGGGCGCGGTCGAGCTGATGTGGGCGGCGGTCGGCGACTGGCGTCCCGCGCCGGTGTCGGTGGTGATGCTCGGCGTCTGGGTGGTGGCGCTGGCGGCGCTCGCCGGTTGGGCGTACCGGCGCGACGAGGGCCGTCGCTTCCGCTGACGACCCGCGCCGTGGGGCGCTGTTCGGGCCGGCGATCGGCCGTGGGGCGCGGGCCGGGGCCGGCGAGCGCCGCCCGGCTGGGGTTATTCGTCCCGTTTGAGCCCGTTCCATCGGGTTGCGGTGCCAGGATGCGGGCAGGGCGTCCCGCCGGGCCGCCACCTGTGGAGAGGGGTCAGCGTGAGCAGCGTCCCGCCGGGCACGCCGTGCTGGGCCGACCTGGCCACCCCGGGCCTGGCGGACGCCCGGCGCTTCTACCCGGAACTGTTCGGCTGGACCACCCGGATCGCCCCGCAGCCGGAGGCCGCCGGCTACACCACGTTCCTGCTCGACGGGCGCGCCGTGGCCGGGGCCGGTCCGCCGGCCGCGCCGGACCAGGTGCCGATCTGGTCGACGTACGTGGCGACCGACCACGCGGACCTGGTCACGACCCGGGTCGAGGCGGCCGGCGGGCAGGTGCTGGTCGCCCCGTTCGACGTGTTCGACCAGGGACGGATGGCGGTCTTCGCCGACCCGGCCGGCGCGGTGTTCAGCGTCTGGCAGCCGATGGCCCACCCCGGGGCGGAACTCTTCGACACCCCCGGGGCGATGAGCTGGAACGAGCTGGTCACCCCCGACCCGGAAGGCGCGAAGGTCTTCTACGAGCTGGTCTTCGGCTGGCACCCGGAGGAACAGCCGGCGGGGCCGGTCCCGCCGGAGATGGGCGACTCCCCCTACACCGGCTGGCGGTGCGGCGAGCGGATCGTCGGCGGGATGATGCCGCCGCTGGCCGACGACTTCCCGGCCGACCTGCCGGCGTACTGGACCGTGTACTTCGCCGTGGCCGACGCCGACGCCACCGCCGCGCGGGCCGCCGAGCTGGGCGGTTCCGTCCTGGTGCCGCCCCACGACACCCCGCAGGGCCGCCTCGCCGCGCTGCGCGACCCCCAGGGCGCGCTGTTCTCCGTCATCGCCCGACCCGCGGGCGGCTGACGGCCAGCGGCTCGTTTGCAGGGGCCCCTTGCTGTAGAGAAAGCGTTGACAGGGGGCCCTTCCTTGCGCCTCAGCGGGGGCGGACCGGGACCACCAGCGGACCGTGCTCGCCGGGCAGGACACGGACGGAGGCACGGTAGTGCGTCGCCAGCAGGTCCTCGGTGAGCACGTCGCGCGGCGGGCCGGCGGCGGCCACCCGGCCCGCCGCGAGCAGGACCATCCGGTCGGCGTACTCGCCGGCCAGGGAGAGGTCGTGCATGGTGGCGAGGACGGTGAGGCCGTGCTCGCGGCGGAGCTGGTCGACCAGTTCGAGCACCTCCTGCTGATGGCCGATGTCGAGGGCGCTGGTCGGCTCGTCGAGCAGCAGCAGGGTCGCCCCCTGCGCCAGCGCCCGGGCCAGGAAGACCCGCTGCCGCTCGCCGCCGGAGAGGGTGGCCAGCTCGCGGCGGCCGAAGCCGCCGAGGTCGAGGCGGTCCAGCACGTCCCGCACGGCGGCCAGGTCGGCGGCGGACTCCCGGCCCAGCGGCGGAACGTACGGGCTGCGGCCGAGGAGCACGTAGTCGAAGACGGTCATGCCGGCCGGGACGACCGGGGACTGCGCGACGGTGGCCACCACCCGGGCCCGCTCGCGGCGGCGCAGCGCCTCGCTCGGCGTACCGAAGATGCGGATCGTGCCCGGCGCGGGCAGCAGGCCGCCGAGCGCACGCAGCAGGGTCGACTTGCCGGCGCCGTTCGGGCCGATCACGGTGACCCACTCGCCCCGCTCGACGGTCAGGTCGACGCCGGCCAGGATCGGCGCGCCGTCCAGGCTGACCCGCAGGCCCCGCACCTCGACGGCAGGCGCGGCACCCGGCGGCGGGGCGTCGGCCGACGGGGCGCTCACGTCAGCACCCGGCGGGCGGTGCGCAGCACCAGGACGAAGAACGGGCCGCCCAGCAGCGCGGTGACCACGCCGATGGGCACCTCGGCGGGGGCGGCGGCGGTCCGGGCGACCACGTCGGTCAGCGCCAGGAACGCCCCGCCGAACAGCAGGGACAGCGGCAGGATCACCCGGTAGCTGGAGCCGGCGAGCAGCCGCACGGTGTGCGGGACGATGATCCCGACGAAGCCGATCAGCCCGGACGCGGAGACGGCGGCGGCGGTGCCGAGCGACGCGGCGGCGATCAGCAGGTAGCGGGAGCGCTGCGGGTGCAGGCCGAGGCTGCTGGCCTCGTCGTCGCCGACGGAGAGGACGTCCAGCTCGCGCCGGTGCAGCAGCACCACGACGGTGGTGAGCAGGAAGTACGGCAGGACGAGCCGGACGTCGTGCCAGCCGGCGGTGGCCAGCCGGCCGAGCAGCCACGAGTAGACCTGCTGGATGCTGTCGGAGTTGCGCTGGAGCAGGTACGTCTGCCCGGCGGAGAGGAACGCGGACACGGCCACCCCGGCCAGGATCAGCGTGGCCGTGGAGCGCCCCCGCCCGCCGGCCACCCCGAGCAGGTACGTCATGGCGACCGCGCCGAGCGAGCCGACGAACGCGGCGAGGGGGATGGTGAGCGGGAGCCCGGTCAGAGCGCCGCCCGCCCCGGCCCCGAGGGAGATCACGGCGGTGACGGCGAGCCCGGCCCCGGCCGCCACCCCGAGCAGGTACGGGTCGGCCAGCGGGTTGCGGAACACGCCCTGGTAGCAGCCGCCGGCCAGGGCGAGCAGCCCGCCGACGAGCAGCCCGAGCACGACCCGGGGCAGCCGCAGCTCGGTGACGATGGCGATCTCGCGTTCGCTCAGCCCGCTGTCGAGGCGTACGCCGGGCAGCAGGTTGAGCAGTTCGGCGGCGACGCTGCCGGGGGGCAGGCTGACCGGGCCGAGGGAGACTCCGGCGACGAGCGCGACGAGCACGGCGGCGACCCCCGCAGCGAGCCAGCCGGGCCGCAGCCCGGCCGGCCGCTGCGCGAAGGAGGGGCCCCTTGCTAACGCTTTCTGCACAGCAGGGGCCCCTTCTCAACGCCCCGCACCGCGCGCAGCACGCACCGCACCGCGCGCGACGCGCCATACAGCGAGGGTCACGCCGGCACCTTGGCGACGGCGTCGACGACGGCCCGGAGCAGGTCGACGACCCGGGGGCCCCAGCGGGAGGCGATGTCGTCGTCGAGCGCGACGACCTGGTTGTTCTTGACGGCGGTGACGCCGGCCCAGCCGCTGCGCGCCTTGACCGTCTCCGGGCTCTGCTTGCAGCACTTGGTGTCGGCCAGGAAGACGAAGTCGGGGTTCGCCTTGACGATGATCTCCTGGGAGAGCTGCGGGTACCCGCCGTTCTTACCGTCGGCGTCGGAGGCGTCGGCGATGTTCTCCAGGCCGGCGAGGGCGTAGATCGAGCCGATGAACGTCTTGCTGGTCGCGCTGTACAGCTCCGGGCCCAGCTCGTGGTAGTAGGTCAGCTTCGCCGACCGCTGCGGCAGGTCCTTGGTGAGCTTGGCGATGTCGTCCTTGATCCGGTTGTTGACGTCGGCGGCCTCGTCCGGGTGGCCGGTCAGCGTGCCGAGCTCGATGAGCTGCCGGTAGGTGTCCTCCAGGGTGGTCGCCGCCGGGGTGAGCAGCACCGGGATCTTCAGGGTGGTGAGCTGCTCGACGATCTTGTTGGTGTCGTTGGAGAGCACCACCAGGTCGGGGCTCTTGCCGGCGATGGCCTCGGCGTTCGGCTGGAAGCCGGACAGGTCGCTCTTCGGCGCGTCCGGCGGGTAGTTGGACTGGTCGTCGACGGCGGCGACCTGCTTGCCGGCGCCGATGGCGAAGAGCATCTCGGTCGCGGTCGGCGAGAGCGAGACGATCTTCTCGGGGCGCTTGTCGAGCGTGAGATTGCCGACGGTGACCGGGAAGGCGGCGGTGGCCGAGGTGCCACCGGGGGTGGGGGCGTCGTCGGGGCTCTTCTCGGCGCACGCGCCGAGCGCGAGCGCGGCCACCGCGAGGGTCGCGGCGAAGAGCCGGGGGGTACGTCGGAACACTGGACCTCCTGTCGGTCGAGGAGCGTGGTGCTTCGCCGACAGGAGCCTGGTGGGGTGCCCGTCCGCGAGGCGCCCTTCCTCGAGAGCGCGTGTCGCGACCGTGCCGCAGGCGACCTGGCTCGCCCCACACACGTCGGCGTCGGCCGGCCGGCCGACGCCTGGTCGACGGCGGCCGGGGGCCGGACGCCGCGGGTGGGGCATCACAGTTGCGGGACAGCGCCGGATTCGCACCGGCTTCGCTGCGGTTTGGTCGGTGCCACCGTAGCGCACGCCCCGGCGACACCTCGTTGATCTAGGGACTATGACCCGGCGTGACGACACCGACACGGGTGCGGGGCCCCGGACGGGACCCCGCACCACGGGCGAGTCAGGCGCAGTACTGGGCCTGCTTGCCGATCACCCGGTAGGGGCAGTCGGCGTACTCGGAGAGCAGCAGCACCGCCTCCTTGTTGCGCGAGGTCTGGGCCGGGATGACCTCGTCGGGCGGGTAGAAGCCGCCGCCGGCACCGGACGAGCCGGGGTACATCTCGAAGGTGTACGCCCAGATGCCGTGCGTCGCCCACATCCAGTCGAGGCTGTCGCCGTCGGTGATGTAGAGGTCGCTGGACTGCTCGGGGGTGTAGCCGTTGGTGGCCGCCATCTGCTGACCGAGGGTGGCGAAGGTGTTGTACTGGTCCGCCGTCATGCCGGTGGTGGTGTTCGCCGTCGTGTAGCCGAAGGGCCAGAGCACGAGCTGCGAGTACGTGTGCCAGTCGATGTTGGCCTTGATCTGCTGGACACCGCCGACGACCCGGCTGTTGACGAAGTCACGCAGCGCCTTCGTCTCGGGGGCGGAGAAGGCGGACGGTCCCCGGTAGGTCGACGACGACGGCAGCCCGGAGGACCCGCCGCAGCAGCCCCAGTTGTAGCCCCAGTTGCGGTTCAGGTCGGTGCCGACCGCCGACGCGCCACTGTTGGGCTGGCGGTTCTTGCGCCAGGACCGGTAGGAGCCGGTGGCGATGTCGTACTCGCTGCCGTCGGGGTTGACGGTGGGGACGATCCAGATCTCCCGGGTGTTGACGATGTTGGTGACCCGGGAGTCGCTGCCGTAGCTGTCGGTGAACAGGTTGAGCAGGTAGATCGCCATCTCGACGGTCAGGTGCTCGCGGGCGTGCTGCTGCGAGTTGAACAGGATCTCCGGCTCGGCCTCGTCGGTGGCCACGTTGTCGGAAATCTTGACGGCCATCAGGTCGCGGCCCTCGTACGACTTGCCGATGCTGATCTTGCGGGCGAGGGTCGGGTGGTCGGCGACCACCTTGTTCACCACGGCGGTCAGCTCGGCGTAGTCGTGGTAGTTGGAGTCGGCCGACGGGAAGCCGGTCGTGCCGACGCCGCCTGCGTGGACGGGGGCCTGCTTCTCCACCTGGTAGCCGAGCCGCCTGATCGCCGCCGCCTCGGCGTCGGTCGCCGTGACGTGCAGGATGCCGTGCTCGGCGGCGTCGACGGCGGCGCCGGTGCGGGCGATGGCGGTGCGGGCGGCCAGGGTGCGTACGCCGAGCACGTCGTATTCGGCGGCGGCCGGCTCGGCGGCGGGCTCCGGGGCGGGGCGCGCGGAGACCGGCCCGGTGGCGACGGTGAGGCCCAGGCCGGCGGCGGTGGCGAGCACCAGTGCGCGACGCAGGCGGGTCGGGGTGCGGAAGGCCATGGACAACCTCCTGGGGGTACGGGGAGATCCCGTCTCGTGGTCAACACTTCACCACTTGTCACATGGTCAGATCAATATCTTTCACTATGCGATCCATCCCGACCGCATCCTCATGCCGGCAAGGATTTTCCTGGCGGGAACATCTGGCGAAACTTCCCGACGGGCGGGATAGTGACCGGCAAGCATGCCCCGACCCGCCTCACCCCGCGGAGATCCCATGGCCAGCATTGCCCTACGCGCGATCGCGCTCACCGGCGTCGCCACACTCGCCCTCGCCGGCACGGCCGTCCCCGCCCACGCCGGCGGCCACCGCCCGCCCGTCGAGCACGACGAGCAGATCACGTTCCAGGAGTGGTCCCGCCACCCCGACTGGCGTACCGGCACGCACCGGGGCACCCGGGCGGTCCCCGGCCACCGCGCCGGCATCACCATCGGCCGACCCGCCGGGACGACCGAGTTCACCGACGAGCACACCGGCACCACCAGCACCTGGGAGTACGCCACCTGGACCTCGCCGACCACCCGGATCGGCTTCGACGCCACCGAACTGGTCGCCTCGTGGAACGCCGACACCCCGGCGGGCACCTGGCTCCAGGTCGAACTCCAGGGCACGTACAACACCGGCGACCGCACCCCCTGGTACGTCATGGGCCGGTGGGCCTCCGGCGACGCCGACGTCAAACGGTCCACCCTCGACGGTCAGGGCGACCCGTGGTCGAGCGTGTGGACGGACACCTTCGCCATCGACGACGCCGACGCCGGGGTGCTGCTGCGGTCGTACCAGCTGCGGCTCAGCCTCTACCGCAAGCCCGGCCAGACGGCCTCGCCCCGGGTCCGGATGCTCGGCGCGATGAGCTCGAACGTGCCGGACCGGTTCACCGTCACCCCGAGCCGGGGCGGGATCGCCTGGGGGAAGGAACTGCCCGTCCCCGCCCGCTCCCAGATGATCCACAAGGGCAACTACCCCGAGTGGGGCGGCGGCGGGCAGGTCTGGTGCAGCCCGACGTCGACCACGATGGTGCTGGAGTACTACGGCCGGGGTCCGTCGGCCGAGGACCTGGCCTGGGTCACCCCCGGCTACACCGACCCGCAGGTCGCCCACGCCGCCCGGATGACCTGGGACTACGAGTACGAGGGCGCGGGCAACTGGCCGTTCAACACCGCGTACGCCGCGAGCTTCCCCGACATCGACGCCCGGGTGACCCGGCTGCACTCCCTCGACGAGGTGGAACGCTTCGTCGCCGCCGGCATCCCGGTGATCACCTCGCAGTCCTTCCTCGACACCGAGCTGGACGGGTCCAACTACGGCACCTCCGGGCACCTCTTCGTGGTCGTCGGCTTCACCGCCGACGGCGACGTGATCGTCAACGACCCGGCGTCGTCGTCGAACGCGGAGGTGCGCAACGTCTACCAGCGGGAGCAGTTCGAGCAGATCTGGCTGCGCACCAAGCGCTACCGCGCCGACGGGAAGGTGGCCAGCGGCTCGGGCGGCATCGCGTACCTGATCAAGCCGACGAACCAGCCGTGGCCGGCCGTCCCGGGCTCGACCAACTGGTAGCCGTCAGCTCTTGTCGCCGGGCTGCTCGTCGTCGCCGGCCAGGGCGGAGCGCAGCCGCTCCTTCTCGGCCCGGCGGCGCTCGGCGGCCCCGGCCATCTCCCCGGCCATCTCGTCCCGCCAGCTTCGCAGCAGGAAGAACGAGAGCGCGGCGGAGAACGCCAACGCCAGCATGAGCTTCAGGAAGACGTTCAGGTCTACCGGCCACAGCGCCGCCATGACCACCACGAACAGCCCGATCCGGCCCAGCGTGTACTTGACCGCCGCGCTCACGTCGCACTCCGTTCTCCGCCGGCGGGGCCGGCCGTAGGGTTCGCCCCGGCTGTCCCCGCCGGGCGGGGTTCAGCCCGTCCGGCGGGCCAGCCAGTGGACCCCGGTAAACCAGACCACCGCGTAGACCACGGTGAAGGCCGCCGCGCCGAGCCCGCCGCCCAGCAGCGGCGGCAGCCCGTCGGCCAGCCCGGCCACCACCAGGCCACCGACCACGGCCAGCCCGGCCGCCACCAGCGCGGCCACCACGCGGGCCGCGCCGAACTCCCAGGCCCGGAAGTCCTCCCAGTAGAGCCAGGCCGGCAGGATGATCGCCAGCCAGCCGTTGGCCCGGCCGAAGTCGCCCGCGCCCACCGTGGCGAAGCCCCAGTCGAACAGCAGCAGGGCGAGCAGGCCGATCACCAGACCGGCGAGGCTGATGCCCAGCAGGTCGCCGAGGGCGACGATCCGCCCCTCGGCGTCCCGCCGGGGGAACCCGCCCTGACCCTGACGACTCGACTCGCTCATGACCTACGAGGGTACGGGCTGCTCAGGCCCACACCTGCTGCGGCTCGGACCGGCGCTCCGCCAGCGACGGCGGCGCGTCGTACTCGCGGACGATCTCGTAGCGGGTGTTGCGCTCGACCGGGCGGAAGCCCGCGTCCCAGATCAGGTGCAGCAGGTCGTCGCGGTGCATGGTGTTCGGGGTGCCGTACGAGTCGGCGTCGTGGGTGATCTTGTATTCCACGACCGAGCCGTCCAGGTCGTCCACGCCGAAGTTCAGCGAGAGCTGGGCCACCGACAGGCCGTGCATCACCCAGAAGCACTTCACGTGCGGGACGTTGTCGAACAGCAGCCGGGAGACCGCGAACGTCTTCAGCGACTCGGCCGGCGAGGCCATCGTGGTCTGCGCCTGGATCCGGTTGCGGATCTTGCCGTCCGCCGAGTCGACGAAGTCGTGCTGGTAGCGCAGCGGGATGAAGACCTGGAAGCCGCCCGTCTCGTCCTGCAGCTCGCGCAGCCGCAGCACGTGGTCGACCCGGTGCCGGGGCTCCTCGATGTGGCCGTAGAGCATCGTCGACGGGGTCTTCATGCCCTTCGAGTGCGCCAGCCGGTGGATCCGCGACCAGTCCTCCCAGTGGCAGGCGTGGTCGACGATGTGCTGGCGGATTTCCCAGTCGAAGATCTCCGCGCCGCCGCCCGTCAGCGACTCCAGGCCCGCGTCCATCAGCTCGTCGAGGATCTCGTCGGCGCTCAGGCCGCTGATCTTCTCGAACCACTGCACCTCGGTCGCGGTGAACGCCTTCAGGTTGACCTTCGGCAGCGCCGCCTTCAGCTCGCGCAGCACCTTCGGGTAGTAGCGCCAGGGCAGCGTCGGGTGCAGGCCGTTGACGATGTGCAGCTCGGTGAGCTGCTCGTCCTCCATCTCCTTGGCCTTGCGGACCGCTTCGTCGATGCGCATCGTGTACGCGTCCTTCTCGCCCGGCTTGCGCTGGAACGAGCAGTACGCGCAGGAGGCGCTGCACACGTTGGTCAGGTTGAGGTGCCGGTTGACGTTGAACATCACCCGGTCGCCGTTGAGCTCCGTGCGCCGGTGGTGCGCCAGGCGGCCCAGCCAGGTCAGGTCGTCGCTGTCGTAGAGGGCGATCCCGTCGGAACGGGTCAACCGTTCGCCCGCGTACACCTTCTCTTCGAGCTCGCGCTTGAGTCCGGCGTCCATCGAAAGCCACGTCCCTTCCACCTGCGGTCCCGTCGAGCCTACGTCGGGTCGTCGACCCACCGCCGATGCGGTCGACCCCAGCGACGTACCTCACCGGACTCTCAGCCGCTCGTAACCTGTTACGCCATCGACATCACTGCCCGGGTGCGGTAAGACAGGGTGGGGCGCGCCACATTCGGGGCCGCCCCCGCCGTCGCGCCACCCGAGCGCGGCGCCCACCCACGCCGGACGGGGAGCGGAATGGTGCAGAGCACGCGACGACAGCGACGGCAGCGACGGAGGGCGCCCCTGTTCTCGCCGGTGCTCCGGCCGATGCTGTGGTCCGCCCTGCTCAGCGCCGTGGCCACGGCCGCGCTCGCCACCCCCGCGTACGCCGAACCGCCGCTGCCCAACGTCGTACCCGACACCGGCTCCCGCCCCGTCGCCGTCGGCGGGCTCCCGGTGCCCGGCCTGAACGGCCCCGCCGTCCCCGGTGCCGGCGCGCCGGTGACGCCGCTCGGCACCGGCCCGCTCGCCGCCGCCATCGCGGCCGCCGAGGCCCAGGTGGGCCTCCTCGGCGACCAACTGCTCGGGCTGCGGCAGACCCGCACCGACGCCGAGGCCCAGCTCGCCGCCGCCGACCGGGACCTGAAGGCGGCCCGCGACGCCCTGGCCCGCGCCCAGGAGGGCGCCGACGCCGCCGCGGCCGGCGCGCTCAAGGCCGCCGCCGCGCTGCCGCCCGGCGAGTTCGCCGAGGACCTGCACGGGCTCAACATGCTCCAGCAGATCACCCGGGGCGAGGAGGCGGAGGGGGCGACGACCGCCGCGGCCGGCGAGCTGACCCGCGCCCGCGCCGCCGAACAGGTCGCCTACCAGGCGTGGCTCGCCGCCGACACCCGGGTGCGTTCGGTCCGGGACCAGTACGCCGCCGTGGAGAAGTCGCTCCACGAGCAGGAGAAGAAGCTGCTCAAGCTGCGTAAGGACAACGCCGCGCAGATCATCGAGCTGGAGCGCCAGCAGGAGGCCCTCGAGCAGCAGCTCGGCGCGGGCTACGTCGACGGGCAGAGCAGCAACGGCCTCACCGCGAGCCCGACCGCGCTGGCCGCCGTCCGCTACGCCCTGGCCCAGCTCGGCGACCCGTACGTCTGGGCCGCCGAGGGCCCGGACGCCTTCGACTGCTCCGGGCTGATGTGGGCCGCCTACCGGTCGGCCGGCTACAACCAGCTGCCCCGGGTCTCCCGCGACCAGTACTACGCGACCCGGAGCCGCACGGTGAGCCGCAGCGCGCTGCTCCCCGGCGACCTGCTGTTCTTCGCCTCCGGCAGCAGCTGGACGACGATCCACCACGTCGCGATGTACATCGGCAACGGCAAGATGGTGCAGTCCCCCACCACGGGCCAGACGGTGAAGATCAGCACGGTGGGTTGGTCCCGGCTCTACGCCGCGACCCGCGTGGTCGGCGCGGTGCCCGCCCCGACGCCCACCCCCACCCCGGCTCCGACCACGCCGAAGCCCACCAGCACCCCCAAGCCGACGAATTCTCCGACGCCGAAGCCGACCACCCCGTCGCCGAAGCCCACGACCCCGTCGCCGAAGCCGACGACGGCGAGCCCGACGCCGACGCCGACTCCGACGCCGAGCCCGTCGGACACCCCGTCCCCGTCGCCCGCGCCAACCGCCCAGGCCAGCAGCCTGGCACCGAGCGACAGCGCCGCACCGGACCCCTCGACGAGCACGGCGGACTGAGCGCATCCGTCCACTCCGGCTGTGCTGCCGGGCGGGAATGTGGCACCGTGACACCCATACACTTTCGGCCCGACGCCTCGGGCCCGGAGGCGAGCGTGGGCACGGAGGACGACCATGGGCGAGCAAGAGGTTCCGGCGGGAACGACCGACCCCGGATCCCGGCTTGACCCCGGATCCACACCCGCCCCGGGCGGTGGCCCGGCCGGCTCCACACGCACCCCGGTCGGCACCGCGCCGGCCGACGGGTCGCAGCCCGGGTCGGCCGGACGGGCGACGGTGCCCGCCGCGACAGCGCGGGCCCGGGTGAGCGTCTCCGGCGTGACCGTCCCGCCCGACAGCTCCGCGTTGCCGGTCGCGGGCAGCAGCGGCACCACGTACCGCGCGGGTGCCCCGGCGCTCGATTCCGTCCCGGGACGGCCTTCGACGCCGCCCGGCGGGGCGACCGGGGGCGCCGCCACCGGGCCGACACCGGGTGCCGAAGGCGGCGGCGTCACGCCGGACGCCCGTGTCACACCGGACGCCGGCGTCGGCGTGGCACCCGCCCCGGGCAGCGCCCGGACCGGCGCTGGCGTGCCGAGCCAGCGGGCCGGCGGCAGCGGGTCCGCCCGGGCCAGCGTCTCGGTGCCCGGCCTGAACCGGGTCTCCGCCGACGAGGCGGCAGGCGCCGTCGGGGCGGAGGCGGCCGGCGCGGCGAAGCCCGGCAGCGCCAAGGTCTACCGGTCGGCCCCGGTGAGCCCCGAGCCGCCCGAGCCCGCCCGGCCCCCGGAGCCGGCCGAGCCCCCGAAGCCGGCCGGGCCGCCCTCGCCACCGGAACCGGAGCCTGCCCCGGCACCCACGCCCGTTCCGGGGCCGAACCCGCCCACGCCGCCCGTGCCGGGTCCCCCACCGCCGTCGCCGAACCCGCCGGTCCCCGAGCCGACGCCGCCGGCCCCCGGGCCGTACCCGCCCGCCCCGGTCCCGCCGCCCGGCCCGGCCGTGCCGCCGCCGACGCCCGGTCCCGTGCATCCGCCCGGGCCGGTGCCGCCCGTGCCGGGCCCGCCGGTCCCCCCGCCCGGCCCGGCCGTGCCGCCGTCCCCGCCGCCGCCCGGCCCGATGCCGGCACCGCCGTTCCCGCCACCGCCGCTGACCGCGCCGGCCACCCCGGCCTGGCCACCGGCCAGCCCGGCCGGCTCCGCGCCGTCGTCAGCTCCGCCGTCGTCCGGGGCCCCCGCGGGCTGGCCGGCGGGCCACGCCGCACCGCCGTTCCCGACGGAGCCGGCGTCACCGCCCGCCGCGCAGTCCCCTGTCGTGCCGGCCCCGGCGCTCCCGGTCTGGCCGCCGCCGACCAACCCGGCCACCCAGCGCGACGGCACGCCCGCCGCCACCGGCGTGGCAAGGACGCCGGCACCGGCCGCCCCGGTCTCGGGCGTCCCCGCCTCGGCAGCTCCCGCATCGGGCGTCCCGGCGTCGGGTGCTCCCGCATCGGGGCCGCCGGCCGCAGGTCGGCCGGCGTCCGGCCTGTACGGCGCGGCCCCGACCACCGCCTGGCCGGTGGCGCCCCCGGACGGGCCTCCCGCGCCCCCGGGCGGGGCCCCCGGCGGCCGGGCCACCGTCGGCAGCCCCACCGCCCGCCCGGAACCGGGGACGGCCGACCTCGCCAGCACCGCGTACGGCACCGACGGGCCGGGCTTCGCCACGGTCGCGCTGCCCACCGGCAGCCAACTGGACAATTCCGGCTCGCTGACCGGGCACATCCTGGCCCAGGGCTGGACGGACGCCCCGACCGCGCGGTCCAGCACCGCCAAGGTGCTGATCGTCCTGGTGGCGTCGCTCGGGCTGCTCGTCGCGATCGGCGTGCTCGTCGTGCTGCTGGCCGGCGACGCGATGGACGGGCTGGTCGGCGGCCTCCTCAACAGCTGAGCAGGCCGGCGGGACGCCTGAGCGGACCGCACAGGCCACCGAGGCGGACCGGAGGGCGGCTGAGCGGGCCGGGGATGGTGAGCCCGCCCACTACGGTCTCGTGGCACGGTGGCGGGTTTGCCTTGTCGCCGTACACTTGTCGTGATCCTTGACCCGGCGCGCGTGAGGCGCGCCCATGGGCGATCTTGCGGGCGATCCGGCGGCGTTCAGCTGCGGCAGGCCATCGCGAAGATGCGCCCCGCTCGAAAGGCATTTCTTGACCACGTTTGCTGACCCCAGCACGTTCCCGTCCGTCCTCGACACCACGGCCGAGGCGAACGACCCGACCGACGCCCCCGCCGCCGAGACCGGCTCCGCCGACGTCGCCGGGACCGCCCCCCGCGGCACCGTCGACGACAACGCGGCGCTCGAAACCGCCGTCGTCGACGACGCGGGGCTCGACGCCGCCGCCGACGAACCCGCCGAGGCCGAGGCCGACGCCGGCGAACCCGACGCCGAGTCCGACGTCGCCGTGGACTTCGGCGCGCTCGGCCTGCCCGAGTCGCTGGTCCAGGCGCTCGACCGGCTGGGCATCACCACGCCGTTCCCGATCCAGCGGGCCACCGTGCCCGACGCCCTCGCCGGGCGCGACGTCCTCGGTCGGGGCCAGACCGGCTCCGGCAAGACCCTCGCCTTCGGCCTGCCGGTGATCGCCCGGCTCGCCAAGCGCAACCGGGCCCGCCCGCTGCACCCCCGGGCCCTGGTGCTGGTGCCCACCCGGGAGCTGGCCATGCAGGTCAACGACGCGCTCGTGCCGCTCGGCAAGGCGGTCGGGATCTTCCTGAAGACCGCCGTCGGCGGCGTGCCGTACGACCGGCAGATCGACGCGCTCCGGCGGGGCGTGGAGATCGTCGTGGCCACCCCCGGCCGGCTGGGCGACCTGATCAACCGGGGCGTCTGCCACCTCGACGACGTCGAGGTGACCGTGCTCGACGAGGCCGACCAGATGGCCGACATGGGCTTCCTGCCGGAGGTCACCGAGCTGCTGGCCAAGACGCCGGCCGGCAGCCAGCGGCTGCTCTTCTCCGCCACCCTGGACGGTGACGTGGACTCGCTGGTCAAGCGGTTCATGACCGACCCGGTCACCCACTCGACCGCCCCGGCCACCGCCGCCGTGTCCACCATGGACCACCACCTGCTGCTGATCCCGCCGCACGACAAGTTCGCCGTGGCGGCGTCCATCGCCGCCCGGTCCGGCCGGACGATGCTCTTCGCCCGCACCCAGCTCGGGGTGGACCGGCTCGTCGAGCAGCTCGCCGCCGTCGGCGTACGGGCCGGTGGGCTGCACGGGGGCAAGACGCAGCGGATGCGCACCAAGACCCTGGCCGAGTTCCGCGAGGGCCGGATGAGCGTGCTGGTCGCCACGGACGTCGCCGCCCGGGGCATCCACGTGGACGGCGTCTCCCTGGTGCTGCACGTGGACCCGCCGAAGGACCCGAAGGACTACCTGCACCGGGCGGGGCGTACCGCCCGGGCCGGCGAGTCGGGTGCGGTGGCCACGCTGGTGCTGCCCAAGCAGCGTCGGACCACCCTCGCCATGTTGCAGAAGGCCGGCGTCGAGCCGGCGGAGACCCGGGTCCGGGCCGGCGACCCGGCCCTGGCCGAGCTGACCGGCGCCCAGGAGCCCAGCGGCGTGCCGGTCCGCGACGAGCCGCCCGCCCCGCGCCGGCACGGCGACCGTCCGGCCGGTCCGCGCCGGTTCGAGGAGCGGGGCGAGCGCCGCTACGGCGACCGGGACGGCCGGGGCGAGCGCCGCTACGGCGAGCGGCCCACCGGCGAACGCAGCTTCGGCGAGCGCCGCTACGGCGACCGACCGACCAGCGACCGGCCCACCGGCGAACGCGGCTACGGCGACCGGCCGACCAGCGAGCGCCGCTACAGCGACCGGCCCACCGGCGAACGCGGCTTCGGCGAGCGGCGGTACGGCGATCGGGAACAGCGCGTCGGCGGGGACCGCCGGTTCGGTGACCGCCCGACGGGCGAGCGCCGCCACGACGACCAGGGCGACCGGGGCTTCGGCGAGCGCCGGTTCGACGACCGCTCCGGTGGCGACCGCCGCTACGGCGACCGGCCGACCGGCGAGCGGCGCTACGGCGACCGGCCGACCAGTGACCGGCCCACCGGCGAGCGGCGCTACGGCGACCGGCCGACCAGTGACCGGCCCACCGGCGAGCGGCGCTTCGGCGACCGGACGGCCGGCCCGCGTCGGTTCGACGAGCGCGCCGGTGGGGAACGTCGCTACGGCGACCGGCCCGGCGGCGACCGCCGCCACGACGACCGGCCCACCGGCGACCGCCCCACGGGCGAGCGCCGCTTCGGTGAGCGGGGCTTCGGCGAGCGGGGCGGGGACCCACGTACCGGCGACCGGCGGGGCGGCTTCCGCCCCGAGGGGCGCGGACGGGACGACCGGCCCCGTGACGACCGGCGCGGCTTCGGCGGGCGACCGCCGGCGCGTACCCACTGATTCTGACGACGACCGGAACGCCGCCGCGGAGCCCACGCTCCGCGGCGGCGTTTCCGCTTGCGCTGACGGCGACCCCGGCGTGCCGTAACGTCCGGTTCATGCCGACAATGCCGAAGTCGCTGTTCTGGGCCCGGACGGACACCGCCGGCAGCGAGCACGTGGTGTTCGACGACGGCGCCGGGCTCGGCGCGCAGGGCGTCGTGCTCGCCGTCGACCCGATCCCCTACACCTGCCGGTACCGGCTGACGGTCGGGCCCGACTGGGCGACCAGCCGGCTGGAGGTCGAGGCGGAGGGCGCGGGCTGGCAGCGGAGCGTACGCCTGGAGCCGGCGGGTGACCGGTGGCGGGTGACCGCCGCCGAGCAGGGCGACCTG
The DNA here is from genome assembly GCF_020884815.1 of Micromonospora sp. NBRC 110038. Classification (NCBI taxonomy): domain Bacteria; kingdom Bacillati; phylum Actinomycetota; class Actinomycetes; order Micromonosporales; family Micromonosporaceae; genus Micromonospora; species Micromonospora sp. NBRC 110038. The sequence continues at coordinate 24,086 of NZ_BBOL01000009.1, read as the reverse complement.
GACGCGGCGTTGCGGGCGGCCGGGCATCCGGCGGCCGGCCTGCCCGGCCTCGACGATCCGGACCGGCTGGCGGGCGCGGTGGACGTCGACCTGGGCGGTTCGCCGCTGTTCAACACCCTTCCGGTACGCCGGCTCGGGCTGGCCCCGGCCGCGACCACGACCTCGCCTCCGGGCGCGGCGGAGCCGGGGGCGGCGCACCGGATCACCGTGGCGTGGGTGCAGGTGCCCAGCCTGATGGTGCTGCCCGCCGAGCAGGTCTACACGGCGCTCGGGCCCGGCCGGGTCCGCTTCGCCAGCGAAACGTTCACCACGGAGCTGGACGTCGACCCGGGCGGCTGGGTGCTGCGCTATCCGGGCCTGGCCGAACGCATCGCCCCGCGCTGAGGGCTCGCGGTCGCGCGCCCCGTGTCAGCAGGGGTCCCCTGTCCAACAGAATGCGTTGACAGGGGGCCCTTCCTGGCACGTCACGCGGGCCAGGCGCCGGTCGCCAGGAAACGGTCGACGGTGGCCAGGTGCGGGGCGAGGTCGAGGCCCTGCCCGGCCACCCAGTCGTCGGCGTAGTACGTGTCGGCGTACCGGTCCCCCGGGTCGCAGATCAGGGTGACCACCGAGCCGGTGCGGCCCTCCGCGAGCATGCCGGCGATCAGGCCGAACGCGCCCCACAGGTTGGTGCCGGTGGAGCCGCCGACGCGGCGGCCGAGCAGGGCCGAGCCGGCCCGCATGGCGGCCAGGGACGCGGCGTCGGGCACCTGGACCATCCGGTCCACCACGGCGGGCAGGAACGACGCCTCCACGCTGGGCCGGCCGATGCCCTCGATCCGCGAGCCCCGGCCGGTGCACACCGACCAGTCGGCGGCCTGCCAGGCGGGGTAGAACGCCGAGTTCTCCGGGTCGACCACGCAGAGCTTGGTGGGCAGCCGCCGGAACCGGGTGTAGCGGCCGATGGTGGCGCTGGTGCCGCCGGTGCCGGCCCCGACGACGATCCAGGCCGGTACGGGGTGCCGCTCCAGCGCGAGCTGGGCGTAGATCGACTCGGCGATGTTGTTGTTGCCCCGCCAGTCGGTGGCCCGCTCGGCGTACGTGAACTGGTCCATGAAGTGCCCGCCGGAGTCCTCGGCGAGCCAGCGCGCCTCGACCACCACCTTGGCCGGGTCGTCGACGAGGTGGCAGCGCCCGCCCTGGAACTCGATCTGGGTGATCTTCTCGGGCGAGGTGGACGCCGGCATGACCGCGATGAACGGCAGCCCCAGCATCCGGGCGAAGTACGCCTCGGAGACCGCCGTCGAGCCGGAGGACGCCTCGACGATCGTCGTCCCGGGGCCGATCCAGCCGTTGCAGAGCCCGTACAGGAACAGGGAGCGGGCGAGCCGGTGCTTGAGGGAGCCGGTGGGGTGCACCGACTCGTCCTTGAGATAGAGGTCGATGCCCCACTCGCGGGGCAGCGGGAACGGCAGGAGGTGGGTGTCGGCGGACCGGTTGGCGTCGGCCTCGACCGTGGCGATCGCCTCGGTCACCCAGCGCCGGCTGGCCTCGTCGCACCGGTCGAGATGAGTCATGCTCGGAAACGTAGCAAGCGGATCGGCCCTGGTCGCGGCCCGGTCAGGTCGCGGGGCGGGCGAGCGGTTGCGGGCGGTTCTCCCACTTGGTGGACAGCGCGATGCCCGTCCGGGTGGAGGCCACCCCGGGGGTACGGTTCAGCCGCACGATCAGCTGCTCCAGCTCGGCGATGGTGCCGACCCGGGCCTTGAGCAGGAACGACTCGACTCCCGCCATGAAGTAGCAGGACTCGATCTCGGGCATCCGCCGGAACGCCTCCAGCACGTCGTCGGTGTCGCCGCCGGAGTCCTCGACGATCCCGATGAGCGCGGTCACGCCGAGGCCGATGGCCTCGGGCTCGACCTCGGCCCGGTAGGCCCGCACGACGCCGCTCGACTCCAGCTTGCCGACCCGCTCGTGCACGGCCGGGGCGGAGAGCCCGACCTGGCGGGCCAGCTCGGCGTACGAGAGTCGGGCGTTGCCCTGCAACAGCTCCACGAGGCTCAGGTCGATGGCGTCCACGGACTGTGACCCTAGTCGTTGGGGCGTAACGCCGGTCGCCCGGCATGCGTTGCACATGACAGTAGGTGAGTGTCCGCAGACCTTCGGTCGAGGGAGAGCAGAGGCGCCCCAGTTTACTAACTTCCCACTCAGTGCGTTTTTCGCGTTTGGCGGACAGGCCAGGTCGCTGGTGCTGTAATTGCCATACGTCCCTCATGACGGCTCTGGGCTCGCACCGGCCGGGGGCAGTGTGTTCAGCCGGGGGCTTCGTCGACGCGAGGAGGGGGCTGTGGACACTGGAGATCGCCTGCTGACACCGGGTGAGGTCGCCGCGCTGTTTCGGGTTGACCCGAAAACTGTGACGCGCTGGGCGGCGGCCGGCCGGATCGGCAGCATCCGGACTCCAGGCGGGCATCGCCGGTTTCGGGAATCCGAGGTGCGGGCCCTGCTTGAGGGGGAGGGCATGCTGGACGAGGCGGACGAGATGGGGAAGGCCCGTAACGTCGGCCCCGCCGCGTCGACCGGCCCTGGCCCGGCCAATGCCGGGATGTACTGAGCAGGTGCGCTGACGGGCACGGGCCGGCCAGTCCGGCCCGCGTCCCGCCACCGGTCCCGGCGTCGGAAGCCCGCAGCGGCAGGGCCGACCACCGGCCCCGGACGTGGTTCAGGAGCGGGTGGCGCCCAGCTCGCCGGACCAGCGGCGGAACAGCGTGTGCGGCACGCCCAGCGCGTCGAGCACCTTCCCGGCCACGAAGTCGACGAGCTGCTGCGCGGAGGCGGACGCCCCGGCACCGTAGAAGCCGGGGCTGGCCGGCAGCACCACCGCCCCGGCGTCGTGCAGGGCGATCAGGTGCTCCAGGTGGCTGCGGGTCACCGGCGTCTCGCGGGGCACGACCACCACCGGCCGGCGCTCCTTGAGGTTGACCTCGGCGGCCCGCTGCAACAGGTCCTTCGACAGGCCGATCGCGATGCCGGCGCAGGCCGCCGTGCTGGCCGGCACGACCGCCATTCCGCGTACCCGGTAGGAGCCGCTGCTGGGGCCGGCGGCGAGGTCGCCGGCGGGCCAGTGCCGCACGTCGGCGTCGCCCAGGTCGCGGCTGAGCCAGGCGGCGAGGTCCTCGGCCCAGTGCCCGTCGCGGAAGGCCCGCCCGGTCTCGTCGAGGATGGTCAGCCGGGCGGCCCGGGAGACGACCAGGTCCACCGGTTCGCCGGCGTCGAGCAGCCCTCGGACGACCGCCGCCGCGTACGGCGTGCCCGATGCGCCGGAGACTCCCACCACCCATGGTTCCCGCATGCCCTCCAGCCTGCCTGGTCACGGCGGTGGACCGCCGACCGCCCCCACCCCCGGGGCAGGGTAGGGGGGCATCGCACGGGGTCGACCTGCCATGCTGCCGAAAACGATTCACGTCCCACAGGGGGAATCGGTGATGACCGACGACATCCTCCGGTCGCTGCGCGCCGACTGCCCGATTCCGCCTCGGCTGTCGCCGTACGCCGACCGGGTGCAACGCTGGCTCGACGACCGGCTGCCCGGGGTCGGCCTGCCGTTGGACTCCCCCGCCCTGGACCGGTTGTCCCGCGCCCGGTTCGCCCGGTACGCGGGCCGGCTCTACCCGGAGGCCACCGAGCCCGACCTGCGGGCCATCGCGGCCCTGTTCACCTGGTTCTTCCTGGTCGACGACGCCTGCGACCGGCCGGACCGGCTGCGCCCCGACGAGATCCTCGCCCTGCGGGACGGGACGCTCCGGCTGCTGCGCGACGGGCCCCGAGGCCGGCACCCGGGCCTCACGGGTCCACTGCGCCGGCTGCTGGTGCGGGCGTGGCGGGAACCGCGCCGCCGGATGCCGGCGCGCTGGCGGGAGAGGTTCACGGACGCGGTCGGTCACCACCTGCACGGCGCGTGGCTGGAGGCGGTGGAGAAGGCGGCCGGCCGCCCGCCGGACGTCGCCCGGTACGTCGAGCTGCGCCGGGCCACCTCGGCGGCGTACGTGTCGTATCCGCTGATCGAGTTCGTGACGGGCCGGCCGCTGCCCGACGCGGTGTACCACCACCCGCTGCTGCGCGAGATCGGCGATCTCGGCAACGACCTGCTCTCCTGGTACAACGACATCGCCTCGCTGGAGCGGGACCGGGCCACCTCCGGCGGGCACAACCTGGTGCTGGCGCTGGCCGCCGAGCGGGGCGTCGGGGTGGAGGCGGCGCTCGACCCGGCCGCCGAGTGGTGGCGGACGGCGATGCGCCGCTTCGTCGAGCTGCGCGCGGGCGTGCCGTCGTTCGGGCCGGCGCTGGACGAGGCGGTCGCCGACCACCTCGACGGGGTCGCCGCCGCCGTCCGGGGCACGATCGACTGGACGCTGGAGAGCGCCCGCTACGGCGGTGGTGGTAACGAGGGGCCCCTTCTCAACGCTTCCGGTAGAGCAGGGGCCCCTTCCTAGCCACGCTGGCCAGCGGCGGGAGCAGCGCCGGGGGGCGGCGACCCGGGGGACGGCGACGCGGGCGGCGGGGGCTCGCTCAGGGGCGCAGGCCCAGCCTGGCCACGAGGTCGACCAGCGCGAACACGAACAGCGCGATGCCGACGAACCCGTTCGCCGTGAAGAACGCCCGGTTGACCTTGCTCAGGTCTGTCGGGCTGACCACGAGGTGCTGGTAGCCGAACGCGGCGGCGGTGAGGGCCAGCCCGATCCACCACGGCCAGCCGAACCCGACGAGCGCCCCGAACCAGACGAACAGCGCGAACGTCACCACGTGCGCGACGGTGGAGGCGTGCAGGGCGAACCGCAGCCCGTACCGCGCGGGCACGCTGTGCACGCCGATCTCGCGGTCGACCTCGGCGTCCTGGCAGGCGTAGATCAGGTCGAAGCCGCCGATCCACAGGCCGACGGCCGCGCCGAGCAGAAACGCCGGCCACGAGCCGGCGAAGGTGCCGGTGACGGCGAGCCACGCGCCGACCGGGCCGACCGCCTGGGCGACCGCGAGGATCGCGTGCGGCCAGTTGGTGAACCGCTTGCCGTACGGGTAGACGACCAGCGGGACCACCGCGAGCGGCGCGAGCGCCAGGCAGAGCGGGTTGAGCAGGGCGGCGGCGGCGAGGAACACCACGAGCGCGACGCCCGCGCCGGTCCAGGCCGTCCGCACGCTCACCGCCCCGGTGACCAGTTCCCGGGCGGCGGTACGCGGGTTCCGCGCGTCGATCCGCCGGTCGAGGATGCGGTTGGCGGCCATGGCGAACGTCCGCGCCCCGACCATCGCCACGGTGATCAGCAGCAGGTCGAGCCAGCGCACCCGGCCGCCGTCGACCTGCATCGCGGTCAGCGCCGACAGGTACGCGAACGGCAGCGCGAAGACGGAGTGCTCGATCGCGACGAGCTTGAGGAAGGACTTGACGCGGCCCGGCCGCGCGGGCGCAGCGGCGGCGGTGGCCATCAGATCCCGTACTCCTTCCAGCGCTTGTCGACCAGGGAGACGACCTCGGGGGCCATGGTCATCTCCTCGGGCCAGCCCCGGGTGTAGCCCTCGGAGGGCAGCTTGCGGGTGGCGTCGACGCCGACCTTGCCGCCCCAGAACTGCTGGTAGGAGGAGTGGTCGAGGTGGTCGACGGGCCCCTCGGTGAGCAGCAGGTCGCGGGCGTAGTCGACGTTGCCGAACGCCCGGAACGCGACCTCGTGGTAGTCGTGCACGTCGCAGTCCTCGTCCACGATCACGATCAGCTTGGTCAGCGACATCAGGTGCGCGCCCCAGATCGCGTTCATCACCTTCTGGGCGTGCTTCGGGTAACGCTTGCGGATCGACACGATCGCGCAGTTGTGGAAGACCCCGGCGGCCGGCAGGTCGTAGTCGACGATGTCGGGGATCAGCAGCTTGAGCAGCGGCTGGAAGATCCGCTCGGTGGCCTTGCCGAGGCCGTGGTCCTCCTGCGGCGGCTTCGAGGTGACGATCGAGTGGTAGACGGCGTCGCGCTGCATGGTCATCGTCTCGATGTGCAGCACGGGGAACGGCTCGACCGGGGTGTAGAAGCCGGTGTGGTCGCCGAACGGCCCCTCGGGCAGCCGCTCGCCGGGCTCCAGGTAGCCCTCCAGCACGATCTGGGCGTGCGCGGGCACCTGGAGCGGGACGGTGAGGCAGTCGACCATCTCGACCCGCTCGCCGCGCAGGAACCCGGCGAACAGGTACTCGTCGATGTCGCTGGGCAGCGGCGCGCTGGCCGCGTACGAGACGACCGGGTCGCAGCCGATCGCGACCGCGACGGGCAGGCGCTGGCCGAGCCGCTCGGCCACCGCGTGGTGGGCGGTCGAGTCCTTGTGGATCTGCCAGTGCATGCCGAGGGTGTTGCGGGAGTGCTGCTGGAGCCGGTAGAGGCCGAGGTTGCGCTTGCCGGTCTCGGGGTGCTTGGTGTGGGTGAGCCCGTAGTTGTGGAAGATCCCGCCGTCGCCGGGCCAGACCTGGAGGCCGGGCAGCCGGCCCAGGTCGACGTCGTCGCCGGAGTAGACCACCTGCTGGCACGGGGCCGTCTTGACCTTGCGCGGCGGCACCGACTTGAGCTGCATGACCTTGCCGAGGCCCTCGCGGATGCCGGACCAGCCGACGGGCAGCTCCGGCTTGATCAGCGCGCCGATCCGCGCGCCGATCTCGTCGAGCGAGTCGACGCCCAGCGCCATCGCCATCCGCTTCTCGGTGCCGAACAGGTTGATCGCCACCGGCAGCTCACCCCGGGTGGGGCGCTCGAACAGCAGCGCGGGGCCGCCCTCGCGCACGGTCCGGGTGACGATCTCGCTGATCTCCAGCGTCGGGTCCACGGGGACGCGGACGCGGCGCAGCTCCCCCGCCCGCTCCAGGGCCGCGAGGAAGTCCTTCAGATCGGTGTACGGGAACCCACGAACCGCCATGCCCCCAGTCTCCCGCACCGTGCTGAGGTGCAAGGAAGGGCCCCTTGTTGACGCTTCCTGCAGAGGAAGGGCCCCCTGTCAACAAGCCCGGTCACCCGGGCGGCGGGCGTCTCCCCACCCGATCGGCGCTCGTTGGTACGGGTGGCGGTGCGACGGGTGGTCGGGCCGCCGGGGTCGGGACGGGGGCGGCGATGGGCGACGGGCGGGTGCCGGCGGGGTTCACCGAGCAACGGGCCCAGGTCGGCGCGGTGGCGATCAACTACGTCCGGGGCGGCCGGGGGCCGACCCTGGTGCTGCTGCACGGCTACCCGCAGTGCTGGCGGATGTGGCGGGGGCTGCTGCCGGAGCTGGCCGACTCGTACCACGTGATCGCCCCCGACCTGCGCGGCTTCGGCGACAGCGACGCCCCGCCCGGCGGGTACGACAAGAAGACCGTCGCCGCCGACCTGCACGGGCTGCTGACCGGCCTGGGCCTGGCCGACGACATCCGGCTGGTCGGCCACGACGTGGGCACCATGGTCGCGTACGCCTACGCCGCCGCGCACCCCGGCACGGTGTCCCGGCTGGTGCTGACCGAGGCACCGATCCCCGACGAGAGCATCTACGCGTTTCCCGCGTTGACCGCCGCCGGGCCGGCGGTGTGGAACTTCGGCTTCTTCAACCTCACCAACGGCCTGCCGGAGGAGCTGGTCGCCGGCCGGGAGTCGCTCTGGGTGGACCGCTTCACCGACTCGATCATGGTGCACAAGGGCAGCATCGGCGCGGACGACATCGAGGAGTACGCCCGGCATCTGAAGGACCCGGCGCACCTGCGGGCCAGCTTCGCCTACTTCCGCGCGTTCGGGCAGGACGTCGCGGACAACGCGGCGTACCGGAAGCGGCCGCTGCCGATGCCGGTGCTCGCCGTCGGGGCCGGGGCCAGCCTCGGCGGGCAGGTGGCCGACCAGGTGCGCCGGTACGCCCGCACGGTCGAGGGCCGGGTGGTCGAGGACTGCGGCCACTGGCTGTTCGAGGAGCGCCCGGCCGAGCTGACCGCCCTCCTGCTCCCCTTCCTGCGCGGCTGACGCCGCGTGCCGGTCAGCGGGTGCGGGCCAGTGCCACGAAGGCTCGCCAGGCGGCCGGGGCGAACGTCAGCACATCGCCGTCGCGGTCCTTGCTGTCGCGCACGCCGACCACGCCGGAGAGGTTGTCGGCCACCTCGACGCAGTTGCCGCCGTTGGTGCTGCTCCGGGTGCTGGTGCGCCACCGCGCGCCGGTCAGCTCCATGACTTTGCCACCTCCGTCAACAGGTCGATCGACTGTCGGGGTGGCAGCGCCTCGCCCTGGATCGACTCCCAGGCCGACCGGACCGCCAGCACGTCCCCGGTGTGGTCGATCACCTGGCCCTTGAGCTGATCGTCGAGATAGACGACGTCCTCCCCGGTGGGCAGCGTAGCCAGTACGAAGGCCCCGGCGACACCCGGATACGCGCCGACCGTGCCGGGCACGACGTGCAGCCGCACCCGGGGATGCTCGGTGGCCAGCTTCACCAGGCGCAGCGATTGCTCGCGCATCACCACCGGGCCGCCGACCGGGCGGCGCAGCACGTGCTCGTCGAGCACCGCGACGAGCTGCGGCGGGCGTTCCCCGGTGAGCACCGCCTGCCGCGCCAGTCGCGCCTCCACCCGCTGCTCCACCTCCGGCTCGTCGAAGAGGCCGACGCTGCGGAACAGCGCGCGGGCGTACGCCGCCGTCTGGAGCAACCCCGGCACCACCGTGTTCTCGAACGACCGGAGCACGGTGGCCTGCCGCTCGTTGGCCTCCCACTCCCGCATCCACTGCAGCGACCCGAGGCGGACCAGCATGCGCGCGAACGCGCCGCCCGTGTCGAGCGCCACGTCGACCAACTCCCAGAAGTCCGGCGGCGGCTTGCGCGCCCCGGTCTCGACCATCGCCACCGTCGACGGCGAATAGTTGACCGCCTTCGCCAGGTCCTCCTGGGTCATCCTCCGGGCGGCCCGCATGTGCCGTAGCTCATCGATCAACACCCGCAGGCGCTCGTCCATCCCCGCGTCCCCTCACCGTCGTTTCCGCGTTTCTCACGGCATTCACCGAGCACCCCGGCCAACACACAGGGCAACCAGTCACCTTCTCACGGTAGCGGGGTCCTCGCCAGACTGTGCACAACGGAACCGCCCGGATCCGACCCGAAAGGACGGGCGCAACCGTCGCGGGGCCGTCCGGCACGTCGGCGACGGACGGCCCCGCCGCCAGGCCACCCACCGAGAGCGAGGAGAGCGCGATGACCGGCTGTGCACGGCCCACGCGGCTGCACGTACCCCTTCGCCCGCTCTGGCTCTGCCGGGCCTGCGGCGCGCCGTGGCCCTGCGCAACGGCGCGGCTGACCCTCCTGACCGACTACCGGAACAGCCCCATCGCTCTGTCGATCTACCTCGCCGGAATGCTGTACAACGCCGTCGACGATCTGTATCGGCTCGACCCGCACGACGCGCCGAATCCCGGCGCCCTGCACGCGCGCTTCCTGGGCTGGGCAGCCCCCCGCACCCCCCGCTTCCCGGATCGGTGATCAAGAGAAAAGCGTCATAGTTGATCTATGCGATGACGCAAACCTCTTGATCACCGGGCAGGGGAGCGGGCGCTCGCCCCGAGAGAGCACCCCGGCGACATGCATGATGGGGGCATGAGCGACGCGTACGTGTCCGGCGACCCGGACGGCCTCTCGCCCCTGCTGGTCCGCATCCGCGACGCCGTGGCGCGGGAGCTGCACGCCCAACTCGCCATGCGGTCGGACCGGATCGAGCTGGCCGACGTGCCGGAGATCGCCTACCAGGTGACGCGCCGGGTCGACGAGGTGCTGACCCGACGGTGACCAACCGTTGACACGACGGTGACGGGCCCCGGGGTCCACTCGCCGGGCATGGGCGGGCCGGGAGGCAGCGCCGCGACCTGTGGCGGTCGGCCGGCCCGGACGGAGATCCCCATGAGCAGACGCGCTCTCCACAGCGTGCTGGCGGCCCTCGCCCTCGTGGCCGGGCTGCTCGGCGGCGCGCCGCCGGCAGCGGCGGCCACCACGACCGTGACGTTCCTCCCCAGCCAGGACACCTACGTCAGCTCGTCGAGCCCGAACACGAACTTCAACAGCACCAACTCGCTCGTGGTCGGTGCCGCCCCGACCCGGATCTCGTACCTCCAGTTCACGGTCACCCGGCTGACCGACCCGGTCAGCAGCGCCCGCCTCCGGCTGCACGTCCAGAACACCCCCAACGCCCCCAGCCCGGCCGGCGGCACCGCGCAGCAGGCCGGCACCGACTGGTCGGAGCGCACGCTGACGTACGCCACCCGGCCGCCGTCGATCGGCGGACCGTTCGGGTCGATCGGCACGGTGCGCAGCAACACCTGGTACGAGCTGGACGTCACCAGCGCCGTCACCGGCAACGGCCTCGTCGCCTTCTCCCTGTCGTCCACCAACCCGGACGGCGCCTTCTACGACAGCCGGGAGTCCGGTGCCTTCTCCCCGCAACTGGTCGTCGGCACCGGCAACCCGTCCACGGGCGACAACGTGCTGCTCAACGCAGGGGACATCTCCGCGTGCAGCACCACCGGCGCCACGCAGACCGCGCAGATCGTCGCCCGCGAGCCCGGCACCGTCATGGCCGGCGGCGACCTGACCGACAGCGGCACGGCTGACCAGCTCGCCAACTGCTACGACCCGACCTGGGGCCGGTTCAAGGACCGGACGAAGCCCATCCTCGGCAACCACGACTATCTGACGGCCAACGCCAAACCCACCTTCGACTACTTCGGCCCGGTGCTGCCGCCCGGCAAGGGCTACTACTCCTTCGACAAGGCCGGCTGGCACATCGTCGTGCTGAACACCAACTGCTCGAAGGTGGGCGGCTGCCAGGCCGGCTCGGCGCAGGAGCGGTGGCTGCGCGCGGACCTGGCCGCGCACCCGACCCGCTGCACCCTGGCCCAATATCATCACCCGCTGTTCAGCTCCGGCGGCCGGGAATCGTCTAGCGTCCGGCCCCTGTTCCAGGCGCTCTACGACGCCGGCGCCGAGATCGTCATCAACGGGCACAACCACCAGTACGAGCGGTTCGCCCCGCAGGACCCGTCGGGGGTCGCCGACCCGGCCCGGGGCATCCGGGAGTTCGTGGTGGGCACCGGGGGCCGTTCGCTCCAGAGTTCGTTCCCCGAGCCCGCCGCCAACAGCGAGGTCAAGAACGGACGCACCTTCGGGGTGCTCAAGCTGACGCTCTCGCCGGGCAGCTACACCTGGCAGTTCCTGCCGGTGGTCGGCGCCACCTTCACCGACTCGGGCACCGGCACCTGCCACTGACCCGGGCCGGGTCCGGCCCGCTCGTGCGGGTCGGACCCGGTGGGGGTCAGCTCACCCCGGCGTACGAGTGCAGGCCGGTGAAGAAGAAGTTGACGCCGAACAGGTTCATCAGCACGGTGAGGAAGCCGACGATGGCGAGCCAGGTCGCCACGTTGCGTCGCACGCTCGGGGTGGCCCGGGCGTGCAGGTAGCCCGCGTAGACCACCCAGGAGATGAACGCCCAGGTCTCCTTCGGGTCCCAGCCCCACGGCCGGCCCCACGCGGCCTCCGCCCAGATCGCACCGGCGATCACCGCGAAGGTGAAGACCGGGAACGCGAAGGCGTGCAGCGAGAAGGTCAGCCGCTCCAGGCCGGCCGCCGCCGGCAGCCGCTTCGCCAGGGTGTACGGGAAGCTGCGCTTGCCCTGCTCGTAGCCGTTGCGCATGAGGAACGCGACCGCCGGCACGACGCCCAGCAGGAAGATGCCCGACGAGAAGCTGATCGTCGACACGTGCACGACGAACCAGTAGGAGTTGAGCGCCGGGGTCAGCGGCACCACCTCGACATAGAGCTTCAGCTCGGCGAACGCCAGCAGCAGCACCATGACGAGGGTGAGGAACAGCCCGAGGCGGCGCAGCGAGGGGCGCTTCCACAGCACGGCGAGCCACGCCGCCGTGCCGATGAACGACACGGTCAGCACGAACTCGTACATGTTGCCCCAGGGCATCCGGTCGGCGGCGATGCCGCGCGTGACCGTGGCGCCGAGGTGCAGCGCGGCGGCGAGCGCGGTGATCCACACCGCCACCCGGCCGGCGAGCCGGCCCCGGGCCGTCGAACGGTCGACGCCGACCGGCGGGGCGTCGGCCTTGGCGACGGGACCGTCGGGAAGGACGCTGCCCCCGGCACCCACCCCCGCCCCGACCAGCTCGCGCGCGGGCGCGGCGGGCCGGGCGACGGCGCGGGCGTTGCCCAGGGCGTACTCGACGGCGTGGCTGATCATCGCGATCAGGTACGCCAGGGTCGCGAACGTGACCAGTTGGTCGGAGAGTGCGGACATCACTGCGCTCCTTCTCGCGTCCCGGCCGGGCCACGCGCTGTTGCCTCGCCGGCCCGCTCGCCCGGCGTACCGTCGCCGCGGATGGCGGCGACGAGCTGCGCGAACTCGTCGGCGAACCCTGGATAGTCGGTGCGCGGCAGGCCACCGGCCTCCACCAAGCTACTACCGGCCGTCGGAGATCCACCGGCGGGGTCCGCCGCAGTCTCCGTCGCCCCGGTCGCCGGGGGCGTCCCGGCCGGCGTGACGCGGAACCAGACCCGGCGACGCTTGCCGAACAGCGCACCCATGAGGCCGATCAGCAGCGTCGTCGAGCTGACCAGCAGCAGGGCCGAGCCGGGGTCGTACCGGACCGAGATCGTGATGTACGGCTGCGTGCCGACGAACTCCAGCACGCTGCCGTCGTCCAACGTCCACTTCTCGCCGACGGCGAGCTTGCGGTCGCCGATCTGCTTGAGCTTGCCGTTGCTGACCTGGCGCTGGTCGAGCTGGTAGACCGAGCCGGGGATGCCGGCGTCCATGCCCAGGTTGCCCCGGTAGGCGACCAGCACCACCGCCGGGTTGCGCTCGGTCGGGAACTCCGACCGGGTGAACGGGGGCTGCTGCGGCGCGGTGGGCAGGTAGAGCCCCTCGAAGGCGACCTGGAGGTCGGCGTTCCGCTTCCCCGTGGCCGGGTCGACGTTGACGTCGGGGAACGCGGCCACGCCCTCGCTGGTGAGGGTGGCGTCCCCGGTGGTCAGGAACGGGAAGTTGCTGGTCTGCGTCTTGCCGTAGCGGTCGGTGTAGCGCAGGACCGGCGCGTACCCGTGGCCGAGCAGGTAGACGTTGGCGCCGCCGAGGCGCAGCGGGTCGTTCACCGAGAAGGACGCGGTGCGGGTGGCCCGGCCCGCCTCCTCCACGTCGACCGTCGCCCGGTACGACTCCGGCTGCGTCGACTCCAGGAACGTCGCGTCGAACTTCTTCAGCGTCAGGCAGAACGGCGGCAGGTCGGCGCTGTCGACGCGGGGGCCGAGCTTGGCCTCGGCGTACTGCTGCCGGGTGTTGCAGAACGCGTTGTCCGCGCCGGCCACCAGCAGCTTGTTGCCGTGCCAGCCGTACCACGAGCCGAGCGCGACCCCGAGCAGCACGGCGATGAGCGAGGTGTGGAACAGCAGGTTGCCGGTCTCCTTGAGGTAGCCCTTCTCGGCGGAGACCTCGGTGCCGCGCACCTGGACGCGCCAGCGGCGGCGGCGCAGCTCGGCGGCGATGGCCTCGACGGCCGCGGTCCCCTCGACGGTTGCGGGACCGGAGGTGGCGACGCCGGTCAGCACGGCGTGCTGGGGCAGCCGGTCCAGCCGCTTCGGCGCGGCCGGTGGCTTCGCCCGCAGGGCGCGCACGTGGTCGCGCAGCCGGGGCACGATGCAGCCGATCAGCGAGGTGAACAGCAGCAGGTAGATCGCCGAGAACCAGACCGAGCCGAACACCTCGAACGCGCCGATCCGGTCCAGCTTCGGGGCCAGGTCGGGGTGCTCGACGAAGTACTTGTTGACGTTCTCCGGGTTGACCCCGCGCTGCGGCAGCACCGAGCCGGGGATCGCGGCGACCGCGAGCAGGAACAGCAGGATCAGCGCCGTACGCATGCTGGTGAGCTGCCGCCACGAGTTGCGCAGCAGGGCCAGCACGGGGTTGGGCCGGCGGCGGGGGGCGTCGGCCGGCGGGGCCGGCCGGTCCTCGACGACCGTCATCAGATGCTCACCTCGCCCACGCCGACGGTGGTCTGCAACCAGATCACGAAGTTGGTCCACCCGCCGGTGACCAGCGCCAGGCCGATCAGGATCAGCAGGACCCCGCCGACGCGGGTGACCCAGCGGCTGTTGCGCCGCACGGCGCGGAACACCCCGAGCAGCCGGTGGAAGGCCAGCCCGAAGACGACGAACGGCACCCCCAGCCCGAGGCAGTACGCCACGGCGAGCACCACGGCTCGGTCGAGCTGCCCGCCGGGGGTGGCCATGCCGAGCACCGCCGCGAGCGTCGGGCCGGTGCAGGGCATCCAGCTCAGCGCGAAGACCGCGCCGAAGACGGGGGCCCCGAGCAGGCCGGCGGCGGGCAGCCGCTGGATGCGGAACTCCCGTTGCAGGCCGGGGAGCACCCCGACGAACGCCAGCCCGAGCACGATGATCAGCGCGCCCGCGCCGATCTCCAACTGCCGCTCGTACTGGATGAGGACCCGGCCGACGCTGGCGAAGAGGATCGCGGTGGCGGTGAAGACGGCGGTGAAGCCGGCGATGAAGAGCAGCGTCCCGGCGAGCACCCGCCCCTTCACGGCCGCGCCGGTCCGGCTGCCCTCCCGGGTACGCTCCGCCGCCCGTTCCCGCACGGCGACCCCGCCCCCGTCGGGGTGCCCGCCGCCGGCCGGCTCACCCGACCCGGGGGTGTCAACAGGGGGCCCCTGCTCTACCGAAGGCGTTGACAGGGGGCCCTTCCTTGCACGCTCCAGGTCGGTGCCGGCCAGGCCCGTCACGTAGGACAGGTAGCCGGGGACCAGGGGAAGGATGCACGGGGAGAGGAAGCTGACCAGCCCGGCGAGCGCCGCCGCGCCGATGGCCAGCAGCAGCGGGCCGCCGCTGGCGATGTCGTGGAAGGTCTCGCCCATCAGCGGGAACCGTCGGGCGCGGGCTTCTCGGCGGCGATCCGCTCGACGATCGGTTGCAGCCGGTCCTGGGTGACCGCCGACCGGATGACCACGGCGACCCGGCCGTCCCGGTCGAGGATCACGGTGGCCGGGATGGTGTTCGGCGCGATGTCGAAGGCGAGGGCCAGCCGGCTCGGCGGGTCGAACAGGCTCGGGTAGGTGACCCGACCTTCCTCGAACGCCAGGGCCTTGTCCCGGTTGTCCTGCACGTTGATGCCGAGGAACGTCACCCCGGAGCCCTTGGTGGCCTGGTAGGTGGCCTCCAGGTCGTCGGCCTCGGCGCGGCAGGGCGGGCACCAGGAGCCCCAGAAGTTGACCACGACGACCTGCCCGAGGTCCTTCGCGATGTCGTAGCTGCCGCCGGTGAGCAGCTCACCGGCGAGCTTCGGCGCGGCGGAGCGCTCGTCGGGGGCGCACTCGATGACCCCGTCGGTGGTGGCGCAGCGCCGCTCCTGGCTGTCGCCGGAGCAGCCGGCCAGCGCCGCCGTGGCCGTCACGGCCGCGAGGAGTCCGGCGATCCACCTTCGGGCTGGCATCAGGCCCCCTTGGCCGTCCGGGCGGTCGGCGATGTGGCGACGAGGTGGGCGGCGGGCTCCGAGTAGCCGATGCCCACCACCTTCGCGCCGTCGAAGTGGAACGAGGTGAGGCTGGCCAGCCCGCACTGCCGCTTGCGCGGGTCGTGCCAGAGCCGCTTGCGCTCGACGTACCGGCGCAGGGTCCAGATGGGGAGCTGGTGGGAGACCAGCACGGCCTCCCGGCCCTCGGCGGCGACGCGGGCGGCGTGCAGGGCGGCGAACATCCGCTCGGCGATCGCCCGGTACGCCTCGCCCCAGCTCGGGGTGACCGGGTCGCGCAGCACCCACCAGTTGCGCGGGTCGCGGAACGACCCGTCGCCCGGGGAGACCTTCTTGCCCTCGAACCAGTTGGCGCTCTCGATCAGCCGCTCGTCCACCCCGACGGGCAGGCCGAACTGGGCGGCGATCGGCTCGGCGGTCTGCTGGGCGCGTTCGAGCGGGCTGGCCACCACGTGCACCACGTGCCGCTCGGCGAGCCCCTGGGCCGCCGCCTTGGCCATCTGCACGCCCAGCTCCGACAGGCGGAAGCCGGGCAGCCGGCCGTAGAGGATCTGGCCCGGGTTGTGCACCTCACCGTGCCGCAGCACATGCACCACCGTCTTGCTCACCGGTTACCCCCCGTTGCCTGCCGCTGCCGCGTTCGCCGCCGCCGGCAGGGCCGAGGCGATCCGCTCCAGGGCGGCGTCGTCGATCGCCGCCGAGACGAACCAGGACTCGAACGCGCTCGGCGGCAGGTAGACGCCGTCGGCGAGCATCGAGTGGAAGAACGCCCGGAACGCCGGGACCTGCTGGGTCCGCGCGCTGTCGTAGTCGACCACGTCGGCGTCCGTGAAGAAGATCGAGAACATGCTGCCCGCGTACGACAGGCGGTGCGGGACCCCGGCGGCGGCCAGCGCGTCGGAGGCGAGCTTGCCCACGACGGCGGCCGTGTCGTCGAGCCTGCGGTAGACGGCGTCGTCGGCCAGCCGCAGCGTGGCCAGGCCGGCGGCGCACGCGAGGGGGTTTCCGGAGAGCGTGCCGGCCTGGTAGACCGGCCCGGCCGGGGCGAGTCGCGCCATGATCTCCGCGCGCCCGCCGAAGGCCGCGGCGGGCAGCCCGCCACCCATGACCTTTCCGTACGTCCACAGGTCGGCGTCGACCGGGTCGAGCCCGTGCCAGCCGGAGCGGGACACCCGGAACCCGGTCATCACCTCGTCGACGATGAGCAGCGCGCCGTGCGCGTGGGCGATCCGGGCGAGCTGGGCGTTGAACCCGTCGCGCGGGGCGACCACGCCCATGTTGCCGGCCGCCGCCTCGGTGATGACGGCGGCGATGTGCTGCCCCTGCGCGGCGAACGCCTCCTCGACGGCGGCGACGTCGTTGTACGGCAGCACGATGGTCTCGCCCGCCGCCGCGCCGGTGACGCCGGGCGAGTCGGGCAGGCCGAGGGTGGCCACGCCGGAGCCGGCGGCGGCGAGCAGCGCGTCGACGTGCCCGTGGTAGCAGCCGGCGAACTTGATGATCTTGGAGCGGCCGGTGTGGCCCCGGGCCAGCCGGATCGCCGACATGGTGGCCTCGGTGCCCGAGTTGACCAGCCGGACCTGCTCGACCGGGGTCCGGTCGACGATCTCGGCGGCCAGCTCGACCTCGCCGGGGGTCGGGGTGCCGAAGCTGGTGCCCAGGGCGGCGGCGGCCTGGACGGCGTCGACCACCGCGGGGTGGGCGTGCCCGAGCAGCAGCGGCCCCCAGGAGCAGACGAGGTCGACGTAGCGCCGGCCGTCCGCGTCGTAGAGCCAGGGACCCTCCCCCCGGACCATGAAGCGCGGCGTCCCGCCGACGGCCTGGAACGCGCGCACGGGGGAGTTGACCCCGCCCGGCACGATGGCGCGGGCGCGGTCGAACAGGGCCTCTGAGGCCGGCGCGTCGGCTGGGTAGCGGCCGGATCCGGCGGAGAAGTCATCGGTCACGATGCGGCCATTGTGTCAGCGCCGGACGGCGAATCGGCACCCACCCCTGATCGGGGTTACCGGGCTCACCCCGGCGGTGGGGCTCGACGGGGGGCTGGGACGGTCGCTGCGGCGGGACCCGCCGCGCCTGGTCGCCTCAACGGGCCGGGTGAGCGAGATCGCGATAGGCTGACCGGGTGGATCGTGCCGAACTGTCCATCACGGTACACCGGACGGGCGATGAAGCCGTGCTTCGCCTCGCCGGTGAGATCGACATGCTCACGGCCGCCCAGCTCTCGACCGCCGTCAACGAGGCGCTGGCCGACCCGCCGCCGCGCATCGTCCTCGACCTGGGCGGCGTCACCTTCTGCGACTCACAGGGCCTGG
Source organism: Micromonospora sp. NBRC 110038 (assembly GCF_020884815.1). Taxonomy (NCBI): domain Bacteria; kingdom Bacillati; phylum Actinomycetota; class Actinomycetes; order Micromonosporales; family Micromonosporaceae; genus Micromonospora; species Micromonospora sp. NBRC 110038. The sequence goes on along the minus strand of NZ_BBOL01000009.1, from coordinate 6,233 downwards.
GCACCCTGGTCGTCCTCAGCCGCAAGGCCAGCCACGCCCAGAGCCTGCTGGTCCTGACCAACGTCGGCGACTTCCTGCTGCGCGTCCTGGACATCACGGGCCTACGCTCGGCCCTCATGATCCGCAACGGCGCGCCCGCCGACTGACCCGGGCGCCGGTCGCACCCCGGGTCAGCTCGGCAGGCCGCCTCGGCTCGGCGGCTCGCGTCAGCGCGGCAGGCTGGCAGGTTCCGTCAGCGCGGCAGGTCGCGGCGGCGGAACGCCAGCAGGCCCGCCGCCGACAGGGCCGCCGCGGTGGCGGTGAGCGCCAGCAGCGGCGTGCGGGGGACGGGGCCGCCCAGCACCTGCGGGGTGTGGGTGAACGGCGACAGGTCCAGCAGCCACTGGCTCAGCTCCAGCACCGCGCCGAGCTGCCCGAGCAGCAGGCAGGCCGCGAGCGCCGCCCAGGCCACCCCGACGCTGACGCGCGGCAGCAGGCCGAACAGCAGCACCGCCACGCCGACCAGCACCCACACCGCCGGCACGTGCGCCAGCGCCGCCCCGGTCAGCCGGGGCACCCGCCCGGCGACGTCGCCGATGCTGAGGCCGTACGCGAGCCCGGTCACCAGGCCCGTGACGACCAGCACGGCCGCCGGGCCGAGCAGGGCGAAGGCGAGGTGGCCGAGCAGCCAGCGGGACCTGCTCACGCCGGTGGCGAGCACCGGCTCGGCCCGCTGGGCGGTCTCCTCGGCCCGCATCCGCAGCGCGGCCTGGATGCCGTAGCCGGCGGCGGCGAGGGCGGTGATGCTCAGGGTCGCCCCGAGGTACGCCTCGGCGACCGACGCGGAGCCGCCCAGGCGCTCCATCAGCCGGGCGACGGCCTCGTTGCCCTCCACCGCGCTGCCGGCCGCCTCGGCCGCGCCGCCGAGCACCGCCCCGAGCGCCGCCGCGCCGACCGTCCAGCCGAGCAGCGCGACCCGGTTGAGCCGCCAGGCCAGCCCCAGCGGGCCGGCGAGGGCACCACCGGCGGTGGCCGGGCCGAGCCGCTGCGGCAGCACGCCGGCACCGAGGTCCCGCCGGGCGGCCAGCCCCGCCGCCAGCGCCCCGACCAGGGCGGTCAGCCCGACCAGCACCGCCAGGGGCCACCACCGCTCCGAGGTGTAGGGGTGGGTGCGCTGGGCCAGGCCCAGCGGGGAGAGCCGGCTCAGCCACTCCACCCCGCCGGCGTCCCCGGCGAGCCGGACCAGGTACGCCACGCCGAGGACCGCGAGGCCCAGCCCTCGGGCGGCGCCGGCGCTCTCGGTGAGCTGCGCGGCGAGCGCGCCGACGGTGGCGAAGAACATGCCGGCGAGGGTCACCGACAGCCCGAACGCCACCGAGCCGGCGGCCGGCAGGTCGGAGGCGACCAGGCCACCGGCGACGAGCAGCCCGAGCAGCAGGTCCGCCGCGTACGTGACGAGCAACGCGGCGGCCAGCGGCGCGGCCCGGCCGAGGACGGTGGCACCGAGCAGCTCCCGCCGGCCCGCCTCCTCCTCGGTGCGGGTGTGCCGGACGACGACGAGCAGGCTGATCAGGCCGACGATCAGGTGCAGCAGCCCGGCCCGCTGGGTGGCGAGCGCGCCGACGCTGTCGCCGTACGCGGGGCCGAGCAGCGCCACGATCGACGGGTTGCCGGCGGTGGTGGCCAGGTATTCGGCGCGCTGGGCGGCGGTCGGGTACAGCTCGGCGTAGGTCGCCGCATAGCTGGCGGGGAGGACGGCGATCACCAGCACCCAGATCGGCAGCAGGACGCGGTCGCGGCGCAGGATCAGCCGGACCAGGTGCCGGGTGCCGGTGAGCGGCCCGCCCCGCCCGGTGGCCGGGCGGCTCGTCGCGCCGCCCCGTGCGGCGACTGCGCGGCTCATCGCGTCGCCCCGGCCGGTGCGGCGTCGGGCGCGGCCGTCCCGTAGTGCCGCAGGAACAGCTCCTCCAGCGTGGGCGGCCGGCTGACCAGGCTGCGTACGCCGATCTCGGTGAGCCGGCGCAGCGCGGTGTCGAGGGCCGGGGTGTCCACGTCGAAGCGGACGCGGTCGCCGTCGACCCGCAGGTCGTGCACGCCGGGCAGCCCGGCCAGCCCGTGCGGCGGCCCGGCCAGCTCGGCGTCGACGCTGGTGCGCTGGAGGTGGCGCAGCTCGCTCAGGGTGCCGGCCTCGGCGGCCCGGCCGCTGCGGATGATCGTCACCCGGTCGCAGAGGGCCTCGACCTCGCCGAGGATGTGGCTGGAGAGCAGCACGGTGCGGCCCTCGGCGCGGGCCCGGCGGACCCAGTGCTGGAAGACCTCCTCCATCAGCGGGTCGAGCCCGGAGGTGGGCTCGTCGAGGATCAGCAGCTCGGCGTCGGAGGCGAGGGCGGCGACCAGCCCGACCTTCTGCCGGTTGCCCTTGGAGTAGGCCCGGCCCTTCTTGCGCGGGTCCAGCTCGAAGGCGGCGAGCAGCTCGTCGCGGCGGGCGCGGTCGAGGCCGCCGCGCATCCGGCCGAGCAGGTCGATCACCTCGCCGCCGGTCAGGTTGGGCCACAGCGTCACGTCGCCGGGCACGTACGCGAGCCGGCGGTGCAGGGCGACGGCGTCGCGCCACGGGTCGCCGCCGAGCAGCCGGACGGCTCCCGCGTCGGCGCGGAGCAGGCCGAGCAGCACGCGGATGGCGGTGGACTTGCCGGCCCCGTTGGGGCCCAGGAACCCGTGCACCTCGCCGGCGCGGACGGTCAGGTCGAGCCCGTCGAGCGCCCTGGTCCGGCCGAAGGTCTTCACCAGGCCGGAGATCTCTATCGGAGTTTCCACACTTCCGAAGCTACAGTGATTTCAGAAAGTTGTGAAGTCTGTAGAACCTGAGGCACGATCAGATACCCGACCGCCGAGGAGAGCCCGATGAGCGCCGCCGATCCGCCCCGCCGCAACGACGAGGCGGTCCACCACTTCGTCGAGCGGATGGCCATGGCCTTCGCGGAGGTCGGCTTCCCCCGGATGGCGGCCCGGGTGCTGTTCACGGTCATGAGCGCGGACGACCCGCTGACCGCCGCCGAGATCGGCGAGCGGCTCGACGTCAGCGCGGCGGCCGTCTCCGGCGCGGTCCGCTACCTGACCCAGTTCGGCATGCTGGTCCGCGAGCCGGTGAAGGGCTCCCGCCGCGACCGGTACCGGCTGCCCGACAACCCCTGGTACGAGGGGACCATCACCAAGACCGGGATCTACAAGAACCTCATCGACCTCGCCGACGGCGGGGTCGCCGCCCTGAACGGACGCGGCACCGTGGCCGGCGAGCGGGTCTCCGAGATGCGCGACTTCTTCGTCTTCGTCCAGGAGGAGATCGACTCGCTGGGCGAACGCTGGCGGGCCCGGCGCGCCGCCATCGGGCACGGCAGGCACCCGGCCGACCGGTGACCCGCCCGCGCCGGCCACCGCCCTGCCGGTCGGCCCGCCCCGCCGCTGCCTAGAGGCTGCTGCCCCAGCGGGCCTGTTCGAGGAGTTCCACGGCGCGGGCGGGGCCGTCCGGGGCGTCGCCGCGCAGCAGCGTCGTGGCCTCGTCGACCGCGTCGGTGAGCGCCCGCCACTGCGTCTCGCGCTCGCGGACCAGGTCGGACTGCGCGGCCAACTGCCGGGTCTTCACCCACAGCTCGACGAAGACCGACACCTTGGCCCGCAGCACCCACGGGTCGAAGGGCTTGGTCAGGTAGTCCACCGCGCCGACCGCATACCCGCGCAGGGCGAGCTGGGCGTCCTTGTCGGCGGCGGTGAGGAAGATGATCGGCACGTGCCGGGTGCGTTCCCGCCGCTTGATGTGGCTGGCCGTCTCGAAGCCGTCCATGTCGGGCATCTGCGCGTCCAGCAGGATGACCGCGAAGTCGTCCACCAGCAGCTGCTTGAGCGCCGCCTCGCCGCTCTCCACCGCCACCGACTGCACCGGCAGCCCCTGGAGGATCGCCTCCAGGGCCATCAGATTCTCCCGCCGGTCGTCGACCAGCAGCGCCTTGGCCGTCTGACTCACGAACTCTCCTCGCCTCGGCTGCCGCTCACCCAGGACGACATCAGCTCGATCAGCTCGTCCAGGTCGACCGGTTTGGTGATGTAGTCGCTGCCCCCCGCCGCGAGCGCGGACTCGCGGTCCCCCGGCATGGCCTTCGCGGTCAGGAAGACGATCGGGAGGTCGGCGAAGTGGTGGTTACGGCGGATCTGCCGGGTCGTCTCGTAGCCGTCCTGGTCGGGCATCATCGCGTCCATCAGCACGATGTCCACCTCCGGATGCTCGGCCAGCAGGCGGACCCCGTCCGCCCCGTTGTCCGAGTACAACACGGTCATACCGTGCAACTCCAATGCGCTGGTCAGAGCGAAGACGTTTCGCACGTCGTCATCGATGATCAGCACGGTCACACCCTCCAGCCGGCGGGTCCCCGGCGCCTCGGCCGGCTCCGGCAGCTCCAGCGGGGGCATGAGCAGCGACGACGGCAGGCCCGCCCGGGCCGGCGAGGGCGGCGCGGGTGCGACCACCGCGTCCGGCGCCAGCACCTCCGGTACGTAGAGGGTGAACGTCGAACCCTCCCCGGGCGCCGAGCTGACCGTGATCGACCCGCCGAGCAGACGGGCCAGGTCCCGGCTGATCGACAGCCCGAGCCCCGTCCCGCCGTAGCGGCGGCTGGTCGTACCGTCCGCCTGCTGGAACGCCTCGAAGATCAGCGACAGCTTGTCGTCCGAGATGCCGATGCCCGTGTCGATCACCGTGAAGGCGATCACCTGGCGGGCGTTGGTCAGCGCCGGGACGTCGAACACGACGTTCTCGGGGGCCGGGGCGATGCGCAGCGTCACCGCGCCGTTGTCGGTGAACTTCACCGCGTTGGAGAGCAGGTTGCGCAGGATCTGCTGCAGCCGCTGCGCGTCGGTGACCAGCGCCGGGGGCAGCTCCTTGGCCAGCCGCACCTGGAAGTCGAGGCCCTTCTCCTCCGCCTGCGGGGCGAACGCCTGCTCGACGAACCCCCGGATCTCGGTGAACTGGACCTCCGTCGGCTCGACGTCCATCCGGCCCGCCTCGATCTTCGACAGGTCGAGGATGTCGTCGATCAGGCGCAGCAGGTCCGAGCCGGAGCCGTGGATGGTCCGGGCGAACTCGATCTGCTTCGGGGTGAGGTTCTGCTCCGAGTTCTCCACCAACAGCCGCGCGAGCAGCAGCAGCGAGTTCAGCGGCGTACGCAGCTCGTGGCTCATGTTGGCCAGGAACTCCGACTTGTACGCCGACGCCCGGGTGAGCTGCTGCGCCTTGTCCTCCAGGCCGAGCCGGGCCAGCTCGATCTCCCGGTTCTGGGTCTCGATGTTGGCCTTCTGCTCCGACAGGAGCTGGGCCTTGTCCTCCAGCTCGGCGTTGGTGCGCTGCAGCTCGGCCGACTGCTCCTGCAGCTCGTGGGCCAGCCGCTGCGACTGCGCCAGCAGCTCCTCGGTGCGCCGGTTGGCCTGGATGGTGTTGACGGCCACGCCGATGGTCAGCACCAGCCGCTCCAGGAACGTCAGGTGCAGGTCGGGGAAGGCCGCCACGCCGGCGAACTCGATCACGCCGAGCAGCTCGCCCTCGAACAGGACGGGGAGCACCACCAGGTCGGCCGGCGGGGTGTTGGCGAGCCCGGAACGCAGGGTGAGCCGGCCGTCCGGCGAGGCGCTCACCCGGATCGTCCGGCGGGAGAGCGCGGCCTGCCCGACCAGTCCCTCGCCCGGCCCGAACGTGACGTCGTGCCCCCGCGCCACGTAGCCGTACGAGGCGGTCAGCCGCAGCCGCATGCTGCCGTCCGAGGTGTCCGCCAGGAAGAACGCGCCGAGCTGCGCGTCGACCAGCGGGGTCACCTCCATCATGATCATCCGGCAGACCTCGCCGAGGTCACGCTGCCCCTGGAGCAGGCCGCCGATGCGGGCCAGGTTGGAGTCCAGCCAGCCCTGCTCGGCGTTCTTCTTCGTCGTCTCCCGGAGGGTGACGATCATCTGGTTGATGTTGTCCTTCAGGTCGGCGACCTCGCCCTGCGCCTCGACCGCGATCCGCTGGGTCAGGTCGCCCCGGGTCACCGAGGTCGACACCTCGGCGATGGCCCGGAGCTGGGTGGTGAGCGTCGAGGCGAGCTGGTTGACGTTCTCCGTGAGGTCCCGCCAGGTGCCCGAGACGCCCTTCACCTGGGCCTGCGCGCCCAGCTTGCCCTCGATGCCGACCTCGCGGCCCACCCGGGTCACCTCGTCGGCGAACGACC
>NZ_BBOL01000008.1:159387-332948 GCF_020884815.1 Micromonospora sp. NBRC 110038 | reverse complement strand
GGGCATGCCGGGGTTGGGCGGGATGATCGCGACGGGTGGGTCGACGCGTCGGTAGCGGGCGTGCAGTGCCTCGTGCCGGCGGTGCACGTCGCCGAGCGCGGCCATCAACGCCCGCAGATTGAGCTCACCCTCCACCCACCAGGTGGTCGGGCAGACCAGCTCGAAGGGGAGCCAGACGCACTTGGCGACCGACAGCGTCAGCGGCACCGGTTTCGCCGGCCCGGAGCGGGCGGCACCCGACGGTTCCGCCTCGACCCGGGGGCGACGCGGCGCGGTGGTGAGCCACGCGGCGAGCGCGTGGGGCGTGGGGGTGCGGCGGATCTGGGACACGGGGACGACGGCGTCGGTGGCCTCGTCGAGTGCGGCGGCCACGGCGGCGGACTGGAGGCTGGTGCCGCCGAGGTCGAAGAAGCTGTCGTGGACGCCGACCCGGTCGATGCCGAGGACGGTGGCGAAGGCCGTGGTGACGAGCTGCTCGTCGGCGGTGCCGGGCGCGACGTAGTCGACGCCGACGTCGGGGCGCTGGGCGTCGGGGGCGGGCAGGGCGCTCCGGTTGATCTTGCCGGTGCCGCCGACGGGGAACCGGTCCAGGACCATGACGACGGCCGGCACCATGTAGGACGGCAGCACCGCCGCCGCGTGCGCGCGCAGCGCGGGCACCGATGGCGTGCGTCCGTCGCGTCCGGTGACGTAGGCGATGAGGCGGGGGGTGTTGTTGTCGTCGCGGCGGGTGACGATGGCGGTGGTGACGTCGGGGTGTTGTTCGAGGGTGGTTTCGATTTCGCCGAGTTCGATGCGGATGCCGTTGATTTTGATCTGGTGGTCGATGCGGCCGAGGATTTCGAGGGCGCCGGTGGTGTTCCAGCGGGCGAGGTCGCCGGTGCGGTAGGCGTGTTGGCCGGTGTGGGGGTCGGTGACGAATCGTTGGGTGGTGAGTTCGGGGCGGTTGAGGTAGCCGTCGGCGATGCCGTGGCCGGTGATGAGGATTTCGCCGGGCATGCCGGCGGGGACGAGGTTGAGGTGGGTGTCGACGATGTGGATCTGTCGGTTGGGCATGGGCCAGCCGATGGGTACGTAGGGTCCGCCCCAGCCGGTGGAGGCGTCGTACCAGGTGCACGCCACGGACGCCTCCGCCGGCCCGTACGCGTTGATCAGCCGTACGCCGGCGGCCAGCCAGCGCTGCGCCATCCGGGGCGGCACCGGCTCCCCGGCGAGCGTCAGGCACGACATGCTCGGGCAGTCGGCCGGGTCGACGGCCGCCAGGTTGGTCGGCGGGCAGAACGCGTGGGTCACCTGCTGCTTGGCGATCAGGTCGGTGAGGCGGCGGGCGTCGAGCAGCTCGTCGCGGGAGCAGACGACGACGGTCGCACCGGAGGTGAGTGCGGTGAAGATCTCGCCCAGGGCCACGTCGAACACGGGCGTGCAGCTGTGCAGCATTCTGCTGTCGGGGCCGATGGCGCACTCGTCGGCCATCCAGGCCAGGAAGTTCGTCAGCTTCTCGTGCGTCAACACCACACCCTTCGGGGTGCCCGTCGACCCCGACGTGTAGATCACGAACGCCGGCCCATCCACCCCCACCGTCGGCAGGTCCACCGGACCGGCAGCCTCGATCTGCGGCCACTCCTCGTCCAACGCCACCACCCGCACCCCACCCGGGCACGGCACCCGCGACACCACCTCACCCACGGTCAACACCACCCGCGCACCATGATCAGCCAACAACACCCGCATCCGCTCCGCCGGCCACGCCACATCCATCGGCGTATACGCCGCACCCGCCCGCAACACCCCCAACGCCGCCACCAACGTCCACAAACTCCGATCCAACGCCAACGACACCACATCGCCCACACCGACGCCCGCCGACCGCAGAAACCCCGCCAGCAACCCCGACCTGCGCTCCAACTCCCCGTACGTCAACACCTCACCACCCGCCACACCCGCCACCGCCTCCGGCGACCGCTCCGCCCACCCCACCACCAACTCATGAATCGGCACGGTCGGCACCTCCCGCACCGGACCCCGACCCCACCCCAACAACCGATCCCGCTCCGCCGCCGACACCAGCGCCAACCCCGACAGCCCTCGGTCGGGCTCACCCGATCCCGCCGTCATCACCGTCACCACCGCGTCCACCAGCCCCCGCACCCAACCGTCCGAGAACTCCTCCACCGCGAAGTCCACCCGCAGACCCGAACCGTCCCCGGCCACCCACACCATCAGCCCCGCGTCCACGACGTCCGGCCCCACCTCGGCCACCGGCCCATCGGCCAACCCCACCACCACCGGACCCACCGACTCCGCAGCCGTCACCGACAACGGAGCCGCCAACGCCGCAGCCACCCGACCGAGCAGGTCACCGAACCCCGGATCACCGGCCACGTCCACCCGCAGCACGCCACCCGAGGCCAGCCCGAGGACCACCTCTACCTGACCCGTGTACCGCGCCAACACCCCCACCAGCCCCGCCACGACGGCAGCGCCCGACGCCGCCGCGCCGGCCGGCCATTGCACCGCCCGCCACACCGAGCCCGCCCGCGCCGGCCACCCCACCGGCCGACGCAGATCACCCACCAGATCGAGGGCCTCGAAGTCGGTGCCGGGGCCGGCGAGCCCCGGAGCCTGGGCCTGACCACCAACGGACCCGACAGACATGAGCCAAACCTCCGATCAGGACCGGCGTACCCGCAGGCACGGCCGGTTCGGCAGAACCAGGAACCCGGTGGGCGCGGCCGTCCGCGCCCACGGCACGAGAAGGGGTACGACGTTCGATCAGTGCCCAAGGGGCGGCACGGGACCGGCCTCGAGGAAGCGCAGCATGTGGCCGTTCAGCTCCTCGGCGAAGCGGTACGGCAGGTAGTCGGTGCGGATGGTGACGCGCAGGAGGGCGTGGTCGGCGCGGGGCAGCACCTCCACGGTGAGGCCGTTGGACACCTCCCGGGCGTACGGGTCGACGACCTCCTCGGTGCGGCAGCCGGGCAGGTCCAGCGGGAGCACCACGTTGTCCTGGTAGACGAAGGTCGGCAGGCTGGCGACCACCTCGCTGGAGAGCCCGGCCGCGGGATCGTCGGCGGTCTCCGCGAAGGGCACGTCCTGCGCCCGCATCAGGTCGGCGACCGTCTCGTGGACCCGCAGGACGAGCTTGTCGTCCTGCGGCCCGTCGAAGCGCACCCGCACGCAGTTGAGGTTGAGTCGGGTGGTGAACGCGGAGTCGAGCACCCGGCTGCCGCGCTTGGCGACCACCATCAGCAGGCCGATGTCGTCCTGGTGGTGGACGGCGCGCAGGGCGGTGGCGAAGGCGGCGACGAAGTAGCTGGAGCGGCTGAACCGGTGCTCCCGGGCGGCCCGGTCCCACCGCTGCATCACCTCGGGCGGCACCGTCACGGTGTGCCCGGCCTTCGGGCCCCAGGCGAGGGCCTGCTCCAGCGACACGGTCGGCCCACCGTCGCCCTGCCGGGGTAGGCCGTGGAGCTGGCCACGCCAGTATGCGCGTTGGGCGGGCAGGTCGGCGGCGTCGCGGAGCCGGGCGTACTCGTCGTGGATCTGGCGGAGGGTGGGCGCCGGATGGTCCCAGGTGGGTGACTGTCCGGCCTTACGAGCGGTGTAGGCGTGGGTGAGGTCGTGGACGAGGAGGGTGTGGGACCAGCCGTCGAAGGCGATGTGGTGGATGCCGATGCCGAGGAGGGTGCGGTTGGTGGAGCGGTCGCGGATGATGGCGGTGCGCCAGTTGCGGCCTTGGGTGTAGTCGAGGGGTTGTTGGACGGCGTCGGCGAGTTGGTCGAGGGCGTCCTGGGTGGTGGTGGCGTCGGTGAGCAGGAGCAGTTGCGGCATACCCGGGTTCGCCGGGACCAGCGCCACCGGCGGCTCCACCCGTCGGTAGCGGGCGTGCAGGGCCTCGTGCCGGCGGTGCACGTCGCCGAGCGCGGCCATCAACGCCCGCAGGTCGAGGTCGCCCTCGACCCACCAGCTCACCGGGACCACGACCTCCAGGGGCGACATCAGGCACTTGGCCACCTGCTGCGCGAGGGGCACCGGCCCGGGACGCTGGCGGCCCTGGCCGGCGGCCGGGGTGGTGCCCGTACGCCGCGGCGCGGTGGCGAGCCACGCGGCGAGCGCGTGCGGGGTCGGGGTGCGGTGGATCTGGGACACGGGGACGACCACGTCGGCGGCCTCGTCGATGCCGGTGGCCACGGCCGCCGACTGCAGGGACGTGCCGCCGAGGTCGAAGAAGCTGTCGTGGACGCCGACCCGGTCGATGCCGAGGACGGTGGCGAACACCGTGGCGACGAGTCGCTCGTGCTCGGTGCCAGGTGCGACGTAGTCGACGCCGAGATCGGGGCGGCGGCCGTCCGGGGCGGGGAGCGCAGCCCGGTCGATCTTGCCGGTGCCGCCGACGGGGAACCGGTCCAGGACCATGACGACCGCCGGGACCATGTAGGACGGCAGGATGGCGGCGGCATGCTCGCGCAGCGCCTCCGGCGTGGGGGTACGTCCGTCGCGTCCGGTGACGTAGGCGATGAGGCGGGGGGTGTTGTTGTCGTCGCGGCGGGTGACGATGGCGGTGGTGACGTCGGGGTGTTGTTCGAGGGTGGTTTCGATTTCGCCGAGTTCGATGCGGATGCCGTTGATTTTGATCTGGTGGTCGATGCGGCCGAGGATTTCGAGGGCGCCGGTGGTGTTCCAGCGGGCGAGGTCGCCGGTGCGGTAGGCGTGTTGGCCGGTGTGGGGGTCGGTGACGAATCGTTGGGTGGTGAGTTCGGGGCGGTTGAGGTAGCCGTCGGCGATGCCGTGGCCGGTGATGAGGATTTCGCCGGGCATGCCGGCGGGGACGAGGTTGAGGTGGGTGTCGACGATGTGGATCTGTCGGTTGGGCATGGGCCAGCCGATGGGTACGTAGGGTCCGCCCCAGCCGGTGGAGGCGTCGTACCAGGTGCACGCCACGGACGCCTCCGCCGGCCCGTACGCGTTCAGGACCCGGGCGCCCGCCGCCAGCCAGCGCTGGACGAGTTGCGGCGGTGCGGCCTCGCCGCCGAGGACGACGCAGCGCAGGCTGGGGCAGGCCGTCGGGTCGAGCGGGGCGACGTTCGTCGCGGGCCCGAAGGTGTGAGTGACGCCGTGCCGCTCGATGAGCCCGGTGAGCCGGCGTACGTCGAGCAGGTCGTCGCGGGAGCAGACGACGACCTGGCCACCGGAGATGAGCGTGGCGAAGACCTCCCCGAACGCGGCGTCGAAGACCGGCGCGGCCGAGTGCAGCATTCTGCTGTCGGGGCCGATGGCGCACTCGTCGGCCATCCAGGCCAGGAAGTTCGTCAGCTTCTCGTGCGTCAACACCACACCCTTCGGTGTGCCCGTCGACCCCGACGTGTAGATCACGAACGCCGGCCCATCCACCCCCACCGTCGGCAGGTCCACCGGATCGGCAGCCTCGATCTGCGGCCACTCCTCGTCCAACGCCACCACCCGCACCCCACCCGGGCACGGCACCCGCGACACCACCTCACCCACGGTCAACACCACCCGCGCACCATGATCAGCCAACAACAGGCGCATCCGCTCCGCCGGCCACGCCACATCCATCGGCGTATACGCCGCACCCGCCCGCAACACCCCCAACGCCGCCACCAACGTCCACAAACTCCGATCCAACGCCAACGACACCACATCGCCCACACCGACGCCCGCCGACCGCAGAAACCCCGCCAGCACCGAAGACCGCCGCTCCAACTCCCCATACGTCAACACCTCATCGCCCGCCACACCCGCCACCGCCTCCGGTGACCGCCGTGCCCAGCCCACCACCAACTCATGAATCGGCACGGTCGGCACCTCCCGCACCGGACCCCGACCCCACCCCAACAACCGATCCCGCTCCACCGCCGACACCAACCCCAACCCCGACAACCCCCGCCCAGGCTCACCCAACCCCGCCACCACCAGCGTCACCACCGCATCCACAAACCCCCGCACCCAACCGTCCGAGAACTCCTCCACCGCAAAGTCCACCCGCAGACCCGAACCGTCACCGGCCAGCCACACCACCAGACCGGTATCCACCACACCCGGCCCCACCTCGGCCACCGGCCCATCCACCAACCCCACCACCACCGGACCCACCGACGCCGCATCCGCCGCCGACAACGGAGCCGCCAACGCCGCAGCCACCCGACCCCGCAACTCACCAAACCCCGGATCATCCGCCACATCCACCCGCACCACACCACCCGAGGCCAGCCCGAGGACCACCTCCGACTGACCCGTATACCGCGCCAACACCCCCACCAGCCCCGCCACCACCACGACACCCGAACCCGCCACACCCACCGGCCACGACACCACCCCCGACACCGAACCCGCCCGCGCCGGCCACACCACCACCCGCCGCAGATCACCCGCCAGGTCCAGACCCCCGGCGTCCACCGCGCCATCAGCGAACCCAACAGGCATGAGCCCAACCTCCGAGTGAATGGGGACGACCGGGAGAGGCGCGGGCCGAGGCGGCCGGTCGGCCGTGGTGCCGTGGGGCGGACGTACCGCAGCACGACAATGCCGTGGCGGGGACGTGTCGTGGGTGGACGTACCGCAGGGTGCCGGGCCACCGCCGAACGACCCGCCCTCGCCATGTTCCGGTCGCGGGCGGGCCCACGATCGCCCACATCCGTTCCCGGTCCGGTGCGGTGCGGGGGAACGACGACCCGACGGGGCCCGACGCTACGGAGCCTGGCCAAGCGGCGTACACCCCTAGAATTCGGGTGGGGTGGACCCCTAGCGCGGCGGTGGCGAAATGGGCCGGTCCCACTCGGCTGTCCGGCCCATCCGCGCGCCCGCAGGGCGCTGACTATGCTTCACCGATCATGATGTCGATCATGACGCAGTCGGTGACTGGTTGATCACACATCGGCTGCTGGTGTGCATCGCGCCGGCGCAGCGCTGACCACAAGCCAGCCGCTACCTGACCGGCCCAGCCCGGATCCGTCCGGCCGGTGCACGCGGCACGCCCGACTCTCGCGGCCGAGCGGCCTCACCAGGACCGGTACGCCATGCCTCACCCGCCACGTGCTCCGCAGCTCGCGGCCGTGGCGTACCGGGCTTCTCGCCACACCCCGAGGCCCCCTGTGCGGGGCCGGCATGTCAGGAGATCCAATGGATGGGCCTATCCAAGTACAGGTGTTCGCGCACGACGGGGTGGTCCTGGCCCGGCCGCCCAGCCCGGTGGAGACCGCCGGCAGCCGCTATCTGACCAGCGCGGGCGCGGGCCTGCACAACGGGTTGGACATGGTCACCGGCCTCCACCTGACCCTGCCGCACCAGTCGGCGGTCATCTGCAGCAGCGGGGCCAGCGCCGACAAGTCGCTGCGCCTGCTCAGCCGGTGCGGCCTCAAGACGCCCAGCGACCTGCGTGAGTATCGCTCCGGCGAGCAGGCGGTGCGGCTCGCCCGGGAGGCCGCCGGGCGGGGCGAGCTGCTGGAGTTCCAGTTTCCCCCGCAGGACCCGCAGCTGCGGGCCGCGCCGGCCCGGGTCGCCCCGGACCTGCTGGCCCGCCTCAACAACAAGACGGTCCTGGAGACCCTGATCGCGCCGGACTACCTGCCGCGCCGGCAGGTGGCCACCCCCGCCGAGGTACGGCAGATCGTGCGGGCCGACCGCCGGCCGGCGGTGCTCAAGCCGGCCGGCACCGAGGTGTACAGCGGGATCGCGATCTTCACCCGGAGGTTGCAGGACCGGCTGAACCGGTCGCTGTTCCACCAGCTGGAGCAGGTGAGCGACCAGTGGATCGTCGAGGAGGAGGTTCCCTTCCAGACGGTCTGGGGCCTCCAGTTCGGCGTGACGGAGAGCGGTTCGGTCGAGTACTTCGGTGCGTCCGTGCACCTGCCGCAGCCCACCTCGACGTGGGTCGGTTGCGTGCTCGACGACGACCAACCGCCGGCGGAGCTGGTCGAAGCGCTGACGGCAGGGGTCCGAAAGGCCAGCGCCCTCGGGTACCGGGGGTACTGCTCGTTCGACGCCGGGGTCGGCCGAAACGGCGAGCTACGGGTCATCGACCCGAACTTCCGGGTCAGCGCGGCCACCACGTCGGTGCTGCACCGCAGCTCCCTGCTGGGTCAGCACCCGTGCGCCATGACCACCTTCTTCACGCTCGCGCCGGGCCTCGACGTCGAGCCGGTCCTCGCCCCGTTCATCGACCGCGGGGAACTCGTCGTGTTCATGCACTACGACCCGGCGGAGACGGACAACGGCCCGCATCCGGCGACCATTCTCGGCATGGTGGGCGCGGCCGACCGCTACGCCTGCGGCGTCCTGATCTCCCAGATCCAACGCGCCCTCCCCACCTGACGGCTTGCCGCCAGGCGTGCGTTGACCAAGAGGTTTGCGTCATCTTCCGGCCCCGCCGTGACGCAAACCTCTTGATCACGCGGGGCGGGCGGTGGCCAGGGGGTCCGGGGGAGTGGGGGTCAGGGGCGTGGGGTCGGTACGCGGCGGGCGGCCGGGACCACCAGCGGCGAGCCGGTCTCCGGGTCGTCGATGACCCGGCAGGGCAGCCCGAACACCCGCTCGACCAGGTCGGCGGTGACGATCTCCCGGGGCGGGCCGGCGGCGACCACCTGCCCGTCGCGCATGGCGATGAGGTGGCTGGCGTACCGGGCGGCCTGGTTGAGGTCGTGCAGCACCGCGACCAGGGTGCGCCCCTGCTCCTCGTGCAGCGTCGCGCACAGGTCGAGCACCTCGATCTGGTGGGCGATGTCGAGGAACGTGGTGGGCTCGTCGAGCAGCAGCAGCTCGGTCTGCTGGGCGAGGGCCATGGCGATCCACACCCGCTGCCGCTGCCCGCCGGACAGCTCGTCGACGAGGCGGTCGGCGAGGTCGGCGACGCCGGTGGCGGCCATCGACTCGCCGACGATCCGCTCGTCGTCGCGGGACCACTGCCGCAGCAGCCCCTGGTGCGGGTAGCGGCCCCGGGCCACCAGCTCGGCGACGGTGATGCCGTCGGGGGCGATGGAGGTCTGGGGGAGCAGGCCGAGGGTGCGGGCGACGCGGCGGGCCGGCTGGGCGTGGATGTCACGCCCGTCGAGCAGCACCGTGCCGGCGGTGGGCCTGAGCATCCGCGCGAGGGCCCGCAGCAGCGTGGACTTGCCGCACGCGTTCGGGCCGATGACCACGGTGAACGACCGGTCGGGGATGGTCACGTCGAGCCGCTGGGCGATGGTCCGCTTGTCGTACGCGAGGGTCAGCCCATCGCCGCTGAGCCGGGGGGTGCCGGGCCGCATGGGTGGTGCTCCGTTCTCTGTCGGGGAGAGGTGGGCCGGGCGGGTGTTGAGAAGGGGCCCTTCCTCTACAGGATGCGTCAACAAGGTGCCCTCCTTTCACAGCCGGCCGGCGCGGCGTTCGGTGGCCAGCAGCCACACCAGGTAGCCGCCGCCGAGCGCGCCGGTGACGACGCCGACGGGGAGTTGGTGGCCGGGGAAGCCGCGCTGGGCGATCAGGTCGGCGGCGACCAGCATCGCCGCGCCCAGCGCCATGGCGGCGGCCAGGTTGGGGCCGGGCGCGCGGGTGAGCCGGCGGGTCAGGTGCGGCGCGGTGAGCGCGACGAAGTTGACCGGCCCGGCGGCCGAGGCGGCGACGGAGACCAGCAGCACCGCCGCGACCAGCAGCGTCGTGCGCAGGCCCCGCACCGGTACGCCGAGCGCGGCGGCCGTGTCGTCGCCCAGTTCGGTCATCCGCAGCGCCGGCCCGCAGGCGAACAGCACCACCGGCACCGCCACGGCGAGGGTGACGGCGACGGGCACCGCCTGCGCCCAGCCGCGCCCGTCGAGGCTGCCGGTGAGCCAGAGCACGGCGCGGGCGGCGTCCATGAGCTGCGCGCGGGTCAGCAGCCAGCCGTTGACGCCGGTGAGGATCGCCGCGACGCCGATGCCGGCGAGGATCAGCCGGTGCCCGTGCGCGCCGCGCGCCCACGCCACCGCCCACAGCAGGACGCCGGTGGCCAGCCCGCCGGCCACGGCCGCGCCGGCCAGGGCGAGGGTGCCGCCGCCGACGACCACGACGAGGAGCGCGCCGGTGGCCGCGCCCTGGGTGACGCCGAGGATGTCGGGACTGCCGAGCGGGTTGCGCACGAGGGCCTGGAAGACCGCGCCACCGAGGGCGAGGGCGGCCCCGACGAGCAGGGCGGTGACGAGCCGGGGCAGCCGCAGCTCGCCGATGATGAAGTCCTCGGCGACGGTTCCACCGCCGGCGAGGGTGCGCAGCACGTCGGCGGGGCTCATCGGGTAGTCGCCGCCGCCGATCGACGCGACGCCGAGCGCGCCGGCGGCCAGGGCGCAGCCGAGCCCGACGAGCAGGGCGCGGGCCCGGAACCGCACCGACCAGCCTCGGACGCGTACGACGCTCACGCGCGCACCGCCCGGGTGCGGGTGACCAGGTGCAGGAAGAGCGGGCCGCCGAGCACGGCGGTCATGATGCCGACCTGGAGTTCGCCGGGG
Source organism: Micromonospora sp. NBRC 110038 (assembly GCF_020884815.1). Classification (NCBI taxonomy): domain Bacteria; kingdom Bacillati; phylum Actinomycetota; class Actinomycetes; order Micromonosporales; family Micromonosporaceae; genus Micromonospora; species Micromonospora sp. NBRC 110038. Next base: position 322,473 of record NZ_BBOL01000008.1, on the reverse strand, counting down.
CGGCCGAGCACCCGGCCGGCGACGTCGGCGCCGAGCAGCAGCACGGGGGCGAGCAGCGCGCAGGCCGGCAGCAGCCAGCGCAGGTCGGGCCCGGTGAGGGTGTGCACGAGGTGTGGCACCAGCAGCCCGACGAAGACCAGCGGCCCGCAGGCGGCGGTGGCCGCGCCGCAGAGCAGGGTGACGGCGACGATGACGGCGGCGCGGACCACGGCGGGGTTCGCGCCCAGCGCGCGGGCCTGGTCGTCGCCGAGGGCGAGGGCGTTGAGCGGGCGGGCCGCGGCCAGGGCGATCGCCAGGCCGACCACGACGAACGGCAGCACCCGGGCCACCGTGGCGAGGTCGGCGCTGGCCAGCGAGCCGACGGTCCAGAACCGCATCTTCTCCAGCGAGGCCGCGTCGAGCAGCATCACCGCGCTGACGTAGGAGTAGAGGGCCGCGTTGAGGGCCGCCCCGGCGAGGGCGAGGCGGGCGGGGGTGGCGCCCCGGCCGCCGCCGACGGCGTAGACGAGGGCGGTGACGGCCGCCGCGCCGGCGAGGGCGAACCAGACGTACCCGCCGACGGTGGCGACGCCGAGGAACGCGGCGGCGCTGGCCACGGCGGCGGACGCGCCGGCGTTGATGCCGAGCAGCCCGGGGTCGGCGAGGGGATTGCGGGTGACGGCCTGCATGACCGCGCCGGCCACTCCGAGGGCGGCCCCGGCGAGCAGGCCGAGCAGGGTGCGCGGCAGCCGCATCTGCTGCACCACCGCGTGGGCGGGGGAGGCGGGGTCCCACAGACCCGCCCAGACCTCGGCGAGGCCGAGCTGCCGCGCGCCGACGGCGAGGCTGACCGCGCACACGGCCGTGAGCAGGGCGAACGCGGCCAGCAGCCCGGCGATCCGGGCCGCGGGCCGGCCGCGTCGCGGCGGCGGGGCGGGGGGCGTCGCCGGCGGCGCGGGTGCGGTCGGCGACGAGTCGGTGACGGACAGCGGAAGCTCCTGTGTGGTGGGAATCGATCGCTGAGGGCTGTTGACAATAACTTAGGTTAGGGTAACTTAACCTCGCCCTTGGTCATCGGACCACCCCGGAGCGGAAAGAAGCCGTCATGCCCGTACCCGTGTCCCGCCCGCGCCTGACCCGCCGTGGCCTGCTCTCCGCCGGCGGAGCCCTCGCCGTCGGTGCCCTGCTCGGCGGTTGCGGCGGCGCCGACGACTCCGCCTCGCCGGCCGCCACCAGCGGCCCCTGGTCGTTCACGGACGACCGGCCCGAGAAGGTGACCCGGGACGCCACCCCGACCCGCGTGGTCGCCTTCACCGGCGTGGCCGCGGCGTTGGTCGACTTCGGACTCGACAGCCAGCTCGTCGGCGTGTTCGGCGAGACCACCCGTTCCGACGGCTCGAAGGAGCCGCAGGCCGGCGACCTCGACGTCGGCAAGGTGACCGTGCTCGGCAACGTCTGGGGCGAGTTCAGCATCGAGAAGTACGCCGCCCTGCGCCCCGAGCTGCTGGTCACCCACATGTACGACCCGGGCGCGTTCTGGTACGTCCCCGACGAGAGCAAGGACAAGATCCTCGCCCTCGCGCCCACCGTCGCCATCCAGACCGCCCGGGTGCCGATGAACCGGCCCATCGAGCGGTACGCCGCCCTGGCCGCCGCCCTCGGCGCCGACCTCAACGCCAAGAAGGTCACCGACGCGAAGGCCCGGTTCGAGGCGGCCGCCGAGAGCGTGCGGCAGGCCGTCAAGGCCAACCCCGGCATCAAGGTCCTCGCCGCGTCCGGCAGCCCCGACGTGTTCTACGCGTCCAACCCGAAGGTCAGCACCGACCTGATGTACTTCGCGGAGCTGGGCGTCGACATCGTGGTGCCGACGAAGCTGGAGCAGGGCGACTACTTCGAGGCCCTGAGCTGGGAGAACGCCGACAAGTTCCCGGCCGACCTGATCCTGCTGGACAACCGCACCACCGCCCTGCAGCCGGCCGACCTGGCGAAGAAGCCCACCTGGGCGGCGCTGCCGGCGGTGAAGGCCAACCAGGTCACGCCGTGGGACGCGGTGCCGCGCTTCTCCTACGCCGGGGCCGCGCCGCTGCTGGAGAACCTGGCCAAGGCCATCGCCGCCGCGAAGAAGGTGAGCTGACGCCGTGGCGGGCACTCCCCGCGCCTACCTGTTGACCACCGGCACCGCCGAGGACTACCGGCGGGTGCTGGCCGAGGGCATCGACCGGGTCGGCACCCGCATCGCCCGCACCGACCGCCCGTTCACCGGCGTCAGCCCGGCCGCGCTCGCCCCGGCCGTGGCCGCCGTCGACCTGGACCGGCCGCTCGCCGACGCCACCGCCGCCCTCGACGAGCTGGAGGAGGTGTACCTGCGCGACGCCGTCTACTTCCACCACCCCCGCTACCTGGCCCACCTCAACTGCCCGGTGGTGATCCCGGCGCTGCTCGGCGAGGCCGTGCTCACCGCCGTGAACTCCTCCCTGGACACCTGGGACCAGAGCGCCGGCGGCACCCTCATCGAGCGCCGGCTCATCGACTGGACCGCCCGGCGCATCGGCCTCGGGCCCGCCGCCGACGGCGTCTTCACCAGCGGCGGCAGCCAGTCCAACCTCCAGGCGCTGCTGCTGGCCCGGGAGGAGGCGTGCGCCCGCAATCCGGCCCCCCGCCGCGAGCTGCTGCCCCGGCTGCGGGTGCTCACCTCCGCCGCCGGGCACTTCAGCGTGCAGAAGGCCGCCACCCTGCTCGGCCTCGACGCCGACGCCGTGCGCACCGTGCCCACCGACGCCGACCGGAGGATGTGCCCCGACGCGCTGCACGCCGAGCTGACCCGCTGTCAGCGCGACGGGCACATCGTGATGGCCGTCGTCGCCACCGCCGGCACCACCGACTTCGGCTCCATCGACCCCCTCGACGCCATCGCCGACCGGTGCGCCGCCGCCGGGGCGCGGCTGCACGTCGACGCCGCGTACGGCTGCGGGCTGCTGGTCTCGCCCACCCGGCGGCACCTGCTCGCCGGCATCGAACGCGCCGACTCGGTGACCGTCGACTACCACAAGTCGTTCTTCCAGCCGGTCTCCTCCAGCGCCCTGCTGGTGCGCGACGGGCAGGTGCTGCGGTACGCCACCTACCATGCCGACTACCTCAACCCGGCCCCCCGCGCCAGCGGGGAGCAGCTGCCCAACCAGGTCGACAAGAGCCTCCAGACGACCCGCCGCTTCGACGCCCTGAAGCTGTGGCTGACCCTGCGGATGATGGGCCCCGACGCGGTCGGTGAGCTGTTCGACGAGGTGATCGACCGGGCCGACGGGGCGTGGCGGCTGCTGGCCGGCGACCCCCGCTTCGAGGTGGTCACCCGGCCCACGCTGAGCACCGTCGTGTTTCGCTACCTGCCGCCCGCCCCGGCGGGCCACCTCGCCGACGACGCCAACCGGCACGCCCGCCGCGCCCTGGCCGCCTCCGGGGCGGCCGTCGTCGCCGGCACCCGGGTCGACGGCCGGCAGTACCTCAAGTTCACCCTGCTCAACCCGGAGACCACGCTCGACGACGTGGCGCACGTCGTCGACCTGATCGCCGGGCACGCCGACCGGTACGTGGGCGAGCGGGCCGCCGCCGTCGCCCCCTGTGCGGTCGGCTGACCGGCGACCGTGCCCACCACCCGACCCCGCGCAGAAAGCGACCGCATGCCCACCCGTGACGTCGTCGCCGTCGGGCTCGGCCCGTACAACCTGGGCCTGGCCTGCCTCACCGAGCCGCTGTCCGACCTGGACTGCCTGTTCCTGGAGGCCCGCGACACCTTCGACTGGCACCCGGGGATGCTGCTGGAGACCGTCCGGTTGCAGACCCCGTTCCTGGCCGACCTGGTCACCCTCGCCGACCCCACCTCGCCGTTCTCGTTCCTCAACTGGCTCAAGGAGACCGGTCGGCTGTACCCGTTCTACATCCGCGAGCGGTTCCACCCGCTGCGCAGCGAGTACAACGCGTACTGCCGGTGGGCGGTGCAGAAGCTGGCCAGCGTGCGCTTCGGCCAGCGGGTCACCGCCGTCACCCACGACCCGGCCGACGACGTGTTCGCGGTGACCGCCACGGTCACCGCCACCGGCGAGACCGTCACCCATCATGCGCGCAACCTGGTGCTCGGCACCGGCACCCCGCCGCACGTGCCGGCGGCCTGCGCCGGGCTCGGCGGCGACGGCGTCGTGCACTCCTCCGACTACGTGACGCACCGCGACGCGCTGCGCCGCCGCCGCAGCGTCACCGTCGTCGGCTCCGGGCAGAGCGCCGCCGAGATCTACCAGGACCTGCTGGCCGACATCGACACGTACGGCTACCAGCTGAACTGGGTCACCCGCTCGCCCCGGTTCTTCCCCCTGGAATACACGAAGCTCACCCTGGAGATGACGTCGCCGGACTACGTCGACTACTTCCGCGCCCTGCCCGAGGCCACCCGCTACCGCCTCGAAGCCGAGCAGAAGGGCCTGTTCAAGGGCATCGACGCCGACCTGATCAACGACATCTTCGACCTGCTGTACGCCAAGAGCGTCGCCGGCCCGGTGGACACCCGGCTGCTCACCAACACCGAGGTGACCGGCGCGGAGCACACCGACGGCGGGTACGCGCTGCGGCTGCGCCACGTCGAGCAGGGCGGCGAGTTCGACCTGACCACCGAGGGCCTGGTGCTGGCCACCGGCTACCGCTTCCAGGTGCCGGACTTCCTCGACCCGGTGCGCCACCTGCTGCGCTTCGACTCCCACGGCCGCCTCGACGTCGCCCGCGACTACCGCGTCGACCACGCCGGCCGGATCTTCCTGCAGAACGGCGGCACCCACACCCACAGCGTCACCTCGCCCGACCTGGGCATGGGCCCGTACCGCAACTCGGTGATCATCCGGGAGCTGCTGGGCCGCGAGCCCTACCCGGTGGAGCGGCGCATCGCGTTCCAGGAGTTCGGCGTGCCGGCGGGGGTGGGGGCGTGACGGAGATCGTCTACACCCGCACCGACCCCCGGCTCGGCGAGTTCGCCCTGCGTACCCTCGACCCGGCCGCGGACGCCGCGCTGCTGCACTCCTGGGTGACCCACCCGAAGGCCGCGTTCTGGCTGATGGGCGACGCCGACGTGGCCCAGGTCGCCGCCGAGTACGCCCGCATCGCCGCCGACCCGCACCACGACGCGTTCGTCGGCCTGTGGCGCGGCGAGCCCGCGTTCCTCGTCGAACGCTACGACCCGGCGCGCGTCGAGCTGGCCGGGCGCTACCCGGCCCGCCCCGGCGACGTGGGCATGCACTTCCTCTGCGCGCCCACCGACACCCCGGTCTCCGGCTTCACCCGCGCGGTCATCACCACCGTGATGGCGTGGCTGTTCGCCGACCCCGCGCACCGCCGGGTCGTCGTCGAGCCAGACGTGCGCAACACCGCCGTGCACGCCCTCAACGCCGCCGTCGGCTTCACCCCCGCCGGCACCGTCGCGCTGCCCGCCAAGACCGGCCTGCTCTCCTTCTGCACCCGCGCCCGGTTCGCCGCCGCCACCGCAGCTCAACCCCAAGGACCGGACACCGTGGACCCGCAGGACGCCGTCGCCCACCTCACCCCCGACACGTGGGCGCGCGCCAACCGGCTGCTGGTGCGCAAGGCCCTCGCCGAGTTCTCCCACGAGCGGCTGCTCACCCCCGAGCCCGGCGGAGCCGCCCCGGCACCCGGCGCGTCCGCCGACTACGAGGTGACCAGCGACGACGGCACCGTCACCTACCGGTTCGCCGCCCGCCGGCTCGCCCTCGACCACTGGCACATCGACCCGGCCAGCATCACCCGCCGCCGCGACGGCGTGGAGCTGCCCCTGGACGCCCTCGACCTGTGCGTGGAGCTGCGCGGCGCGCTCGGCCTCACCGACCGGGTGCTGCCGGTCTACCTGGAGGAGATCACCTCCACCCTGGCCGGCTGGGCGTACAAGCTGGACCGGCCCGAGACCCCCGCCGCCGAGCTGGCCCGCGCCGACTTCCAGACGGTCGAGACCCGGATGACCGAGGGCCACCCCGGCTTCGTCGCCAACAACGGCCGCATCGGCTTCGGCATCGACGAATATCACCGGTACGCCCCCGAGGTGGGCCGGCCCGTGCGGCTGCTCTGGCTCGCCGCGCACCGCGACCACACCACCTTCACCTGCACCGCCGACACCGACGCGGACGCCCTGTACCGGGCCGAGCTGGGCGACGCCACGCTCGCCGGGTTCGCCGCCACGCTCACCGGGCTCGGCCTCGACCCGGCCGACTACCTCTACCTGCCCGTGCACCCGTGGCAGTGGTGGAACCGGCTCGCCGTCACGTTCGCCGCCGACGTGGCCGAGCAGCGGCTGGTCTGCCTCGGCCCCGGCCCGGACGAGCACCTCGCCCAGCAGTCCGTGCGGACGTTCTTCAACGTCACCCACCCCGAGCGGCACTACGTCAAGACGGCCCTGTCCGTGCTCAACATGGGCTTCGTGCGGGGCCTGTCGGCGGCGTACATGGAGGCCACCCCGGCGATCAACGACTGGCTCGCCGACCTGATCGACCGCGACGAGGTGCTCGCCTCGACCGGCCTGACGATCCTGCGGGAGCGGGCCGCGATCGGCTACCGCAACCGCCGCTTCGAGGCGGCGACGGACCGGTACTCCCCGTACCGCAAGATGCTGGCGGCGCTGTGGCGGGAGAGCCCCGTGCCGGGCCTGGAGCCGGGGCGGCGGCTGGCCACCATGGCGTCGCTGCTGCACGTCGACTCGGCCGGCGGGTCGTTCGCCGCCGCCCTGGTCGCCGAGTCGGGGCTGCCCGCGCCGGTGTGGCTGCGCCGCTACCTCGACGCGTACCTCACCCCGCTGCTGCACTCTCTCTACGCCTACGACCTGGCGTTCATGCCGCACGGCGAGAACGTCATCCTGGTGCTGCGCGACGGGGCGGTGGAGCGGGCGATCTTCAAGGACATCGCCGAGGAGATCGTGGTGATGGACCCGGACGCCGACCTGCCCGAGGCGGTGCACCGGGTCCGGGCGAACATCCCCGAGGGCGAGAAGATCCTGTCGATCTTCACCGACGTGTTCTCCTGCTTCCTGCGCCACCTCAACGTGGTCCTGCTCGACGCGGGGCTGCTCACCGAGGAGGAGTTCTGGCGTACGGTCGCCGACTGCGCGTCCGACTACGCCGCCCGGGTGCCGCACCTGGCCGACCGGCTGGCCCGCCACGACCTGTTCGCGCCGGAGTTCGCGCACTCCTGCCTCAACCGGCTCCAGTTGCGCGACAACCAGCAGATGGTGGACCTGTCCGACCCGTCGGCGGCGCTCCAGTTCGCCGGCACCCTGGCCAACCCCATCGCCCCGTACGCCCGGCGCCGGACTGCCTGAGTCTCGGCGGGAAGCGGCGCGCCGGCGGGCAGGCCCTGGTTGGCCTGCCCGCCGGCGCCCGGCGAGCGGGTGTCGCGGTGCGCTCAGCTACGTGTGCTCCACTGCTGGTTCTGTTGTCCGTTGCAGGACCAGAGGATGAGCTTGGTGCCGTTGGCGGTGCCCGCGGCGTTGGCGTCGAGGCAGAGCCCGGACTGGGCGTTGGTGAGGGTGCCGTTGGCGTTGAGGTTCCACTGCTGGTTGGTGCCGCCGTGGCAGTCCCAGATGATCACCTGGGTGCCGTTGCTGGTGCCGGCGCCGCTGGCGTCGAGGCACTTGGTGCCGTACACCTGGAGTTGTTTGGCGGCGGTGTGGGTCCAGCGTTGGGCGGTGCCGCCGGTGCAGTCCCACAGCTGGGTCTGGGTGCCGTTGGTGGTGCTGGCGTTGGGCACGTCGACGCAGCGGCCGGACTGGCCGCCGACGAGCTGGACGTTCTGCTGGGGGGTGCCGCCGCCGGCCGGCGCGTATCCGGCGGCGGCGATGTTGGCCTGTACGGCGTCCTCGGTCGCGTTCGACGGGTAGCCCGAGGTCAACACGCCCTCGAAGAAGGTGCCGCGACCGGAGACGCTGTTGTCGCCGCCGATGCCGAGCAGGATCGCGCCCTCCTTCTTCATCGGGTGGTAGCCGTTGGGACGCCGCCCGTCGAAGTAGTTCGTCAGGCCGCCGGACTGGGCGTTGCCGCCCCGGATCGCCCAGTGGTTCGGCTCGCCCTTGACCATGGCGGTCACGAAGCGGTGGTTGATCGGCGCGAGCTTGTTGTAGCCCGCGTTCACCCCGGAGAACAGCCCCCACTCCAGGTCGGCCATGATCCAGGGGCCGGCGCCGTCCCCGTAGCCCCACTGCTTGTTGGCGCCGAAGTAGACGGTCTCCATGATGGCGGGCGAGTCCGCCTGGCCGTCGGTCTGCGCGTTGCCGTAGTCGAAGCAGCACCACTGGTTGTAGTGGGTGCCGTCGACGACCGCGTAGATGCCCTCCGGCTGGTCGCCGGTGGCGACGCCGTTGGTGTTGTTGTTGCGGTAGCCGGTGCCGGGCGCGATGTAGACGCCGTACGCCTTCTGGCCGCCGACGGTGATCGGGGCCGCCTTCGCGTCGGCGAGGTTGTCCCAGCCGCCGGGAGCGGGACCGGGCCAGTAGCCGGGGGGCGCCTGGGTGAGGCGGTTGTTGCGGCCGGACTGGTCGTAGATGATCGTGATGACGCAGGTCGTGTTGGCGCAGAACGTGTCCTGGGTGGCGGCGTTGGCGTAGCCGCCCGCACTGAGCACGCCGACGTCGCGGGTGGTGTTGTCCGACGCGCGCCGGACCTGGTAGAGCGGCCCGTTGTACGCGCCGTACAGCGCGCGGGTGGTGCTGTGCGCGGCCACGCACGGCGTGCCGCCGGAGGCGTAGATGTCACACGGGCCGGTGGTGGCGGCCCGCGCCTGCGGCGCGTCCGAGAGCACGTAGCTGCCGGCGCCGACGACGAGGACCACCAGGGTCCCCGCGACGGTCATGAAGCGACTCAGCCTTCCTTTCACGTTCGTCGGTCCTCTCCTGGGGTGGGGTGTGGTGTGGTACGCATGGAGACGTCATACGTCACACCCTTGACATTAATGTCAATCGATGAGGTGCGCTACCTCTCGACGGACCCCACCAGCAGCGGGCCTCCGGTCAGCGCCTCGTCACGCGGCCGGGAATGGGCGACGGGTCAGCGTCGCGTGCAGCATGGTCGTGAGCGTCACGATGTCGAACACCGGCAGGCCGAGCCGGGCCTGGATGGCGTGCGCGAACGGCACCAGGTCGGTGCACTCGATCACCAGCGCCCCGAGGTCCGGGTGCGCCTCGGCGAGCCGGTCGACGCGGTCGAGCACCTCCCGTTCGAGCCTGTCGGCGTCGAGGGCGTCGCGGCGGCCCTCCAGCATCACCTCGGTGAACTCCGGCTGCCCGGCCATGCCGGTCACCCGCACCGGCACGTGTTCCGCGCCGATCGCGGCGAGGTGGCGCGGCGTGAGCGCGGCCTCGTCGGCGACGAGCAGCCCGACCGGCCGGTCGACCATCCGGTGCACCAGCGGAAGCTGCAGCAGGCTGGACGACCACAGCGGCACCGACACGGCGGCCGCCAGTTCGGCCTGGAACAGCACCAGGAACCCGCACGCCCCGGTGATCCCGGCGACCCCGGCGGCCTCCAGGTCCCGGGCCGCCGCCACGAACGGCTCCAGCAGCGTCGGGTCGGCCTCCCGCACGAGCCGCTGCGGCGTGGCCCCCTCGACGACCCGGTAGACGACGGGGAAGTCGAAGGTGGCCGGGTTGCGGATGTGCCCGGGGATCTTCTCGAACGAGGTGTCCAGGCAGAGCACGCCGATCGGGGCGTCGGTCATCGGTTCCTCCGCGAGTCGGTTGCGCCGCGACGGCATCATCGGTTCCTCCGGGCGAACGGGCGACGCCGCCACCGGTCCACGGCGAACGGCGCGAGGTCCAGCTCCGGGCGCTCGCCGCCGACGAGCTGGGCGACGAGCCGGCCGCCGGCCGGGGCCAGGCCCATCCCGATGTGCCCGTGGCCGGCGGCGACGACCACGTTGCGGTACGCCCCGGGCCGGCCGATCAGCGGCAGGCTGTCCGGGGTGCAGGGGCGCAGCCCGCTCCACACCCGCACCCGCCGGTCGACGCCCAGCCCCGGCAGGTACGCCGCGACGGTGCGCACGATGCCGTCGATCCGGCGCGGCGAGACGCTGGTGTCCATCCCCACCAGCTCCAGGGTGCCGGCCAGCCGCAGCCGGTCGCCCAGCGGCATGACGGCCACCTTCCCCTCGCTGAGCAGGATCGGCAGCCGGGGCGGGTGCGCGCCGGCGGCGACGTCGACCGCGTACCCCTTGGCGGGCTGGAGCATCAGGTCGACACCGAGCCGGCGGGCGCAGGCCACCGACCAGACCCCGGCGGCGAGCACCACCTCGGCGGGACGCAGGTCGCCGCCGCTGGTGCGCACGGCCCGCACCCGGTCGCCGGCCACCTCGAAGTCGCGTACCTCGGTGTGGGTGCGGATGTCGACGCCCGCGGCCCGCAGCGCGTCGGCGAACGCGACCAGGAACGCGGGGATGCGCAGCGCGGCCCCCTCGGCGTTGAGCAGGGCCCCGGCCACGTCGAACGCGACGCCCGGTTCGAGGGCGGCCAGCTCGCCGGGGTCGAGCACCCGCAGCGGTACGCCCCGGGCGACGGCCGCCGGCACGGAGGCGCGGGCCGCCGCGAAGCCCTCCGGGGTCCTGCAGGCCAGCAGCATCCCCTGGGCGGTGAGGGTGTCGGCGAGCGGGCCGGTCGCGCACACCTCGCGCAGGATGGCGAGGCTGCGCTGCTTGAGGGTGAGCAGCACGTCGAACGCGGCCCGCGCGTGCTGCTCGGTGCAGCGGCGGCGGAAGTGCCACAGCCAGGCCAGCAGGGCCGGGTCGGGGCGGGGCCGCACGTGGAACGGGCTCTCCGGGTCGAGCAGGTAGCGCAGCCCCTTCGCGGGCACGCCCGGCTCGGCCAGGGGAGCGGCGCCCTGGGTGCCGACGAAGCCGGTGTTCCCCGACGAGCAGGCCGCCGGGTCTCCTATCTCGCCCCGGTCGACGACGGTGACCCGGTGCCCGGCGCGGGCCAGGAACCAGGCGCAGAACAGGCCGACGACGCCCGCGCCGACGACCAGCACGTCGGGGTCGTCGCCGGGTGGGCGCGGCGCGGGCGGCGTCGGCATCGCGGCGGCCTAGAGGCTGACCACGAAGAAGCAGGTGGGCAGGTTGAGCACCACCCGCTCGTAGATCTCGGCGGTCAGCGCCACCCCGGGCTCGGCGAACGTGCCCGGCGGCGGCTCGGCGAAGGAGATCATCGACCGGCCGGCGTCGAACAGCAGCGCGCCGTGGCCGAAGTCGCCGACGATCGCCGTGCCCGGGTCGACCAGTCGGGTCCGGACGATGAACACGCCGTTCTCCTCGACGTCGCGCATCAGGGTGCCGGAGCCGAGCAGCCGGTAGTAGTCGGCCGGGTTGATGATCAGCCCGTCGGCGGTGCTGCCGTTCTGCTCCACCTCGTTGCAGGCCGACAGGATGGTGGAGCCGAACGGGCCCGGGTCGGTGAGCCGGGCGATGTCCGGCATGGTCAGCAGGCCGCCCTCGCCGCGCAGGATGGTGACGTTCTCGGCGGTGGCGAGCCGCACCACCAGGCGGTAGTTGATGAACTCGGCGAAGCTGGTCGGGTCGTCCCACAGCCCGTCGGGCACCTGCACCCACGCCTTCGTGGTGTGAAGCGGCGGGATGGGGGACCGGTGGAAGTGGTTGGCGGCCTCCCGCCGCAGGTCCGCGCCGTCCACGGCCGGGTCGCCGGGACGGGCGGGGCTCTCGTGCCAGTAGAACTCCTGCGGGTCGCGGGACAGGTCCACCACCTTGAGCATGTTGCGCGACGGGTAGCGCGGCTTGCGCCGCGAGCTGGTCAGCGAGTCGGTGATGGTGACGTCGTAGTCGACGCGGGTGTCGAAGCCGCCCTCGGCGAAGGCGTCGACGAAGACCTGCCCCGGCGAGAGCTGCTTGCGGCGGTCCTCGACGACCTCGGCGATGGTCCGTTTGATGACGTCGGTTCGTTGCATCGGGCGCACACCTTCCGGTCGGGGTCGGGTCGTCACTGCGCGGTGGGGCGGGTCGTCACTGTGCGGTGGGCTTGCGGGCGACGAACATGCCCCAGCCGAACTCGCCCCGGTCGATGGCGGCCTGGATCTCGCCGCAGGACGCGGCGAAGCCGAGGATCCACTCCCGGGCGGCCGGGTCGTCGGTGGTGGCGGCCCGCTGCCGGGCCGTCTCGCCGAGCACCCGGTACGTCTGCCGGATGTGGGTGTCGAGGCTGCGGGCGGTCAGCACCTCGAAGCCGGCGGCGGTCAGGGCCTCGGCGTACCCGTCGAGGGAGTAGCCGCCGCTCCACCGCACCCGGTCGTAGACGTGCCGGCGGGCGGCCTCGCCGATGTCGGTGGTGGGCTGCAGGAAGTCGGTGACCGCGAGGATCCCGCCGGGGGCGAGGACCCGGTGCATCTCGGCGTGGCTGCGCGGCTTGTCCGGCACCAGGAACAGCGCGTCCTGGCTGACCACGTGGCTGAAGGTCGCCGTGTCGTACGGCATTGCGGTGGCCGAGCCGTGCCGGAAGGTGACCCCCTCGGTGCCCCGCTCGGCGAGCTTCGCCTGGGCGAACCGGACCCGCTCGATGCTCAGGTCCAGGCCCTCGCCCCGGCAGCCGGTCTGCCCGGCGAGCCGCAGGAGGAAGTTGCCGCAGCCACAGCCGACGTCGAGCACCGTCGACGCGGCGTCGATGCCGGCCTCGGCGGCCAGCAGGTCCGAGGTGCGGTCGGCGGCGGCGTGGTAGTCGGTGTCGGCGTCGTCGGCGAAGTAGCCGGTGTGCAGCACGCCCTCGCTGTCCCAGAAGCTGAGGTACGTCTGGGTGGTCTGGTCGAAGAACTCGGAGACGTCCCGCTCGGTGAACGTGGGGCTGGTCGTGGACATCGCGCACTCCTCCGTGCTGTGCCGCCGGCCGGCGAGGCCGCCGCCGGGATGGGGATCTCAGGCGTAGGTGTCTTTCCGGACGCCGGTGAGGTGCGGCAGGTCCGGGCCGGTGGCGCTCGCGCCGCCGTCGACCAGGTGCACCCCGGCGGTGACGAACGAGGCCCGCTCGCTGGCCAGGAACGCGGCCACCGCCGCGACCTCCTCGGGGCGGGCCAGCCGGCCCAGCGCGCTGTGGTGGCCCATGGCGGCGAGCTGCCGCTCGACGTCGCCGTCGTCGCCGGCGAGCCGGGCGGCGGCCCGCTCCATCGGCGGGGTGCGCACCGAGCCGGGGGCGAGCACGTTGACGGTGATCCCGTCGCGGCCCACGTCCACGGCGAGGCCCTGGGCGAAGCGGACCAGCGCGGCCCGGGTGACCCCGGACAGCAGCAGCGGGGCGATCGGCACGGCGGCGGTCTCCGAGGCGACGAAGAGCAGCCGCCCCCAGCCGGCGGCGCGCAGGTGCGGCAGCGCCGCGAGGGCCAGCCCGACGGCCGGCAGCAGCACCCGGTCGACGGCGGCCCGGTAGTCGGCCGTCTCGAACAGGCTGGCCGGGCCGATCGGCGGGCTGCCGCCGCTGACCAGCAGGACGTGCGCCGCGCCGAGGTCGGCGGCCACCCCGTCGACCCAGCGGCGGGCCGCGTCGGCGTCGGTGACGTCCACGGCGGTGGCGCTGACCCGGCCCTTCGCCACCCCGGCCAGCTCCCGCTCGGCGGCGGCGAGCCGGCCGGGGTCCCGCCCGCAGATCGCCACGTGCGCCCCCTCGGCGGCGAACTCCTTCGCGCAGGCCAGCCCGATGCCGCTGGACCCGCCCGCGACGAGCGCCACCCGTCCTGTGAGCCCCAGATCCACGTCTCCTACCTTCCGCCGGTCGGTGACAGCCGGCCCGCCCCGGCCGACCGGTAGCCGTAGCGGGTGAACAGGGGCTGGGCCAGGGCGGTGGCGGCCAGCCGGTCGGCGGCCGACAGGGTGCGCCGCCACGCCTCGTCGCTGTCGCGGATCACGGTCGGGCCGCTTCGGAACCGGTCGGGGTTGCCGGTCACCGTGTGGTTGGTGCCCAGCTCGACGGTGCGCCCGCGCACCGGGTTGCCGGCCGGGTCGGCCCCGCACAGCCGCAGCAGCGCGTCGATCGTCCCGGCCGGGTCGGCGGTGAACGACTCGTAGCGCAGCAGCGTCGACCGCTGCGGGTGCCGCCGGGTGATCGCCGCCGAGGCCAGGTTGAACCCGTGCCAGTACGCGGTGCTGCGCGCCGCCGACATCGCGTACACGTACTGCTTCGGCTCCCGCCAGGAGTGCGCCACGGCGCGCGGGTCGCGCACCAGGTGCACGTAGTAGGGGGTGATCCCGGGCAGGTGCGCCAGCAGCGCCGCCTCCCCGGGGATCTTCGTGGTGTCCACGATGGTGTGCGCGCCGGTGCGTTCGGCGACCGCCCGGTAGACCCGGCCCATCAGCTCGGCGTGGGCGCGGATCTCGCCGTCGTGCAGGCCCCGGCGCAGCACCCGCCAGGTGTGCCGGGTGCGCACCCGGGACCGCTGGCGGGCGATCACCTGCGCGGCGTGCGCGTCGGCCGACAGGCCGGCGGGCCGCCCGACGGGCAGCACCCGCGACCAGATGTCGCAGGCCGTCAGCTCCCGGCCGCAGCCGCACAGCCCGTTGACGCCCCGGCCGGTGGAGTTCTTCCACAGGAAGTGCAGCTCGCCGACGTGGAAGAAGCCGGGCACCTCGTTGAGGACGTTGCCGATGATGGTACTGCCGTTGCGGCACCAGCCGGTGACGCACAGGATCGTCAGGTCGCTCATGCCGCGCGGGCCTCCGTCCGTTCGCTCCCGGGCCCCCCGGGGCTGCCGGTGCCGCCGTGGCCGCCCGCCGGGCGGCCGATCCAGGCCGCCATGGCCGCCGCCGCGACGGCGCAGGCCGCCCCGACGCCGAACACGGCCGGGTAGTCGAGGGTCGCGGCCACCAGGCCCGTCACCGGCCCCCACACCGCGAGCCCCAGATCCCAGAACGAGGTGTACGCCCCGATCGCCGCCCCCTGCCGCGTCGGCTCGGCCCGGTTCATCACCATCAGCGCCAGCGACGGGTGCAGCAGCGAGAAGCCGACGCCGGTGACCACGCCGCCGGCCACGGCGACGGGCAGGTTCGGCGCGAGCGCGACGATCGTCAGGCCGACCGCCTCGCCGGCCGCCGACCAGGCCGCCACCCGGCGGGGGCCCAGCTTGTCGGGCAGGTGGCCGATGACCAGGCGGGTGCCGGCGTACACGGCGCTGAAGCAGCTCAGCACCAGCACGCCGGAGCCGATGCCGCGCGCGTCCAGGTGCAGCACGACGAACGCGGCCAGGCCGGCGTACCCGGCGGCGCCGAGGGCGAGCGCCGTGCCGGGCAGCAGCGCCGGGCGCAGCAGCAGCCCGCCGCCGCCCCTGGATTTCCCTTGCGCGGTGGTCCCGGGTTCCCGGGGCGCTGCGGTACCGGGTTCCCCGTGCGGCACCGGGACCAGGGCGATCAGGGCGGCGGCCAGCAGGGGAGCGGCGGCGGCGAGCGCCCAGACGGCGGTGAAGGAGACCTGTTGCAGGGTCGCGCCGAGGAAGGTGCCTGCGGAGATGCCGCCCCACATGCTCACCCCGTACAGGCCGATGAGCTGGCCCCGGCGGTGGTGCGGGGCGAGCGCCACCGTCCACACCGCCCCGGCGGTGAACAGGGCGGCCTCGCCCGCGCCGAGCAGCAGCCGCACCGCCACCAGCGCCGGCACCGCGAGCGGCAGGAAGTAGAGCAGCCCGCCGAGGGCCGCGACGAGCGCGCCGGTGAGCATCACGGTGCGGTGGCCGTACCGGTCGGCGAGCGCGCCGGCGACGGGCCGCACGAGCAGCGCCGTCCCGGCGGTGACCGTGACGACCAGCCCGACGACCAGGTCCCCGGCGGCGTGCCGGTCGCGCAGGAACGCCGGCAGCACCGGGATCACGGCGGTGAGGCCCAGGTAGCCGGCGAACAGCCCGCCGAAGATGCCGACCAGGGCGGGGCGCGGCACGGCGCGGGCGGGGTGGTCCGTCATCGGCCCACCGGCTCCGCCGCCCCGGCCGGCGCGACCACGGGCCCTGCCGGCCCGTCCGACGGCGGCCCGGCGGGTGCCGCGTCCCGCGCGGCGGCCACCTTGCGCACCGCCCGCACCAGGTCGTCGCAGTCGTCGGGGGTCAGGTTCGACGACAGCGGCACGTCGACGGCCTCGCGCAGGTAGCCGGCGGTGCGCGGCAGCATCGCCCGGATCGCGTCCACGTCGTCGGTGTCGTACGCGAACCGCCAGTTCCAGAACGCGCGGACGTTGAGGTCGTCGTCGGCGCCGATGTTGCGCGCGTCGATGCCCTCCCGGCACAGCGCGCGGGCGAACCAGCCGGCGTCGCCGCCGGGCACCCGGAACACGAACGCCTCCCCGAGGTACGCCCCGGGGGCGACCGGCCGGCGGATCGCGATGCCCGGCACGTCGGCCAGCGCGGCGGCGACCCGGTCGTAGTTGCGGTGGAACAGCCGCAGCCGCTGCGGCAGGCGGGCCATCTCGGCGCGCAGCAGCGCCGCCCGGATCTCGTCCATGCGCAGGCTGAGCAGGGGCAGGTCGAGGCCGGTCAGCGGCGGCTCGGCGTCGGGGAAGTGCCGCCGCAGCCGCCCCTCGTACGCCCCGGACAGCGCCACCGCGCGGGCGAACAGCTCGGTGTCGTCGGTGACCAGGAAGCCGCCCTCGCCGCAGTTGAGCGCCTTGTCCGACTGGGTGCTGAACGCGCCGGCCGCCCCGAACGTGCCGAGCTTGCGGCCGCGCAGCTCCGCGCCGAGCGCGGGCACCGCGTCCTCGATCAGCGGCACGCCCATCTCGGCGGCGAACGCGGCGAGGGCCTCGGCGTCGGCGGCGAAACCGCGCATGTGCACCACGAGGATCGCCCGGATCCCCGGCTGCCAGCGGCGGCGCAGGTCGTCGAGGTCCATCCGCAGGTCCTCGTCCACCTCGACGAGGAACGGCTGGCAGCCGGCCATGACGATCGCGCTCGGCGTGGCGACGAACGTGAACCCGGGGCAGGCGACCAGGGAACCCGGGGGCACCCGCGCCGCCATGATGGCCAGGGCGAGCGCGGCGGTGCCGCTGGACACGGCGAGCGCGTGCCGGGTGCCGAAGAAGCGGCACAGCTCGTCCTCGAACCGGCCGCACTCGGTCTCGTGCTGGGGGCGGTGGTCGTAGCGGAAGTAGAGGTGGCTGCGCACGGCCCGGCAGGCGGCCTCCTCGTCCTCGGGGTGGACGAAGACGGCACCCTTGTCGTACGTGGGCCAGGGGGTGTGCCGGACGGGTGCGCCGCCGTGCAGGGCGAGGCGGTCCTCCGGTCGATCAGGGCGCGCCGCCGGCAGTGGCCGGGGCGGCGCGGGAGCTTCGTCGTTCCCGTTCACCGGCGGACTCCTCGCTCGTTCCTGACGGGTGTTCCGCCGGCTTTTCTCCGACCTGCGGAACGGTGGCCGGCGCGCGTCGTGCGGACAGCACGAATAGCCCCACTGACGTGGGAGAATTCGTCGATCCGGAATCGCGTCAATCGCCGCCCAGTGACAGTCATGATTGCCTTGGGGGTGCGGCCCGTCAACCCGTGTCTTCGGTTTCCGGCGGGTTCCGTCCGGTCGTCGACGAGGGGTCCGGTGACCGCCGGTCGTCGACCGTGTCGCAGTCGGCCGCTGGTACGTCGTTGAGCTGGGCGGACCTCCTCCGCCACGCCCTCGCGGTGATCACCCTCGGTAAGGGCTTCCCGGCGGCATTGCGTGGCGGCCGGAATGTCGACCCCGCAATTCCAATTCCCTAGTGGATAGGCAGCCTTTTCGCCTTCGGTGGGGCGCAAAGCTGGTCAACAGCCATCAATGGCGTGTTGTCCGAGCGGAACCGACTATCTGTCCCCACGGTGGCATCCGTATGAATTGCCCGAACGGCACACCCGACCAATGCCCCACCCTGTTCCACCCCCACCCCGCCCTGGCCCGCCCCGCCTCTGCCTGGCCCCGCCCCCACCCACCCCGCCCCCACCCACCCCGCCCCCACCCACCCCGCCCCCACCCACCCGCCCCGCCCCCGCCCGGCTCGCGCCGGTGATCAAGAGAAAAGCGTCAGAGTTGATCTCCGTGTTGACGCAAACCTCTTGATCGCCGGGGTGGGGGAGGGGCGTGAGGGGGCGGGGAGGGGCAGGGGGTGGGGTTTACTGTTAAGAAAGTTTAATTTATGTTCATCGCATGCCTCCGGCGGGCGTGTCGGCCCAGCTCGGTGCGCTGCGCCGACGCCTGCCCCGAAACGAAGGAGCGTCACATGCGTCGAAGAATCGCCCTTCCGCTGGCGTCGGCGGGTGCCGTCGTCGCCTCCCTGGCCGTCGCGGTGCCCGCCCAGGCGCACGGCTACGTGTCCGGACCGCCGAGCCGGCAGGCGCTCTGCGCCCAGGGTCGCGTCCCCGACTGCGGCCAGATCAAGTACGAGCCGCAGAGCGTCGAGGGCCCGAAGGGGCTGCGCAGTTGCAGCGCCGGTATCGGCCAGTTCGCCGTCCTCGACGACGACGCCCGGGGCTGGCCGGCCACCCAGGTCGGCAGCTCCGTCACGTTCACCTGGACCAACACCGCCCGGCACGCCACCAGCAACTGGGAATACTGGATCGGCGGCACCCGGGTCGCCGTCGTCGACGGGGGCGGGCGGCAGCCCGACGCCACCGTCTCGCACACCGTCAACCTGGGTGGCTGGTCAGGCCGGCAGAAGGTGCTCGCCATCTGGAACATCGCCGACACCGCCAACGCCTTCTACTCCTGCGTGGACCTCCAGGTCGGCACCGGCGGCACCCCGACGCCCACCCCCACCCCGACGCCGTCCCCGACGAGGACGGCCACCCCCGCGCCGACCACCCCGGCCCCGACCACCCCCGCGCCTGGCGGCACCTGGACGGCCGGTCAGGCGTACCGGGTGGGCGACCAGGTCACCTACGGCGGCGCGACGTACCGGTGCGTGCAGGCCCACACCGCCCTACCCGGCTGGGAGCCGCCGAACGTGCCCGCCCTGTGGACCCGGCTCTGACCCGCCGGCGGGTGCGGCCCGGGCTCCCGGGCCGCGCCCGCCGTGCGGCGCTGGCGCTCGCCGCGCTCCTGGCCGCCACCGGCTGCGCGGCGGACCCCGGCCCGACAGCCCCCACCCCGACCGCCCCGCCGACTGCCTCGGCGCCGACGCCCGGCGGGGACTGCGCACGCTGCGCGCCCGCCCCGGCGGACGTGCCGTTCCTCCGGGCGATGGTGGCCCACCACGACCGGACCCGGGTCGTCGCCGCGGCGGCCACCGGCCGGATCACCGACGTCGAGCTGCGCACCCTCGTCGCCGCCGTCGACGTGACCGAGGCCGACGAGCTCGCCACCATGCGGCGCTGGCTCGCCGCGGCCCCCGACGGCGGCGCAACCGGACCGGCGGGCCACCATCCGCACCACGACGCCCACCACGACGTCCAAGGCACCCAGGGCGCCGCGGCGACCGCCGATCCCGACCTGGCGCGGCTGCGTGCCGCGCCCGCGGGCCGGTTCGACGCCGTACTCGTCGAGGTGCTCACGGCCCACCAGCGGGCGGCCGTCACGCTGGCCCGGGCCCACCTGCCGGTGGCTGAGGGTCCCGAGGTACGCGATCTCGCCGACCGCATCGCCCGCTCGCGCGCCGCGCAGCTCCGGCTGCTGGCCGGGCTCCCGGCGGCCTGACCGGCGGCAAAGCGCCCGGGCCCGCCCACGTCACCTGCGGGGCGTGTACGGTCCGGCCATGAGCAGCGGTGGGGGTGACGGCGGCGGCGCGGGGGCCGGCGCGTCCCGTGGGGATGCCGGGGTGACGCTGTTGGCGGAGGCCATCCGGGCCGACGGGGTGACGGCGCTGCGCCACGCCGTCACCGCCGCGGCCGGCGCGGCCGGGCTGGCCGACGTCGCCCTGGAGGACTTCGTGCTGGCGGTGCACGAGCTGGTGACCAACGTCGTCCGGCACGGCGGGGGCAGCGGCCGGCTGCGGCTGCGGCGCGACGGCGACCTGCTGACCTGCGAGATCAGCGACGACGGCCCCGGCCTCGGCGACGTACACGTCGCCCTGCCCGCGCCCCACGAGGTCGGCCACCGTGGCCTGTGGCTGGCCCAGCAGCTCACCGACGGCCTGGAGATCCGGGCCGACGGACGCGGCACCACCGCCTGGGTCAGCGCCCGCCTGCCGACCCCGGCGGCCGACCGCCGCTGACGACCCACCGGCCGCCCCCGATGCGGCTTGGGTGACCTTCCGGGCATACTTGCGCGGGTTTGGTGTCGCTGCCGGGCGGGCGGGCCGTCGGGCGGGTCGCGGTGCGGGGGGTTGCGATGGTCGAGCGGTCGGCGGCACGGCACGGTGGCGCGGCGCCCCCTACGCCCCCCGGCCCGGTGACCGATCCCGGGCTGCGGCAGTTGCTGGCCGGCCTGACCGCGGTCCGCGACGGCGACTTCGGCACCCGGCTGCCGGAGGACGGCGACGGCCTGCTCGGCGAGATCGCCACCGTCTTCAACGGCATGGTCGACCAGCTGTCGCTGTTCACCTCCGAGGTGACCCGGGTGGCCCGCGAGGTGGGCACCGAGGGTCAGCTCGGCGGGCAGGCCGAGGTGCCGGGCGTGTCGGGCACCTGGAAGGACCTCACGGACTCCGTCAACGCGATGGCCGGCAACCTCACCGACCAGGTCCGCGACATCGCCGAGGTGGCGACGGCGGTGGCGCGGGGCGACCTGTCGCAGAAGATCACCGTGGACGTGCGCGGCGAGATCCTGGAGCTGAAGGTCACGATCAACACGATGGTGGACCAGTTGTCGTCGTTCGCCGACGAGGTGACCCGGGTGGCCCGGGAGGTCGGCAGCGAGGGCCGCCTCGGCGGGCAGGCCGAGGTGCCCGGGGTGGCCGGCACCTGGCGGGACCTCACCGACTCGGTGAACTTCATGGCCGGCAACCTGACCAGCCAGGTCCGCAACATCGCGCAGGTGACCACGGCGGTGGCGCGGGGCGACCTGTCGCAGAAGATCACCGTGGACGCCCGGGGCGAGATCCTGGAGCTGAAGAGCACGATCAACACGATGGTGGACCAGTTGTCGTCGTTCGCCGACGAGGTGACCCGGGTCGCCCGGGAGGTCGGCACCGACGGCCGCCTCGGCGGGCAGGCGCAGGTCAGCGGCGTCGCCGGCACCTGGCGGGACCTGACGGACTCCGTCAACTCGATGGCCGGCAACCTCACCGACCAGGTCCGCAGCATCGCCCAGGTCGCCACGGCGGTGGCGCGGGGCGACCTGTCGCAGAAGATCACCGTCACCGCGCACGGCGAGATCCTGGAGCTGAAGAGCACGATCAACACGATGGTGGACCAGTTGTCGTCGTTCGCCGACGAGGTGACCCGGGTCGCCCGGGAGGTAGGCACCGAGGGCCGCCTCGGCGGGCAGGCCGACGTCAAGGGCGTCTCCGGCACCTGGAAGGACCTCACCGAGTCGGTGAACGTCATGGCCGACAACCTCACCGCCCAGGTGCGCAGCATCGCCGAGGTCACCACGGCCGTGGCCAAGGGCGACCTGACGCAGAAGATCCGGGTCGACGCCCGGGGCGAGATCCTGGCCCTGAAGGAGACCATCAACACGATGGTCGACCAGCTCTCCGCGTTCGCCGACGAGGTGACCCGGGTGGCCCGGGAGGTGGGCACGGAGGGGCGGCTCGGCGGGCAGGCCCGGGTGTCCAACGTCGGCGGCACCTGGAAGGACCTCACCGACAACGTCAACGAGATGGCCAACAACCTCACCAACCAGGTGCGCTCGATCGCGCTGGTGGCCACGGCCGTCGCGCAGGGCGACCTCAGCCGCAAGATCACGGTGGAGGCGAAGGGCGAGGTGGCCGTGCTCGCCCAGACCATCAACACGATGGTGGACACCCTCGGCGCGTTCGCCGACGAGGTGACCCGGGTGGCCCGGGAGGTGGGCACGGAGGGGCGGCTCGGCGGGCAGGCCCGGGTGCCCAATGTGGCCGGCACCTGGAAGGACCTCACCGACAACGTCAACTCGATGGCCAACAACCTCACCGGCCAGGTCCGCAACATCGCCCAGGTGACGACGGCCGTGGCCCAGGGCGACCTGACCCGCAAGATCGACGTGGACGCCCGGGGCGAGATCCTGGAGCTGAAGACGACCATCAACACGATGGTGGACCAGCTCTCGTCGTTCGCGGCCGAGGTGACCCGGGTGGCCCGCGAGGTGGGCAGCGAGGGCCGGCTCGGCGGGCAGGCCGAGGTCGAGGGCGTCTCCGGCACCTGGAAGCGGCTCACCGAGAACGTCAACGAGCTGGCCGGCAACCTCACCCGGCAGGTCCGCGCCATCGCCGAGGTGACCAGCGCGGTGGCCACCGGCGACCTGACCCGCTCGATCACCGTCGACGCCTCCGGCGAAGTGGCCGAGCTGAAGGACAACATCAACTCCATGGTGGAGTCGCTGCGCGAGACCACCCGGATGAACCAGGAGCAGGACTGGCTCAAGACCAACCTGGCCCGGATCTCCGGCCTCATGCAGGGCCACCGGGACCTGGAGGTCGTCGCGGGGCTGGTGATGGACGAGCTGGCGCCGCTCGTCTCCGCCCAGCTCGGCACGTTCCTGCTGGTCGAGGACGGCGCCGGGGAGCCCACCCTGCGGGTGGTCGGCGGGTACGGTCACCGCGCCTCCGGCCGCCGCTTCACCCTCGGCGACTCCCTCGTCGGGCAGGCCGCCGCGAGCCGGCGGGCCATCGTGGTCGACGCCGTGCCGGCCGACTACGTCACCGTCTCCTCCAGCCTCGGCGCGGCGGTGCCCCGGCACCTGGTGGTGCTGCCGATCCCGTTCGAGGACCAGGTGCTCGGGGTGATCGAGCTGGCCAGCATGAGCCGGTTCACCGAGACGCACCGCAACTTCCTCGACCAGTTGATGGAGACCATCGGCGTCAACGTCAACACCATCGTCGCCAACGCCCGCACCGACGTGCTGCTCACCGAGTCCCAGCGGCTCGCCGCCGAGCTGCGGGCCCGCTCCGAGGAGTTGCAGGCCCGCTCCGAGGAACTCCAGCGCTCCAACGCCGAACTGGAGGACAAGGCGGCGCTGCTGGCCCGGCAGAACCACGACATCGAGACCAAGAACTCGGAGATCGAGCAGGCCCGCCAGGAGCTGGAGGCCCGCGCCCAGCAGCTCGCGCTGGCCTCGAAGTACAAGTCGGAGTTCCTGGCCAACATGAGCCACGAGCTGCGTACGCCGCTGAACTCGCTGCTCATCCTGGCGCAGCTGCTGGCGCAGAACCCCAACCGCAACCTCACCGCCAAGCAGGTCGAGTACGCCACCGTCATCCACTCCGCCGGCACCGACCTGCTCCAGCTGATCAACGACATCCTCGACCTGTCCAAGGTCGAGGCGGGGAAGATGGACGTCAACCCGGAGACGTTCGCGCTGAGCGAGCTGCGCGACTACGTCGACGCGACGTTCCGGCCGCTGACCACGCCGCGTGGCCTGGAGCTGGACATCAGCACCGGCCCGGACGTGCCGCAGTGGCTGCACACCGACGAGCAGCGGCTGCGGCAGGTGCTGCGCAACCTCGTCTCCAACGCGGTCAAGTTCACCGAGCAGGGCCGGGTGCAGCTGCGCATCGAGCGGGCCCGCCCCGACGAACTGCCCGAGGGGTTCACCCCGGGGGAGACCGTGCTGGCGTTCCGGGTCGTCGACACCGGCATCGGCATCGCCGAGCAGCACCTCACCGCCATCTTCGACGCCTTCCAGCAGGCCGACGGCACCACCAGCCGCCGCTACGGCGGCACGGGGCTGGGCCTGTCCATCAGCCGGGAGATCGCCCACCTGCTCGGCGGCCGGATCACCGCCCGCAGCGTCCTCGGCCGGGGCAGCACCTTCACCCTCTACCTGCCGGCCACGCTCACCGGCCCGGTCGCCCCCGGGTCCCCGCCCGCGTCCCCCGCCCCGCCAGTCGCCGCGTCCTCCGCCGCGTCCCTCGCCGCCCTCGCCGGCCGCGCGGGGCTCGACCTGGCGGCGGGGCCGCACCCGGTCGCCGCGCCGGCCGGGGAGCCGCCGGCCGGGCCGCGGCGGGTCCTGGTCCTCGAACACCACGACAAGGGGCTGCTGACCATGCTGGTCCACGGCGTGACGGCCGGGCTGGCCGGTCCGCCGGTCGAGGTCGCCACCGCGCTGGACGCCCCCGCTGCGCTGGAGGCCGTGGCGCAGCACCGGCACCAGTGCCTGGTCGTCCACCTCGACCTGCCGGACGACAGCGGGGCGGTGCTCCTGCGGGCGCTGCACGACGCCCCCGCGCACCGGGGCGTGCCCGTGCTGGCGTACCACGCGCGCCCGCTGGCGGCCGGCCAGGAGGCGCTGCTGCGGGCGGTGGCCGGCGACCGTCCCCTGGAGATCCTCGGCAGCCTGGACGACCTGCGGGAGCGGATCGTCCTGCACCTGTCGGCGGACGCCGCCGGCCACGTGGTGCCCCTCGCCCGGCCCCTGCCTCCGGCCGCCGCACCCGGGGAGGGCTTCGGCGTCGGCCTCGCCGGCCGCAAGGTGCTGGTGGTCGACGACGACGCCCGCAACGTCTTCGCCCTGACCAACATCCTGGAACTGCACGGCCTCGACGTGGTCTACGCCGAGAACGGCCGCAAGGGCATCGAGACGCTGATGCGCCACGACGACATCGACCTCGTGCTGATGGACGTGATGATGCCCGAGATGGACGGGTACGCCGCCACCGCCGCGATCCGCGCCATGCCGCGCTACGCGGACCTGCCGATCATCGCCGTCACCGCCAAGGCGATGCGCGGCGACCGGGAGAAGAGCATCACCTCCGGTGCCAGCGACTACGTCACCAAGCCGGTGGACGCCGAGGACCTGCTGCACTGCATCCACCGCTGGCTCGACGGCTGACCACGCCCGGTGCTCCCGCCGCCGCCGGGGGACGCCTGGCCGGGGGCGCCGGGCAGTCGCCAGGCGTGGCGAGAGCCCGTCCGGCGGGGCGCTGGGCCGGCGGTGGGTCGCGCGTGCGGGGTTGCGCGCCGGTTCGCCGACATGGCGGCATCCGGGCGCCGGGATACCGCCACCTCGCCGACATCCGCGCGATGCGACCCGGCCAACCCGTCGTACCTCACCGTCGCCCAGTTCGCCGCGCTCCGCGACCACCTTCCGCCCCACTGACTCTCCCGCCCGGTCAGTCGGAAACCGGACGCGCGACGAAGATGCAGCGCGGTGACGGCGTGGCTACCATGTGTCGACGCCTTCCGAGCAGAGAGGTCGGCCCGCGTGCGTTGTCCCGCTGTCCGCTCCGTCCCGGCCGTGGTGGCCGTGGCGTCGCGGCGTGCCGGGGTCCCGCCGAACCCGGGGGCGGCCCGACTGTGGCGGCGGGCCGGGCTGCTGCTGGCGGCGGTGGGCGCGGGCGTCGTCACGGCGGTCCTGTTCTCCGGCCCCGCGGCGGCAGACGAGGGCCCGGGGTCACCCCGCCACGCCGACCCGTCCGTCGGCGCTCTCGCCCCCGGCGACACCGACCGGGTGGGCCTCGCGTCGCGCGACGGGCCGCGTCCCGGTTCGTCCCTGCGGGATCCCGCGCGGCCCGACCGGGAGCGTCCCGGCCCGCTCCGGGGGGTGCTCCGGCCCCCGCCGACCCCGGTCCCGTCCACCCCCGGCCCGTCGAAGCCCGCCCCGGCCGATCCCGAGCCGTCCGCGCCGTCCCCGCCGGGTGCGCCCTCCGAGCCGGGTGAGCCGAGCAGACCCTCCGAGCCGGGTGCGCCGTCCGAGCCGTCCGCGCCGTCCGCGCCGTCCGGGGCTGTGCCACCCGGTCCGGCTGAGCCCGGGCCGGCGGCGGACCGGCCCGACGCCGTCGACCCCGTCCCCGGCGGCCCGGCTGGTCCGGGCACGTCGCCCGGCGGGGTGGCGGTCACGCCGGGCGGACCGGCCGCGCCGGACGCCGCACCGCAGCACCCCGCCGTCCCGCCCGCCGGCTCGCTTCCCGCGCTGCCGTCCGGGGAGCCGGGGCGGGGCGGGGACGGGCGGCTCGCGCACTGCCTGCCGCACGTCGTCGGCGACCTGACGAGCTCCCTCGGCGCCCTGCTCGCCTCGACCCTCTCCGGGGTCAACCAGCATCTCGTGGCCCCGATCCTGGGCCTGGTGGGCAACCTGCTCTCGCCGGTGCTGCCGGTGCTTCCCCTGGTCCCGTCCGATCCCGCCGACCCGACGGGGTCGGCGCCGCCGCGCGCGGGGCCGACACCCGGGGGCGGGCCGGTCGACCCGGTGGACGCCCCGGCGGTCGTACCCGGTGGTGAAGCGCCGTCCGCGTTCCCGCCCGTGCGGTCCGCCGTCGCGGCCGAGGCCCCGATCGGGACGTTCCTGGCCGCGTGGCCGGCCGTCCCGGCCGGTGCGTCGTCGGATTCGTCGTCCGGGTCCGTCCGGGCGGCGGCGGGGCCGACGTCGGCGGGTGGCCCGAGCCGACCCGTGTCGCCCACGGACGACCGCGCCGACGACCCGCGCACCGGGTCCGGGCCCACGCCCGCAGCGGCCGAGGCCCCGCGCTCGCCCGTGAGCGCGGTCGGCCGGCACCGCACCACCCTCCCGCCGGCCTCGGCCCACGGCCGGGCTCCGGGAGTCGCCGCCCGTCCCGGCTGAGTTCTCGGCAGGGCCCGTCCCGCGGTCGCCGGCTCTGTGCCGTGCCGCACCGCCGACGTGGCCGTACGGGGCCTGTGGGCGTCCACCAGGGACCGCCTCGGGCCGACGCTGCCCGTTCCGCGCACACCGACCCCGCCCCGCCCGCCCCGAGCCGGCGTGGCCGGGCCGGCGTGCCGCGTACCCGAGATCGGAGATCCGTGGTGATCCACGTCGTCGTGGCCGAGGACATGGGACTGCTGCGCAGCGCGCTGTGCGCCGCGCTGGCGAGCGAGGAGGACATCGAGGTGATCGCCGACGCCGCCGACGTCGGCGACCTGTGGGCGGTGCTGCGCCGGGAACGTCCCGACGTGCTGGTGCTGGACCTGAAGCCGGAGCTGCCCGAGTCGGCGGAGGTGGTGGCCAAGGTGGTCGCCGAGGCGCCGGGGACGGCCGTGCTGGCGATGAGCCACCGGTGGAGCCCACCGCTGGTGGAGGCGGCCCTGGCGGCCGGGGCGCGCGGGCTGGTCAGCAAGGACGTCGCGCTGCCGGAACTGGTCCGCGCCGTCCGCACGACCGCCGCCGGGGAACGGGTGATCGACCCGTCCGCCGCGGTCGCGGTGCTCAGCCCACCGGTCAACCCGCTCACCCGGCGGGAGCGGGAGGTGCTGCGGGAGGCGGCCGAGGGCGTACCGCTCAAGGAGATCGCCCGCCGGCTCTTCCTGGCCCACGGGACGGTGCGCAACCACCTGTCGGCCATCCTGCACAAGACGGGTGCCCGCAACCGGATGGAGGCGGTCCGCCTGGCGCAACGGGAGGGATGGTTGTAGACGTGCCGAACGGGGTACCGGCGAAGCGATCCGGTACCCCGTTCGCTCGTCGAGCGATGCATAGTGATTCGTGTTTGAATGTTCACGATCTGTGATGCGCCGAGACGCCTGGGAGAGGTCCAACGTGATCCGTACCCTGCTCGCCCTGGACGGTGCCCTGGTCCGGGGCGCGTTGTCGCTCGTCCTCGCAGCCGAGGAGGACATCCACGTGGTGGGGGAGGTGGGCCGCGGCGACGCGGTCGACCAGGCCGTCCGTGCCGGCCGGCCGGACGTCGCCGTGGTGGATTTCGATCTGATCAACGAGGGCCGGGCGATGGTGGACCCGGCGACGGCACAGCCGTGTCCGCTGCTGGTGCTCGCCGATCCGCGCCGCGCCCGGGGCCTGCACGGGGTGTTCGCCCCGGGGCGCACCGTCGGCATCCTCGCCAGCGACGTGGCGCCGCAGCGGGTGGTCGACGGGGTCCGTCGCCTCGCCCGCCGGGAGTCGGTGGTCGACGCCGAACTCGTCATGGCGGCGCTCGCCGCCGACTGCCCGCTGACCGCCCGCGAGACCGAGGTGCTGCGGCTGACCGCCGCTGGCGCACCGGTCGCCGAGGTGGCGGGGTCGTTGCGGCTGTCCTGCGGCACCGTCCGCAACCACCTCGGGCGGATCGCCCGCAAGACCGGGGCCCGCACCCGGATCGAGGCGGTCCGGTTCGCCCGCGAGTCCGGCTGGATCTGAGGCACGCCGCCGGCCGGCCGGCGGCGGCCCGGGGCGGTCAGCTCCGGGCGGCGGCGGCCGGCCGGTCGTCCCAGTGGCCGACGAGCTCCCGGTACGTCGCCGACCGGGCCAGCAGCTCCTCGTGGGTGCCGATCACCGGCCGCGCCCCGTCGAGCACCAGCACCCGGCGGGCCCGGACGGCCGAGCTGATCCGGTGGGCGATCACCACCAGCGTGCCGGGTCGCCGGGCGAAGGCCTCCTCGACCCGCGCCTCGGTCGGCGGGTCCAGGTGGCAGGTCGCCTCGTCGAGGAGCACCAGCGGGGCGGGGGAGAGGTACGCCCGCACCGCGGCGATCAGCTGCCGTTCGCCGGCCGAGAGCGCCGCCGGCGTCACCTCCCCGGCCAGCCCGCCGAGCCGGGCGGCGAGCGGGCCCGCGCCGAGGGCGTCCAGGGCCGCCGCGACCGTGGCGTCGTCGGCGTCGGGCCGCAGGTAGCGCAGGTTGTCGGCGAGCGATCCCGTGAAGACGTACGCCTCCTGGGGCACCAGCACCCGCAGCCGGGCCTGTGCCTCCGGCGGGGCGTCGGCGACCGGGACCCCGCCGAGGCGGACGGTGCCGGCCTGCGGCGCGAGCAGCCCGGACAGCAACGCGGCCAGGGTGGACTTGCCCGCCCCGCTGGGCCCCACCACCGCGAGGTGCTCCCCGGCGGCCAGCGTCACGCCTGCGTCGTCGAGCACCGGCCGCGCCGCGACGCCGTACCGGAAGGTCAGCCCCCGGGCGCAGACGGCGGGCGTCCCGGCGTCGGGCGGGACGGGCGCGGCGTCGGGCGGCCCCACGGGCGGCTCGCCCGCCTCGTCGGGGCAGGTCCGCAGGATGCGGTCGAGGGTGACCACGTAGCGCAGGCCGCCGCCCCCGACGCCCTGCACCAGCGCGTGCAGGGCGGGCTGGAGGCCGGTGGAGACGTACACCAGGGCCCCGAGCACCGCCCCGGCGGTGAGGCCCCGGTCGACGAGCCAGGGCGCGGCGAGCAGCAGCACCGCCAGCGGCAGCCAGCCGCCGAGGCCGAGGCTGAGGCTGCGCACGGCGGCCATCCGGGCCAGCGTCCGCTCGGCGGCGGCCTGGTCGGCCACCCGCGCGCCCACGTCGGCGACGACCCGCCCGGCCGCGCCGCAGGCCCGTACGTCCCGGTGCCCGGCCAGCGCGGCGGAGGCGGCCCGGCCCAGCTCCTCCCCGGCGCGCACGTACCGGCGCTGCTGCCCCGCCATGGCCGGGAGCGCGGCGAGGAACACGACCACCCCCGCGACGAGGGGCGCGGCCACCAGCGCCGCGACCACCGGGTCGAGGGCGAGCAGCCCGATCAGGGCCGCGCCGGCGGCGAACAGGAACCCCCGGGTCACCATGAGCAGGCCGGCGAAGGTGTCGCGGACCAGCTCCACCTGGTGGGTGAGCCGGGCCGCGGCGGCGCTGTCGGGGCGTCCGCCGGGCCGGGTCGCGTCGTGCAGGGCGGCCCGGACCACCCGGGCGGCGAGGTCGTCGCGGAACGGTTCGACCACCGCGCCGAGGCTGCGGTACGTCCGGCCGGTCGCCACCGCACCCACGAGCATCGCCGCGCCCAGCGCCGCCAGCCAGCCGAGCCCCGAGCCGAGCCGACCGGCCAGGAAGCCCCCGTCGACGGCCCGCGCCACCAGGGCCCCCGACAGCAACGCCGGCAGCGCCTCCACGGCCGACCAGCCGGCCAGCCGCGCCACGGCCGCGCGCCGGGCGCTCAGCGCCGCCCACGTCGCCCGTCCCACCCCGGACGTGCCCCCGGCGGCGCGGCCCCGCGCGCTCACCCGGCCTCCCCGTCCGCGCGGAAGACCGCCCGGTAGGCCGGGTCCGCCCAGAGCCGGGCGTGCGGGGCGACGGCGCGCAGCCGGCCGCCGTCGAGCCACGCCACCAGGTCGGCCGCCGCCGCCGTGGCGGCCCGGTGGGTGACCACGAGGCGGGTACGCCCGCCCGGCCGTCCCGTCACCGCCCGGGAGATCCGGTGCTCGGTGACGGTGTCCAGGCTGGACGTGGCGTCGTCGAGGATCAGCAGCCGCCGCGCACCGGCGAACGCCCGGGCCAGCCCGAGGCGCTGCGCCTCGCCGCCGGAGAACGGCGCGTCGGCCAGCGGGGTGCGGAATCCCTGCGGCAGCCGGGCGACGACGTCGTCCACGGCCGCCGCCTCGGCGGCCCGCCGCACGGCGACCGTCGCGGGGGAGCCGTCGGCCGGGGGCGCGGCCTGCTGCGGGGGCAACGCGAGGCCGACCGCGTCGTGCACGGTCGCGCCGACCAGGGCGGGGCGGTCGAAGGCGTACCCGACGGCGCGGCGCAGTTCGGCCGGGTCGAGCCGGGGCAGCGGCACCCCGTCGAGCCGCACCTGACCGGCGTCGGGGTCGTGCAGCCGGCCGGCGACGGCGGCGAGGGTGGACTTGCCGGCACCGGAGGGGCCGACCACCGCCACCGTCGCGCCGGCCGGCACGTCCAGGTCGACGCCGTCGAGGACGGGGCGGCCGTCGTCGCCGTGCACGGTCACGCCGTGCAGCCGCAGCGCCCCCGCGCCGGGCGGCAGCGGGGCGTCGCCGTCGGCCGGTGCCGGCAGGGCCAGCAGCTCGCCGACCCGGGCGGCACCGGAGCGGCTGCGCACGAGCCGGTTCAGGGTGGCCAGCACCGCACCCAGCCCGGCCCCGGTCGCCGCGTAGCGGACCGCCGAGACGAGCTGCCCGGGGGTGAGCCAGCCGGCCGTCAGGGCGTACCCGCCGACGGCGACCACGGCCAGTTGCAGCAGCGGCGCCACGGCGGCCGTGCGGGCGCTGGCCCGGGCCAGCAGCTCCCAGCCGCGCCGGCCGTGCCCGCCCAGCTCCGGCAGGGCCGCGAGCACCCGCGCCTGCTCCCGCCGCCGGGTCCCGGCGGCGGCGATGGTCCGCGCGCCCGCGAGCGACTCCAGCAGCCGGCCGGCGATCCGGTTCAGGGCCTTCTGGTAGCCGGCGGTGGCCGCCGACGCGTCGGTGACGAACGCGCGCATCAGGCCACCGAGCAGCAGGAGGCCGGCGAGCAGGGTGACCCCCAGCGCCGGCTCGATCAGGGTGAGCGCGACGACGCTGCCCAGCGGGGGCAGCAGCGCGATCGCGCCCAGCACGACGGTGTTGCCGGCCTGACCGGCGTCGGCGGCCTGCCCGACCAGCCGGCCCACCAGGTCGCCGACCGGATACCGGCGGGCGGCGCGCACGTCGAGGGCGAACAGGTGCCGCAGCAGCCGGCCGCGCAGCCGGGCGGTGGCGCGGGCGGCACCGTAGCCGGCGGCCAGGTCGCCGAGGGTGTCGGTGGTGACGAGCACGGCGACCAGGGCACAGACGGCCACCGGCCACCAGCGGCTGCCGCCGGTCAGGGCGGCGTCGACGGCGAGCCCGAGCGCCGCCGGCAGCAGCAGCTCGGCGACGGCACCGGTCAGGGTGACCGCGCCCAGCGCCCAGGCCCAGCCCCCGGCGTCGCGGGCGGCCTGGCGGAACGGCCCGTCGCCCCTGCGCATCGGCGCCTCCCCGCGAAACGGCGGGCGGCCCCGGGTGGACACGTCTGTCCACCCGGGGCGCCGCGGAACGGTCTGGGTCAGTTGCAGGTGGTGACGGAGAGGCCGCTGTCGCCGCAGAGCAGCAGGCTCGCGCTGGAGCCGCCGCCGGTGCGGTCGGCCGGGGCCATCTCGAGGCCCTGCAGGTCGAGGAGCGCCATGTCGATCAGTCCTTTCGGGGGGTGGTGCGGTGGATGGGGTCAGTTGCAGGTGGTGACGGAGAGGCCGCTGTCGCCGCAGAGCAGCAGGCTCGCCCTGGAGTCGCCGCTGGTGCGGTCGGCCGGGGCCAGCTCGAGGCCCTGGAGGTCCAGGAGTGCCATGTCGAATCACCTCCTCCCGTCGGTTGGCGGGTCGTGGTCGCCCCCGCCGCTGCGGGGGAGTTCGGGCGCGCCGGCCAGCGGCGCGAGGAAGGGCAGGGTCGCCGGCTCGTCGTGCCGCGCGCAGGCCAGCGCGAGCAGCACCCCGGCGGCGCCGGTGCCCAGGTCCATGGAGAGGCGCAGCAGCTGCTCGCCGGGGAAGGCGGTCCCGCCGCCGTACGGCAGGGCGTGCCAGCCGAGCCGGCGCAGCTGCGCGTCCAGCTCCCGGCGGCTGTCCGCGTCGGGCAGCGTCGCCAGGTACGCGATGATCCCGGCCCGCCCGGCGAAGAGGCCGGACTGGGCGTAGAACGGGGACCGGGCGGCCCGGCGTGCCCCGGCGCTGGCCTCGGCGAAGCGCTCGTCGGCGCGGTGGCGCAGGTACTGGTCGAGCACCAGGCCGATGCCGACGCCGCCCTGCCCGAGGTACGGCATGGTGCGCCAGCCCTCGTTGACCTCCAGCGCCCCGTTCGGGCGGAGCACGCACCGGCGCAGGTCCTGCCGCAGCGCGGTGGCGGCGTGCTCCAGCAGCGCCGGGTCGCCGGTCAGCTCGTGCATCCGCACCAGCAGCAGCGCCGCCCCGGTGCGCCCGCGCAGCAGCCCCGCGTACGGGTGCCGGCCGCCGCTGATGTCCGGGCCGGGGTCGTCGCCGAGCCGGTCGAGCACGGCGGCGGTGATCTCGTCGGCGGCGTCGCGCAGCGCGGTCTCCCCGGTGCGTCCGGCCAGCTCGGCGAGGTTCAGGGCGATGCCGGACAGCCCGTTGGCCAGGCTCAGGTCCAGCTCGGCCCACGGCTGGCGCAGGCAGACGTCGAGGACGTCGAGGGCGTCGGCACGCCGGCCCAGGTGTTCCAGCGCGTAGGCCACCCCGTGCAGGCCGTCGTAGAAGCCGATCCGGGTGCCCGACGCCGGGGCGGTGGCCCGCCGCACGAGCCACTGTTCGTGCTCGGGGAACCGGCCCGCGCCGCTGACGGCGAGGGCGTGCAGCACCCCGGCCGCGCCGTGGGCCAGGTTGAGCCCGCCGCTGCGGAACTGCTCGATGTCGCCGGGGAAGAGCCGGTCGTCGCGCTGTGGCGTGGTGCTGGCGAGGATCGCGGTGGTGATCCGCCGGCGCGTGCCGGGCCAGTCGCCGGTCACGTCGATGGTGTCGCCGCCCTCCGTCTGGTCGCGGCCGGTGGCGGTGTCCCCGTCGCCGCCGGTGTCCTCCCGTCGGGCGGTGCCGGTGTCCTCCCGTCGGGCGGTGCCGGTGATCTCGGCGACCGCCTCGGCCAGCCACTCGTGGGGCACCGGGAAGTTCTCGGCGACGACGTCGGCGAGGCGGGCGGCCTTGCCCGGGGCGAGCCGGACGAGCTGGGTCAGTGGGAGGAACAGCGCCAGGCGCAGGCAGGCCAGCGCGTACCGGTCGACGGCGGGGCCGGTCCGGTCGTTCGGCGCGGCGAACCCCTGGTTGCGCAGGCCGGGGCGGCGGTGCCCCTCGATCGGGGCGGTGACCTCGAAGTCGACCAGGGCCACCCGGTCGTCGGGGCGGACCATGATGTTGAACAGGTGCAGGTCGCCGTAGACGAGGCCGCGCTCGTGGATCGCGGCGACGATCGCCTCGACCTGCGTCAGGACGTCGCGCGCCCAGCGGGCGTACTCGGCCCGGTCGGCGGCGGTGGCGTCGGCGTCGATCAGCGGGTACTTCTCGACGACCACCTTGTTCAGCGACCGGCCCTCGACGAACTCCAGGGCCAGGAACCGGTGGTCGCCGATGGCGAACTCGTCGTGCACGGCGGGCACCTGGGGCAGGTCGGCGAGCCGGCGCAGCGCGGCGGCCTCCCGGGCGAGCCGGGCCACCGCGTCGTTGCCGTCGGCGTCGAGGCCGGCGTGCGGGCGGGCCTCCTTGAGCACCACCTTGGCGTCGGTGCGCAGGTCCCGGCCCACGTACAGGCCGCCGCCGTTGGAGAAGTGGATGACCTTCTCAATCTTGTACGGCACCTCGGTGGTGCTGGTGGCGTTGCGGGCGGCCAGGTGTGGGGCCAGGAAGTCCGGCAGCGGCACCCAGTCGGGCAGGTGGAACACCGGGTCGCGGCGGTCGGGCACGAGCGTGCCGGAGGCGTCGGCGATCGCGGGGACGACCTGGCCGTCGGGGGAGAGGCAGTAGCGGCGGGCGAAGCCGCCGTAGCGCACGTGCACCGGCCCGGCGCCGTAGCGCAGGTCGCTGAGGATGTACGGCCCGGCCTCGCCGGCGAGCAGCGCGTCGAGCTCCTTGCAGGCCAGTTCCAGCTCGGCGGTGTCGTGCGGGTAGATGGTGACGAACTTGCCGCTGGCCGACCGCGAGGCGTACTTCGAATTGCGCAGCAGCAGGGTGCGCGGCCCGCGCAGGAACTTGAACGACAGCCCGCGCGGCACGCAGTAGTCCCACACCGCGTCGAGCACCCGCTCGGCGTTGTCGAGGGTCGCCGACACGTGGATCTTCCAGCCCTGCTGGGGCAGCGAGCCGCCCTCCGGGGCGTGGATCAGCCAGTCGTCGAGCGACTCGCGACGCCAGCCGGCCGGCACGTCCCGCTCGGTGGCGGCGAACGCCGGCTGCGCGACCGCGCTGCCCAGCGAGTCGTAGAAGAGCCGGTCCGCGGCGCAGTAGTTGTCGTAGCGCTCGTCCACCGTGGCCCCCTCCGCGATCTCGGCCGGTTCCGTTGCCCGGCGACGGATATGAGTCTCGTGGACCGGACCCGCCCGCTCCCAGTGCAGTAAGTCATGACCATGGATGCGGGCCGCACGGTCCGCGATGACAAAAGTCACCGGCGACCCGTGCCGCCTCGAAAGAAAGAACCGGCCGACGCCGCGGGGGCGTCGGCCGGTTCCGGGAAACCGCGGGCCGGTCAGTCGGTGGCGTGCCGCTGCGCCCGGTAGCGGGCGATCAGGGCGCGGGTCGACGAGTCCA
Organism: Micromonospora sp. NBRC 110038; assembly: GCF_020884815.1. Lineage (NCBI taxonomy): Bacteria > Bacillati > Actinomycetota > Actinomycetes > Micromonosporales > Micromonosporaceae > Micromonospora > Micromonospora sp. NBRC 110038. The sequence continues at coordinate 287,547 of NZ_BBOL01000008.1, read as the reverse complement.
GCCCGGACAGGTCGGCGTCGCCGCCGGTGAGCAGCGGCGCGAGCTGGTTGGCCATCACCTTGCCCAGCTCCACCCCCCACTGGTCGAACGGGTTGATGTCCCAGATCGCGCCCTCGGTGAACACGATGTGCTCGTAGAGCGCGATGAGCTGGCCGAGCACCGCCGGGGTCAGCTCGGCGGCGACGATCGAGGTGGTCGGGTGGTTGCCCGGCATCACCTTGTGCTCCGCCAGCTCCGCCGGGGTGCCCTCGGCCTCCACCTGCTCCCGGGTGCGCCCGAACGCCAGCGCGGCGGTCTGCGCGAAGAAGTTCGACATGAACAGGTCGTGCATGTCGCCCAGGTCGTGCCGGGGCCGGCTGAACCCGATGAAGTCCGCCGGCACCAGCCGGGTCCCCTGGTGGATGAGCTGGTAGAAGGCGTGCTGACCGTTGGTGCCGGGCTCGCCCCAGAAGATCTCCCCGGTGTCGTACGACACGCGCGTGCCGTCCAGCGTCACCGACTTGCCGTTGCTCTCCATCGTCAGCTGTTGCAGGTACGCCGGGAACCGGTGCAGGTACTGCGAGTACGGCAGCACGGCGTGGGTCTGCGCGCCCAGGAAGTTGGTGTACCACACGTTGAGCAGCCCGAGCAGCGCCGGCACGTTGCGCTCCACCGGCGTGGTGCGGAAGTGCTCGTCGACGGCGTGGTAGCCGGCCAGCAGCTCCCGGAACCGCGCCGGCCCCACCGCCAGCATCACGGACAGCCCGACGGCCGAGGGCAGCGAGTAGCGCCCGCCCACCCAGTCCCAGAAGCCGAACATGTTCGCCGGGTCGATGCCGAAGTCGCGTACCCGCTGCTCGTTGGTGCTGACCGCGACGAAGTGCCGGGCCACCGCCGAGGCGTCGCCGCCCAGGCCGGCGAGCAGCCAGTCGCGGGCCTGCCGCGCGTTGGCCAGGGTCTCCTGGGTGGAGAACGTCTTCGACACCACCACGAACAGGGTGCTCGCCGGGTCCAGGTCGGCCGTCGCCTCGGCGATGTCGGTCGGGTCGATGTTGGAGACGAACCGGCAGGTGATCCCCGCGTCCCGGTACGCCTTCAGCGCCTCGTACGCCATCACCGGCCCGAGGTCGGAACCGCCGATGCCGATGTTGACCACCGTGCGGATCCGCTCACCGGTGTGCCCGACCCACTCGCCGGAGCGGACCCGGTCGGCGAACGCCGCCATCCGGTCCAGCACCGCGTGCACGTCGGCCACCACGTCGCGGCCGTCCACGGTCAGCGCCGCGCCCGCCGGGGCGCGCAGCGCGGTGTGCAGCACCGCCCGGTCCTCCGTGGTGTTGATGTGCTCCCCGGCGAACATGGCCGCGATCCGGTCGGTCAGCCGGGCCCGCCGCGCCAGGGCGGCGAGCAGGGTCAACGTCTCGTCGGTCACCAGGTTCTTGCTGTAGTCGACGTGCAGGTCCGCCAGCTCGCCGGCCAACCGCTCACCGCGGTCCGGGTCGGCGGCGAACAGGTCGCGCAGGTGCGCGTCCCGCAGCTTCTCCGCGTGCGCCGCCAGCGCCCGCCACTCGTCGGTGGTGGTGATCTCCTCGGCCATTCCGGCTCTCCTCCCGCACCTGCTCACAACCGTTGCGCGGCCGTAACCGTACTGCGTGCGCCCGGCCGCCCGGGCCAGCCTGCCACCAGCCGGGACGTGTCGCACCCCCGGCGCGCGCATCGCCGCCGCCCGTCCGGCCCGGCGGCGAACCTGTCGTACCCCGGGGGCATGATCTTTCCCAGGACGGGCGCTGCGGGGCCCGGTTCCGGTGGGCCACCGTGCTCCGCCATCCCCCTGTCGTCGTGCGCCGGCCCACGGCCGGCGCCCCAGTCGGCGCGCCCGCGGGCGCACCGGTTACGGAGGTCGCAGTGCCCCAGACGCAGCACGCACCGTGGGAGCGGCGCAGCCTCGCGCCGGTGCTGCCCGCGGTGCGTCCCCGCAAGCTGGCGAAGGTCCCCTTCGTCGAGCTGGCGGACGGCCGGTTGCAGGGGGTGGTGTCCAGCGGCTCCGACATCGAGCGGGTCTACGTCTCCTCGATCGCCGCCGGCAGCCACGCCTTCCACTGCTCCACCAACAACAACCGGCCCTGCGGCGGCCTGCGCGGCGCGCCCTGCAAGCACCTGCACGCCCTGCTCGACGAGGCCGTCCTGCAGTACGGCGTCGCCCGCGTCAGCCGCTACCTGCGCATCGACGCGCCCGACGGGGCGCAGACCGGCGGCGACCTGCTCCGGGGGATCGACGGCCACCACGAGCCCACCCCGGCGGCGGTCGTGTTCAGCCGGTTCCTGCGCCACCTGGCCTACCTGGAGCTGCCGGTGGCCGACGGGCCGCTGCCCGAGCTGCACTGGTTCCCGGCGACCGGGGCGGGCCGCTGATGCGCGGGGCCCAGCTCACCGCGCTGGTCGACGCCGCGCTGGCCGGCGTCGACGCGGCCCTCGACGTGGTCGCCGGCCTCGACGACGCCCTGGTCGCCGGCCTGGCCCGCCCCGGCGAGGCGCAGCTCGCCGGGCTCGGCGACGTCGCCACCGCCCTGGCGGTCACCCCGCTGGGCGGCCGGGTCGCCGAGGCGGTCGCGCAGGTCACCGCCGGGGCGCCCGCCGCCGAGCACCTCGCCGCCCTGGCCGGGGCCCGCGCCGCCCTGCTCGGCGCGGCCCACGACGCCCTGCTCGCCGCCGCCGACGCCGCGCTCGGCCGGGAGCGCGCCGCGCTGTCCGTCCCGGCGGCCGCGCCGCTGCCGGACGGGGCCGCCGCCCCGCTGGCCGCCGCCCGCTCCTGGCTGACCGAGCTGGCCATCACCGGCTGGCGCGGGGTCGGCCACGACCTGGCCGCGGCCGGGGGCCGGCCGGTCGAGGCGACCCTCGCCGTCGCACCGCTGCGCCGCCTCGCCGTGCTCCTCGACGGCCTGGCCGGCGAGCTGGCCGCGTCCTGCCCGGTGGCCACCATGCCGGCGGTGCCGGCCCGGCGCTGGGCCGACCTGTGGGCCCGCGCCGTGCTGCTCGCCCAGGACACCGCCGGCGTGGCCGACCCGGCCGCCGCCGAGCGGGTCTCCGGCCGGCTGCTGGTGCTCGGCGTCGACGTGCACGAGCACGCCACCGCCGTCCAGGTGCAGGTGCACGGCGTCCTCGAACCGTCCGGCGGCGCCCCGGCGCGGCTGGTCCGCACCGCCGTCGCCGCGACGAAGGCCGACACGATCGTCGGCCCGGCGCTGTGGCGGCTGCTCGCCGACCACCCCGTCCTGCTGGCCGCGCTGGCCGAGCGCCGGGCCCTGGAGGTGACCGACCTGCCGCTGGCCGGCGGCGACCTGTGGTGGCGCGACGGGCAGGCCCGCGCCGGCGAGCCCGCCGACCCGTTCGCCACCGCCCGGGTGCTGCTGCCCGCCGCGCTGGCCGCGCCGACGCCGCCGCTGGACCGGCACCCCGTTGCGGTCGCCGAGCCGGTGCTGCTGGAGGGCTACGCGGTCGACACCGCCGGCGACGACGTCCGGTTCACCATCGACGGGGCGAGCGTCGCGGTCGACGTCGACCGGCTGCCGACCTGCGGCCCGCTCACCCCCGCCCTGGTCGCCGCCTCGACGGCCTGCCTGGGCCTGCTGCGCTGGGACGCCGGCCGGTGGACGGTGCAGCCGCTGGCCGTGCAGAGCACCGTCAAGCGGGCCACCGTCGCCGCGCACACCGGCGACTGGGCGCAGGGCCCCACCGACGCGAAGGTCGCCAAGGCCGAGGCGAAGGCCGGCGACTCCGTCGCCGTGCTGCGGGAACGCGCGGGACGGCTGCTGCGCCGATGACCACGACCCCCGACACCCCGCAGGGCACGCCCGCTCCCGGGCCCGGCGACGCCGCGGCGGGCCTGCCCGCTTCCGGGCCGGGCGACGCCGCGCGCCCGCCCGTGAACCCCGACGCCAACCGCCGGCAGGTGCTCTACTGGCGGCTGCTGGCCCGGCTCTTCGACCCCGAGGAGCAGCCGGCGCTGGAGGCGGCGAGCGTCGCCGTCGTCGACGACCTCGGCCTGCCGGCCGCGCTGCTGGACCCGTCGGTCTCCGTCGACACCGTCGTGCAGCGCTTCCCCGACCTGGCCGGCGAGCTGACCGGCCTGCTCACCCCGCCCGAGCCCTCGCCTGGTCCCGAGCCTGCGGCGGGTGAGGGGGCCGCCCCGCCCGCGGATGAGGCGGTGCCACCGGGCGACGGGCCCGCCCCGCCGGCCGGCGACGCGGAGGTGCGCCGGGCCGCGCTGGTGTCGAAGCTGCTGCTCAACGTGTTCGCCACCGGCGGCGGCAGCGTCAGCGCCACCCAGCTCGCCCGGTGGCAGTCCGACGCCGGCTGGTTCGAGCGGGCGCTCGGCTGCGAGCCCGGCGAACTGCGCCGGCAGGCCGGCAACGGGCGCGACGGCGGCGGCCTCGGCGGGGTGCTGGCCGGCCTGGAGGGCGACCTCGTGCGCCGGATGCACCTGCGCGAGGTCCTCGCCGACCCGAAGCTGGCCGCGAAGCTCACCCCGAGCATGTCGCTGATCGAGCAGCTGCTGCGCGACAAGTCGAACCTGTCCGGGGTGGCGCTGGCCAACGCCAAGGCGCTGATCCGCCGGTACGTCGACGAGGTCGCCGAGGTGCTGCGCACCCAGGTCGAACAGACCAGCGTCGGCACGATCGACCGGTCGGTGCCGCCGAAGCGGGTGTTCCGCAACCTCGACCTGGACCGCACGATCTGGAAGAACCTCACCAACTGGAGCCCGGAGGACCAGCGCCTCTACGTCGACCGGCTCTTCTACCGGCAGACCGCCCGGCGCACCACCCCGGCCCGGCTGATCGTGGTCGTCGACCAGTCCGGCTCGATGGTCGACTCGATGGTCAACTGCACGATCCTGGCGTCCATCTTCGCCGGCCTGCCCAAGGTCGACGTGCACCTCATCGCGTACGACACCCGGGCGCTGGACCTGACCCCGTGGGTGCACGACCCGTTCGAGGTGCTGCTGCGCACCAAGCTCGGCGGCGGCAACGACGGCCCGGTGGCGATGGCCATGGCCCGGCCGAAGATCACCGAGCCGCGCAACACCGTGCTCGTCTGGATCTCCGACTTCTACGAGTTCGACCGCTCCCAGCCGCTGTTCGACGGCATCGAGGCGGTGCACCGCTCCGGGGTGAAGTTCATCCCGGTCGGCTCGGTCAACAGCTCCGGCACCCAGATCGTCAACCCCTGGTTCCGGCAGCGCTTCAAGGACCTGGGCACCCCGGTCATCTCCGGCCACATCCGCAAGCTCGTCTTCGAGCTGAAGAACTTCCTCACCTAGGAGACCCCTGACATGTCCGAGATGTTGCGCGCCCCCGCCGAGGTCACGTTCGCCGAGGAGCTGGCCTGGCTGGAGTCGGTCGACACCGACCCGAAGCCGTTCTCGTGGCGGCTGAGCCCCCGGATGGTGCGGCTGTTCGTCCTCGGCTCCGAGCGGGCCGACGGCCTCGACCGGGAGGTCGCCCAGAAGTGGTTCGGCGACCGCAGCTTCGTCGAACGCGCCATCGTCACCCTCGCCTCCGACCGGGGCCTGCTGCTCATCGGCGACCCGGGCACCGGCAAGAGCTGGCTCGCCGAGCTGCTCGCCGCCGCGATCTGCGGCAACTCCACCCTCGTGGTGCAGGGCACCGCCGGCACCACCGAGGACCACATCAAATACTCGTGGAACGTCTCCATGGTCATCGCCAGGGGGCAGTCCCGCGAGTCGATGATCCCGTCGCCCATCATGACCGCGATGGAGCAGGGCGTCATCGGCCGCTTCGAGGAGCTGACCCGTTCCACCAGCGACGTGCAGGACGCCCTGATCTCCATCCTGTCCGAGAAGTACGTCGCCATCCCCGAGCTGGACGCCGACAACATCGTCTTCGCCAGGCCCGGCTTCTCGATCATCGCCACCGCCAACAGCCGCGACCGGGGCGTCAACGACCTCTCCTCGGCGCTGAAGCGGCGGTTCAACTTCGTCCGCATCCCCGTGGTGACCAACAAGCGCAGCGAGGCGGAGATCGTCCGGTTCCGCACCGAGGAACTGCTGCGCCGGCACCGCATCGAGCTGGACGTCCCGCCCACCCTGCTGGACATCCTGCTGCAGAGCTTCGCCGACCTGCGGGCCGCCGCCGCGTCGGCGACCAGCGACGACGAGAAGCTGGAGTCGGCGCTGTCCACCGCCGAGCAGATCGGCGTGCTGGAGGACGCCATCCTGCACAGCCAGTTCTTCGGCGACCGCACCCTGCGCGCCGAGACCCTCGCCGGCTCGCTGGTCGGCTCGCTGGCCCGGCGCAGCCCGGAGGACCTGGCGATCCTCAACAAATACCTGCACGGCGTGGTGGAGCCCCGGGCCAAGGCCGACGGCGGCCCGTGGGAGGGCTTCCTCGACGGCGGCCGCCAGGCGATCGCCACCCTGTCGTGACCGGCCCGACGACCACCCCGCCCGGCGCGGCCCCCGGGGTGCACCCGCCCGGCGTCGTCGCGCCGACCCCCGCCCGGGCACCCGGCGGCCCCGGCGCGTTCGACGCGCTGCGCGGACAGCTCACCGACGCCGCCGCGGCCTTCGCCGGCAGCCCCGGCGCGCTCGCCGAGATCCTCACCGGGATGATCGACGACGTCGACCGGGCGCTCGGCGAGCGGTTGGAGATCTTCCCGGTCTGCCACCACTCGCCGGCCTCCGCCCTGGCGATGGCGCGCCGGCTGCGCGCCAAACGACCGAAGGTGATCTACCTGGAGCTGTGCGAGGACCTGCAGCCCCTGCTGGGGGAGCTGCGCAACTGCCGCCTCCCGGTGGCCGTGCAGGCGTACGCGTCGAAGCTCGACGGTTTCCCCGCCGAGTGGGCCCCGCTCAGCGTCGTCGCCCCGATCACCGAGGCGTCGGCCGAGTACCAGGCCATCGCGTACGCGCTGGAGACCCCCGGCGTGGAGCTGGTGCTGGTGGACCGCTCGGTCGACCACGTCTTCCAGTGGGCGCCCCGCGACCCGGCCGAGGGGCCGGCGGGCACCCCCGACGCTCCGGCCGCGGCCGAGGAGGAGGCCGCGCTGCACGGCGACGCCGTCGGCGTGGAGATCGGCGACCTGCGGCCCCGCTTCGCCGAGCTGGAGTCCTACCTGCTGCACCACGGCAAGGTCCGGCACTGGTCGGAGTGGTGGGACCAGTACGTCGAGCAGCCCCTCGTCGCCGCCGACCACGAGACGTACCGGCAGGTGATGGTCCTCATCGGCAGCCTGTTCCGGCGGCTGCGCCCGGCCGACGCCGACCGCCTCGACCGCGACGCCGACCGCGAGCGCTACATGTGGACCCGGATGCGGCAGCACCTCGCCGCCTCCGGCGTCGACCCGACCGACTGTCTCTACGTCTGCGGCGCGTTCCACGCCGCGAGCCCCGTCGAACAGTTCGGCACCGGGCCCGACGCCGCGCCGTACGAGATCAGCCCGCGCACCGCCACCCGCTGGCTGTACGGGCTGATCCCGTCCAGCCACTCCGCCATCGAGGCGCAGTTCGGGCTGGCGCCCGGCTCGGTCTCGATCGCGGCGGCCACCTGGGCCAAGGCGGTGTCCCGTTCCGGGGTGACCCCGTTCCGGCTGGCCGGGCAGGCCGGCGGCAGGGCGGCGAAGGGCCGGGCCCGCAGGGCTGCCCCGGCCGAGGCCGCCGACGAGCCCGTCACCGATCGACTGTCGGGGTTCCTCGCCCGGCCGCCGGTCCTCGACGAGCTCGACGAGGCGGAGCTGCGCGGCTGGTGCGTGGACATCGTCCGGCTGGCCCGACGCAACGGCTACCTGGCCAGCACCGCCGACGCGATCGCCGTGTTCGAGACGTCGATCCTGCTCGCCGGGCTGCGCAACCGGGCCCGACCCACCCCGTACGACTTCGCCGACGCGGCCGTGACCTGCATCGAGAAGGACGTGGTCCCGGGCCGGCGCGACGTGCGCCGGCTCTGCGAGATCCTGCTCGGCGGCGACCGGATCGGCCAGGTCGGGTACGACGCCCTGCCCCCGCTGGCCCGCGACGTGCTCGACCGGCTCGCCCCCCTCGGGCTCGACCTGGACAAGCGCACCATCCAGCGGGCCCTGCTGGACCTGACCGCCGACCCGGCCGTGGCCGGCTGTTCGGACCTGCTGTGGCGGCTGCGCCACCTGCTGCCCCGCGACGCCGTCCGCCCGATCATGGGGGAGCGCCGGCTCGGGGAACGGTCGACGCAGGAGAGCTGGGACCTCGCCCTCGGCCGCAACCAGCGCGCGCTGATCGAGCTGGGCTATGAGGGCGTCACCGTCGAGCAGGTCCTGGAGCAGCGGCTGCGCCGCTGGGCGTGGGGGCCCCGGGCCACCGCCGCCGTCGCCCTCGAAGCCGTCGAGGACGCGCTCCTGCTGCTCGACGGCCGCCGGCTCGTCGACGAGCTGGGCACCCGGGCGGTGGAGCTGCTCGCGGCCGAGCGCACCGTCGACGAGGCCCCCGAGGTGCTGCGCCGCATCCGCCGGCTGCTGGCCCACTACCGGGCCACCGAGCCGACCCTGCCGCCCTGGTGCGCCGCGTTCGTCACCACCGGGTACGCCCATTACTGCACGCTGCTGCCCACCGCGTTCGTCGACGCGGAGACCGGGGTGCGGCAGGTGGGCGCGATGCTCGGCTTCCTGTTCGGCATGGAGAGCCTCGCGCTGTCCCTCGGCTGCGACCGTACGCAGCTCGAACTGGCGGTGCGGCAGTCCCGGCCGGAGGCGCCGGCCCGGGTGGCGCTGCACTGGGCCGCCCAGCACCACCTCGGCCTGCTGCCCCTGGCGCAGCTGCGCGCCCGCAGCGCCGAGCTGCTGGCCAACCCGCTGGTGGTGCCGTCCTTCCCGCAGTACCTCAGCGGTTTCGTGCAGGCCCTGGAGCCCGTGCCCGGGCTGGCGCCGTTCGTGGTGGAGGTGATGTCCACGGCGTTCGCCCGGCTGCCCGACCCGGTGCTGCTGCCGTGGCTGCCGACGTTGATCACCACGCTGCGCGCCCAGGCCGGCGAGCTGGTGCCGACCCTGGTCCGCGAGGCCGGCCGCACGTTCCCGGCGGCCCTGCCCGCCCTGGACGCCTGGGTGCCCCCGTGGGCACCCCGGCCGGCGGGCGGGTCGGCGGCGGGCGGGTCGGTCGCCCCCGGTGCGACTGTCCCGGGACCGGTGACGGCGGGATCGGCGGCTGTCGCGCCCGGCCCGCTGGTCGACCTGCTGGCGGGCCACCCGGCGACCTGCGACGCCGTGGCGGACCTGCTCGGCTGCGCGGGCGGCTGGACCCTCGACCCGGCCGTCACCGGCTCGGGCGGCCCCGGGCCGGGCGGCTCTGGACCGGGCGGCCTCGGGCCGGGCGGCCCCGGCTCGGCGGTCGCCGTCGGGGCCGGGGGGCTGCTCAGGGCGTACCCGGCCACCGCCGACGCGCTCGCGGCCCTGCTCGCTCCGCCGGCCTGACCGTTCCGGCCCGGGCGGCCCGCCCGCCGTCCGGTCCACGCCGCCCGGTCCACGCCGCCCGGTCCACGCCGCTCGGGCGACGAGCCGGATGATCGACTCCATGTCGGCGACATCGGGGCATCCCCGTCGCAGGACACCCCCATGTCGCCGACCTGGCGAGCCGCCACGCCCCGCGAGCCCGCCCCGCGAGCCGCCACGCCCCGCTAGTCCGTCCCGCGAGCCGGGCCGCCCCGGCAACAGGTGGGCCGGGGCGGGCGGTCAGGGGCGGCGGCCCAGGTGGTGGCGCAGTGCCAGGTGCAGGGCGAGCCGGGCGTCCGGGTCGTCGAGGTCCGCGCCGTAGCGTTCCCGCAGTCGGCGCATCCGGTACCGGACGGTCTGCGGGTGCGTGTGCAGCAGCCGGGCGGTCTCCACCACCTGGCCCTGGGTGTCCAGCCAGGTGGCGAGTGTCTCGGCCAGGGCCCGGCGGGCGGCCGGCCCGAGGGGTGCCAGCGGGGCCAGGGCGCGGGCGACGAGCCGGTCGGTCAGCCCCGGCTCCCAGTGGGTGAGCAGGGTGAGCAGGTGCGCGTCGCAGTCCACGACGCCGTCGGCGGGCAGCGCCCCGCCGGCGTGCAGGCGCAGCGCCCGCCGCGACAGCCGGTACGACGCGCGGGCCTGCCGCACCGGCACGGTCGGGCCGAGGGCCGCCCGCCGGCCGGTGAGGGCCCGGCGCAGCGCGGCGAGCCGGCCCGGGGCGTCCGGGTCGGGCAGCACGATCCGCACCGCGTCGTCGATGACCGTGGCCACGGCTCCGCCGCCGACGGCGCGGGCGAGGTGCTCGTCGTCGGAGCCGTCGACGCTGATCACGGCGACGGTGGGGGGCAGCGGCCAGCGGGCGGCCTCGGCGGCGGCGTGCAGCGCGGTGTCGGCGGGCGGGTCGGGCTGCACGAGTAGGGTGATCAGCCTGCGGCGGACGACGATCCAGTCGTGTGCGGCGTCGCGCTGCTCGTCGAGGTAGCCCTCGGCGGCGGCCCCGGCGAGGGTGTCGGTGTAGCCGAACAGGGCGGCGGCGATCACGTACAGCTCGTCGGCGGCCAGCCGGTCCGGTCGTTCGGGCGCGACGAGGAACGCCCAGATGGCCCGGGCTCCCACGGTGAGCACCGAGCGCAGCGCGTCGACGCGGTGCCCCTCCTGGTATTCGGTGCGGCCCAGCGCGTGGAACACCTGCCGGGTGTCGGCGAGCGGGCGGGTCGGCTCGGCGACGGCGGACACGAACGCGTCCACGGCCGTCCGTACGCCCAGGGCAAGGCCCCGGCCCTGCTTACCGGTCAGCGACCGGCCCTGCTCGCGCATGGTGGCCCGGACCGCGTCGAGGGTCCGCTCGTGCAGCGCCGCCCGGACGGCCCGCAGCCGCTCGCCGACGTGCCGGGGCAGCCCGCCGAGGCGGGGCTCCAACTCGGCGAGGCTCTCCGCCACCGCGCCGCCCCCTCGCGTTTGTCATCCGGATGACAGTTCCGGGCGCGGAACCTGCTTCCGCCTACCACTGATTTTGGCACCCGGGTCCGTAGGGTTCCGGCATGGATGCGGATGTGATCGTCGTCGGGGCCGGCCTGGCCGGTCTGGTCGCCGCCACCGAGGCCGCCGACGCGGGCCGGACGGTGCTGCTGCTGGACCAGGAGCCGGAGCAGAACCTCGGCGGCCAGGCGTGGTGGTCGTTCGGCGGGTTGTTCCTGGTCGACTCGCCCGAGCAACGGCGGATGGGGGTGCGCGACTCGGTGGAGCTGGCCTGGCAGGACTGGCTGGGCAGCGCCGCGTTCGACCGCCCGGAGGACCACTGGCCGCGCCGGTGGGCCGAGGCGTACGTGCACTTCGCCGCCGGGGAGAAGCGGTCCTGGCTGCGGTCGATGGGGCACCGGCTCTTCCCGGTGGTGGGCTGGGCCGAGCGGGGCGGCGGCGCGGCGGACGGGCACGGCAACTCGGTGCCCCGCTTCCACGTCACCTGGGGCACCGGCCCCGGCGTGGTCGAGCCGTTCGCCCTCCGGCTGGCCGCCGCGGTGGACGCCGGCCGGGTGCGGCTGCGCTTCCGGCACCGGGTCGACGGCCTGGTCACCACCGGCGGGGCCGTCACCGGCGTACGCGGGGCGGTGCTGGAGCCCAGCGACGTCCCGCGCGGCGCGCCCAGCTCCCGGGTCGTGGTGGGCGAGTTCACGTACGCGGCGCAGGCCGTGGTCGTCACCTCGGGCGGCATCGGCGGCGACCACGACCTGGTGCGGGCGGCCTGGCCGGCGCGGCTCGGCGTCCCGCCGAAGCGGATGGTCTCGGGTGTGCCCGCCCACGTCGACGGGCGGATGCTCGGCATCACCGAGGCCGCCGGCGGGCAGGTGATCAACCCGGACCGGATGTGGCACTACGTCGAGGGGCTGCGCAACTGGGATCCGATCTGGCCGCAGCACGGCATCCGGATCCTGCCGGGGCCGTCGTCGCTGTGGCTGGACGCCACCGGCAGGCGGCTGCCCGCGCCGCTGTTCCCCGGCTTCGACACCCTCGCCACGCTGCGCCACCTGCGCGCCACCGGCCACGACCACAGCTGGTTCGTGCTCACCAAGAGGATCGTCGCCAAGGAGTTCGCGCTCTCCGGTTCCGAGCAGAACCCGGACCTGACCAACCGCAGCGTCCGGCAGGTGATCGAGCGGGCCCGCGCCGGCACCCCGGCCCCGGTGGCGGCGTTCCTGGAGCGGGGCGCGGACTTCGTCGTCGCCGACACCCTGGAGGCCCTGGTGGCCGGGATGAACGACCTCGTCGCCCCCGACGGCGGCCCGACCCTGGACGCCGCGCAGGTGCGCCGGACCGTCGAGGCCCGCGACCGGGCGATCGCCAACCCTTTCGGCAAGGACGCCCAGGTCACGGCGATCCGGGGCGCGCGGGCGTACCGGGGGGACCGGCTGATCCGGGTGGCCCCGCCGCACCGGCTGCTGGACCCGGCGGCGGGGCCGCTGATCGCGGTGCGGCTCAACATCCTGACCCGCAAGACCCTCGGCGGCCTGCACACCGACCTGGACGGGCGGGTGCTGCGCCCCGGCGGGCAGCCGCTGCCCGGCGTGTACGCGGCCGGCGAGGTGGCCGGCTTCGGCGGCGGGGGCATGCACGGCTACAACTCGCTGGAGGGCACCTTCCTCGGCGGCTGCATCTTCTCGGGTCGGCAGGCCGGCCGGGCCGCCGCCGCGGCGACCCGCTGACGGGCCCGCGAGCGCTGACGGGCCGCGCCGCCGCTTCGCGCTGAGGCGGCGGCGTGCGTCCGCCGGGCGGTCCGCCTACCCGGCCGCGCTCACTCCTCTTCCTCCTCCTCGGCGTCCGAGTCGTCGAAGACGGGCTCGCCGCAGGCCGGGCACTCGATGGTGTCGAGGTCGTTGAGCAGCTCGGCCAGCTCGGGGTGGCCCTTCAGCGCGGCGGCGGTGGCGAGCAGGTAACGGGTCTCGACGTCGTCGTGCGGCCCGCCGGCCAGCGTCTCGGCGAGCAGCGGCAGGGCCTCGGGCAGGGCCCGCCGGTATGCCTCGGCGAGATCGTCGGGCAGGTCGTCGGAGACCTCCCCGTACTCCCCGGAGCACGCGACGACGAGGCCGACCACGATCAGGTACTCGTCGCGCTCACCGGGCGGGAGCTCGCGGGCGATGTCGACCAGGTGGGGGACCGCGGCGTAGGCGGCGGGCCAGGCCGTGTCCTCGGAGCACAGGTACGGCCACAGGTCGCTGAACCGTTCCTGGTCCGTGGGGTCGGCGCGCAGCGCCCGCAGCTCGTCGGGGACGGACGGGGCGTCCGGCGAACGCCGGCCCGCCGACTGGCTGCGGTGGTCGAGTTCCGACCAGCGCGGGTCATCGAGTGACAGCATGACGGGCAGCCTAGATCCACGGCAGGCGCCGGCCGCGACGCGGGGTGATCAGCGGATCAGTATGACCATGATGGATATTGACCGCTGAATCGACGCGTGTAAGTGTTTCCTTCCCTGGAACGAACGTCGCGGCGCCCCCTCGCCACGCCGCCGGACCCCGCCCGCCCCACCCTCGCGAGCGGGGTCCGGTCACGCCCAGGTGCACGACACCCCCTACCTGCACCGAGGAGCACCCATGAGACGCACCACAGTGACAGCGGGCCTGGCGTTCGCCGCGGCTCTCGCGCTGACCACGTCGACGGCGGCCCTGCCGGCCACCGCCGCCGAGGTCCCCGCCGCCCCCGCTGCCGCCCCGGCCGTCGCGGCGCTGGCCGCGCCGGACATCTCCGTGACGAACGTCCAGGCCCACCTGAGCCAGTTCCAGAGCATCGCCACCAGCAACGGCGGCAACCGTCGCTCCGGCTCCGCCGGCTACACGGCGTCGGTCAACTACGTCAAGAGCAAGCTCCAGGCCGCCGGCTACACGGTCACCGAGCAGACCTGCACCAGCTGCACCTACTCGGGCAACAACGTGATCGCCGAGTGGCCGGGCGGCGCCCCCGCCGACCAGGTCATCATGTTCGGCGCGCACCTCGACGGCGTCTCCGCCGGCCCCGGCATCAACGACAACGCCTCCGGCTCGTCGGTGCTGCTGGAGAACGCCCTCGTGCTGGCCCAGCAGAACCCGGGCCTGACCAAGCGGGTCCGGTTCGCCTGGTGGAACGGCGAGGAGCAGGGCCTGCAGGGCTCGAAGTTCTACGTGAACTCGCTCAGTGCCACCCAGAAGGGCTACATCAAGGGTTACTACAACTTCGACATGGTGGCCTCGACCAACGGCGGCTACTTCATCAACCGGGTCACCTCCACCACGGCCGCGCCGCTGAAGGCGTACTGGGACTCCCTCGGCCTGTCGCCGGAGGAGAACGTCGAGGGCCAGGGCCGCTCCGACGACTACTCCTTCCAGCAGGCCGGCATCCCCACCTCCGGGTACGCGATGGGCGCCAGCGCCACCAAGACCTCCGCGCAGGCCACCAAGTGGGGCGGCACCGCCGGCTCGTCCTACGACCCGTGCTACCACCGGGCCTGCGACACCACCAGCAACATCAACGCCACCGGGCTCAACCGCAGCGCCGACGGCATCGCGTACGCGATCTGGGACCAGGCCGTCGGCGGCGGCACCCCGACCAACGACTTCTCCGTCGCGGTGAGCCCGACGTCCGGCAGCGTCGCCCGGGGCGCCTCCACCACCGCCACGGTCTCCACCGCCACCACCTCCGGCAGCGCCCAGACCGTCGCCCTGTCCGCCACGGGCGCGCCCAGCGGGGTGACCGTGTCGTTCAGCCCGTCGTCGGTGACCTCCGGCGGCTCGTCCACGATGACGATCGCCGCCTCCGCCTCGGCCGCCACCGGCACCTACGCCATCACGGTCACCGGCACCGGCTCGGCGACCCGCACCGCCACCTACAGCGTCACCGTGACCGGCACCGGCGGCTGCGCCGGCGGCCAGGTGGTCGGCAACTCCGGCTTCGAGAGCGGCGCCACCGTTTGGACCGCGTCCTCGGGCGTCATCACCAACTCGGCCAGCCAGGCCGCGCACGCCGGCTCGTACAAGGCGTGGCTCGGCGGGTACGGCGGCAGCCGCACCCAGACGCTGTCGCAGTCGCTGACCGTCCCGGCCGGCTGCACCACGTACACCCTGTCGTTCTGGCTGCACATCGACACCGCCGAGACCACCTCGACCAGGCAGTACGACAAGCTCACCGTCGCCGTCGGCGGCACCACCCTGGCGACGTACTCGAACCTCAACAAGGCCAGCGGCTACACCCAGCGCACCTTCGACGCCGCCGCGTACGCCGGCCAGACGGTCACCCTGACGTTCACCGGCGTCGAGGACTCGTCGCTGCAGACCAGCTTCGTCGTGGACGACGTCACCCTCACCGTCAGCTGAGGTGCAGGGAAGGGCCCCTTGTTGACGCCTGCGGCACAGCAGGGTTCCCTTCCCGTCGGCGCGGGGTGGCGAGAGCCGCCCCGCGCAGGCCGGGGAACGGGGCGGGCTGCGACACGTGTTCGACATGCCGATGACGTGCTGACATCGATCGGTCGCGCACAGTAGGCTCCCGGTGGTCGTCGGTGTGCCGCCGGTCGCGCGGCCCGCGCCCGCCTCGGAGGTGCCCGTGAAGAGAGCCGTCCGCCAACGCCGATCACCCGACGCCACCACCCCCGCCGAGCCCACGCCGACGGCCCCCGGCACGGCCCCCACGTCGGGGGACCCCGCGCGGGAAAGCGCCGCGCCGGCGGGCGGAACGGCGGAGGGCGCCGCGCCGGCGGGTGGCGCGCCCGACGCCGCCGAGGCGTCGGTGCTGCCCGAGCTGGAGGACCGGGCGTGGATGCACCACGCGACCGAGTTCGCCCACACCACCTTCTGGGCGGTGGCCCGCCGGCTGCCCCGGCTGGTCCGCGAGGCGGTCGCCCTGGCCTGGGCGACCAGCCGCCGGGACACGGCCGCGTCCATCGGGCTCAACGTGGCCGCCGGGGTGATGACCACCCTCGGCCTGCTGGCCACCACCGGCGTGCTGCGTGAGCTGTTCGCGGCGGGCCCGACGCCGGACCGGATCCGGGCGGCGCTGCCGGCCCTGGCCCTGGCGGCGGCGGCCGTGACGGCCAAGGGCGCGTTGACCATCGCGGCCGGCTGGGCGCAGGCCCGCCTCACGCCGCAGATCAACTACCAGGTCGAGCTGCGGCTGTTCGAGGCGACCACGGCCGTCGACCTGGCCGCGTTCGACGACGCCGGGTTCGCCGAGGAGATGGACCGGGCCCGCGAACGCGGGGTGACGGAGGCGGCGTTCGTCGTCGACCACACCGTCAACCTGATCACCGGAGTGGTCGGGGTGCTCGCCACCGCCGCGGCGGTCACCGTGATCCAGCCGCTGCTGCTGCCCTGCCTGCTGCTGGCGGCCGTGCCCGAGGCCGCGACCGCGGTGAAGACGGCCCGCCGGCAGTACCTGGAGATGCTGGCCCGGATCAACCGTCGTCGCCGGATGTGGATGCTGGCCAACCTGATGGCCAACCGGCACACCGCCGCCGAGATCCGGGCGTACCAGATGCGCGACTTCCTGCTCGGCGAATACCGCAAGATGATGGCCACCGAGACGCGGGCCCACCTGCGCCTGGTCCGCGTCCAGACCCGGACCAGGGTGCTCGGCACCGCCACCGCCGGCCTGGCCACCTTCGGCGTGTACGCGGTCCTCGCCGGCCTGCTGCTGGCCGGCATGGTGGCCCTCGCCGCCGCCGCGACGGCGCTGATCGCCCTGCAGTCCGCCCGCTCCAGCCTCGGCATCGCGGTGTTCGCCACCAACTCGCTCTACGAGGACGCCCTCTACTACCAGGACTACCGGGACTTCCTCGACCGCGCGGTCGGCCGGACCGCCGCCGGGGGCGACCGGCCGACCGGCGGGTTCGACGTCATCGAGCTGGACCGGGTGAGCCTGCGGTACCCGGACACCGACCGACCGGCCGTCGACGAGGTCAGCCTGGCCGTTCGCCGGGGGCAGGTGGTCGCCCTCGTCGGCGAGAACGGCTCCGGCAAGACGACCCTGGCGAAGCTGATCGCCGGCCTGTACCGGCCCACCGGCGGGACGATCCGCTGGGACGGGGTCGACGCGGCCGAGCTGGACCCGCGCCAGGCCGGCGCGCAGGTCGCCGTGCTCACCCAGGAGTGGTGGAAGTTCCCGTTCACCGCAGGGCAGAACATCCGCGTGGGCCGGCACGACCGGCCCGCCGGGCACCGGGGGCCCAGCGTGGAGGACGCCGCCCGGGCCGCCGCCGCGCACGACATGATCGTCGGCCTGCCCTTCGGGTACGACACGCTGCTCGACCGCGAGTTCAAGGACGGCCACGACCTCTCCGGCGGCCAGTGGCAGCGCCTCGTCGCCGCCCGTGGCCTCTACCGGGACGCCCCGCTGCTGATCTGCGACGAGCCGTCGGCGGCGCTCGACGCCCGCGCGGAGCACTCCCTCTTCCAGCACCTGCGGCGGCGTCCGGACCGGGCGGTCGTGCTGATCACCCACCGGCTGGCCAACGTCCGGCACGCCGACCAGATCTTCGTGCTGGAACGCGGCCGACTCGTGCAGCAGGGCACCCACGACGAGCTGGTCGCCGCCGACGGGCTCTACCGGGAGCTGTTCCACCTCCAGGCCAGCGGCTACGTCGCCGACACCGAGGGCGCCGCCCCGCCGCACTGACCGCCGCCCCGAAGGCGCCGCCGTGCCGGCCGCCGGCACGGTGGCGTCAGCAGACCGTCACCGGGTGCCGGACGACGCCGTCGAAGAGGTACCCGAGGTCGTTGTGCCGGGCCCGGGCCGGCTGGCCGGCGCCGGTGGCGTCGGTGGCCCGCGCGCGCAGCGTCACCGGGCCGGGGCTCGCCGGCCGCCAGCGGGCCGTCCAGCGCTGCCACGGTCCGCCCGCGTCGGCGGTGACCAGCTCGGCCGGTCGCCAGCCGCCGTCGCCGGTGTGCACCTGCACCGACCGGATCGGGCCCGCCCCCGACCAGGACCGGCCGCGCAGCAGCACCTCCGCGCCGGCCGGGACGCGGGCGTCCCAGGGCAGCTCGAAGGCGCTCTTCACCGACTGCGCGCCCAGCGCCGCGCCGTCGGCCGGGTAGCCGGGGCCGAACATGCGGTAGAGCTGGGTGTTCCACGGCGAGAACAGGGCGGTGGCGGAGACCTCGACCGGGCCGACCCACTTGATCGAGGAGACGCCGATCCAGCCGGGCACCACCACCCGCACCGGGTGGCCGTGGTCGGGCGGCAACGGCTCGCCGTTCATCTCGTACGCCAGCAGCACGTCGTCGAGGGCCTTGCCGACCGGCAGGGGGCGGCGGACCCGGCCCAGGTTCACGCCGCCCGTGACGTACTCCGGGTCCAGGCCCTCCGGCATCACGTCGACGGCCGCGCCGGTCAGCCCGGCCCGGCGCAGCACCTCCGCGAGCCGCACGCCCCGCCAGTGCGCCACCCCGACGCCGCCGAGCCCCCACGCCACCCCGGGCGTCGGCTGGCCCTGCTGACCGGCGAAGAACCGGCGGCCGTTGCCGGCGCACTCGACGAGCGCGGTGACCCGTTCGGCGGGCAGCCGGCGCAGGTCGTCGTAGCCGAACTCGACGGGGCGGTCCCGGGTGGGCGCGCCGCGCAGGCCGTCGCCGAACAGGCTCAGCCGCCACGTGCCGGTGTCGATCCGGGGGGTGTGGGTGTGGTTGCGGACGAAGAACCGGTCGGTCGGCACGACGTACCCCTGCCCGGCCATCGCCTCCCAGCGCATCTCGGCGTTGGTGTCGTGCCGGGCGAACAGCTGCGCCGGCAGCGGCTTGACGATGCCGGACGGGCCGCCGCCCGCGTCCGCGGCGGGCCCGGAGCCGGGCCCGGGGGCCCCGGAGTCGGTCGCCCCGGGGTCGGTGCCGACCGGTTGGGGCGCGACGGCGACCGGATCGCGCTCGGCCGCGGCGGCGGCGAGGGCGGTCATCGCCGCGCCGAGTTCGAGCAGGCGCGCGCGGGGGACTCCCGCGCCCCGGGCCCGCCCGGCGAGCCACTGGCGGGCCCGCCGGGCGTCGTGGTCGGCCTCGTCGTGCGACAGGTGGTGCGGCATCGGGGTTCCCTCCGGCTCGGCGACAGCTAACTCCTATTGAATCAGTAGGAGTTGCCGGTCGGTGGGCGCCACCCCGTCGCACTCAGGTCGCCGCGACCAGCGTCACCACCCCGGCGGCCACCAGCACCCCCGCCCACAGCCGGTCCACGTTGAACCACGCCCGCCGCAGCACGCCGACGCCGAGCACCTCGTACACGACCACGGCGGCGGCCAGCGCGACGCCGAACATCGCCACCGTGTGCACCCCGGCGGCGGCCAGCCCGGGCAGCGCCCCGGCAGCGGCCTGCCCCGGCAGCGCCCCGGCCGCCGTCAGGTGCCCGGCGTGCCCGCCGCCGGCGACCGGCTCGGCGAGCAGCACCGGCAGCAGCATCAGCCCCGCCCCGTGCGCCGACGACATCAGGAACGACCAGCCGGCGAGCTGCGCGTTCGACAGCCGCATCCCGGCCCAGCGGAAGTGCCGGCGCGACAGCAGCCGCCACAGCCCGAACCCGACCAGCAGGACGCCGCCGGCGACCGCCACGGCGGTGCTCGCCGCGACCGACCGGGTGGCGGTGACCAGCGCGGCCACCACGCCGACGGAGACGAGGTGGCCGAGCGCGATCGGCGGCAGCGACGCCAGCAGCACCCGCCGGCTGCGTTCCTGCAGCCCGCGGGCCACCGCGAACAGCCAGCCCATGGCCGGGTTCAGCCCGTGGAACGCGCCGAGCCCGGCCAGCGTCAGCCAGGTCGTCGCGGTCACGGGAAGCAGTACGAGTCGGAGGACGCGTCGCCACCCTGCAGCCGGGTCTGGTGCACCCGCAGCCCCCGGAACTCCTCGCCGCGCGGGAAGAACCGGGCGTCGGGGGTGAGGCCGCCCGCCTCGGTGTCGACGTCCAGCTTGGCCAGCCACGCGCCCACCCCGTCGGGGTAGAACTGGTCGTCCCACGAGCCGTACAGCGAGTTCGACACGTACACCCGGCGGCCGTCGCGGCTGATCTCCACCATCTGCGGGCCGCCGGCCAGGGGCTCGTCGGGGAAGCCGGGGTGGGGGGTGCGCCGCACGATCCCGCCGAGGCGCACCGAGCCGGTCAGCACCGGGTGGAACGGGTCGCTGACGTCGTACTGGCGCAGCTCGCCGGTGCCCCAGCAGGAGACGTAGAGGAACCGGTCGTCCACGGACAGGTCGATGTCGGTGACCAGCGGCGGCACGGCCCCGAACGGCTTGAGCAGGTCGGGCAGGTCCGCCGCGTCGGCCGGCTCGGCGGGGATGTCGATGACCTTGGTCACGGCCCACGCCTCGCCGTCGCGGTGCCACAGCCAGATCGAGGCGGACAGGTCCTCGACGCTGATCACCACGCCGACGAAGCCGTACGTCTGCGTCGGGTCGTGCGCGGGGCGCAGCTCCAGGGGCATCTGGTACGCGTCGCCGAGGTCGACCCGCTGCACGTGCCGCCGCTTCGCCAGATCCCAGAAGTGGATCGCGTGCCCATACCGGCGGCCGAGCAGCAGCTCGCCGACGATCCCGTCCTCGATCATCGACGGGGTGCCCCACTCGCTGGTCACCAGCACGTCGTGGTTGAGGTGCCACCAGAAGTCGTACGCGAGGTGCTGCGGGCCCCGGTCGGCCTCCCACGCCCCGCGTACGTCGAAGGTGGTGTGGTCGAGGATCGCGATGCCGCCGGGGCCGTCGGCGTCGCCCGCCCCGCCGAGGGCGGACAGGTAGATGCCGTCGGGCCCGCAGTGCACGGTGTGCGGGCGGGAGTATCCGGCCCGCTCGGCCAGCTCCCCGGGCTCGATCACCTTGACCAGCTTCGGCGCGCGCGGGTCGGGCTTGGTGTCGTACACGTGCACGCGCGAAGAGCGCAGCCCGGGGACGATCAGGTAGCGGCGCTCGACGTGCGGGTGCGGCGCGGTGGGGCAGAGCGCGCTGCTGCAGGCGTTCCAGCCGAAGTGGTGCAGCTCGTCGCCGGTGTGCGGCAGGTCGGTCCAGCCGACCACCCGCCCGTACTCGGGGGAGTCGGGGTCGGTGTCGAGCACGGCGAGGGCGTCGGGCCGCTCGGCGGCGCGGTCGAACGCGGCGACGTACGCCAGCTTCTCGGCCGGGGCCTGCGCGGCCTCGCGCGGCGACGGGTAGAACGACGGGTCGGGGGTCCAGCGGGTCATCGGGTCTCCGGGTCGGGTGGTGGGCGGCTCCAGGTGCGGGCACGCCGAGGCGGCCGCGGGCGAGAGCAGCCTACTAACCCGATAGGTTATGTGGGTAGTGTGTCGGCGTGGTCGTCCCAACCCTCGGTCAGGTCGCGCCGGTTGAGGGATCGCCCGCTCAGGCCGCCCCGTGGGCGGCGAGGAAGTCGGCGAGCACCCGGGTGTGGGTGGAGAACGCCAGCTCCACCGGCTCGGTGACGACCAGCCACTCGGTCGCCTCCTCCGTCGGCGCCGACGGCGGCAACTGCCCGGCGGCCTGCTCCGGCAGCGTCCCGAAGACCATCATGGTGCCGCCCGCCGGCGCCCCGTGCACCGCGAACAGCTGCGCGTCGTCGGCGGACGCCACCAGCCCCGTCTCCTCCCGCAGCTCCCGCACCAGGGCCTCCTGCCACGCCTCGCCGTACTCGATGAAGCCGCCGGGCAGGGCGAGCAGCCCGCGCGCGGGCTCGATGTCCCGGCGGACCACGACCACGCCGAGGCCGGCGTCGGTGCGCACCGGCAGCACCGCGACCGCCACCGGCGTCGGGTTGCGCCACACGGTCTGGCCGCAGGTCGCGCACACCCGGGGCCAGTCGGCCGCCGCCGGGTAGCCCGCGCCGCAGTAGGAACAGTGGGAGTACGGTGCGCCGGTCACGCCCGGCACGTTACCGCGTCGGCCGCGCGCCTCCGGCCCGGGTGCCAGCCCGGGTGCCAGCCGGCTGGCCGGGGCGGCGCGGGGTGCTGGTGGGGGCGGGTCAGGGCCGTAGGGCGGGTGGGGTGCTGGTGGGCGGCTCTCAGGGGCGCGGGGCCGCGGCGGATCGGGCGCGCAGGGCGGCGCGGGCGGCCATCAGGGCGAAGCCGAGCAGGTTGTCGCCGCGCCAGCGGGCCGGGTCCTGCGCGTCGGGGTCGCCGGCGGCCAGGCCGATGCCCCACACCCGGTCCACCGGGCTCGCCTCGACCAGCACCCGTTCGCCCGTGCCGAGCAGGAACGCGCGCAGGTCGTCGTGCGCGGCGAACTTCGCGACGCTGCCGGCCACGACGATGTCGTACCGGTGCGCCGCCCAGGTGGCCTCGTCGAAACCGCGGACCGCGCGCCCGAGGGCCTTGGCCCGCTGCGGGTGCCCGGCGGTGAGGACGCGCGCCGCCGTGTCGTGGTCGCTGAACAGGGTGGCCTTGTGCCACATCATCCAGTGCTCGGCGGTGGCGAAGACCCGGCCGTCCACCGTGAACGGGGCGGGCCACCACTGGCTCAGGCAGCCTGCCCCGGCCGTGCCGTCCGGCCGGGGGCGGTGCCCCCAGAAGTGCAGGTAGCGGACGCGGGTGCCGGCGTCGTGCAGGGCGACCAGATCGGCGACGGAGCGGGGCGACATGGCCGACAGTCTGCCGAACGCCCCCGACACCGCGCCGCCGGTTTACCCCGTGACCGGCCCGACCGGGCCCTCGGGGGTCAGCCGGCCGGGGCCCCCGTGTACGCCTCCGTGGTCCGCCGCGCCGCCGCGGCGGCCTGGGCCGGATCGGTGCCGGCGGCCGCGCTCGCCTCGCCCCAGAGCCGGCTGACCGTCACCAGGAACTCCCGGCCCTCGGCCGAGGCGGCCCACTCGGCGCCCCGCGCGGCCGGGTTGTCGTCACCGCCGTCCCCGGAGTGCAGGTAGGTGGCCAGCCCGACCAGCCCCATGTCCCAGCCGACCCCGACCGCACCCGGCCCGAACTGGTCCCAGATCGCGTCGTCGACGTGCGCGACGTGCTCCAGCGTGAACCGGGTCCGGCCGCCGGGCTCCGGGGACAGCCGCACCTCGATCCAGCTCACCTGATCGCCCATCTCCCAGGTGGCGGCGAAGCTCTCCGGCGGGTCGCAGCGCAGCACCTCGCCACCCGCGTTGCCCTCGAACTGGTACCGGCCGTGCAGCCGCAGCTCGCCGCTGATGGGCAGGAACCAGCGCGGGATGCGGTCGGCGTTGGTGCAGGCGTCCCAGACGTCCTCGACCGGTGCGTCGTACGTCTGACTGATGGTCATGACCCGGGCCTGCCCGGCGGGCAGCACGCGGCTGCCCACCCGACGTTCCACGGCACTGATCTGGTGCGTCGCGTCGATCATCCTGGTCTCCTCTGCTCGGCTCTCTCGTTCTCGGGTGCCGCGGACGCCGAGGCCCCGGCGGGCTCCTGGGCCCCGGCGGGCTGCGTGGCCTCGGCGGGCTCCTCGGGTCTGTCGGCTTCCGCGGCCAGGCGGCGTTCCCGGCGGCCCCGCGCCAGCTCGGTGGCCAGGGCGTGCAGGGGCGGGGTCCAGAACCGGCGGAAGTGGCCGAGCCAGTCGTCGACCTCGCGCAGCGGCTCCGGGTTGACCGCGTACAGCCGTCGGGCCCCCTGCGGGCGCACCGTGGCGAAGCCGCTGTCGCGCAGCACCCGCAGGTGCTGGGACACGGCCGGCTGGGAGATGCCGAACTCGGCCCGGATCACCTCGCAGACGGACCCGGCGCTCCGCTCGCCCTCGGCGAGCAGTTCGAGGATCCGCCGGCGTACGGGCTCGCCCAGCACGTCGAAGGCATGCACCCCCCTTTTATATCAGAGCTGCCTTATATAAGCCGAGGGTGACCAAAAACTCCTCGGGCGGCGTGTCGATCCCGGCCGGGTCCGTTCGTATGGAGGGTGAAGGGTGGAGGTGGGGGCCGGCAGTGTGCCGGCCGCGCGACCGAGGAGGACCACATGGGGCAGTACCTGATCAGCATCTATCACCCGGCCGACACGGGGCGGCCGGACCCGGAGTTCCTCGCCGGGGTGATGCGGGAGGTCGAGGCGATCCACCACGAGCTGGTGGAGGCCGGCTCCTGGGTCTTCGGGCAGGGCCTGCACGCGCCGGAGACGGCCACCGTGCTGCGGGCCGACGGCGACGGGATGCTGGTGACCGACGGTCCGTTCGCCGAGGGCAAGGAGTACCTCGGCGGGATCACCATCGTGTCGGTGCCGGACCTCGACGTCGCCCTCGACTGGGGCCGCCGCTACGCGCGGGCCACCACCCTGCCGGTCGAGGTCCGTCCGTTCGCGGGCGGGTCCTGACCGGCGTGCCCGGGCACACCGACGTCGGATCCACCGACGTCGAGCGCGCCTTCCGCGCCGGCCACGGTCGCGCCGTCGCGGTGCTGATCCGCCTCCTCGGCGACATCGACCTCGCCGAGGAGGCGGTCCAGGAGGCGTTCGTCGAGGCGGTGCGGCGCTGGCCGGTCGACGGCACGCCGCCCAGCCCCGACGGCTGGATCATCACCACCGCCCGCAACCGGGCCGTCGACCGGCTGCGCCGGGAGGCGACCCGGGCGCGGCGGCACGCCGAGGCGGCCCTGCTGCACGCCCCCGCCGAGCCGCCCGAGGAGGGGCCCGTGCGCGACGACCGGCTCCGTCTGCTCTTCACCTGCTGCCACCCGGCGCTCGCCCCGGCCGCGCGGGTCGCGCTGACCCTGCGGCTGCTCGGCGGCCTGAGCACCGCCGAGATCGCCCGCGCCTTCCTGGTGCCCGAGCCCACCATGGCCCAGCGCCTGGTCCGCGCCAAGGCCAAGATCCGCGACGCCGGCATCCCGTACCGCATCCCGCGCGACGCGGACCTGCCCGACCGGCTCCGCGCGGTGCTCGCCGTGGTCTATTTGATCTTCACCGAGGGGCACACCGCCAGCGCCGGGGAGCACCTCGTCCGCGACGACCTGTGCGCCGAGGCGATCCGGCTCGGCCGGCTGCTCGTCGAGTTGATGCCCGACGAGCCCGAGACGCTCGGCCTGCTCGCCCTGATGCTGCTCACCGCGTCCCGTCGCCCCGCCCGCACGGCCCCCGACGGCGATCTGGTCCCGCTGGCGGAGCAGGACCGCAGCCGCTGGGACCACGCCCTCGTCGCCGAGGGGCACGCGCTCGTGCGCCGCTGCCTGCGCCGCGCCCGCCCCGGCCCGTACCAGCTCCAGGCCGCGATCGCCGCCGTGCATGGCGACGCGTCGAGCGCCGCCGACACCGACTGGGCCCAGATCCTCCAGTTGTACGACCACCTCGCCGCCCTCGCGCCGAGCCCCGTCGTCGCGCTGCACCGGGCGGTGGCCCTCGCGGAGGTACGCGGCCCCGCCGAGGCCCTGGCGGTCGTCGACGAGCTGGGCGGCGCAGCCTCGCCGCTGCTGCGCTACCACGTCTACCATGCGGTACGCGCCGACCTGCTGCGCCGCCTGGACCGCCTGGAGGAGTCCCAAGAGGCGTACGAGACAGCAATCGCCCACACCGCCAACACCCGCGAACGCACCCACCTCGCTCGCCGCCTGGCGGCGCTCGCACCCCCATGATCGTCTGTCGAAAAGTGAGCCGACACGCCGACGATCGTCTCCGAAATCAGCAGACGATCGAGGACGCCTTACCACATCCTCGCCCCGAGCGGGCCTCGTCCACAGCGGACCCCTGTCCACAGCCGGCGGCCGGCGGGGTTGCGGCGCGGGGACGGCCACCGACACCGTCCATGCCGTGGACGAACCGCTTCGAGCGCTGCTGGACCGCCATGACGGCCTGCTCACCCGGACGCTGGCGACCCAGGTGGTGCCCGCCTGGGTGCTGCGACACGCGGTGGACACCGGCGACCTGCTCCGCGTGCTGCCCGGCGTCTACGTCGAGTCGTGCCGGACGCGGCCGTGCCGTGCTGGGCTCGCCGCGCCCGCGCCTGGCTCTGCTGAAGTTGCCGTGCTCCCGCCCGGCTCGGCTGGGCTGGCTGCGCCTCTGTCCGGCTCGGCTGGGCTCGCCGTGCTCCCGCCGGAACTGCGGCACCGCGCCGCCGTGGCGTACGCGCAGGGGCGGGGCGCGCTCGGCGGACCCACCGCCCTGCACATCTGGGGCGTGCGCCGGCAACCCGAGGACGAGGCCGTGCACCTCGACGTGCCGGCCCGATCGGGGCTCCGCACCCGGCCACCGCACCTGGTGCTGCACCACCGGCACGGCTTCCGCCCCGAGCCGCCGCAGGCGGTGACCCGCCGGGGCCTGCCCCTCGTCCCGCTGGAGCGGGCGCTGGTCGACGCCTGGCCGTTGCTGCCGGTTGTGGACCGCCCCGCCCCGCTGATCCGCGCCGTCAACGACGGCCTGACCACCCCGGCGCGCGTCGGGGAAGCGCTGGCGCAAGCGCCCCGGCTGGCGCGCCGCGCCGAGCTGCGCGTGCTGCTGGACCGACTGTCCGCCGGCTGCCGCAGCCCCCTCGAAGTATGGGGACACGACCACGTCTTCACCGGGGCGCAGATGCCCCAGCTGCGCCGGCAGTTCCGGGTACGGATCGAGGGGCGCACCATGTACCTCGACGTCTACGCCGAGCGGGAACGGGTCGACTTCGAGCTGGACGGGGCAACCGCGCACGGTGACCCCCGGCAGCGGGAGATCGACCTGCGCCGCGACGCGCTGCTGGCGACCCGGGGCATCCTCGTGGTCCGCTTCGCCCACCGCAGGCTGGTGCGCGAGCCGGACCGGGTACGCGCCGAGGTGCTGGCCATCCTTGCCAGCCGCCAGCCGCCAGCCGCCAGCCGCCAACCGCCAACCGCCAACCGAACTGACGGGTTGACCGGCCGGGCGCAGAAGGAGGCGGGAAGGTCGGCGGTCAGTCGCGCAGGGTCCGCAGGATGCGGGCCAGGTGGGCCCGGTCGGCGGGGCTGAGCCCCCCGAAGAGGCGCTCGGCCTCGGCATGTCGGGCGGCGCGGATCGCCGCGGCGACGCGTACCCCCTCGTCGGTGGGGGTGACCAGGGTGGCCCGCCGGTCGGCCGGGTCGGGGCGGCGGGCGACCAGGCCGCGCTCCTGGAGGCCGTCGACGACCTCGGTGGCGGAGCGCGGCGCGATGCGCAGGTGCTCGGCGAGCGCGCTGAGCCGCAGCGCGCCGTGCCGGGTGAGGACGCCCAGCGCGCGCGCCTGCCCGGGGTTGACCTGCCACGGTTCGAGGGTCTGCCGGGACAGGTGGCGCAGCCGGCGGGCGACGGCCCAGAAGCTCTCGGCCAGGCCCTCCTCGTCGGCGCTCACCGCAGTGGCGGGGCTCACCGGGATGTCGGCGCTCACCGGAATACGGTAGCAGAGAATGCTGTTGCTCCCTCATGATGAGGTAACCTCAGCATTGTTTCCGACCGAAGGGCGGTCCCTTGGACACACCCACCACCCACCGCGAGGGCCGGGGCGGCCCCCGCACCGTCAGCCCCGCCGAGAAGGCCCAGGCCCGCCAGGTGCCGCTGCGCCGGGTCGGCCGGCTCTTCGCCCCGTACCGCTGGCAGCTCGCCACCGTCACCGCGATCATCGTGGCCTCCTCGATCGTCGCCATGGCCTCGCCGTTCCTGCTGCGCGCGGTGATCGACCGGGCCCTGCCCGAGCACGACCTGACCCTGCTGTCCCGCCTGGTCCTCGGCATGGTCGCCGTCGCCGTCGTGACCGCCGCCCTCGGCGTGGTCCAGACGTGGCTCTCCACCCGCGTCGGCCAGCAGGTCATGCACCGGCTGCGCACCGACGTCTTCGCCCACCTGCACCGACAGTCGATCGCGTTCTTCACCCGCACCCGCACCGGCGAGGTGCAGTCCCGCATCACCAACGACATCGGCGGCATGCAGACGGTGGTCACCTCCACCGCCACCTCGATCGCGTCGAACCTCACCACCGTCGTCGCCACCGCCGTGGCCATGGTGGCGCTGTCCTGGCGGCTGTCGCTGATCTCCCTGGTCGTGCTGCCGCCGTCGATCTGGCTCACCCGCCGGGTAGCCCGGATGCGGCGCGAGATCACCGCCCAGCGGCAGCGCGAACTGGCCGACCTCAACGTCACCATCGAGGAGGGGCTGTCGATCAGCGGCGTGCAGCTCAGCAAGACCCTCGGCGCAGGCGGCGCGCTCGTCGACCGGTTCGCCGCCTCCTCGGCCCGCCTCGTTGACCTGGAACTGCGCTCCGACCTCGCCGGCCGCTGGCGGATGGCCTCGATGAGCGTCATCTTCGCCGCCATCCCCGCGTTCATCTACCTCGGCGCGGGCCTGCCCGGGGCCGCCGGCACGCTCAGCATCGGCACGCTGGTCGCGTTCACCGCCCTGCAGGGCGGGCTGTTCCGGCCGCTGATGGGCCTGCTCGACGTGGGCGTGTCGGTCACCGCGTCGATGGCGCTGTTCGCCCGGATCTTCGAGTATCTCGACCTGCCCGTCGAGGTCGACGACCCCGCCGACCCGGTCGACATCGACCCGCGCCGGGTGCGCGGCCACGTGCGGATCGAGGGCGTCACCTTCACCTACCCGGGCAGCGACACCGCCGCCCTCGCCGGGATCACCCTCGACGTGCCGGCCGGCACCGGCCTGGCCGTCGTCGGGCACACCGGCTCCGGCAAGAGCACCCTCGCCGCCCTGGTCAGCCGCCTGCACGACCCGACCGCCGGCCGGGTCACCATCGACGGCGTCGACCTGCGCGACCTGCGGCTGACCGACCTGGCCGCCGTCGTGGGCGTGGTCAGCCAGGAGACCTACCTGCTGCACACCACCGTGCGGGAGAACCTGCGGTACGCCCGGCCGGACGCCACCGACGGCGAGATCGAGGACGCGGCCCGCGCCGCGCAGATCCACGATCTCATCGCCGCCCTCCCCGACGGGTACGACACCATGGTCGGCTCGCGCGGGCACCGGTTCTCCGGCGGGGAGAAGCAGCGCCTCGCCATCGCCCGCACCCTCCTGCGCGACCCCCGGGTGCTCATCCTCGACGAGGCCACCAGCGCGCTGGACACCGAGACGGAGCGCGCGGTGCAGCGGGCGTTCGACGAGTTGGCCCGGGGACGCACCACGATCACGATCGCCCACCGGCTGTCCACCGTGCGCGACGCCGACCAGATCGCCGTGCTTGACCACGGCCGCATCGTCGAGTCCGGCACCCACGCCAGCCTGCTCGACCGCGCCGGCCGCTACGCCACCCTCGCCGCCTGACGGCGGCTGGCCCCAACCGGGTGGTCCGCCGCCCTCCCACGTTCTCGTCGGTGATCAAGAGAAAAGCGTCAGAGTTGATCGACATTGACGCAAACCTCTTGATCAACGGCGTTGGGGCCGGGCAGGGCCGGGGGAGGGGGCGGTCGCGGTGGAGGATCGGAAAGTTGACAGTTGCGGTGGGGGCCCCTGGCGCCGTGGCGGGGGCCTCGATCACCGCCTAGCATCGAGCGACCGGTTTCACTGTTCGTTGTGCGGCACGACGGAGTGTTCCTTACCGGCGAGGCGGCGGGACCGACGATTTCGCGGATTCTTCGGCGGCTTCGGGGCGGGGGGACATGACCGAGGAGAGGGTGCCCGAGCAGGGCCGGCGGGCGTACGCCGAATTCCACCGGCTGGTGGAGCTGATCGAGTCGATGGTGCTGCGGCCCGCGCGCCGCGGCTGGCGGCTGCCGCTGCTGTGCCTGGTCTCCCGGCCCGGCACGCCGTCACCGCTGGCCATGCTGGCGCACGTGTTCGCCGGAGACGAGCGGCGGGTGCCGCACGTCCGCCTCGACGCCACCGGCCGGGACGTGCGCGCGCTGCTGCACGAGGCGTACACGGGGCTGGTGGCCGGCAACTTCGGCGGCGCCGACCGGCTGGCGTTCCGCCACTACGCGCTGGCCGACGGGCTCATGCAGGTGGACCTGACCGGCGTGGCGACCAACCGGCGACGCCGAGAGCTGATCCGGCAACTGCGCGAGCGGATGTCGCAGCGGGCGGCGTCGGACGGGCAGCAGGCCCCGCCGGACCCCGGGGGCTGGCTCGGTGTGCTGCTGTGGTTCGTCCTGCGCGTCCTGCCCGGTGTGACGTTCTGGCTGCTGACCAAGGGCTGGTTGTTCGGGGCGGGCCGTCGGTTCCGCTGGTTCCTGCGCCAGCAGTATCTCGCCCCCGAGCTCGCGGCCGGCGACTTCGTCGCCTTCGCCAGCCGGCTCACCGTCCCGTCCCGGGAGACCGAGGACCAGGAGCAGATCGACCTGCTGCTCGTGCACGCGTTCCTGCAGGACCTGCGCGTGGAGTACCGTCGCCGGCCGTGGCGGCTCAAGCCGTGGCGGCGCACCGCCTGCCCGGCGATCCTGCTCGACGGCCTCGCCCCGGGCAACGGCGGGTACGCCCTGGTCAGGCTCATCAACGCGGTCCGCGACGAGACGGGCCGCTCGGATCCCCTGCTGGTCATCGCGAACGGCCACGACGTGCCGCCGGACGGGCTGTCGCCCACCGATCCGGCCGTCGCCGGCCAGCTCGTGCCGCTGGACGGGGTGGAGGGGGCGTACCGGGCGTGGCGCAGCGGCCTGGCGCGGGCCCGGCGGGCGCGGGAGGACAACGCCTGGTACCTCCAGGTGGAGGTCCCTGCGGCCGACCTCACCCCGTTCCGCAACCGGCTGTCCCGGATCGTGCCGCCCCGCCCGCCGTGGCTGGCCCGGCCGGTCGCCCTCGTCGCGCTGGTCGCGGTCGTGCTGACCACCTTCGGCGTGTGGCAGATCCCCGGGCAGGCGCAGCGGTGGCGGGCGGACTGCGAGTGGCCGCCGTCGGCCACGGGTGGGCTGGTGCACACGACGGTCCGCGACGGCCAGTGCATCGGCTACAGCGACAACGGGCGGCAGCTCTTCAGCCGCGACGCGTCCCTGCTCGCCGTGCAGCGGCAGATCTTCGACCAGAACCGGGAGGTCGAGGCGGCGTGGGCCGTCCGCCGGGACCGGCCCCGGGTCACCCTGGTCTACTTCGGGTCGCTGACCAAGCCCGACGCGCTGCCCGGGGAGGAGACGTTCGCCGGGGAGCGGGAGGAGTTGCAGGGCATGGCGGCGGCGCAGCGCCGCGCGTACCTGGAGGCCAACGACGACCGGGCCAACCCGTACCTGCGGATCGTGGTCGCCAACGCGGGCCAGGAGATGCGCTACGCCGCCGACGTGGTGCGGATGCTGGCCGACCTGGCCCACGACGAGCCGACGGTGCTCGGCGTGGTCGGGCTGGTGGAGAGCCGCAAGGCGGTGCAGGACGCGATCAAGGCGCTGGGCGACCTCAACCTGCCCGTCCTCGCGCCGACCCTGTCGGCCGACCGGATCGCCGACGCCTCCAGCCGCTACCTGCAGATCTCCGCGCCGAACATCGACGAGGCGACCCTCGTGCACGACCACGTCACCGAGGTGCTGAAGAAAAAGCGGATCTTCAACTTCTACACGTACGGCAACGTCGACCCGGACGAGGGCGCGCGCGGCGACCTGTACGTCAACACGCTGCGCGACGGCCTGCGGTCCCGCTTCGGCGGCGACGCCTACCAGGAGACGTACTGGCGGCAGGGGGTCGACCTGACCCCGGTCTGTGCCGACCGCTTCGGCGACGGCGTGGTCTTCTTCGGCGGGCGTTACACCGAGTTCGGCGCGTTCGCCGCCCGGCTGGCCGAGAACTGCAGCGGCCGGGTGCCGCTGCTCATCGGCGACGACTCGGTCAACCGCTACCTGGCGAACACCGCCGCCCGCCGGCCCGCGCCGGACAACCTGCCTTTGGCGTACGTGGTCAAGGGCGAGCTGGCCTACTGCAACCGGATCATCGGCGCGACCGACATCGAGCGCAAGCTCTTCCTCACCGACGTGCGGACGGTGCTGTCGCTGTGCCAGTCCAACTCGCCCATCGGGGAGCGGGTCGGGCTGGCCTACGACGCGACCCGGCTGCACCTGCGGGCGGTGCGGACCATCGCCGGCAACCTCTCCGCCCCCGCCGGCCGCGAGTGGAACCCCCGGGAGGTCACCCCCACGACGGTGTACGTCACCATCCGCGACGTCGCCGACCCCGCGTACCGGGGGGTGACCGGGCTGATCCGGTTCGACGCCAACGGCATCGCGGTCGGCAAGCGGCTCGCGCTGCTCTGCGTGCCCGACATCCGCAGGGCGTTCGACTCGCCGTCGGACGTGCCGAGGGAGATCGACCGGCACCCGATCGACCCGGCGGAGAACGAGCTGTACGGCACCCCGCCACCGAACCGCCGGGCGTGCACCACCCAGGGGTGAGCGCGGCTACCGCCGCGCCCACTGCTCCTTGGTGATCTCGTAGAGCACGCCGCCGTGCTCGGCGCCCTCTATCATCGCCATGTCGTCGGGGACGGGGCTGGTCTCCGTGTGCGTCATGCCGAGCTTCTCCATGATGTTGCGCGAGGCGCGGTTGACGGTCATCGTCTCCGCCCAGACCCTGCGCACGCCGAGTTCCGTGAACGCCTTGCCCAGCAGGGCCCGCGAGCCCTCGGTGGCGTAGCCGTTGCCCCAGGCCGCCCGCCGCAGGCGGTAGCCGAGTTCGACCTCGTCCAGCGGGCCCTGCGGTGCGGGGCGCAGGATGAACCAGCCGACGAACGCGCCGCCGGCCTTCTCGTGCGCGGCGAACAGCCCGAAGTTGCCGTTCCACTTCTGGTAGCCAGCGAGGATGTTCGGCAGGTAGCGCTCGCGGACGATCTCCGGCGGGGTCGGCTCGCCGCCGCTCAGGTAGCGCATCACCTCCGGGTCGCTGTCCAGCTCGATCAGCAGGTCCGCGTCGTCGGCGGTGAAGTGGCGCAGCGCCAGGCGCTCGGTGTCCAGATAGGTGTCCACGCGGTGATCGTGCCCGAGGCGCGGCGGGCAGCCCAACGGGTTTTCCCGACGCCGCCTGCTCACCTCCGCAGCCCGGAAACCCGACCGACTCCCGAGGGGGTCGACGCGGACCGCTGCGCGGGGCGTGACGACGAGCGACGCGGGACGGTCGCCGTCGCCGGGGCCGCAGGCCGGAGCCCGGCGAGCTGGACGTAGATCTCGCGCTTGGCGGTGGCCAGGCCGCGCTGGTCGAGGACGTAGCCGGCGAGCCAGATCCAGCCGTGGTAGGTCGGCAGGTCGGGCACCGACACGACGCGGAAGGTGACGGCCCGGTCCCCGGCGAACTGCACCGAGGCCCGGCCGTCGACGCGCAGCAGGTCACCGGGGGCCGGGCGCACCGCTACCAGTGACCCCGGTTGGGCCGGGCGTCGTCCGGCGGGACGCACTCCCGGGCGTGCATGACCTGCCAGTCGCGCAGCGCCCGTTTCAGCCGGTCGTTCTCCTGGGTCAGCAGCCGCACGTCCTCGTGCAGCCCGGCCAGCTCGTCGGCCAGCCGGGCCTGGAACTCGCGCACCTGGTCGGCGTCGACGCCCCGCCGACGCGGGTCGAACGCCCAGGTACGCACCTCGTGCGGGGTCAGCCGGTCGGGCCGGCCCGTTCCGTAGAGCCGGCCGCCTCGATACACGTGGGCCACGACGATCCTTTCCGGGGCAGACGGGAGCGTGGAGCGTGCGTGCGGTGGGTCGGGGCGGGCAGGGCAGACCCGCCCCGACCGGGGGATGAGCCGACCCCGTTGCCACGCGAGGAGGAGCTCTCGACAAACATAACTAGGGAACACAGGAAAGTCAAAGCACATTGTTCAGGCATTCGAGGTGTGATCGAATTCGGGGTGCCACGCGAGGAGCGACATGCCCGAATCAGCCGAATACCTCCGCATCGCCGACGACGTCATCGCTGATGTCAGGTCGGGGAAGCTGAAGCCTGGCGACCGCCTGCCGTCGGTCGCCGAGACCCGTGTGAACTACGGAGTCAGCTACGGGACCGTGCAGCTGGCCTACGTCCGGCTTGAGGCGCTGCGCGTCATCCGTCGCCACCAGGGCAAGGGTGTCTTCGTCACCGATCCGAATACCTGGATGCGGGAGCCCTGATCGCGACACGCGTGCGCGTGCCGGTGAATGGATCCTCGTGCGCGAGTAAGCCTTCTGGCGAGCAGTCGTGCTCGTCAAGTCCGGCGGTCAAGGCTGGGCCTGACAGGAGCTGACGCGCTGTCGGCGCGCGGCATATGGCAGGTATCCGTGGCGATCCGTGGTACCTCGAAAGTGCGTTCTTGTGGTGCTCGATCTATCCGCCGGATGATCGGTATGCGTGAGGAACCTACACGCTTGTCGGCAACCGATTGGAAGAAATGCGATGCACCTTCCCGACTACTCGTCCTTGCGCGTGCGCCTCGCTGGTGGCGTCGCCACGGTTGCGCTCGACCACCCGCCCGTGAACACCCTGGACGGACAGATGATGCTCGACCTGCACGATCTGCTCGGGCGGCTGCGGACGGACGACACCACGCGTGTGATCGTGTTCGAGAGCGCCCACGACGAGTTCTTCCTCGCCCATGTCGACTTCGGGATCTTCGACAGCTACCCGGCGCTGGAGGCGGTCAAGAAGGACTACCCGCACGTCAACGTCCACCAGGGCATCGGGGAACTGCTGCGCAGCCAGCCACAGATCACCATCGTCAAACTGGCCGGCATCGCCCGCGCCGGTGGCGCGGAGTTCGTGGCCGCCGCCGACATGGCGTTCGCAGGCGCGGAACGCGGAAAGATCGCGCAGAGCGAGGTCCTGCTCGGGATCATTCCCGGCGGCGGGGGGACTCAATTCCTGCTCGAAAAGGCGGGTCGTAACCGTGCCCTCGAAGTGGTGCTGGGAGCCGACCTGCTCGATGCGGAGACCGCGGCGCTCTACGGGTGGATCAACCGGGCCATTCCCGACGCTGAACTCGACGCGTTCGTGACCCGGCTCGCCGGCAACATCGCGGCCCTGGACCCGGGCGTGATCGAGGGAGCCAAGCGTGCGCTTCCGGCCGTGGATCTCACTCGCGGCCTGAACGTGGAGCACGACGAGTGGAACCGGCTCGTCAGCGGAGACGCGCCAGCCAAGAAGATGAAGCTCGCGATGGAGCGGGACCTGCAGACCACCGAGCCGGAGCGTGATCTCGAAGGCTTCCTGCGCCAGGTCGCGGCTGACGTCTGACGCCGATGCGCTGCGTAGGCCCTCGACCGGGAGCCTACGCAGCGCTCGCCCCTCGACGGCTGGAGCGATCGGTCGACCCGGCACTACCGGGACAGCGCACGCTTCATGCGAATCGTGGACTGGTCCAGGATCTCGATGTCCCCGGCAGCGAGGCGGTCAAGAGCCAGGG
Source organism: Micromonospora sp. NBRC 110038 (assembly GCF_020884815.1). NCBI lineage: Bacteria > Bacillati > Actinomycetota > Actinomycetes > Micromonosporales > Micromonosporaceae > Micromonospora > Micromonospora sp. NBRC 110038. Next base: position 252,491 of record NZ_BBOL01000008.1, on the reverse strand, counting down.
ACGCCAGGTGCTCCGGCTCGTTGAGGTCCTCCTTGGGAAGGGGGTAGTCGTGCTCGGCGGCGAAGGCCAGCAGTGTCTCGGTCGCGATGAGTCCCGGAACGAGGGCGCTGACCAGCGTGCCCTGATCCGCGAGTTCGATCCGGATTCCGTTGGTCAGACCCCACTGCGCAGACTTGGCCGCGGCGTAGGCCGTGTTGCCCGGGACCGTCTCCCAGGCCGCGCCGGAGAGCACGTTGAGAATTGCGCCCCCTCCGTTGCGACCGAGGACGGGCGCGAAGGCGCGAACCATGTTCAGTGTTCCGTAGTAGTTCGTGTTCATCACGTCGCGGATCGAGGCCAGGTCGCCGGTGACCAGGTTGCCTCCGGCGCTCGTCGCGGCATTGTTGATCAGGATGTCGGCATCGGCCGCCTGCTCGGCGGCGGCGGTTGCGGAGGCCGCGTTGGTGACGTCGAGAGCCAGCACGGTCACGCCGGGGATGTCGACGAGTTCGGGGCGGCGCGCGGCTGCGTACACCTTCGCGCCGCGGCGAACGAGCTCGGTCACGAAGGCGCGGCCCAGCCCCCTGTTCGCACCCGTGACGACGACAGTGGACGTGGCGATTTCCATGGATGTTCCTTGCGGGGAGAGAGGCGGTTGGGGTTTGGTCGGGGCAGCCTGGGACGGCGGCCGGACGGTGACGTGCCTACGGAGTGCACCCGCCCCTGCCCCGTGGTTGTCGCAGGGAGTGTAGGTTCCTCATGAATACCAGGCTGGTTGGGTCGGAGGCGCTGGTCAAGAACGCACTTTCGGCGCACCAGGTATCGGAAGGGATACCCATGACCACCACGGCACCCGGTACGAGCCCCCGATTCGTCGCGGACTGCCCGACCCGGCCGATCCTGGACCAGGTCGCCGACAAGTGGACGATGATGGCGCTGACGGTGCTGGAAGAGCCCACCCGCTTCAACGAGATCCGTCGGCAGCTGGAGGGTGTCACCCAGCGTGTCCTCACCCAGACGCTTCGGCGTCTGGAGCGCAACGGCTTGGTGGTTCGCCGCGTGCTCGAGACCTCCCCGGTCGGGGTCGAGTACTCCCTTACGCCCTTGGGTGAGTCATTCCGTGAGCCGTTCACCCGACTGTACGAATGGGCCCTGGCGCACAGCGACGAGATTCAGGAGTTTCAGCGGGCGTTCGACGCCAGAAACGCTCAGGCGACCTCGGCGAACTGAACGACACGAGCCGCCATACCACCCCGGCGTCGAGACAGCATCCACTGCAACCGACACGAGCCAACGAGCACGACTCCGCAGTCACCCCGCAGTCACGCCCAGGCATCACGATCCGACGGACCCACCCTACGAAGCGAAAGCGACGGATCTGCGGGCGACTGTGGTTGGGCCCGGTGGCGATGAGGAAATGACGGATATCTGACGCCACAGCCGGATCGGTGTCCACTGCGTAGTCGATACCCTGTCCTGAGCGCTCCGCTGATCGCGTGACGTGGCCGCGGGCGTACCCCGACGGAGGATCGCGTGGCTGAATCGGCACCGTCCCCCGGGCCCGACGGTGGCCGTCTGCTGGCCCGGTCCTATCGCATCGTCAACGCCGGGGCCGGCGAATTCGCATTCACCGACCTCAGATTGACGGCGCTCGGGGGTGTGCGGGGCCGGCAGTTCCGCCTCTTCACGCCGGTCAGGCGCGAGCGGCTGCGGCTGCCCACCTCCCTGCCCGAGTTTGCGGCCCTGCGGCACGAGGCCAACCTGTCGGACAGCCCGCTCGCCGTCGCCGCCGAGCTCGGCGGGCACTGGAGCGAACACAACCTCGCCGCCATCACCCACGTCGCCGCCTGCAACTTCCGGTGCCCCTACTGCTATGTGGACTTTGCCCACCTGTCGGGCGTGGACAGCTTCGTCGCCACGGCGGCGGCCGTCGTGGACGAGTTCGTCCTGCTCCGACAATCGTTGCAGGCTTCCGGTCGCGGGCTGAGCCTGCTGCGGCTCAGCGGCGGCGAACCGCTGCTGGCCCCGGCTCTCGTGCTCGACGTCCTGCGTGAGCTGCGCCGTCGCGAACTGCTCGGCTCGACCGTGCTCAAGGTGGAGTCCAACGTCTCGGCGCTGCCGTACGCGTGGCGGGAGAGCGCGGTGCGGCTGACCGCAGACGACACCGCCGAGCTGCCCCGGGTAAAGCTGCACACCACCCTGCACTTCCCGCCGGGCGCGCGGCTCTGGCCGGCGATCCGCAACGGCGTCGAGTTCGCCGTCGGCCTCGGCTTCGACGTGTATCCGGCCGTCGGCGCGAACGACTGGAGCGTGGCCGACCTGGAACGGCTCCACGGCGAGCTGGCCGCGATCAGCCCCGGCCTGCCCGCCCGGCTGGCGGTGCGGCCGTTCCACCTCGACTATCCCGTCCTGGCCGACCGGCGGTTGCTGCCCCGCCCCAGGGAGGTCGACGCGCCGTCCGTGCTGTGGGAGAAGATCCTTCTCCGCCGGTCGGGCGCGAGATATCTCGAAAGACCCCGGCACCTCGTGCCGTTGACCTGACTTCCGCCTTCTCGGAAACGACGGAGAGAGTTCCCTTGATCAGCTCAGTCACGATCTGCAGCAGTTCGAAGTTCTACGACACCGCGCGGCGGGCGGAGGAGATTCTTCGAAAGGCCGGCCTGACCGTCTACACCCCCCGCTACGACTACAGCGAGGAACAGGTGCGCGTCGGCGAGTCGGACAAGATCCGCCTCACCCGGGAATTCCTCGACAAGGTCGCCAGATCCGACGCCGTATTCGTCATCGCCAACGGCGGATACGCGGGGGTGAGCGTCTGCATCGAAGTGGGCTACGCCGTGGGCCAGGGCAAGGCCGTCGTGTTCTCCGAGGAGCCGGCCGAGTTCGCCCTGCGCGCGTTGGCCGACGCGGTGGTGCCGGTCGACGAGATCGGGGACGCGGTGCGGCGGATCGACCGGGACGCGCACCGCCCCGGCGGCCCCGCGTGATCGTGGCCGCGCCCGGCTCGTCGAGCCGTCTGCACGGCCCGGCCGCCGAACTGACCGGCGGGCTCTTTCCCGGGCTGGCCGTCAACCACCCGCGCTCCCTGTGGCACCGCGCCGCAGGCGACACCCTGGTCCTGTGCCGGGGGTTCGACATCCCGCGACTGGTGTCGACCGGCGTCGTCGACATCGGGATCACCGGCTACGACACGTGCGTCGAGTGGTCGCTCGCCAGCGGCGCGGGGCTCGTGCTGCGCGCGCTGCCCGCCGCGCGCACGTCGTTCGTCACCTACTGCACGGTGACCGGCCGGGACGTGCGGACCATCTACACCGAATACCCGGCGCTCACCCGGGCGTGGCTCGCGGCGCGGGCCGACGCGGGGCAGCCGCGCGTCGTGCCGCTGCGCGGTTCCACCGAAGGGGTGATCAGGGCGGACCCGCACGGGGCCGGCGTGCTGCTGGTTACCTCGGGCGAGACGATGGCGGCGAACGGGCTCGACCACGACGTCCCCCTGCTGGCGACGGACGTGTGCCTGGCGACCCGGGCCGGTGCGTCCCCCGCCCCGGGGCTGATCGACGTCGAGTCGCTGCCCTTGCTGGAGCTGCCGTCCTTCGGCCGGGACGCCGTGCCGAGGCAGCGGGAGCGGCTTCGGGGGGTGGGTGGTGGAGCTTGAGATCGCCACGGTCGCGTCCGGCTGGCCCGACGTCGTCGCGTTGTTCGCCGGGGACCTGCCCGTCCGGATCGCCACCCGGCACGGCGTGTCGTTCGACCTTCCCGGCCTGACGGTGTGGCTGCGGAACCCGGCCGACCTTACGCCACCACCCGGGTACCCCTACCCAGAGTTGATCAAGGACTACCGGGACCGCCTCTTCGGTGACCAGCGGGAGTCGTCGCTGCTGCATCAACGGCTGCGCCGGTGGGCCCCGGCCGACGGCACACCGGTCGACCAGTTCGCCCAGGCCGTCGCGCTGCTGCGTCAGGACGAGCACAGCCGGTCGGCGGTCTTCTCGACCTGGCAGCCGGGGGAGGACCTCGGCGGCCGGTTCCCCGTCTCGCCGGTGGGCGGGGCGTTGCGGATCGTCGCCGACGAGTTGGTCCTCTTCCTGACCGCGCGCAGCGTCGACGTCTGGGTGGGCCTGGTGCCCGAGCTGCTCACCTTCGCGCAGCTCGCCTCGGACGCCGCCCTGGACCTGGGGCTGACCCGCAGCCAGGTGTGCTACCAGGCGTGGAGTGCGCACCTCTACGAGGTCGACTACCTGACCTACCTGTCGGGGACGCGATGACCCGTTCGCTGACGCTGCTCGACAGCGGCGTGATCGACCCGCACACGATCGACAAGCTTCTCCAGTCGGTCGTGTTCTTCTCCGACCGGGTCGTGCTGCGCGCCTCCTTCGAGGTCGCCTCGGCGTACCGCGATCGCGCCGCCGAGATCAACCGGCGGATCGACGACCTGCACGACGCGGGCCTGGTCGGGCTCTGGGGCCACGAGTACGAGGTGGACGACGCGGGCCGGGTGCGGGTGGGCCGCGCCGCCGGGCGCGGCCGGCGGGCCGACCTGGTCGTCCCCCAGGGGCAGTTGCGCGAGAGCCTGACCCGGATGGACGAGGTGATGCGCGCGGTCCGGGAGGAGGCGTACCGGCCGGCGGTGGACGGGGCGCGGCCGCTGCGGCAGGGGGCGGCGGAGATCGTCAGCCTGCGCAACCACCTGGCCTCCCTGGTCATCTCCTCCGAGCTGCGGCAGGACGGGATGCTGGCCAACCCGGCCGTGCGGACCCACCTGGTCGGCGGCCTCGGGCAGCAACCGACGGAGCGGTTCGAGGCGGCGGTCGTGCGGGACGTCCTCGGGCAGTTGCGGATCGGCTCGCTCGGCCAGCTCAGCGTGGCGCAGATCGTCGAGGCGCGACGCCTCAACGGCGCCTTCCGCACCCTGCTGGACGACTCGCTGCTCGCGGTGGCGCGCGGTTACGACCCGGTGCTGACCCCGGAAGCCACCGCGCGCGAGCTGACCCGCCGCTACCGCGAGACGGTGGCGGAGTTCGCCCGGCCCCGGGTCGCCCGGCAGGCGGCGGAGGAGATCGCCTGGGACGTCCTCGGGGCGACCGTCCCCTCGACGGTGGTCCTCAAGTACGGGCTGCGTGCCCTCACCTGGCGCAAGGCGGCCCAGCGGGCCCGGCCCTTCCTGCTGCTCATGCACCTCGAACGGGCGCTTCGGTCACCCAACGGGCCCCGTGGTGCCTGACGAGCGCGGCCTCCACGTCGGCCAGCATCCGGTGCGCGTGCGGCGGCGACAGCATCCGCAGGTGCCACACCGCGACCGCCACCGGTCCGCCGGCACCCGCCTCGTCGCCGTCGTGCCGGCTCGCGCCGTACGACCACACGAGCAGCAGGGCCAGCGCGTAGCCGGTGTCGGGGTGCGCGTACCGCAGGTCGAGCCAGGAGCGGGAAGCGGGCGGGAGCAGGAAGACCCGGCCGTCCCGGCGGGCCCGCGCCAGGCTTTCGGACAGGTGCGGCAGATCCCGTTCCGGCGCGTCGGGGGCCACCCGCCAGCTGATGCCGTACGCGGCACACAGCGCGGCCGTCGCCGACAGCACCACGCGGCACTCGTCGGGACCGAGGCGACGCGGGCGGCCCGGCAGCCGGATCCCGCCCGTGGCGCGTCGCATGGCCCAAAGCCTGCCATGTGCTCCGTCGCCCTTCAAACACCGACAGGGGTGGATCATGTCGGCTCGACGGTGCTGCCCCGGTTGGTCGTGTGGCCCACGGCACGACCCGACCGGCTCAGCTGGGTGACTGTCGGGTACCGCCGCCCACGGCCGCCGACGGGCGTCCTCGTCGGCTCGCCAGGACCGTCGGTGCCTTACGTGCAGGGGCAAGCTTTAATAGATGAATACGACCAGTCGTTCCGCCCGTTCGGGGTGAACGACACCAGGACAAGCAAGCCGCTCGCTTGACCGGGGCTGCGCATACTGTAGGTATTGATCTGCCTACGGGCTGCCACCGGGTCCGTGGTCGCCCGATGGACGGAGGCTGACGTGCGTTGGCTCATGATCCTCATCATCGTGTTGGTAGCTGTGGCAGCCGTCTGGCTGTGGCGTCGTTCCCGGCGGGCATCGATCGACGCCTCCGGCCAACTGCTCGATCAGCAGGCGTCGACCGAAGCCCGGAGAAGGCTTGACGAGCATCGCAACCGAAGCGACGGCAGCGGCACCGGCAGCGGTGGGGTTGGTGGCTGGAGCCTGTGAGCCGAGGCGGCGGTCGGTCCGTCATCGTGCACACAACGACAGGGTGGTCAGGGCCGCCGGGCCGGCGTCGTCGCCGGCCCGGTGATCCGCCGACGCCTCACGTGCAGGGGCGCGCCCCCAGGTAGGTGCTGCCGTCACCGCTGGCGCCCTCCGGGTCGAGGGCGTAGACGTGGAGCTGGGTGCCGGGTGTGCACCCGGAGAGCGTGAACCGGAAGCCGTGCACTCCGCTGATGCCGAAGTACGCGTTCACGTCCGGCCGGTTGGTCGCGGTCGGGAAGTCGCCCAGGTACGTTCCCACGCCCGCCGGCCCGCCCCGGTAGACGGCCACCGTCGAGGAGATCCCCGGCTGGTCCGGGTCGACGGCCCAGCCCTCCACGGTGGAGCCGGTGAGCAGCTCGAAGTTGCCGCGCGGGGGCGTAGTCCAGCGGAACACCCGGGTGTCGCCCGCGTTGAACGGCAGGTTCGCCAGCTGCGCGCAGCTTCGGCACAGCTCGACGTCGCTGGGGTACAGGGCGGTCTCGTACACCCGGGGCATGGCCTGCGGCAGCCGGACGGTCCTCGCGCCCGTGGTGCCGGCGTGCACCATCAGCGTGTTACCGGCGGCCTCCACGACGTCGCCGGCCGGCGCGAAGTGGTGCACGCCCGCGTCCTCGCTGATCCTGCGCAGGGCGGCCAGGGGCAGCTTGGGCGCGGCGGCGTACACCGACGTCCAGCTTCCGCCCGCGACGGGGATGGACTTGCGGGCCAGGGAGACCCCGCCCGCCTGGTACGTGCCGAGCGTCGTCGCGCCCGCGTCGGTGACGGTGAACCACGGCGTGAGCGGGTACGCCGGCCCGCCGCTCTGCCCGACGAACGAGTAGTTCTGCCCCAGGTTGGGGGTGCCGGTGCCCTTGGCGACCGTGATGCCGGTGAGCGCGGTCATCGAGGCGGTGGAGGCGGCCTGGTCTCCCTGCACGTAACCGGCGGCATACAGCGACAGCACGGTGCGGCCGGGGGTCTTCAGTCTGGTGTCGATCGCCGAGCGCACCGTCGGGGAGACCGCGTAGGCGTTGGGCAGGACGGCGAGCTTGATCGCGCTCAGGTCGAGGTTGCCCTTGGTCAGGTCGCTGAGCAGGTAGTGCCGCACGGGGGTGCCCAGCCGGGTCAGGTCGTCCACCAGGTTGGACAGCTGGTCGCTGGCGAAGGCGTACGAGTTCTCCCCGGCGGGGGTCAGGGCGGGCTGGTAGCTGGCCGACACGTCGTCGACGAACACCGCGACCTGCGGCTGGTAGGCGTTCGCCCCGCCGTGCTGGATCTTGTCGGCGGCCCGGAACACCGACTGGAGGTTCGCCCACAGGGCCTCCGAGTCGCCGGTGCGCGCCGGGTCGCCGAACCAGCCGACCCCCTGCAGGTCGAGGAAGTGGAGGGCCCGGCCGCCGATGGCGGCGGTGGTCAGGTTGCGGCGCAGCAGGCGGATGCTGTCCCACAGGTTCGTGGCGGTCTGGAACGGGATGGGCTGGCAGTTCGTCGGCGCGCAGGCCAGCAGCGTACGCGTGTCGTCCTCGTCCAGCCACAGCTTGTTGGCCAGCCGCATGGTGTCCGGCGGCCCCTGCTGGACGAAGCCGTTGCCGAGGCTGCGGCTGTCGCCGTACGAGTGGGGCACGCCGATGATGTCCACGGACGGGCTGTCGACCAGCGTCGCCAGGTCGTTGCTCCCGCTGATGCCCAGCTCGGTGCGCAGGCCGTAGAGGTAGCCGTAGAAGACGGCGGTGAGGATGCGGTTGCCGGTGGCCTGCTTGGCCCTGGCCAGCAGACGGGTGATGGCGGCGACGTTGCGTGACGACAGGTACTGGTTGTATTTGGCGGCCCGCAGCGAGTTGAGGTCGGCCGGGTCCAGCACGGTGCCGCGCGCCGCCCCCGAGGTCGGCGGCGACTGGCCGGGGACGGCGTTGTTGCGTTCGGTGGGGGTGGCCGACCGGCAGCCCGGGACCAGGCTCGCCGGCAGGGCGCTCCAGGCGCAGAAGCCGGCCTCGGCGCTGGCGGAGTAGTCGTCCAGGTAGAACGCGTGCCGTCCGCGTGGGCCGGGTTGGGCGCCGGAGTCGTTGGTCCAGGGGTAGAGCTGGCAGACCCGCACGCCGTCGGTGCCGGTGGCGCACAGGTTCGGGCTGCCCCAGTCCAGCATCCTGCTGGTGGTGTCGTCGTAGCCGTACGGTCGGTAGAACCACTCGCCGCCGTTCTCGTAGGCGATCAGCACCGCCATGACCCGGCCGGGATACTGGGCGTCCATCCGCGTCAGCACCCGGCTGATCTGCTGTTCCTGGTAGGCCAGCCACGCCTCGCTGAACGTCCACGGGTGGCCCGCGCCGCCGGTGTCGTCGCGGACGTTGCCCTGGAGGTCCTTCATCCGCATGGGCTCGGCGCCGGGCGGCGCGTCCTGCAGGTACATGCGGACCATCAGGTACGGCCGGGGGTTGAGCTGGTTGAGCCGCCCGGCCAACTGGTCGATGAACGCGTCGCTGGTGTTGTTGAGGTGCACCTGGAGCATGGGTGCGACGTTCATCTCCGGCGCGGCCGTGTTCGCGGCGGCCAACTGGGCCTGGTAGTTGAAGTACGACCAGTCGTTCTGCCCGATCGGGGCGCTCTGCGTGTTGAGCGCCATGAAGAACGGCGTGGTCGTCCGGCAGCCGCCGCCCTGGTCGCACAGCTGGATCACCTTGCGGCCGTTGCGGTTGACGATCGTCGACTGCGGCCCGGACCAGCCGTCGGCGTGGGCGTACGTGGTGGGCAGGACCGGGGTGAACGGCAGCACGATGAGCGCGGCCAGAACGGCGAGCAGTCGTCTCATGCGTCCTCCCGACGCGGTGCGGGCAGGTGGGACGGGCAGGTGGGGACGGGCGGGGCGCGGCCACGGGACCGGGTCGCGCCCCGCCCGTCAGCCGGTGGGGCGGGCGCAGTGGCGGGCGACGGTCAGAGGAGCAGGTATCCCTGCGGCCCCTCGACGATCTGCCCCTCGCAGTTGGCCGCCGTCGAGTCGAAGTGCTCCCCGCTGCCGCGCACGAGGCAGCGGTAGATGATCTGGTGGGCGGCGGCCGGCGGCGAGTCGTAGGCGTAGCCGATCACCCCGAGGAACGTCCTCCCCTCGCAGTTGGCGGCTGCGGAGGTGAACCTGTCGCTGCCCACCTGGCACTGGTAGAGGGCGTGCGTGCCGGCGACGGCGCTGGTGTGCACCTTGCCGAGGGGGCCCTCGGCAAGGTAGCTGCCGCCGGGGTGGGTGGTGGAGCTGACGTGGTCCCCGGCCCCGTAGTACCGGGTGAGCGTGGCGGTGCCGGGGGAGGGCGGCGCGGAGCCGGTGTACAGCAGGCGGTTCGGCGAGCCCGTGCCCGGGTTGCTGATCTTGCCGGGGGTCGAGGCGTCGAAGAGGGCGCTGGCGACCTGGGCCGGGGCCAGGCCGGGGTTGCCGGCGAGGACCAGCGCGGCGGCGCCCGCGACGTGCGGGGTGGCCATCGAGGTGCCGCTGAGCGTGGCGGTGGCGGTGTCGCTGCCGTTGGACGCCGAGACGATGCCGTCGCCGGGGGCGAAGATGTCGGTGCAGGTGCCCCAGTTCGAGAACGACGCGCGGGCGTCGGCCGTGGTACTGGCGTTGACGGTGATCGCCTCGGCGACCCGGGCGGGGGAGTAGTTGCACGCGTCGAGGTTGCTGTTGCCGGAGGCGATGGCGTAGACGATGCCGTCGGCGATGGAGTTGCGCACGGCGTCCTCGAGGGCGCCCTGCGCGCCGCTGGCGCCGAGGCTCATGTTGGCCACGGCGGGCACGCCGGCGGCGTGGTGGCCGGTCACCCAGTCGACGCCGGCGGTGACGCCGGCCAGGGTGCCGCTGCCGCCGCAGTTCAGCACCTTGACCGCGACCAGGGAGACGCCCTTGGCCACGCCGTACTGGGAGCCGCCGATGGTGCCCGCGACGTGGGTGCCGTGGCCGTTGGTGGAGCAGTCCGAGTCGAGGCCGTCGCCGGTGGTGTTGGTGCCCCAGGTAGCCCTGCCGCCGAAGGTGGTGTGGGTGGTCCGGATGCCGGTGTCGATCACGTACGCGCGCACGGTGGACGCCGTCGTCGGGTACGAGTAGCTGCCGTCCAGCGGCAGGTCGCGCTGGTCGATCCGGTCCAGGCCCCACGACGGCGGGCTGGGCTGGGTGTCCAGCGCCCGCACGGTGCGGTTCTGCTGGACGTACGACACGCCGGACTCGGCCGCCAGGCGTCGTGCCGCGGCGCGGCTCATCGTGCCGGCGAAACCGTGCAGCGCGTGCTCGTAGGTGTGTTCCACCCCGACGTCGTACTTCGCGGCCAGCCGTCCGGTCAGGGCGGCGACGCCCGCGCGATTGTCGGCGCCGACCCGGTCGTCGAACACGACGAGGTAACTGCCGTCGATGGCACCCGGATCTCCGGTTCCTCGCACCTGTCCCGCAGCAGTTGCCGGAGATGCGATTCCCATTGCCAGGATGGTTGTCGCTGCCGCGAACGCGGCGAGGCCGACCGCATTCGGTCGACGCACTCGGGAATGATCCATGGTCGTGCATGATTCAGCACCAATAGCCAGGTGTCAATATTTTAGAATGACTTTGCTGGTCAGGTGTAGGAACCCGATGCGCTGACGGTGTCGGCTAGATCCTTTTCGCAGGGCATTGCCGGGTGGGATTCGATCGGTTATGGTCCATGTCTGCATTGATGGATATTGCCGTCGATCTCGGCGATCCGGGCCACGTAGCCGCCATCCTCGTCGTAGCTGGAGTAATGCGCGATGGCCGTCAACAATCGTCACCTGTTGCTGATCCACACCAGTCCGTTCCATGGTTGTGAGAACGAGTTCAACCACTGGTACGACCACGTTCATCTCGCCGAGGTTCTCGCCGTACCCGGTTTCGTCGGGGCGCGGCGTTTCGTCGCCCCGCAGGCCGCGGGCGAACGCCGGCGGTACGTCGCGATCTACGAGGTCGAAACCGACGACATCGTCGCCACCATGGAGCGGTTCGAGAAGGCCCGACCAGCGATGTCGACCACGCCGGCCCTCGACCCGTCCAGCGTCACCATCGAGCTGCTGACCCCAGTGACTCCGCTGGTGACACCAGGACAACCGCAGTGACGACGGAGGACGGACTCATCGAATCGACGACACCGGTATCCGAAGGGCAGCCCGCCACCGGCAACGGGCTGTCGACCCTGGGCCACGACGGGGACCCGAGGTGGCGGGTCGACGCCTCGCAGGCGGTGAGCTACGAGGTGCGCCTCTGCCGAGGGCTGCTCGACCCGGCCTCCGACCTGATGGTGACCGCCGCCAGCGCGGGGGACGGCCCCGGCCCACGCCGCCGCCTGGTCGTGCTGGACTCCCAGGTCGACGTCCTGTTCGGCGAACGCATCAGGGCGTACCTGGAGGCGCACCGGGTGACCTACGAGTTCTGCGTCGTCGAGGCCGACGAGCGCCGCAAGACGATGACGTCGGTGTTCCGCGTGGTGTCGGCCATGGACGCGTTCGGCGTGGCCCGCCGCCGCGAGCCCGTCATCGCGGTGGGCGGGGGAGTGCTCACCGACATCGTCGGGCTCGCCGCCAGCCTCTACCGCCGCTCGACGCCGTACGTGCGGGTGCCGACCACCCTCATCGGCATGGTGGACGCCGGGATCGGCTCGAAGACCGGCGTGAACTTCAGCGACCACAAGAACCGGCTCGGCACGTACCACCCCTCTGCGACCACCCTGATCGACCCGGGCTTCCTGGTCACGCTGCCCGTGCGGCACCTGCGCAACGGGCTCGCCGAGGTGCTCAAGATGGCGCTGATCAAGGACCGCCGCCTGTTCGAGCTCCTCGCCGTCCACGGCGCCCGCATCATCGCCGAGCGGATGCAGTCCGCCGGCAGCGCCGACGGCGGCGCGGCGGCACTGGCCGTGATCCGCCTCGCCATCGGCGGCATGCTGCAGGAGTTGCAGCCGAACCTCTGGGAACACCAGCTCGAACGGGTCGTCGACTACGGGCACTCGTTCTCGCCGGTGATCGAGATGCGGGCGCTGCCGGAGCTGCTGCACGGCGAGGCCGTCGCCGTGGACATGGCGCTGTCGCTCGTGCTCGCCCACCACCGGGGCCTGCTCTCCGCCGAGGACCTGAGCCGCGCGCGCCTGGTCATGGGCGAACTCGGCCTGCCGACCTGGCACCCGGTCTGCTCCACCGAACTGCTCACCGAGGCGTTGGCCGACACCGTGCGCCACCGCGACGGCCGGCAGCTCATCCCCCTCACGGCCGGCATCGGCCAGGCCCGCTTCGTCGACGACGTGACCCCCGCGGAACTGGCCGCGGCCCTGGCCGGACTGGAACCCAACTGGACGTCGATGGCGGCGGCCCCGTCCGCGCCGACGCCGGGGAGCAACGGATGAACGGCGTCCGCGCGGTGCTGCTGGCCGGTGGCCGGGGGGAGCGGATGGGCCCGCTGGGCGCCGGCCGGCTCAAGCCGCTGATCCCGTTCGGCGGGACGAGCCGGCTCATCGACTTCAGCCTGCGCAACGCCTGCGACTCCGGCCTCGACGAGGTGCTGCTGCTGTCGCAGTACGAGGAACGCATGCTGATGGACGACCTGCACCGGGTCTGGAACCGGACGCCGGGGTTCCGCGCCCACTTCGGGCCCTACGACGAGGCGTACCGCAGCGCCCCGCCCGGGACCGTCCCCGGCGCGCTGCCGGAGCGGACCTGGCCCGCCGAGCGGGGCACCGCCGACGCCCTGATCAGCAAGGAACGCTGGGTCTTCGGCGGCGCGCCCCGCGACGTCCTGGTGCTGCACGCCGACCACGTCTACCGCTTCGACTACCGGGACATGCTGCGGGAGCACCGGGCGTCGAAGGCCGCGCTGACGGTCGCGTACCAGCGGATCGAACGCCGCTTCGTGCACCTGTTCGGCATGGTCGAGTTCGACGACGCCGGCCGCCTCACCGCGTTCGTCGAGAAGCCCGCCGAGCCCACGAGCGACCTGGTGTTCGCGGCGTTCTGCCTGTTCGACGCCCGGATCCTGCGCCGCTACCTGGAACAGCTCGCCGGCACCGCCTGGCAGCACGACATCAGCCGCGACGTGATCCCCGCCATGCTGGCCGGCGGGGAGCTCATCCGCGGCCACCGGGTGCCCGGCTACTGGGAGGACATCGGCACCGTCGACCGCTACCACCTGGCGCACCGCTCGCTGCTGCGTCGGCCGCCGTCGATCCCCCTCGCCGACCTGCCCGCCACGGTGCGGCCGGAGGTCGCGCGGCGGATGGTCGACGAAGCGCCGGGGATCCGCCGCTCGCTCGTCCCGGCCGACCTGGTCAACCACGGCGAGATCACGCACAGCGTCGTCTACCCCGGGGCCCGGGTGGGCGCGGGCGCGGTGGTGCACGACAGCGTGCTGCTGCCGGGGGCGGCGGTGGCGGCCGGTGCCCGGATCGACGGGGCGATCGTCCTGGAGGACGGCACCGTCGCGCAGTGCGCCGCCGGAGGCGACGCCGTCGCCGAGGCCCACCGATGACCGACCGGGACGACACGTTCGTCGTCGCCGACATCGGCGGGACGACCCTGCGAATCGGGCACGTGACGGCGGGCGACCCCGTCGTCCGGGGGGTGCGCCGCGTCGCCACCGACGGGTTGGCCCGCCACCCCGGCGCCCCCGTGGCCGAGCTGCAGCAGCGGGTCCTGGGCCAGCTCGCCACGGAACTCGCCGCGTACCTCGTCAGGTCGGAGGCCGCCGGGAGCCGGGCGGTGGGCCTGTCGTTCGCCGGGCCGACCACCGCCGACGGCGTCGCCCTCGCCGCCCCGACCATCTGGGGCGAGGGCGGCGGCTCCGTGGCGCTGAACGCCCACCTCGGCGCGCGGCTCGGGGTCCCGGTGCTGACCGTCAACGACATCACCGCGGCGGCGTGGCGCTACGCCCACGCCGGGAACGACGCCTTCTGCCTGTTCACCGTCAGCTCGGGCGTCGGCAGCAAGGTCTTCCGCCGGGGCGAGGTGCTCGTCGACGACGCCGGCTTCGGCGGCGAACTCGGCCACTGGCGGGTCGACTGGAGCGGCACCGCCCCGCCGTGCGACTGCGGCGGGCGCGGACACCTCGGCGGCATCGCCTCCGGACGCGGCATCCTGCGGGCCGTGCGGGCCGCCGCCCGGCAGCGGCCCGGCGAGTTCGGCGTCTCGGGGCTGGCGGCGTCGTCGGCGGGTCGCCCGGAGGGCATCACGAACGAGGCCGTCGCCCTCGCGGTGCGGGGCGGGGACAGCTTCGCCGTCGACGTCCTGCGCGCCGCGCTCCGGCCGCTCGCCCTGGCGGTCGCGAGCGTCTTCTCCTCCATCGGCATCCGCCGGTACATCTTCATCGGCGGCTTCGCGGTGGCCGTGGGGCAGCCGTTCGTCGACATCCTCGGCGACGAGCTCACCGAACTGGGCTGCTTCGGCCTGACCCCGACCCAGGTGCGCGCGATGCTCACGCTGGGCGCGGCCGACGACGACCACAGCCTGATCGGTGTCGGCCGCCTGCTCGCCGCGGCCGGCGCGGATTCCCGACTCGCAGCGGAGGCCGCGCATGCGTACGTTGATCGTCGGTAGCGGGTTCGTCGGCAGGGCGGTGGCCGACCGGCTCGCCCGCGCGGGCGAGCGACCCGTCCTCGCGTCCCGACGCCCGCCGCAGCACGCGCCGGCCCCGTGGACCCCGCTGGACGTGACGGACCCGGCCTCCTGCGCCCGCGTGCTCGCCGACACCGCCGCCGAGCAGGTCGTGCTGGTCCACGGGCCGTCCGACGTGACCTGGTGCGACCGGCACCCGGACGAGGCGATGGCCGGCCACGAGACGGCGGCCCGCAACATGCGCGCCGCCGCCGGTGACCGCCGCCTGGTGCTCATCTCGACCGACAACGTCTTCGACGGCAGCCGGCCCGACTGTGCCGAGGCGACGCCGACGGCCCCGCCGAACGCCTACGGCCGGGCCAAGCTCGCCGCGGAACAGGTGTTCGCCGGGCACGCCGCCGCCACCGTGCTGCGGGTCAGCCTCGTCTACGGCTGGGAGTCGGCGGACAGCGTCAAGTGGCTCAACTTCTTCGCGGCCTGCGCGCACCGCCTGCTCGCCGGGGAGCCGGTGGCCGTCCCCCACGACCAGTGGACCACCCCGGTGCTGGTCGACGACGTCGCCGCGGTGACGGCCGCGGTGCTGGCCGCCCGCGACGTCCCGCTGCTGCACCTCGGCGGACCGGACCGGATCTCGCGCGCCGACTGGGCGCTGCTCATCGCGGCGGAACTCGGCGTCGACCCGGGGCTCGTCGTCGCCGAGCCGCGCGCCGCCGGACGCTACGCGGGACGGCCGGAGAACACCTGCCTGACCAGCACCCTGCTGTCCCGGCTACCCGCCACCGCCGGCGTGCCCGTCCGGGGCGTCCGCGAGGCAGCCCGGCTGTTGGTCGCCGCCGGCGTACGGGCGGCGCGGTGAGCGCCGCGAACGGCCCGGTGGGTGCCGCGAACGGCCCGGTGACCCGCCGGATCACCGGCCGCACCGTCTACCGCAACGCCTGGATGACCGTGCGCGAGGACGCCGTGGAACGCCCCGACGGGTCCCGTGGCGTCTACGGCGTGGTCGACAAGCCGGACTTCGCCCTCGTCGTCCCCGCCGAGCCGGGCGGATTCCACCTCGTCGAGCAGTACCGCTACCCGGTCGGCGGCCGGTACTGGGAGTTCCCGCAGGGCTCGTGGTCCGAACCGGCCGGCGGGCGCGGCGCCGAGGAACTGGCCGCCGCCGAACTGCGCGAGGAGACCGGCCTGACCGCCGGCACCATGCGCCACCTCGGCCGCGTCCACGTGGCCTACGGCTACGCCAGCCAGGGCTGCCACATCTTCCTCGCCACCGACCTGGTCGCCGGGCCGCCCGCGCGGGAGGCCAGCGAGAGCGACCTGGTGCACCGGTTCGTGACCCACGCCGAGCTGCGGCAGCTCGTCGCCGACGGCAGCTTCACCGACGCCGTCTCCCTGGCGGCGCTCACCCTGCTCGACGGGAGATACCGATGACCGGCCCCGGCATACCCGGCGCGCAGCGCGTCGACCACGTGGCGCTCACGGTCGCCGACCTCGACGCGGCCACCGCGTTCGCCGTCGACGTCCTCGGCGGTGAGGTCGTCTACCGCCTGCCGCCGCTGGCCCGCACCGACGACTGGATGAGCGAACACCTCGACGTGCCGCCCCGGGCCACGGCGGAGATCGCGTTGATCCGCCTCGGCCCCACCACCAACCTCGAACTCTTCCAGTACGCCGTGGCCGGGCAGGTCACCGCGCCGCCGCAGCGCCACGACCCCGGCCACCAGCACCTCGGCTTCCTCGTGGCCGACGTCGCCGAGGCCACCGCCGCCGTCGGTCGGCTCAGCGGACTCACCCCGCAGGACCCCGGCCCGGCCGCCGGGGGGCGGTCACCGCTCGCCGGGGCGTGCCGCGCCCGCTTCCGTACGCCGTGGGGTCTGGCGTTCGAGCTGCGGTCGCCGCCGGAGCCCGCGCCGCACGGGCCACCCGCCCCGGCGGCCCGGCACCGCCCGGACGGGCCCTGGACCAACCGGGGCGCCCGCCCGCCCGGTCCGCCGCCGATCACCGGGCTGCGCGGGGTGGACCATATCGGCTACACCGTCGCCGACCTGGACGAGGCGCTCACCGTGTTCGCCGACGTGCTCGGCGGCGAGCTGCTGCACCGGGGCGTCGAAACCGACCCCGACGGTCCGGTGGAGGTCGCCACCCTGCGGATGGGCCCCACCGACAACGTGGAGCTGCGGACCTTCGCCCACACCGACCGGGCCGCCCCGCCGCCGCGCAACTGCGACGTCGGCGGCCGGCACCTCGCCATCCACGTCCGCGACGTCGACGCCGCCGCGCGCCACCTCGCAGCCCGTCCCGGGTTCACCGTCCTGGGCGCGCCCGAGACCATCGACGACGGGCCGATCGCCGGCGACCGGTGGGTCTACGTGCGCAGCCCGATCGGCCTGCACGTCGAGGTCGTCCGGATGCCCGACGGCGCGCTGCCCTACGAGCGGACCACGGCGGCCCGGCGGGCACCGGCCGGCGCCCTGAGCTGGACGGACCGGTGACCCGCGCCACCGGGGTCGACGCCGCGCGCCCACGCCGGGGCACCGGCGTCGGGGGCCCGCCGACCGGCCCGACCTTCGGCCACTACCCGGGGAGTTGACGATGTCCCTCGTCCAACCGTCGCATCCGCAGACCCTCGCGTCGGCCGTCGCGGACAGCCTGGTCGTCGCCGCCGACCCACAGGCGCCCGAGTCCAGCATCTTCTACTGGGAACGCGGACGCCCCTACACCCAGGCCGTGGTGGACGCGGTGCGCGACGTCGACGACGCCGAGGTCCGCCGGCTCGCCGAGGCCCTGCTCGCCGACACCCGCAACCCCCAGGCGTACGCCGCCCTGCACCGGGCCCTGACCGCGCTGGCCGCCGCGCCACCCTCGGACAGGGTGGCCGCGCTGTTCGCCCACGGTTGGCGGGCCGAGTCCAACTGCCGCCTCGGCAGCCACCTCGGCGCGTTGTACGGCACCCGGCCGGTGCGGCGCTGGGCGTCCTTCGAGGAGCTGCGTGCGCTCCCGCCGGGGCCCCCGCCGGGCGACCCGGCACGGGCCCAGATCCTCGTCGTCGTCCCGTTCCGGGACCGGACGGCCGACCGGACCCGGCTGCGTAACCTGCTCGCCTGCCTCGTCTCGCTGCGCGACCAGTCCGCCCCGCGCGACGAGTACCGGGTCCTCGTCGTCGAGGCCGACACCGAGCCGCGCTCGCAGCAGGTGATCGAGCCGTACGCCGACGACTACCTGTGGGTGCACAAGGACGGCCTGTTCAACAAGTCGTGGGCGGTCAACGTCGGGGTCGTGAACGCCCCCTGCGACCCCGAGGTGGTGTGCATCCTCGACGCGGACGTGCTGGCCGACCGCGACTTCGTCGCCCGCAACTCGCGCCGGTTCAACCGCCCCGGCACCATGGGCCACCTCAGCTACCGCGACATGTGGTGCCTCGACGCCGAGTCCACCGCCCACGCCATCGAGCAGCGGCTGGCCCAGGGCAGCGCCCAGGTCGACCCGGACCGGCTGCGGGCCTTCGTGCTGCGCCGCCCGCCCGGCTGCTGCGTCTGGGTGCGCACGTCGGCGTTCCTGCGCATCGACGGCATGGACGAACGGTTCGAGGGCTGGGGCGGCGAGGACAACGACTTCAGCTATCGCATGGACACCAACTCGGCGTTCGACTCCTACGACGACCCGCTGCTGCACATGTACCACCCGTCGTCGGCGCTGCTGCGCGCCGACGGCGAACTCATCAACGCCCACATCCCCGCGCTGACCTGGCGGGCCGAGACGCCGATCGGCGACCCGAAGCGCTTCGTCGATGGCGCCGCACCCGCCTCCTACACCGGCGAGGTGCGGCTCGCGACCCAGGTCATGACCGGCATCACCGAGTGAGAGGCGAGCAGCGTATGACGACCGCGATTCCCACCCTCGACCTGCCGCGCTGGCGGGCGGCGGGCCCGGACGAGCGCGCCCGGACGTCGGCCGAGCTGGACGCCGCGCTCCGGCAGACCGGCATGTTCCTCCTCGCCGGCCACGGCGTGCCGGCCGACCTGACCGCGCGGATGCGCGCCGTCGGCCACGCGTTCATGCGGCTGACCCCGGAGCAGAAGCGCCGGTACGCGGTCAGCCGCCCGTACGACAACGGGTGGCGGGGCCTCGGCGCGCTGCAGGCCAGCGCGGTGGACGGCATGGCCAGCGCCCCCGACCTGCACGAGGCGTACCACATGGGCCCCACCCACCGCACCGGGGACGCGAGGTTCGACTGGCTCTACTACCCGGACAACAAGTGGCCGGCGGAACTGCCGGAGCTGCGCGAGGTCGCCACCGAGTACACCGGCCACCTCAACCGGCTCGCGCTGGAGGTCCTGGAGGTCCTCGCCGTCACCCTCGGCGTCCCGGCCGACCACTTCACCTCCCGCTCCCAGCGGGCGACGTGGACGCAGAACGTCAACTGGTACCCGCCCCTGACGGCGGTGGGGCGGCTGGAGGAGGGCCAGATGCGGGTCGGGCCGCACGCCGACTTCGGCACCATCACCTTCCTCGACCGGCAGCAGGGCGTCGGCGGGCTGGAGGCGTGGAACGCCGAGGACGGCTGGTTCAAGCCCCCGTTCGTGCCCGGCACGCTGGTGGTGAACCTGGGCGACATGATGAACCTCTGGACCGACGGCCGGTGGCGGGCGCTGCGCCACCGCGTCCTGGCGCCCCCGGCCAGCGACCCCGACGAGGAGCTGGTGTCGCTGGTCTTCTTCTTCGAGGCGGACCCGGACGCCGAGGTACGCCCGCTGCCCGCGCCCGCCGGCGGCGGCGCGGGCATGGCGCCGGTCATCGCCGGCGAGTCGATCCTGGAGAAGGTGGGGGTCACCCTCACCCTCGCCGACTGACGCGCCACCGGCGGCCGGGGCGGGGCACGGGCCCCGCCCCGGCCGTGCGTCAGCCGGTCCTGGCCGCGACCGGGGCACCGGCCCACACGCAGCGGCCGTCGCGGCAGGTGACCAGCAGGGCCACCGGGCCTGCGGTCGCCGGCCCGGTGCCGGCGAACGACCCGTCGTCCTGCCGGGCCAGCGCGATCACCTCGACGGGGTCACCCGGGCACACCAGCTCCACCCGGACCGCCTCGGGGTGGTCCCAGCGCACCGCGACCCCGTCCGGACCGGCGGTCGCCGTGCCGGTGCCGCCGTCGTCGCCGGGGGCGGGCGTCGGCGGCAGGGTCGCGGGGCCCGGCCGCCCGCCGGGCCAGGTGCCGGCCACGCACGCGGCGAACACGGCGAGGAACCGGTCGGCGGCCCGGGACCAGGTGAACTCCCGGGCGGTCGCCACGGCCCGCGAGCGGAGCGTGTCCACCAGCGGCGACCCGGCGCGGACCAGCGCCAGCATGCGGGCCAGGCCGTCGTGTACCGCGTCGGTCAGGTCCGGGTCGGCGACCCGGAAGGAGCGGGGCAGGGCGAGCCCCGTCGCCGTCGGCGCGTCCAGGTCGAAGGAGTGCCGGAAGTGGCGCATGCCCCGCTGTGCCGTGGCGACCGGCACGGCACCGCTGGCCATGGCCTCTCCCATCGCCATCAGGAAGGTGTCCATCTCGAACTTCGCCGGGAAGACGCACAGGTCGCTGGAGGCCGCCCAGTCCATCAGCTCCGCGGGCGGCATCGGCCCGGTGCGGATCCGGACCTGGCCGGGGTGGTCGGCGGCCAGCGCGGCGAGGTCGGGGTCCTGCGGCGGGTGCGGCGCCAGGCAGTGCAGCAGCAGGTTGAAGCGTTCGCCCTCGTCCAGCAGCCGCCGCGTCGCCCGGAACAGCTCCCGCAGCCCCTTGTGCTCCACCGAGTACCGCCCGTTGTGGTAGACGGTCGGCAGCGCCGGGTCGAGGCCGAGCGCGGTCAGGGTCCGCCGCCGTCGCTCGTCGCCGCGCGCCACGTCCAGCCATTCGTCGCCGATGGCGCACCCGCCGACCGTCAGCCGGTCCGCCCGGGACCACAGCTCGCGGCAAACGGCCAGCTCGGCGAAGAGCTGGGCGAACGGCGTCTCGGCCTGGGTGAGGGCGTGTTCGAGCTGCCCCTCGGACAGGAAGTCCACCGCGTCCGCCGAGCGGGCCACCAGGGCCAGCGCGCTGACGTAGTCGTGCCCCGGCCGCTGCGGCTGGTCGCGGTAGAGGAGGGTCTGCGGCAGGAACGCCCGCATGGCCCGGTGCAGCGGCGAGTCCAGGGGCGGATCCGCGAGCCCGTCGACGACCGTCGGGTCGGCGCCGAGGTCGCGCAGCAGGGCCCGGGCCTGCGGCGCGTAGACCTTGGTGTTGACCGGCAGGTTCGTCTGCACGGTCGACACGACGGGGAAGCCGTACGCCGACAGCGCCGCGGGCAGCAGGTGGTGCAGGACGGGCTCGTGCAGGTGCACGACGGTCTGCGCGGTTTCCTGGCCGGACAGGAAGCGGGCGGCGAGGACCTGGAACACCAGCGGCTTCAGGAACGTCGGGTCGGTCCCCTCGGCGCCCGCCGGTGGGTGCAGGGTGTCGGTGTGGCTGTCGAGAATCTCGTTGCTGAGCAGGACCACGTCGATTCCCTCGACGGTCATCCGATAGGCGTGCGCGGATCCGTCCACCGTGACGCCACCGGGCTGGCCCGGCCATCTGTCGGGGTCGACCGGAATGGTTATCTCGCCGGTGGACCGCCAATCCGTCTCGACGACGTCGTGGTCACGCCGCAGGAGTGGGATCAGCCCGTGCGCCGCGGTCAACGCGGTGACCCGGTGCCCTCGGTCGCGGAACTGCCGCACCAGATTCCACAGGTAGACGGAGGTGCCCGCCTGCACCAGAGAGTCGTCGAATCCGGTGCACTCGAAATGGCATTCGATGATGTGCAAGCGCGGTTCCTTCCAGGTGACATCCGTCCCCGGCGGACAACCGTCAGCGCTCGACCCCCGCTGACGGGACCGGGGCATTGTCCTGCTTTTCGCCGGAGCGGCTCGGTGCCCGCATCGCGGTGGCGCCCGCCGCGACGAAAACTGCGAGCACCACGGGAATCCACAACGCCGACGGCAATCCCACCACGGTCGCCGCGGCGCCGATGAGAATAGGGCCGAACAGGAATCCCAGATAGCCGATGCTGACCACGGTCGACAGGGCCCGGCCGGCGCGGCTCGGGTCCTGGTTTCCGGCGGCGGAGTAGACCTGCGGGGCGATGCACGACAGGCCGGCGCCGAGCAGCCCGAACCCGACGACGCCGGCGACCGGATGGTGCACCAGCAGCGCCGCGCCGAGGCCGCACGCCGCGAGCGCGCCGCTGAACCGCACCAGGGTGACGGGCCCCAGGGCGCGCACCAGCCGGTCGCCGAAGAGCCGGCCCACCGTCATCATGATCGAGAACGCGGCGAAGCCGTACGCGGCGAAGCCGGGGCTGGTCTCCAGGTTGTCCCGCAGGTAGACGGCGCTCCAGTCGGCCGCCGCGCCCTCGCCGACGAGCGTGCACAGCACCAGAACGCCGAAGAAGACCAGCAGCAGGGACCGGCGGGAGGGCCCCTGCCCGGTGTCCGGTGAGCCGACGGCGGCCTCCGGGGCGCTCGTCGCGGGCAGCACCCACAGTGCCGCCCAGACGGCCAGCACCAGCACCCCCACGCCGACGGTGAGGAAGGTGGTGCCGACGCTTGCCCCGCTGCGCGCGAAGAAGCTGCCCACGATCGCCCCGAGGAAACCGCCGATGCTGTAGATGGCGTGGAACGACGACATGATCGGTTTGCTCCAGGCCCGCTGGACCTCAAGGGCATTGGCGTTCATCGCGATGTTGAGCGTCCCGTGCGTCGCGCCGAAGAGGAACAGGGCGACGCACAACACCACCAGGGTGCCGCTGTATCCGGGAAGGACGAGCAGCAGCCCTTCCAGGATCGCCGAGGGGATGAGCACACGAGTGCTGCCGAAACGGTCGGTGAGCCGACCGAGCAATGCCATGCCGACGATGCAGCCCGCCGCGAAAGCCAGGAGCGCGAAGCTCAACCGGCCGTCACTGAGCCCGAGCTTCTCCTTTACCGCCGGAATCCGCGCGGTCCAAACTCCCAGCGCTGTGCCGAACAGCAGGAACGCCAGGGACGTGGCGATTCTCCCGCGACGAATCCGACGGCGGTCGACTGGTGCGTTGTCCACAGGGCCCCCTACCCAAGGCAGGCCCCGACACTACCGTGCCCGCCAGGGATACGCCATAAGTGAGGAAGCGGGCGTCGGCGGCGTATCCGGTTGACGGGAATGAACAGGTTGGCGGGAATGGATCGGAGGGCGGGTCGATCCCGGCGTGGGAACACGACCCGGGTCGGGGGCGTGGCCGCCCGCCATGCCGGACGCGCTCGTGGCCCGGCGACGCGGCCCGTCGCCTTGCTATCCATCGGCGAACATCACTAGATTGGTCGTCGGGCGCCGCCGTGCCGTCGATCGCCGACCGGCCCGACGGCTGATGGTCCGCCCGGAGCCGGGCATCCGCGTCGCGTCGCCGGTCGCGTCGCCATGCGAGCGTTCCCGAAGTTCCCCCGTGCCCCCGTCGGCCGCGTCCGTGCGGTGGCACACCCCCGGAAGGAACCCGATGAGGATCTCCCGCGCCCGTCTCACCCCGATCGTCGCCGCCGGCGCGGTCCTGGCCGCCGCCCTGGCCGGCGTCGGCCTGCCCACCGCCCCCGCCACGGCCGCCGCCGGCTGCCGGATCGACTACGTGCCCAACCAGTGGACCGGCGGCTTCACCGCCAACATCCGGATCAGTCCCGGCGACACCGCCGTCAACGGCTGGACCGTCACCTGGACGTGGGGCGGCGACCAACGGATCACCAACGGCTGGAGTGCCGAGGTCAGCCAGTCCGGTGCCACGGTGACCGCCCGCAACGTCGCCTGGAACGCCTCGGTGCCGGCGGGCGGCTCGACCGAGTTCGGCGTCCAGGGCACCGTCGGAGCGAACACGGCCGGGCCGACCGGGTTCGCGCTCAACGGCGTACCGTGCAACGGCGCGACCCCGCCCCCGACGACGACCGCGCCGCCGACCACGCCGCCCCCGACGACGCCGCCGCCCACCACGCCGCCCCCGACCACGCCGCCCCCGACCACCCCGCCGCCCACGACGCCGCCGCCCACCACCCCGCCGCCCGCCGGCTGCGGCACGGCCGTGCTCTGCGACGGATTCGAGAACCAGACCGGCTCGGTGCCGTCGGGCGACTGGACGGTGGTCAACCCCGACTGCTCCGGCACCGGTACGGCCGCGATCGACACCGCCACGACGCACAGCGGCAGCCGCTCCCTGCGCATCAACGGCACGGTCGGCTACTGCAACCACGTGTTCGCCCGGACCACCCGGGGCCTGAGCACCCTCGGCGCGGTCCGGTACGCCCGCCTCTGGGTGCGGCACACCACCGCCCTGCCCACCTCGCACGTCACGTTCCTGGCCATGGCCGACTCCGCCGACGGCGGCAAGGACCTGCGGATGGGCGGCCAGAACGGCGCGCTGCAGTGGAACCGGGCCTCCGACGACGCGACGCTGCCGGAGCAGAGCCCGTCCGGGGTGGCGCTGAGCCTGCCGCTGGCCACCAACCGCTGGTCCTGCGTCGAGTTCATGGTCGACGGCGCGCAGGGCCGGCTGAACACCTGGGTCGACGGCACGGCCGTCACCGGCCTGACCGTGGACGGCACGCCGACCCACGACATCGACGGGCAGTGGCTCAACCGCACGTGGCGTCCGCAGCTCACCGACCTGCGGCTTG
This sequence comes from Micromonospora sp. NBRC 110038, assembly GCF_020884815.1. Taxonomy (NCBI): domain Bacteria; kingdom Bacillati; phylum Actinomycetota; class Actinomycetes; order Micromonosporales; family Micromonosporaceae; genus Micromonospora; species Micromonospora sp. NBRC 110038. The sequence goes on along the minus strand of NZ_BBOL01000008.1, from coordinate 228,018 downwards.
GCTGGGAGAGCTACGGCGAGGGGGCCGACACCCTCTGGTTCGACGACGTCGCGGTCGGACCGAGCCGGATCGGCTGCTGACCGGCCGGGTCGGGCGGCCCGGACCGGGCCGCCCGACCCGCGTTGGCGAGGATTTCACCGCCGCGTGCGGATCCGTTCCACCGCCACCCCTGGCCCACGCCGGCCGCCGTGCCCAGACTGTTCCTCGCGCCGGTCCGCGCGGTCCGGCCCCGCGCCGGGGAGGGCACCATGACCGAGGGGTACGCCTTCGGGCTGCCGTCGTGGCTGAGCATCGCGGATGCCGGCCCCACGGACGCGTCGGGGGAGCGGACCGTGTTGCCCGCGGCGCGCGCCCGCAGCCGGGCCGGCCTGTTCACGGCGCTGGTCGGCGCGCTCGACCTGCCCGGCCACGTCGGCCGCAACTGGGACGCGCTCGCCGACAGCCTGCGCGACCGGCTCGATGCCGGCCCGCTGACCCTGGTGGTCGACGAGGCCGCGCAGTTGCTCGCCGACGAACCCGTCGGACACCTCGGCCTGCTCCTGGCGGTCCTCGGCGGCGCCGCCGGTGATGCCCCGCACCCGCTGCGGGTGGTGCTGCGGGACGCGCCGGAACGCGTGCCGGACGTGCGCCGCCGCACGGCGCGTGCCCTGCCGCGCCGCTGAGCCGGCCGGCGCGCTGCCGCGCCGCTGAGGCGGCCTGCGCACGGCCGCCGCCGCTGAGACGACCTGCGCACGGCCGCCCCCGCTGAGCGGGTCGCGCCGGAGCCCGCGCCCGCCGGGGCCCGCGCGCTCACCGACCGGTCGGGGCCCCGGCTTCCACCGGCTGGTCGAGGATCGCGGCGAAGCGTTCCTCGGCGAGGTCGAGCTGGCCGAAGATGTGCTCCTTGACCGCCGGCGCGAGCGGGGTGTCCGGCCGGGCGACCAGCTCCCGCAGGACCGGCACCAGCGGGCGGTACTTCGCTGCCAGGGAGTGCACCTTCGGCCCGACGGTGTGGATCAACCCGACCCCGTTGTCGGTGAAGTCGGAGACCTTGACCACCCGGGCCCACGGCTCGCGGTCCAGGCTGGCCGCCACGTGCTCCCGGTACTGCGCGTGCCGGTCCCGGCCCGGGTCGTACACCGGATTGGTGACCGCGCCGACCAGCCGCGCCACCCGCGGGCCGAAGCGCTCGGCCAGCGTCGCCAGCGCCGCGGCCGTGCGGTCGCCGCCGGCCGCCGGCCCCGCCCGGTGCTGGCCCGCCAGCTCCGCCGGGTGGTCCTCCACCGCGTCGTGCAGCAGGCCGGCGACGATCACGTCCGCGTCGCGCACCTGGTAGTGGTGCATCATCCGGATCGCGACCCGCAGCAGGTGGTTCAGGTACGGCTCGCGCACCCGCCGGTCGTCGCCGTGCAGGTCGGCGGCGAGGTCGAGGGCGGCGGTGAGCCGCGCGCGATCGTCCTCGTCGAACGCGCCGATCTCCAGCCGGAACCGTTCCCGCAGGCCGGGCTCGCCGTGGATCTCGGTGATCGCGTGCATGGGCATCGAGGCCAGGTACGGCGGGAAGTCCATCCACCACTTATAGCTGATCTTCACCGCCCGTGGGCCTTCCCGTCGGCCTTGTGACGCCAACCGTGGCCCGGCTCAGCGCCGCCAGTTGGGCAGCTGCCGCTCCGACGTCGCCGGAGATCCGGGCGAGTGGGCCGTGTGGGACTGCGCCGGCCTCCGGCCGGGCAGAATGATCGGGTGGACCGGGTGTTGGCGGTGCTGGTGGCGTTGCCGCCCGCGCTGGTGCTCGCCCTGGTCTTCCTGCTGCCCGCGCTGGAGGCGTCGACGTTCCTCGGGCTGTTCGTGCCGGGGGAGATCGCCGTGCTGGTCGGCGGGGCGGTGGCGCACTCCGGCCGGCTGCCGCTGTGGGCCGTGATCGTGGCTGCGGTGGCGGGGGCGGCGCTGGGCGACCAGGCCGGCTACCTGGTCGGCCGCCGCTACGGCCGCCGGCTGCTGGCGCGTACGCCCCGGCGGTTCGTCCGCTCGGGCGAGCTGCGGCGCGCGCTCGACCTGGTGCGCCGCCGGGGCGCGCTCGCCGTGGTGATCGGCCGCTGGGCGGCGGCGCTGAGGGCCCTCGTGCCGGGCATCGCCGGCCTCAGCGGGATGCCGCAGGCCACGTTCACCCTGGCCAACGTGGCCGGCGGGATGCTCTGGTCGGTCACGGTCGCGGTGCTCGGGTTCCTCGCAGGCGCCTCGTACCGGCTGCTGGAGCGTCGTCTCGGCCTCGGCGGGGAGGCGGTGCTGGCCGTGATCGTGGTGGTGGTGGCGGTGCGGCTGTGGCGGCACCACCGGGCGGCCCGCCGGACCGGTCCGGCGCGCCGGGGCTGACCCCTGCGCGCCGTGATCGGGGGGTCGACGTGCCGGGACGGGGGAGAGAGGGGGCCCCCGCCCCGGCACGCCGAGTCAGGTGAGAAGGGGACCCTTCTCTACCGTATGCGTCAACAAGGGACCCCTCCTTTCACAGCGGCAGGCGGTTCGCGCCGGCGAGCGCGCCGACCACCAGCGGGACCAGCGGCGCGGGCAGCACCTGACCGTGCCGCAGGGCCGGCGTCCAACCGGCGTCGGTGCCCAGGTCGGGGTCGTGGGTCGCGTTGTACGCGGCCACCAGGTCGACCGGGCGGGCCCGGTCGCCGTCGGCGCGCACCCAGTTGCCGCGGGTGGTGACGGCGGTGCCACCCCAGTCGTAGAGCAGGTCCTCGGCGGCGATGCCCGCGCCGAGGGTGAAGTGGTTGTTCTCCACGTACGCGGCGGACTGCACCCCGACGCCGACGGCGTACTCGAAGCCCTCGCCGGAGAGCCGGTACCAGTTGTTGTAGACGTCGACCTGGCCGAACCGGACGCGCGGCAGCCGCTGCAGCACCCGGTCGAACATGTTGTGGTGCAGGGTCACCTTGAGCCGGCCGACGTCCGGGCCGACGGTGTTCGACGAGCCGATCAGCATGAGCTTGTCCCGGCCGACGAACCGGTTGTACGAGGCGGTGACCAGGCTGGCGGTGTGGGTGATGTCCAGGGAGCCGTCGTGCACCTGGTAGGGGCGGCCGAAGTACACCGGCTGCGCGCTGTCGGGGTTGTCGCCGTCGGTGAACGTGTTGTGGTCGACCCAGACGTGTTCGCTGCGGCGCACCGAGACCTGGTCGTACTGGGAGTTCCAGTTGCCGGTCGCGCCGTCGGTCGGCGACCAGGCCGGGAAGCAGTCCCGGGCGTCGTCGAAGGTCAGGTTCCGCAGGATCACGTTGTTCGCGGTGTCGATCATCAGGGTCAGCCCGGTGAGCGTCGCCCCGCGCAGCCCCACGATGGTGGTGTTCGGGCCGACGTTGATCTGGGTCTGCTTCGTCTGGTTGGCCACCGAGCGCACCCGCGCGGCCTCCAGCGGCCCGGTCGGGGGCACCATGCCCCAGACGGTTGGGTCGTACGCGGCCAGGTAGGCCGCCTGCGAGTACTCCGGGTCGGCCAGGTCGGCGCAGCCGAGCAGGCTGCCGTCGGCGGCCTCGAAGCCGTCGATCACGCCGTCGACGACGATCACCTTGGGCGTGGCGTTGGTGCGGTTGGTGGCGTTGTCGCCGCCGAGGGCGTCGACCAGCTCGGCGCGGGTGCGTACGAGGTGGACCTGGTCGGCGGCGGCGGCCGAGCCGCCGGTGGTGCCGACGCCGTCGGCCGCCCAGCCGTCGCCGGCGGGCAGCGTCTGGCGGGCGAACCGTTCGACGGGTCGGGGCACCGGGCCGGCGGCGTCGGCGGGCGCGGCCGCCGCCGCGCCCGGTGTGACCAGCAGGGACAGGGCGACCAGGGCCGCCCCGGGAAAGCGGTGGCGCATGAGGACTCTCCGAAGGGGTCTGTCGGTGCGGCGGATTCCGTAACGGGTACGAAATGCCGGTACGACTGACCGTAAGGAAAATCACTCAAGTGAGTCAATGATTTCTATATGCAGCTATGTTGCATCAAATCGTGACAGGCGGCATTTGCCCGACCGATCGCGGTCGCGAACGCGGTGGTTGCGCCCGATTTGCGGGTGCGGCAGTCGCCCGTCGTTTGCAGTGCGTTTTCACTGGCCCGGCACCGGGCCCGCCTCAGGCGTCCTCCTCCCTCGTCAGCTCGGTGCGCACCGGCGGCACCGCCCACGGCACGCCCAGCTCCGACAGCAGCGCCCCGGACCCGGCCGCCTCCCGCAGCGCCGCGTTGACGCCGCGCACGGTCAGCACCCGGTCCGGCCCTCGGCCGGTAGCGGTCACCAGGTCGCCGCCGAGCAGCGTCGGCTCGGGCGCGGCCTGGACCGCCTCCAGCACGGCCGTGAACGGCGCCGTGCGGGCCAGCGGGGCGATCAGCGGCGTCCCGGCCGGGTCGGCACGGTGCGCCAGCAGGTTCTCCAGCAGGCCGCGCCGCCCCGGCACCTCGCGGGGCGCGTCGTCGCCGGGCAGCAGCAGCCGGTCCGTCGGATACTCCAGCACCGCCCGCCCGGCCGAGCCCGTCACGATCACCTCCCCGGCGACGAAGTCCTCGCCGGCCAGGGTCACCGCCGCCACGATCGGCGGCCCGGAGCGCGGCACGACCCGCAGGGCCGCCGTGTCGTCCACCTCGATGGGGCGCACCCGGTAGCGCTCCAGCTCGATCGTCGCCGGCCGCACCGGCGTGCCGGTGACGGCCTCGGCCACGGCGAGGCACTGCATCACGGCGTGGGCGAGTGGGTTGGCCAGCGCCCCGTCGAGCACCGGCCGGCCGTGCAGCGTGCGCCGGCCCGCCCAGGGGGCCCGCGCGTAGTAGCCGTCCGAGCGCTGCCAGGCGGCCACCGTGGCGATGCCGGTGACGGTGCCGAGCCGCCCCGCCGTCACCGCCGCCGTCAGCTCGGCCAGCGCCGCCGAGCCGAGGGCCTGGAAGCCGACCTGGCAGGCCCGGCCCGTCTCGGCCAGGGCGGCGGCCAGCAGCCGGTGCTCGGCCATCGACAGCACCGGCGGCTTCTCCAGCAGCACGTCCGCCCCGGCGGCCAGCACGTCCCGGGCGATCGGCAGGTGGGTGTGCGGCGGGGTGCAGACCACCACCACGTCCGGCCTGGCCACTGCGAGCATCTGGGCGTGGTCGGTGAAGACCTCCGCGTCGGCCGGCAGTGGTGCCGCCGGCTCCGGCTCGATCGGGCGTACGTCGACAAGCGCGACCAGGCGCACCCGGCCGGCGTCGTGCAGCGGCGCGATCACCCGGCGGTGCCAGCGGCCGTGCCCGTTCGCGCCGATGACCGCCACCCGGGGCGGCGCGCCGGTCGCCCCCGCGCTCATGCCGCCCCCGCGAGGGTCGCCGTGACCCCGTGCCGGTGCAGGGCGGTCAGCCAGTCGGTGACGTCTGCGCGGACCTCGTCGTCGCCGGCCACCTCGGCGGGAAAGACCTCCCGCAGCCCGAACAGCGCCTCGACCACCCCGGCCGGGGTGCCGCCCGTGGTGGCCAGCGCGCCGGTGATCCGTTCGGCGAGCGGGTCGGCCAGCGGCAGCGCCGTGCCGTCGTCGGCGGTCCCGCACACGAACCGCATCCACGCGGCGACCACCAGCGCCGACCAGCGGGCCGACCGGCCCGCCGCGCGCAGGTCCACGATGGTGTGCAGCACCCGCTGGGGCAGCTTCTGCGAGCCGTCCATGGCGATCTGGAGCGTGCGGTGGCGGATCGCCGGGTTGGCGAACCGCGCCAGCACCTCGTCGCCGTACGCGACCATCGACACCCCGTCCGGCGGGGTGAAGCTGACCGCCACCTCCTCGGCGACCAGCCGGCGCAGCACCCCGGTCAGCCCGGGCACGCCCAGCGCGTCGGCGACGGTCTCCCGCCCGGCGAGGGCGCCCAGGTAGGCGGTGGCCGAGTGCAGCCCGTTGAGGCCGCGCAGCTTCACCCGCTCCCACTGCCCGGCGTCGTCGGTGAGCACCGCGCCGGCCACCTCCCACGCCGGCCGACCGCCCGGGAAGTCGTCCTCGATCACCCACTGGCGGTACGGCTCGGCGGCCACGGCCGCCAGGTCGGCGAAGCCCAGCGCGTCGCGGGCCGCGGCGAGGGTCTGCGCCGTGCTGGCCGGCACGATCCGGTCCACCATCGTGCCGGGGAACGTGACCTGCTCGGACACCCAGGACAGCACCCGGTCGGACGCGCCGGAGCGGGCCAGCGCCTGCTCGACCAGGCCGCGCAGCCGGGCGCCGTTGGCGGGCAGGTTGTCGCAGCTGACCAGCGCGACCGGCCCGGCGTCGGCCGCCGCCCGGGCGGCCAGCCCGCGCACCAGCAGGCCGGGCACCGTCGTCGGCGGCGCGTCGCCGGCCAGGTCGGCGGCGAGCGCCGCGTCGGGACTCAGCCGCCCGGTCACCGGGTCGAGCTGGTACGCCTTCTCCGTGACGGTCAGGGTGACCACCCGGATGGCCGGGTCGGCCAGCAGCGCGACCACCGCGTTCGGGTCGCTCGCCGCGTGCCGGACCCCGGCCAGGGCCCCGATCACCCGGGTGCTGTCGCCCTCGCCGGACAGGGTGGTCACGCTGAACAGGTTGTCCTGCGCGGCGAGCGTCTCGACGAGGTCGGTGCTGCGTGGGGCGACGCCGACGATGCCCCAGTCGCCGCCGGCCGCGCCGACCGCCTCCTCCGTGTAGACGGCCTGGTGGGCGCGGTGGAACGCGCCGAGGCCCAGGTGCACGATGCCGGCCGGCACGGTGCCGGGGCGCAGCAGCGGTCGGCTGGCCTCGGGCAGCCGGCGCAGCGCGGCCAGCCCGAGGCGGGACGCGCCCACGGTCACCGCCATGCCGGGCCGTCCGGGAAGCGGAACTCGGCGATCGACTCGGGACGCATGGTGGCGCTGTAGCCGGGCGCGGCGGGCAGCAGGTAGCGCCCGTCGCGGGTGCGGACCGGGTCGACGAAGTGCTCGTGCAGGTGGTCGACGTACTCGACCATCCGGCCGTCGAGGCTGGTGCCGACGCGCAGGAAGTCGAAGATGGCCAGGTGCTGGACGTACTCGCAGAGGCCGACGCCGCCGGCGTGCGGGCAGATCGGCACGCCGAACTTCGCCGCCATGACGATCTCCGAGAGCACCTCGTTGACCCCGCCGACGCGGCAGGCGTCGATCTGCATGACGCCGATCGCCTCGGCCTGGAGCAACTGCTTGAAGATCACCCGGTTGGCGGCCACCTCGCCGGTGGCCACCCGGCACCGGCCGCCGGTCAGCTCGGTCACCGCGCGGGCGATCCGGGCGTGGCCGAGGATGTCGTCGGCGTGCGTCGGCTCCTCGATCCAGTACGGGTCGACCTCCGCCAGCGCCGTCATGTTGGTGATCGCCTCGTCGACGTCCCACACCTGGTTGGCGTCCATCATCAGCAGCGCGTCCGGGCCGATCTCGGCGCGGATGATCCGCGCCCGGCGCAGGTCGTCGGCCGGTGGGCCGCCCACCTTCATCTTCATCGCCCGCCAGCCCGCCGCGTACGCCTCGCGGGTCAGCGCCCGGACCTTCTCGTCGGGATAGCCCAGCCACCCGACCGACGTGGTGTACGAGGGAAAGCCACTCTGCTCTAGCACCGCGAGCCGTTCGTCCCATCCGGTCAATCCCTTGTCGAGGATGGTGGCCGCCTCGTCGGGGGTGAGGGCGTCGGTGATGTGGTGGAAGTCGATGCTGGCCACGAGCTCCTCGGTGGGCAGCTCGGCGAGGAACCGCCACATCGGCTTGCCGGCGAGCTTGGCCCGCAGGTCCCACACGGCGTTGACCAGCGCGCCGGTGGCCATGTGGATGACGCCCTTCTCCGGGCCCAGCCAGCGCAGCTGCACGTCGGCGCTGAGCGAGCGCCAGAACTTCACCGGCTCGGCGACGATCTCCTCGATCGTGCGGCCCCGCACGTGGTGGGCCAGGGCCCGCACGGCGGCGCAGGTGATCTCGTTGCCCCGCCCGTTGGTGAAGGTGAAGCCCGCGCCGACCACCCCGGCGTCGGTGCCCAGCTCGACGTACGTCGCCGAGTAGTCGCCCTTGTTGATCGCGTCCGAGCCGTCGCCGGCCGCCGCGGTCGGGAAGCGCACGTCGTGCACGTCGACGGAGGTGATCCTGACACTCACAGCTGTTCCCCGATCTTGTAGACCCTCTTGGGCAGGCGGTAGGCGAGGTCGACGATGGTTTCCGCGGCCTCGTCCTCGGTCAGCCGGTGTTCGGCGACCAGCCGGGCGAGGAAGCCGGCGTCGACGCGGCGGGCCACGTCGTGGCGCACCGGGATGGAACAGAACGCCCGGGTGTCGTCGACGAACCCGGCCGTGTTGTAGAAGCCGGCGGTCTCGGTGACCGCCTCCCGGAACCGGCGCAGCACCTCGGGGGAGTCCAGGAACCACCAGGGCGCGCCCAGGTAGAGGGCCGCGTAGCCGCCGGCGAGGGGGGCCAGCTCCCGGGTGAAGGTGTACTCGTCGAGGGTGTAGACCACCACCCGCAGCCGGGGGTCGTTGCCGTGGGCGTCCAGCAGCGGGGTGAGCGCGTGCAGGTACTCGGTGGCCTGCGGGATGTCCCCGCCGACGTCGCGGCCGTGCCGGGCGTACAGCCAGCGGTTGTGGTTGCGCACCGAGCCGGGGTGCAGCTGCATCACCAGGCCGTCGTCGAGCGACATCCGGGCGAACTCCAGCAGCATGTGCGCCCGGAACGCCTCCGCGTCGGCGGCGTCGGCCGTGCCGCGCAGGCCCCGCTCGTACAGCGCCGCGGCCTCCCGCGCGTCGAGGTCCAGGGTCTGCGCGGTCGGGTGGCCGTGGTCGGAGCAGGTCGCGCCGGCGGCGATGAACGCCTCCCGGCGCCGCCGCAGGGCGGCCAGGAAGCCGGCGTACGTGCCGGTGTCCTCCCCGGCGACCGCGCCGAGCCGCTCGACGTTGCCGGCCCAGTTGTCGAACTCCATGTCGACCACGTTGTCCGGGCGGAAGGTGGTGACCACCTTGCCGCCGGGGCCGCCCCAGCCGTCGGCGGCGAGCTTCGCGTGCTGGGCCAGGTCGTCCAGGGGCGACTCGGTGGTGGCCAGCACCTCGATGTTGAACCGGTCGAACAGCGCGCGGGGCCGGAACTCGGGCTCGGCGAGGCGGGCCGCGACCTGGTCGTACACGGCGTCGGCGGTGGCGGGCGACAGGGGGGTGTCGACCCCGAAGACCTCGGTGAGGGTCTGCTCCAGCCACAGCCGCGACGGGGTGCCCCGGAACAGGTGCCAGCCGTCGACGAAGCGCCGCCAGATCTTCCTGCCGTCGGTCTCCACCGGGCTGCCGTCCACCGTGGGGACGCCCAGCTCGGCCGGGGGCACGCCCTGGCTGAGCAGCATCCGGGTCAGGTAGTGGTCGGGCACGATGATCAGCCGGGACGGGTCCGGGAAGGGACGGTCCTCGGCCAGCAGGGCCGGGTCGACGTGCCCGTGCGGGGAGATGATCGGTTGCTCCGCCGCCAGCGCGTACAGCTGCCGGGCCAGCGCGCGCAGGCCCGGGTCGGCGGGGAGGAGCAGGTCGGGTCGGGAGGTGGTCGGCACGTCGGATGGCTCCTCGGATGCGGTCGATGGTGCGGGGGCGGGCCGGCGGGGCCGGGCAGCGCCGGCCGGCCCCGGCGGGGCGGGCCGCTGAGGCGGCGCACCCCGGGCACGGTCGGTCAGGGCAGGGAGAGCAGGTCGGCCACCCGGACGGCCTGGCCGGTCTCGAAGGACCGGTTGGCGGCCAGGCCGGTGAGCAGCGCGAGGGCGCCGTCGCGGGCGGTGGCCGCCCGGTGCAGCGGGTCCGTCGCGCCGCCGAAGAGCACCTGCGTCATCCGGGCGTCCGCGCCGCCGTGGCCCTGCCGGGTGTAGCCCTCGACCTCGATGCGCTGCGGCGGCTGCCAGTAGGGGCGCAGCGTGAGCGTGGCCGAGCCGCCCTCGGCGGCGGCCTCGGTGCCGTGCAGCGCTGCGCCCTTGAGCGCGCCGGCGGCCTGCGGGCTGACGAACTCGCTCTCCACGACCTCCAGTTCGAGGCGGCCCCGGCTGCCGTTGACCATCACCCGGTAACCCTCCCAGGGGGCGTACGCGGTGAGGTGGTAGGTCATCGTCGCGCCCGTGGAGTAGCGGGCCAGCACGGCCATGTCGTCCTCGATGGTGACGCCGGGGGCGAAGACGTTCTGGTCGCGGTGGTAACCGTCCTCGGCCTCGGCGTCGAGGTACAGCTCGCGCAGCCGGGGGTGCTCGGCCATCCGCAGCGCGAACGGGTCGTCGGCGGCGGCCGGGGCGTCGTGCGCGCGGGCGTAGTCGCGGGCGTAGCCGTGCCGGCGGCCGGCGTCGCCGTAGAAGAACAGCCGGCCGGCGGCGTAGACCTCGACCGGGGTGGCGTCGAGCCACCAGTTGACCAGGTCGAAGTGGTGGCTGGCCTTGTGCACCATCAGCCCGCCGGAGTTGGCCTTGTCGCGGTGCCAACGCCGGAAGTAGTCCGCGCCGTGGCGCACGTCGAGCAGCCACTCGAAGTGCACCGACCCGATCTCGCCGACCGCGCCGTCGGCGAGCAGCCGGCGCAGCTGCTCGTGCAGGGGGTTGTAGCGGTAGTTGAACGCGACGGTGACGTGCCGGCCGGTCTCGGCGACCGCGTCCAGGATGCGCCGGCAGCGCGGCGCGTCGACGGTCATCGGCTTCTCCGAGACCACGTCGCAGCCGGCGTGCAGGGCCGCGACGATGTACTCGTCGTGGGTGGCGTCGACGGTGGTGACCAGCACCGTGTCGACCCGCTCCTTGGCCAGCATCGCGGCGAACTCGTCGGCGCGGTACGTCGGCACCGGCGCGTGGCCCAGCTCGCCCAGCCACCGGTTGTGCGCGTCCATGCGGGCCTGGTTGACGTCGGCGAACGCGACCAGCTCGGCGGTGTCGGCGTGGTCGCGCACCAGCGCCCGGACGAACATCTCGGCCCGGGCGCCGGTGCCCACCACCGCGTGACGGGTCCGTCCACCGGTTCTCGAAGACATCGCGGGGCCTCCTGGCTCGCTGCAAAGGTTTGCAGTGAAGAAACCACGATCGATCGCGGCGCGTCAACGACGGAAACAAAATCAGCGTGCTTCGCCCTACTTTTGCACCATACGAACGCATGGCGCGTGCCCGTTCGAAACCTGGTCGTAATCTCCGAGCGTTGACACTGGAGCAACCGTTTGCATTAATTGGCGGCACCCACGTGACCGCAGCCACACCGGACGAAAGGGCCGCCGTGCCAGTCACCATCAGGGACGTCGCGCGGGCCTCCGGCGTGCACATCTCGACGGTATCCCGCACGTTCTCCGCGCCACACCTGGTCAACCCGGAGACCCGGGTCCGGGTGCTGGCCTGCGCGGAGGACCTGGGCTACCGGCCCAACCGCGCCGCGCGGGCCCTGATCACCGGTCGCACCCACAACATCGGGCTGATCATCGCCGACATCGCCAACCCGTTCTTCCCGCCCCTGATCAAGGCGGCGGAGGGGCAGGCCCGGCACCGCGATTACCACATCTTCGTCGCGGACACCAACGAGGACCCGATGGCCGAGGAGGAGCTGGTCCACGCCCTGGCCAAGCAGGTCGACGGGGTGCTGCTGTGCAGCCCCCGGATGAGCAACAGCCTCATCGAGCAGCTCAGCCGCGAGGTCCCGCTGGTGGTGATAAACCGCCAGGTGACCGGCCTGCCCTGCGTGGTGATGGACGTCGGTCAGGGCGCCCGCTCGGCGATCGAGCACCTCGTCGGCCTCGGCCACACCGCGATCGGCCTGCTCAGCGGGCCGCGCGGCTCGTGGACCAGCCGGGAGATCCGCCGCGCGGCCGGCGCTGCGGCCCGGGCCGGCGGCGCCGAGCTGACCGTCCTCGGGCCCAACCCGCCCACCGAGCACGGGGGCCTCGCGCTGGCCGAACACGTCCAGCGCAGCGGCGTCACCGCCGTGCTCGCCTACAACGACCTGATGGCGATCGGGCTGATCGAGGGCCTCGACGCCCTCGGCGTCCGGGTGCCGCAGGACGTCAGCGTCGTCGGCATCGACGACATCGCCCTGAGCCGGCTCACCCGGCCCAAGTTGACGACGGTGGCCACGCCTACCGCGGCCGCCGGCCGGACGGCCGTCGACATGCTGCTGCAACAGGACACCGACGCGCCGCGGGGACCGCGGGGCGTCGGCAGGGGCACGGCAGTCGGCGCCCGTCGCACCACCGCACAGGTAATGCTCCAGACCGAGTTGGTCATCCGCGACTCCACCGGACCCGCTTCAGGGGCCGGTAGCCCCGGTGCCGCCCGTGTCGGCCCGGATCCGCATCGCCCTGCGGACCCGGGCCGCCCGAGGGCGGCCACCGGTGGCGCTGTCGCCTCCTAACGCCAAGGAGTGAGCGCACATGCACCCCGCCACGCCCCCCACCGCCGGCGCACCCGCCGGGCGTTCCCACCGTACTCCCCGCCGTCGGCTGCTGCGCGGGCTCGTCGCCCTCGCCGTGGCCGCGCCGCTGGTCCTCGGCGCCGCCGCCTGCGGTGACGACGACTCCGCCGGCGACGACGGCAAGGTCAAGCTCTCCATCTTCTGGTGGGGCGGCGAGGCCCGCGCCAAGCTGACCGAGGACGCCCTCGCCCTCTACACCAAGAAGAACCCGAACGTCACGTTCGAGAAGACCTGGCAGGCCAACCAGGGCTACTTCGACAAGCTGGCCACCCTCACCGCCGGCGGCAACCCGCCGGACATCTTCCAGATCGACGACAACTACCTCGCCGAGTACGCGGCCCGCAACACCACGCTCGACCTGACCAGCTACTCCGACTCCGGCAAGCTCGACGTGTCGAAGTTCCCCAAGAGCCTCTGGCAGTACGGCGTGGTCGACGGCAAGCTCGCCGGCCTGGCCGCCGGTGAGAACACCCAGGGCCTGGTCTACAACAAGACCCTGCTCACCAAGAACGGCCTCCCGGAGCCGACCACCGGCATGACCTGGGAGGAGCACATCGCCTGGGCCGAGCAGGTGACGAAGAAGACCAAGGTCCCCGGCACCATGGACCCCAGCGCCGACTACAAGGCGTTCTGGGTGTGGCTGCGCCAGCAGGGCAAGGACATGTACAAGGGCACGGAGCTCGGCTTCACCGTCGAGGACGTCACCAGGTGGTTCGAGCTGTGGAAGGGCGCCCGGGACCGCGGCGCGACCCCGACCCCGGACGTGATCCACGAGGGCAACGCCACCGACATCACCAAGCAGCTCGTGGTCACCGGCAAGGCCGGCACCTCCTGGGTCTGGGTCAACCAGATGCCGGAGCTGAAGAAGAACACCAAGGACGAGCTGGGCGTCGTCGCCTACCCGGGTGACCCGAGCGCCCAGTGGGCCCGCGCCTCCATGTACTGGTCGGTGTTCAAGGGCAGCAAGCACAAGGACGTCGCCGTCGACGTGCTCAACTTCCTCGCCAACGACCCGGAGGCCGTCAAGATCCTCGGCACCGACCGGGGGCTGCCGTCCAACCTGGACCTGCGCCGCGTCGTCAGCGACGACACCACCGACCCCGCGATGAAGCAGTCGATCGCGGTGGAGACCGAGCTGGCCCAGAAGTTCGGCCAGTCGCCGCAGGTGCCGATCAAGGGCCACAGCAAGGTCCGCGCCGAGCTGATCAAGGCGGCCGAGGAGGCGCAGTACGGCCGGCTCGCCCCGGCCGCCGCGGCGGCCCTGTTCATGGACGCCTGCAAGTCCGCCATCGCCTGAACCGCCGCACACGCTCGGAAAGGAGCCGGCTCGTGGCCCTGACCACGGTGCCCGACCCGACCCGACGCGGCACCGGATCCGCCCGCGCCCACGCCCCCCACGGCGTGGCCGGGCGGATCCGGCAAAGCGAAGGTCTCGCGGGGTACGTCTTCCTCTCGCCCTGGCTCATCGGACTGATGGCCATCACGGCGATTCCCATGCTCTTGTCCCTCTACCTCAGCTTCACCAACTACGACATCCTCACCCCCTTCTCGGAGGTCGAGTGGGTGGGCTTCGCCAACTACGAGCGGATGTTCACCAGCGATCCCTCGTACTGGCACGCGGTGCGCGTCACCCTGACCTTCGCCCTGGTGGCGGTGCCGCTGAAGCTGGCCGCCGCGCTCGGCGTGGCGCTGCTGCTCAACCGGGCCTGGCGCGGGGTCGGGCTGTTCCGCAGCCTGTTCTACCTGCCGTCGCTGCTCGGCGGCAGCGTCGCGCTGGCCATCGTCTGGGTCAACATGTTCAACCGCGACGGCGCGTTCAACTCGATGCTGGCCCTGTTCGGCATCGAGGGCAAGCCCTGGGTCAACGACCCCGACTGGGCGCTGGAGACGCTGATGGTGCTCGCCATCTGGCAGTTCGGCGCGCCCATGGTGATCTTCCTGGCCGGGCTCAAGCAGGTGCCGACCGAGCTGTACGAGGCCGCGTCCGTGGACGGGGCCGGCAGGTGGCGGCAGTTCCGCGCCGTCACCCTGCCGATGCTCTCCCCGGTCATCTTCTTCAACCTGGTGCTGGAGACCATCAACGGCTTCCAGGGCTTCACCGCGGCCTTCGTGCTCAGCAACGGCACCGGCGGCCCGGTCGACTCCACGCTGATGTACACGCTGAACCTCTACATCAAGGGCTTCACCGACCTGGAGATGGGCTACGCCTCGGCGATGGCCTGGGTCTTCCTGATCGCCATCGGCGTCATCACGGCGGTCTTCTTCAGCACCGGACGGTTCTGGGTGCACTACTCCGACGGGGAGGACCGGTGACGACGGCTACCGCAGAACCGCCGGTGACCGGGCCGCGCCGCCCGCGCGCCGGACGGGGGCAGGCCGTCCGCCTGCTCGTCCTGATCGCGATCGTGGTGGTCGTGCTCTACCCGCTGTTCTGGATGATCGGCACCTCGGTCAAGAGCCAGGAGGAGATCGTCAGCAACATCGGCCTGCTGCCGAAGGAGTTCACCCCCGGCAACTACGTCGACGGGTGGACCAACTTCGACCTCAGCTTCGGCCGGTTCTTCCTCAACAGCGCGATGGTCAGCCTGCTGACCGTCGTCGGCAACGCGGTCTCCTGCCTGCTCGCCGCGTACGCTTTCGCCCGCCTGCGGTTCCGGCTGCGCGGGATGTGGTTCGCGATCATGATCGGCACCCTGCTCCTGCCGGGGCACGTGCTGATCGTGCCGCAGTACATCCTGTTCCGCAGCCTCGGGCTGGTCGGCGGCGAGTGGCCGTACCTGCCGCTGCTGATCCCGCAGTTCCTGGCGACCGAGGCGTTCTTCGTCTTCCTGATGGTGCAGTTCATGCGGGGCATCCCGCGCGAGCTGGACGAGGCCGCGAAGATCGACGGGGCCAGCGCGTTCGGCATCTTCCGGCACGTCATCCTGCCGCTGAGCCGCCCCGCGCTGGTGACCACCGCGATCTTCTCGTTCATCTGGACGTGGAACGACTTCTTCCGGCAGCTGGTCTTCCTGTCCAGCCTGGAGGACTACACGGTGCCGGTGGCGCTGACCCTGTTCATCGACTCGACCAGCCAGAGCGCGGTCGGCCCGATGTTCGCCATGTCGGTGCTGTCCCTGCTGCCGGTGTTCCTGTTCTTCCTGGCCTTCCAGCGGATGCTCGTCGAGGGCATCAACACCAGCGGCCTCAAGGGATGAGCGCCGTGCCGCAGGACGCGCCGGCCCGCCGCGACTGGCGGGACGTGCTCCGCGACGCCGCCGACCTGGCCCTGGTCGGGTTCGCGCTGGTGGTGGGCGCGCTGCCGGTGGTCACCGCCGGCGCCGCGCTCGCCACCGCCAGCGCCGCCGTGCACGACCGGATCACCGACGGCGGCTGGCCCGACGCCCGGACCACGCTGCGCCGGTACGTGCGGGGGTTGCCGGCCGGCGTGCCGGTCACCCTCGCCGTGCTGGCCGGCGCGGTCATGCTCGGGGCGGACCTGGCCGCGCTGGCCACCGGCCGGGTCCCCGGCGGGGCGCCCGCGCTGCTGGTCACCGGCGTCGTCACGGCGGCCCTGGCCGGATACGCCGGTCTCGTCGTCGTCGAGGTCGGGCGGGCCGGCGGGCGGGGCTGGCGGGCCGCGGCCCGCGCCGCCGCCCGCTCCTGCCTGGCCCGGCCGGGCGGCTGGGCGGCGGCCAGCGGCGTGTGCTGCGTGGCCGGCGTCCTGACCGCGCTGGTCATCCCGGTCGCGCTGCCGATCCTCGCCGGGTACGCTCTCGCCGCCCTGCATGCGGTCGCCCGCCGCCCTGCCGTCGCCGTGGAGCCCTCGTGACCGACCAGCACCCCCGCCCCCGCGCCGACGACGCGGGCCCCGGCAGCCCCGACGACCCCCGGCTGCGCGTCGGCGGCGTCGAGGTGGCCCGCTACGTGCTCGCCCCCGACCTCGACGCCACGCACGGCCCCCGCCCCTACCTGCACCCGGTGCGGACGCTGGGCGGGACGGTGGTGACCGACGAGCTGCCCGCCGACCACGTCTGGCACCTCGGGGCGTCCCTGGCCGTGCAGGACGTCGCCGGCACCAACCTCTGGGGCGGGCGCACCTACGTGCGCGACGCCGGCTACACCTGGCGCGACGACCACGGCCGGATCGTCCACACCGGATGGGACGAACGCGCCGACGACGCGCTGGCCCACCGGCTCCAGTGGCGCGACCCGGCCGGCGCGGTGCTGCTCACCGAACGCCGCCGCCTCGCCGCCGCCCCGGTGCCCGGCCACCCCGACGCCTGGCGGCTGGACCTGCGGTACGCCCTGACCGCCCCCGCCGACCGGGACGTCCCCCTCGGCAGCCCCGCCACCAACGGCCGCCCCGGCGGCGCCGGCTACGGAGGGTTCTTCTGGCGGGCGGTCGCCGCCGAGCCGCCGCACGCCTTCACCGCCTCCGCCGACGGGGAGGAGCACGTCAACGGCAGCGCCGAACCGTGGGTCGCCTTGACCGGCACCGGGCCGGGCGGCGGCGCGTACACCCTGGTCTTCACGGGCCTGGGGCCCGGCGACCGGTGGTTCGTGCGGACGGCGATGTACCCGGGGGTCTGCGTGGCGTTCGCCTTCGAGACCCCGGCCGTGGTGCCCGCCGGCGGCAGCCGGCACGGCCGGCACGGCGTCGTCGTGGCCGACGGGGTCCTCGACCGCGACGCGGCCGCCGCCCTGGCCGCCACCGAAGCGGCGGTACGGGCGTGACGGGCGGGCCCGGCCCCGAGGTGGTCACCGTCGGCGAGACCATGGTGGTCATGTCGCCGACCGACGCCGCGCCGCTGGAGCGCGCCGACCGGCTCCGGCTCGGCGTCGGCGGCGCGGAGTCCAACCTGGCCATCGGCCTGGCCGGGCTCGGCCACCGGGTAGCCTGGGTCAGCCGGGTCGGCGACGACCCGTTCGGGCGGATGGTGCTGCGCGAGGTCGCCGGCGGGGGCGTCGACGTCGACTCGGTCGCGCTCGACCCCGACGCGCCGACCGGCGTCTACTTCAAGGACCCCCGGCCGGAGGCCACCGGCGTGCACTACTACCGGGCCGGCTCGGCCGCGTCCCGGCTCGGCCCCGGGGCGCTGGACGACCCGCGCCTGGCCGGCGCGCGGCTGCTGCACCTGTCCGGCATCACTCCGGTGCTGTCGGAGTCCTGCCGCGCCCTCGTGGCGCACGCGGTCGACGACCGGCCGCTGCGCGGCGCGCTGGTCAGCTTCGACGTCAACCACCGGCCCCGGCTCTGGCCCGCCGACCGGGCCGCCGACGTGCTGCGCGACCTCGCCGACCGGGCCGACATCGTCCTCGTCGGGCTGGACGAGGCCGAGCGGCTGTGGGGGACCGCCGACCCGCAGGCGGTACGCCGGCTGCTGCCCCGCCCCGCGACGGTGGTCGTCAAGGACGGGGCCGTCGGCGCGACGGCGCTGCCGCGCACCGGGCCGGCGGTGTTCGTGCCGGCGCTGCGCGCGCCGGTGGTGGAACCGGTCGGGGCGGGGGACGCCTTCGCCGCCGGCTACCTCTCCGCCGTGCTGCGCGGGCTGGACCACGCCGCCGCGCTGCGTTGCGGCCACGTCGTCGCGGTCCGGGCTCTCGCGGTGCCCGGCGACTGCGCGCCCCCGCCTCGGCGGCGGGACCTCGACGGGGTCGTGGCCCTGACCGCCGACGGGTGGGCGGCGCTCGACCCGGTGGCGGCCGGCCTGCTCGACGGCCTGGCCGACGGATCCGCTGACGGCGGTGACCTCGCTGACGGCGGCTACCTGGTTGGCGGCTTGGCCGACGGCGGTGGCTTGGCCGGCGGTGGTGACCTGGCCGGCGACCTGGCCGACGGCGGCGGGACGGCCGTCGCCGAGGACGGGGGCGCACACGTGGGGACCGGCGCGGCCGGCCCCGGAAACGGAAGGGGCAGCCGGTGACGGCGCACGACTTCGCACCGATCTTCGCTGGCGCGCGGGTCATGGTGATCCTCCGCGACCTGCCGCCGCAGGAGACGGTCCGGCTCGCCAACCGGGCCTGGGACCTCGGCATCGACGTGGTGGAGGTGCCGGTACGCACCCCCGAGGCGGTGACCGCGCTGCGCGCGGCCGTGGAGGCGGGGCGGGAGCGGGACCGGATCGTCGGGGCGGGCACCGTGTTCACCCCGGCGCAGGTCCGGCAGTCCGCGTCGGCCGGCGCGGCGTTCACCGTCGCGCCCGGGCTCGACCTCGCGGTGGCCGACGTGGCCCTGACCTACGGGATCCCGCACCTGCCCGGGGTGGCCACCCCGACCGAGGCGCAGCGCGCCCGCGACCACGGGTTGACCTGGCTGAAGGCGTTCCCGGCGGTGAGCCTCGGGCCGCAGTGGTTCAAGGCCGTCGCCGGGCCGCTGCCCGAGCTGCGCTTCGTCGCCACCGGCGGCATCGACGCCGGCAACGCGGCCGACTTCCTGGCGGCCGGCGTCAAGGTGGTGGCGGTCGGGTCGGCCCTGTCCGATCCCGCCCAGATCGACCGCCTCGCGGAGCTGGCCCGGGGCGACCGGGCGGCCTGACCGCCCGGCGTGGCGCGCGGCGGCGGCCTTCGGCGGCGGCCCTCGGCGGCGGCCCTCGGCCGAGGCAGCCACCCTGACCGGGCGGGGCGGGTTGATCGACTCCATGCCGGCGACATGGCGGTATCCCGGCGAGTTGATCGCGCGATGTCGCCGACATGGCGGCCGGGCCTGAGCCGACCGGGGCGCGGCGGGCCGGCCTGAGCCCCGCCCGGGGCGCGGCGGGCCGGGCCGGGTCAGGCCGGGGCCGGGCCGGTGCTGTCCCGGCGGACCAGCTCCGCCGGCAGGGTCTCGACGCGAGGGCTCCCGCTGGTCGGGTCGAGGGCGAGGGCCATCGCCCGCACCCCCATCTCGACCAGGGGCAGCCGCACCGTGGTCAGCGTGGGAGTGACGTCGGCGGCGATCGGCATGTCGTCGAAGCCGAGGACGGACACGTCCTCGGGCACGCGCACGCCGCGCGTCCGCAGCAGGGCGAGCGCCCCGACGGCCATCGAGTCGTTCAGCGCCACGATCGCGGTGGGCGCGGGGCTGGTGTCCAGCAGCTCGGCCGTGGCCCGGGCCCCGCCGTCGCGGTCGAAGTCGGCGTACCGGATGCGTTCGTCGGGCAGTTCGACGCCCTGCTCGGCGAGCGCCCGCCGCAGCCCGGTCAGCCGGTCGGTGATGGTGGTGAGCACCCGGGGGCCGGCGACCACGCCGACGCGCCGGTGCCCGAGGCGCAGCAGCTCCCGGCCGATCAGCTCGCCGCCGGTCGCGTTGGCCGGCATCACTGCGTCGCCGAAGTGGTCGTGCCGGCCGATCACCGCGACCCGACCGCCCGTCGCCTCGTACGCGGCGAGCTTCTCGTTGAGCATCGTGGTGAACGCGGCGTCGTGGTAGCCGGACCCGGCGAGCACGATCGCGGCCACCTGCTGGCCGCGCAGCAGCTCCACGTACTCCAGCTCGCGGACGGGGTCGCGGTAGCTGTTGCAGATGATCAGCAGGCGGCCCCGTTCGGTGGCGACCCGTTGCAGGCCCCGGGTCACCTCGGCGAAGTACGGGTCGGAGACGTCGTGGACGACGACGCCGACCACGCTGCGCTGCGGCCGGGCCAGCAGTTGGGCGTGCGCGTTCGGCACGTACCGCAGGTCGGCGACGGCGCGCAGCACGCGTTCGCGCAGCTCGTCGGCGACCGGCTTGCTGCTGCCGTTGATCACCCGTGACGCCGTGGCGGGGGAGACCCCCGCCCGCCGCGCGACATCGGCCAGCGTCGCCATCCGCCGCCCCTCATGGTCCGCCCGCGCGGCCGGACCCCGCGCGGTCGCGGACAGGTTACCGCAGTCGCAACGGAAAGCCCTTGCCCTGCGGGGCGGCGGCCCCCTACGCTCCCAGGAAAGCGCTTGCCTGGCGCGACGGCCGTCCCTGCCCGCCGGGCGGGTGCCGGCCGCCCGAAGAGAGGGAAGAGAATCATGAGCCGTAGGCCGATAGGGATCATCGTCAATGGCGTCACCGGCCGGATGGGCTACCGCCAGCACCTCGTCCGTTCGCTGCTCGCCATCCGCGAGGAGGGCGGGGTGCCGCTGGCCGACGGCACCCGCATCTGGCCCGAGCTGATCCTGGTGGGGCGCAACGAGAGCCGGCTGCGCGACATCGCCGAGCGGCACGGGCTCACCGACTGGACGACCGACCTCACCGCCGCCCTCGCCCGCGACGACGTCGACGTCTACTTCGACGCCCAGCTCACCCAGCAGCGGGAGAAGGCCGTCCGCCAGGCCATCGACGCCGGCAAGCACATCTACACCGAGAAGCCCCTGGCCGAGGACAGCGCCGCCGCCGTCGAGCTGGCCCGCGCCGCCGACGCCGCCGGCATCCGCACCGGCGTGGTGCAGGACAAGCTGTTCCTGCCCGGCCTGCGTAAGCTCAAGCGCCTCATCGACGGCGGCTTCTTCGGCCGCATCCTCTCCGTACGCGGCGAGTTCGGCTACTGGGTCTTCGAGGGCGACTGGCAGCCCGCCCAGCGCCCGTCCTGGAACTACCGCGCCGAGGACGGCGGCGGCATCGTGATGGACATGTTCCCGCACTGGCACTACGTGCTGGAGGAGCTGTTCGCTCCGGTCCGCGCCGTCACCTGCGTCAACGCCACCCACATCCCGCGCCGCGTCGACGAGGCCGGCCGCGCCTACCCGGCCACCGCCGACGACGCCGCGTACGGCATCTTCGAGCTCGAAGGCGGGATCATCGCCCAGCTCAACTCGTCGTGGGCCGTCCGGGTACACCGCGACGAGCTGGTCGAGTTCCAGGTCGACGGCACCGAGGGCAGCGCCGTCGCCGGCCTGCGCAACTGTCGCGTGCAGCACCGCTCGGTCACCCCGAAGCCGGTGTGGAACCCGGACCTGCCCTCCGGGGAGAGCTTCCGGTCCCAGTGGAGCGAGGTGCCGGACAACGACGAGTTCGACAACGGCTTCAAGGTGCAGTGGGAGGCGTTCCTGCGGCACGTGGTGGCCGGCGAGCCGTTCCCGTGGGACTTCATGGCCGGCGCGCGCGGCGTGCAGCTCGCCGAGCTGGGCCTGCGCTCCGCCCGCGAGCACCGCCGCCTCGAGATCCCGGAGCTGGGCCGATGAGTGGCGACGTCGTCCTTCCCGACGGCACCCGGCACCGGCTCACCGGCAGCGGCGGCTTCCCCCGCCCCGCCGCCCCGGCGGCCTCCCGCATCGCGTACGCCGCCGCGCACGTGGTGGCCGACCCGCGCGCCGAGAACGTCCCCGGCGCTCCGGCTGCCGTCGACTGGGACCGCACCCTCGCCTTCCGGCGCCACCTGTGGTCGTACGGGCTCGGGGTCGCCGAGGCCATGGACACCGCGCAGCGCGGCATGGGCCTGGACTACCCGGCGACCCGCGAGCTGATCCGGCGCAGCGCCGCCGAGGCCCGCGCGGCCGGCGGCCGGATCGTCGCCGGGGTCGCCACCGACCAGCTCCCCGTCGGCCCGGCCAGCATCGCGCAGATCCGCGACGCCTACGCCGAGCAGCTCGCCGAGGTGCTCTCCGCCGGGGCCCGGCCGGTGCTGATGTGCAGCCGGCACCTCGCCGCCGCCGCCCGGGGCCCCGAGGACTACCAGCAGGTGTACGCCCACCTGTTGGCCGCCTCCGACCAGCCGGTCGTGCTGCACTGGCTCGGCGACATGTTCGACCCGGCGCTGACCGGCTACTGGGGCTCGGCCGACCTGGACCTCGCCGCCGACGCCGTGCTGGACCTGATCAAGGATCACGCCGGGAAGGTCGACGGGATCAAGGTGTCCCTGCTCGACGCCGACCGGGAGGTCGCGCTGCGCCGCCGGCTGCCCGCCGGGGTACGCCTCTACACCGGCGACGACTTCCACTATCCGGAGCTGATCCGGGGCGACGAGGCGGGCCACTCCGACGCGCTGCTCGGGGTGTTCGCCGCCATCGCGCCGGCCGCCGCCGCCGCGCTGGCCGCCCTCGACGCCGGCGACCTCACGACGTACGACGAGGTCTTCGCCCCGACCGTGCCGCTGGCCCGGCACCTGTTCGCGGCCCCGACCTGGCACTACAAGACCGGCATCGTGTTCCTGGCCTGGCTGACCGGCCACCAGGACCACTTCACCATGGTCGGCGGCCAGCAGGCGGGCCGGTCGCCGGCCCACCTGGCCCGGCTGCTCGTCCTGGCCGACGCGGCCGGGCTGCTGCCCGACGCCGAGCTGGCCGCCGCGCGGGCCCGGGCCTACTTCACGGTCGCCGGGGTGCCCCAGTGACCGCCGTGGACGGGCCGGAGCTGGCCACGACGGGCGGGCCGGCGACGCGCACGGCCGACGGGCCGGCCGCGACCGCCGTGGACGGGCCGGCGGGCGACCGGTTCGGTGGTCGGCTGGCCCGGTTCTCGTTCAACCAGGCCACCGCCACCGGTTGGGGCCTGGAGGAACTGGTCGCCGGCTGCGTGGCGGCCGGGGTGCCGGGCGTCGGGCTCTGGCGGGAGCCGGTGCGCGAATACGGCGTCGAGCGGGCGGCGCGGCTGGTCCGCGAGGCGGGACTGGCCGTCACCTCGCTGTGCCGGGGCGGGTTCTTCACGGCCGACGGCTGGCGCGACGAGAACCTGCGGGCGATCGAGGAGGCCGCCACCCTCGGCACCCGCGAGCTGGTGCTGGTCTCCGGGGGCCTCCCGGCCGGCAGCCGCGACGTCGACGCCGCCCGCGAGCGGGTCGCCGACGCGATCGGCGAGCTGGTGCCGCACGCCGAGTCGGCCGGGGTGCGGCTGGCCATCGAGCCGCTGCACCCGATGTTCTGCGCCGACCGGTGCGTGATCTCCACCCTCGGCCAGGCCCTCGACATCGCCGAGCGGTACGACCCGGGCGCGGTCGGGGTGGTGGTCGACACGTACCACCTGTGGTGGGACGACACCGTGTTCCGGCAGATCGCCCGCGCGGGGGACCGGATCGCCGCGTTTCAGGTGGCGGACTGGATCACCCCGCTGCCGGAGGGCGTGCTGCTGGGCCGGGCGCTGCCCGGCGAGGGCTGCATCGACATGCGCCGGTTCCGCGACGCGGTCGACGCGGCCGGCTACCGGGGGGCGATCGAGGTGGAGGTCTTCCACGCCGACCTCTGGGCCCGCCCCGGCCCGGAGATCCTCGCCGCCGCGATCACGGCCCACCTCACCCACGTGGCCTGACCCGCCGCGCGCCCCGACCCGGGCCCGGGTCGGGGCGCGCGGCGGGGCCGGAGCACCATGGGCGGTGGTGCGACGGGCAGGGGAGGCGGCCATGGTGCGGTGGAGCTGGTTCCGGGAGGCCGCCGGGCGGGTTCGGCAGGGCTGGCTGCCGGTGGTGGAGGGGACGGTCGCTGCCACGGTGGCCTGGGTGCTGGCCACCCGGCTGGTCGGGCACCCGCAGCCGTTCTTCGCCCCGGCCGCCGCGCTGATCGTCCTCGGACAGGCCCGGGGCCAGCGGATGCGCCGGGCGGTGGAGGTGGTGCTCGGCGTCGCCGCCGGGGTGCTCGTCGCCGACGTCGTGGTGCAGGCCCTCGGGCCGCGCACCAGCTGGACGGTCTTCACGGTCATCCTGCTCACCATCGTGCTGGCCGTGGCGGTCGGTGCGAGCAGCGTCTCCGTGGTGCAGGCCGCCGTCTCCGCGCTCTACCTCGTGGTGGTCGCCCCGCCGACGGAGTCGCTGATCCCGTTCCGGTTCGTCGACGCGCTGATCGGCGGGGTGGTGGCCCTCGTGGCCAGCCAGCTCGTCGACGCCCGCCGCCCGCTCGCCCCGCTGGTCGCCGAGTTCCGGCAGACCTTCGAGGATCTCGCCGGGCTGCTGCGCGAGGTCGCCGACGCCCTCGACGGCCGCGACGAGCAGGCCGCCCTGGCCGCCCTGGACCGGGCGCGGGGCATGGACGCCGCCGTGGAGCGGCTGCGCGGCGCGGTGCTCGCCGCCGGGGAGGCGCTGACCCTGCACGTACGCCGCCGTCGGCACCTGGGCCGGCTGCGTACCGTCGACGCGTCCATCGGGCAGATCGACTACGCCGTGCGCAACGTGCGGGTGCTGGCCCGGGCCGGGGTGACCCTCACCCGGCAGGCGACCCCCGTGCCGGCCGACCTCGGCGGGGCGGTCCGCTGCCTCGCCGACGCCGTGCAGGCGGCCGGGGAGGCGTTCGCCGCCGACCTCGACGGTCGCGATGCCGCCGCCGACGAGCACGCCGGCCGCGCCGAGACCGCCGCGCTGGACGCGGTCCGGGGCGCCGGGCGGCTCTTCGCCTCCGGCCAGCCGCTGCCGCTGGCGATGATCGTGGGTCAGGTGCGGGCCACCGCGATCGACCTGCTGCGCGGGGTCGGCGTGGACGACGACGCCGCCGTGCTCGGCCGGGTCGACGAGGCCCTCGGCCTACCGGCCGTGTGACCCCGGCACCCGCCGCCTTCCGGTAGTGGGTCGGTCCGGATGACGGTAAGGGGCGGGGGTCATGATCGGTGCTGTCGCGCCAGGGTGTCCAATGGGCGGTCGACGCCCGTAGAACCGAGAGGAACTCGCCGTGAGCAGCACCGACGCACCGCCCGCCGAGCCGGAGGCCGGTCGGGCCGGCGCGCAACGCGCGGTACTGTCCGCCCGCAACGGCGTGGCGACCGTGTTCGCCCTGAACGGGCTCGCGATCGCCACCTGGTTCGCCCGGGTGCCGGCGGCCCGGGAGGCGCTGGACCTCAGCGCCGGAGGGCTCGGCCTGCTGCTGCTGTCGATGTCGGTGGGCTCGCTGCTGGCCATGCCGACCGCCGGGCTGGTGGCCCAGCGCCTCGGCACCGCCCGCGCGGTGCTCCTCGGCACCGCGCTGGTCTCGGGCGGGTTGGCCGTCGCCGGCACGTCCGCCGGAGCCGCCGGGTTCCTACCCGGGGCCGCCGTCGGCCTGTTCGCCTTCGGCTACGGCGCCGGCACCTGCGACGTGGCGATGAACATCGAGGGTACGACGGTCGAGCGGCGGCTGGGGCGTACCATCCTGCCCCGGTTCCACGCGGCCTGGAGCCTCGGGTCGGTGGCCGGGGCGGGGATCGGCGCCGGTGCCGCGCGGGTCGGGGTGCCCATCGCCGCGCACCTGAGCGTCCTCGCGGTGGTGGTGATGGTCGGCACGCTGCTCGGGGTCCGGACGTTCCTCCCCAGCGCAGGCACCGCGCCGGCCGGCGGGGAGAGGGCCGCCGCCTCGGCCCGGCGCGCGTCGCTGCTCGCCGCCTGGCGGGAGCCGCGCACGCTGCTCATCGGCCTGCTGGTGCTGGTGATGGCGTTCACCGAGGGCAGCGCCAACGACTGGCTGGCCGTGGCCTTCGTCGACGGGTACGGGCTCAGCGAGGCGGCCGGCGCCGCCGTGTTCGGGGTGTTCGTGGTCGGCATGACCATCGGGCGCACCGCCGGAACGGTGGCGATCGACCGCTGGGGTCGGGTGCCGGTGCTGTTCGGCACCATCCTGCTCGCCGTCGTGGGTGCCGGTCTCGCGGTGCTGGCCGGCGGCGGGCCGGTGGCCATCGTCGGCGTCGCACTGTGGGGGCTGGGCGCGTCGCTCGGCTTCCCGGTGGGGCTCAGCGCCGCCGCCGACGAGGAGGCCGGGGCGCCGGCCCGGGTCAGCGTGGTCGGGGTGATCGGCTACACGGCCTTCCTCGGCGGCCCGCCGCTGCTCGGCCTGCTCGGCGATCACGTGGGCACCCTGCGGGCGCTGCTGTTGGTGCCGCTGCTCCTGGTGCCCGCCCTCGCCCTGGTTCCGGTGCTCCGGCCGCCGGCCGGCACGCGCAGCCGCCCGGCCTAGCCCGACCCACGGGGGACCTCTGGCCACCGCCTGCCGGTCACGCGCTCGGCTGCCGGAGCGGCCCGTTCCTCAGCCGCCCGTCGTCACGCAGCGTGATCTTGTTGGTCATCGCGGCCATCGGAGGGCACCCACCGATCGGAGCGCTTTGCTCTGCACCCACATACGCAGCGCTCGCGCAGCGTGACCACGTCGGCGCGTCGCCATTCATCCGTGATCTCCTATTCGGCCAGCTCGACCGGGGTGATGCGTCGGTGGGCGCAGAGCAAAGGGGCGAGTGCGGGTGGGAGGGGTGAAAACTGTGGTGACGCAGGGTCAGGCGAGTGGACGGGCGCGCACGCCCGCGTGGTGATTGCGCAGAGTGGTCAGCCGGTGGCGGGTTCCGGGTCGCGGTGGCGGTCCGGGCGCAGCCAGACGCGCAGCGGACCGACCCGCCGGAAACCCGCCTCCTCGGCCGGCGGCAGGCCGCCGCCGGACTCGTAGCCGACCAGCGGCCGGCCCGGGCGGGCGGCCACGACGCCGCGCCACACCCCGGCGAGATCCCCGTCGGCGGCGAAGACGTTGGAGACCCCGACCGCCGGGCCGCAGTCGGTGAGCACGGCGCCTGCGGTGACCGCGCCGTCGCCCGCGCGCCGGGCGAGGATCGTCACCCGCGGGTCGGCCAGCAGCGCCGGCCGGCGCAGGGCCTCGCTGCCGGCTGCGGCGGACCAGGCGGCCAGCCCCCGCGCCGACGTGACCGGAGCCAGCGCCGTCGGGCCCGCCCCAGGCAGCGCGGCGAGCGGCGTGCCGGGCGACGCGACGAGCGGTGTCGCGGGCGGCCCGGCGGGCGGGCGGTGGATCCACGAGGCCGCGAAGAGCACCCGGAAGCCGTGCGGGGCGAGGTCCAGGTCGGCGAAGCTGTCCTTCACCGACGCGCCGGGCCCGGCGTCGATCCGGGCCAGCAGTCGGGCGGCGTCCACGCCGGGGCGCAGCGTCACCGCGTCCGGATACCACGGTGGGGAACGGCGGGGCACCGACCAGGCGTCCGCGTCGCGCGCTCCCGCGAGGCCGTGGGCCCGGCCGACCAGGTCGCACCAGTCGGCGTTGTCCCGCGCCGCCACCGCCCGCCACGCCACCACCGGGCGAGTGTACGGGGAGGCCGGGCGGGGTCAGCTTCCTCTCATCCCGCGTCCAGCAGGCTGCCAGGCGGGGATGGTCCACTGGAGCGTACGCCGAGGAGAGGAGCCGGGCATGGGCTGGTTCAGCCGCCGCCGACCCGCCGCCGACGGAACCCCGACGAAGCTCGACCGCGAGGCGACGCCGGACGACCTCGCCGCCCTGGAGGCGTTCGTCCGCAGCCGCCGGGGGGTGGAGTTCTATCTGGAACCGGAGACCACCGCGACCGACACGACGGTGATGGCGATCGCCCACGACGGAGAGTGGATCCGTCGGCGGACCGGGTCGCCGCGGGCCGCCGCGAAGATCGCCCAACGGCACGCCGTGCCCTTGTACGAGGCCGCGCGCACCGGATACCCGGAGCGCATGCGGGCCTGGAACCGGGCGCACCCGGAGCGCCGGGCGCACTGACCCGCCGGGCCGGCGCACGGACCCGCGTCGGCGCGCACCGGCCCGCCGCGCGGCGTCGCTCAGCGCACGTGCGCGGCGATGGCGCGCGCGCAGTCGAGCGACTCGGTGCGGCCGGTGTCGACCTCGACGTCGTAGTGGACGCCCTCGTGCACGGTCTCGGCCTGCGTCGCCGCCATCCCGATCACCCGGTCGCCCCGGGCGATCTCCCGGCCCGCCGCGACGGCCGGGGCACACCGCACCCCGGCCCACAGCACCTCGAGACCGGTCAGGTAGCCGCGGAGGCGCTCCTGGGACGCGCCGCCACCGAGGAAGACCTCGTCCAGGACGATCCGGGCTCCGGCGCCCGCCATCGCGGCGATGCCGACCAGCCAGGCGTGCTGCACGGCGAGGAAGTCCTCCCCGACGTCGACCTCGCCCCGCCGGCCGAAGCTCAGCCCGGCGGGGGAACCCAGCATGGCCGGCGGCAGCCGGTCGATCAGGTCGTCCACGCCGAAACTGATCCACGGGTGCGGCAGGACGCGCTGGAGGCACCGGACGATCGCGGACTTGCCCGAGCTGGAGCCGCCGTTGAGCACGATGACCTGCGTCGCCACCTGATCGGATTCCCTTCGGGCAACTCCCGTCCCGCGCGAGCGGGTGATGATCGGAATCAGCCTAACCAATCCGGGGGTCGGTCGGCGGGAAAAGACGCGCGGAGCGACCCGGAGCCATCGGCGTACGACATTTGCTTTTTCCGCATCCGATTCCTTGAGCCATTGTCGTCACTCGATGTCGAGCGGGGGTGGGAGTGGCCGGGAGCCCGGCGTTGACCGGCGGCGGTCGGGTGTGGCAGCATTCGCGGCCTGACGGCAGTGAAGGAAGCCGGTGCGATTCCGGCGCGGTCCCGCCACTGTCACCGGGGAGCGATCCCCCCTCGTGAGTCACGGCCGTGTGTCTGCGGTTGGAAGGCCGGGGGAGAGCGTCGATCCGGGAGCCAGGATACTTCGGCCGTCGGAGCGACCCCAGGGCGTGGACACCCGAGGAGGACCCGATGACGCACGGCGTCTCGCACATCGACGACCATCGTCGCCGCCTGCTGGCGCGCGGCAGCCTGCCCGCGCCCCGTCGCCGCACCTGAGCCCGCGCACCGCGTACCGCGCCATGCTGCGCTCCCGGCGCCCCGGCCGTCGCCGGTGAACCGGCCGCAGGCCCGCCGTATCCGCTGACCCCGCGCCCCTGCCTGCCCGCCGGCGGCCCACCCGCCGCCCGGTGCGTCACTCTCCGGAGCCTTCCGTGCGCATCCTGCTGCTGTCCACCGCCGACACCGACCTGCTCGCCGCCCGGGCCAGCGGCGCCGGCTACCGGCTGGCCAACCCCGCCCGGGTCGCCGCCGACGCCGTGCCGGCGCTGCTCGACGGCATCGACCTCGCCGTCGTACGGCTGCTCGGCGGCCGGCAGGCGTGGCCGGACGGCCTGGCGGCCGTGCTCGGCTCCGGGGTGCCGACGGTCGTCCTCGGCGGCGAGGCGGTCCCCGACGCCGAGCTGATGGCCGCGTCCACCGTGGCCTCCGGGGTGGCCACCGACGCCCTGGCGTACCTGGTCGAGGGCGGGCCGGGCAACCTCGCCGAGCTGGCCCGGTTCCTCTCCGACACGGTGCTGCTCACCGGCGAGGGCTTCGTCCCGCCCGCGTCGACCCCCGGGCACGGCGTCCACGGCGAGCGCCCCCACAAGCCCGAGCGGCCGACCGTCGGGATCGTCTTCTACCGGGCGCACGCCCTCGCCGGGAACACCGCCTTCGTCGACTCCCTCGCCGACGCGGTCGACGCCGCCGGGGCGAACCCCCTGCCGATCTTCTGCGGCTCGCTGCGCGGGCTCGCCCCCGGCGACGGGCCGCTGGAGCTGTTCGCCCGCTGTGACGCCCTCGTCGTCACCGTGCTCGCCGCCGGCGGGACCGTGGCCGCCGACGCCTCCGGCGGGGGCGACGACGACGCCTGGGACGTCGGCGCGCTCGCCGCCCTCGACGTGCCGATCGTGCAGGCGCTCTGCCTCACCAGCACCCGCGAGCAGTGGGCCGGCAGCGACGCCGGGCTGTCGCCGCTGGACGCCGCCATGCAGGTGGCCATCCCCGAGTTCGACGGCCGGATCGTCACCGTGCCGTTCTCGTTCAAGCGCATCGACGCCGACGGGCTGTCGGTCTACGAGCCCGACCCCGAGCGGGCCGCCCGGGTCGCCGGGATCGCCGCGCGCCAGGCCCGGCTGCGGCACGTGCCGGGCGCCGACAAGCGGCTGGCGATCGTGCTCAGCTCCTACCCGACGAAGCACTCCCGGGTCGGCAACGCCGTCGGCCTGGACACCCCCGCCTCGGCGGTGCGGCTGCTCGCCGCGCTGGCCGCCGCCGGCTACCACCTCGGCGACCGGCCCGTGCCCGACGACGGGGACGCGCTCATCCACGCCCTGATCGCCGCCGGCGGCCACGACGTGGAGTGGCTCACCCCCGAGCAGCTCGCCGCCGCCGACGCCCGGGTGCCGCAGGCGAGCTACCGGCGCTGGTTCGACGCGGTCCCGGCCGGGCTGCGCGAGCGGATCCGCGAGCACTGGGGCGAGCCGCCCGGCGAGCTGTACGTCGACGACGGCCACGTCGTGCTCGCCGGCCTGCGGCTGGGCAACGTGCTGCTGGCGATCCAGCCGCCGCGCGGCTTCGGCGAGAACCCGATCGCCATCTACCACGACCCCGACCTGCCGCCCAGCCACCACTACCTCGCCGCGTACCGCTGGCTGGCCGCGCCGGAGGCCGACGGCGGGTTCGGGGCGGACGCCGTGGTGCACCTCGGCAAGCACGGCACCCTGGAGTGGCTGCCCGGCAAGGGCCTCGGTCTGGCCGCCGACTGCGCCCCCGACGCCGTCCTCGGCGACCTGCCGCTGGTGTACCCGTTCATCGTCAACGACCCCGGCGAGGGCACCCAGGCCAAGCGCCGCGCCCACGCCGTCGTCGTCGACCACCTCGTCCCGCCGATGGCCCGCGCCGAGACGTACGGCGACCTGGCGAAGCTCGAACAGCTCCTCGACGAGTACGCCACCGTGCAGGCGCTCGACCCGGCGAAGGTGCCGACGGTGCGGGCGCAGATCTGGGACCTGGTGCGCGCCGCCGAGCTGCACCACGATCTGCACACCGCGGACATGCCCGCCGCCGACGACTTCGACGACTTCGTGCTGCACCTCGACGGGTACCTGTGCGAGGTCAAGGACGTGCAGATCCGCGACGGCCTGCACGTCCTCGGCGGCGCGCCCACCGGCGAGGCCCGGGTCAACCTGGTCCTCGCCGTGCTGCGCGCCCCCCAGGTGTGGGGCGGGGTGCGCGCCCTGCCCGGCCTGCGCCAGGCGCTCGCCGCCGCGTACGGCCTCGACGAGGCCGCCCTGCTCGCCGAGCCGGGACGGCGCATCGCCGTGCCGACGGAGCTGACCGACGTGGCCGACGGCCCCGCCGGCACCGCCGCCGACGCCGTCGACCTGATCGAGGGGCTGGCCCGCCGCCTCGTCGTCGCCATGGAGACCCTCGGCTGGGCCGCCGACGCAGACGACGACAGCGCCGTCGCCGACCGTGTCGATGCCGTCGTCGCGGAGGTCGCCGGCCGGGCGATCCCCGACGCCGCCGACGTGCTGCGCTTCGCCGCCCGCGAGGTGGTGCCCCGGCTGGCGCGGACCACCGACGAGGTCGACCGGGTGCTCGGCGCGCTCGACGGCCGGTTCGTGCCGCCCGGCCCGTCCGGCTCGCCCACCCGGGGCCTGGTCAACGTGCTGCCCACCGGCCGCAACTTCTACTCCGTCGACCCGAAGGCCATCCCCAGCCGCAACGCCTGGGACGTCGGCGTGGCCCTCGCGGACTCGCTGCTGGCCCGGCACCTCGCCGACACCGGCGCCTATCCCCGCTCGGTGGGGCTCACCGTCTGGGGGACCAGCGCCATGCGCACCCAGGGCGACGACGTCGCCGAGGTGCTCGCCCTGCTCGGCTGCCGCCCCACCTGGGACGACCGGTCCCGCCGGGTCACCGGCGTCGAGGTGGTGCCGCTCGCCGAGCTGGGTCGGCCCCGCGTCGACGTCACCGTCCGCATCTCCGGGTTCTTCCGCGACGCGTTCCCGCACGTCGTCGCGCTGATCGACGACGCGGTGCGTCGCGTCGCCGCCCTCGCGGAGCCAGCCGAGGAGAACTACGTCGCCGCGCACGTCGCCGCCGACCTCGCCGAGCACGGCGACGAGCGCCGGGCCACCGCCCGCGTCTTCGGCTCCAAACCGGGGGCGTACGGGGCGGGGCTGCTGCCGCTGATCGACGCCCGCAACTGGCGCAGCGACGCCGACCTCGCCGAGGTGTACGCCGTCTGGGGCGGCTACGCGTACGGCCCCGGCCTGGACGGGCGGGAGGCCCGCGCCGACATGGAACGCTCCTTCGCCCGCATCGCCGTGGCGGTGAAGAACCAGGACACCCGCGAGCACGACATCGTCGACTCCGACGACTACTTCCAGTACCACGGCGGGATGGTGGCGATGGTCCGTCACCTCACCGGCGTCGCCCCCGCCGCGTACGTGGGGGACTCGGCGATGCCGCACGACGTGCGCACCCGCACCCTCGGCGAGGAGACCCGGCGGGTGTTCCGGGCCCGGGTGGTGAACCCGAAGTGGATCGCCGCGATGCGCCGGCACGGCTACAAGGGCGCGTTCGAGCTGGCCGCCACCGTGGACTACCTGTTCGGCTACGACGCCACCGCCGGCGTCGTGGACGACTGGATGTACGAGCGCCTCGCCGCCGCGTACGTCTTCGACGACACCACCCGGCAGTTCCTGGAGCAGTCCAACCCGTGGGCGCTGCGCGGCATCACCGAGCGGCTCCTGGAGGCCGCCGACCGGGGGATGTGGGCCGCCCCGGAGCCGGCCACCCTCGACCGGCTCCGCGAGACGTACCTGGCCAGCGAGGGCGACCTGGAGGACCGGCAATGAGTGTGTTCCCCTTCTCCGCCGTGCTCGGCATGGCCGACATGCGCCTCGCGCTGCTGCTCAACGCCGTCAGCCCGGCCATCGGCGGGGTCCTCGTGCGGGGCGAGAAGGGCACCGCGAAGTCCACCGCCGTGCGGGCCCTGGCCGCCCTGCTGCCGCCCGTCGACCAGGTCGCCGGTTGCCGGTTCGCCTGCGACCCGGCGGCACCGGACCCGTCCTGCCCCGACGGCCCGCACCCGGCCGCCGTGGAGGACCCGCACCCGGGCGGCGCGGCGGAGGGGGACCGCGCGGCCGCGCCCGTCGAGCGTCGCCCGGCCCGCCTGGTCGAGCTGCCCGTCGGCGCCGCCGAGGACCGGGTGGTCGGCTCGCTGGACCTGGAGCGGGCCCTCGCCGAGGGGGTACGCGCCTTCGAGCCCGGCCTGCTCGCCGCCGCCCACCGGGGCGTGCTCTACGTCGACGAGGTCAACCTGCTGCACGACCACCTCGTCGACCTGCTCCTCGACGCCGCCGCGATGGGCCGCAACCACGTCGAGCGGGAGGGCGTGTCGGTCAGCCACGCGTCCCGGTTCCTGCTGGTGGGCACGATGAACCCGGAGGAGGGCGAGCTGCGCCCGCAGCTGCTGGACCGGTTCGGCCTGACCGTGGAGGTGGCCGCCAGCCGCGACCCGGCCGTGCGGGTGGAGGTGGTGCGCCGCCGGCTCGCCGCCGACGCCGACCCGGCCGGGTTCGCCGCCCGGTGGGCCGACGCCGACGCCCAGGTGGCCCGGCGGGTCGCCGCCGCCCGGGACCGGCTCGGCCGGGTGCGGCTGCCCGACGCCGCGCTGCGCCAGATCGCCGAGGTGTGCGCCGCGTTCGACGTGGACGGGATGCGCGCCGACATCGTCACCGCCCGCGCCGCGATGGCGCACGCCGCCTGGCAGGACCGGACGGTGGTGACCGCCGAGGACGTCCGGGTCGCCGCCCGGCTCGCCCTGCCGCACCGCCGCCGCCGCGACCCGTTCGACGCCCCGGGGCTGGACGAGGACCGCCTCGACGAGGCGTTGCGGCGGGCCGCCGACGCGCACCCCGACGACGACCCGCCCGCCCCCGACGGCGACGGCGACGGCTCGGGCGACGGCGGCGGCCCCGGGGGCGGCCCGGATGGCGGCGGCCCCGGGGGCGGTGGCGGTCCCGACGGAGGTGGCCCGGACGGCGGTGGCCCGGCGGGAGGCGGCGACCCCGGGAACGGGACGGCGGGTGGCGGCTCGGCGAACGGCTGGCACGACGGCGACGGCGACGGCTCCGGCGACGGCACAGCCGGGTCGACCGCCGACACCAGGGATCCGGGAGAGCCCGGGGACCAGCCCGCAGCCCGGCGCGGGAACCAGCCCGCCGGCCGGCCCGACGACTGGCCCGCCGACCAGCCGGTCGACCGGCCCGGGGAGCAGGGCGGCGGCGGGCGGCAGCGGGTGGCCGTACCCCAGCGGGGGTTGACGGCCCGGCTGCTCACCGCGCCCGGCGTCGGCGACGGGGTGCCCGGCCGGCGGTCGCGGGCCCGCACCGGCCGGGGCCGCACCACCGGGGCGCGGACCCCGCGCGCCGGCCGGCCCGGCCCGCTGCACCTGCCGGCGACGGTCCGCGCCGCCGCCGGGCGTCAGGCGGCCCGGGGCCGGGCCGGTGGGCCGCTGCGGCTGCGCCCGGCCGACCTGCGCGAGGCGGTCCGCGAGGGGCGCGAGGGCAACCTCGTGCTGTTCGTCGTCGACGCCAGCGGCTCGATGGGCGCGCGCGAGCGGATGTCCGCCGTGAAGGGGGCCGTGCTCGCCCTGCTCACCGACGCCTACCAGCGGCGGGACAAGGTGGCCGTGGTCGCGTTCCGGGGCGTCGGCGCGCGGACCCTGCTGCCGGCGACGTCGTCGGTGCTGGCCGCCTCCGCCCGCCTCGCCGACCTGCCCACCGGCGGGCGCACCCCGCTCGCGGAGGGCCTCGCCGCCGCCGCCGAGCTGCTGCGGGTGGAGCGGCTGCGCGACCCGAAGCGGCGTCCCCTCGTGCTGGTGCTCACCGACGGCCGGGCCACCGCCGGGCCCCGCCCGCTGGAGCGGGCCGACCGCGCGGCGGCGCTGCTCGCCGCCACCGGCGCCCCGTGCGTGGTCGTCGACTGCGAGTCCGGCCCGGTCCGCCTGCACCTGGCCCGCCGCCTGGCCACCCATCTCAACGCCCGACACCACCCCCTCACGGCCCTCACGCACAGCGATCTTGCACTTCGGGCCCGGACGAAGGGGGCGAAAGCGGTGCAAGCGGGGGCCGCAACTGCAAGATCGCGGAGAGCCGGCGGGACGAGCCAGCAGGACAGGAGTGTGCGCTGATGCCGCAGGGTAGGCCGGAACGGGTGCCCGCCGACGGGCTGACCACGCGGCAGCGGCGGCACCGGCCGCTGCTGATCGTCCACACCGGGCAGATGAAGGGCAAGTCGACCGCCGCGTTCGGGCTGGCGCTGCGCGCCTGGACCGCCGGGCTGCCGATCGGGGTGTTCCAGTTCGTCAAGAGCGCCAAGTGGCGGGTGGGCGAGGAGAACGCCTTCCGCGCCCTCGGCGAGGTGCACGAGCGCACCGGCCAGGGCGCGCCGGTCGCCTGGCACAAGATGGGCGAGGGCTGGTCGTGGATCCAGCGCGGCGGCGAGGCCGACCACGCCGCCGACGCACTGGAGGGCTGGCGGCAGATCCAGCGGGACCTGGCCGCGCAGCGCTACGGCCTGTACGTGCTCGACGAGTTCACGTACCCGATGAAGTGGGGCTGGGTCGACGTCGACGAGGTCGTGGCGACGCTGGCCGACCGGCCCGGCTTCCAGCACGTCGTCATCACCGGCCGCGACGCCGACCCGCGCCTGGTCGCCGCCGCCGACCTGGTCGCCGAGCTGACCAAGGTCAAGCACCCGATGGACGCCGGCCAGAAGGGCCAGAAGGGCATCGAATGGTGAGCACCGGGTGGGCGCTGCCCCGGGTGGTGGTCGCCGCCCCGGCCAGCGGCCACGGCAAGACGACCGTGGCGACCGGACTGCTCGGCGCGCTGCGCCGCCGCGGCCTGACCGTCAGCCCGCACAAGGTGGGCCCCGACTACATCGACCCCGGCTACCACGGCCTCGCCGCCGGCCGGCCGGGCCGCAACCTCGACCCGTGGCTGGTCGGGCCGGAGCGCGTCGCGCCGCTGCTGCGCCACGGCGCGAGCGTCCCCACGCCCGCCGACGTCGCCGTGATCGAGGGGGTGATGGGCCTGCACGACGGCGCGGTCGGCCGCCGGGGGTACGCCTCCACGGCCCACGTCGCCACCCTCGTCGACGCCCCCGTGCTGCTGGTGCTCGACACCACCGCCCAGGGCCGTTCCGCCGCCGCCCTGGTGCTGGGCATGCGCGCGTTCGACGAGCGGGTACGCGTCGGCGGGGTCATCCTCAACCGGGTCGGCTCGCCCCGGCACGAGACGCTGCTGCGCGACGCCCTCGCCGAGGTGGGCGTGCCGGTGCTCGGGGCGGTCAGCCGGTCCGTGGAGGTCGCCGCCCCGTCGCGCCACCTGGGTCTCGTGCCGGTCGCCGAGCGGGCGCCGGAGTCCCTGGCGGTCGTGGCCGCCCTCGCCGACCTGGTCGCCGCCACCGTCGACCTCGACGCGGTGCTCGACCTGGCCCGCAGCGCCCCGCCGCTGACCGCCCCCGCCTGGGACCCGGTCGCCGCCGTCGGTGGCCCGGTGAGCACCGCCCCCGTCGGCGGCCCGACCAGCACCGGCGGCCCGACGGTCGCGGTCGCCGCCGGGGCGGCCTTCACCTTCTCGTACGCCGAGACCGCCGAACTCCTCGCGGCGGCCGGGGCGACCGTGGCCCCGTTCGACCCGCTGCGCGACCCCGGCCTGCCGGCCGGCACCCGGGCGGTGGTGATCGGCGGCGGCTTCCCGGAGGCGCACGCCGACGCGCTCGCCGGCAACGCCGCGCTGCGCGCCGAGCTGGCCGCGTTCGACGGGCCCGTCGTCGCCGAGTGCGCCGGCCTGCTCTACCTGGGCCGCTCCCTCGACGGGGCGCCGATGTGCGGGCGGCTGGACCTGACCGCCCGGATGACCGGCCGGCTCACCCTCGGCTACCGGGAGGCGGTGGCCGCCGCCGACTCCCCGGTGACCCGGGCCGGCGAGCGGGTACGCGGCCACGAGTTCCACCGCACCGTCACCGACCCCGGCCACGGCGACACCCCGGCGTGGCGCTTCGACGGCGCGGCGCACGGCTTCGTCGACGGCCGGGTGCACGCCTCCTACCTGCACGTCCACTGGGCCGGCCAGCCGCACGCCGCCCGCCGCCTCGTGCGGGCGTGCCGGTGACCGCCCCGGCGTCGCGCCCCGCACGGGCGGCGCGCCCCGGCGGGCCCGTGCTGACCGGCGTCGGGGTCGGGCCGGGCGACCCCGAGCTGCTGACCGTGAAGGCGGTGCGGGTGCTGCGCGAGGCCGACGTGGTGTTCGTCCCGGTGATGGCCGAGCACCCCGGCACCCCGGCCGGCCCCGACGGGACCGGGACCGGCCCGGGGGTGGCGGACGGCGGCGGGCGGGCCGAGGCGACCGTCCGGTCGTACGTGGACGATCGCCGGGTGCGACGGCTGCCGTTCGCCCTCGACGACCGGGGCGGCGTCACCGCCCGCCGCCGGGCCGCCTGGGACGCCGCCGCCCGCGCGGTGACCGACGCGTTCGACGCCGGGGCGGGGCGGGTCGCGTTCGCCACCATCGGCGACCCGAACGTCTACTCCACCTTCGGTTACCTAACCCACGGCGTGCGCGCGCTGCGGCCGGCGGTGCGGGTCGACACGGTGCCCGGGATCACCGCCATGCAGGACCTCGCCGCCCGCAGCGGCACCGTGCTCTGCGAGGGGCGCGAGCCGCTGACCCTGCTGCCCGCCACCGCCGGGCCGGAGCTGTTCGCCGCCGCCCTGGCCGGGCCGGGGACGGTGGTCGCGTACAAGGGTTGGCGGCGGCACCCCGAGCTGGTGGCCGAGCTGCGCCGGCAGGGCCGCCTCGGCGACGCGGTGCTGGGCCGGGGTCTCGGCCTGCCCGGGGAACGGATCGGCCCGGCGGACCCCGACGACGGCGACCTGCCGTACCTGTCGACGCTGCTCGTCCCGGCCCGCCGGGACACCCGGGGAGGCAAGCTGTGACCACCGCAGGAGACACCGCCGGCGCGCCGGCGACCACCGGGAAGGTGTGGTTCGTGGGGGCCGGGCCGGGCGCGGCCGACCTGCTCACCCTGCGCGCCGCCCGGGTGATCGGCGCGGCCGACGTGGTGGTCTGGGCGGCGAGCCTGGTGCACGCCGACGTGCTCGACCACGCCCGCGCCGACGCCGAGATCGTCGACTCCTCGCAGCTGCCGATGGAGGGCGTGCTGCCGCTCTACGAGCGGGCCGCCGCCCGGGGGCTGACCGTGGCGCGGATCCACTCCGGCGACCCGGCGCTGTGGGGGGCGGTGCAGGAGCAGCTCGACCTGTGCCGGGCCCTCGGGCTGGCCGTCGAGGTGGTGCCCGGGGTGTCCGCGTTCACCGCCGTCGCCGCGCTCGTCGGCCGGGAACTGACCATTCCCGAGGTCGCCCAGTCGGTGATCCTCACCCGGCTGGAGGGCGGCAGGACGCCGATGCCGCCCGGCGAGCGGGTCCGCGACTTCGCCCGGCACGGCACCACCATGGCGCTGTTCCTCTCCGCCGCCCGCTCCGGGCAGGTGCAGGCCGAGCTGCTGGCCGGCGGCTACCCGGCGGACACCCCGGCCGTGGTGGCGTACCAGGCGACGTGGCCGGACGAGCTGGTGGTGCGCTGCACCGTCGGCACGCTGGAGGCCACCGTCAAGCGGCACCGGCTGTGGAAGCACACCCTGTTCCTCGTCGGGCCGGCGCTGGCCGCCGCCGGCACCCGCTCGCACCTCTATCACCCCGGGCACTTCCACACCTTCCGTCGGGCCGAGCCGGCCGCCCGCGCGCAGCTGCGCCGCCGCCGCGAGGAGACCCCCGGCGACGACGGCGGGGCCGCCGGGACAGGGCGGGCCGGATGACGTACCCCGAGCCGGAGCTGCGCGAGCCGGACCTGCCGCGTACCGCGAAGGTCCGGCCCACCGCGCTGCGCACCGGCTGGACGACCGGCGCGTGCGCCACCGCGGCGGCGAAGGCGGCGGTGACCGCGCTGGTCACCGGCGTGCCGCAGCGGCAGGTGGAGATCGGCCTGCCCGCCGGCAGCCGGGTCGCCTTCCCCGTGGCCCGCTGCGACCTCGCCGACCCGCCCGGCGCGGGCGCGGAGGCCGTGGTCGTCAAGGACGCCGGGGACGACCCGGACGTCACGCACGGCGCGCACCTCACCGCCACCGTCGGCTGGCGCGACGCCCCCGGCCTCGACCTGGCCGGCGGGCCGGGCGTCGGCACCGTCACCAAGCCGGGCCTCGGGCTCGCCGTCGGCGGCCCGGCGATCAACGAGACGCCGCGCCGCATGATCGGCCAGGCCGTCGCCGAGGTGGTCGACCTCACCGAGGTCGGGGTACGGGTGGTCATCAGCGTCCCCGGCGGGGAGGTGATGGCCCGCAAGACCACCAACCGGCGGCTCGGCATCCTCGGCGGCATCTCCATCCTCGGCACCACCGGGATCGTGCGGCCCTTCTCGACGGCGTCCTGGCGGGCCAGCGTGGTGCAGGCCGTGCACGTCATGGCCGCCCAGGGGGAGCGGACGGTGGTGCTGTGCACCGGCGGGCGCACCGAACGGGCCGCCCGCGCCCTGCTGCCCGACCTGCCCGAGGTGTGCTTCGTCGAGGTCGGTGACTTCACCGGCGCGGCCGTCACCGCCGCCGTCGGCGACGGCCTGACCCGGGTGGCGTTCGTCGGGATGGCCGGCAAGCTGGCCAAACTCGCCGCCGGGGTGCTGATGACCCACTACACCCGCTCCAAGGTGGACCTGTCGCTGCTCGGCGCGGTCACCGCCGACGCCGGCGGGGGGCCGGCCCTGGTGGCCGAGGTGGTGGCGGCGAACACCGGCCGGCACGCGTACGAGCTGTGGGAGGCCGCCGGGCTGCTGCGCCCCGCCGGGGACCTGCTCTGCGCCCGGGTCCGCCAGGTGCTGCTGCGCTTCGCCGGGCACGCCGTCGACGTCGACGTGGCGATGGTCGACTTCGCCGGGGAGCGCCTCGTCGCCTCCTCGGGCCGGTGGGCGCCGTGATCCCCGCGGAGGGGCCGGTGGGCGGCGTGCTCCCGGGCGACGCCCCGCCGGGCCGGGTGACCCGCGCCGCCGACGCCCCCGTGACCGTCGTCGGCGTCGACGCGGGCGGCGCGCCGCCGCATCCCGCCGCCGCCGAGGCCCTCGCCGGGGCGTGGCTGGCCGTCGGCGCGGCCCGGCACCT
This sequence comes from Micromonospora sp. NBRC 110038, assembly GCF_020884815.1. Taxonomy (NCBI): domain Bacteria; kingdom Bacillati; phylum Actinomycetota; class Actinomycetes; order Micromonosporales; family Micromonosporaceae; genus Micromonospora; species Micromonospora sp. NBRC 110038. The sequence goes on along the minus strand of NZ_BBOL01000008.1, from coordinate 187,997 downwards.
CGCCGCCGTCGCGCTGCCCGCCGGCTGCGCCACGGTCACCCTCGGCCCCCTCGCTCCCGCGTTGGCCCGGCTCACCGCCGCCGTCGCCGCCGGCACGCCCACGGTGGTGCTGGCCAGCGGCGACCCGGGGCTGTTCGGCATCGTGCGCCGGCTGCGCGCCCAGGGGCTGCCCCTGCGGGTGCTGCCCGCCGTGTCCAGCGTGGCCGCCGCGTTCGCCCGCGCCGGCCTGCCCTGGGACGGCGCGGCCGTGGTCAGCGCCCACGGCCGCGACCCGCGGCCCGCGCTCAACGCCGCCCGGGCGCTGCCGGCGGTCGCCGTGCTCACCGCCCCCGGCGCGGGGGCCGCCGAGATCGGCGCGGGCCTGGTCGGCTGGCCGCGCCGGCTCGTCGTCGCCGAGCACCTCGGCACCCCGGCCGAGCGGATCGTCGAGACCACCCCGCAGGCTGCCGCCGCCACCGCCTGGGCCGACCCGCACGTGCTGCTCAGCCTCGCCGACCCGGCACCGGCCGACCCGCCCGGCCCCGCCGCCGATCTCGGCACCGGCCCGGCGGCGGCCGGCGCGGCGGCGATCGGGGCGGCGGCCGGGGCGCGGGCCGACAACCAGCCGGCCGCCGCGCCCGCCGGGGGCTGGGCGCTGCCCGAGGACGCCTACGCCCACCGCGACTCCATGATCACCAAGGCGGAGGTGCGGGCCCTCGCCGTGGCCCGGTTGCGGCCCCGCCTCGGCCGCCTCGTCTGGGACGTCGGCGCGGGCAGCGGCTCCGTCGGCATCGAGTGCGCCCTGCTCGGCGCGGCCGTGATCGCCGTCGAACGCGACCCGGACGCCGTCGGCCTCGTCCGGCGCAACGCCGCCGCGCACCGGGTCGACGTGCGGGTCGTCGCCGGGTCCGCGCCGGCGGCGCTGGCCGGGCTGCCCGACCCGGACGCCGCCTTCGTCGGCGGCGGCGGCCTGGCCGCCCTCGCCGCCGTGGCCGCCCGCCGGCCCGCCCGCGTGGTCGCCGCCCTCGCCGCCCTGGACCGGGTCGCCCCCGCCCTCGACCTGCTGCGCGGGCACGGCTACCGCGCCGAGGGCGTGCAGCTGTCCGCCGCCCGGCTGGCCGACCTGCCCGGCGGGTCGGTGCGGCTCGCCGCCACCAACCCGGTGTTCGTCCTCACCGCCGACCGCCCACCTTCCCCCGGGGAGCGCAGATGACCCGCATCGGACTCGTCGCGGCCACCGCCGCCGGCCGCCGGCACGCCCGCACCCTCGCCGCCGCCTGGCCGCACGCCCGCCTCGTCGAGGCCGACACCGCCGCCGACGCGCTGCGCGCCGCGTTCACCGGCCACGACGCCGTCGTCGCGTTCCTCGCCACCGGGGCGGTGGTGCGGATCCTCGCCCCGCTGCTCGGCGACAAGCGCACCGACCCGGCCGTCGTGGTCGTCGACGAGGCCGCCCGGCACGCCGTGGCGCTGCTCGGCGGGCACGTTGGTGGCGCGAACGCCCTCGCCGCCGACGTCGGCGCGCTGCTCGACGCCCGGCCGGTGGTCACCACCGCCACCGACGCGGCGGACCTGCCCGGCCTGGACACCCTCGGCTGGCCCGTCGAGGGGGCGGTCGCCGCCGTGACCCGGGCCCTGCTCGACGGCGAGCCGGTGCGGCTGGTCGCCGACGCGGCCTGGCCGCTGCCGGCCCTGCCGCCGCACGTGCGCGCCGACGCCCCCGCCGACGCGCCCCGGCTGCTCGTCACCGACCGGGTGGTGCCGCTCGACGGGCGCACCGCCGTGCTCCGGCCGCCGTCGCTGGTCGTCGGCGTGGGCGGCAGCCGGGGCGTGCCCGCCGGGCAGGTGCGCGACCTGCTCGACCGGGTGCTCGCCGCCGCCGGCCTGAGCCCGGCCAGCGTCCGCTGCCTGGCCAGCGCCGACATCAAGGCCGACGAGGCGGGCATCCGGGCGACCGCCGACGCGCTCGGCGTACCCCTGGTGACGCATCCCGCGGCGGACCTGGCGGCGGTCGACGTGCCGCACCCCAGCGAGGTGGTCCGCGCGGCCGTCGGCACGCCCAGCGTCGCGGAGGCCGCCGCGCTGCTCGGCGAGCCCGGCCGGCGCGCCGACGCGGCGCTGGTCGCGCCGAAGACCGCGTCGGCGATGGCCACCGTCGCGGTGGCCCGGCACGCCCCGCGCGGCCGGCTCGCGATCGTCGGCCTCGGCCCCGGCGCGGCCGACCTGCGCACCCCCCGCGCCCTCGCCGAGCTGCGCCGCGCCGCCGTGGTCGTCGGCCTCGACCAGTACGTCGACCAGGTGCGCGACGTGCTGCGACCCGGCACCCGGATCCTCGCCAGCGGCCTCGGCGCGGAGGAGGAACGCGCCCGCGCCGCCGTCGCCGAGGCCGCCGCCGGGCACGCCGTGGCGCTGGTCGGCTCCGGCGACGCCGGGGTGTACGCGATGGCCAGCCCCGCCCTGGAGTACGCCGACGACCGCGTCGACGTCGTCGGCGTCCCCGGGGTGACCGCCGCGCTCGCCGCGTCGGCGCTGCTCGGCGCGCCGCTGGGCCACGACCACGCCTACCTGAGCCTGTCGGACCTGCACACCCCGTGGGAGGTCATCGAGCGGCGCGTCGCCGCCGCCGCCGAGGGCGACTTCGTGGCCCTGCTGTACAACCCGCGCAGCCGCGCCCGGGACTGGCAGCTCGCCGCCGCGCTGAAGACGTTCGCCGCGCACCGGCCGCCGGACACCCCGGTCGGGGTGGTGCGCAACGCCAGCCGGCCCGGCGAACGCGTGCACCTGGCCACCCTCGCCACCCTCGATGCGGCCGTGGTCGACATGTACAGCGTGGTGGTGGTCGGCAGCAGCCGCACCCGGCTCGTCGCCGGCCGGATGGTCACCCCGCGCGGCTACCGGTGGCGCGCGTGAGCGCCCCCGTGACCATCGACGGCTGCCAGGGATGCGGCGCGTGCCTGCTGACCTGCCCCACCCACGCGATCCGACCCACCCCCGGCGGGCTGCTGGTCCGCGCGCAGGCGTGCACCGGCTGCCTGGAGTGCCTGGAGATCTGCCCGGTCGACGCCATCCGCGTCACCGGCACCGACCCCTGTGGAGGAACCCGATGAGTTCGACCGTGGTCAGCGCCGCACCCCCGGCGGGCCGGTGGAGCCGCGCCGAGCGGGTACGCCTCGGCGGCATCGTGCTCGCCGTCGCCGTGCTGCACGTCGCCGGCTGGAGCCTCTACCTCTACTGGAACGGCCAGCCCGCGGCGGCCGGCGGGCTGGCCGGCGCCGGCACCCTCGCGTACGCCCTCGGGGTGCGGCACGCCTTCGACGCCGACCACATCGCCGCCATCGACGACACCACCCGGCTGATGCTGCTGCGCGGCCGGCGTCCCGTCGGGGTCGGCTTCTTCTTCGCCCTCGGCCACAGCGCCGTGGTGCTGCTGCTCGCCCTGATCGTCGGGCTCGCCTCGACCAGCCTCGCCGGCCCCGGCCTGGCCCAGGCCCGCGAGGTGGGCGCCACCGTCGCGATCGTCACCGCCACCCTGTTCCTGAGCCTCGTCGCCGGCCTCAACGCCGTGGTGCTCGGCGGCCTGGCCCGGCTGTGGCGGCGGCTGCGCCACGGCGACCTCGACGAGCGGGAGCTGGACCTGCACCTGCTCAACCGGGGCCTCGTGCAGCGGGTGCTGGGCTCCCGGGCGCGCTCGCTGGTGCGCTCGTCGTGGCACATGGCGCCCGTCGGCTTCCTGTTCGGCCTCGGCCTGGAGACGGCCAGCGAGGTGACCCTGCTCGCCCTGTCGGCGAGCACCGCCGCCGCCGGTGGGCTGCCCGTGCTGGCCCTGCTCACCCTGCCGCTGCTCTTCGCCGCCGGGATGTCCGCCATGGACACCGCCGACAGCCTGCTGATGAGCCGGGCGTACTCGTGGGCGTACCGGCAGCCGGCCCGCCGGCTCTACTACAACCTCGCCACCACCGGCATGACCGTGCTCGTCGGTGCGCTCGTGGCCAGCGTCTACCTCGCCGGGCTGCTCGTCGACCACCTCGGGGTGTCCGCCCTGGCCGGGTACGCCACCCTCGCCGAGCACTTCGAGCAGCTCGGCTACGCCGTCGTGGCGCTGTTCGCCCTGGCCTGGGTCGCCGCCGCCGCGCTGTGGAAGCTGCGCCGTTACGACGAGCGCTACGGGGCCCCGGCCGCCGACCGTCCCGCCGAGCGGGGCGAGCGCGCCGAGCCGGGGGAGGCGGGCCGGGTCGACCGCGCCGCGCCCGGGACGGCGGACCGGTGAGCCGCGTCGTGCACCCGATCGAGCGGCAGTCGTACGCGATCCTGCGCTCCCGGGTGGACCTGACCGGCCTGCCGCCGCTGACCCGGGCCGTCACCGAGCGGGTGGTGCACGCCAGTGCCGACCTCGACTACGTCACCGACCTGGTGTGCGACGAGGCGGCCCTGGCCGGCGGGCTGGCCGCCCTGCGCGGCGGCGCCGCGGTCGTCACCGACGTGGCGATGGTCGCCGCCGGGATCACCCGCCCCGGCCCCGGGCCGGTCTGCCCGATCGCCGAGCCGGCCACGGCCGCCCTGGCCCGCGCGGCGGGCATCACCCGCTCGGCGGCGGCCGTGCGGGTCGCGTACGACCGGGTGGGCCCCGGCGCGGTGTGGGTGGTCGGCTGCGCGCCCACCGCCCTGTTCGAACTGCTCGACCTCGGCGCGCGGCCGGCGCTGGTGGTCGGCCTGCCGGTCGGGTTCGTCGGCGCCGCCGAGAGCAAGGCGGGGCTGCGCGCCAGCGGCCTGCCCGCCGTGTCCAACGTCGGCGAGAAGGGCGGCTCGGCGGTCGCCGCCGCCGCCCTCAACGCCCTGCTGTACCTGGAGGAGACGTGACGAACCGACCCGAAGGAGCGCGGGGGCAGGACCGCACCCCGCTGCTGATCGTCGGCCACGGCACCCGCAGCGCCGCCGGGGTCGCCCAGTTCGCGGCCCTGGTCGACCGGATCCGCCGCCGCCGCGCCGTCGACGACGTCGAGGGCGGCTTCATCGAGCTGTCCCGCCCGCCGCTGACCGACGCGGTCGGCGCCCTCGCGGGCCGGGGGCACCGCCGGCTGGTGGCGCTGCCGCTGGTCCTCGCCGCCGCCGGGCACGGCAAGGGCGACATCCCGGCCGCGCTGGCCCGGGAGAAGCAGCGCTTCCCCGGCCTCCGCTACGCCTACGGCCGCCCGCTGGGCCCGCACCCGCTGCTGCACGACACCCTCGCCGACCGGATCGACGCCGCGCTGGCCGGCGCCGACCGGGCCGGGACGTGGGTGGCCCTGATCGGCCGGGGCTCCACCGACCCCGACGCCAACGCCGAGGTCACCAAGGTGGCCCGGCTGCTGTGGGAGGGGCGCGGCTATGCGGGCGTCGAACCGGGCTTCGTGTCGCTGGCCGAGCCGTCGGTGCCGGCCGTGCTGGAGCGGCTGCGCCGCCTCGGCGCGCGCCGGATCGTCGTCGCCCCGTACTTCCTGTTCGCCGGGGTGCTGCCGGACCGGATCGTGGCCCGGTCGGCGGAGTTCGCCGCCGCCCACCCGGACCTCGACGTGCGGGTGGCCGACCTGATCGGCGACTGCGACGCCCTCGCCGACCTGGTCCTGCAACGGCACGCCGAGGCGCTGCGCGGGGACATCCGGATGAACTGCGACACCTGCGCGTACCGGGTGGCGATGCCCGGCTTCGCCGACAAGGTGGGCCGGCCGCAGACCCCGCACGACCACCCCGACGACCCGGTCGGCGGCCACCACCATCACCACCACGGCGACGCGCACGGTCACCACCACCACGCCCACGAGGCGGGGCTGCGCCCGGGGCAGGTCGCCGTCGTCGGCGGCGGGCCGGGCCCCGACGACCTGATCACCGTACGGGGCCGGGCGCTGCTGGAGGCCGCCGACGTGGTGGTGGCCGACCGGCTCGCCCCGCGCGGGCTGCTGGCCCGGCTGCGCCCCGGGGTGCAGGTGATCGACGCGGCGAAGGTGCCCCGGGGCCCGTCGATGACGCAGGACGCCATCAACGAGGCGCTCGTCGCCCACGCCCGCGCCGGCCGGCGGGTGGTCCGGCTCAAGGGCGGCGACCCGTACGTCTTCGGGCGCGGCCACGAGGAGGTCCAGGCATGCGCGGCGGCCGGCGTGGAGACGGTCGTGGTGCCCGGGGTGAGCAGCGCCGTCGCCGCGCCCGCCCTGGCCGGCGTGCCGGTCACCCACCGGGGCGTCGCGCACGAGTTCACCGTGGTCTCCGGTCACCTGCCGCCGGGGCACCCCGGCTCGCTGGTGGACTGGGCGGCGCTGGGCCGGGCCCGGGGCACCCTCGTGCTGCTCATGGCCGTCGACACGATCGCGAAGATCGCCGCGGTGCTGGTGGAGCACGGCCGGGCCCCGGAGACCCCGGTGCTGGCGGTGCAGGACGCGGGGCACCCGACGCAGCGGACCCTCGCGGCCCGGCTCGACGAGATCGGCGCGCTGGCCGCCCGGGAGGACGTCGGGCCCCCGGCGGTCTTCGTCGTCGGCCCGGTCACCGCGCTCACGTGAGGGGAGGACCCCCGTGCTCGCGGGTCAGCACGAACACGAACGGCCGGTCGGTGCCCCGCAGGTCCATGACGCCGAGCAGGGTGCGCTCGTCGACCCGCCGGAACACGTCGTGGATGGGGAGGCGGTCGTAGCACATCGTCGCCGACACGACCCCCCGGTACTCGGTCATCCGCAGCCGCGCCGCCGGGCGGGTCGTGGTCAGCAGCGGCAGGGCCAGCGCGAAGGCCCTCGCGGCCAGGGGCGTGCGTACCGCGCCGGGCGGGCGGAGCAGCAGCCCCGTCGGCACCAGCGCCGGGTTGACGCTGACCAGCCTCCCGCCGGCGGCGAAGACCAGCGGGTGCACGTCCTCGGGGCCGTCGAACCGCTTGCCGTGCCATCCGTAGCGCTCCAGCAGGCCGTCGAGCGGGTGGCCCGTGGCGAAGCCGCTGCCCCGCCAGGAGCCGAGCATCTCCCCGACGGTGACCGGCGGGAGGCCGTCGAAGCAGGCCAGGGCCGTGGCCAGGTCGCCCGGGGCCGGCAGGGCGGCCGGGTGTTCCGGGGCCGGCCGGGCGGCTGCGGGAGCGGGGTCCGCCGCGCTCGACATGGTCGCATCTCCTTCGTCGCGTGGTCGGGTGGCCGACGTGGTGCCATCGACGGTACGCCCGGATCGTGCCGGCTGCGGGCGTCCCGGGCCGCCGGCCGAGCCCCGGCGGCCACGAACACTCTTCATATTCGCCCCGATCGGGCCTACGCTCGGGGCAGTTCCGCAGTGATCACAATGGAGGTTCACATGAGGAAGATGACCGTGCGTCGCACGAGCACCCTGCGCCTGCTGTCCGGCGCCCGCCGGCTCTGGATCGAGTGGTGCTGGTAGGACCCGGTGCGGCGGGCGCCCCCGGGCGCCCGCCCCTGCGGGGCCCGGCCGCCGACCCGGGCGGCTACGACTGCCACCGCGACCACGGCCCGTACGCCGGGGTCGCCGAGTTCCTCGGCCGGGTCGCCGCCGCCCGTCCCCGCCTGGCGTCCCGGCACGCCGTCGAGTTGCACGCCATCGCGCCCGGCCTCGACCACGCCGCCCGACCCGCCGCCGACGAGGAGCCGATCCGGTTCCACCCCGCCCGCCGCACGGCCTGCCTCGCCTACGGCGCGACCGAGTTCGTGGTCGCCTGGGCGGGCACCCTCCGCCGCCCGGTCACGGTGCGCTTCGACCACGTCGACGCCGCCGACGAGACCACCCGCGAGCTGCTGGACGCCCTGTCGCGCCGGGTCGGGCCGTACCCGCTGCGCCTGGACCTGCGCGACGGCGGCGACGCCCGGCGCGACGTCGCGGACCCGACGCCTGCGGCGCTGCGCGCGGCCGTGGGGGAGTCCCTGGCCCGCGGCTTCTACCACCACGCCGCCCGCACCGCCCGGCGCGGGCGCGCCGCCGTCACCGCGACGGGCGACCTGCGGCACTGGTGGGCGTTCACCACCGGCCTGGCCACCGCCCTGGCGGCGCTCGACCGCGCCACCGAGGCGCTCGACCTCTACGACGAGGCCCGCGCCGCCACCGACGACCCGAAGATCACCATGTCGGCCGCGTACGCCACGGCCATGCTGTACGCCCGGCACCTGCCGGCGGCCGACCAGGACCCGGAGCGGGCGCGACACTGGCTGCACCGGGCGCTGCGCCTGGCCGCCGGCCTGGCCGACCCACGCCAGCGGCTGCTGTCCACCGTCTTCTACGAGCAGGGCGTGGCCCTGCTGGACAGCAGGGCGGGCGAGCCCGCCCGCGCGCTGCGGCTGATCGACGACGGGCTGGCCCGCCTGGCGTCGGTGCTCGCCCCCGGCGAACGCCCCCAGGACCTGGCCCGGCTGCGGCACAACCGCGCGCAGGTGCACCTGGCGCTGGGGGACGCCGACCGGGCCCTGACCGAGCTCGACACCGTGATCGCCCACGACCCCGACAACTGCGAGTACTACGTCGACCGGGCCGCCCTGCACCGGGCGGCGGGCCGCACCCGCGCCGCGATCCGGGACTACGACGCGGCGATCCGCCTCGGGCCGCACCTGCCCGAGGCGTACTACAACCGGGCGGTGCTCCAGCAGCAGCGGGGCCGCCCCGGGCGGGCGCGCGCCGACCTCGATCGGGTGCTCGCCATCGAGCCGGGACACCTCGACGCCCGCATCGCCCTGGTCAACCTGCACCTGGAGCGCGGCGCGCACGACGCGGCCGAGGCGGGCGCGCGGGCGGGGCTGGCCCTGGCCCCGCGGGAACCCGCGCTGCTGTGCACCCTCGGGCTCGTGCGCTCCGAGCGCGGCGGATCCGCCGAGGCCGACGAGCTGTTCACCCGGGCCCTGGCCGGCGACCCGGGGCTGGTCGAGGCGTGGACCAACCGGGCCGCCGTCCGGTTCGAACGCGGCGACGTCGCCGCCGCCGTGGCGGACCTGGACCGGGCGGTGGCGCTGGCCGCGTCGGCACCGGTGCCCCACTACAACCGGGGCACGGCGCTGATGCGACTCGGCCGCTGGGACGAGGCCGCCCGCGACTTCGCCCACGCGCTCGCCCAGCCGGGCCTGGACCGGGCGTTGCGCCGCGACCTGCGGGCGGAACTGGCCCGCTGCCGCCGTGCCGGGGCCGGCTGAGCACCGATCGAGGGGGCGCCGCCGCCGCGCCCGCCCCGCCGACGCCCGGTCGACCCCGGTGACTGTCGGCTTTCGGACAGCGACCGTCGGGGGTGTGCGGCACCGCGTCCCGGTGCCCCGGTGACCAGCGCGGTCACGGCGAACGGGCCACGGACACACCCCTATTCGACGGGCCGAGCCGGGACCGGTCCACTGTGTACCTTGACGGTTCACTCCCGCTCGCCGGTGGCAACGCGGGGGCGGTCCGTGCCCCGTGCCGGTCCGCCGCCGCACGAAGGCCCGGCCGGCGGGGCAGCCGGACCTCATTCGAAGGACTACGAATCATGTACGACGCGATAGTCGTCGGTGGGCGCTGCGCGGGCGCCTCCACCGCCCTGCTACTCGCCCGGCAGGGCCACCGGGTGCTGGTGGTGGACCGGTCGTCCTTCCCCAGCGACGTCATCTCGACGCACTTCCTGTGGCCGCACGGCATGTCCTACCTCAACCGGTGGGGCCTGCTGGACCAGGTCACCGCCGTGACCCCCACGCACACGGTCATCGACATCGTCAACGACGGCATCCCGCTGAGCGGCTCGGTGCCCACGTCGCTGCTGCGCGAGCACTTCCGGGACCTGCACGGCGACGACTCGGGCGTCGTGCAGAGCTACGCCTCGGTGCGCCGCCGCGTGCTGGACCAGATCCTCGTCGAGGCGGCGGCCAAGGCCGGCGCCGAGGTCCGCACGCACTGCACCGTACGGGAGCTGATCACCGAAGACGGCCGGGTCGTCGGCGTGCGGGGGCGCGCCGCCGACGGGCGGGAGTTCGAGGAGCGGGCCCGCATCGTCGTCGGCGCCGACGGCCGCAACTCCTTCGTCGCGCGCACCCTCGACCTGCCCCGCTTCGACGAGCGGCCCCGCTGCACGTTCGCCTACTGGAGCTACTGGTCCGGCTTCGACCTCGGCCGGGGGCAGATCCACCGGCGCGGCCGGCTCGGCTGCGCGGTGGTGCCGACCAACTTCGGGCAGAACATGGTCCTCGTCTGGGGGCCCAGCGAGTGGGCCCGGGAGTTCCGCGTCGACGTGCCCGGCAACGTCCAGCGGGCGCTGGACTTCGTCAGCCCCGAGCTGGGCGAGCTGGTCCGCACCGAGGGCACCCGGGAGGAGCGGATCTACGGCACCCTGGACCAGTCGGGGTTCCTCCGGCCGCTGCACGGGCCCGGCTGGGTGCTCGTCGGCGACGCCGAGTCGGCCAAGGACCAGTGCACGGCGATCGGCATGACCCACGCGTTCCGCGACGCGGAGCTGGCCAGCGCCGCCCTGCACCGGTGGCTGACCGGCGAGTCGTCGCTCGACGAGGCGATGGCCGCGTACGAGGGCCGCCGGCGCAGCCAGAACTCCGCCGCCTACTACGACTACGTGTGCACCCTGAGCGAGATGCGGCCGTACCGGCACGACGAGCTGCAACTGTTCGTCGCGTTGCGCGGCAACCAGGAGGAGACCGACCGGTTCATCGCCACGCACGCCGACATCGCGCCGGTCTCCGAGTTCTTCCAGGCGTCCAACCTCTTCCTGCTCAACGACGCCGCCAAGGAGTCCTCCGCCGGCTACCCGGTCTTCGACGACTTCGCCGCGACGTCGCGCACGTACCAGCAGAACCTCTTCGCCTGATGCCGCACCAGGGAGCCGAGACCGTGACCAGCACCGACCTGCACCAGCGCGACGATGGCGAGCTGATCGAGGCCATCCTCGACGCCGCCAGGCGCGGCGACGTCGAGACCATGGCCCGCGAGGCGGCCGAGGTCTCCGAGATGACCCGCAACTGGGCCACCCACATCCCCTGGGACGACCTCGCGACCCTCGACGCCTCCGGGGCCGACGGCGAGCTGGCCCGGGTCGTGGCGGACCTGACGGAGATGTGGGAGCCGGCGCACCTGCGCAACCCCGTCGACCCCGACGAGGAGTACGCGCTGGACAAGAACGCGTACGACTTCTACCGCCCCGCCGGCCGCAACCTGCTCGCCCGCACCGAGGACTTCTACGACTGGGTGCAGGCCCGCCGCCGCACGGAGACCTGGCAGTACTCCCGGGTCCTGGAGGCGGCCCCGGACAGCGTCGCCGAGATCACCAACGACCTGGGCAAGCGGACCCGGGGCATCAACTTCAACTCGCAGGACTACCTGTCGTTCAACACCCACCCGGCCATCCGGGAGGCGGCGGTCCGGGCGATGCGCGACTACGGCCCGCACAGCGCCGGCTCGCCGATGGTGCTCGGCAATACCCGCATCTCCGACGAGCTGGAGGTGGCGCTCGGCGAGCTGGTGGGGCTGGAGCACGTCACGCTCTTCCCGACCGGCTGGTCGGCGGGCTTCGGCGCGATCGTCGGCCTGGTCCGCCAGTCCGACCACGTGGTCATCGACCGGCTCGCGCACTCCTGCCTCCAGCAGGGCGCGCGGGCGGCGACCCGCAACGTGGTCCGCTACGAGCACCTCAACGTCGAGGCCGTGCGCCAGCACCTGGCCGACATCCGGTCGCACGACAGCCGCAACGGCATCCTCGTCGTCACCGACGGCCTCTTCTCCGTCGATGCCGACTGGCCGGACCTGGTGACCCTGCAGCGGGTCTGCCGGGAACACGACGCGACCCTGCTGGTCGACGTCGCGCACGACCTCGGCTCGATGGGGCCGGGCGGCACGGGGGTGCTGGGCATGCAGAACCTGCTCGGCGAGATCGACATCGTCATGGGGGCGTTCTCGAAGACGTTCTGCTCCAACGGCGGCTTCGTGGCGTCGCGCTCCCCGGCCCTGAAGCAGTACGTGAAGATGTTCAGCAACTCGCACTTCTTCTCCAACGCGTTGTCGCCGGTGCAGACCGCCGTGGTCCGGGAGGCCGCCCGGATCATCCGGTCCCCCGAGGGCGACGAGCTGCGCGCCCGGCTGTTCACCGCCATCCACGCGCTGCGCGACGAGCTGACCGGCCGGGGGCTGACCTGCATGGGTGAGCCCTCGCCGATCGTGCCGCTGCTGATCGGCAACGAGAAGCTCGCCCGGACGGCCAACCGGCTGCTGTTCGACCGGGGGGTGCTCGCGTTCATGGTGGAGTTCCCGGTCACCCCGACCGGGTCGTCGCGGTTCCGGCTCCAGGTGCAGGCCGGCCACCGGCCCGAGGAGGCCCGGGAGGCGGCCCGCATCATCGAGGGGGCCATCGCCGACTCGCGGGCGTACCTGTCCAGCGCGTTCGGCAGCGCCGCCCGGTAGCCGCCGGTGGGCGGCGGGCCGGCACCGGCCCGCCGCCCCGCACGTACCGTCAGCCGCCGGCGGGGGCGGGCGAGACCGGCGCGGCCCGGCGGCGACGCCGGGCCAGTGCCCCGAGGACGACGTCGACGACGACGAACGCGAGCAGGGGCCCGCCGAACCAGGGCAGCGCCCACCCGACGGCGACGGTCAGCGCGAGGCCCGGCAGCAGCGCCCACCACGGCAGGCCGCGCAGCCCGCCCCGCGCGGGCGGGGTCCCGACGGGGGCGCGCCGGTCGGCCCGGGTGGGGCGGCGCTGCCACCACATCCGGTAACCCCAGACGATGACGCAGAGCAGGCCCAGGGCGAGCGCGGCGAGCAGCACCTGGTTGACCGGGCCGAACAGCAGACCCATGTGCGCGGCGACACCGAGGCTGCTGAGCTTGGCCAGCAGCGGCCAGTCGGCGAAGTCGCTGCGGTCGGTCACCGTGCCGGCCACCGGGTCGACGGCGATGCGGTCCCGGCCCACGGGCCAGGTGCTGTCGGTCTCGGCGACCGTCCACGCGTCGCCGCTGTCCTCGGCGGGGACGATCCGCATCGGTCCGGTGAGACCGGCGCCGGTGGCGGCGGCCAGCACCCGCTCGAACGTCGCGGGGTCCGCCGACCCGGCGGTGGCGCCGCCGTGCTGGTGCTCCCCGCCACCGGAGGGCGGCGCGCCGGTGAGGCTGGTGGAGACCTCCGGGGTGCCGGCGCGCAACGCGTCGAGCGCGCTGCCGAAATGCCCACCGGCGTACCGGGACCAGGTCAGGCCGGTCGCGGAGAGGAAGAGCAGGCCGACGGCGAGCCAGACCCCGGTGGTCGCGTGCCAGGCCCGGGTGCGCCGCACCCCCTTGCGGGCGGACAGGTCGGGCACGAGCAGGTGCCGGACGCGGGTACGGGCGGTGCCGCGCCGACGCCACCACAGGACGACGCCGCCGCCGACGAGGAGCCACAGCCAGCTCGCGGCGATCTCGGAGTAGTGGCGGCCGAGGTCGCCGAGTTGCAGGTTGCGGTGCAGGTCGTCCAGCCAGGTGGTGACGGGGGTGTAGTCGAACCAGGTGGTCAGCTGCCCCTTGACGGTTGCGGTGTGCGGGTCGACGTAGACGGTGTGCTCCCGGTCGCCGAGGTCGGGCTGGGCGAACACGACCCGGGTGGTGGCGCCGTCCGTGCCCGGCAGCACGGCGGCGACGGTGCCCTCGGGGTGGGCCGCGCGGGCGGCGGCGACCTGCTCGGCGAGGGACTTCGGCGGCCCACCCGGTGCGGCGGTCAGCACGTCGCCGTAGACGACCCGGTCCAGTTGCGGGGTGACGGTGTACGCCAGGCCGGTCAGGGCGGCGACGAACAGGAACGGTGCCACGAGGACACCGGCGTAGAAGTGCAGGCGGAGCAGGAACGCCGCCCACGCCGGGGTGCGGCGCGCCGCCGGGGCGGGCGCGTCGGCCGGGGCGAGCGGCTCCGGCGTCGAGCCTCCGTGCAGTTCGGTGATGGACATATGCTTCCGATCGGAATAGCCGGGATCGTTTCCCGGTGGGACTGCCCCCGTACGACAGGGGTGGGTCCCGTCGTGCCGGTGTCGCGGGGCCCACCGGTGAGGTGGTCGGGCGCGGAGCCGGGGAAGTTCCCGGCCCCGTTGGCGTGACCGCCGTGGGCTACCGTGCGCGCCGCCGGCGCCGCACGCGCCCGGCGGCGAGCGCGCCGCCGACCAAAGCGCAGGCGAGCAGGGCGACGCCGGCCGCCACGGTGACCGGCCCGGGCCCGCCGTCCCGGCCGGCGCGTTCGGCCGCCCCGCTGGCCGGTGCCCCGCTGGGCGGCACGGCGGTGGGCGGGGGGCTCACCGGGGCCGTCGCGGTGGCGGCCGGGTCGGCGACGGTGAACCGGTAGGAGCCCTGCACGGGGTGCCCGTCGGTGGACACGACCCGGTAGGCCACCGTGTAGGTGCCGTCGGGCAGCGGCTCGGCGACGGTGACGGTCGCCCGCGTGCCGGCGACGACCGGCACGCCGGTGGCCACCACCCGCCGGGCGGCGTCGCTGAGCACGACGGTGGTGAGATCCGGGTTCAGCTTCTGCAGGAACCGCACCGTGATCTCGGACGGCGGCGTGGCCAGCCGGGCGTCCGCGGCGGGGGTGGCCGAGGCCAGGCTGTTGTGGGCGGCGGCCGGCGCGGCGGGCGCGACCAGGACCGCCAGGGCGGCCAGCGCGGCGGCGGCTCCCGCGACGCGGGGGTGGCGGACTGGTCTGCGCATGCTGCTCCCTTTCCTGGTGGTGCCGCTCGGGCAGCCGGTGCGCCGGGTGGCGGTCGGCAGCCGGTGCGGTGGTGCCGCTCGGGCGTTCGGTGGCGCCGGTCAGGCGAGCAGCTGCTGGCCGATCCAGCCGCCGTCCGGGCACCCGGGCGGCACGGCGAACACGGCGGAGCCGATCGGGGTGGTCCACTCGTTGAGCAGGTCCCGCTCGGCGAGGCGACGCTGGATGGGCAGGAACTGCGTCGTGACGTCCGCCTGGTACGAGGCGAAGATCAGTCCGCTGTCGGCGGTGCCGTCGGCGGCCGGTACCCCGTCGTAGTTGTACGGGCGGCGCAGGATGCGCAGCCGGTCGTCGGTGACCCGGGCGCGGGTCAGGTGGGAGAAGTCGGGGATGACGGTGAGCCCGGCAGCATCGACGGCGGCGAAGTCGGGCTCGTCGTGTTCGGCCGTGCCGGTCAGCGGGGCGCCGGTGTCGAGCCGACGGCCGACGGCCAGCTCCCGGTCGGCGCGGCCGAGCAGGTCCCAGGTCTCCAGGTTCATGCTGATCCGCCGCACGACCAGGGTGCTGCTGTCCCGCAGCCACGCCGGGCCGTCGGGCACCCACACGGCGGTCTCCAGCGGCCCGCCGGGGCGGGGGTTGGCGGTGCCGTCGAGCTGGCCGAACAGGTTGCGCTGGGTGCGCCCCGGTTCCGCGCCGGCCGCCCGGCGGAAGCCCTGCTGCACCCACGCCACGGTCGCGAACGGCCGGCTGTCCTTGACCAGGACCCGCTGGGCGTGGGCCACCGTGACCGGGTCGTCGGCGCAGATCTGCAGCAGCAGGTCCCCGCCGGACCAGCGGGGCTGGAGGCGGTCGACGCGGAAGGCCGGCAGCGCCGCCACCGACGCCGGCCGGCGCTCGTCGAGGCCGGCGGCCCGGTAGAGGCCGGGGCCGAAGCCGAACGTGACGGTCAGCCGCGCGGGCAGCAGGCCGAGCTCGGGTTCGGTGTCGGCGAGGGCCGGCCGGCCCTGGGAGAGGCGGGCGGCGTCGTCGGTGAGCAGCCGCAGCAGCCGGCCCAGGGCGGCCCGGTCGGTGGCCGGCGCGAGGTTCAGCGCGACGAACGACGCGTGCGCCTGTGGCTCGGTGTCCACCCCCGCCTGGCGCGCGCCGTGGAACGGCACCACCGCGCCGCCGACGTCGGCCACCGGGACCGCCCCGCCGGGGCGTACGTCGGCGTCGTCGGAGCGGGCGGCGGCGATCGCGGCGGCGGCGAGCGTGCCCCCGGCGGCCAGGGCCCCGCCGGTGAGCAGGGCGCGCCTGCGCACCGGACGGCCGGTGGCGGTGCCGGTCATGCGGCGGGGCTCGTGGTCACCTGCGGCGTGCCGCTCATGCCCGGCATCGGGGTCGCGCCGTGGCCGGGGGCGTAGCTCTCCTGCGCGCCGGTGAACGGCTTGGCCACGGCGGTGAAGGTCTGCGTCCGGCCGTCGGCGAAGGTGAGCGTGAAGGAGAGTTCGTCGCCGGCCCGCACCGGCTGCCGGAGGTTCATCAGCATCAGGTGCTCGCCGCCGGGCTCCAGGACGTGGCTGCTCTTCGCCCTGACCACGATGCCGCCCTGCTTGGCCTGCATGACCATCTTGCCGTCCTTCATGGTCATCTCGTGCAGCTCCATCGGGGACACGTCGGTGGCCGCGCCGGTGATGGTCACGTCCGCGTCCCCGTCGTTGACCAGGGTGCCGAAGGCCGCGGTCATGCCCTTGTCGGCGGCCTTCACCCACGGGTCGCGCACGGTCAGCACCCCGGCGGCGGCGCTCGCCGACACCGACGGTGACGGTGACGGGTTCGGTGCAGCGGTGGACGCGTTGTCCGGCGAGCCGCAGCCGGCGGCGACCGCCGCCGTGAGGGCGGCAGTGAGCAGGGCTGCCGTGCGCCGGGGTCGGCGGGGCGCGGTGAGGCTGGGCATGGGTTCCCCTTCGATGATCGATTGCAGGTGGATGGTCGGCGTCACGGGGGGTTAAGTTCCGCGGCTGTCCGTGACCCACGCCACTCGTGGGATCCGGCCGGGGTGGACGTCGCGACGGGCGCCCGGTGGACCCCCGCGCGGGTGGAGAAACTTTTGCTATCTGCGGAAAAAGTTCGCAGAGGCTTGACGGAAGTCCGGGTACGGCGAGGATGATCCGATGCGTCGTCCCCCTCCGGTCCCCGGCCGCTGCGTCTCGGGCCTGCTCGCTGTCGTCCTCGCCGCGGCGGTCGCCGTCCTCGGGGCCGCCCCGCCCGCCGCGGCGCACGGCACCCTGGCCATGTCCACGCCGGCGACCGGCGCCACGGTCGGCGAGCCGTTGGCGACCGTGCAGCTCTACTTCACCGAGCGGGTCGCCGACAACGCGTACTTCGCGGTCACCGCGCCGGGCGGCGGTCGGGTCGACAACGGCTGGACGCACGGGTCGCCCGCGCCCCTGGACCAGCCGGTGCGGGAATACCTGCTCGTCGACGGGAAGTTCGAGCCGCGCGAATACACCACCGGTTTCCCGGCGGTGGTGAAACTGGCGCACCTGCCGGCGGCCGGGCAGTACACGGTCAGCTACCTGTCGGTTGCCTCCGACGGCGAGCCGGTGCGGGGCACGATGAGCTTCCGGTACACCGGTCGGGTCACGGCCGCCCCGCAGGGCTGGCGCCCGCCGACCACGGGACCCGACCCGTCGCTCGTCGCCGCCGCCGAACAGCACGAGACGTCCGGACACGGCTCGCCCCAGTCCGCGGGCGCGTCGGCCGCGCCCGCCGCGTCACCGGCCGCCCCCGGCGCGGCCCCTCCCGCGGCGGCCCCCGCCGACGCCGGGGACGCCGGCGGGCCCGGCTGGCTCGGCTGGCTCGGCGTCGTCGTGGCGGTCGCGGCGGTGGCCGGCGTCGTCGGGTGGCGTCACCGCGCCGCGTGGGCAGGTGGCCCGGCAACCCGCTGGCCGTGGACCCGCCGCCCCGCCGGCCGCGCGCCGCGCCGCGCCCCGGCCGCCCGGGCGGCGGGACGGGCGAAGTCGCCCGGCCCGAAGCCGCGCCCGGCGACCAGGGGCGGCGGCCCCCGACGCGACCCGGCCGGGCCGGGCGAGGCACCCGAGCCCGCGCCGGCGGGCGGGCCCCGGCTCGGCGACCGGGGCCTCGCCGTGGTCGTCGGCGGGCTGGTGGTCGCCCTGCTGGCCGGGTTCGGGCTCGGCCGCGTCGGTGCCGGCGACGGTCGGGCCGCCACGGCGGCCGTCGGCGGGTCGCCCGCCACCGGAAGCCCGGTCGCGGCGGGGGACGGCCACCAGCACGCGGCGGGGGCCGGGGCGCACACGCATCCCGGCGACGGCGACCCGGCGCAGGCGCAGGTGACCGGCACGACGGTCAGCGCCGGCGGCTACACGCTGAAACCGGTGACGCGGTCCCAGCCGGCCGGCGTGAACGCGGACTACCGGTTCCGGATCGTGGGCGCCGACGGGCGGCCGGAGACGCGCTTCGCGGTCGTGCACGACAAGCCGCTGCACCTGGTCGTGGTGGGCCGGGACCTGGGCGGCTACCAGCACCTGCACCCCACGATGGCCGTCGACGGCACCTGGAGCGTGCCCCTGACGCTCAAGCGGGCCGGGGGCTACCGCGTCTACGCCGACTTCGCCACGACCGCCCCCGACGGCACCGCGCGGCCGCTGGTCCTCGGCGTCGACCACCAGGTTCCCGGAGCGCACACCCCGGCCACCCTCCCGGCCGCCCAGCCGCGGGCGACGGCCGGGCCGTTCGAGGTGGAGATGGTGGGCACCCCGACGATCGGGGCGACGGTGCCGCTGTCGTTCCGGGTGGGCCGGGCCGGCGCGCCCGCGCGCCTGGAACGCTACCTGGGCGCGTACGGGCACCTGGTGGTCGTCCGCGAGGGTGACCTGGGCTACGTGCACGTCCACCCGGATCAGGAACTGGTCGACGGGGCGCCCAGGTTCTGGCTGACCGCGCCGGGCCCGAGCCGCTACCGGGCGTACTTCGACTTCCAGGTCGACGGCAAGGTCCACACCGCCGAGTTCACCTTCGACCTGGGGTGAGACCCGGGGGCCGGCCCGCACCGATGCCGATGCGGGCCGCCCCCGACGAGCCGGGGCCGCGCTAGCCCTCGATCCGGACGATGTTGCGGATCTTGTTGGACGCGTCCAGCGCCGCCACCTTGTACGCCTCGGCGAGGGTCGGGTAGTTGAACACCGCGTCGATGAGGTAGTCGACCGTGCCTCCGCAGCCCATGACGGTCTGTCCGATGTGCACGATCTCGGTGGCGCCGGTGCCGAACACGTGCACCCCGAGCAGCCGGCCGTCGGCTGGTGACACCAGCAGCTTCAGCATGCCGTACGAGTCGCCGACGATCTGGCCGCGGGCCAGCTCCCGGTAGCGGGCGATGCCGACCTCGAACGGCGTGGAGCTCTCCGTCAGCTGCTCCTCGGTCTTCCCGACGAAGCTGATCTCCGGAATGGTGTAGATGCCGATCGGCTGCAGCTCGTTGAGCGCGCGGACCGGTTCCCCGCAGGCGTGCTGCGCGGCGATGCGGCCCTGCTCCATCGAGGTGGACGCCAGGGCCGGGAACCCGATCACGTCGCCGACGGCGTAGATGTTCTCCACCGCCGTGCGGTAGTTCGCGTCGACCGTGATCCGGCCGCGCCGGTCGGCCTGCAACCCGGCCGCCTCCAGCGCCAGCTTGTCGGTCTGGCCCTGGCGGCCGGCCGAGTACATGACGGTGTCCGCGACGATCTTCTTCCCGCTCTTCAGGACGCACAGGGCGGCGCTCTCGTGCTTCTCGACCGCCGCCACCTCCTCGCCGAAGCGGAACGTGACCGACAGGTCGCGCAGGTGGTACTTGAGCGACTCGACGACCTCCTCGTCGCAGAAGTCGAGCATCCGGTCGCGGCGCTCCACCACGGTCACCTTGGTGCCGAGCGCGGCGAACATCGAGGCGTACTCCATGCCGATCACGCCCGCGCCGACCACGACCATGCTGCGGGGGATGGCTTCCAGGTTGATCACCCCGTCGGAGTCCACGATCGTCCGCTCGTCGAACTCGACGCTGTCGGGGCGGGCCGGCCGGGTGCCGGCGGCGATGATGGCCTTGTCGAAGGTGACCCGCGACTCCTGCCCGGACTCGCCGTCCACCCAGATCGTGTGCGGGTCGGCGAACCGACCGGTGCCGGTGATCAGCGTGACCCGGTTGCGGGCCAGCTGGTTGCGGATGACGTCGGTCTGCCGGCTGATCACGTGCTGGGTCCGGGCGGCCAGGTCGCCGACCGTGATCTCCTCCTTGAGCCGGTAGCTGCTGCCGTACAGGTCCCGCTGGCTCATGCCGCTGAGATAGAGCACGGCCTCGCGTAACGTCTTGGAAGGGACGGTGCCGGTGTTGATGCACACCCCACCGATCATGTCGCGGCGGTCGACGACGCCGACCCGCCTACCGAGCTTGGCGGCGGCGATCGCGGCCTTCTGACCGCTGGGCCCGGAGCCCAGCACCAACAGGTCGTAGTCATACACGCCGTAAGCCTCGCAAGATCCCGCAACCCGCGCCACCGCACGTTCGGCGGCGGCCCCCGGCCCATCGGCGCCGACAGGCGTACGCCCCGGCACGCCGGCCGGTGGGCCGACGTGCCGGGGCGCGGGTGCGAGCCGGGTCAGGGGGTGGTGATGTTGAAGCTCCTGACGGTGGCGCTACCGCCGAGGGCCTGGGTGGCGTAGTTGAAGACGCCGAACCGGTAGCCCATGAAGAACGGCCAGTTGTTGTCGAGGGTGAGCGCGTTGCCGAGGGAGACGAAGTTGGTGCCGTCGGTGCTGTAGGAGAAGCGGGCCTGCCGACCCGTGCCGGGTCTGATGTCGGCGTTGACGCGCAACCAGATGCGTCCGCCGCTGATCGCCGCGCCGGCGATCTCGGTGCCGGTGTTGGTGGTGTTCCAGTTGCTGTCCATGGTGATGTTGTTGGTCATGACCACCCGGTTGGCCCCGTTGTCGCGTCTGACGCCGATCCAGGCGGACGAGTTGCGCAGCATGGACAGGCCGCTGCGGTCACCGTCACGCATCGTGGAGTAGTCGAGCTCGATGGTGGCGGTGCTGGTCGGCCCCTGGATGCGGTGGGTCAGGGTGTTGCGGGCCTTGTAGAGGTCGGTGGTGACCGTGGCGGTCTGGAGCCGCAGCCCGTTGTTGACCGACCACTTGGTGTCGTCGGGGTTGTGGTTCCACTCGTACTGCGGGCCGAGCGTGGTGCCGGGGAACGTGTCGTTGCCGATCATGGGCTTGACCGGGCGGGTGGGCAGGGGGTTGGGGTAGGAGGCGCCCCAGGCGCCGTTGACGGTCTGGATCTGGGGCCAGCCGTCGGAGGTCCAGTTGATCGGGGCGAGGGCGGGCACCCGGCCGCCGGGGTACGCGTCGATGAAGCTCATGTAGTACCACTGGCCGTTCTGGGTCTGCACGAGCCCGCCCTGGTGGGGGACGCCGCCGCCGGAGATCGGGCCGGGCATGTTGAGCAGGACCTGGCGCATCTCGTACGGCCCGAACGGGGAGCTGGACTTGAGCACGTACTGGCCGTTGGCGGGGCGGGTCAGCCAGATGTAGTAGCTGCCGTTGCGCTTGTAGAAGCGGGCGCCCTCGAGGGTGCCGACGCTGGACGGCGTGGAGAAGACCTGCTGCGAGCGGACCTGGGTCTTCCCGTCGGCGGAGAGCTGGGCGACGCTGATCTGGCTGTTGCCGTACGCGACGTACATGGTGTCGTTGTCGTCGACGAGCAGGCCGGCGTCGTAGTAGCAGCTGTTGATGGTGGAGATGCGGTTCCAGCCGCTCTCGACGCTCGTGGAGCTGTAGACGTGCGTCTTGGAGAAGTCGACGCAGCCGAGCCAGTAGAACGTGTTGTTGCTCTTGCGGTAGTTCATGGCCGAGGCCCAGATGCCGTCGACGTAGGCGTTCGACCCGTTGAGGTCGTACTTGGTGCCGAAGTCGAGGCGGGGCACCGAGTGGCCGGCGAACTCCCAGTTGACGAGGTCGTACGAGCGCAGAATCGGCGCGCCGGGGGAGTAGTGCATGGTGGAGGCGGAGTAGTAGTAGGCGTCACCGACGCGGAAGATGTCGATGTCGGCGAAGTCCTGCCACAGCACCGGGTTCGAGAACGACCCCGACGGCGAGGGCGGCGGCGTGGTCGGCGGGGGAGTGGTGGGCGGCGGCGTGGTCGTCGGCGGCGGCGTGGTCGGGTTGCCCGTGGGGGCCGAGCCGGTGCAGGTGACGCCGTTGAGGGCGAAGCTGGTCGGCGCCGGGTTGCTCGACGTCCAGGTGCCGTTGAAGCCGAAGCTGACGTTGCCCCCGGTGGGGATGGAGCCGTTGAACGAGGCGTTGGTCACCGTCACCTGGGCACCCGACTGGCTGACCGTGCCGTTCCACAGCTGGCTGATCGTCTGCCCTGCCGCGAAGGACCAGGTCAGACTCCAGCCGTTGACCGGGTCGCCGAGGTTGTCCACCGTGACGTTGGCGCCGAAGCCGCCCTGCCACTGGCTGGACACCGCGTAGGTGACCTTGCAGCCGGCGGCGGCCTGGGCGGAGACGGCCATGGTGGCCCCGGCGGCGCTGACGGCGATGGCCGTCGTCGCTGCGAGCCAGAGCCGAAGACGCGAGCGTTTCACTGCCTTTCCTCTCCTCTGTGCGATCCTGGATCTGCTGGTCGTGGCACGTCGGGCGGGGTGCGCCGGCCTGGCGTCCGGGGCGCGACGCCGGGGAGGCGGAGAACCCCGACCGCCGTGACGCCGCACCCGCCGGCACGCGCCGGCGGACGGAGGTCGGTCGGATGGCAGCCCGGCACGGTCGCGGCTGGTGAGACTGGACGATCGTGGCTGCGGAACGTCACGGGTCTGTCGACATCAGCCCGAGGCCCGGCCGACAGAGGCTCCCACCCCCGACCGGCACCTGGCATGGTGCAGCGCTCGGCGGATGGCCCCGGACGTCTGTCGTCGGTGCCGCTCGTGCTTGCGGCTCCGGTCCCGGATCGGAGGCCGTACTGCCGGTCGGAGCGCGCCCTTCGCTCCTGCAGCGGACACTAGCGTGTTACCGTTCACATCGGCAAGTCATCGACCTGAAACGATGTTCGGGGGAACCCGCCGTCGGTGGGACCGGAGTCGTCGGCGCCCCGGATCGGGCGCGGCGCGCGGGGAGACTCAAAAAGCGAGGCCGAGCGCCAGGGCGGCGATGCCGAGCAGCGGCGGCACGAGCTGCTTGAGGGCCGCGCCGGCCTTCGACGGGGCCGAGACCAGCAGGACCAGACCGGCGGCGACCATGCATCCGGCGCCGACGAAGACCAGCGTCGCCCCGACGGTCCGCGAGCCGGATGCGAAGAGGACGATGCCGAGCGCGACGGCGATCGCCAGGAACAGGTTGTAGAACCCCTGGTTGAAGGCCAGCGCCTTCGTCGTCTCCGCGTCCGCTCGGCTGGCGATGCCGAAGGTCGCGCGCGCCCGGGCGCCCGTCCAGGCGATCGACTCCAGGTAGAAGATGTAGATGTGGACGAGGCCGGCGAGGCCGGCCAGCACGAGTCCGGCGATGATCATGATGACGCTTCCTCCGATCGCGCCCCGCCGGCCGGGCGGGGCCGCCGGTGCCGCTGGCGGGACCATTCTCCCCCCGTTCCCCCACGGCACGGGCCCGGCCCCACAGTCGGAGGGCGTCGGGCGCGGCCGGATGGCCGGTCAGCTGTGCCACACGACGACAACGCGCCCGCCAGCGCACCGCTGAATATGGCCTTTCTGCCCGCCTCCGACTGCGGACCTGGCATTCTCGGCAACGGGGCGGCCCGCCCTGCCGGCGGCAGGGCGACGGGGACCCGCCACGGCCGCGCCACCGGGCGCGCCCGGGACGCACCACGGTGGAGCGGCATGCGAGGGCATCGATCGAATCCGAACGGACCCGCTCCGCGCCGGGTCGGGCCCCCGGAGAGCGGGGTCGGGTCGGATGACGCCCGGCGCAGCCACCGGCTCGTCGCCGGGCTGCTCCTCGGCGTGGCCGGCGCCATCGACGCGTCGGCCGGCGCGGGCGCCGTCCGGGTGGACCCGTACGTGGTGATCGACGAGGGATTCCGGCGTCTCGACGTCACGGGGTGGGCGTGGCTCCAACTGGCGACGGGGCTGGCGGTGATCGCGGCGGCGCTGGCGTTGACCGTCGACCGGCGGGCCACCGCCTGCGCGGCGATCGGTGCCGGCGCGTTCGGCGTCCTGCTCACCGTGGCCCTGTTCGCGTACCAGCCGGTGGAGCGGGTGATGTCGGGGCTGCTGGCCGCCGTGGCGGTCTGGCTGCTCGCCGGGCACCTGCGGGCGACGCCCCGCCGGCGGCCCGGCCCGCCGGCCGGGCGGGAGGTCAGCTGACCGGCGCGCAGAGCTGCGACTGCAGGAACGGCTTCGTGCCCGGCGGGACCTGGCCCCGCCACGCCGGGTTGAGCGTGATCGTCAGGGGCGGCGCCTGCCAGGCCGCCCCGAGGCGCTGGAGCACGCCGTACTCGGTGCGCGGCTTGTCGAGGTTCTGGCCGGAGAGGAAGCCGATCATCTCGTCGGCGATCATCCGGCGGCCGAGGAACCCCGCGTGGAGGGCAGGCACCTCGACGACCGGGATCCTGGTGAACGGTCCCGGCGGTGCCTCCACGGAGCTGACGGTGGGCAGGAAGGCGATCATCCGCACCCCGGGGACCGGGCACATCGTCTGGTAGCGGTAGAAGGGTGCGTTGTCGATGAGGGAGCGGACGAACGGCTCGTCGGGATTGCTGGTGCCGTTGCCGAG
Organism: Micromonospora sp. NBRC 110038; assembly: GCF_020884815.1. Classification (NCBI taxonomy): domain Bacteria; kingdom Bacillati; phylum Actinomycetota; class Actinomycetes; order Micromonosporales; family Micromonosporaceae; genus Micromonospora; species Micromonospora sp. NBRC 110038. Next base: position 163,637 of record NZ_BBOL01000008.1, on the reverse strand, counting down.
GCGGTTGGCGAACCCGAACATGGCGCGCAGCACCCACCCCGCGCCGATCCCCCACCCGCTGCTGGCCTCCGCCGGCGGATAGTAGGCCCGCCCGGAGCGGACCAGCGGGCTGAACATCAGCAGCGCGCGCACCGGTGAGCCCGGCCGGTCGCGCAGGTAGGTCCGCGCCACCATGGCCCCCTCGCTCTCCCCGAGCAGCGCGATCGGCCGCCCGGTGAGCCGGTGCAGCGCGTCGACCTGTGCGGCCAGGCGCTCCGAACTGGTCGCCAGCGACTGGTGGGTGTCCAACGCCTGGTAGGGCAGCGGCCGGCCACCCGCGTCCACCCCGGCGTAGGAGTAGCGCCGCACCCGGGGGTCCGCGGCCGGCCGACCGTCGTAGGTGCTGTCGTGCCCGGCGAGCAGGAGCACCGCGTACGGGACGGACGCCGCCAGGGGTTGCGAGAAGACGGGCGGGCCGAACGTGTCCCGCATGCCGCTGCGCGGCACCGCGAGGATCTGGATGACCAGGGGCACGGCCAGCGCCAGGGCCACCACCACCGGCACCACCGGCACCCGGGGCAGCCGCACGTGGGCGGGCCGCAGCGCCGCGCGCACCGTCTGGTGCCACAGCAGCCCGTTGCACAACCCCGCTGCCAGTGCGACCAGCGGCGTCCACGCCGGGGCGGCGCTCCACACCAGCCCTCCGGCCACCGAGAGCACCACCAGGTCCAGCAGCGACCAGCCGAACAGCTCCGCCGACGGCAGCCCCCGCCACCCGCGGGGGACGACGGCCATCCGTTGCAGGAAGGGGGCGAGCAGGATCATCGGACCGAGCGAGACGAACAGGTACCAGGACAGGGCCACCGCCGACGCGGCGACCGACAGCGCGGCGAAGGGCGTGACGATGACGGCGGTGAGCGCGGCCACCCCCAGGTTGCGCCGCACCAGCACGCCCGTGGCCGGCCGGGTCGTCTGTGCCGGCCAGGAGAGCAGGACCAGCAGCGCGGACAGGGCGCCCCGGAGCGCGACCGCCGCGACCAGACCGAGGGCGAAGGTCAGCCAGGAGTTGTGGTAGACGAAGAGCCACCGCAGGTCGTGGTAGGTGTCGTACGGCCAGACCGCGGTGACCTGCGGCGCGAGCGCCTGCGGCGAGACGAAGCCGATTCGCGTCAGGATCGTGGCCTCGACCAGCGGGACGCCCCCGGCGACGGCGAGCAGCGCCGGCAGGCGACGGGATCGTGGCACGGGTCCTGCTCCTTCACCGGGTGGGGTCGGCGCCGACTGTCTCGGCATCGACTCTCTCGCGAGCGACGCCGCCCCGGGGCGATACCGCCGAATCGGGACCGGTCGGTCGGACGGCGGTCGCGGTGTCCGGTATCCGGCCGACCGGCCGGTGGATGGCGGCTCGCCGTGCTCGCCGGCGGTGGCTCACAATGGAGGGCCGGTCACGTGGCCGTGCGGCGGGGGAGGATGCAGTTGACTCAGGCAAGCGAGCCGAGCCCGGCCCAGCCGGCCACGGCGGAGACCACACCGCCGCGCGTCACGCGGGCCCGGCAGGTCCGGCTGGTGGGGCTGACGGTCACGCTGGCCGTCCTCGCGGCGGCCCTGATCCCGATCGTGCTCGCGTTCGGCCCGCCGACCCGCGACGAGCTGCTGGAGCAGGCCGGGCTGAAGGGCAGGCAGCAGCTCCTCATCGGGGTGAAGGACGACCAGCCCGGCATCTCCCAGCGGTTTCCGAACAACGTCTGGAAGGGCTTCGACGTCGACATCGCCTACATGATCGCCGGCTATCTCGGGTTCGACCGGTCCCAGGTGCGGTTCCTGCCGATCGAGAGCGAGGACCGGGCCCGCCGCCAGGCCCGCGACGGGGACGGGTTCGTCACCGTCGACCTGGTGATCGCCTCCTACAGCATCACCAAGCAACGGGAGGAGGAGGGCGCGGTCTTCTCCGCCCCCTACCTCTACACCGAGCAGTCGGTGATCACGCTGGACAGCGTCGGCGAGGCGGAGCAGGTGAGCAGCCTGGAGGACCTGAGTGGGAAGACGGTCTGCACGCTGACCACCTCGACCTCCGCCCAGCGACTGCGGGAGGCCGGCGCCAAGCCGATCGGCCGCAACCGGATCAGCGACTGCGTCCAGATGCTCTACGACGGCAAGGTGTACGCGGTCACCACCGACGCCGCGATCCTCGCCGGCTTCGTCACCGGCGACCGGCCCGACGACGACGGCCAGCGCTTCCCGGTCGAGCTGCGGGGCGTCAAGCCGCTGCGGCACTGGGACATCGGCTCCTCGGCGCAGGAGAGGTGGGGCGTCAACACCGGCTCCAACGGGGCGCTGCGGGACCTGGTCGACCTCGCCCTCTATGCCTCGGCCGAGGACGAGGAGAACTCGACCTGGGAGCACGCGTACGACGCGAACCTGCGCTGGCAGCAGCGGTACAACCTCCCGCAGTCCGTCGCGGAACAGCGGCAGCCGGAGCCGAGGAAGGTGGAGGTACGGCAGTGGCCGTGGGAGAGGATCGCGCTACCGGCCCCGGCGCACCCCGGATCGCCGCCGGCCCCGGCAAGACGGGCCGACCGCGCCGCATGGCGGGGGCGCGGCAGGCGCAGCAGTGGCTGCTGACGCTCCTACCGGCGTTCCCCGTCCTGCTGCTGGTGCTGCGGCTGTGGCAGCTCAGCCGGCAGGACATGTCGACCATGCTGCTGCTGGTGCAGTACGTCAGCCCGCTCGGCCTGCTCAGCGCGCTGCTGATCGCGTTGGTCTGGGCGTTCCCCCTGGTCGTGCTCACGTTCGGCGTGCTCGGTCGGCTGCTGCGGCTCAGCGCCCCTGACCGCTTCGACCCGGAACGGTCGCTGTTGGCCTCCGGGACGGCGCGCACCCCGGGCTGGGTGCTCACCGGCGCCGTCGCGCTGGGGGCGCTGACGTGGCAGCTGCGCTTCCTGCCGACGCTGCTGATGCTGGGGCTCTGGCTGCTCGCGCTGCGCACCCGCTACCTGCACCCGGACCAGCCGACCCGGATCCTGCTGGTGAGCGTGGCGCTGCCGCTGGCAGCGGCCGTGCTGGCGTACACCGCGTTGGGCCCGGCGATCTGGGCGGCCCTGCGGCAGGACGAACTGGCCACGGCCGCGCTGCTGGCGGTGCCGCCCGCCGCCGCGGTGCTGCTCACCGGCCCGATCCCCGGCTGGAGCGCCCCGGTGCTGACGCACGGCCTGGCGTACGCGGTCGCCGCCGTGCTCCCGCTGGTGATGGGGGCGGTCTTCCTCCGGGTCCCGGTGCTGCCGACCGCCGCGGTCGAGCTGGCCCCGCCGGGGGCGGGCGCCGCCGCCGCGGACACCGACCCAGGCGCGGATCCGGCGCCGGCCGACCGGGCGGGGCCGGAGGTGGTGCTCGGCGCGCTCATCACGGTCACCGACACGTCGACGATCGTGCTGGACCGGGCCGAGGGGGTGCGGTTCCTGCCGAACGGCCGGGTCCGGTCGCAGGTGCTGTGCCCGGAGGCGGCGCGGGTGCCGTACAGCGTGGTGACGGTGCACGGCTGGCCGGTGGAGGAGACGGTCCTGGACTGGATGATGCCCCGGCGGCCCGTCGCCGACCCGGACGTCCGCTGCGACGGCCGGCTTCCCGCCGCCCGGTGACTGCCGGCTCGACCGATTGACGGGACAGGCAAGCGTCACTAACCTGGGCAAGCGCTTTCCTGTGACGCGTCCCGCCTGCACACCGGCCGGGCACCGGTGGCGGCATCCCCGTGCGCGGGGTCCTGCACACCAGTGAAGGAGCACCACCATGCACAGCAGAGAGCGCCGCAGGGCGCTGTGGGTCTCCACGGTCGCGGCGGCGACGCTCACCGCCACCGCCGGCGTCGTGGTCACCGCCGGAACGGCCCAGGCCGCGGTCGGCTGCCGGGTCGCGTACTCGGTCGCCTCGCAGTGGGGCGGCGGCTTCAGCGCGAACGTCAACCTCACCAACGCCGGCGACCCGCTGACCTCCTGGACGGTCACCTGGTCGTTCGCCGCCGGACAGACCGTCACCCAGGGCTGGAGCGCCAACTTCAGCCAGAGCGGCAGCACCGTGCAGGCGTCGAACGTGAGCTACAACGGCAACCTGGCGACCAACGCCACCACGTCGTTCGGGTTCAACGGCACCTGGAACGACAGCAGCAACCCCGTGCCGACGAGCTTCGCGGTCAACGGCGTGACCTGCACCGGCGGCGTCACCCCGACCACACCGCCGGCCACCACCGCCCCGCCGACGACCCCGCCGCCCACCACCCC
>NZ_BBOL01000008.1:0-158957 GCF_020884815.1 Micromonospora sp. NBRC 110038 | reverse complement strand
CACCCCGCCCCCGACCACCCCGCCCCCGACCACCCCGCCGCCGACGACCCCGCCCGCCAGCGGCGCGGTGTACGCCTCGCCGCAGGGCACCGACGGCGCTGCCGGCACCCAGTCCAACCCGACCACGATCACCTCGGCGATCACCCGGGTCGCGGCCGGCGGGACGATCTACCTGCGCGGCGGCACCTACAGCCTCGCCAAGACGGTCACCATCGCGCCGGGCAACAACGGCACCTCCAGCGCCCGCAAGAAGCTGATCGCCTACCCGGGCGAGACCCCGGTGCTCAACTTCTCGGCGATGAGCGAGGACCCGGCGAACCGGGGCCTGGCGCTGAACGGGTCCTACTGGCACGTCCAGGGCGTCGTCGTCGAGCGCGCCGGTGACAACGGCATCTTCGTCGGCGGCAGCAACAACATCATCGAGCGGACGATCACCCGCTTCAACCGCGACAGCGGCCTGCAGATCTCGCGGATCGCCTCCGACACGCCCCGCGACCAGTGGCCGGCCAACAACCTCGTCCTGAGCGCGGAGTCGCACGACAACGCCGACTCCGACGGCGAGGACGCCGACGGGTTCGCGGCGAAGCTGACCGTCGGCAACGGCAACGTCTTCCGCTACGCCGTGTCCCACAACAACATCGACGACGGCTGGGACCTCTACACCAAGAGCGACACGGGGGCGATCGGCCCGGTGACCATCGAGGACTCCCTCGCCTACAACAACGGCACCCTCAGCGACGGCAGCCAGGCGGGCAACGGCGACCGCAACGGCTTCAAGCTCGGCGGCGAGGACATCGCCGTCAACCACACCGTGCGCCGCACCATCGCGTTCCGCAACGGCAAGCACGGCTTCACGTACAACCGCAACCCGGGCTCGATGTCGATCTCGAACAACATCAGCATCGACAACACCGAGCGCAACTTCTCGTTCGACGCGGGCACCTCGGTGTTCCGGAGCAACACCTCGTGCCGCAGCGGCAGCGGGTCCAACGACAAGACCGTCGGCAACGTCGACAGCTCGAACCAGTTCTGGACCGGCTCGAACGGCTCGCGGTGCGCCAACTACTCCGGTGCCCTGAAGTGGTCGTTCGCCTCCGACGGCCGCCTCGTGGTGACCCTCGGCGGCAAGACGGTGACCTTCTGACCGGTCCCGTCACCCGTCGCCCGGCGGGTCGGCCCAGTGCGTCGCCGTACTGGGCCGACCCGCCGGGGTCGGCACCATCCCGGTCGGCGCGTGCCCGGCTAACCGCGTCGCGGCTCTGCCGTCGGCCGTGCCGCCGTCCGGGCCAGCAACCCGTGCGGGTCGGCCAGCAGCTCCGCGAAGCCGAGTTCGGCGGCGCCGACGAGGGTCGCGTCGTCGCCGAGGGCCGACGTGCGCAGCCGCACCCGCTCCTTGGCCACCGGCAGCACGCTGCTGGCGATACGGGCGCGGACCTGCTCCGCCGCGCCGGGGTACACGTCGCGCAGCATCCCGCCGAAGATCACCACCCCGGGGTTGAACAGGTTGATCAGGTTCGCCACCCCGATGCCGAGCCAGTCGCCGACGCGGCGCAGCGCCTGCCGGGCCACGAGGTCGCCGCCGTCGGCGTCGGCCACCACGTCCCGCAGGGCGTCGCGGCCGAACAGCCCGGCGGGCCGCCCGGCGGCGTCGAGCAGTGCCCGCTCGCCGACCTCCGCCTCCAGGCACCCACGGGAGCCGCACCCGCACGGCCGTCCGTCGTACGGGTTCACCACCATGTGCCCCAGCTCGCAGCCGTAGCCGCCCTCACCGTCGAGCAGCCTCCCGCCGACGATGATCCCGCCGCCCACGCCGACGTCGCCGTGCAGGTAGACCAGGTTCCGGAAGCCCACGCCCGCCCCGCGCTGCTGCTCGGCCAGCGCCCCGAGGTGGGCCTCGTTGCCCACCGACACCGGCGGACCGAACCCGAGCCGGCGGCCGAGCTCGACGCCGAACGCCTGGTCCACCCAGCCCAGGTCCGGCCCGAACCGGACCATGCCGTCGCCCGGCCGGATCATCCCGCAGTACGACGCGCCGACGCCGACGCACGTCGAGCCCGGCGGCGCCGCCTCCCGCAGCTCGCGACCGAACCCGGCGAGCGCCTCAACCACCCGGTCGAGGTCCGGGCCGGCCCGAGGCCGCGCCGCCCGCCGCCGGTCCAGCACGACCCCGCCCAGCCCGACCCGGGCGGCGAACAGCCAGTCCACGGCGACGTCGAACGCCAGCACGTACGCCCGGCCGGTCTCGGGCCGCACCAGCAGCGACGGCCGGCCCGCGCGCCCGGTCTCCGTCGGCGCCTCCTCGCGGACCAGGCCGGCGGCGGCGAGCTCCGCCGTCAGCGCCCCGATGGTGCTGCGGTTGAGACCCATCCGTTCGCCCAGCGCCGCCCGGGACACGGGGCCGTCCAGGTGGACGTGCCGGAGCAGGGTGGCGAGGTTGCTCCGGCGGATCTCCTCCTGGACCACCACCATGACCTCCAGGGCTCGCGGCGTCGCGGAGCCCCATTATCGCGGCGGGGGACCGCGAGGGTCGCACCCGTCGCGTAGCCGCCGGCCTCGCGGGGTGAGCCCGCCCGCCCCTGACGCAGCCGCTCGACGGGATCGGGGCTGGCGACGAGGGTGCCGAGCCAGGTGTCGCGGAGCCCGGGTGGAGCGGGCTCCTCGGCGGTGGCCTGGTGGTGGACGTACGCCGGTCAGCCGGGGCGGACCTGCGACCAGTCGAGCGCGTCGAGGTTGACCACGATCGCCTCCTGGGTGGTGCGCGCGATCACGACCACCGCCTCGACCTCCGGGTCCGGGTTCTCCTCCCGGTGCGGCACGTACGGCGGCACGAAGATGTAGTCGCCCGGCCCCGCCTGGACGCGCGTCTCCACCGGCTCCTCGCCCTCCAGGTCGAGGAAGACGAATGCCGGCGTCCCGGAGACCACGAAGATCGCCGTCTCGGAGGCGCCGTGGTGATGGTTGGCCGACGCCGTTGCCCCCGGGACGTGGGTCTGCCCCATCCACAGGTTGCGGGCGCCGACGGTCTTGCCGCTGACCGCCTCCAGGCGCCTCATCCCCGGCGTCTGCGTGGTCTGCCCGACCAGCCCGTCGGGAGCGATCCGGTGCAGCCGCCGGTGGAACGGGTCGATGTCGGCCGGCAGCAGGACGCCGCTCGGCGTGCGGACGAGGTCGCCGCCGGCGGAACCGGCGGGAACGTGCACGATGCTCATCGGGCTCCTTGCGCGGCGAGGACGGTCGCGTCCGACGGCGGACGCCCCTGGGATGCGGACAGCAGGCGGCGCAGCGCGTCGGCGGCGTTGTCGGGCACGTCCGGGCGCAGCCCCCGGCGCGCCCATACGGACAGCTCCAGCGGCTGCGGCACCGGCAGGTCGTCGCGGGCGACCAGGCCCTGCGGGGTCTGCCCGAGCGTGGCCATCAGGCCGACGCCCAGCCCGGCCTGCACCGCCGCCTGCACGCCGGCCAGGTAGGCCGCCTCGGAGCCGACCTCGGCGGGCAGGCCGTGCGCGGCGAGGGTGTCCAGCGCCCGGGTACGCAGCGCGCAGGGCGCGTCGAAGGCCACCAGCGGGATCGGCTCGTCCCGGGGCGGCCACCGCCAGTCGGGGGCGGAATACCAGGTCAGGTCCAGCTCGCCGACGATCCGCGCGTCGGGCTGCTCCACCCGGCCGAGCAGCAGCGCGAGGTCGATGCGGCCGTCGGCGAGGGCGGAGCGCAGCGGGGCGCCCCGGTCGATGCGGAACCGTACGCGCCAGTCGGGGAACGTCTGCGCCAGCGCCGCGGTCAGCTCCGGCAGCAGCTGCGCGGCGGCGTGCTCGGTCGAGCCGACGACCAGGGTCTGCTCGGGCTCGACGCCGAAGCCGCGCAGCGTCTCGTCGTGCGCGGCGAGGATCAGCCGGGCCTGGCGCAGCAGGATCTCACCGTCGGCGGTGAACCGCGAACCCCGCCCCTGCCGCTGCACGAGCGGCCGCCCGATCGCGGCCTCCAGCCGGCGGACGTGCTGGCTCACCGCCCCCTGGCTCAGGTAGAGCGCGGTCGCCGCGCGCTGGAAGCCGCCACAGTCCGCGACAGCGACGAAGCTGCGCAGCGGGGCGATGTCCAGGATGCGGCTCATGGCTGGTCAGTCTAGGAGCGGGGGAGCCGCGGATTATGAACAGTGTTTCACAGAACGTGAACAACGATCAGGAATCGTGATCGGTCCCCATCACGATCCGTTGTTGGACATCCGCCCTGCTCAGGGGCCAGGCTTGAGCCCATGAGTCGGAGAGCCGTCGTGAAGCTGACACGTCGCCGCTGGCTCGACAACGCACGCAGCCGCGCAACGCTCTGTTGCTGAACCGGCGACGTCGCTGATCGAGCGAGTCGCACCGCCGCGCCCGCCCTGCGAGGCGCCCGCACCGCCTGCGCGCTGATCCTCCGGGGTGCCCCGCACCGTCGCGAGCACCCCGCCCACCCGTACCGCCCGCCGGCCCCGGCGGGCCGACGGCTCGCATCCCCACGACCGCTCCGCCCCGACGCCGGGCTGTGCCCGGCGGGCGTCGGCGTGGCCTCCGCCTGCACCCTGCTGACCGAGAAGGCACCCTCATGACCGAAAAGACCCTCAAGCTGGGCGCCGTCCTGCTCGGCGTCGGTGGCCCCGGCCAACACCACACGTGGCTCGACCCGGAGATCCCCGGCACCGCCAGCGTCGACATCCACTGGTACATCGCCCGCGCCCGGCAGGCCGAGGCGGCCGGGTTCGACCTGGTCTTCATCGTCGACAGCCAGTTCATCACGCCGGACTCGCCGCACCACTACCTCAACCGGCTGGAACCGCTGACCCTGCTGTCCGCCGTGGCCGTGCACACCACCCACATCGGCCTGGTCGGCACGCTCACCACCTCCTACAACGACCCGTTCAACGTCGCCCGCCGACTGGCCTCACTGGACCTGATCAGCGGCGGCCGGGCCGGCTGGAACGTCGTGGCCACCGGCGACGGCGGCACCGCCGGCAACTACGGCCGCGCCGAGCACTACGACTACGCCACCCGCTACGGCCGCGCGCTGGAGCACGTCCGCGTCGTGCAGGGCCTCTGGGACTCCTACGAGGACGATGCCTTCCCCCGCGACAAGGAGCGGGGCGTCTTCTTCGACCGGTCCCGCCAGCACGCCCTGCACCACGTGGGGGAGCACTTCTCCGTCGCCGGGCCGCTGAACATCGAACGGTCCCCGCAGGGCCAGCCGGTCATCTTCCAGGCCGGCGACTCCGACGAGGGGCGCGACCTGGGCGCCACCGTCGGCGAGGCGATCTTCACCCACGCCCAGACCATCGAGCAGGGGCAGGCGTTCGCCCGCGACATCCGCGCCCGGGCGGCGGCGAGGGGCCGCGACCCCGAGCACGTTCTCATCTTCCCCGGCATCAGCCCCGTCGTCGCCGACACCGACGCCGAGGCCCGGGAGAAGGAGCGCGCGACCCGCGACGGCAAGAGCTTCGACCGGGCGCTCGCCGAGCTGGGCCGCCCCTTCGGCTGGCACGACTTCTCCCGCTACGACCTCGACGCGCCCTTCCCCGAGGTCGGCGCCGCCGGGGACCGCAGCTTCAGGACCCAGGCCGAGCGGATCAAGAAGCTCGCCCGGGACAACGGGTTGACCCTCCGGCAGACCGTGCAGCACCTGCTCGACGCCCAGCGGTCGCCGTTCGTCGGGTCGCCGCTGACCGTGGCCAACGAGATCGAGCGGTGGTTCCGCGCCGGGGCCCTCGACGGGCTCAACGTCAGCGTCACCGTGCCCAGCGAGTTCGCCCGGTTCACCGACGACGTCCTGCCCATCCTGCGTGAACGCGGCGTCGCGCGCAGCGGCTACGCGGCCAGCACCCTGCGCGGCAACCTCGGCCTGCCGATCCCCGAGAACAGGCACACCGCCGCCCGCCGGGCCGCCGCGCACTCCGCCCCCGCCGACCTCAGCCCCGTCCCGTGACCATCCCCGACACGATCCGGAAAGGCACCACCATGACCATCGCCCGACGTACGAGATGGGCCGCCGCGCTCGGGGCGGCGCTCGCCCTGGCGCTGACCGGCTGCGCCACCGACGCCGGCAGCTCCGGCGGCACGCCCACCCTGCGGTGGGCGGTGGCCCTGCCCGCCCACTGGGACCCCGTCGTCAGCGGCAGCGGCGCCCAGTTCCGCATCCTCTCCCTGGCGTACGCGTCCCTGACCGAGATCGACGAGTCGGGCAAGGCGGTGCCCGGCCTCGCCCAGGGCTGGGACTACAACGCCGCCGGCGACGAGGTGACCTTCCACCTGCGACCCGGCCTGAAGTTCACCGACGGCGAGCCGCTGGACGCCGAGGCGGTCAAGCTCTACCTCGAACGCGCCAAGACGCAGCAGAACTCGGCCCTGTTCGGCGACCTCACCTCCATCAGGGAGGTCACCACCCGCGGCGACCTCGACGTCGTCGTCCGGCTGACCCAGGTGGACTACCAGATCCCGCTGCTGCTGGGCCAGCGCGTCGCGCAGATCACCAGCCCGAGGGCCGCCCGGGACCCGGCCAAGCTGGACCAGTCCCCGGTCGGCGCGGGCCCGTTCGTCGTCACCGAGAACGTGCCCGGCTCGCACGTCTACCTCGCGAAGAACCCGGACTACTGGAACGCCGCCAACATCCACCTCGACCGGGTGGAGCTGCACTCCGCGCCGGACGCCGCCACCGTCGTCTCCAGCGTGCAGACCGGCGTCTACGACCTGGCGTACCTCGAACCCACCCAGGTCAAGCCGGCCAAGGCCGCCGGGCTCGACGTGGTCTTCCAGCCCGGCTTCAACGCGGCCAACATCAGCATCAACGTCAACAAGAAGCCCTTCGACGACCCGAAGGTCGTCGATGCGGTGCGGCACGCCGTCAACCGCCAGGAGTACGTCGACAAGGTCACCTTCGGCTACGGCAAGGCCACCGACCAGCCGTTCCCCCCGGGCTACGTCGCCTACGACGAGCAGTCGGCCAACCGCTATCCCTACGACCCCGACCGGTCCCGCGAGCTGCTCGCCGAGGCCGGCTACACCCCCGGGCAGATCAAGCTCGACCTGGTCGTCCCGGCCCAGTCGACGGCCGCGGAGATCGTCCAGTCCCAGCTCGGCGCCGTCGGCATCGACGTCGCCATCAAGGTCGACCCGAACTGGTCCACGCCGTTCTTCGCCAAGGACCTCACCCTGTCGCTGTACGGCACCACCGGCCGCGAGTCGCCGGTGCAGACCCTGACCGCCCACTTCGGCCCGAACGGCCCGCTCAACCTCAGCACCCCGTACGAGCCCGACGGCTTCGCCGAGGCCGTATCCCTGGCCCGCCGCACGCCCCTGGAATCGCCCGACTACGCCCGCAACCTTCAGGCGGCCACCCGGGCCGGGCTGGCCAGCCGGGCGCTGGTCTTCACCTACTCGCAGCCGAACATCCTCGTCAAGAGCACCAAGCTGTCCGCGCTGCCGGCCGTCCCGGGGCAACTGCACTGGACCGGCGTCAAGGTGACGCCGTGACCGCGACCCGTCTGCGCCGGGCCCTGGGCCGCACCGCGGCCGTGACCGCCCGCTCGGTCGCGATCTTCGTCCCCGTCTTCGGTGTGGCGACGTTCGTGACGTTCGCGCTGCGTGCCCTCAGCGGCCTCAGCCCGGCGCAACTGCAACTCGGCGAGTCGGCCACGCCGGAGTCGATCGCCCGAATCGAGCACCAGTGGGGCCTGGACCGGCCCTTCCTCACCCAGTACCTCGACTGGTTCGGCGACGTGCTCTCCGGCGACCTCGGCACGAGCTGGCACAACGGGGCCGACATCTCCCGACTGCTCGCCGAGGGCGCGGTGATCAGCCTGTCCGTCGCCGGGCTCGCGCTGGCCATCGGCGTCGTGTTCGGGTTCGGCTTCGGCGTCCTCGCGGCGCTGCGGCGCAGCACCTGGGTCGACCGGACCATCACCGGGTTCATGACCGTCGTGTCGGTGATGCCGTCGTTCGTCGTCGGCATCGTCCTGGTCGCGGTGTTCGCGGTCGGGTTCGGCTGGTTCCCGTCCGCCGGCTACGCCCCGGCGGACCGGGGGCTGGGCGTCTGGCTGGCGCACATCACCCTGCCGGCGATCGCGCTCAGCTTCGACACGGTCTCCGACGTGGCCCGACAACTGCGCTCCGGCCTCGTGGCGGCCTACCGGGAGAACTACGTCACCGGGGCCGTCGTGCGCGGCCTCGGCCCCCGCCGGATCTTCTTCCGGCACGTGCTGCGCAACGGCATCGGGCCCGCGCTCACCGTGCTGGGGATGAAGTTCCCCAACCTGCTCGGCGGTGCGGTGGTGACCGAGGCGATCTTCGGGATGCCGGGGTTCGGCCAGTTCGCCGCCAGCTCGGCCCAGCGCGGCGACGTCCCCGCCGTGCAGGGCGTCCTGGTCGTCTCGATCGTGCTCGTCGTCGTGTTCAACCTGCTGGTCAACGTCGTTCTGAGCCGGGTCACCCCGGCCTCGGCGAGAGGGGTGTGACGTGATCCGCCGGATCCTCGGCCTCACCTCCGGCCGCATCGCCGTGGGCATCCTCGCCGCGATCGCGCTGCTGGCCCTGTTCGGGCCGCTGCTGGCTCCGCAGGACCCCCTGGCCGGCGGCACCGACATCCTCGCCCCGCCGTCGGCGCGGCACCTGCTCGGCACCGACTACCTCGGCCGCGACGTGCTCAGCCGGCTGCTGGCCGGCTCCCGGCTCAGCGTCCTGGGCGCCGTGCAGGTCACGCTGATGGCGCTCGTCGTCGGCGTCGTCCCCGGCATCCTGTCGGTCTACCTCGGGCGCGGCTTCGAGTGGGTGACGCTGCGGCTGGCCGACACCCTCATCGCGCTGCCGTTCCTGGTGTTCGCCGTCGCGGTGACCGCCCTGCTCGGCAACGGCATCCCGCAGGCGATGCTCACGGTGGGCATCATGGTCTCGCCGCTGTTCTTCCGGGTGTCCCGGGCGGCGACGCTGTCGGTCGCCCGCTCCCCGTACGTCGAGGCGGCGGTCATTTCCGGCGCGTCCGTCGGCTGGATCGTGCGCCGGCACGTCTGGGCCAAGGTGCTCCCGCCCATCGCGATCGCGCTGGCCAACACCGCCGGCGTCGGCTTCGTCGTGGTGTCCAGCCTGACGTTCCTCGGCATCGGCGTACGCCCGCCCGCCCCCACCTGGGGCGGGGTGCTCGCCTCCGACCTCGGCTACCTCAGCTACCGGCCGTGGGCGCCGCTCGCCCCGACCGTGCTGATCATGGCCACCGTGTGGGCGTGCAACCTGCTCGCCGACGCGATCCGCGACGTGTCCGGCGAGGCCGGCCGCGCGCTGTTGCACAGCAGGACGATCCGGGGCCGGCTGGCCGCCGCGGAAGGGAGTGCCTGATGGCCGACGAGGTGCTGAGCCTGCGCGACGTGCGCATCCACGACGCGGTGCGCAACCGGGACGTGGTGCGCGGGGTGTCCTTCTCGCTCACCCCCGGCCGGGCGGTCGGCATCGTGGGGGAGTCCGGCAGCGGCAAGACCCTCACCTGCCGGGCCGTGCTCGGCATCCTGCCGGAGCACTTCACCGTGGCGGGCGGCGCGATCCACCTCGCCGGCCGGGACGTCGCCGACCTCACCCGGCGGGAGTGGACCGACCTGCGCGGCGCGACCGTGAGCGCCGTCTTCCAGGACCCCGCCTCCTACCTCAACCCGTCGCTGCGCGTCGGCGCCCAGATCGCCGAGGTGCTGCGGGCAAAGCGGCGGCTGAAGCGGCGGGAAGCCCGGCGGCGGGCCGTCGACCTGCTCGCCACCCTGCGGCTGCGCGACCCGGAGGGGGTCTACCAGCAGTACCCGCACGAGCTGTCCGGCGGCATGCTGCAACGCGTCCTCATCGGCACGGCGATCGCGGCCGACCCGCAGGTCCTCATCGCCGACGAGGCCACCACCGCGCTCGACGTCACCGTGCAGGCCGAGATCCTCGACCTCCTCGCCGAGCTGCGGGAACGCGCCGGGCTGGCGCTCGTGGTCGTCTCCCACGACCTGGCCGTCGTGGCGCAGCTCTGCGACGAGGTGCTCGTCATGCGGGCCGGCGAGGTCGTCGAGCAGGGACCCACGGCCGACATCCTGTTCCGGCCCCGGCACGAGTACACCCGGCTGCTCGTCGCCGAGCACGAGCAGTACGGCCTCGACCGCTTCCTCGACGACCGCGAGCCGGCCGACGCCCACGCCGGGGCTCCGGCGCACCACGCGAAGGAGCTCGACCATGTCGGCTGACCCGACCCGGCCCGTCCTCGACGTGACCGGCCTCGACGTGCACTACCGCCGCCGGCACGGGCGCCTGCACGCGCTGCGCGCCGCCACCCTGTCGGTCGCGCCCGGCGAGACCGTGGGCGTCATCGGCGAGACCGGCTCCGGCAAGTCGACCCTCGCCCGCGCCGTGCTCGGCCTGGTCCGCCCCTCGGCCGGCCGCGTCGTCGTCGCCGGCGAGGACGTCACCGGCCACTCCGCCCGCCGGTGGCGGGCCCTGCGCCGCCGGGGCGTCCTGCAGTACGTCTTCCAGGATCCGCTGCGCAGCCTCGACCCCGACCTCAGCGTCGAGGAGTCCCTGGTCGAACCGTTGCTCATCGCCGGCCGGACCCGGGCGGAGGCCGCCGCACGCGTCCGCGCGCAGCTCGCCCGCGTACACCTCGACGCCGCGCTGCTGTCCCGGCTGCCCGGCGAGCTGTCCGGCGGCCAGCGCCAGCGCGTCGCCGTGGCCCGGGCCCTGGTCACCGATCCGGAGCTGGTCATCCTCGACGAGCCCGTCAGCGCCCTGGACTCGGCCAACCGGGTACGGGCGCTGGAGCTGCTCAAACACCTGCGCGACGCCGGCACGGCGCTGCTGTTCATCTCCCACGACCTCGGCTCCGTCGCCGGCGTCGCCGACCGGATCGCCGTGCTCTACCAGGGCGAGATCGTCGAGGTCGGCCCCGCCCGGTCCGTCGTCAACGCGCCCCGGCACCCCTACACCCGCCTGCTCGTCGGCTCCGCGCCCACGCTGCGCTCGGCCGCTGCCGACCGCACCCGGCGCGACGCGCTGCGTGACCTGCTGCACTCCGCCGCGCACGCCACCACCGACGCCTGAAGGAGAACCGTCATGCCCGAACAGCACTCCGCCACCGGCGGACGGGACGTGCACACCGTCCACTTTCCGTCGACCACGCCATCGGCGAGCACCGGCGTCCTCGTCGTCGGCGCGGGACCGGTGGGGCTCGCCGCCGCCGTGGAACTCGCCGCCCGGGGCGTGCCGGTCGCGGTCGTCGACGCCGCCCGTTCCGCCGCCCTCGTCCGCGCCGGCGCGATGGGACACTCACCCCGCGTCGTGGAGCACTTCCGCCGGTGGGGGCTGCTGCACCGCATCCGTGCCGAATGGACCTTCCCACCCGAGTGGAACCGGGGCATCCGCCTGGCCACCTCCCTCGTGGGCCACGACCTCGCGCCCCGCCCGGCCGCCGACGCCGAGCGCGCCCGGTTCTCCCTCGCCCGGCCGATCCGCCGCCCGCAGACCGCCCTCCAGCGGGTCTTCCTCGACCACCTGCGCCAGCACGACGTGCCCGTCTGCGGCGGCTGGCGGGTCGACGCGCTGCGCGACACCGGCGACGGCGTGGACACCACCGTCGTGTCCACCACCACCGGCGATACCCGCACGATCCGGTCCGCGTACGTCGTCGGCGCCGACGGCGGCAGCAGCACCGTGCGCCGCCTCGCCGGCATCGCCCGCGAGGGCGCGTACGCCGACGAGAAGATGTTCCGCCTCGTCGTGCGCACCGGCGACGCCACCGACCGTCTCGGCCCCGCCCCGAGCGGCACGAACATCGTGTTCAACCAGCGGGCGTCGGGGTTCCTCGCCGCGATCAGCACCCACGAGTGGCGGGTGTACGCCGGCCCGTACCCGCTGGACGCCCAGCCCGCCGACGCCGAGCTGCTGGCCAGCGCCCGCGCGGCGTTCGGCGTCGACCTCGACCTGGAGCTGGCCTCGGTCACGTCCTTCTACCAGGCCACCCGCATCGCCGAGACGTTCCGCGCCGGCCGGGTGCTGCTCGCCGGCGACGCCGCCCACGTGCGCACCCCCGGCGGCAACCTCGGCGAGGGGTTCGGCGACGTGGTCAACCTCGGCTGGAAGCTCGCCGCCGTCCTCGCCGGCCACGGCGGCGACGCCCTGCTCGACTCGTACGACCACGAGCGGCGGCCGCACAACTGGCGCGTCGCCGACCACGCCCTCGACCGGGCCCGCCGCGCCCGCGACACCCTGCGGGCGATCCGCGACATCGGCGTGCCCGACGACGCCGACACGGGCCCCGACGCGGCCCGCCGCCGCGCCGAGATCGGCGCGCTGCTCGCCGGCGACCGGGGCGGGGACGCGCCCGGCGTGACCTACGACGAGCGCTACGACGCCTCCGGCGTCATCTGGTACGAGCCGGACCAGCTCACCTCGGAGACCCCGTGGGCGGCCGACGCGTACGTCGACGACCCGCGCCCCGGACACCGGGCACCCGACGCGTACGTCGACCCGTGGGGCGACACCCTCTACGACCGGCTCGGCGACGACCTCGGCCTGCTGGTCGCAGACGGGGACGAGGCCGTCGCGCCCGCCTTCGCGGCCGAGGCCGCCGCGCGGGGCCTGCGGCTGTCCGTCGTGCACCTCACCCACAGCGCGGCCCGCGACGTCTACTCGGGCGGCGTCGTACTCGTCCGCCCCGACCAGCACGTGGCCTGGCGGGGGACGACGCTGCCGGCCGGCGGCGCCGCCGCCGTGCTCGACCGCGTCCTCGGCCGGTCGACCGTCGCGCCGGACGCCGCCGGAGCCCTCGTCGCCGCCGCCCCCGCCACCTGAGCCGTCCTCCGAAGAAAGGGCCCCTCATGGCCGACTACCTCGACTTCACCGGCCCCGCCGAGCTGCGGACCCGAGGCACCGTCCTCGTCGCCCCCGGACGTGGCGAGAGCCAGGCCAGCTACGTACGCCTCGGCCGCCGGCTGGCCGCCGACTCCTACCGGGTACGCGTCGTGCCCGCCCCCATCGTCGACGACGCCGACGTCGCCGGCTCCCTGGACCGGTTCGCGTCCGTGCTCGCCGACGCGGTCAAGGGCACCGGCGACGACGCGGCCGAGGGAACCGGTGCCGACAGCCCGGTGCGCCCGCTGGTGCTCGTCGGCGCCGACACGGGTGCCGCCGTCGTGGCCGCCCTCGTCACTCGCGCCACCCCGGACGCGGTGTGGTGGCCGGCCGCCGTCGTGCTGGCCGGGCTGCCCGGCCAGGCCGCCCACCGCCCCGGCGACTGGGCCGACGAACTGGACACCCGCACCCACTGCGCAGTGCACCGGGGCGTGCTCAGCGACGACCCGTCGGTGCATCCGGGCACCCTCGCCGAGCCGGTTCCCGCGCCGCTGCTCGACGCCGCGTATGCCGGCCGGGCCGGGGTGGCGCACCTGCTGCTGGTGGGGGAGGCCGACCCGTACGCCGACCGGGACCGGCTGACCCGGCTGGCGCGCGCCCTGCCGCTGGCGCGGCTGTCGGTGATCCGGGGCGCCCACCACGACGTCCTCAACGACCTGCAACACCGCTCCGTGGCCGCGGAGATCGTCGGCTTCCTCGAGCGACTGCGCCTCGGCGCGCCGCTGGCGCCGATCGTCGCGCTGCAACACACCGCCTGGTGACCAACCGACCCCTCGAACCGGAGGCCAGTTCATGACCACACCCCTGGACGCCCCGCCGACTGCCGCCGACGCGCTGCGTACGCTGCTGCGCCACCAGGCCAGCACCGTCGTCGTGGTCACCGCGCCCGGCCCGCCGAAGGCGGGCTTCACCGCCACCTCGTTCACCTCGGTCTCGCTGGCGCCGCCGGTCGTCTCGTTCTGCCTGAACCTGCGCTCGTCCAGTTGGCCCGCCGTCGCGAAGGCCCGGCACGTGGGGGTGCACCTGCTCGCCCACCAACAGCAGGAACTGGCCCGGACCTTCGCCACCAGCGGCATCGACCGGTTCGCCGCGCCGACCCGCTGGCGTACCGGACCGCAGGGGCTGCCCGTCCTCGACGACACCCTGGCCTGGCTGCTGTGCCGGGTGGTCGACCGGGTGACCGTCGGCGACCACGCCATCGTGTTGGCCGAGCCGGAGCTGCTCCGGCACGCCGACGTCGGCTCGCCGCTGCTCTACCACCAGGGCCGGTACGCCGGCCTGGCCGCCGGGGCCGAACCGGTCGTCAGGCGCGGCGCGGCCTGACCGGATGCGGCGGGGCCCGGCCCGGTCGAGCCGGCCGCCTCGACCGGGCCGATGCCGGCCCCCGCCCGACGTGGTCGCCCGCGTCGCTGTCTGTCGCATTTCCCGCCGGCCGGATATATTGACGTCATTCTCTGGATGGTTTGGAGGGGTTTGCCGTGAGAGCCCGGTCGATGATGGTGGCAGCGGTCGTGGCGGGTCTCGCGGTGAGCGGCGCCGGCGCCGCAGCTCTCGCCGACCCGCCGTCGCCCGCCGGCCCCCGCCCGGCGGCCGGCGTCGCCCTGGCCGTCGGTGACTTCGATCTCAGCCGCCCGCAGGTCGCCGCCAGCGGCCTGACGGTGCCCTGGGGGATGGACTTCCTGCCCGACGGCAGCGCCCTGGTGACGCTGCGCAACTCCGCGCAGGTGCTGCGGGTGCGGCCGGGGCAGCCGCCCGAGGCGGTGGCCCAGATCTCCGGCGTCACCCCGGTCGGCGAGGGCGGCCTGCTCGGCCTCGCCGTCTCGCCGACGTACGCCCAGGACGGCTACGTCTACGTCTACCTGACCACCGCCACGGACAACCGGATCGTCCGGTTCCGGCTCACCGCCCCGCAGACCCAGACGCCGATCCTCACCGGCCTGGCCCGGGCCAGCAACCACGACGGCGGACGCATCGCCTTCGGGCCGGACGGCCTGCTCTACGCCGGCGTCGGCGACGCGGGGCAGACCGCCAACGCGCAGAACCCGGCCAGCCGCAACGGCAAGATCCTGCGGATGCGGCCGGACGGATCGGTCCCGCCGGACAACCCGTTCCCCGGGTCGCTGGTCTACAGCCTCGGCCACCGCAACGTGCAGGGCCTGGCCTGGGACGCCCAGGGCAGGCTCTACGCCACCGAGTTCGGGCAGAACACCTGGGACGAGGTCAACCTCGTCGTCGCCGGTGGCAACTACGGCTGGCCGACGGTGGAGGGCCGGGGCAACGACCCCCGCTTCCGCGACCCGCTGCTGGTGTGGACGACCGCCGAGGCGTCCCCGAGCGGCGCGACGATCGCCGGCAACCGGCTCTTCGTCGCCGCGCTGCGCGGGACCCGGCTGTGGAACGTGCCGCTCGACGGCGCGGGCGGCGCGGGCACCCCGGTCGCCGAGCTGGTCGGCGCGTACGGGCGGCTGCGCACGGTGGAGTACGGCCCGGACGGCTGGCTCTGGGTCGCTACCAGCAACCGCGACGGGCGCGGCTCGCCGGCGGCGACCGACGACCGGATCCTGCGCTTCCCGCCGCGCGACACCACGCCCCAGCCCACCACGACGCCCCCGCCGACGACCGCTCCGCCGACCACCCAGCCCACGACGCCCCCGCCGACCGGTGCGCCGGCCCCCTGCCTGGTCACCTGGACGCCCAACCAGTGGACCGGCGGGTTCACGGCGGAGGTGCGGCTCACCAACCGCGGGCCGGCGCTCAACGGGTGGGCGCTGACCTGGTCGTTCGCCGCCGGGCAGCGGGTCACCAACGCCTGGAACGCGCAGGTCACCCAATCCGGGGCCGGTGTCACCGCCCGCAACGTCGACTGGAACGCCGGTCTGCCGCAGGGTGCCACGGCGAGCTTCGGCTTCCAGGCCAGCTACGGCACGAGCAACCCGCGCCCCGACGACTTCGCCCTCAACGGGGCCGCGTGCCAGGTCGACCAGTAGCCGGCGGCACCGGGATTCCCCACTGGACGGTGGGGCCGGAATGATGCGGGGGGTGACCAACCCCGGATCGATCCGGCACCCTCGGCGGTGGTCGGCGGCAGCAGCCACGGCGGCCACGGTCGTCGCCCTCGCCCTCGCCCCCGGCGTCGCGGCGGCGGGACCCGTCACCGCGCCCGCGCCGCCGGCGGGCCGGCCGGTGTGCGACATCCGCGACGACCGGTTGACCGAGATCTCCGGCCTCGTCGCCACCGACGACGGGTTCGTCGTGGTCAACGACGGCGCCGACGAGGAGTCCCGCCGCCGGATCTTCTTCCTCGACGACCGCTGCCGCGTGGTGCGGACGGTGCGTTACCCCTCGCGGCCCCGCGACACCGAGGACCTGGCCGTGGGCGCGGACGGCACGATCTGGGTCGCCGACACCGGAGACAACGACCGGGCCCGCCGGACGGTCGCCCTGTGGCGGCTGTCGCCCGGCGCGGCCCGCCCGGTGCTGCACCGGCTGACGTACCCGGACGGGGCCCACGACGCGGAGGCCCTCCTGGTCGACGCGGCCGGGCGGCCCGTGATCGTGACGAAACAGGGCGGCAGCGCGGGCCTGTACCGCCCGGCCGCGCCGCTGCGGGCCGGCGGTACGGTGCCGCTGGCCCGGGTCGGGCAGGTGCGGTTGCCGTCCACCACGACCGGCAACCCGTACTCCTTCCTGGGCCGCAGGGTGGTCACCGGCGGGGCGAGCGCGCCCGACGGGCGGCGGGTGGTGCTGCGCACCTACGCCGACGCCTTCGAGTTCGACGTCGCCGACGGCGATCTCGTCGGGGCGCTCACCACCGGCCGGCCGAGGAGTATCGCCCTGCCCGACGAACCGCAGGGCGAGTCGGTCAGCTACAGCCCCGACGGCCGGTCCCTGCTCACTGTCTCGGAGACGGCGAACCAGCCACCCGGCACGCGGCCGCGGATCCTGCGCTACGCCCTGCCCCCCGGCCCGACCCCGTCCGCGCGCCGGACCGGACCGGGGCCGACCGGGCGTGCCGCCGACCGTGGCGCGGCCGACCGGGCCGGCGACCGCGCCGCCGCCGGACCCGGCTCCCGGGACCGGGCCGGGCGCGGCGGCACCGCATCCCTCGTGGTGGGCGGCGTCGCGGTGGCGCTGGCGTTGGTCGCCCTCGCGATGGTCGGCGCGCGGGGCGTCCGCCGTAGCGGCGGGCGGTGACCGTCCCCGCCACCCGCCCGCCCGGCTCGCCACCCTGCCCGTCATCCGCCCGGCTCGACCGCCCGACCGGGAGGAGCCGCCAGCCGATCGGCCGCGCCGACGCTCGGCCGATCCGGCGAACGCGTGGGCGGTGTCGGTCAGCCGACACCTCGCCCCGCGCCGCTCTGCCACGCTGCCCCTGACTCCGGATTCAGGGGAGAGCGCGGTGCCGGTCACAGAACAGCGCAAGGTCATCGACATCGCCCGCGACATCGTCGCGGAGGTGGCACCGGACGAGCTGTCGGACTTCGACTTCGTGGCGACCGCCTACCTGCGCGATCCGGCCGCCGCCAGCCGGGCGGGCCGGGCCGGCGCGGAGCCCACCGCCGCCGGCTGGGAGGAGGCGGGCCATGCGGTGGGCGTGCTCGCCGCCGCGGTGGTCGTGGACATCTGCAAGGACCTCGTCGTCACCGGCGCGAAGGCCGCCGGACGCCGCTACCGGGCGGCGGGCTGGTGGCCGTTCCGCGGCCCCGCCGTCGGCGAGGACAGCACGGCCCCGCCGATCCCGCCCGGCCAGGAGGAGCGGATCAGGGCGCTGGCGGCCCGGCGCGCCGCCGACCGGGGCGCGCCCGAGGCCCTCGCCGCCGACCTCGCCGCCGCGCTGGTGCAGCGGTGGAACGCCCGGCCGTAGCGGACCCGGCCACCGACCGGGCACGGCTGAACCCGTTCACCCTCCCGCCCGCGACCACCTCGCTGTTCCTGCTGCTGATGACGCTCACCCTCAGCGCCGCCGCCTACACCTACGACGCCGTGGCCGGCGGCCTGACCGGCTGGGAGAGCAGCTACCGGCGGTGCGTCGTCGCCGCCGACACCGCCGCCGCGACCGGGCCGCCGCAGCGGGTCACCGACGGCTACCTGGCCTGCAAATCGGCGGTCGACGTCCGCCGGGCGGGGGTCGGCCTGGGCGCGGCGGCACTGGTGGCGACCGCGATGTTCGTCGGCTACCGGCGGCACCCCCGCCGGCTGATCCGCCGGCAGGGGCTGCGTCCCCTCGACCCGGTCGTCTACCCGGTCGCGGCGCGGGAGATCGCGCGGCTGGTCGACGAGGCGCGGTTGACCCGCCCGCCCCGCTTCGTCGTCAACCCGTACCGCACCGGGCCGGGCGGCCGGGCCTTCGGCTGCCGCCCCCACCACCACGTCCGCCTCAACCGGGGACTGCTGCACGACACCAGCGACGACGGCCTGCTGGCGCTGCGGGCGGTGGTCCGGCACGAGCTCGCCCACCTGCGCAACCGCGACGTCGACCGCACCGTCCTGGCGCTGCTCAGCGGCTGGGCGTTCGTGCTGGTGGTGGCCGTGCCGCTGCTGGCCTTCGTGGCCGTCCGGACGCCCGCCCTGCTGTGGCCCGTCGGGTGGCGGCTCGGCGTCGCGGTCGCCCTGCTCTGGCTCGTCAGGGCGGCGGTGATCCGCGCCCGGGAACACCACGCCGACGTGCGCGCGTCCGTGGCCGGCCCCGACCGCACCGATCCGCCCTTCCACCCGCAGGCATTCCCGGAGCGGGAGCCCCCGGCGGGCGGGCCGCTCGGGCCGGCGCGGCGCGCGTGGTGGCGGCTGCTGCGGCTGCACCCGACCAACGGCGACCGCGCCGACGTGGTACGCCGGCCCGAGGCGCTGCTGCGCGCCGGTGCCGTCGAGGCGCTGGCGGCCGGCGTCACCGTCGGCGTCTCGCTGCCGTACCTGAGCACCATCACCACCAACCTGCTCGGCGGTGACCGGCTGCACGGCCTGTTGCTGGCCTCGGCGCTGCTCGGCGCGCTGACCGTGACCGTCGTCGGCACCGGCCTGTGGCGGCAGGCCCTCGTGTCCCTGGTGACCGGCACGCCGCTGCCCACCGGCGTCCGGCCCGGCCTGGCGCTGGCCGCCGGCATCGCCGGTGGCGAACTCGTCGCCGCGCCGCTGAGCGACGACGCGACCTGGCCGTCGATCCTGCGGCAGTTCCCGGCGCAGGGCGTGCTCGCGCTGGTGCTGCTCACCCTGGGCTGCCTGCTGTTCGCCCGCTGGTCGGTGGCCTCGGCGGCGGCGTGGCTGCCGTCGGCGGCCGGCCGCACCCTGACCCCGGCCGTACGCGCGGGCCAGGCGCTGGCCGCGCTCGCCTTCGGCGCCGGCCTGACGGCCTGGTCGACGGGGACCTCGGTGGCCGGCACCGGCGTGCCCGTCGCGCTGCCCGTCGGCGTGTTCGGCAGCGCGCTGGACCCGTGGGTGCTGCTGCCGCTGCTCGCGGCTGCGGCGTACCCGCTGACGGCCGCCGTGCGGCGCGGCGG
This sequence comes from Micromonospora sp. NBRC 110038, assembly GCF_020884815.1. Taxonomy (NCBI): domain Bacteria; kingdom Bacillati; phylum Actinomycetota; class Actinomycetes; order Micromonosporales; family Micromonosporaceae; genus Micromonospora; species Micromonospora sp. NBRC 110038. Next base: position 139,585 of record NZ_BBOL01000008.1, on the reverse strand, counting down.
GATCCTGCGGGCGGTGCGCCTCGACCGCGCCGACGGCGCGGCCCTGCCCCGGCCGCGCATCCGGCCCGCGGCGGCGCTGCTGCCGCCCGCGCTGGTCTTCGTCGTCGCGCTGGCCGTCAACGAGGCCAGCTCCGGTCGGCTGCTGGTGGCGGCGGCGACCTGGCTGGGCCGTGAGCTGGACCCGGGCAGCTACCAGCGGGCCCTGCTCAACGTCTACGCGCTGCTCGGCGTCGTCGCGCTCGTGCAGCTGGTGGTCGCGTTCGTCGCCGCGGCCCTCGGCGGCCGGTCCGGCGTCGGGCTCGGCCCGGCGCACGCCCTCGTCGCGGCGGTGCTCACCGGCTACGCGCTGGTGTCGGTGCTGCTCACGCTCTCCTTCGTCGAGTTGTGTCTGGGCGCCGGCTGCGGCAGCGTCTACCAGGGCGTGCTCACCATCGGTGGCGCGAACACCCTGGTCGGGGTGTTCGGCCTGGCGGCGGCGGTCGTGGCCGGCACGCTCGTGGCGTCGGTGGGCCGGCTGGTGCGGTGGCGCCGCGCGCGGTGGCCGCGGGGCCACCCGGCCGCGCCCGCCGGTGCCCGCCGGGCCCGGCGCTGGCCCCGCGTCGTCGTGGTCGCCGTGACCGGGCCGGTCGTGCTGGGCTACGTCGGCCCGGTCGTCGGGTTGTGGCTGTCCGCCAACGAGTTCATACCCGGCCGGGGCGGATCATGGGTGCCGGAGCAGGTCGCCGCCGCCGCGCCCCCGCCGGCCGCCGGCACCGTGGCCGCGCCCGACGTCTGCCGGTTCGCGCAGACCGCGGCCGGTCGCCCGCTGCTGGTGGACCAGCAGGCGATCACCAACGTCGAGGTGGGCCGGCGGGCCGCCGGCTCCGACGCGCCGGGGCTGCGCGCCTTCGGTCAGGTGCTCTACGACGGGACCCGGCGCGGCGAGGTGCGCCGCCCGGGCCGGGCCCAGGTGGCCCTCACCACCTACTGCCGGTGGCTGCCCACCGGCGGCCGGCCCGGCCGGACACCCCACCGCCGCCGGACCCCGGCCCGACGGGACCGGTGCCGGCGCCGGTCCGGCTGGCCTTCGGGCAGACGTACGCCTGGCCCGACGGCGTCACGCTCACCCTTGCCGTGCCGCAGCGGGTCCAGCTCCAGGGCACCTGGTACGCGGTGGTGATCGCCAGCCTCACCAACGGCCGGCCCGGGGCGCTGGACGTCAACGAGTTCTCCTTCCGGGGGCTGGTCGACGACCGGTTGACCCCGGCGATCGTCGTGCCCGACCCGGAGTACCCGAACGCCGGCCCGACGGTGGAGGCGGGGGCGGCGCGGCGGCTCAACTACGCGTTCGCCGTCCCCGCCGACGCGGCGCGGCTGCGCATGGAGGTGTTCCACCGGGTGCGCGACGCCGACCGGCCGGCGGTGGTGTTCGACGGGCCGCTGGGCGCGTCGCCCAGCCCGACGCCGCAGGCGTCCGCGCCCCCGTCGCCCCCGTCGTCGACCCCGCGCTGACGGCGGTCCCGACGTACCCTCCTTCGCGCCCGGTACGCGCTGTTCTGACCGCCGCAGCCGGGGCCCGGTCCGGCCCGCCGCGCGCCTGGAAGTATCGCCCGGTGACGATCCATTGTGGGTGTTAGCGGTCACAAGCTATGGTGTCGGCGGCCAGGGTGAAGGGCACGCTCCAGCCACGGGCCGCCGGTCGTCCGCCCGGACGCCGGGGCCGGCGGCGCAGCCGCACGGGCACTGCTGACGGTTGGCCTTCCCATGCCGTACCCGGCAGTTGCGGTGGTGCGCCGACCCGCCGCGCCTCCGTTCACCCTCGTCCGCCCGTGGGCGGACCTCGACGGGGCCACCGCCGCGCCCGGATTCCGCACCTCGCCCGGCGTGTCCCTCGCCCGGGCAACCACCATCGGGAGGATACGCATGACACGAAGAACTCGCCTGTTCGGCGCCGCGGCGGCCGTCATGGCGGTCGTCGCCACCGCCGTCACGTTCGCGATCGCCCCCGCCAACGCCGAGTCCAACGGCGGCGTCCGGGTGATGCCGCTCGGCGACTCGATCACGGACGGCTTCAACGTCCCCGGCGGCTACCGCATCGACCTGTGGCAGAAGTTCGCCGCCGGCGGCTACCGGATCGACTTCGTCGGCTCGATGTTCAACGGGCCGGCCAGCCTCGGCGACCACGACCACGAGGGCCACTCGGGGTGGACCATCTCCCAGGTCGACGCCAACGTCGTCAACTGGCTGCGGGCGACGACGCCCCGCACGGTGCTGCTGCACATCGGCACCAACGACATGTACGGCGACCCGACCGCCGCCGCGTCGCGCCTGTCCACGCTGATCGACCGCATCACCTCGACCACGCCGACGGCGGACGTCTTCGTCGCGACGATCATCCCGCGCTCCGGCACCGAGAACGCCGTGCGGACGTACAACGCGGCCATCCCGGGCATCGTGCAGGGCAAGGTCAACGCCGGCCGCCGCGTGCACCTCGTGGACATCGGCAGCGCGCTGACCTACGCCGACCTGGCTGACGGCATCCACCCCAACGCGACGGGCTACGGCAAGATGGCCACCGCCTGGTACAACGCGCTGCGGGCGGTGCCGGGCAGCATCGGCGGCACGCCCCCGACGACGACGCCCCCGCCGACCACGCCCCCGCCCACGACGCCCCCGCCCACCACCCCGCCGCCGACCACGCCTCCGGCGTCCGGGGCGTGCCGAGTGGCGTACACGGTCAACGCCTGGAGCACCGGCCTGACCGCGTCCGTCACGATCACCAACACCAGCACCGCGGCCGTCAACGGCTGGACCCTGGCGTTCACGCTGCCGACCGGGCAGAGCATCACCAGCGGCTGGAACGCCACCTACTCGCCCACCAGCGGCGCGGTGACCGCCCGCAACGTCTCCTACAACGGCAGCCTCGCCCCGAACGGATCGGTGGACATCGGGTTCCAGGCGAACCACACCGGCAACGCCGGCAAACCGTCCTCTTTCACCCTCAACGGCGCGACCTGCTCGACCGTCTGACGCCCGGCGGGCCCCCCGCGCCCGTACCCTTCGTGGGGGGCCCGCCGGCCTGTGACCTGCGTTACCTGTCGCCGGGCGGGGAATCAGATGCCGGGCTCCGGATTTGGAGCCTGTTGTGACCGTTGCATCATTTCCCGCCCGGCCGCGCGCCGGCCGCGCCGGGGCGTCCCGATGAAGGCCGCCACCGTGGCACCGGCAGCCCCGCCGATGCCGGGCGACGCGATGGGTCGCCGGCAGCGCCTGCGGCTCGTCCTCGTGCTCGGCTCGCTGATCGCGGTGGGCCCGCTGACCATCGACATGTACCTGCCGACCTTCCCGGCGCTCGTCGCCGACTTCCAGACCACGTCGGCGGCGGTGCAGTTGACCCTCACCGGCACCCTCGCCGGCCTCGCCGTCGGCCAGTTGCTGATCGGCCCGCTGTCGGACGCCGTCGGGCGGCGCAAGCCGCTGATCGCCGGCATCGCCCTGCACGTCGTGGCGTCGGCGCTCTGCGTGGTCGCGCCGAGCGTCGCCGTCCTCGGCGCGCTGCGGGTGGTGCAGGGCCTCGGCGTCGCGGCGGCCTCGGTGGTCGCGATGGCCGTGGTCCGCGACCTGTTCAGCGGCGCGGCCTTCGCCACGCTGCTGTCCCGGTTGCTGCTGGTCATGGGGGCCGCGCCGGTCCTCGCGCCGACCCTCGGCGGCGGGCTGCTGCGCTGGACGGACTGGCGGGGCGTGTTCGTGGCCCTGGCCGCCTTCGGTGCGGTGCTCGTCGTGGTCGCCGTGTTCGGCCTGCGCGAGACGCTGCCGGCCGAGCGGCGGCGGCGCGGCGGCGCGCTCGCCACCCTGGCCGTGTACGGCTCGCTGCTGCGCGACCGCACGTTCGTCGGCCTGGTGCTGGTCGCCGGCCTGGCCATGGCGGCGCTGTTCGCGTACGTGGCCGGGTCGTCGTTCGTCCTGCAACAGCAGTACGGCCTCGACGAGCAGCAGTTCGGGCTGGCCTTCGGGGCGGGCGCGGTGGGGCTGATCGGGGCGACCCAGTTCAACGTGCGGCTGCTGCGTCGCCACTCCCCGCAGCGGATCCTCGTCGCGTCCCTGGGCGCGGGGACCGTGGCCGGGCTGGCGCTGCTCGTCTTCGCCGCGACCGGCCTGGGTGGGCTGCCGACCCTGCTGGCGTCGCTGTGGGCGGTGCTCGCGGCGGCGGGGCTGGCGATGCCGAACGCGCCGGCCCTGGCGCTGTCCCGGCACGGCGAGGCGGCGGGCACGGCGTCGGCCCTGCTCGGCGCGGTGCAGTTCGGCGTCGGCGCGGTGGCCGCGCCCCTGGTGGGGATGCTCGGCACCGGTGCGGTGGCGATGGCCCTGGTGGTGGCGGGCGGGATGGTGGCGGCCATGGCGGTCCTGCTCGTCGTCGTGCGGCCGGCCCGGCTCGCCGGCCTGCCGGCCGACGCGGTGGTCGTGGCGGCGCACTGACCGGCGGCACACCCTCGTTGTCACCCGGTGAGGCGAGCGTTAACATCGAGTAACTTCGATTGTTCGCGTGGGGGTGGCAGATGGTCCGAACCGTCCGTCGGTCGTGGCGTCGGGCGGCGCTGACGGCCGTGACCGTCCTCGCGTCGCTCGCCGCCGCGCTGCCGCCCGCCGGGGCCACCCCGGCGGCCGCCGCGCCTCCACCGGGGCAGACCTCCCGCTACACGATGACGGCGTTCACCAACAGCAGCGAATCCAACATGTACGTCTACGAGTCGGCCGACGCCACCGGCTACCGGCTGCTGCGCGGGCCCGCCTACACGCCGCCGACCGGGCTGATCCGCGACCCGAGCATCATCCGGCACACCGACGGGCGCTACTACGTCGTCTACACCACCAACTGGACCGGCAACACGATCGGCTTCGCCACCAGCACCGACCGGGTCAACTGGACGTTCCTGCGCAACCACACCATCCCGATGACGGTGCAGAACACCTGGGCCCCCGAGTGGTTCGTCGACAGCGACGGCAGCGTCAACGTGATCGTCTCGCTCTCCACCAACGGGGCCGACTTCAAGCCGTACCGGCTGCGCGCGACCAACGCCTCGCTCACCGCCTTCGGGGCGCCCACGCTCCTTTCCGGGATCGGCCCCAACCACATCGACACGTTCGTGGTGAAGGTCGGCGCGACGTACCACGCCTTCGCCAAGCAGGAGACCACCAAGTACATCGAGCACGCCACGGCGAGCAGCCTGAACGGCCCCTACACCTTCGTCGGCACCGGTGACTGGGCCGGCTGGGGCGGCCCGCGCGAGGGTCAGGCGCTGGTGCCGCTCGACAACGGGGGCTGGCGGATCTACTTCGACGGGTACACGGTCGGCAAGTACTTTTTCAGCGACAGCTCCGACGGGCTGCGCACCTGGACCCCGCCGGTCGAGCTGCCCGGGTTGTCCGGATTCGCCCGGCACTTCACGGTGCTCCGCGAGACGGTCTCCGGCGGCGTCACGCTCCCCACCGGCACCCGGTCGTTGCAGTCGGTCAACTTCCCCGACCGGTACGTGGCCCGCCGCGCCGACAACCTCGGCTACCTCGACCCGGTCTCCACGGCCAGCCCGGCGCAGGCCCGCCAGGACGCCACCCTCACCGTCGTCGCCGGGCTCGCCGACGCCAACTGCTACTCGCTGCGCACCGCCGACGGCAGGTACCTGCGGCACTACGACTACCGGATCCGGGCCGACGCCAACGACGGCAGCGCGATCTTCGGACGGGACGCCACCTTCTGCGCCCGGCCCGGCTCGGTCACCGGCGCGGTCTCGCTGGAGTCCTACAACTACCCCGGCCGGTACCTGCGTCACTACGACTACGCGCTGCGGATCGACCTGTACCAGGACACCGCCGTCTTCCGGGCGGACAGCTCCTTCCGTCCGGTGGCCCCGCTGGCCTGAGCGCCCGGCCCCACCGGGTGGGCGCGGGCCGGGACGCCGTCGCGGTGTGGGGCAGGGCGCCCCACGCCGCGACGGGCGGCGATCAGTGGATCAGTGGATCAGCACCGGGGCCGGCGTCTGCTCGTCGTCGAGCAGGTGGGACACCTGACGACGGCGCGGCAGGAAGAAGGCCGGCACGAACGTCGCCAGCACCAGGGCGAAGCCCACCCAGAACGTCGTGGCGAACGAGTCGGCGACGAACTCCAGGCCGCGCTGGAGCAGCCCCGGGTCGACCGGGAACTGCTGGGCCAGGTCCGGGTTCTGCTTGACGGCGATGGCCAGCCCGGCCTCGGTGACCGGCGCGCCCGTGTTCGGGTCGACCACCCCCGGGATGACCGGCGCGTCGTTCAGCTTGCTGGTCAGGATCACCGACATGATCGCCGAACCCACCGACCCGGCGATCTGCTGGAGGATGTTCAGCAGCGTGGAACCCCGGGCCACCTCGTGGTTGGTCAGCGTCTTCAGCGCCGAGGTCATGATCGGCATCATCGTGCCGCCCATGCCCAGGCCCATGACGAACAGCGAGCCGCACAGCAGCAGGTAGGACGTGTCGGTGTCGACCTGGGTGAACGCGAAGAAGCCCGCCGCGATCAGCACCAGCGCGAACGGCACCGTCCGGCCGACCGGGATCTTGTCGGCCAGCATGCCGGCGATCGGCATGGTGACCATCGCGCCGATGCCCTGCGGCGCCATCAGCAGGCCGGCGTCGAGCGTCGACTCGCCGCGCACCTGCAGGAAGTAGCTCGGGAACAGCAGCCCGGCGCCCATGAACGCGACCATGAACACGGCCATCGTGACGGACGCGACGGTGAGGTTGCGGTCGCGCAGCAGCCGCAGGTCGAGCAGCGGGTGCTTCGGCTTGAACGAGTAGACGACGAACGCGACGACCAGCAGCCCGCCGACGAGCATCGGCAGCCACACCTTGCGGTCGCCGAACGTGCCGGTCTCGGGCAGCGACGACACCCCGTAGAGGAAGAGGGCCAGGCCCGGCGAGAGCATCAGCATGCCGACGAAGTCGAACGACTCCGACGGCTCCGGGGCGTCCTTCGGCAGCGCCCACTGCGCGTAGGCCAGCGCGACGACGCCGATCGGCAGGTTGATCAGGAAGATCCAGTGCCAGCTCGCCACGTCGATCAGCCAGCCGCCCAGGATCGGGCCGCCGATCGGGCCGAGCAGCATCGGGATGCCCAGCACCGCCATCAGCCGGCCGATCCGCTCCGGGCCGGCCGCCCGCGTCATGATCGTCATGCCGAGCGGCATGAGCATGCCGCCGCCGAGGCCCTGCAGCACCCGGTAGCCGATGAGCTGGCCGATGGAGTCGGCGGTGGCGCACAGGCCCGAGCCGAGCGTGAACAGCACGAGCGCCGCCATGTAGAGCCGCTTCGTGCCGAACCGGTCGGCGGCCCAGCCGGTCAGCGGGATGACCGTGGCCAGCGCGAGGGTGTAGCCGGTCATCGTCCAGGCGACCCGGGCGTAGGAGGCGTCGAACTCGGTCTGGAACGTGGGCAGCGCCACGCTCACCACGGTCACGTCGAGGATCGACATGATCGCACCGAGGACCACGACCCCGGCGATCTTCAGTACGGCGGCGTCGAGCTTGGCCGGCGCCGCGGGTTGACTGCTCACAGCGAATCTCCTGATGAAGCTGGCGGGTGCCGCCGATCGGCCGCGTGCCGCACCTCGGGCGGCAGCGCGTTGTGGGTTAGCTGTCGGGCGGGGCTGTCGCACACGGCGGCCCCGTGCGCCCGGTTGGCTGCAACCGCCCCCCTGGTGGACGCGCGGCCACGCGAACGCACCGCGAAACGGTAACAAGGCGGTCCACGGTTTCACGCGCCCAATTCGGCCGCGTGAACTGTGGTTACGATCACGGCAGCCGGGGCGGTCAGCGGGTCGGGCAGCCCTCGCTGGAGAGGCCCTCGATGATCGTGCCGGTTTCCGCGTAGAAGCAGCGTGAACGCCCCTCGCTGCCAGTGAGCAGCGGAAGCCCGTCCAGTTCGTCCACGGTGAGCGTCCCCCGCCGGCCCTGCGACGCCCAGTCGATCTCCAGCCGCCAGGAGAGGACCTGTCGCTGGCCGGACTGCGCCCGCACGGGCAGCACCGACGCCGACCGGGTGACGGCGAGCGGGAAGCGGACGCCCCCGGTCGATCGGGCGGTTTCGGCGTCGAGGTCGAACCGGAGCGCGTCGCCCCCGGGCTCGTCGTCGCCGGGCCCCCCGCAGGCGAGGCCGATGGTGGTCGAGACCTCGGGCGGCTCACTCCGCCGGGCCACCGTGGCACGGATGTCCGTGACGGTGACGGTGGCATCCGAGCGGGACCGCATGGTCAGCGTCACCCAGGCGGCGCCGGTCCGGGTGCCCCCGAGCCGGGTGAACCAGTCGGCCCAGCCCCCGGGCGTGTACCGCTGCGGCAGGGCCGGGAGTCGGGCGGGCGCCGCCGCGGCGAGCACCGCGCCGTCGCACCACGGCCAGTCGACGGCGGCGACGACCGCGAACGGCGGCGGCTCGTCGACGGGGGGCGGCGCGTTCAGGCTCGACTGCGTGGTCGTCGCCACGGTGCACGAGAGGATCGTGGTCCCCACCACGCCGGCGGTGAACCCGAACGTTCGGCTGCGCTGCTGCGAGCGGGGGCCGCTGGACTCGCGACCACCGCCTCCCGGGCCGCCGTTCTCCGGGTTCCCGTTGCCGCCGGGACCCGCCTGCCGGTCCCGCCTGCGCGGAAACAGCGACACGAGGCCGACGAGCACGCTGGAGATCCCCGCGAACAGCCCGAACACGCTCGCGTACTTGTCCGCCCTGTCGATCCCCTCGGTCGCGAGGAAGACGATGGTCACCGGCACAAGGAAGACGAGGGCTGCGACGAGCACGACGAGCAGGACGCGCGACCGGTCGCCCGCGCCCCGGCCGTCGTCCTCCGGCGCGGCCGGCAGCGGGTCCGGACCAGCGGGTTCGATCACCGTGCGAGCCTAGGCAGGCGGGCCGCGCCGTGGGAACGCCGTCCGGGCCACCCGCCGGCGTAGCCCCGGGCCCGCCGCCGACGCTCCACCTTCCGACCTGCGGGAACCCGGGCTGGCGCGGGGCGGCGGCCGGGAAGCTGTCACATGATTGACAGCCCGCCGCCTGCGTTCAGTGGATCGTCCGCCCGCGCACGTCCGGCACCCCTGACTTGCGGAAGAAGTACGTGTTGACCTGGTCGCGCCACTCGATGGCGCAGCGCAGCTGCTCGTCGAGGCGCTCGGCCACCCGGGCGTGCACCGCCGGGTCGATCACCCCGGCGAGGCGTCGCCACCGCTGCCGCATCTGCGCCACCTGCTGCACCCCGGCGAAGTGGGTGTCGTAGATGTGCTGGATGACGGTCGACCCGCTGCGCAGCACGTGCCCGTACGGGACGTGGTGGAAGAACAGCAGCAGCTCGTCGGGGCAGTCGGACAGCGACTCGTACACCTGCGACCACGGCTGCGGATACTGGCCCGTGAAGCCGGTGCCCGTGGCGCGGGTGCGGTCCACGCCCACCCCGTCGCGGTCGGCGAAGTGGTAGGTGCCCCACCGCGAGTACTCGTACCCGTCGACGTCGGGGCCGTAGTGGTGGCGGGCCGGGCTGACCATGAAGCCGACGCCCAGCGGGGCGGTGTACCGCTCGTAGGTGCGCCACGAGTCGTCCATGACGGCGTGCAGCGTCTCGCGCACCAGCGCCGGGTCGCCGACCGTCGACGCGGGGAAGGTGAGGTCGATCCACTCGTCGAGGACCGCGATCGGGTCGAGGCCGGGGTCCCAGGCGAGCCGGCCGTAGGCGTACAGGTTGGCCTGGGCGAGGGGGTGCCCGGTCCAGAACGGGTCGTCGCCGACGTTGGCCACGGCGGCCAGGCCGCCGCCGGTCGCCGGACCCGGCCCCGAGCCGGCGGCCACGTCGGCGACCGTCGGCCCGCCGGGCCCCCACGGCGCGAACGTCAGCACCTCGCTCCAGCAGGGCGCGAGATAGCACACGTGCTGCTGCTGGCCCGTGTACTCCTGGGTGACCTGGAACTCCACCGCCAGCCGGGTCGCCGGCATCGCGGCCAGCACCGGCGACACCGGCTCCCGGGGCTGGAAGTCGATCGGGCCGAACTTCGCCTGCACCACCACGTTGTCGTGGAACCGGCCGTCGAGCGGGGCGAAGTGGTCGTACGCGGCCCGCGCCCGGTCGGTCGAGCGGTCCCGCCAGTCCTGCCGGTGGTTGTAGACGAACGCCCGCCAGTGCACCACGCCCCCGAACGGCGCGAGGGCCTCCGCGAGCAGGTTCGCGCCGTCGGCGTGGTCGCGTCCGTACGTGAACGGGCCCGGCTGCCCCTCCGAGTCGGCCTTCACCACGTAGCCGCCGAAGTCGGGGATGCGCTCGTACACCTGGCGGGTCGCGGCGGCCCACCACGCGCGCACCGCCGGGTCGAGCGGGTCGGCGGTCGGCAGGCCGCCGAGGACGACGGGCGCGGCGAAGGTGACCGACAGGTGCACCCGCACGCCGTAGGGACGCAGCGCGTCGGCCAGCTCGGCGACGTCGCCGAGGCGGTCGGTGAGCAGCCGCGCCTCGGTCGCGTGGACGTTGACGTTGTTCACCGAGATCGCGTTGACGCCGCAGGCGGCCAGCAGCCGCCCGTACGCGCGGACCCGGTCGAGGTCGCGGCGCGCCGCCCCGGCCCGCCAGAAGATCGACCCGCCCGCGTAGCCCCGCTCGACCTGTCCCATCACCGGGTCCACGTCGACGTTGTCCCAGTGGTCGAGCATGCGCCGCGCCATCGCCGGCGCGTGCCGCCGCGCCGGGTGGTCCCCCTCGAACGCCGCCGCGCCGAGGCGCACCACGTGGAACAGCCCGTAGAGCAGGCCGGCCGGCGCGTCGGCCAGCACCACCGTGACGCCCTCGGCGCGGGCCAGCGCGAACCCCTCCGCGCCGAGCGGCCCGCCGGCGCCGGCCGCCCGGGCCAGCGCCGCCGCCGGCGCGGGCAGGGGCCCGGCGTCGCGCAGCGCGAGCACCAGGTCCACCTCCCGGTCCCCGGCGGTCCGGTCCGCCCGCCCGCCGTGCCCGGCGCAGGCCCGCTCGACCTCGTCGAAGACGGTGTCGACGAGCATCCCGTCGCCGCGCACGAGGACGCGACGCGAGCCGAGCGGGGCGAACGCCTCCGGCGGCAGCCAGGCGGCGTGCACGCCCCCGCCGTGGCCCGTCGTGTCGTGGCCGGCGGTGGCGGGGCCGGTCGTGGCGGGGGGCAGGCTCATGCGGTGAACTCCTTGCGGATCGTGTCGACCATCGGGGCGGCGACGCGCAGCAGCGCGAGTGCGCACACCGAGCCCGCCAGCGCGAGCACCGCCTCCGAGGTGACCGCCGTGACGGCGGCACCCGCCACCAGCACCAGAGCCGTGCCGATGCCCACCCCGGGGGCGCGGACCGCGAAGTGCAGGGCGAGGCGGGCCACGTCGCGGGCCCGGAACGCGAACAGGGAGGTGATCACCAGCGCGTTCGCCCCGACGAGGGCCGCCAGCGCGGCGACGCCGACCAGCGGCACCGCCCACCACCGGGGCACGCCCGCGACGTCCAGGTGGGCGAGGTTCACCGCGACGACGGTGAGCAACGCCAGCAGCGGCACCCAGATCCACAGGACCCCCGCCAGGTTGGCCCGGTAGCCGCGCCGGAACGCGGCGGCGGGCCGCAGGTCGGTCAGGTCGGGGCGCTGGTGGTGCAGCGCGTACAGCGCGGCCGACAGCGCCGGGCCCAGCGGCAGCGCGCAGGCGGCGTAGAGCGGGATGTTGCTCGCGTCGGATTCGAGCAGGACCAGCGGCACCAGGCCGGGCAGGCAGGCCAGCAGCAGGAGCAGTTCGACGACGAGCAGGGTGTAGACCCGCGCGGCGGACCGCGACAGCGGGCCCTCGCCGAACTGCCGGGAGGCGCGCGCGGCGTCGCCGCTCACGGGCGCTCGCCCCCGCCGGCCGGGTCGCCGTCGCGTCGCCCCCCGTCGGCTCGCCCGTCGCCGCCGTGGCCGGTCCCGTCGCGGCCGGGCAGGCCGAGCAGCCGGTCGCCGTCCCACCACGGCGGGGTCTCGTCGCGCACCGCGTCGATCTCCACCAGGGTCACCTCGTGCCGGGCGAGGGTGAGGTCGACCTCCACCCGGCCGCCCGTCACCGGCAGGCTGCGGTGGGCGCGGGCCGGCTCGGCGGCCTCCCGCAGCGCGTCGAGCTGGCGCGGCAGCGGGGACCGGGGCCGGCCCATCTCCGCCCAGGCCGCGTAGACGTTGCCGGCCTCCTCGCTCACCGACGAGCGCGCCAGGTACGCCGACGTCGCCCCGGGCGCGTCCAGTGGCACCGACAGCGCCAGGGTGTGCCGCTCCGGCACCGGCTCGCGGCCGGTGACGTCCACCGGTGCCCACGCCAGCACGGTGACCCGGCCGTCGGCGTCGCGGGTGACCAGGTGGTCCGCGCCGCGGGCGAGGACCTGGTCGCCCATCCGGGCCAGGAACGCGTACAGGTGGTAGGTGGGCTTCTTGAGCTGCCGGTGGGTGAGCAGGCCGAAGCCGCCGTGCAACAGCGCCGTCGGTATCCCCACCTCCTCGAACATGTCGCTGAACGTCCAGTACGAGAAGGAGTCGACCAGGTCGCCGCCGGCGGCCACCACGGGGGCGAGGTACGCGGCGTGGAACGCGGTGTCGTGGATCGGGTTGTCGGGCCGGTAGGAGGAGTTGAACTCGGTGATGTGCACGGGCAGCTCCGCCAGGGCGGTGCCGGCCAGCAGCCGGCGCGGCGCGGCGAACTGCTCCAGCAGGTGTTCCGCCGGGGCCAGGGTCTGGTGGGTGCCGAACGGCACGTGCTGCGCCGGGCCGGAGGTGTAGGCGTGCCGGCTGACGAAGTCGCACGGCACGTCCCGCGCGGCGACGAACTCGGCGAAGGGCACCAGCCACTCGTCGGAGCCGGGGGAGATGGCCGGGCCGCCGACCTGCAGGGACGCGTCGACCTCCTTCACGGCGTGCGCCGACACCTCGTACAGCCGGTGGTAGGCGTCGCGGTCCGCGTCCTGCCAGAAGGCCGTCAGGTTCGGCTCGTTCCACACCTCGATGGGCCAGCCGCGCACCTCGTCGAGACCGTACCGGTCGACCAGGTGCGCGACCGTGGCCCGGACCAGGTCCGCCCACTCGGTCCAGGACCGCGGCGGGGTGACGTTGCCCTGCCACCAGAACACCGTCTGGTCGCCGGAGGCCAGGCCCGAGGGCATGAAGCCCAGCTCCACGAAGGGCCGGATCCCCAGCTCCAGATATGCGTCGACGACCTGGTCGACGTACGTGAACGAGTGCCGCACGCGCCGCGACCCCGCGTACTCGTAGGGGCGGTGCACGCCGACGCCGTCGCTGAGCAGGCCGTGCCCCCGGATGTGCCGGAAGCCGATGTCCCGCTGGACGAGCGCCAGCGAGTCCTGGTAGTCGCGCCGCAGCGCCAGCTCGAACCGGCCGGTGCCGACGCAGGCCCGCCAGGCGTCGGTCAGCCGGCCCGTGGGCCGGTCTGGAACGTGGATCCGCATCGTCGTCCTTGTCCTGCTCGTCGTGCCGGCCGGGCCCGCCGGTCCCGGCCGACCCCGGTGGTGAGGGCCGGCCGGGACCGGACGGTCAGCCGTTGTCCTTCTTGAACCGCTCGTACGCCTTGTTGACCACCTCGATGTACTGGTCGGCGTTCTTGGCCTTCAGCTCGCCGACGTAGGCGTCCCACTCGGTCAGCGGGCGCTGGCCCAGGATGAACTTGAGCGTGTTCTGGGTGACGTAGTCCTTCAGCGGCGTCTCCCACAGCGACACCTGCTCGCGCTCGGCGTCGGTGAGCGGGGCCGGCGGCGGCACCTCGATCGGCTTGCGCGTGTTCATCACCTTCTGGAACTCCAGCTCCTCCGGGGAGAAGAAGGACTGCATCAGGTCCAGCTTGCCGCCGTAGGCGAAGACCCCGTTGGCGAAGCCGAAGTCCTTCTGCAGGTGCTTGGTGCCCTTGGGGTTGAGCCCGATCATGTCGACGTCGGGGGCGGGCATCCGCTTGCCGGCGGCGTCCTTGACGAACGTGGTGCCCTCGATGCCCCACTTCGCGAACTCCTGGCCGGCGTCGGAGTAGTAGAGCCAGTCGATGAACTGCATCATCGCCACGAAGTTCTTGCTGTCCCTGGCCTTCTTGGAGATCATGACGCCGTTCTCCAGCCGGGAGGCGGGGTTGATCTCGCCGGCCGGGCCGACCGGCAACGGGATGTTGACCAGCTTCGCGCCGGGGATGGTCTTGGCCAGGTCCGGCCGGTAGTCGTTGACCAGGGTCTGGGCGTTGCTGGTGATGACGAACGACTTGCCGTTGGCGAGCTTCTGGCGGGCGGCCTCGTCGCTCTGGGTGAAGCTCTCCGGGTCGAGCAGCCCCTCGGTGACCAGCTTGTTGAGGTACTGGATCATCTGCTTGTACTGCTCGGTGGCCCCGGTGTAGACGAACTTGCCGGCGGCCGGGTCCCAGGTGCTGTGCTGGAAGGACCAGCCGGCCTGGGTGCCGAAGGAGCTGCCGGCGATCCGCAGCAGCGCGCCGCCGGGGGTGGGCTTGCTCCACCGGTCCGAGTACGGGTACGAGTCCGGGTACTTCGCCTTCATCGCCTTGAGCACCGTGTAGAACTCGTCCCACGTCTTCGGGACGGGCTGCTTGAGCTCGTCGAGGATGTCGGTGCGGACCGCCACCGTGTATTCCTGCCAGGGCTTCTCGTGCAGGCCCGGCAGCAGGTAGAACTTGCCGTCGGACTGGCGCAGGGTGTCGATCTCCGGCTTCAGCCCCCACTTGTCGATCTTCTCTTTGAAGTTCGGCATGAGGTCCAGGTAGTCGCTCACCGGCAGGATCGCCCCGGAAGAGACGAACTGGTTCTCCGCCGGGTGGTAGGTCTTCGGGATGATCAGCGGGGCGTCGCCGGCGCCGACGAGCAGGCTGCGCTTCTGCTCGTAGTCGCTCAGCGGCACGGCGACCGGTTCGAGCTTGACGTTGGTCCGCTTGGTCAGCTCCGACCAGAACAGCCACTCGTTCTTCAGCGGATAGTTCGGGTGGTTGTTGTAGAGGATGGAGAAGGAGAGCGGCTCCGTCGCCGTGAACTGGGTGCCGACGGCGTAGTCCGCCATGGCGCCGGCCCGGTTGCCGGACAGGTCCTTGGCGTCGCCGGCCTCCTCGGAGCAGGCGACGAGGGTGAGGGTGAGCAGGCTGGCCGCGGCTATGGCCGCGCGCCGCCACGTTCTGTGGAGCACGGCTCGTCCTTTCCGAACGGTGGTGGGGTGGTGGGGGAACCTTGCCGGGCTACCCCTTGACCGCGCCGAGCATCACGCCCGACACGAAGTAGCGCTGGATGAAGGGGTAGACCGCCAGGATGGGCAGGGTGGTGAGCACGATGGTCACCGCCTGCAGGGTCGCGGCGGCCTGGACTGCGTCGGACTCGGCGACCCCGCCGGCCGACTGGGCGCCGGTGGCCCCCGCGATGAGGTTGCGCAGGTAGACGGTCACCGGGAACATCTCCTGCTGGTCCAGGTAGAGGAACGCGGTGAACCACGAGTTCCAGAACGACACGGCGTAGAACAGCACCATCGTGGCGATGATGGCCTTGGACAGCGGCAGCACGATCCGCAGCAGCGTCCCGTACGTGTTCAGCCCGTCGACGGCGGCGGCCTCCTCCAGCTCCTCCGGCAGGCTCTCGAAGAACGCCTTCATCACCAGCAGGTTGAACACGTTGATGGCGTTGGGCACGACGACCGCCCAGATGGTGTTCTTCATGCCCAGGCTGGTGATCAGCACGTAGTTGGGGATCAGCCCGCCGGAGAAGAACATGGTGAACACGGCGATGCCGACCAGCGCCCCGCGCCCCTTGAGCCGCGGCTTCGACAGCACGTACGCGTAGCAGGTGGTCAGCACGATGGAGATGACCGTGGCGACCACCGTGTACACCACCGTGTTGCGGTAGTTGGTCCAGAACAGCGCGTCGGACATCACCAGCTTGTACGTCGTCAGGTTGAACCCGCGCGGGACGAGGTTGACCCGCCCGGCGATGATGTACGCCTCGTCGCTGAGCGAGCGGGCCACGATGTTGACGAACGGGTACAGCGTGACGATCACGACGCCGGTGAGGATGACGGCGTTGACCGCCTGGAAGACCCGGTAGCCCCGGGTCGGGCGGATCCCCTTCGGCCGGCGGGCCACCCGCCGGGTCTCGCCGGTCTCGGCGGCTTCCACGGTCACCACAGGCTCGTCCCCACCGTGCGCTTGGAGATGGCGTTCGCCGTCAGGACCAGGGTCAGCCCGATCACGGCCTCGAACAGGCCGATCGCGGCGGCGTAGCTGAAGTTGCTGGACTCGAAGCCCATCCGGTAGAGGTATGTGGAGATCACGTCGGCGGTCGGATAGGTCAGCGGGTTGTACAGCAGCAGGATCTTCTCGAACCCGACCGCCATGAACGTGCCGATGTTGAGGATCAGCAGCGTCACCATCGTGGGCCGGATGCCGGGCAGCGTCACGTGCCAGGTCTGCCGCCACCGGTTCGCCCCGTCGATGCGGGCCGCCTCGTAGAGGTTCTCGTCGATGGTGGTCAGCGCGGCGAGGTAGAGGATCGTGCCCCAGCCGACGGTCTGCCAGACCTCGGAGGAGACGTAGATCGTGCGGAACCACTCCGGCCGTTGCAGGAACGGCACGGCCTCGCCGCCGAGGCCGCGCACGATCTGGTTGACCGTCCCGTCCATCGACGTCAACTGCATGACCATGGCGGCCACGATCACGATGGACAGGAAGTGCGGCAGGTAGGACACCGACTGCACGAACCGCTTGAGCCGGCGGGCGCGGACCTCGTTGAGCAGCAGCGCCAGGACGATCGGCAGGGGGAAGCAGAACAGCAGGGTCAGCGTCCCGAGCACGAGGGTGTTGGTGAACACCTCCCAGAACGTCGGGTCGGCCAGGAACAGTCGTATGTAGCGCAGGCCCACCCAGGTCTCGCCGAACAGGCTGCCACCGGGGGAGAACCGCCGGAAGGCGATCACGTTGCCGGCCATCGGCAGGTAGCGGAAGACCAGGAAGAACACCAGCGGTGCCACGGCGAGCGAATAGAGCTGCCAGTCCTTGCGCAGCGCCTGCCGCCAGGTGCGGCGCCGCCCCCGGCGGCGCCGTGCGGGGCGGCCCGCCGGCCGGGCGGCGTCCCGCGCCGGGGGCACCGGCGGCGGGGTGAGGGTGTCGGGGGTGGTCATCGACGGCCTCCAGGACGGGGCGGAGGTGCCTAGGCGGACTGCGGGACGGCGGCGGGGGCGACCCGTGCGGTCGACACCAGCCGACGCTGGTGGCCGACGGTGCGTTCGGCGCCGACGAGACGCAGCGGGAGGGTGGCGGCGAACTCGCCGCTGGACCGGCCGAGCCGCAGCTCCACGTCGCCCGGCTCGACGACGCGCCGGCCGTGCACGCCGGTGAAGGACGTGACGTCGGCGGGCACTCCGAACGTCACCCGCGCGCTCTCGCCCGGCGCGAGCGGGACGCGGGCGTAGCCGACCAGGCGGACCACCGGCCGGGTGGTCTGCGCGACCGGGTCGTGCAGGTAGAGCTGGACGACCTCGGTGCCGGCCCGGTCGCCGGTGTTGCGGATCGTCACGTCGACCTCGACCTCGCCGTCGACCGCCCAGTCGAGGCGGTCGCCGCCGGTGGCGACGGCGGGGGCCTCGTCGACCCCGCGTACGCCCGCGTCGTCCCACTCGAACGTCGTGTAGCTCAGCCCGTGGCCGAACGGGAACGCCGGGGTGGGGTCGACCGACGACACCTCCGACCGGCGGCCCAGCGCCGGGTTGAGGTAGGTCGACGGCAGGGCGCCGGCGTCCCGGGGCACGCCGACGGGCAGCCGCCCGGACGGGTTCACCGCGCCGGTGAGCACCTCGGCGAGGGCCTGCCCGCCGCGCTGGCCGGGGAAGAACGCCTGCACCACGGCCGCGGCGGAGTCGACCTCGGGCCCGAGAGCGTACGGCCGCCCGGCCAGCAGCACCAGCACCACGGGCGTGCCGGTGGCGAGCACCGCCCGGACCAGGTCGGGCTGGACCCCGGGCAGCCGCAGGTCGGTGGCGTCGCAGCCCTCGCCGGACGTGCCGCGGCCGAACATGCCGGAACGGTCGCCGACGGCGAGCACGCACACGTCGGCCTCGGCGGCCGCCGCGACGGCCGCGGCGAAGCCGGAGGTGTCGTCGCCGGTGACCGCGCACCCGGGGGCGTGGGTGAGCCCCGGCAGCAGGCGGCCGAGGGCCTCGCGCAGGGAGGACAGCTCCACGCCGAGCCCGTGCTCGGGGTGGCGCACCCCCACGTGGGAGGGGAACGTGTAGCAGCCGAGCATCGCCATCGGGTCGTCGGCGACCGGGCCGACGAGGGCGACGCGGCGGCCGGCGTCCAGGGGCAGCAGCCCGCCGTCGTTGCGCAGCAGGACCACGGACTCGCGGGCCAGGCGCAGGGCCACCTCCTGCGCGGCGGGGTCGTCGAGGCGCAGCCCGTCGACGCCGTCGGGCAGCGGCTGCCAGCCCTGGTCGAGCAGGCCCAGCTCGGCCTTCTGCGCCAGCACCCGGCGCAGCGCGCGGTCGACCAGCGCCTCGTCGACCTCGCCGGCGCGGACCGCCTCGACCAGCGGGGGACCGAACGCGTCGACGGTGGGCAGCTCCACGTCGATCCCGGCGCGCAGGGCGAGCCGGGCCGCCTCGACGCCGTCGGCGGCGACCGCATGCAACGTCTGGAGGAAGCGCACCGCGAAGTAGTCGGCGACCACGGTGCCGGTGAAGCCCCACTCGTCGCGCAGCAGCCGGGTCAACAGGCCCTCGTCGGCGGCCACGGGCAGGCCGTCGATCTCGGCGTAGGAGTGCATCACCGAACGGGCGCCGCCGAGGCGCAGCGCCATCTCGAACGGCGGCAGGATGACGTCGGCCAGCTCCCGGCGGCCCATCGACACCGGGGCCAGGTTGCGTCCGCCGCGCGAGGCCGAGTAGCCCGCGAAGTGCTTGAGGGTGGCGACGATGCCGGCGGCCTCCAGGCCGCGCACGTACGCCGCGCCGGTCGTCCCGACGAGGTACGGGTCCTCGCCGATGGTCTCCTCGGTGCGACCCCACCGGTAGTCGCGGGTCACGTCGAGCACCGGCGCCAGGCCCTGGTGGACCCCGGCCGCCCGCATGGACCGGCCGATCTGGCCGGCCATCTGCTCGACCAGCACGGGGTCGAAGGACGCGCCCCAGCTCAGCGGCGTCGGGTAGACCGTCGCGCGCCAGGCGGCGAAGCCGGTGAGGCACTCCTCGTGCACCTGCGCCGGGATGCCGAACCGGCTCGCCGCCGCGATCTCGGCCTGGGACGCGGCCAGCGAGCGCGCGCCGGCCACGGGGTCGACCGGTGCGGTGCCGAACGGCCGGGTCAGCTGCCCCAGCCCGTGCCGGATGACGTCGCTCCACCGCAGCTCGCCGTCGACCATGTCGGCCTGGTGCGGCGCGACCCCCTCGCCGGAGGCGTCGGCGCCGACCCACACCCCGACGAGCTGGGCGACCTTCTCCTCCAGCGACATCAGCGGCAGCAGGGCGTCGGCGCGCTCGGTCGGACTCAGCCGCGGGTCGCGCCACCGCGCGGCGTCCGGGGACGCCTCCGCGTCGTGGACGGGCAGCTGACTGTTCATGCCACACCCCTTCAGCCGGGCCCGGGAGGCTCCCCGGTGGCTCGCGACGACTGGCGACGGCGAGCCGGCCCGAAATTTTCGGAAATCCCCGCGTGACCTATTTCGGGCAACTTAAGGGCCTTAAATGGGCATGTCAAGGCTCGTCCCGCCCGAAGCGGATCGACGGGGGTCATCGTACCCGGGCACCGCGCGTGTTACAGTCCTCGAAAATTTCGGAGAGGTTCCATGCCCCACTTCGACCTGCCCCTCGACCAGCTCCGGCAGTACGCCCCCACCGTGGCCGAGCCCGCCGACTTCGACGCGTTCTGGCGGGCCACCCTCGCGGCGGCGGCCGAGCACCCCGTGCTCGTCGACGTCCGGCCCGAGCCGACCCACCTGCGACTCGTCGACACCTGGGACGTCACGTTCGCCGGCTACGGCGGTGACCCGGTGCGGGCCTGGTACACCCGTCCGGCCGGGGCGGACGGGCCGCTGCCCGTCGTCGTGGAGCACGTCGGCTACGGGCGCGGCCGGGGCCTCCCGCACGAGCGCCTCACCTGGCCGGTGGCCGGCTACGCGCACCTGCTGATGGACGCCCGGGGCCAGTCCGGCCACCACGCGGCCGGCGACACCCCCGACCCCCGCGCCGGCGCCCCGGGCGGCCCTTGGCCGGTGACCTGGGGCATCCTCGCGCCCGAGGACTACTACTACCGGCGGCTGATCACCGACGCCGTGCGGGCCGTGCAGGCGGCCCGTGCGCTGCCGGGCGTCGACCCCGGCCGGGTCGTGGCCGCCGGCAACAGCCAGGGCGGGGGGATCGCCCTCGCGGTGGCGGGCCTCGTCGACGACCTGGCGGCCCTGATCACCACCGCGCCCTTCCTGTGCCACGTCCAGCGGGCCATCGAGATCACCGACGCCGAGCCGTACGGCGAGATCGCCCGCTACCTCGCAGCCGACCGGACGGCCGAGGACGCGGTGCGGCGCACCCTGTCCTACGTCGACGGCGTCACCTTCGCCCGCCGGGCGGTCGCGCCCGCGCACTTCGGCGTCGGCCTGCGCGACACCGTGTGCCCGCCGAGCACCGTGTTCGCCGCCCACAACCAGTACGGCGCCGCCAACGGCCGGCCGGAGCCGCCGCGGCGGGCGATGCACGTCTACCCGTTCAACGGCCACGAGGGAGGGGAGGCGGTGCAGGTCCGCCGGCAGCTCGCGTGGCTCGCCGGGGTGCTCGCCGCGCCGGGCGACGTCGCCGGCCCCGCCACCGACACGACGGAGGAGAGCGCGTGAGGATCGTCGACGCCCGGGTCATCGTCACCTGCCCGGGCCGCAACTTCGTCACCCTGAAGATCATCACCGACGAGGGCGTCACCGGGGTCGGCGACGCCACCCTCAACGGCCGCGAGCTGGCCGTCGAGGCGTACCTGCGCGAACACGTCGTGCCGCTGCTGATCGGGCGCGACCCGGCCCGGATCGAGGACACCTGGCAGTACCTCTACCAGGGGGCGTACTGGCGGCGCGGCCCGGTCACCATGAGCGCCGTCGCGGCGGTGGACACCGCGCTGTGGGACATCTTGGGCAAGGTCGCCGGCCTGCCGGTCTACCAGCTGCTCGGCGGCCGGTCCCGCGAGGGCGTCACCGTCTACGGCCACGCCAACGGCGAGACCGTGGACGAGGTGCTGGCCGAGGTGGCCCGCTTCGTCGACCTCGGCTACCGGGCGGTGCGGGTGCAGTGCGGCGTGCCGGGCCTGGCCAAGACGTACGGCGTGAGCGCCGACAAGATGTTCTACGAGCCGGCCGACGCGGCGCTGCCCACCGAGACGGTCTGGTCGACGGCCCGCTACCTGGCCCACACCCCTGGCGTGTTCGCCCGGGTCCGCGAGGAGTTCGGCCCGACGCTGCGGCTGCTGCACGACGTGCACCACCGGCTCACCCCCATCGAGGCGGCCCGGCTCGGCCGCAGCCTGGAGCCGTACGCGCTGACCTGGCTGGAGGACCCGGTCCCCGCCGAGTTCCAGGAGGGCTTCCGGCTCATCCGGCAGCACACCACCACGCCGATCGCCACCGGCGAGGTGTTCAACTCCGTCTGGGACGCCACCACGCTCATCCGCGAGCAGCTCATCGACTACGTCCGCACGACCGTGGTCCGGGCCGGCGGCATCACCCACCTGCGGCGCATCTTCGACTACGCCGCGCTGCACCACGTGCGCAGCGGCTCCCACGGCGCCACCGACCTGTCGCCGGTCTGCCTGGCCGCCGCGCTGCACCTGGACCTCGCGATCCCGAACTTCGGCCTGCAGGAGTACATGCGGCACACCGAGGAGACCGACGCGGTGTTCCCGCACGGCTACCACTTCGCCGACGGCTACCTGCACCCCGCCGAGACGCCCGGGCTCGGGGTGGACATCGACGAGGAGGCCGCCGCCCGCTACCCCTACTCGCCGGCCTACCTGCCGGTCAACCGCCTGGAGGACGGCACCCTGCACCCCTGGTGACCCAAGGGCGCGAGAGGCCCGGCCGGGGCGCGGTGTCGGGGGGATCTTGTACCGTCCGGGCCCGTGAGCGCCCAACAGACGTACAGGTACCTCGGATCCTCCGCCCTGAGCCGGTCCGGCCTCGCCCTGTCCACCAGCGGCGGGCCCGCCCCGAACCCCCGCTTCTTCAGCGGCTTCCTCACCACGCCGCAGGCCGCCGCCGTCGGGCTGCTCGCGGTCGCCGAGGTCGCCCGCACCCGCTACTTCCGGCCGGTGAGCCCGGCCAGCCTCGACCCGGTGGTCACCGGCAGCCGCGACCGGCTGCGCTTCGAGTCGTTCTCCGGTTGCTGCGGCGTCTACGCCCGCCTGGACGCCCTGCCCGAGGGGCTCGACGGCGACGTGCTGGAGCACGGCACCACCAACGTGGACGTCAACAACCCGCTGCGCGAGGCGCTGTCGCGCGTCGGCGGCCTCGACCCGCTGCGCCTGTCCGTCGGCCCCGACGACCTCACCGTGGAGACGATGGACGGCGCGGTCGTGGAGAAGAAGGTGCCCCTGCCGCAGCGGTGGCTGCGCGGCTTCGCCGAGGTGCAGGTGCTCGCCGCCGGGTTCGAGCCGCGCGCGCAGCTCCCGGCGGCCGAGGCGGCGACGTTCCTGCGCCGGCTGCCGACCGCCGGGGACCGGTCGGTGCTCTGGGCCGTGCCCGCCGGGCGGAGCCTGCGGCTGACCTCCCGGCCCGTGGCCGGCGCGGTCTGCCTGGCCGGCGCGGGCCGGCTCGCCGCCCTGCGCGGCCTGCTGCGCCACGCGCGCACCCTGACCGTCTACGGTCCGACCGTCGCGCCTGGCGCCGGGGCGCTGCCCAGCACCTGGGAGCTGGACACCGGGGCGCTGCGGCTGTCGCTGACCCTGTCGCCGGAGCCCTACCGGGGCTTCTCCGGCGAGGGCGCCGCGCTGGCCGCCCTGGCCGGCGACGACGTCGCCGACGACGCCGAGCTGGTCTCGGCGCTGTTGGCCTGGGACCCGACGATCGACGTGGACGCCCTGGCGACCTCCGCCGGCCTCGACGCCGCCCGGGTGCGGGGCGCCCTCGCCCAGCTCGGCACCGCCGGACGGGTCGGCTACGACGTCGCCGAGGCGGCGTACTTCCACCGCGTCATGCCCTACGACGCGGGCCGGGCCGAGCGCGACAACCCCCGCCTGGTGGGCGCGCGGGCGCTGGTCGAGTCCGGCGCCGTCGACCCCGACGACGCCGGGGCCACCGTCCGCAGCGCAGACCAGGTCTACCGGGTGCGGCGGCTCGCCGACGACGCGTACACCTGCACCTGCCCCTGGTGGGCCAAGCACCGCGGCCAGCGCGGGCCGTGCAAGCACGCGCTGGCCACCCGGATGGCCGGCTCCGTCGCGCGGGAGGCGGTGTGAAGTCCACGGTCCGGCGTCGGTGGGAGCTGGCGGCCGGCGGCAGCAGCGACCTGTTCGACCTCGTCGACGCCGGGTCGGCCGACCTCGTCGCCGCCGCCCTGACCGGGCTGCCCGAGCAGCGCCGCCGCGCCGTCGGCGGCGAGCTCACCGAGTGGTTCAAGACGCGCCGGTCCACCTTCTGGGGCAGCGGCAGGGGCACCGCCCTGGCCGTCGCCGTGGTCGGCTGCCTGCCCACCGCCGCCCAGGCCGCCGCGATCCTCACCCGCCGCACCGTCACCGTCGACGGCGACCGGGCGGCCCGGCTCGTCCGCGTCGTCGCCGCCGAGCGGGGCATCGACTGGCTGCCCGAGCTGGCCCGCCGGCTGGCCGACAAGCTGGCCCGCGACGCCTGGATCGGGCACTGGCGGTTCGTCGCCGCGCTGCTGCCCGCCGACGCCGCGCCGCCGACGGGGGAGCGCTTCGTCGAGCTGTGGGTGCAGTCGTTGGCCAGCCCCGACCGCCGCCGCGGCGCGCCCGTGCCGTTGCTCGACCGGCTACGGAACGACCCGCTGCTGGCCGCGCTGCTGCCCCGGCTGTTCGAGATCGACGGCATCGGCGCGCCCATGATGTTCGACGAGGTCCACACCGACTGGGAGAGCCGGCACCGCCACGTCCTGCCCACCGCGCTCGCGCGGCTCGCCGCCGACGGGGTCGTCGACCGGGCGGCCCTGCTCGACGGTGCTGTCGGCCGGCTGCTGCGCGGTGACCGCCCGGCCGCGCTGCGCGCGTTCACCGTCCTGCTGCACGAGCTTGCGCCCAGCGCGCAGGAGGTCGCGGCCCGCGCCACCGACTACCTGCGCCTGCTCGCCGACGCCCCGGCCCCGGTCGCCGTCATGGCGCAGAAGGCCCTGCGCGCCCTGCCCGACCCGGAGCCGGAGGCCGTGCTCGCGGCCTCCCGCGAGGTCCTGCTGCGCCCCGACAAGGCGCTGGTGCGCGGCCAGCTCGCCTGGCTCGACCGGCTCGCCCGCCGGCACCCGGACCGGGTGGCCCAGATCGCCGAGGTGATCGCGGTCGCCGCCGGACACCCCGCCGTCGACGTGCGCGACCGGGCGGCGGCCCTGACGGCCCGGCACGGCCCCGCCCCGGCGGTCGCCGGTCCCGTCCCGGCCGGCGGCGACACCGCGCCGGCGGTCGCCGTCGCGCGCGGCGACGACCTGCCCCACCCCGGCCCGCCCGCGCCCGCCCCGGCCCCGATCACCGACCTCGACGAACTCACCGAGGAGGTCGCCGCGCTCGTCGGCACCGAACACCGCGGCGAGCCCTTCGACCGGATCCTCGACGGGCTGGTCCGTCTCGCCCCGACCGACGGCCCGCGGCTGCGCGCCGCGCTCGACCCGGTCCTCGCCCGCCGGCACTGGGCCTGGGCCGCCGAGCACCAATGGGACCCGTGCTGCCTGTGCGGCCTCGTCAGCGACCTGCTGGAGACCGCCGGCGAGCCCCGCCCGGCCGTCCCGCAGCGCGGTCGGTGGGCCGCGCTGCTCGCCGCCGTGCGACGCACCGGCCCGCAGGGGCCGCCGCGCGAGCTGGTCGTCACCGATCCCCGGGTGCCTGCGCCGCACGCGCTGCTGCGCGCCCGTCTCGCCGAGGTCGGCCACCACCTCGGCGAGCCCGGCCACGCCGGCCTGCTCGCCGCCCCCACCTCGGCCAACGGCGCGCTCGACCCGCTGGCCCTGCTGGAGCGGCTCACGGCGCTCGGCGAGCGCCAGCCCTGGCGGTGGGACCTCACCCAGGCGCTGCTGCGGCTGCCCCCCGGCGTCGACGACACCCTCGCCGGCAAGGCGGAGGCGCTGCGCACCCCGGCCGGCGACCGGCTCGCCGCCTGGCTGCGCGCCGGCGGGCTGCCCGACCCGGTCGCCCGGGTCGTCCCGCTCGCCCGCCGCCCCCGCAAGGTCGGCTACGACTGGCAGCACGACCAGCTCCCGCCCCGGCGGATCGCGGTCGAGCTGCGCCCGCCGGCCGGCTACCCCGACCCGTACGGGCTGCTGACCGTCGACCCGCCGCCGATGGAGACGGACCACGCCACCTGGGCGGGGATGTGGCCGTCGGTGCTGCCGCACCACCTCGGCGTCGTCGCCGCGTACGTGCTGCCGCAGGTGACCGCCGCCGCGGACCTGGACCGGCGCGACGGCGCGCTGGTGCTGCCCCTGCTCGCCGAGTGCGGCGGTGCCGGCGGGCCCGCCGTCGACGTGGCCCTGGCCTACGGGCTCGGCGCGCGCCACGGCGCCGACCGGGTCGCCGCGCTCGACGCCCTGCTCGGCCTGGCCGCCACCGGCCGGCTCGACGCCGCCGGGGTGGGCGCGCGGCTCGGCGACCTGGTCGCGGGCAACCTGGTGAAGCTGACCCGCGCCGTCGAGCCGCTGCGCGACGCGGCCGGGGCGGGCGCGCCACTGAGCGTGTGGCGGCTGACGGCCGCGGCGCTGCCCCCGCTGCTCGCCGCGGCGACCCCGCCCCGGGGCCTGCCCGACCTGCTGACCCTGGCCGCCGAGACGGCCACGGCCACCGGGGCGCGCGTCGAGGTGCCGGGGCTGGCCGAGGTGGCCGGCCGGCGCGGGACGAGCCGGGTGGTGACCGAGGCGCGCCGCCTGCACCGGGCGCTCACCGTCGGCTGACCGCCGGTCAGCCGGCGGCGGGGGCGGCGAGCGGGACGCTGTCGCGCAGCGCCCAGTCGCGGCTGATGTCGGCGGCGGTGCGCAGCAGGCGCGGCAGGTGCTCGTCGACCAGGGTCTCCACGCTGGTGTCGGCCGCGTGCACGGTCACGTTCAGCGCGGCGACGATGCGACCGTCGCCGTTGCGCACGCCGGTGGCCACGGAGCGGATGCCGGGGGCGAGGTCCTGGTCGGCGAGCGCCCAGCCCTTGGCCCGCACGTCGCGCAGCGCCCGGTCCAGCTCGGCGCGGTCCGGCTGCCACCGGGAGACGACCCCGGAGCGGCTCGGCTCGGCCAGCGCCCGGTCGAGGCCGGCGGGGTCGAGCGCGGCGAGCAGGACCTTGCCCATCGACGTGGCGGGGGCGGGGAAGCGGGTGCCGATGGTCACCGCCAGGGTGACGATCTTCGGTACGGCGACCCGCGCGACGTAGACGATGTCGCCGCCGTCGAGCTGGGCCATCGAGGTGGACTCGCCGGTCTGCCCGACGAGCCGCTGCATGTGCGGCCGGGCGACGTCCCACATGGTCAGCGAGTTGATGTAGGACATGCCGAGCTCCAGCACCCGGGGGGTGAGCGCGTACCCCCGGTCGGCGACCCGGACGTAGCCGAGCTCCTCCAGGGTGAGCAGGATGCGGCGGACGGTGGGCCGGGCCAGGCCGGTGACGCCCGCGACCTCGCTGAGCGTCATCACCGCCTGGCCCGGCCGGAAGCAGCGCAGCACGTCGAGCCCGCGGGCCAGGGCCTCGATGAAGTCCGGTCCCGCCTCGCGTGCCATCGGGCTCCCTCCGTCCGTGCTCGACCGGCCGCCCGGAGCGCCCGGGCGGCAGGCTAATGCTTCCACTGGGCCGAGCCGGCGTCCCACTCGGTGTACGTGTACGGGTTGTCGAGCACCGCCGTGGCCGGGATGTCGGGGTTCATGCCCCTGCGCCACGCCTCCTCGCCCATGGCGTCCATCAGGTACGACACCGTCGCCTCGACCCCGCGCCGCGCGGCGGCCAGGTCCACCCCGACCAGCCGGTGCTCGTGCTTGACCACCCGGCCGTCGACCAGGACGGTGTGCACGTCGCCGCGCTGCGCCTGGAAGGCCACGTGCCCGTACGGGTTGAGCAGCGGGAACATCACCGGCGAGGCGTCGTTCCTGAGCAGCACCACGTCGGCCTTGCGGCCGGCCTGGAGGCTGCCCACCTGCGAGTCCATGCCGAGCGCGCGGCTGCCGCCCCGGGTGGCCCAGTCGACGACGTGCTCGGCGCGCAGGTGGGCGTGGGTGACGGTCTCCTGGCGGGCGTGCGCGTCGAGGTGCTCCCGGGCGCGGTCCGCGCCGAGGGTGGCGCGCATGGCCGAGAAGAGGTCGCCGCTCCACCAGACGCTGGTGTCCATCGACAGGGAGACGCCGATGTCGTGCCGGCGCAGCGCCCAGGTGGGCGGGTAGCCCTGGCCGGCGCTCTGCTCGCTCTCGGTGGACACCGACACGGAGCCGCCGGTGGCGGCGATGCGGTGGTACGAGTCGGGGTTGAGGGTGGCGGCGTGCACGTAGACCGTGGACGGGGTCATGAAGCCGTGCTCGTGCATGAGCCGGATGCCGTCGTCGTTGGTGGCGCCCCAGACCCCGGCGTGGGTGGTCACCGGCACGTCCAGTTCCCGGGCGACCTCGAAGGCGGCCTTCTCGGGGAACGACGGGTCGCCGGTGACGTCGAAGGCGAGCTGGAAGCCGAGGCGGCCCCCGTCGATGCGGCGGCGGTGGAAGTCGCGGAACTCGGGGCTGGTGGCCCACTCCCAGGGGCCCTGCTGGATGTTGCCGTAGGCGAGGACGAACCGGCCGGGCACGGATTCGAGGGCGTCGGCCGCCGCGTCGGCGTGCTCGACGGTGCGCAGGCCGTGCGACCAGTCGACGGTGGTGGTCACCCCGGCGTCGATCGCCTCCAGGGCGGCGAGCACGTTGCCGGCGTGCACGTCCTCGGGGCGGAACAGCCGGCCGTGGTCGAGGTAGTACCAGACGAAGTACTGGGTGAGGGTCCAGTCGGCGCCGTAGCCGCGCATGGCCGTCTGCCACATGTGCCGGTGCGTGTCGATCATGCCGGGCATGAGGATCCCGCCGGTGGCGTCGATCTCGACCGCGTCGGCGGGCGCGTCGAGGCCGACGCCGACGGCCGCGATGCGGTCGCCGACGACGAGGACGTCGGCGTCCGGCAGCACCGTGTGCCGGTCGTCCATGGTCAGCACCAGCCCGTTGCGGAACACCACCGGCCGGCCGTCCGCCACCGGGTCGCCTGCGCTCATCGCGGCCACCACCCCTTCCCGGGTCGGGGCCCGCCGGGCTTGCGGACGGATGTCCGTCCAGCGGTCGGCGGGCCGATTGGCGCAAGTGTGTTCCGGGCCACCGGGCATGTCAAGAACGTGTTTCCGTGCCGGTCATAATAGTTCTTAACGTGCATCTCGGTCAGACCTCGCCTCCAGGGTGTTGCCAGCGTGCGACCGTTGACAGCGGCCCGGCCGCCGGCAAGACTGGCGGCACGGCGGACGGTTGTCCGCATGGCGGTCGAGGAGGGTGGTCGGGTCATGGGGGAGCAACGCTCGGGGCCACTGGACGGGCTCCTCGTCGCGGACTTCTCGCGGATTCTCGCGGGGCCGTACGCGACGATGCTCCTGGCCGACCTCGGCGCGCAGGTGATCAAGGTGGAGGGCCCGGCCGGCGACGACACCCGCACCTGGATGCCGCCGGTGCGCGACGAGGTCTCGACCTACTACCTGGGCATCAACCGCAACAAGCGCTCGATCGCCCTGGACCTGAAGAATCCCGCCGACCTCGACGTCGCCCGGCGGCTCGCCGCCCGCGCCGACGTCATGATCGAAAACTTCCGGCCCGGCGGCCTGACCCGCTTCGGCCTGGACTACGCCACCGTCGCCGCCGGCAACTCCCGCGTCGTCTACGCCTCCATCAGCGGCTTCGGCACCGGCGCGGGCGCCAACTACCCCGGCTACGACCTGATGGTCCAGGCGATCTCCGGCCTGATGAGCCTCACCGGCGACCCCGACGGCCCGCCCTACCGGGCCGGGATCTCCGTGTTCGACGTGATGGCCGGCCTGCACGCCAGCATCGGCATCCTCGCCGCCCTGCACCACCGCGACCGCACCGGCACCGGCCAGCACGTCGAGGTCAACCTGCTCTCCTCGGCCCTGTCCGGCCTGGTCAACCACAGCAGCGGGTACGTCGCCGGCGGCACCGTGCCGTTCCGGATGGGCAACGCCCACCCCAGCCTGTTCCCCTACGAGCCGCTGCCCACCGCCGACGGCGAGCTCATCGTCATCGCCGGCAACGACAGGCAGTTCCGCAAGCTGTGCCAGGTGCTCGACCTGCCCGACCTGCCCGACGACCCCCGCTTCGGCCGCAACCAGGACCGCACCGCCCACCGCGAGGACCTGCGCCCGATCCTCGTCGAGCGGCTGGCCCGGCGCACCAAGGACGAGTGGTTCCGCGACCTGCTCGCCGCCGGGGTGCCCTGCGCCCCGATCAACACCATCGACGGCGGGGTCGCCCTGGCCGAGGAGCTCGGCCTCGACCCCGTGGTCACCGTCGGCGACGTGCCCGGCGTCCGCAACCCGATCACCTTCTCCGACACCCCGGCCCGGTACGAGCTGCCGCCGCCGGGTCTCGACGAGCACGGCGAGGAGATCCGCGCATGGCTGACCAGCTGAGCTTCCCCACCTCCCTCGGCACCTCCGACCCGACCACGATCCGGCTGCTCGGCCACGACCTCGCGGCCGACCTGATGGGCTCGGTCGGCTTCGGGGAGCTGGCCTACTGGCTGGTCGCCGGCCGCCGCCCCACCCCGGGCGAGGTGCGCGTCTTCGAGGCCGTGCTGGTGGCGCTCGCCGACCACGGGTTCACCCCGACCGCGATCGCCGCCCGGCTGACGTACCTCAGCGCCCCCGAGTCCCTCCAGGGCGCGCTCGCCGCCGGCCTGCTCGGCGGCGGCTCCCGCTTCCTCGGCGTCACCGAGGACTGCGGGCGGTTCCTCGCCGACACCATCGCCGCCGCCGGGGACGCCGCGGCCACCGCCGCCGAGACCGGCGACTGGGACGCCATCGCCCTCGACGCGGTGCGCCGCGCCCGCGCCGACAGGCGCCTCGTCCCCGGGCTCGGCCACCCGGTGCACAAGGAGCGGGACCCGCGTACGCCGGTGCTGATCCGCATCGCCGACGAAGAGGGCCTGCGCGGGCCGCACCTGCGCCTGTTCGAGGCCATCGGCCGGGTCCACCCCCAGGTGCTGGGGCGTACCCTGCCGCTCAACGGGGCCGGCGTGTGCGGCGCGGCGTTGGCCGACCTGGGCCTGCCCGTCGAGCTGCTGCGCGGCTTCGCCCTGCTCGCCCGCGCCGCCGGGCTGCTCGGCCACCTCGCCGAGGAGCGCCGCAACCCGATCGGCATGGACGTCTACCTCGCCGTCGACCGCAACGCCGTCTACCAACCACCCGAGAGCTGACCGTCAAGGAGCCGCCATGGCCACCGTCGTCGCGGTGATCGCCTCCACCCACCACCCGTTCTACTACCGGGCCAGCACCGCCACCGGCGCGGACCGTCCCCCCTTCGCCGACGAGTGGGTCAGCAAGATCCTCGCCTTCCGGGAGACCCTGACCAGGGCGAAGCCGGACGTGCTGGTGATGGTCGGCTCCGACCACTTCCACCAGCTCTGGCTCGACAACATGCCGCAGTTCCTCGTCGGCAAGGCGCCGTTCTACGACGCGAACTGGTACAACGAGGAACGCGAGTTCGGGCTGCCGCGGATGCTGCTCACCGGCCAGGAGGACCTGTCCGGGCACATCCTGCGCGCCGGCCTGGACGCCGGCTTCGACCTGGCGTTCAGCAACGAGCTGCGCATCGACCACAGCATCACCTGCCCGATCGTCACGCTGCGCCCCGAGGCCGACCTGCCGATCGTGCCGATCTACACCAACATCTTCGCCCCGCCGCTGCCGCAGCCGAAGCGCTTCGTCCAGCTCGGCCAGGCCATCCGCGAGATCGTCGAGTCGTGGCCGTCGCACCTGCGGGTGGCGATCATCGGCACCGGCCACCTGTCGCTGGAGCTCGGCGGGCCCCGCCAGTTCGGCCCGCACGGCCCCGACCCCGAGTTCGACCGCCGGGCCGTGGAGTGGATCGCCAACGGCGACCTCGACGGCTGCCTGTCGGAGGTGACCCTGGACAGCCTGCACGCCCCCGGCAACGCCACCCACGGCTTCATGGACTTCATGCTCATGATGGGCGTCGCGGGCGCGGGCGCGAAGGCCGACCACGTCGACACCCTCGACCTGTTCCACACCATGGAGGCCTACTTCACCTGGTACCCGAACGGAGCGCCGGCATGAGCAAATACCTGCTGGACAAGTTCCTCTACACCGTCGACCGGGACCCGGAGCTGGTGGAGCGCTACCGGGCCGACCCGCAGGGGCTGGTGCGGTGGTGGGAGGCCGAGCGGGCCAACGCCGTGCTCAACTGCCACACCGCCGAGGCCAGCACCTGGCTGCGGTTCACCCCGGCCGAGCGGGCCGCCCTGATCGCCCACGACCACGTCGCGCTGTTCCAGCTGGGCGCCCACCCGTTCCTCACCCTGACGCTGTTCATCGCCATGTTCGAGCGGGACAACACCGAGCCGCTGGAGTACCAGAAGGCGTACGCCGCCCGGTTGGCCCACTTCGACCTGCCGTACCCGGACATCGCGACCTGACCGGGCGGGCGCGGCGGCGGGAAAGCACCATGTGCGCGCTCACACCGGCCGGCTTCGCCAATCTGTGTACGTCGATCAGTGGCGCGTCGTGGCGGTGGCCCGGCCGGGCCACCGCCACGACGCCGGCTCAGCTCAGCAGGAACGTCGTCCGGTCCCCGGCCGCCGGCCCGACGATCAGCCGGCCCCGGTCGTGCCGCAGGTACGCGGTGGCGTCGCCAGCGAGCTGGAGGGAGATCCCGCCACCGTCGCGGGGGACCCGGCGGAAGCTCGCCGAGGTCGCCTCGGGGCTGCCGGCCGCCACCGGGACGATCTGGACGGTCCCGTCGACGACCCGGACGTACCGGTCGGGGAAGTTGACCGACCGCAGCGACTCGGTGCCCGCGCCGGCCAGCCCCGGCACGAACCGGAACTGGGTGTCGGCCAGCTCGCGCACGCCGGAGTCGACCCGCAGCACGTACTCCCAGTGCCGCACGTACGCGGTGCGGGCGTCGGCGGGGGACAGGCGCACGATCGGGCCGCCCTCGCCCACGGGCACCCCGAACAGCGGCGAGCCGTCGCCGTGCCAGTACAGCCGCTGCACCCGGGTGTGCCGGTTGGGGTCGTATAGCGGGTCGCCGGTGATGTCGCGGTAGTCGCGGGCATGGTAGACGAGCACGTCGGTCACCCCGTCCTCGGCGACGGTGAACGAGTTGTGCCCCGGGCCGTACCGCCGGGTCTGCTCCCAGGTGGCGAAGACCGGGTCGGGGGTCTTCACCCACGACCGGTTGTCCAGCAGGTTCGCGCCCGCGTCGGCGGTCAGCAGGCCCATGCAGTAGCGGGCGTCCGTGGCGCTGGCGGAGAAGGTCAGGAAGACCCGCCCGTTGCGCACGAGCACCGCCGGGCCCTCGTTGACCGCGAAGCCCTGCGTCTCCCAGGCCCGCGTCGGCGTGGCGATGCGCACCGGCTTGGTGCGGATGGACCACGGCGTGTTCATCTCGGCGATGTACAGGCTGGTGTTGACCGCGATCTCCGGCTCGGCCTGCGCCCACACCAGGTAGCGCCGCCCGGCGTGCGCGAAGGTGGTCGCGTCGAGGGAGAAGTCGTCCCACTCCGTGGCGATCTGGCCGCGCAGCGTCCACCCGGCGGGGTCGCGCGGGTCGGCCAGCCCCGACTCCAGCACGTACATCCGGATCCGGAACACGTTGTCGGAGTCGCCGGCGGCGAAGTAGACGTACCACCGCCCGTCGATGCGGTGCAGCTCCGGGGCCCAGATGTGCCCGGCCATCCGTCCGCTGGCGGGCCGCCGCCAGATCACGGACTCGGCAGCGGTGGCCAGGCCGGCGATGGTGGACGCGCCCCGCACGACGATCCGGTCGTACTCCGGCACCGAGCCGGTGAAGTAGTACGTCCCGGCGACCGGGCGGGTGATGAACGGGTCGGCGCGCTGGGTGATCAGCGGGTCGACGGTGGTGACGCCGTAGACCTCGGAGTCGGTGCGGGCCACGCCCGGCCGGGGGCCGGCGGTGGCCGCGGAGGACAGCCCGGCGACCATGCCGGTCGCCGCCACGCCCAGCCCGCCGCGCAGCAGGACACGCCGGCTCATCGGGTACGTCATCGTCTCTACCTCACTTGGTCCGGATGCGCAGGAAGGTGACGGAGTTCGGCGCGAAGGTGCGGGTGAAGGTGCTGGCGATGCCGCCGACGGTCCGGGTGGCCGGCTGGATCGGCTCGGCCGAGCGGGTGTTCTGCTCGCCCGGGTCGCCGGTGATCACGGTCATCCGGGCCCGGTCGCGCACCCGCAGCCCGCCCAGGTCCACCCGGGTCACGGCGGGCTTGTCCTGGGCGTTGACCACCTTGACGATCAGCTCGCCGGTGGCGTCGTCGCGGGTGACGACCTGGGTGAACGTGCGGGTCACCCGGTCGTCGGTGAAGCTGGCCCACTCCTGGCCGTCGAGGAACAGCGTGACCTTCGTGCCGCGCACCTGCACCCGCACGTCGTACGTGGTGCCGGTGGTGATCCGGTTCGGCTTGGCGACCAGGGTCTCCTTGGCCCCGTTGGTGGCCTTCTCCACCGCGCCCTGGGTGTTGTTCCAGCCGCCGAGGTTCCACCAGTAGAAGTTGCCGGAGTCCTTCACCCCGAACGCGACGAGGAAGCCCTCCGCGCCGGCGTTCTTGCGGGCCTTGAGCGTCAGGTCGTAGTCGCTGGCCGTGACGTCGGCGGCCCTGACCAGGGTGTCCTGCGCGCCGGTGTCCGACTGGGTGTACGCCCCGTCGACCACCGACCAGGCGCCCCGGTTCGCCAGCGGCGTCCAGGCGCCCGCCCCGGCGGAGAAGTCGTCGGCGAACAGCACCGTGCCGTCGGGGGCGGTCACCCGCACGTCGTCGTACGTGGCCGAGGTGGCCCAGGTCGACAGGCCGATCCCGCCGGTGATCGGCGCCGGCGCGGTGGACGGGCCGGTGACCCGGCTCGGCACGGTCCGGTCGCCGACGTTGTTCATGAACAGCTTCTGCACCTGGTAGCTGGTGGAGCCCCACGACTCGTCGTTGTCGAACCAGATCAGGTCCGGGCGCCACTGGACGTTGTCCACGTTGGCCAGCAGCGGCGCGTACGAGGCCATCCGCACCACGTCGGCGTTGCGCTCCAGCCCGGTCAGGTACGACGCCTCGGCCAGCGAGTTGGACAGCTTGTTGCCCTGCGAGGCGTACTCGCCGAGGAAGACCTTCGGGCCGGCGCGGTCGTAGGAGTCGTAGCGGGTGTTGTTCTGCAGGAACCACGCCGGGCTGTTGTAGTAGTGCTCGTCGACCATGTCGACGCCGGCGTCCCGGTTGAGCTGCCAGAGCCGGTCGAAGGTGACACCGGCGTCGTCGGGGCCGGAGTTGCCGATCACGGTGATCCCGGGGTGCTCCGCCTCGATCGCCGCGCGGAACTTCTGGAAGTTGGCGAAGTACGCGTCCGGCAGGTTCTCCTCGTTGCCGACGGCGAGGTGGGTCAGGCCGAACGGCCTGGGGTGCCCCATCGAGGCACGCAGGCCGCCCCAGGTGGAACTGGTCGGGCCGTTGGCGAACTCGATCAGGTCGAGGGTGTCGGCGATGTGGCGTCGCAGCAGCGCCTCGTCGGCGGTGGCCTGGTTCTGGCCGCAGCCGGTGACCAGGGCGGGCACGACGGGCAGTGGCATCGCGCCGATGTCCTCGGCGAACTGGAAGTACTCGTAGTAGCCCAGGCCGTAGGACTGGTTGTAGCCCCAGAAGTTGGCGTTGGTGGCGCGGGTCTCGACCGGGCCGACGGTGTCCTTCCACTGGTAGGAGCGGGCCCGGGGCCAGTTCGAGGCGGCGTCGTAGCCGTACATGCTGCCGGTGTTGACCAGGCAGCCGCCGGGGAAGCGGACGAAGCCGGGCTTCAGCGCCGCGATCTTCTCGGCGAGGTCGCGGCGCAGGCCGTTCGGGCGCGTGCGGAAGGTGTCGCGGGGGAACAGCGAGACCATGTCCAGCCGCAGGACGCCGGTGCCGCCCGCGCGCACGGACAGCCGGCCCGCGTCGGTGGTGCGGGTCGCCTTCAGCGTCCCGGTGTACTTCGTCCAGCCGTCGCCGCGCACGGCACGCCTCAGGGGCGCGGCGAGCGGCTGGCCGGCGGCGTCGTGCAGGGTGACGGTCAGGGGGGTCCCGGCGGCGGCGTCGGTGCGGGCCCAGACCGAGAAGTCGTACGCACCGCCGGCGCGCAACGCGATCCCGTTGTTGAAGCCGGCGTTCGTCACGCCGTACCGGCCGTCGCCGGTGCTGGCGAGGTCGAGGCGCAGGTAGGTGCGGTTGCGCTCGTGCAGCCGGGCGGCGTCGTCCGCCGTGGACGCGGTGCCCGCGCCGCCGGCGTCGGCGGTGGGCGTCCAGCCGGTCAGCGGCGTGTAGGACCGGTTGTCGGCCGGGCCGAACTCGAAGGAACGGTTGCGGACCAGTTCGGCGTAGAGCCCGCCGTCGGCGGCGAAGTTGATGTCCTCGAAGAACACCCCGTACATGGAGTCGCTGATCGGGGTGCCGGCGGCGGCCGGGTCGACGGTGATGGTGTATTCGGGCTCGGGGGCCGGCGTCCTGGCCAGGCCGGGCGCGGCGGTGGCGACAGTGGTGGCCACCAGCGCGGCCGCCGCGAGGCCGAGCAGTGGGTGTGGTCGGAACATGTGTGCCTCCTGGACATCGGCACCGCCCCGGCGTGCCGTGGTCGGGGCCCGACGCGCCGCGCCCCGGTCGGACGGCCCTGCATGTGAGCGCTAACACGGGCGAGTATTGCCGGCGGATGAAAACCGGTCAATAGCCGGGTTACGAGGAATCGCCCGCGGCGTCCGGTCGCCCGGAGCGGGCCGCCCCCGGTGGTGTCCTCCCGCCGGCGCCTCCGGTGACCGCGATCACGAAAGTGGTGCGCCGCGTGAAAGCGGCGTCAAGAAACGGCCCCTCGCCGTCATGGTCGCGTTATGACCCCTGGCCGGGCGCCGCCGAGGGGGGTTGTGTTTGCCCGGCGCGACCGGAAGGCGGTCGCGACAACCGTGTCCGGTAGGAGGAAACGACCGTGTCCGACCTGGGGTACGTGCTGGTGACGGTGGCGCTGTTCGCGGCGCTCGCCCTCGTGGTGAGGGGCGTGGAGAAGCTGTGAGCGCCGTCAACGCCGTCGGCCTGGTGCTGGCGATCGGCCTGGGCGTGTTCCTGGTGGTCGCCCTGCTGTTCCCGGAGCGGTTCTGATGACCACGACGACAGCAGGCGTGCTGTTCGCGCTCTCGCTCGTGGTGGCCCTGGCCGCCGCCTACAAACCGTTCGGCGACCACCTGTACCGCGTGGTGGCGGGCACCCGGCACGCCCGCGTCGAGCGGGTCGTGTACCGCCTGGTCGGGGTCGACCCGGCCGCCGGGCAGACCTGGGGCGTGTACGCCCGCGCGGTGCTGGCCTTCTCCGCGGTGTCGATCCTGTTCCTGTACGCGTTCCAGCGCGTGCAGAACCACCTGTGGCTGTCCCTGGGCTTCGCCCCGGTGGTGCCGCACGGGGCGTGGAACACCGCCGTGTCGTTCGTGACCAACACGAACTGGCAGTGGTACGCGGGCGAGTCGACCATGGGCCACCTGGTGCAGATGGCCGGGCTGGCGGTGCAGAACTTCGTCTCCGCCGCCGTCGGCATCGCCGTCGCGGTCGCCCTGGTCCGCGGGTTCGCCCGGGGCCGCACGGGTGAGCTGGGCAACTTCTGGGTCGACCTGACCCGGATCGTGCTGCGGGTCCTGCTGCCCGTGGCGGTGCTCGGGGCGCTCGTGCTGATGCTCGGCGGCGTGGTGCAGAACCTGTCCGCCGGCACCGACGTCACCACGCTCACCGGCGGGACCCAGACGATCACCGGCGGGCCCGTGGCCAGCCAGGAAGTGATCAAGGAGTTGGGCACCAACGGCGGCGGCTTCTACAACGCCAACAGCGCCCATCCGTTCGAGAACCCGACGGCCTGGACGAACTGGCTGGAGATCTTCCTCATCCTGGTGATCCCGTTCAGCCTGCCCCGGGTGTTCGGCCGGATGGTCGGCCAGAACCGGCAGGGGTACGCCATCGCCGCGGTCATGGCGATCCTGGCGGTGGCGAGCGTCGCCCTGACCAACGTCTTCGAACTCGCCGGCCACGGCACGGTGCCGCAGGCGGTCGGGGCGGCGCTGGAGGGCAAGGAGGTGCGCTTCGGGGTCTCGGGCTCGGCGACCTTCGCCGCGGCGACGACGCTCACCTCCACCGGCGCGGTGAACTCGTTCCACGACTCGTACACGGCCCTGGGCGGGATGATGCCGCTGGTCAACATGATGCTCGGCGAGGTGGCGCCCGGCGGGGTCGGCGCCGGCCTCTACGGCATGCTGGTCCTCGCGGTGATCACCGTCTTCGTGGCCGGCCTGATGGTCGGCCGGACCCCGGAGTACGTGGGCAAGAAGATCGGCGCCCGGGAGATCAAGCTCGCGTCGCTGTACTTCCTGGTCACCCCGGCGCTGGTGCTGGCCGGGACGGCGGCGGCCTTCGCCACCGGCAACGACTCGACGGCCCTGAACACCGGCCCGCACGGCCTGTCCGAGGTGCTGTACGCGTTCACCTCGGCGAGCAACAACAACGGCTCCGCGTTCGCCGGCATCACGGTCGGCACCCCGTGGTGGAACACCGCCCTGGGCCTGTGCATGCTGCTGGGCCGGTTCCTGCCGGTCATCTTCGTGCTCGCCCTGGCCGGCTCCCTGGCCCGCCAGGCGCCCACCCCCGCCACCGGGGGCACCCTGCCGACCCACCGGCCGCTGTTCGTCGGGATGGTCGTCGGCGTCACGGTGCTCCTGGTGGCGCTGACCTTCCTGCCCGCGCTCGCGCTCGGCCCCCTCGCCGAGGGGCTGTGACCACCATGAGAGAGAAGGACATGACCACGTCCACGCCGGCACCGCACGGCACCGCCGACGCGTCGGCCGCCGGCACGCCCGCCACCCGGGGCAACCCGGCCGGCGGCGGCCTGCTCGACCCGGGGCAGCTCCTGGCCGCCCTGCCGGACGCGCTGCGCAAGCTCGACCCGCGCACCCTGTGGCGCAACCCGGTGATGCTGATCGTGGAGATCGGCGCGGCCTTCACCACCGTTCTCGCCGTGACCGACCCCTCGGTCTTCGCCTGGGCCATCACCGGCTGGCTCTGGCTCACCGTCGTCTTCGCCAACCTCGCCGAGGCCGTCGCCGAGGGGCGCGGCAAGGCCCAGGCCGCCACCCTGCGCCGGGCCAAGCAGGAGACCATCGCCACCCGGCTGGTCGGCTGGTCTGCGGGCGCGCCCGCCAACGCCTACCGGGACGAGGCGGTGCCCGCCGCCGAGCTGCGGCAGGGCGACGTCGTGCTCGTCTGCGCCGGCGGGATCATCCCCGGCGACGGCGACGTCGTCGAGGGCATCGCCAGCGTCGACGAGTCGGCCATCACCGGCGAGTCCGCCCCCGTCATCCGGGAGTCGGGCGGCGACCGCAGCGCCGTCACCGGCGGCACGAGGGTGCTCTCCGACCAGATCGTCGTGCGGATCACCCAGCGGCCGGGGGAGAGCTTCGTCGACCGGATGATCGCCCTGGTCGAGGGCGCGAACCGGCAGAAGACGCCGAACGAGATCGCGCTCAACATCCTGCTCGCCGCGCTCACCGTCATCTTCCTGCTGGCCGTGGTCACGCTCCAGCCCCTCGCCATCTTCTCGAAGGGCTACCAGGGCGCGGCGCCGGACACCGGCGCGATCACCGACGCCGGCGTCAGCGGCGTGGTCCTGGTGTCGCTGCTGGTCTGCCTCATTCCCACCACCATCGGCGCGTTGCTCTCGGCGATCGGCATCGCCGGAATGGACCGCCTGGTGCAGCGCAACGTGCTGGCCATGAGCGGCCGGGCCGTCGAGGCCGCCGGTGACGTGAACACCCTGCTGCTGGACAAGACCGGCACCATCACCCTCGGCAACCGGCAGGCGGCCGAGTTCCGGCCCGTCGGCGGGGTCACCGCCGCCGAGCTGGCCGACGCGGCCCAACTGTCCAGCCTCGCCGACGAGACCCCCGAGGGTCGATCCGTGGTCGTCCTCGCCAAGAACGACTTCGGGCTGCGGGAGCGGGAACCGGGCCTCGTGCCGCACGCCACGTTCGTGCCGTTCACCGCCCAGACCCGGATGAGCGGCGTCGACCTCACCCCGGACGGCGACGCCACCGGCCCCACCCGGCGGGTCCGCAAGGGCGCGGCGGCAGCCGTGACGAAGTGGGTCCGTGAGCACGGCGGCCACCCCACCGAGCAGGTCGGCCAGGTGGTCGACGAGATCAGCGGGCTCGGCGGCACCCCGCTCGTGGTGGCCGAGCACGTCCGGGGCGAACCGGCGCGGGCGCTCGGCGTGATCCACCTCAAGGACGTGGTCAAGTCGGGCATGCGGGAGCGCTTCGACGAGATGCGCCGGATGGGCATCCGTACCGTCATGATCACGGGCGACAATCCGCGCACCGCGCGGGCGATCGCCGAGGAGGCCGGGGTGGACGACTTCCTCGCCGAGGCCACGCCGGAGGACAAGCTCGACCTGATCAAGCGCGAGCAGGAGGGCGGCCGGCTGGTCGCGATGACCGGTGACGGCACCAACGACGCCCCGGCGCTGGCCCAGGCCGACGTCGGGGTGGCCATGAACACCGGCACGTCGGCGGCGAAGGAGGCCGGCAACATGGTCGACCTCGACTCCGACCCGACCAAGCTCATCGAGATCGTCGAGATCGGCAAGCAACTCCTCATCACCCGGGGCGCCCTGACGACCTTCTCCATCGCCAACGACGTCGCGAAGTACTTCGCGATCATCCCGGCCATGTTCGCCGGCATCTACCCGGGCCTGGACACGCTGAACGTCATGCGGCTGGCCAGCCCGGAGTCCGCGATCCTCGCGGCCGTCGTCTTCAACGCGATCGTCATCGTCGCGCTCATCCCGCTGGCCCTGCGGGGCGTGCGGTACCGGCCGGCGGCGGCGGCGACGCTGCTGCGCCGCAACCTGCTGGTCTACGGCCTCGGCGGCATCGTCGTGCCGTTCGTCGGCATCAAGCTCGTCGACCTGATCGTCCAGTTCGTCCCGGGGGTCTCGTGATGCGCCCACCCACCTGGCTCGCCCCGCACCTGGCGGCCCTGCGCGCCCTGCTCGTGTTCACCGCCCTGCTCGGTGTCGCGTACCCGCTCGTCCTGGTCGCCGCCGGCCGGCTGCCCGGCCTCGACGCCCGCGCCGACGGATCGCTCGTCACCGCCGGCGGCCGGACCGTCGGTAGCGCGTTCATCGGCCAGGCGTTCACCGACGCCGACGGCAACCCCGTCCCGCGCTACTTCCAGTCCCGCCCCTCGGCGGCCGGCGACGGTTACGATCCCACCTCCACCGGGGCGAGCAACCTCGGCCCGGAGAGTGTCGTCGACACCCTCGCCGCCGACCCCGCCGGATCGGCGCCGAGCCTGCTCACCCGGGTCTGCGCCCGCAGCCGGGCCGTCGGCGCGCTCGACGGGGTGGACGGGCGGCGGCCCTACTGCACCGCCGACGGGGTCGGCGCCGTCCTCGGCGTGTTCCACCGCGACGGGTTCACCGGCCCGGTGACCCGCGTCGTCAGCGTCAACCAGACCGCCCCCGCCACCCCGTTCGTGGCCACCTGGCAGGGCGTCGCGGTGGAGCTGGCGCGGCCCGGCGAGGACTACGTCGCGGCCGGGGCGGTGATCGTCCCGGTGCGCGGCGACGCCCCGGCCGACCCGGCTGTGCCCGCCGACGCGGTGACCGCCAGCGGCAGCGGCCTCGACCCGCACATCAGCCCCGCGTACGCCGAACTCCAGGTCGCCCGCGTGGCCCGCGAGCGTGGCGCGGACCCAATGGCCGTCCGGCGGCTGGTCGCCGCGCACACCACCGGCCGGGCGCTGGGCTTCCTGGGCGAGCCCGGCGTTAACGTGCTGGAGCTGAACCTCGCCCTCGACCGGCGGTTCCCCGCTCGTTGAACCGTCGCCGGGGCGGACCACCGCTGGCCCGCCCCGGCCCGGCCCGCCGATGCCCGCCCGGACGACGTCGACCCACGGAAGGAGGAACCAGCGTGCCCACCGGAGAGCTGCGCGTCTACCTCGGGGCCGCGCCTGGCGTCGGCAAGACGTACGCGATGCTCGAAGAGGCCCAGCGGCGGGCCGCGCGCGGCACCGACGTGGTGATCGGGCTGGTCGAGACCCACGGCCGCCCGCACACCGCCGCCATGGTCGGCGACCTCGAACAGGTGCCCCGACGCGTCCTCACCCACCGGGGTGTGCAGCTCACCGAGCTGGACCTCGACGGCGTGCTGGCCCGCCGCCCCGAGGTCGTCGTCGTCGACGAGCTGGCCCACACCAACGTGCCCGGCTCCCGCCACGACAAGCGCTGGCAGGACGTGCGGGAACTGCTCGACGCCGGCATCACCGTGCTGACCACCGTCAACGTCCAGCACCTCGAGTCGCTCAACGACGTCGTCGCCCGGATCACCGGCACCACCCAGCGCGAGACCGTCCCCGACGCCGTCGTCCGCGCCGCCGAGCAGGTCGAACTCGTCGACATGACCCCGGAGGCGCTGCGCCGTCGGATGGCCCACGGCAACATCTACGGTCCCGACCGGATCGACGCCGCCCTCGGCAACTACTTCCGGGTCGGCAACCTGACCGCGCTGCGCGAGCTGGCCCTGCTCTGGCTCGCCGACACCGTCGACGACCAGCTCGGCGCGTACCGCGCCCAGCAGGGCATCTCCGACACCTGGGAGGCCCGTGAACGCGTCGTCGTCGCGCTGACCGGCGGGCCGGAGGGGGACACGCTGATCCGCCGCGCCGCCCGGATCGCCGCCCGGGGCCGGGGCGCGGACCTGCTGGCCGTGCACGTCGCCCGCAGCGACGGCCTGGCCGGCGCCGACCCCGCCCGGCTGGCCCGCCAGCGGGTCCTCGTCGAAGGCCTCGGTGGCACCTACCACCAGGTGCTCGGCGCGGACGTCCCGGCCGCGCTGCTCGACTTCGCCCGGGGCGTCAACGCCACCCAGCTCGTGCTCGGCGCGAGCCGGCGGGGCCGCTTCGCCCAGCTGTTCTCCCGGGGGGTCGGCGTCACCACCACCGCCCTGTCCGGGCCGATCGACGTGCACCTGGTCACCCACCCCGAGGCCGGGCGCGGCCGGCGGGCCGCCACCACACCGGCCGCCCTGTCGCGACGGCGCAGGCTGCTCGGCTTCGCCCTCGCGGCGCTCGGCATGCCGGCGCTCACCCTGGCGCTGCGCACCCTGCCCGACCTCACCCTCACCAACGACATCCTGTTGTTCCTCGCCGGGGTCGTGGGGGTGGCCCTCGTCGGGGGCCTCTGGCCGGCGCTGGTCGCCGCCCTCGGCGGATCGCTGCTGCTCAACTGGTTCTTCACCCCGCCGTACCGCACGCTGACCATCGCCGAGGCCGACAACCTGCTGGCGCTGGGCGTCTTCGTCGGCGTCGCCGTCGCCGTGAGCTGGGTCGTCGACGTCGCCGCCCGGCGTACCCGGGAGGCCGCCCGGGCCTCCGCCGACGCGCAGACCCTCGCCACCGTGGCCGGCGGCGTGCTGCGCGGCGAGCGCCCGCTGCCGGCCCTGCTGGACCGGCTGCGGGAGACGTTCGCGCTGCGCGCGGTCAGCGTCCTGGAGCTGGTCGACGAGGCGCGGGGCCGCCCCGACCGGGCCCGCGACCGGGCCGCCTGGCGGGTGGTGGCCAGCGTCGGGGACGCCCCGGCCGGCAGCCCCGACGCCGGAGAGACGGCCGTGCCCGTCGACGACACGCTCACCGTCGTGCTGTCCGGCCGGCGGCTGGAGGCCGCCGACCGGCGCGTCGTCGAGGCGTTCGCCGCCCAGGCCGCCGTCGCGCTGCGGCAGGAACGCCTCGCCGTTCAGGCCGCCGCCGCCGGGCCCCTCGCGGCGGCCGACCGGATGCGTACCGCGCTGCTCGCCGCCGTCAGCCACGACCTGCGTACGCCCCTGGCGTCGGCGAAGGCGGCGGTGAGCAGCCTGCGCAGCCCCGACGTCGAATTCGACGCCGAGGACCGCGAGGAGCTGCTCGCCACCGCCGACGAGTCCCTCGACCAGCTGGGTCGGCTGGTGGCGAACCTGCTGGACATGAGCCGGTTGCAGGCCGGCGCGCTCGGCGTCACCGCCACCGCGATCGGGCTGGAGGACGTGGTGCCCCGGGCGCTGGACGAGCTCGGCCCGGCCGCCGCCGACGTCGGCACCGACCTCCCCGCGGACCTGCCCGCCGCGCTGGCCGACCCCGGGCTGCTGGAACGCGTGCTGGTCAACGTCGTCGCCAACGCCCTGCGGCACAGCCCGCCCGGTCGGCCGCCCACCGTCGCCGCCAGCGCCCACGCCGGCCAGGTCGAGCTGCGGGTGGTCGACACCGGCCCCGGCATCCCGGCCGACCAGTGGGAGCACGTCTTCCTGCCGTTCCAGCGCCTCGGCGACCGGGACAACCAGACCGGGGTGGGCCTCGGTCTCGCCCTGTCCCGCGGCCTCGTCGAGGCCATGGGTGGCACCATCACCCCCGAGACCACCCCCGGCGGAGGGCTGACCATGGTGCTGCGCCTGCCCGCCGCCGGTCCACCGGGCCACCCCGGTCCGCCGGAGGCGGAGGATCGGCACGGGCCGCAAGCGCAGCGGGAGCCGGAGGGGCCGCAGGAATGAGCCGCATCCTCGTCGTCGACGACGAACCCCAGATCCTGCGCGCCCTGCGCATCAACCTGCGCGCCCGCGGCTACGACGTGCGGGTCGCCGAGACCGGCACGGCCGCGTTGAAGGCCGCCGCCGCCCACCCGCCGGACCTGGTGGTGCTCGACCTCGGGCTGCCCGACCTCGACGGCGTGGAGGTGATCCGGGGCCTGCGCGGGTGGACGAGCGTGCCGATCATCGTGCTGTCGGGCCGGGCCGGCAGCGAGGACAAGGTCGCCGCCCTCGACGCGGGCGCCGACGACTACGTCACCAAACCCTTCGGCGTCGACGAACTGCTCGCCCGCATCCGCGCCGTCACCCGCCGTCTCGCCGCGCCGTCGGCGGACGGCGCGACCCCGGCCCCCCGGGTGGGGCGGCACACGGTGGACCTGGTAGACCGCACCGTCACCCGCGACGACGGCGCGCCGGTGCGGCTCACCCCCACCCAGTGGGCCGTGCTCGACAAGCTGCTGCGCCACCCCGGCAAGCTGGTCAGCCAGCGCCAGCTGCTGCACGACGTGTGGGGCCCGGAATACCAGAACGAGACCAACTACCTGCGCCAGTACATGGCCCAACTGCGGCGCAAGCTGGAGGACGACC
This sequence comes from Micromonospora sp. NBRC 110038, assembly GCF_020884815.1. Lineage (NCBI taxonomy): Bacteria > Bacillati > Actinomycetota > Actinomycetes > Micromonosporales > Micromonosporaceae > Micromonospora > Micromonospora sp. NBRC 110038. The sequence goes on along the minus strand of NZ_BBOL01000008.1, from coordinate 94,944 downwards.
CGGCCCGGCCCCGGCACCTGATCACCGAGCCGGGCATGGGCTACCGCTACCGGCCTTGATCCGACGGTCAGGCGGTCATTCCCGCGCCCCGGCGCGGGGCCGTTCCCACGGCGCCGGACGCCGGACGCCGGCCCCGAGCAGGCGGCTGTGGTTCCACCAGTCGTCCTCGGCGGCGTCGAGCTGGTCCAGCACCAGCCGGGCCGGCGGGAACGGCCGGCCGGGGCGCAGCTGCGCCAGGTCGGTCAGGTGCCGCCGGGCGGCGGCGAGATCGCCCGGCCGGTCCAGGGCGGCCAGCCCGGCGCGCAGGGTGTCGTAGAACTCCCCCTCGTCGACCAGCACGGCGATCTCGTAGGGATCGACGGTGACGAACCGGCCCGGCATGGCCGCCACGCCCGCGCGCAGCAGCGCGGCGTGCTCGTGCAGCGGCCCCTCCGCGGCGAAGATCCGGGCCAGGGCCGGCAGCGCGGCGTCGAGCTGGTCGAGGGCCCGCCGGCGGGGCGCGACCGGGGCGGTGACCGCCAATTCGCCCTCGTCCTCGTCGTCGGACGGGAAGGTGGCCGTCACCAGGTCGCCGGGCCGGAACATGGCCAGCCACAGCAGCGGCACGGCAGCCACGTCCTCGGCGAGGACCTGCTCCTCGACGCCGGGCACCTCCGCCCCGGCGGGGCAGATGCCGTCGTGGTCGGTGACGAAGAGGTACGAGAGGTTGGCCATGCCGGGAACGTACCGGCCGGCACCGACGACGGCGGCGGCTACGGCGCGTCGACGACCTCCCGCCCCAGGGGCCAGAACGCGGCGGGGACGAGCTTGAAGTTGGCGATCCCGAACGGGATGCCGATGATCGTGACGCAGAGGGCGACGCCGGCGACGATGTGGGACAGGGCCAGCCACCAGCCGGCCAGCACCACCCACAGCACGTTGGCCAGCCCGGAGCCGACGCCCGCGCCCGGCTTGGGCACCACCGTCCGGCCGAAGGGCCACAGCGAGTAGCTGGCCAGGCGCAGCGACGCGACGCCGAACGGGATCGTGACGACCAGCACGAAGCAGATCAGCGCCGCGATCCCGTATCCGACGGCCAGCACGATCCCGCCACCGAAGACGAGCCACAACACGTTCAGCAGAAAGCGAATCACCCTTCGAGCATGACCGACGCCCGCCACCGGCCGGTCGGGCGTCGCCCTCAGCGCCCGGCGCGGGACACGCGGCGCGGGGGCCGGCCGAGCAGCGCGTCGAGGCGCGCGCCGAGCTGGTCCGGGTCGCGCAGCGGCCGGGCGAAGGGCAGCCGTACGTCGTGCGGACGCGCGGCGGACCCGGCGGGGGACTGCACCCGCAGGACGATGCCGGCGCGGTCCAGCCGCAGCAGGCGCACGCGGGCGTCCTCCCGCCGCAGCCGCGCGGGGACGAGCCCGGTGAGCTGTTCCACGGTGGGGGTGTCGGCGTCGAGGCGGCGCAGCAGCTCCGCCTCGGCCGGGGCGAGCGGGTCGGGCCGGGCCGTGGCGAACGCGTCCGGGTCGACGGGGGCGGTCCCGCCGGTGTCGGTGATCCCGGCTGTGGCGAGGTGCAGCACCGCGACGAGGTCGGGCCGTCGGCCGCGCAGCCCCTCGACGGTCAGCCAGCCGGTGAGGGTCGCCCGGCCGCGTACCCGGTCGGGCATCGGGATCGGGGCGAGGTCCGTCACGTGGACGACGACGGGCACGTCCCCCTCCCGCGCCAGCTCGTGGGCCGCGCCGGAGTCGGCCGGCACCTCGACGCGGAGCCGGCCGTCGGGGCCGACGCGGTGCCGGCCGGTGAGCTCGGCCCGGTGCGTCGGGGTCAGCAGCGTCACCGAGTCGGCGGCCACGAGCAGGGTACGCAGCCGCTCTGCCGGTGTGCCGGCGGCCACCGCGACGGCGACCGGGGGGATGTTGCCCGACATCTGCACCTCCTATTAGGTTAGCCTTACCTTACCTGAGAGGCAGATGATGAATCAGTCCCGCCCCAAGGCCAAGCGGTCGCGTCGACTCGGCATCGCCCTGACCCCCAAGTGCGTGCGGTACGTCGAGCGCCGCCCGTTCCCGCCCGGAGACCACGGCCGGGCCCGGACCAAGGACAGCGACTACAAGGTCCGGCTGCTGGAGAAGCAGCGTCTCAAGGCGCAGTACGACCTGCGGGAGGGGCAGCTGCGGCGCGCGTTCGACCGGGCGGCGCGCCGGCCGGGCAAGACCGGTGAGGAGCTCGTGGTCGACCTGGAGACCCGGCTCGACGCCCTCGTGCTGCGCGCGGGGTTCGCCCGCACCATCTACCAGGCGCGGCAGCTCGTCACCCACCAGCACCTGACCGTCAACGGCCGGCGGGCGGACCGCCCGTCGGCGCGGTTGCGCCCCGGCGACGAGATCGCGGTGGCCGCACGAAGCCGGGGCAAGACGCCGTTCCTGCTCGCCGCCGCAGGAGCGCACGCCCCGCACCGGCCCGCGCCGTACCTCGACGTCGACCTGGCGGGGCTCGCCGCCCGGCTCACCCGGCTGCCCCGGCGGGCCGAGGTGCCGGTGATCTGCGACGAGCAGCTCGTCGTCGAGCACTACTCCCGCTGACCGGGGCGTGCCGGCCCGCCGGTGGGTTGGTCAGCCGGTGAGCTCCAGGTGCCGGTCGATCATCGCGTTGACCTGGTCCGGCACCTCGAGCTGCACGAAGTGGCCCGAGCCGGCGGCCTGGCCGATGTTCGCCTGCGGGGCCAGCCGGGCGAGCCGGGCGTAGTCGGCGAACGGCGCGTTGCTGCCGACCAGGAGCAGCGGGCGGTCCCACCGGGTCAGGGCCGCCTCGTCGCCGCCGGAGCCGACGTACGCGGCCAGGGCGGCGATCGGCGCGTACGCGACCTCGGTGGAGGGGCGCGCCATGGCCGAGACCACCCACTCCACCAGCCGGGGGTCGGACTGCGGCAGGAAGTACGACCGGACGATCGACTCCCGGGCCGCGCCGGAGGTGTCGTCGCGCAGCGACCGGGCGACCTCCTCGATCGCGGCGGCGGCGCCCGGCGGCCCGGCCACCGCGGAGTCGAGCATGACCAGGCCGGCGAAGCGGTCCCGGTCACCGGCGGCGGCGGCGAGCGACCAGACCCCGCCCAGGCTGTGCCCGATCACGACGACCCGCCGCAGGTCGAGCTCGGCGACCAGGGCCCGGAGCCGGGCGGCGAGCTGCTCCACGCCGTAGCCCTCGGGCGGTGGCGGGCTCTGCCCGTGCCCCGGCATGTCGACCGCGATCACCCGGGCGGGTCGGCCGGCCAGGTGTCGGGCGATCGGCTCCATGAACCGGTGGTCGCAGCACCAGCCGTGCACCAGCAGGAACGTGTCGCGCCGGCCGCGCCCGTACGTCCAGTAGCGCATGCCGGCGGCGGTGTGTCGGTCTGTCATCGGCCCTCCCGGGCGGTGGGTGGGTGGAGGGTTCTCGTTCCACTGAAGCGCGGCCGTCGCGGGCCGCCATAGCGTACTGTGGCCTTCGTGTCATTACATCCGTTTCGTCGGCTATAGCGAAAGGGGTGTGCGGGTGCGTGGCGACAGGAGCACCCTGTGAGCGCGGAGATCGACCGGTTCTTCGCCGGCCTCCCGGAGGCCTCCCGGGGCCGACTGCCCACCACGCCCGCCGGGCTCATCGCCTTCCGCTTCGTCACCGACGACGGGCCGGCCAGCACCTGGTTCGTCACCCTCGACGGCGGGCGGGCGCGGGTGGACCGCCGCGGCCACGACCCGGACTGCCTGGTGGAGATGCGGCCGGAGACGTTCGAACGGCTGGTCGCCGGCGCCGACCACAGCGTGGCGATGCTCTTTCGCGGCGTGGTGTCCGTCGAGGGCGACCTGCCGTTGTTCCTGGTGTTCCGCCGGCTGCTGCCGATCCGCGCCGACAGCGGCGCCACCGAACCGATCGCCGACGTCCGGCCCGGCGTCGAGCACGACGGCGTCGGGTCGCACGACACGACCAGCATCTTCTACGGCAACATGTTCATGATCAGCTCTCGCAACGGCGACGTCGCGACCGAACCGGTCACCCCGCTCGGCCTCTTCTTCTTCGACACCCGCTTCCTGTCGACCTGGCGGCTGAGCCTCGACGGCGAACAACTCACCGAACTGTCGATCGACGACGTGCGCTCCTTCGAGTCGAAGTTCGCCCTGGTGCCCGGCCAGCCCACGCACTACGTCAACGCCACCACGTCGATCCTGCGGCACCGCTCGCTGGGGGAGGCCTTCGAGGAGGAGGTCACCCTGTTCAACTACGGGGCGGAGCCCGTGCGGTACACCGTCCGCCTGGACGTCGGGGCGGACTTCGCGGAGGTGCAGGACATCCGCGACGGCCTGCGGCGGGAGCGCGAGGTGACCACCACGGTCGACGACAGCTCGCTGCGGCTGCACTACCGCAGACACACCCTGCACCGGGAGACGGTCGTCTGCGCCAGCGCACCCGCCCACGTCGATGAGCGCGGATTCACCTTCACCGTCTCCGTCGACCCGCACGACACCTGGACGGTCCGGCTGCGCGTGCTGACCCTCGTGCGGGACCTGCACCGGCGCGACCTGCGGGAACGGCTGCGCAGCTCCACCCACCGGTCCCGCGCCGAGGCCGGCCGGGAGATCGACGACATCGTCGCCGGGGTGCCCGAGCTGCGCGCCGACCACGGGCCGCTGGCCGAGGCGTACCGGCGCAGCGTGCTCGACCTCGCCGCCCTGTACTACCAGGGCCTCAACTACCGCGACCGGCTGCCCGCCACCGGGCTGCCCTGGTCGATGACCCTGCTCGGCCGGGAGAGCCTGGTCAGCAGCCTCCAGGTGCTGCCGTTCCTGCCGCACCGGGCCGTCAGCACGCTGCGGATCCTGGCGCTGAGCCAGGGTGCCCGGATCGACCCGTTCCGCGGCGAGCAGCCGGGCCGGATCGTCCAGGAGAGCCGGTACGGCGAGTCGGCCGCCTTCGCCGACACCCCCGACGCGACCGACTTCTCCGCCGCCGACACCACTCCGCTGTTCGTCATCCTGCTCGACGAGTACGAACGCTGGACCGGCGACGCCGAGCTGGTCCGCCGCTACGAGTTCGAGGTCCGCGCCGCCATCGCCTGGCTCGACGACTACGCCGACGTGGCCGGCGACGGCTACGTCTGGTCCACCCGCCGGCAGCGCCGGGCCGGGCCGGTCAACGAGAGCTGGCGCAACTCGGTGCAGGCCGTCTGCTTCCGCGACGGCCGGCTCGCCACCTTCCCGCAGGCGATCTGCGAGATCCAGGGGTACGCCTACGATGCCCGGCTGAGGGCGGCCCGGATGGCCCGGCTGTTCTGGAACGACCCGGCCTACGCCGACCGGCTCGAACGGGACGCCGCCGCGTTGCGGGAGCGGTTCGACCGGGACTTCTGGCTGCCCGAGCGGGGCTGCTACGCGCTGGCGTTGCAGGCCGACGGCCAGCGGGCCGACGCGCTGGCGTCCAACGTCGGGCACCTGCTGTGGAGCGGGATCGTCCCGCCCGAACGCGCCGAGCGCCTGGTGGACCACCTGCTCGGGCCGGCGCTGTTCTCCGGCTGGGGGGTGCGGACCCTGGCCAGCACCGAGGAGCAGTTCAACCCGCTGGGTCACCACACCGGCGCGATCTGGCCGGCGGACAACTCCCTCATCGTCTGGGGGCTGCGCCGCTACGGCTTCCGGCAGGAGGCCGCCCGGATCGCGCTGGCGCTGCTGGAGGCGGGACAGCACTTCCAGGGCGCGCTGCCCCCGTACTTCGCCGGCTACGACCGGGCCGTCACCCGGGTCCCCGTGCCGCACCACTTCACCGACAGCCCGTACGCCCCCTCCGCCGGGGCGCCGCTGCTGCTGCTGCGCGCCCTGCTCGGCCTCGAACCGCACGACGACCACCTGGCGATCGACGCCGGGGTGCCGGAGGAGATGGGTCAGATCGAGCTGCTCGACATCCGGGGCCGCTGGGGGTACGCCGACGCCCTGGGCCGGGGCCGGCCCTTCCGCTGATCCGCCCCGGCGGCCCTCACAGGCCGGCGCACGGGGTGTCGGCCACCGCGCACGCCTCGGGCGCCTTGACGAACGGGTCGGCGTCGCGGACGTCGAACCGGACGGTCTGCGATCCGCCGGCCGGCACCGCCGGCCCGGTGATCGTGACGGACCGGCCGTCCTGCTGCCATTCGCCGCCCTCGACGTCGCCGATCGTGCTGCCCGAGGGCAGGGTGAGCACCACGGTCCAGTCGCGGGCCGCCGCGCCGGCCGCGTTGTCGACCACCACCTCGCCGGTGTAGCCGAAGATGCGGGTCGCCACAAGCTCGTACCTGGCGGCCAGGGGCGCCTGCGGCGTCGGGGACGGGGTGGCCGTCCGCGACGGCGTCGGCGAGGCGGAGCGGCTCGGGCGGGCGCTGCTCCGGCTGGCGCCGGGGGTGGGCCGCGCGGTCGGCGTGGCCCGGGGCGGACCGCTGGTGGCGGCGGTGGTCGCGACGGGCGGGACGGTCGCCGGCTCCGGGGCGGCGGCGCGGTCCGGGTCCGACGGCAGCAGCACCCACGTCGCCAGCCCGGTGACCAGCACGCCGCCGCCGAGCGCCGCGACCAGCGCGGTGCGGCGGCGACGCCGCAGCGGGGCCGCGTCGCCGGGCGTCTCGACGATCGGCATCTCGGCCGTCGGCGGCCCCTGGTCGCGGAGCAGGTCGACCTGCTGGAAGGCCAGCCAGTCGAGGATGGCGGGCAGCCGGCCGGTGAGCGCCTGCTGGTAGAACTGCTCGCGGCGCACGCGTTGCTCGACGGGCCAGGAACCGTGTTCGAGGGTTTCGTGGACCGTCAGCCGGCAACCCTCGGCGGTGGGGGTGACGGCGCAGCTCAGCAGCGTGCGCCGGCCGGCCTCCTGGCAGCGCAGGGCGATCGCGTCCGGCTCCCGCCGCTCGGTCACCTCCGCGTCGACGGCGGCGTCGAAGCCGGGCAGCCCCGCCGTGTAGAGCAGCAGCCGGCCCGGCCGGCCGGCGGCGGGCTCGACCTCGGTGTACCAGCGGGCCAGCAGCGTCGGGTCCGTCAACGCGCGCCAGACCCGGCCGGTGGGATGGGGCAGGTCGATCCGGGCGCCGATCTCGATCACGGCGAGACTCTACGGGTCCCGGCGGTCGCCGGTCCGCCGGGGCGACGCCCCGGGTTGCCCCGGTGACCCTACGGAACTGGCAACAGTCTTGACGGACAGGAGCCGCATCGACAGACTTCGCTAGAGAGAGCGCTCTCTGCGCACCGCCGCCGGTCGGCTCGCCGCACCCCGCGTCGCCGTCCGGACCGTCCACCGAGGAGACAATGTGACCAGACGTCGATCCGTCCCCCGGGCGCTCGCCCTCGCCGCCGCGCTCGTCGCCTCCAGCGTGGCCCTCGTCCTGCCCGGCCACGCCGAGCCCGCCGCGGCGGCCATCGGCTCGATCACCTGGCAGGACGAGTTCAACGAGCCGGCCGGCACGCCCGTCGACCAGAACCGGTGGCGGTTCGACATCGGCGGCAACGGCTGGGGCAACGACGAACGGCAGTACTACACCAACAGCACGAGCAACGCGGTGCACGACGGCCAGGGCAACCTGGTCATCACCGCGCGCAAGGAGAACCCCGCCAACTACCAGTGCCACTACGGCCGGTGCGAGTACACCTCCGCCCGACTGCTGACCGCCGCGACGTTCACCCAGGCGTACGGCCGGTTCGAGGCCCGGATCAAGATTCCCCGGGGCCAGGGCATCTGGCCGGCGTTCTGGATGCTCGGCAACGACATGGGCAGCGTCGGCTGGCCGAACGCGGGCGAGATCGACATCATGGAGAACATCGGCCGCGAGCCGAACACCGTGCACGGCACCATCCACGGCCCGGGCTACTCCGGTGGCGGCGGCATCACCAACAGCCGCACCATCGGCGCCCCGCTGGCCGACGCCTTCCACACCTACCGGGTCGACTGGGAGCCCAACTCGATCGTGTGGTACCTCGACGGCGTCGAGTACCACCGCGTCGACCCGAGCCGGCTCGGCGGCAACCGCTGGGTGTTCGACCACCCGTTCTTCATGATCCTCAACGTGGCCGTCGGCGGCAACTGGCCGGGCTACCCCGACGCCACCACGCAGTTCCCGCAGCAGATGCTCGTCGACTATGTCCGGGTGTCCGGGTACACCTCCGGCGGCAACCCGCCGGCCGGCACCACCCGGCTGCGCGGCGCGCAGAGCGGGCGGTGCGTCGACATCCCCAACGCCGACCCGGTCGACGGGGCCAAGCTGCAGATCTGGGACTGCAACACCACCGCCGCCCAGGCCTGGACGTTCGCCTCCGACGGCACCGTGCGGGCGATGGGCAAGTGCATGGACCCGGCCTGGGCCGGCACCGCCAACGGCACCGAGGTCAATCTCGTGACCTGCAACGGCAACCCGGTCCAGCGGTTCACCCTCAACGGCAACGGTGACCTGGTGAACCTCAGCGCCAACCGCTGCGTCGACGTCCGCGACCAGAACCCGGCCAACGGCGGCAAGCTCCAGCTCTGGGACTGCACGGGCGCGGCCAACCAGAAGTGGGCGCGCTACTGACCCGACCCGCGCCCCGCCGCCGCCGGTGCGTCGGCGGCGGCGGGGCCGTCCGGCGCCGGGCGCCGGGCGACCGGTGAAGATCGGAAACGCCGCGCCCAGCGTCGATCGATCCCGGCCCCGGATCCGTACTCCCCGGTGCCGTTCACCGGACAGAGAGGTCAGCGCATGTCCGCACCCGAGGCGCGTCCCGCACCGTCCGACGTCGACGGTCGCCGGCCGCGCGTCGTCACCGGGGTCGTCGTGGAGCCCGATCCCCACGTCGGCGTCGGCGCCGCGCACCCGGCCGAGGCGTACGCCGGGTCGGGTTTCTTCGCCGGCCCGGTGATCGACGTCGAACCCGCGCGCCGCGCGCCGCCCCGCCGGCGGCCCGTCGTCGGCCTGGTCGGGGTCGGGGTGATCCTGGCCCTGCTCGCCGCCGCCGCGCTGGCCCTCGCCTCGGGTCCGCCCGGCCTGCGCGCGGCCGGGGCCGGGCCGGCACCGGCGGTCGGCGGCGGCCCCGCAGCCGGCGGCGGCCTCCCGCACACGGTCACCGCGCCCCTGAGCGGCCGGGCCCGCGCGGCGTTCGAGCTGGTCACCGGCACCACCGCCGTCGACCTGCGCCTCGTCGACCTCGGCGCGGACCTCTACCGGATCAGCACCCCGGCGGACGGCGACAGCACCCCGCGGCCGGTGCGCACCGCCGAGGGCGTCGCGCTGCACCTGACGCCCACCGGCCGCGCCGGACCCGGGGCGGTGCAGATCCGGCTCACCTCGCGGGTCGCCTGGCGGCTGGTGATGGGCGGCGGCGCGAGCACCCAGCTGCTCGACCTGCGCGCCGGCCGGCTGATCGGCGTGGACCTGGCCGGGGGCACCGACCGCACGGAGCTGCGGCTGCCCGCCGGGGACGGCAGCCTCGCCGTGCGGCTGAGCGCCGGGGTCAACCAGCTCACGGTGTCCGTGCCGGACCTGCGACCGGTGCGGGTGCGGGCCGTCCGCGGCGCCGGCTCGGTCACCGTGCACGCCGACCGCCGCGTCGGCGTTGCCGGCGGCACGGTGATCACCACCCCGGGCTGGGAGGCCGCCACCGACCGCCTCGACCTGGACCTGGTCGGCGGGGCCGACGCGGTCACCGTGCTGCGGCGCTGACCGGACCTCCCGCCGCGGTCCGCCCCGCCCGGCGGGCCGCGGTCGGGGCGGTCACCGGGGCGTCAGGGGCCGCAGTAGAGCATCCGGTTCGGCGAGCCGGCGCCCGGGCTGCCGACGACACCGGCGGTGGCGGTGGCAGCGAGGTGCGCCGCCACCTGCGCCGGGGTCCAGGTGGGATGGTCGGACAACACGAGGGCGGCGCAGCCGGCGACGTGCGCGGCGGCCATCGGGCTGCCGCTGACCGTGTTGGTGGCGGTGTCGCTGGTGTGCCAGGTCGAGGTGATGCTGCCGCCGGGGGCGAAGATGTCCACGCAGGTGCCGTAGTTGGCCGAGCCCATCTTCACGTCGGTGGCCAGGGTGCCGGAGACGGTGAGCGCCGTGGGCACCCGCGCGGGCGAGAAGTTGCAGGCGTCGCTGGACGAGCTGCCCGAGGGCACCGTGTACGTGACGCCGGAGTTGATGGAGGCCGTCAGCGCGGCGTCGACGGCGCTGCTGGCGCTGCCGCCGAGGCCCATGGTGGCCACGGCGGGCTTCACCGCGTACCGGGTGACCCAGTCGATGCCGGCGATGACCTGGGCCCAGGTGCCGCTGCCGGTGCAGTTGAGCACCCGCACCGGCACCAGCCGGGCGTCCTTGGCCACCCCGTGCAACTGGCCGCCGACGGTGCCGGCGAGGTGGGTGCCGTGGCCGTTGCAGTCGTCGGCCGGCAGGGCCCCGTCGACCGCGTCGTACCCGCCGGCGACGGAGCCGCCGAAGTCGACGTGGCTGGCGCGGATGCCGGTGTCCAGGACGTAGGCGTGCACGTTCGGCGCGGTGTTCGGGTAGGCGTACCGGCCGTCGAGCGGGAGCGCGCGCTGGTCGATGCGGTCCAGCCCCCACGACGGCGGGTTGAGCTGGACGCCCGCCGCCAGCGCCGTCACGTGGTTCTGCTCGACGTACGCCACGGCCGGGTCGGCGGCGAGGCGTCGGGCGGCCCGCTCGGGCAGGCGGATCTCGAAGCCGCGTACGGCGGCGTGGTAGACGTGGCCGCGTACGCCGCCGAACCTGCCGGCGAGGCGGTCGGCGGTGGCGGCGACCGCGGCGGCCGACCCGGCGGTGGCCCGGTCGTCCAGCAGCACGAGGTAGCTGTCGGGCACGGCGGTCGCGCCGCCGGCGTGCCGGATGGGTCCGGTGGCCGCGGCGGCCGGCGACGCGGCGGCCGGGCCTGCGCCGAGCGCGAGGGCGAGGGCGACGCCGAGGGTGGCCGCCAGCGACCGCCGGCGTCGGGTGCCAGGAACGATCATGTCCGGTCCTTTCCTCCGACGCGCCGGCCCCGGGGTGGTCACCCCGGGGCCGGCGGCTGGTCGTCAGGTCAGCTGGTGGGGGCGAGGTAGAGCAGGCGGTTCGGCGAGCCGCTGCCGGGGCTGCCCACCGTGCCGGTGCTGGCGGTGGAGGTCAGGTACGACGCCACCTGCGCCGGGGTCCACGACGGGTTGTTCTGCAGCACGCGGGCGGCGCCGCCGGCCACGTGCGGCGAGGCCATCGAGGTGCCGCTGATGGTGTTGGTGGCCGTGTCGCTGGTGTACCAGGCGGACAGCACGGCCGAGCCCGGCGCGAAGATGTCCAGGCAGGAACCGTAGTTCGAGTACGACGCGCGGGCGCCGTCGCTCTGGGTCGCGCCGACGGTGAGGGCCGTGGGCACGGCGGCCGGGGAGGTGTTGCAGGCGTTGGCGTTGGAGTTGCCGGCGGCCACCGCGTAGGTGACGCCGTCGGCGATCGAGTTGGCCACGGCGGTGTTCAGGGAGGTGTTGAGGCCGCCGCCGAGGCTCATGTTCGCCACCGCCGGCTGGCCGGCCTGGTGGTTGGAGGTCACCCAGTCGACCCCGGCGATGACGCCCGCGGTGGTGCCGCTGCCGGCGCAGTTGAGCACCCGCACGGCCACCAGCCGGACGCTCTTGGCCACGCCGTAGGTCGACCCGCCGACGGTGCCGGCGACGTGCGTGCCGTGGCCGTTGCAGTCTGCGGCCGGCAGGGCGTTGTCGACCGCGTCGTAGCCGTCGACGGCCCGCCCGCCGAACTGGCTGTGGGTGGTCCGGATGCCGGTGTCGATGATGTACGCGGTGACGCCCGAGCCGGTGCTGACGTAGCTGTAGGTGCCCGACAGCGGGAGGGCGGCCTGGTCGATCCGGTCCAGGCCCCACGGCGGGTTGGTCTGGGTCGTGGTGGCCGTCACGGTCTGGTTCTGCTCGACGTACGCCACGGCCGGGTCGGCGGCCAGCCGCTTCGCGGCCCGCTCCGACAGCCGGACCTCGAAGCCGTTGAGCGCCTCGCCGTACACGTGGCCGACGGTGGCGCCGTACCGGCCGGCGAGGGTGCCGGCCGAGTTCGCGACGGCGGCGGCCCGGGTACCGGCCCGGCCACCGACGGCGCTGTCCTTCAGCACCACGATGTAGCTGTCCTTGACCGCCGTGGCGCTGCCGGCGGACAGGATCTCGCCGGTGGCGGGTGCCGCGCTGGCCGGCGCACCGACCGTGGCGGCGGCCAGCGCGGCGGTGGTGAGGACGCCGAAGGCGGCCAACCGGCGGGGGCTCGTGCGGGGGAGTGTCATCTCCCGGTCCTCCCTTGTTCTGGCCGGCCCGGGCTTCGTGAACCCGTAGGGCCGGTCCGAGCGGTTGTGGGGAGCCTAAGGTCAATCCGCGAACATCGATATATACCGAACGGTTCATAGCGTGGCCCTATGGCCGGCGGGTCGGATCCCGGGCTCGCCCGCGCGGTCGGCCGCGGCGTTCCGGCCCGGCGATGCCGACGGAAACAAAAGCCCCATGTGGTACGAAAGCCACGGGGATCATCCTCGCGAAGGCGGCCTAAGCCACCTTTCGGCACCGGTCGGCGGGTTTCCAGGTTGCGGGAATGTTGCCGCGAAATGTCGTCGCAGCTCTTGACACCGCCCTTCGGCGATCCTTACGGTCCCCTGAGTTGTACATGGTTGTCCATGAACATGGGGTCGGGATGAAGATAGCAGTGATCGGCAGCTACGGCGCCGGGCTGACCATGCGGGTGCCCCGGGTGCCGGTGGCCGGGGAGACCCTCTCCGGCGGCAGCTTCGCCTCGGGCCACGGCGGCAAGGGCTCGAACCAGGCCGTCGCCGCCGCCCGGCTCGGCGCGCAGGTCAGCCTGCTGACCGCCGTCGGCGCCGACCAGTTCGGCGTCGCCGCCCGGGAGCTCTGGGCGCGGGAGGGGGTCGACGCGGCGGGCGTGCGCACCACCACCGCGTCCGCGACCATGGTCGGCGTCATCCTCGTCGACGCCGACGGCGAGAACCGCATCGCCATCGCCCCCGGCGCGCTCGACGAGCTGACCCCCGCCGACGTCGCGGGCTTCGCCGAGCGCATCGCCGACGCGGACCTGGTCGTGGTCTCCCTGGAGATCCCCCTGCCGGTGGCCCTCGCCGCGCTGCGCACCGCCCACGAGCGTGGCGTACGCACGCTGCTCAACCCCGCCCCCGCCGTCGCGCTGCCCGACGAGGCGTGGGACTGGATCGACGTGGTCACGCCCAACGCCAGCGAGGCCCGGGTGCTCACCGGTCGCGACCCCGGGGACCCGGCCACCGGCGACGAGCTGGTGGACCTGCTGCGCACCCGGTACGCCGGGACGATCGTGCTCACCCTCGGCGCCGAGGGCGCCCTCGTCGACCACGACGGGCGGCGCACCCGCGTCGACCCGGTCACCGTCGCCCGCGTCGTCGACACCACCGGCGCGGGCGACGCCTTCACCGGCGCGCTCGCCGTGGCCCTGGCCCGTGGCGACGCCCTCACCGACGCGGTGCGCTTCGCCGCCGCTGCCGGCGCGCACACCGTCGGCGTCGCCGAGGTGATTCCCGCCCTGCCCTACCCGGACGACGTCGCGGCCCTGCTGAGGAGATGAGACCGATGGCCCAGACCACCACCCCCGTGGCGCCCGCGGCGGGCTTGCCCGCCGCCCCGCCCGCCCGTTCCCCGCTGCGCCGCTTCCTGCACGCCCGGGAGGCCAGCACCTTCCTCGCCCTCGTGGTGCTGTTCGCCCTGGGCACCCTGATCGCCCCGGGCTTCGTGGGGACGGGCAACTTCCTCACCGTCGGCCAGCAGATCGCGCAGATCGGCATCATGGCCGTCGGCGTCACGTTCGTCATCATCAACGCCGAGATCGACCTCTCGGTGGGCTCGATCTACGGCCTCGGCGCCGTCGTCTGCGGGCTGCTCATGACCTCCGACGTCGCCTGGCCGCTGGCCGCCCTCGGCGGCATCGCCGCCGGCGCGGCCGCGGGCCTGCTCAACGGGCTGATGACGGTCGGTTTCGGCATCCCGTCGTTCATCGTCACGCTCGGCACGCTGAGCGTCTACCGGGGCGTGACGCTGCTGCTCAGCGGCGGCGCGCCGATCTCGCTGTCGGCCAAGGACCCCGCCGTGGCCGAGTTCAACCTGCTCGGCCAGGGCAAGCTGTTCGGCGTCGTGCCGATGCAGCTCGTGCTGTTCGCGCTCGTCGCCGTCGTCGGCACGATCGTGCTGTCCCGCTCCCGCTACGGCTTCAACACCTACGCCGTGGGCGGCAGCGCCGAGGCCGCCCGGCTGTGCGGCATCGACACCGGCCGGGTGAAGGTCGCCGCGTTCACCCTGTCCGGGACGCTCGCCGGCCTGGCCGGCGTGCTCGGCCTGTCGTTCCTGTCCTACGTGCAGGGCGTCACCGGCACCGGCATGGAGCTGACCGCGATCTCCGCCGTGATCATCGGCGGGGCGGCCCTGTTCGGCGGCTCCGGCACCATGCTCGGCACCGTCATCGGCGTCGCGTTCATCGGCGTCCTGCAGAACATCCTCAACCTGCGCGGCATCTCCTCGTTCTGGCAGACCGTGGCGACCGGCGCGGTGATCATCCTCGCCGTCGCCGCCGACACCTGGCTGCGCAGACGCTCCGGGCGTCGGTGACCGTCCCCGGCCCGAGCCTTCCCCCCTTTCCCCCTACACCCAAGGAGCCACCCCGATGAAGCTGTCCCTCCGGCGCCGGGTCGCGGTCGTCGCGACCCTCGGCCTGGCGCTGCTGGCGAACGCCGCCTGCGGCGCGGTCACCCCGGCCAGCACCGCCTCCGCCGAGAACGGCGGCGGGTTCAAGCTCGCCGCCTACATCAAAGACGCCGTCGAGAAGGGCGAACCCCTCAAGATCAAGATCAGCTACCACGACCCGTCGCTGGCCTTCGCCGTCCCGATCCGGCAGGGCATGGAGCGCGGCGCCAAGGAGTTCGGCGTCGACGCGCAGATGATCGGCCCGTCCGGCGGCAACCCCGCCGACCAGGTCGCCGAGCTGCAGACCCTGATCAACCAGAAGCAGATCCACGGCCTCGCGGTCTCCTCGGCCAGCAACGACGCCCTCAAGCCGGTCATCGCCCAGGCGTACGACGCCGGCATCCCGATCATCTCGTTCAACACCAACAACCCCGAGTCCAAGCAGATGGGCTTCGTCGGCCAGGACCTCGTCGCCTCCGGCCGGTCCCTGGCCAAGGAGCTGCTGGGCGTGCTCAAGGGCAGGACCGGCAAGGTCGTCGTCGCCTCGGTCGATTCCGGCGCCGGCTGGTCCAACGACCGGTTCTCCGGCTTTCAGGAGGGGGTCAAGGACTCCGGCCTGCAGATCGTCGGCCCGGTGAACACCGGCAACGAGCCCAGCGCCGCGTACAACACCATCGAGTCGACGATGGCCGCGCAGAAGGACGCCATCGCCCTGGTCTCGCTCGACTGCTGCAGCTTCACGGCCGGCGCCAAGTGGCTCCAGCAGTCCGGCAACGTCGGCAAGATCCACTCGGTCGGCTTCGACGTGCAGCCGCAGACCGTCGAGTACCTCAAGGCCGGCGTCGTCGACCTGACCATCAGCCAGGCCCCGGCCGAGCAGGGCTACCAGGCGGTCAAGCTGCTGGCCGAGTTCCTCAAGAACGGCACCCCGATCGCCGGCGTCGACACGGGCGTCCTCGTCGTCACCCCCGCCACCGTCGACGACGTGCCGGTGGAGGGCTGACCGATGACCAGCCCGGCCACGATCGCCGCACCGCCGACGGCCGCCGTCGAGGTGACCGGCCTGTCGAGGCACTTCGGCGTCGTCCGCGCCCTGCAGGACGTCACCCTGAGCGTTCCCGCCGGCAGCCTCACCGCCGTGATGGGGGAGAACGGCGCCGGCAAGTCGACACTCATGAAGATCCTGGCCGGGCTGGACACGCCCACCACCGGTACGGTCCGGGTGGCCGGCGAGGAGGTGCGCCGCTTCGACCCGGCCACCCTGCTCAGCCGCCACCGCGTCGCGCTGGTCCCGCAGGAGCTCGCCCTGGCCCAGGACCGCACGGTCGCCGAGAACATCATGCTCGGCGCCGAGCCGGGATCCCGGCCCTTCCCGCACCGGCGGCGGATGGACGAGCGCGCGGCCGAGCTGCTGGACCGGCTCGGCCTGCGGGTCGACCCCCGGCGCACCGTCCGCCACCTCGACGCCGCCGCGCAGCAACTGGTGGTGGTCGCCCGGTCCCTGGCCCGCGAGGCGCGGGTGGTCATCCTCGACGAGCCGACGTCGATCCTGTCCCCGGCCGAGTCGGACCGGCTGTTCGAGGTGATCCGTTCCCTGCAGGCCGACGGCGTCACCCTGCTCTACGTCTCGCACCGGATGCCGGAGGTCTTCGCGCTGTCCCAGCACATCCACGTGCTGCGTGACGGCCGGCACGTCGCCGACTGGCCCACCGCCCGGGTCAGCCCCGACGAGGTGGTCTCGGCGATGGTCGGCCGCGAGCTGGCCGCCGAGTTCGCCCGGCACGACACCGTCGCTCCCGCGGCGACGGCCACCCCACGGCTGCGGATGCGGGCCGTGACCGGGGCCGGGTTCACCGGCGTCGACCTCGACGTCGCGCCCGGCGAGGTGCTCGGCGTGGCCGGCCTGCCCGACAGCGGCCGCGTCGAGCTGCTGCGCGGCGTCTTCGGCGCCGACCCGGTCCACGGTGGCGAGCTGCGGCTCGACGGCGAGCCGTTCGCCGCGCGTAGGCCCCGCGACGCGATCCGCGCCCGCGTCGCCTACCTGCCCGGGGAACGCCGGCAGCAGGGCATCCTGCCGACGATGAGCGTCGCCGACAACGTCAACGTCCTGACGCTCGGCCGCCGGCAGCGCCTCGGCCTGCTGCGGCGCGGGGCGCTGCGCCGCGACGCCGACACCCGGGCCCGCGAGCTGACGGTGAAGACGTCCGGCACCGCGCAGGGCATCACCCAGCTCTCCGGCGGCAACCAGCAGAAGGCCCTGCTCGCCCGCTGGCTGTCCATCGAGCCCCGGCTGATGCTGCTCGACGAACCCACCCGCGGCGTCGACGTCGGCGCCAAGGCGGAGATCTACCGGCTGTTCCGCCGCCTGACCTCCGACGGCGTGTCGATCGTCGTCTCCTCCTCGGACCTGCCCGAGCTGCTGACCGTCAGCGACCGGATCGCCGTCATGGCCGCCGGGCGTCTGGTCGGCGTGCTCCCGGCGGAGCAGGCCACCGAGGAGAAGGTCATGGCGCTGGCCACCGGCGCGCACACCATGAAGGAGAACGCATGAAACGCACAGGCCTGCTCCACGCCGAGCTGTCCGGGGTGCTCGCCACCCTCGGCCACACCGACCTCCTGCTCGTGGTCGACGCCGGGTTCCCGATCCCCCGCACGGCGCACCGCATCGACCTCGCCGTCGCCGAGGACCTGCCCGGCCTCACCACCGTGCTCGACCTCGTCGCCGACGAGATCATCGTCGAGGGCGTCGTCGTGGCCGAGGACGTGACCACCCACAACCGTCCCCTCGCGGACTGGCTGGGGCAGCGTTTCCCCGGCGCGCCGCTGACCACCCGCCCGCACGCCGAGATGCTCGGCGAGCTGGCCCACCAGGCCAAGGCGATCGTCCGCACGGGCGCGTTCAACCCGTGGGGCAACGTCGGGCTGGTCTGCGGCGTGGACGTGCCGCGCTGGTTCGACGAGCCCGGCGTCGTCGTCCCCGACTACTACCGGGACCGCATGTAGCCCGGCATCCGCCCGCACCACGACGCACCGACTTGGAGAAGAACGTGAGCACAGCCATCCTGCCCGACGCCGAGATCACCCCGGCGGCGCTGGCGCCCTACATCCAACACACGCTGATCGACGTCGGCGTCACCCGCGACCGGATGGTCGCGCACGCCGAGGAGACCCTCCGGTACGGCTTCGACGCCGCCATGGTGCCCGGCTCCTGGGTCGCCGAGGTCGCCGAGGTGCTGCGCGGCACCGACGCCGGCGTCGCCTCGGCCCTCGACTTTCCCACCGTCGGCGTGACCACCAGCGCCGGCAAGGCCGCCGAGGCGGAGAGCCTGGTCCGGGCCGGGGCCACGCAGATCGACATCGGCGTGCAGATCGGCTGGCTCAAGAGCGGCCGCTACGACGACTTCCGCGACGACATCGCCGGCGTCGTCCGGGCGGCCGGCGTGCCGATCAAGGTCATGCTGGAGCTGCCGCTGCTCACCCCGGCCGAGCGGGAGGCCGCCGTCGAGCTGTCCATCGAGGCCGGCGTCGCGTTCCTGAAGAACGCCAGCAGCGGCGCGGTGGAGATCGCCAACCCCGACAGCATCGCCTACCTGGTCGACCGCGCCCCGCAGGGGGTCCGGGTCAAGGCCTCGGGCGGCATCAAGTCCTTCGCGCAGGCCGTGTCCCTGCTGCGGGCGGGGGCGGTGCTGCTGGGCACCAGCGCCGGGGTGGCTATCGTCACCGACGAAGTCAACGAGCACACCACGAGCTACTGACCGTCCGTCGCCCCTCGACGGCGGTGGCGGCACCGGCCACCACGTCGAGGGGCGACGGCCCCCACGGGAAGGCACCATGTCCGACCAGTCCAGCCCGCACGAGGCGACCGAGCGGCTCGACCGCGACGCTCCGGCGCCCCTGCACGCCCAGGTGTCGGAGCAGATCCGGGCCCGGATCCTGGCGGGCGAGTGGCCGCCGCACTACCGGCTGCGCAGCGAGCCCGAGCTCGCCGCCGACCTGGGCATCTCCCGGGGCACCCTGCGCCGGGCCCTGTCCACGCTGATCCGTGACGGCCTGCTCGTGCAGGTCCGGGGGAGGGGCACCTTCGTCACCTCCACCGCCATCGAGCCGTCCATCGCGCAGAAGCTGACCACGCTGTCCGAGGACTTCGCCCGGCAGGGCGTCTCGTACACCACCCAGGTGGTGACCCAGCGGGTGATGGCGGCCCCGCCGCCGCTGGCCACGCTGCTCGACCTGAACCCCGGGCAGTCCGTGCTGCGGCTGGAGCGGCTGCGCTGCGCCGCCAGCGGGCCGGTGGCCTGGCTGGTCAACTACGTCCGCACCGATCTGGCCCCCGGCCTGGAACGGGCGGACCTGGCCGACCGGTCCCTGTTCGGCCTGCTGGAGAACGACTACGGGCTGAAGATCACCACCGGCCGGCGGACGTTCACCGCGACCGCCGCCACCGGGCGGATCGCCGAGGCCCTCGGCGTGCCGGAGCACTTCCCCCTGCTCTACCTGGAGCAGATCACCTACCTCGACGACGGTCGCGCGATCGAGTATTCCGACGTGTGGATCCACAGCGAACGGATGCGGGTCACCTCCCTGCTCAGCCGCCGCTGATCGCGGGAGCACATCGGGTCGGCCCGATTATGGGCACCCCGCGCGGAGTCCGCCAGGTGGAACGTGACCGTGATCTCATTGTCATGCCTCGATGTGTTGCAGCGCGCGTTGCAATCCTGTGTGTGAGCTGTGGAAGGCGGTCGGCCGTCTTCCCGGTGGCGCGGCGTGCGAGGTCGGCGAAGGGTCGTGCCTGGGACGGGGCGCCGAGCCGCGTCGGATGCCGGGAAGTCGTCTCGCGGAATTGTCGTCCGTGGGATTCGCGCGGCGCATTGCGGTGCCGGGTGGCCGCCGTGTCCCCGGGCGCCGGTGGCGGTCGTCCGAGACCGGGGGCCGGACGGTGTCACTCGGGAGTGACATGGGGATCGCGGCTGCTGAGGCGGCGGTTCGCCGGGGTGCCGGGGTCCGCGCCCGGCGTCGCCCGGCTGCGCGGCGGAGTCCTCCCCGGGGGCGCGCCGTCGCCGCCCGGCGGGTGAGGGGCGAGTCGTCCGCGCGTTCTCGTGGGGCCGGCTGGCCGCGCCTATCCGTCCACCGGCCGGCTAATGTGATTCGGCGATCGCCGAGAACTGTTCTGCGGGCGATCGTCCACCGGTGCCCGGCCCCGTTCAGTGCGCGCGTTGTCGCGTCCGGGGGCGGCGCCCCATCCGTCGTTCTCGCGGCGGCGCGGCGGAAACGACCAATCCGGGCGGGCGTCGGATCTGCCAGCGGGCGGCAAACGTCACCGGCATGCTTCCTCCTATTACGAATTCGGCCCGCCGAAATGCGATCCCGCCCTGATTCCTTTCTTCGATTCCTCGGCCCGCCGGCTTGGCGGCGCGGCTGAGGAAACCGCGGCGCGGGGCGCGGACGGGTGGGCCGAGGCGGACCGGCCCGCCCCGACGCCCTGTGGTTATCCAGGGCAAATGTTCTCCGAGGCAACCACACGTCGGTGCAGAAATCGCCAAAGGCAACCGAACTGATTCCGGGTGACCGGCGGGCGTCGCGTCGGTTAATTGTCGTCGATCAACCAAACTGGCCGCGTTGCCGCCACATCGCCGCAGCTCAGAGGGGTGATGACCGGAATGTAGCGTTCGGTGGGAACGGCTGGGCTGGCCCCCATCTCGGCTCGTTCGCCGCCTTATGGGGCTGATCCCCCCGCCTATGGGCTTCGCCGGCAAGGATCCCTTCCGTCGGGACCGGACGAGGTGTCGACCGGCTCAGCGCTGCGGTTTCCGGTGTCGTTACGTATTACTGATAGTGATTGCCGCTGGTCAGCCGTATTCCCAGCTTGCTTTCAGGAAACTTTGCAGATGTGATACGCGTCACACTTCGTTCGGGTATTTGTCGGGGTTCATGGTCAACATGCAGGGGCTTGCCGCCTCGGTGGTCGTTCCGATAGGTGCCTGCGGCAACCGGGTACCCCTACCTATCCATTGACCGACTGGAACGCCGTAACTAGCCTCTTGGCCATCCCACACCCGCATTGGACGGTTGCTTTATCTCGGGCTGACGACTGATCGGAGCAAGCCCCATGTTCGATGTAATCGTTGTCGGTGCACGCTGCGCTGGTTCGCCGGTCGCAATGCTATTGGCCAGGCGTGGCCACCGGGTTCTGATGGTCGACCGCTCCTCCTTTCCGAGCGACGCGGTGTCGACCCACTACATCCACCAGTCCGGGCTGGCCCGCCTCCAGGCATGGGGTCTGCTCGACGAGGTGATCGACGCGAAGACGCCGGCCATCCGCAAGATGAACTACGCCAACCACGGCATCCCCCTGGTGGGCTTCGCCGATCCCATCGACGGGATCGACGCGGTCTACTGCCCCCGGCGCGTCGTGCTCGACGAGATCCTGGTCAACGCCGCCCGGCGCGCCGGCGTCGAGGTCCTGGAGCAGTTCACCGTGTCCGACCTGGTCTTCGCCGACGGCCGGGTGGTCGGCATCCGCGGACGCGAGGGCGACGGGCCGGACCGGGAGTTCCGGGCCAGCGTCGTCGTGGGCGCCGACGGCTTCCACTCCACCGTGGCCAGGAAGGTCGGCGCGGAGCTGTACAACGTGCGACCCGCCGCCGGGTTCACCTACTACTCCTACTACAGCGGGCTCGACTGGGGCCTGCACCACAAGACCGGCTTCCACGAGCAGTGGTACGGCACCTGGCCGACCAACGACGACCTCAACATGGTCGCCGTCATCTGCACCCGGCGGCAGCTCAAGGAGTTCCGCCAGGACCCCGAGGCCCGCTTCCTGGCCGTCCTCGACGATGTCGAGCCGGAGATGGCCCAGCAGCTGCGCGACCAGGGCCGGCGCGAGGAGCCGCTGCGGCCGATGCGCTACCCGGACAACTACTACCGCCAGTCACACGGGCCGGGCTGGGCGCTCGTCGGCGACGCCGGATACCACAAGGACCCGATCACCGGTTGGGGCATGACCGACGCCTTCCTGCACGGCGAGCTGCTCGCCGACCGCATCCACGAGGGACTGTCGGGGGCACGGACCATGGACGACGCCCTCGCCGACTACGTGAAGGTGCGCGACGAGGAGACCGCCCCCGTCTACGACTACACGACGAGCGTCGCCGAACTCACCCTCACCCCCTACCTGGAGACCGTGCTGGGCGCGATCAGCACCAGCCAGGAGTGGACCACCAAGATGCTCGGCATCATCGCCGGCGGGGTGGAGGGCTACGAGATCTTCGCGCCGGACAACCTGGACCGGCTCTACGACGACGCCGGCGTGCCCCAGCACAAGCGCATCTACGAACCGTCCTGACCTGAGTGAGGCCGCGCCGGGCGAGCGCGGCACGACGGGGGAGGGCCGCGGCCCTCCGCCCCTCGTTCGGTGCACTTCATCCTCAAGGAGCCAAGCAGATGACGCGCGCGTCCAGCATGTTCGACCTCATCGGCCAACAGGACGACCAGCGGGCCTACTACGACACCGGCGGCCGTGGCCGGTCCCACGCGTTCTACACCGGCGAGGAGCAGTACCGCCGGGAGATGGAACGCATCTACGGCCGCCGGTGGCTGCCGGTGGACCACGTCTCCCGGTTCCCCGAGAAGGGGTCCTACGTCACCCTGACCATCGGCACCGGCTCGGTGCTGATCATCAACGGCGACGACGGCATCCAGGCGTACCACAACTACTGCCGCCACCGCGGCTACCGGCTCGTGGAGGAGGCCGCCGGCAAGCGGCAGAGCCTCGTCTGCATCTACCACTGCTGGGTCTACGACCGCAACGGCAAGCTGAAGAGCCTCAACGGCACCTACTTCGACCACTTCTTCGACAAGGAGAAGAACGGCCTGCTGCCGGTGCGCACCGAGGTCCGGTACGGCGTCGTCTTCATCACCTTCTCCGACGACGCCCCCGACCTCGACGCCTCCCTCGGCGAGTTCGGCGAGTTCGCCCGGGTCTACGAGCTGGCCGACCTCAAGTGCGTGCAGGCCAAGGACTACCCGGTCGCCTCCAACTGGAAGCTCGTGGCGCACAACGTCAACGAGAGCCTGCACTTCCCGACGGCCCACAAGGACCTGCACCGCATCACCGACTTCGACGACGCGGGCACGTACGAGCTCAAGGGCGACATCGTCGGCGCCTGGCAGGTCATCCGGGACAGCTACAACTCGGTCTCCATGACCGGGCGCAGCCAGCGCGCGCCCATGCCGCTGGTCCCGGAGGCCGACCTCAAGAAGATCAACTGGATCACGATCCTGCCGAACCTGCTCTTCGGCTTCACCGCCGACTACGTGATGATGCAGTGGGTCTGGCCCGAGAGCCCCAGCACCTGCATCGTCCGGCACTTCTGGCTGTTCCACCCCTCCGAGACGGCCAAGAGCGACTTCTCGCACGAGGCCGTCTTCGCCCTCTGGGACAAGGCCAACTACGAGGACTGGGAGCTGTGCGAGCGCACCCACCGCGGCCTGTCCAACCCGCTGTGGTCGCCCGGCCAGCTCTCCCTCGACGAGGAGGTCGTCTCCCAGATCGACGCCTGGGTGGCCCGGGAGACCGCTGACTCCGTCGAGAACGAGGGATGACCGCCGTGGTCAACTGCTTCGTCATCGGCGGCACGCGGGTCCTCGCCCGCTGCGCCGACCAGCTCGTCGCGGCCGGCGTACGCGTCGAGGGCGTCTTCACCGACGACCCGGCCGCCACCGCCTGGGCGGCCGAGCACGGCGTGCCCGTGCTCGACCCGCGCGCCGACCTCGTCGCCGCCCTCACCGACACCCCCGTCGACTACCTGTTCAGCATCGTCAACTTCCGCATCCTGCCCGGCGCCGTGCTGGAGCTGCCCCGGGTGGCCGCCGTCAACTTCCACGACGGCCCGCTGCCCCGCTACGGCGGCAGCAACGTCGCCGCCTGGGCCCTCTACGAGGGCGCGTCCCGGCACGCCGCGACCTGGCACCGGATGACCGAACGCGTCGACGCGGGCGCCGTCCTGCTCGAACGGTGGTTCCCGATCCGGACCCACTCCACCGCGCTGTCGCTGACCTACGAGACGGCCGAGGTCGGCATCGCCCTCTTCGCCGACCTGGTCCCGCACGTCGCGGCGGGGACGCTGCCCGAACCCGTCGACACCGGCGGCCGGGAACGCCGCTTCTACCTCCAGTCCGACCGCATCGCCGACGGCGGCCTCATCCACGCCGGCACCACGGCCGCCGAGGCCGAACGCATCTCCAAGGCCCTCGACTACGGCACCTTCCCCAACCCGCTCGGCGTGCCGACCCTCGTCACCGCCCAGGGCGCGGTCTTCACCCGCCAGGTCCGCCGCATCCCCCGCGAGGACCCGCTGCCCGAGACCGTCGCCACGGCCATCACCGACTCGGCCCTGACGCTGTCCGCCCCCGACGCCGACCTGCTGCTGAGCGACTTCGTCGCCGTCGACGGCAGCGCGCTGTCCGCGCGGGCCGCCGCCCAGCGCCTCGGCATCGCCCCCGGCCGGCCGCTGCCCGCCGCGCCGCCCGAGCGGCTCGCCGCGATCGCCGGGGCGCAGGCCCCGCTGCGCCGGCACGAGCCCTGGTGGAAGGCCCGCCTGGCCGACCTGCGTCCCGCGCCGCTGCCCGCCGACGACTTCTCCGCCGCCGCCGCGCACTACGGCCGCTACGAGCTGGCCTACCTGCCCCGCACCCGGGCCGAGACCGTCAGTGTCGTCCGCGCGTTCCTCGCCGTGCTCGCCGAGCGCATGGAAGCACCCACCTTCGACTTCGCCTGGTCGCCCTCGTCGGCCCGCGCGCTGGCCGAGGCGACCTGCGGGCTCGCCGCCGCGCGCGTGCCGGTCCGGTTCGACGCCGCCGACGCCGAGGCCCTCGCCGACCGGCTCGACGAGGCATCCGCCCGCCACGGGTACGCCACCGACCTGGAGGTCCGTCTCGGGCTGGCGTACCGCCCGCCCGGCTCCGACACCCCGACCTTCACCCGCGTGATGGTGCTGGAGCGCGACCCCGACGAGGAGGCCGCCACCGACCCGGACACCGAGATCGCCCTGCTCTGCCTGCACGACGGGCCGCCGATCGTGTTCGTCCGCGAGAAGGCGATGACCGCCGACGACGCCCTCGACTTCGCCGAGCGGGTGGAGGACATCGCCCTCGGCGCGATGCTCCCCGGCGCCGCCAGTCCGGCCACGCCGCGCGCCGCCGCGCCGGTGCCGCCGGCCCCCGAACCGGCCGCCGTCTCCGACAGCGCCGCGTCCGACAGCGCCGCGTCCGGCAGTGCCGCGTCCGGCAGTGCCGCGGTCGACGACGTGGCGTCCGGCAGCGCCGGGTCCGACGCCGCCACGCCCGTCGCCGCCGTGGCGGAGCCGACGCCGACCGGCCCCACCGTGCTCGACCTGGTCGCGGCCACCGTGGCCGCCCGGCCGCACGCCGTCGCCGTACGTGCCGGCGACCGCAGCATCGACTACGCCACCCTGGACGCCTGGGCCGACGCCGTCGCCGCCCACCTGTACGACCAGGGCGTCGAGGCCGGCAGCGTCGTCGGCCTGCTCACCGAGCGCGGCCCCGACCTCGTCCCCGCGATGCTGGGCATCCTGCGCGCCGGGGCCGCGTTCCTGCCGCTGGATCCCAACTACCCGGTGGAGCGGCTGCGCCGCTACGTGGAGGTCGCCCGCTGCGACCTGATCCTGGCCGACGCGCCCAGCCGCGCCTTCGGCGAGACCGTCGGCACCGTCCTGCCGATCCCCGGCCCGGACGCCTCCGCGCTGGCCGTGCCGCCCACCGTCACCGGGGCGGACCTCGCCTACGTGCTGTTCACCAGCGGCTCCACCGGCGAGCCGAAGGGCGTGGAGATCGGGCACGCCGCGCTGGCGAACTTCCTCACCGGCATCGGGGAGCGACTCGGCTCCTCCGCGGCCGACGTGATGCTCGCGCACACCACCGTCGCCTTCGACATCTCCCTGCTGGAGCTGCTGCTGCCGCTGACCGTCGGCGGCACGGTCGCGCTGGCGTCGCGGGCGGTGGCCCGCGACCCGCACCGCCTGGCCGAGCTCATCGGCGAGGTCACCGTCGCCCAGGCGACCCCCAGCATGTGGCGGCTGCTGCTGGAGACCGGCTGGACCCCCGGGGCGGGGCTCACCGTCCTGTCCGGCGGCGAGGCCCTCGCGCCGGCCGTCGCCGAGCGGCTGCACGCCACCTCCCGCGCTCTGTGGAACCTGTACGGCCCCACCGAGGCGACGATCTGGGCGTCCGCCCACCGGGTCGACGCCGTCGGGTCGTACCTGCCGCTCGGCGAGCCGCTGCCCAACCTCGACCTGCACGTCCTCGACGCCGAACTGGACCCGGTCGCCCCCGGCGACACCGGCGAACTCCACCTCTCCGGCGTCGGCCTGGCCCGGGGTTACGCCAACCGCCCCGACCGCACCGCCGAGGTGTTCCTCACCCACCCGGCCACCGGCCTGCGCCTCTACCGCACCGGCGACACCGTACGGCTGCACACCGACGGCACGATCGAGTGGCTGGGCCGCGCCGACTCCCAGGTGAAGGTCCGGGGCAACCGGATCGAGCCGGCCGAGATCGAACGCGTCCTCGGCGGCTACGACGGCGTCACCGCCGCCGCCGTGATCGCCGTCCCGTTCGAGGGCCGCGGCGAGCCGCGGCTCACCGCGTACCTGGTCGCCGACCGCACCCTCGTCAAGGCCGACCTGGACGAGTTCGTCGGGCAGCGCCTGCCGGAGTACATGGTGCCCGACGCCTACGTGCGCCTCGACGCCATGCCGCTGACCGACAACGGCAAGATCGCCCGGTCGCGGCTGCCCGAGCCGTCCCGGGACACGATCATCCGCACCGGCGTGCCCTCCGTCGCCGCCGTCGAGCAGCCGACGGCCGAGTCGACCGAGCCGCCGGCGCAGCGCATCGCCCGGATCTTCGCCGCCGTCCTCGGCCACGACGTCTTCCTGGCCACGGACAACTTCTTCGACCTCGGTGGCGACTCGGCCAACGTCACGATCGCGGCGGCGGCCCTCACCGAGGAGTTCGGCGTCGAGGTGACCCCGCCGGCCATCTTCGCCACCGGCACCCCGCAGCGGCTCGCCGAACTGCTCCAGCCCGGCGCCGCCCCGGCCGAGCGGCCCCGCACCGGCACCGGCACGGTGCGCAGCGGCGCCGGCAAGACCCCCGAGCAGGCCGTCGTCGCCGCCGCGGAGGCCGTCGTCGCCGCCGAGGCCGCGACCGAGCCGGCGGAGCAGCCCGCGGCCGGTACCCCGGCCGCCGACCGGCCGGAACCGGCCCGCCAGCGGCCGCCGGCCGGCCCGGCCCACCCGGACGACCCGACCGGCCCGGCCGAGCGCGGCGACACCCGCGCCGGCCACGGCACGGTCCGCGCCGACCACGGAGCCGGTACGGCCGGGCCCGCCGACGCCCCCGCCGACCACGGCGACGCCCTCGCCGTCATCGGCATGGCCTGCCGGTTCCCCGGCGCGGCCACCCCCGACGAGTTCTGGGCCAACCTCGCCGGCGGCGTCACCAGCGTCGGCGACGCGCCGCCCGGCCACCGGGGCTGGGCGCACCTGTGGACCGACGCCGACGAGGTGCCGACCGGCTGGGTCGACCGCGTCGAGTACTTCGACGCGGCCCGCTTCCACCTCACCGACCGGGAAGCCCGGCGACTGGACCCGCTGCAGCGCATCCTGCTCAGCGTCACCGACGAGGCGCTGGAGAGCTGCGGCCACGACGCCGCCTCCCTCGGCACCGCCACCGGCGTCTTCGTCGGCACGATCGCCAGCGACTTCCCCGAGCTGGTGGCCGGCAGCATCGGCCACGGCGACCCGCACGTGGCCACCGGCACCGCCGTGTCCATGGTCGCCAACCGGCTGTCGCACGCCTTCAACTGGACCGGGCCGAGCTTCGCCGTCGACACGGCCTGCTCGTCGTCGCTGGTCGCCCTGCACCAGGCCGCCATGTACCTGCGTACCGGCGAGATCGACGCCGCCGTCGTCGGCGCGGCCAACCTGGTGCTCACCCCGACCAAGACCCGATCCTTCCTGCGCAACGGCATGCTCTCCCCGAACGGGGTCTGCCGCACCTTCGACGACGACGCCGACGGCTACGTCCGCGGCGAGGGCGCGGGCGTGCTCGTCCTCAAGCGGCTCGCCGACGCCCAGCGCGACGGCGACCCGATCCTCGCCGTCGTGCGGGGCGCCGCCGTCAACCACACCGGCGCCGCCGGGTTCCTCACCGCGCCGAGCAGCACCGCCCAGGAGGCGGTCATCCGCACCGCCATGCGGCGGGCCGGCGTCGACGCCGACGGCGTCGGCTACGTCGAGGCGCACGGCACCGGCACCCAGCTCGGCGACCTCATCGAGCTGGAGGCGCTGCGCGCCGCCCTCGGCGGGTCCGGTCGCGCCACCGTGGCCGTCGGGTCGGTGAAGACGAACATCGGCCACCTCGAACCGGCGGCCGGCATCGCCGGTCTGATCAAGACGATCCTGGCGTTGCAGGCCGAGCGCATCCCGCCCTCGGCCAACCTCACCTTCCCCAACCGCGGGTTCCGCTTCGAGGACTCGCCGCTGTTCGTCCCCGACCGGCTCGTGCCCTGGACGGGGCCCCGGGTCGCCGGGGTCAGCAGCTTCGGCTTCGGCGGCGTCAACGCCCACGCCGTGCTCGCGGCGGCGCCGCAACCCGCCCCGGCCCCCGCCGACGCCGGCCCCGGCCTGCTCACCCTGTCGGCGGACTCCGCCGACGGGCTGCGGACCCTCGCCGGCCGGCTGGTCCTGCTGCTGCGCTCGCCGTACTGCCCGCCGCTGGCCTGGCTCTGCGTGGCCAGCCGGCAGCGCCCCGCGGCGACCCACCGGCTCGCCTGCGTCGTCGACACCGTCGAGCAGCTCGACGACAAGCTCATGCTGTTCCTCGCCCGCGCCGAAGGCACCCGCAACCTCCACGTCGGCGTCGTCGACCCGGCGGCGGCGGGCGGCACCATCGCACCGCTGGGCACCGACCGCGACGCCCTCGACGCGGCGGCCCGCCGGTTCGTCGCCGGCGACACCCTCCCGACCGGGGAACGCGCCCCCGTGCGCTTCCCCACCGCGCCGCACGAGGAGAAGCACCTCTGGCTCGAACCCGCGCCCGCGCAGCTCACGGCGGGCCCGACGGCCCCGCCGCGCCCGCACGGCTGGACGTGGGGCGAGCACCCCGAGGCCGCCGAACACGTCGTCCTCGGCAACCCCACCCTGCCCGGCTCCGGCTACCCCGGCAAGGTCGCCGAGGTCGTCGGCCGCGCCGCGTACGCCCTGCGGGACCTCACCTTCCGGGCGACCGTGCAGCCCCCGGCCACGCTCACCGCCGAGCGCACCGGCGACCGGATCACCTTCCGCGACGGCACCTCCGGCGTCGTGGCCGACCTGGAGCTGACCGAGCCGACGCCCGCCGACCCGGCGCTCACGCCACCGGCGAGCGCCGTCGGGTTCACCCCGGTCGGCCTCGACGAGATGTACCGCGACTTCGACCGCAACGGCCTGCGCTACGGCCCCGGCTTCCGCTGCGTACGGTCGCTGTCCACCGCGTACGGCCAGGCGATCGGCACCCTGCGCGCCGACGGCGACCCCGCCGGAGCGGTCGACGCCCGGCTGCTCGACGGCGCCTTCCAGGTGGCCCTCGCCGCCTGCGGGGCCCAGGGCCTGTACGTGCCGTTCACCATCGCGCGGCTGACCGTGCACGCCCCGCTCCCGGCGGCCGTGCGCGTCTACGCCCGACGCGACCGCGGCAGCGCGCCCGACGCGGGGCTGCTCACCGCCAGCCTGGTCGTGCTCGATGGCGACCGGCCCGTGCTGACCGCCGAGGGCATCACCTGGCGGCGGATCTCCCCGGCCCCGCCGCCCGGTCAGCCCGGCTCCGCCGGCGCGCAGGACCGGGCCCGGCACGACGGCGTCGCCACCGGGACGACCGCCGCCGGCAACGGCCGCGCCCCGGCCGCGCCCGCGCACCCCGCCGTGCCGAGCGGCCACCACCGCGCCAACGGCTCCGCCGCCTCCGCCTCCCTCGGGCCGGCGCTGGCCAGGTGGATCGCCGAGGGGCTGGAGACCGACGTCGAGTCCCTCGAACTGGACCGCCCGCTGGAGGCCCAGGGCCTCGACTCGATGCTCGCCGTCTCCCTGGCCCAGGACATCCGCGCCCGGCTCGGCGTCGACATCCCGGTGACGCTGCTGCTCGAGGTGGGGACGGTGGAGAACCTCGTCACCGAGCTGCGCGACACGTACGGGGTCACCGCCGTGCCCGGCGCCGAGGCCGCGCCCCCCGCTGCCCCGGTCGTCGAATCACCGGCACCCTCGCCCATCCCGGCGGCCGCGCCGGCCCCTCCCGTCGCGGCTGCGCCCTCCGCCGCCGCGGCCCCCGTCGCACCGGCGGTCGCGGCGACGGAGGGGCCGGTCGACCGGCACGACATGGCGATCATCGGCTTCGACGGGGTCTTCCCGAACGCCGGCAGCCCGGACGAGCTGTGGGAGGTCGTCACCAGGGGCGAGGACTGCCTGCGCGAGGTGCCCAAGTCCCGCTGGGACATCGACGACTACTACTCCGAGGACGCCGAGCCCGGCACCGTCTACCTGCGCCGCGCGGGCTTCGTCGACGAGCTGACCGGCTTCGACGCGGCGTTCTTCCGGATCTCGCCCGCCGAGGCACAGTGGATCGACCCCCAGCAGCGCCACCTCATCCAGTCCGCCTGGCGGGCCCTGGAGGACGCCGGGCTCTCCGGCCGCGCCTCCGAGCGGCCGACGGGCGTCTTCGTCGGCGCCAGCTACCAGCACTACCGCGACATGGTCGTCGGCGACGTCGTGCAGACCGCCGCCGGCCTCGGCAACCACAACGCGATCCTGGCCAATCGGGTGAGTTACTTCCTGGATCTGTCGGGTCCGAGCATGACGATCGACACGTTGTGTTCGTCGTCGTTGGTGGCGTTGCACACGGCGGTGCGCAGCATCCGCAGCGGCGAGTGCGACCAGGCCATCGTCGCCGGCGTGCACCTCGCGATGTCCCCCCAGTACTTCCAGCTCGGCTCCCGGCTGCGGTCGTTCTCCCCGACGGGTGCGTCGCGGGCGTTCGACGCGTCGGCGGACGGGTTCGTGCCGGGTGAGGGTGTGGTCACGGTGGTGGTCAAGCCCCTGGCGGACGCGGTGCGGGATGGGGATCGGATTCGTGGGGTGATCCGGGGTACGGCCGTGAACCACGGTGGTCGTACGAGCGGGTTGACCGTGCCGAGCAGTGCCGCCCAGCGGGAGGTGATCGTGGCGGCGTTGCGCGACGCCGGCATCGGCCCGGACGGGATCGGTCTGGTGGAGGCGCACGGCACCGGGACGAGTCTGGGTGATCCGATCGAGGTGGAGGGTTTGACGCGGGCGTGGCGGGAGTTCACGTCGCGGACGCAGTTCTGTGCGATTGGTTCGGTGAAGTCGAACATCGGTCATCTGGAGCCGGCTGCTGGGTTGGCTGGTGTGGTGAAGGTGTTGTTGGCGTTTGAGCGGGGGCAGATTCCGCCGACGCTGCATGTGCAGCGGCCGAATGATCACATCCGGTTCGAGGAGTCGCCGTTCTTTGTGGCGGATCAGCTCATGGGGTGGCCTCGGGTGGAGGGGGCCCCGAGGCGGGGTGCGGTGTCGGCGTTCGGGATGGGTGGGGTCAACGCCCACGTGATCCTGGAGGAGCCGCCGGTTGTCGCGTCTCGGGAGCTGCCGGGGCAGGAGTCGTTTGTGGTGCGGGTGTCGGCGTCGAGTGAGGAGGGCGTGCGCCGGTTGGCGGCCGATTATGCGCGGGCGTTGTCGCGGGTTGCCGGTGACGGTGTGGGCGATTTCGGGTTCACGGCGAATGTGGGTCGGGCGTCGCATCGGTTCCGGGTGGCGGTTGCCGGCGCGGATGGCGCGGGTGTGGTGGAGGGGTTGTCGGCGGTGGCGGTGGGTGATCGGTCGGTGGGTCGGTTGGTGAATGCGGCGCCGGTGTCGGTGTTCATGTTTTCGGGTCAGGGTTCGCAGTATGCGGGGATGGCTCGGGGTTTGTATGGGGTGGAGCCGGTGTTCCGGGCGGCGTTGGACGAGTGCGCGGAGCTGGTGTCGCCGGCGGGTGTGCCGTTGCTGGACTTGTTGTTCGGTGACCGAGGTCAGGAGTTGGTGCAGACGCGGTTCGCGCAGGTGGGGATCGTGGCGGTGCAGGTGGGGTTGGTGCGGCTGTTGGAGTCGTGGGGGATCCGGCCGGGGCTGGTGGTCGGTCATTCGGTGGGCGAGTTGACGGCTGGGTGGGCGGCGGGGGTGTTCGGGCTGGCCGACGTGTTGGGGCTGGCGGTGGCGCGGGGCTCGTTGATGCAGGAGCAGCGTTCGGGTGGGGCGATGGCGGCGGTGTTCGCTGGTGTGGGCGACGTCGAAGAGGCGGTGGGGTCGGGGTCGTTTCCGGGGTTGGAGGTGGCGGCGTGGAACGGGCCGCGGAGTGTGACGGTGTCGGGTCCGGTCGAGGCGGTGGACGCGTTCTGCGCGGATTCCGGGTTGCGGTGTCAACGGTTGGTGGTGAGTCACGCGTTCCATTCGGAGGCGATGACGGGTGCGGTCGAGCCGTTCGCGGAGGCGGTGTCGCGGGTGGCGGTGTCCGCGCCGCGGATCGGGTTCGCGTCGTCGATCACCGGCCAGTGGCATGACGCGGAATCGGTGGCCGATGGCCAGTTGTGGGGTGCAGGAATCCGGGGGCCGGTGTTGTTCGGCCGGGCGTTGGGGCTCGTGGGCGCCGCCGGCGGCGGGGTGTTCTGGGAGATCGGTGCGCATCCGGTGTTGACGGGCCTGGGCCGGCAGGTGTTGGCGGACGACAGGCTGGTGTGGTTGTCGACGTTGCGCAGGGACCGTTCGGATCAGGTGCAGGTGCATTCCGCGGTGGCGGAGTTCTACAGCCGTGGCCTGGGTGAGGTCGACTGGGTGGGGGTGCACGCCGGTAAGGGGCACCGCACGACCACCATTCCCACCTACCCCTTCGAACGCCGCGAGTTGAGCGCGCCCCGCGTCCACGAGACCGCCCCCGCGCACCGCCGCCGCCCCGAAGCGCAGGTTTCCGTACCCACAGCAGGTGACGAGGCCGCCGGCCATCCGCTGTTCGACCGTCACTACGAGCACTGAGCGAGGGAACGTGACGTACCGGGTTGAGACCTACGAGAAGACCTTCGCGGGGCACGAGCCGTTCATCGCCCAGCACCGCTCCTCCGGCTTCGGCATCCTGCCCGCGTCCGTACAACTGGAGATGGCCCTGCTCGGGGTCGCCCAGCGCCGGGCCTTCGCCCCGCTCGAACTCGTCGACGTCGCCTTCGTCCGGCCGTTCACCGTCGCCGACGACGAGCGCGTCACCGGCCGACTCGACGTGACCTTCGCCGAGCGGACCCGCTTCGAGCTGAGCGCGGTCACCCCCGACGGCCGCAAGGCCGTCTCGGCCGGCACCGGCGGGCCGCTGCCGGCCGACGCCCGACCGCCGGCCGCGTGGGAGGTGACCTGCCCGGTGCCGGTCCCGCCCGAGCGGATCTACCGCGGCTGGGCCGAGGCCGGCCTGACGTACGGGCCGGACTTCCACACCGTACGCCGGCTCTCCGTCGGCGACGGCACCGCCGAGGCGAGCCTCGCCACGGTGGCCCAGCCGGTGCCCTGGTACTCCCACCCCCTGCTCGTCGACGGCGTCTTCCAGGTGGTCAGCTGCGCCCTGCAGGATCTCGCCGACGGCGACGCGCCCGGCCCGATGCTGCCCATCGGCGTCGCGCGGTTCGCCCTGTACGCGAACCTGTCCGCCCTCACCACCGGGGTGACCGTGCGGGTGCGCCGCACCGCCGTGCAGGACGCCTGGTCCGTCGCGGACGCCGTGCTGCTGGACCCCGCCGGCCAGGTCGTCGCCGAGCTGACCGGGGTACGCATGCGCCGGCTGCCGGCGCACCGGTCCGCCTCGGCTCCCGGGCTGCTCACCCGCATCGAGTGGGCCCCCGCCGAAGCCCCCGCGCCCCGCCGTCCGGCGACCGGCACCTGGGTGGTCCTGCACGACGGCGGACCCGACGCCGCGGGCGCGGCCACGGTGCGGGCGCTGCGCGCCGACGGGGCCCGCGTCGTCGAGGTGCTGCCCGAGGCGCCGGACCCGGCGACCGGGGCCGACCGGCGGGTCATGCCCCAGCCCGACGAGGCCGCGTTCCAGCGGCTCTGGGAGGAGATCGGCGCGCCCGTCGAGGGCGTCGTGCACCTGTGGAACACCGGTCCCGCCCGGCCGGAGCAGGCCGAGCTGGGCGCCGGCCTCTACGCGTGCCTCGCCGCCCTGAAGACCCTCGGCCAGCGGCAGCGCTCGGGTCGCTTCCTCGTCGCCACCGAACGGGCCCAGCCGGTGGCCGCCGGGGACGCCCCCGAGCCGGCGCGGGCCGCCCTGTGGGGACTGGTCCGCACCGCCGCCATCGAATACCCCGGGCTGCGGCCCCGCCTCGTCGACCTCGACCCCGCCTCGGCCGACGCGCTCGTGGCCGAGCTGGGCGGCGACGGTCCGGTCGAGGTCGGCTACCGCGCCGGCGTGCGACACGTTCCGGTCCGCGTCCCGCTGCGCGCGTCCGACAGCGGCCGGCCGCCGGTGCGGCGCGACGGCCGGTACCTGATCCTCGGCGGGCACGGCGGCCTGGGCCTCGCCGTCGCCCGCCGCCTCGCCGGCGACGGTGCCGGCCTGGTCGCCCTGGTCAGCCGCTCCGGCGGGACCGGAGCCGACGCCGACGCCCTGGCCGGGATCGAGTCGTACGGCTGCCGCATCGCCTCGTTCGCCGCCGACGTCGCCGCGCCCGGCGCGCTGACAGGCGTGGTGGCGGAGATCCGGCAGCGCTTCGGCGACCTGCACGGCGTTGTGCACGCCGCCGGTGCCCTCCGCGACGGCCTGCTGCGCGGCACCACCGCCGAGGACGTGGCGCAGGTGCTGCGCCCCAAGGTCGACGGGCTGCACGAGCTGGCCGCCGCCGTCGCCGGCACCGACCTGGACTTCGCCGTGCTGTTCGCCTCGGTCTCCGGGACGTTCGGCAACCTCGGCCAGGGCGGGTACGCCGCCGCCAACACCTACCTCGACGCGTACGCCCACGCGCGGGGTGCGCCCTGGACCAGCGTCGACTGGGGACTGTGGGGCGAGGTGGGCATGGGCACCGCCGTTGCCGAGCAGCTCCGCCGTCGGGGCGTCCGGCCGCTGGGCACCGTCGAGGCGCTCGACGCCCTGATGACCGTGCTGCGCGACGACGTCCGGCAGGTCGTCATCGCCCACCCCGACGCCCCGGCCGGCACCCGGGCCGAGACGGCGACGGGCACGACACCGGCCGCGTCGCCGGCACCGGTCCCGCCGGCCACCGCGCCCGCCGCCGCGGCGACCGGCCCGTCCCCGGCCGGCGACGTCGACGCCGGGCGCACCGAGGACGGGCTCGCCGAGTTCCTCGCCGAACGGCTCGGCATCGACGGCTTCGACCGGACGGCGCCGCTGACCGACTACGGCATCAACTCGATCATGAGCGTCGAGCTGGCCGAGGAGCTGTCCCGCCGCTGGCGGGTCACCCTCCCGGCGACCCTCTTCCTCGAGTACGGCGACTTCGCCGAGCTGGCCGCCGCGCTCGCCACCCGGTACGCGGCCGGACCGCCCGCCGCCCCCGAGCCGGCCCCCGCCACCGCCGAACCGCCGACCGCCGCCCCGGCCACCCCGCTGCCCGCGCCGGTCGTCGCCACGCCCGAGGCGACCACCCCCGCGCCGGCCACCCCCACGTCCGAGCCGGTGTCCGCGCCCGCCCCCGCGCCGGCCGCCCGGCCCGCTCCGCGCGGCGGCGACATCGCGGTGGTGGCCGTCTCCGGCGACCTGCCCGGCGCCCGCGACCTCACCGACCTGTGGCCGATGCTCCGCTCCGGCGGCGACGCCTTCACCGAGATCCCGGCCCACCGGTGGAGCATCGACGAGCACTTCCAGTGGCGCGGCCCCGACATGACCGGCACCTACTGCCGCACCGGCGCGTTCGTCACCGGGATCGACCGTCTCGACCCGAGGTTCTTCGGCATCGCCGTGCGCGAGGCGCAGGAGATGGACCCGCAGCAGAAGCTGCTGCTGGAGCACGCCTGGTCCGTCGTCGACGACAGCGGCTGCGCCGGACGGCGGGACGTCGGCGTCTTCGTCGGCGCCACCTACACCCACCACCGCGACGCCAACGGCCTCGACGCCGTCGGGCCGCACACCGCCCTCGGCTCGATGAACGCCGTCCTGGCCAACCGCATCTCCTACGCGCTGGACCTGACCGGCCCCTCGCAGACCGTCGACACGCTCTGCTCGTCCTCCCTGGTCGCCCTGCAGCAGGCGGTGGTGAGCCTGCGCACCGGGCAGTGCGGCGCGGCCATCGTCGCGGCCTGCCACGTCGGACTGACCCCCTGGTACTACCGCAGCCTCAGCCAGCTCGGCGCGCTGTCGCCCACCCGCCCCCGGCCGTTCGACGACCGGGCCGACGGGTTCGTGCCCGGCGAGGGCGCGGTCGCGGTCATGCTCAAGCGGCTCGACGACGCCGAACGCGACGGCGACCGGATCCACGCGGTGATCCGGGGCGCGGCGGTCAACCACGGCGGCCGGGGCAGCGCCCTGCCGGTGCCGCGCAGCGAGGCGCAGGTCGCCGTCATCCGGGCCGCGCTGGCCGACGCCGGCCTCGCCCCGGCCGACATCTCCCTGGTCGAGACCCACGGCACCGCGACCCGGCTGGGTGACCCGATCGAGATCGCCGCCCTGGCCGAGGTCTTCGACGGCGACCGGCCCGAGCCGGTGCACGTCGGCTCGGTCAAGGCCAACATCGGCCACCTCGAACCGGCGAGCGGCCTGGCCGGTCTGGTGAAGGTCCTGCTCTGCCTGCGGCACGGCGAGATCCCGCCCCTGGCCGGGTTCGAGACGCTCGGCACGCACATCGCCCTGCCCGCCGGCCGGCTGGCCATCCCGACCGCGCCCCGGCCGTGGCGCTCCGCCGGGCCCCGCCGGGCCGGCATCAGCGCCTTCGGGATGGGCGGCACCAACGCCCACGTCGTCGTCGAGGAGTACGCCCCGAGCCCCACCGCTGCCGCCGCCCGCCCCGACGAGCCCGCCGGCGGGCACCTGCTCGTCCTCTCGGCGCACACCCCAGATCTGCTCGCCCGACGCATCGCCGACGTGGAACGGCTGATCGGGCGGGACCGGTCGGTCGACGCCGCCGCGCTGTGCTTCTCCGCGTCGGTCGGGCGCAGCCACCTGCCGCACCGGATCGCCGTGCTCGGCGCGACCGCCGACGAGCTGGGCGCGGGCCTGCGCCAGGCCCTGCGCGCCGGGCCGGACCCGTCGGCGACGGTCCTGCGCGGCGCGACCGTCCTCACCGGCGACCCGGTGCCCTGCGGCCCGGACCTCGCCGCCCGGCTCGCCGCGTACGTGCCGCTGACCGCCGAGCGGATCGCCGCAGAGCTGCGCACGCCCGACGGCACGCTGCTCGCCGCCCTGGCCCACCTGTACGTCGCCGGGCGCGACGTCGACTGGCGGCGGCTCCACGCCGGCAGCGGGCTGCGCCGGGTGCCGCTGCCGCCCTACCCCTTCCGCGACCTCGCCGACCCTGCCCAGCCGGGCCCCGCCGGCCCGCCCCGCCCCGCCGCGCCCGACGACCGCGTCCTGGACCGGCTGCTGGGCGCGCACCGCGTCTTCGGCGAGGAGACGCTGCCGGCCGCGTTCCTCGTCGCCAGCGGCTTCGCCCGCGCCGCCGTCCTGCACCGGCTCGCGTTCACCGCGCGGGGCACCGGCCGGCACCGGCTCACCAGCGACCCCTCCGGCGACACGACCACCTTCTCCTACGGCGGGCGGCCCGTCGGCCATCTCACCGTGGGCGCGGCCGACCCGTCCGACCCCGCCCCGGAGCCGGTGGCGCTGGACGCCCTGCGCGCCGGCTACCCGCGCACGCTCGACCCCGCCGGCCTGTACGCGTGGTTCGCCGCCAAGCACGTCGACTTCGGCGCCCCGCTGCGCGTCGTCGGCCACGTCGCGTACGGCACCACCGGCGTACTCACCCAGGTCGACCTCGCCGACGCGGACCCGGGCGTCCGGGCGGTGGCCGCCCTCGACGCGGCGTTGCAGACCATGGCGGTGCTGACCCTGGCCGACCCGGCCGCCTCCACGCTCACCTACCTGCCGGTCTCGATCGGCCGGGCGGTGCGCTGGGGCGACCCGGCCGGCACCCGACACGTCCACCTGCGCCTCGCCGGGCAGGACGCCGACGGCAGCCGGCGGGCCAGCGCCACCCTCCTGGACGCCGACGGCCGGGCCCTGGTCCTCCTCGACGACGTGGTGTACCGGCCCGTCGCGGCGGGCGCGCCCGACCCGGGCCGGGTGACCTCGCCGGCCGGCACCCCCACGCCCGACCGGGTTCCGCCGGCCGGCGGGACCGCCGCCGGCCCACCGCCGTCCCGCCCCCACGGCGGCCCCCGCCTGCCGGAGGAGACGGTGGTCGACCTGGTCCGCGCGGTGCTGCGGGACCCGCAGGTCAGCGCGACGAGCCCGCTCGCCGCCGCCGGCATCGACTCCATGCTGGCCACCATGGTCGCCGCCGAGGTGCAGGACCGCCTGGGGGCGACGCTCAGCCCGGTCGACGTGCTCCAGGCGCGTGACTGCCGGGCCCTCACCGCCGTGGTGGCGTCCCTCCTGCCCGACGAGCCCCCTGCGCCGCCGGCCCCCGACGCTCCGTCCACCCCCGACGCCGCCCCCACCGGCTCGGACGCGGCGACCGGCGACGACGCCCACGACATGGCGATCGTCGGCGTCGCCTGCGCACTGCCCGGCGCCACGGACCCCGAGGGCTTCTGGTCCCTGCTCGCGGGCGGGGGCAGCGGCGTCGGCCCGGCACCCGCCTTCCGCTGGCCCGCCGACGGCGACCCCGACGGCACCCCGGTGGGCGGCTTCCTCGCGCAGATCGACGAGTTCGACGCCCGGTTCTTCGACTTCTTCGCCAAGCAGGCGGAGGTGCTCGACCCGCAGGTCCGCTGGCTGCTGCGCACCGCCTGGGAGGCGCTGGAGTCCGCCGGGATCGCCCCGCTGTCCACGCCCACCTCGACCGGCGTCTTCGTCGGCGCCAGCTACCAGCACTACAAGGACTACAACATCCCGCCGGAGCTGGACGCCGCCGCCGGCCTCGGCAACCACAACGCCTTCCTGGCCAATCGGGTGAGTTACTTCCTGGATCTGTCGGGTCCGAGCATGACGATCGACACGTTGTGTTCGTCGTCGTTGGTGGCGTTGCACACGGCGGTGCGTAGCATCCGCAGCGGCGAGTGCGACCAGGCCATCGTCGCCGGCGTACGCCTCGCGATGTCCCCCCTGCACTACACCGCGATGCGGAACCTGCGGGCCCTGTCCCCGACGGGTGCGTCGCGGGCGTTCGACGCGTCGGCGGACGGGTTCGTGCCGGGTGAGGGTGTGGTCACGGTGGTGGTCAAGCCCCTGGCGGACGCGGTGCGGGACGGGGATCGGATCCGTGGGGTGATCCGGGGTACGGCCGTGAACCACGGTGGTCGTACGAGCGGGTTGACCGTGCCGAGCAGTGCCGCGCAGCGGGAGGTGATCGTGGCGGCGTTGCGGGATGCGGGGGTGGGTCCGGACGGGATCGGTCTGGTGGAGGCGCACGGCACCGGGACGAGTCTGGGTGATCCGATCGAGGTGGAGGGTTTGACGCGGGCGTGGCGGGAGTTCACGTCGCGGACGCAGTTCTGTGCGATTGGTTCGGTGAAGTCGAACATCGGTCATCTGGAGCCGGCTGCTGGGTTGGCTGGTGTGGTGAAGGTGTTGTTGGCGTTCGAGCGGGAGCAGATTCCGCCGACGCTGCACGTCAACCGGCCGAACGACCACATCCGGTTCGAGGAGTCGCCGTTCTACGTGGCCGACCAGGTCGTCGCGTGGCCCCGGACAACAGGTTCGCCGCGGCGGGGTGCGGTGTCGGCGTTCGGGATGGGTGGGGTCAACGCCCACGTGATCCTGGAGGAGCCGCCCGTCGCCGCCCCGCGCGAGCCGGTGCCGCCGCGCTCGCACCTGGTCCGGGTCTCCGCCGCCAGCGAGGACGCGGTGCGCCAGCTCGCCGCCGCGTACGCCGAGGTGTTCGCCGCCTCCGACGACGACCGGCGGACCGCCGACCTCTGCCACACCGCGAACGTCGGCCGCTCCTTGCTCGACTACCAGAGCGCGGTCACCGGCCCCACCGGCCCGGCCCTCGCCGAGCGGCTCCGGGCCGTAGCCGACGGCCGGCTCCCGGTGGCCCGCGTCGACGCCGCCCTGGCCGCCGACGTGCCGCCGGCCGCCCCGGACGGACCGCCGGACGCCTGGCACGAGGCGCTGGCCGACCTGGCCCGGCGCGGCCACCCCGGCATCGACTGGGCGGCGCTGTCCGCGCCGGGTTCCCGCATCGTCGCGCTGCCCACCTACCCGTTCGCCCGGGGCCGCTACTGGCACACCCGCAGCACCCCGGCGACGGTGGCGGCCCCGTCGCCCACCGTGCCGCAGCCCGCCGCGACGGCGTCGGCGTCGCCCGACGCGCCCGCAGCCGCCACCGCCGCCGCGCCCGAGGCGCTGTGCACGCGGTGGCGGGCCACCGCGCCCCTCACCGGCGGGTCGGCGTACGGCGTCACCGTCCGGGTGGTCGCCGCCGACCGGGCCACCGAGGGCCTCGTCTCCGCCGCGCTGTCCGCCCAGGGCGCCGACATCGCCGCCCCCGGGGCGCCCGCCCGCGCCCTCGTCGTGGTCGCCGCCGCCCCCGTGTCCGCCGCCACCGAACCGGACCTGCGCGGCTTCTGGGAGCAGCTCCGCGAGGTCACGGCGGCCCTCCCGCCGCAGGCGAAGGTGGTCTGGGTCGAGCACCGCTCGGCCCCGGTCGACGAGGCCGACCGGGCCCTGCTGGACCCGGAGGCCGCCGCGCGGGCGTTCACCGTCCGGGCCGCCGCTGCCGAGCACCGGTTCGCCGTCGCGGCCCTCGACCTCGACGCGGGCGACCCGGCCGAGACCCGCGCTCGGCAGATCGCCGCCGAGTTCGCCGCGCTGCGCCCCGGCGTCAACACCGCCGTCGCCTACCGGCGGGGAATCCGGTACGCCCCGGAGCAGGTCCCGGCCGCACCCGGCCCGGCCACCCCGCTGGACGGCGACGGGTACCACCTCGTCACCGGTGGGCTCGGCGCGATCGGCCGGCGGCTGGTCGCGCACCTGGTGCGCGGCGGCGCGCGGAACGTCGGCATCGTCGGCCGGTCGCCGGCCGACCCCGGTGCCGAGGCGTTCCTGGCGCAGGTGCGGCTGCACGCCGAGGTCGACTACCTGCGGTGCGACGTCGCCGACGCCGCCGCCCTGACCGACGCCGCCGCGTCCTTCGGCCGCCGGTGGGGCCGGCTGCTCGGCGTGGTGCACTGCTCCGGCGGGGTCAACCCGTTCGGGTCGCTGCGCCGCCGGCCCTGGTCGGAGGCGGCCCGGGTGACCGCGCCGAAGGTCGCCGGCTCCCGCAACGTGGTGCGGCTGGCCCGATCCCAGGGCGCGGGCCACGTCGCCCTGGTCTCCTCGATCGCCGGCGCGCTGCCGCACGCCGGCCGGGGGCTGGTGGACTACGCCCTGGCCAACGCCTACCAGTTGGCGCTGGCCGAGCAGTCCGGCGACGACGGCACGACGGTGACCGCACACGCCTGGCCGAACTGGGTCGGCATCGGCATGGAGGCCGACGACTCCGTCGCCGCCGGGCACTCGATCACCCTCGACGAGGCGCTGACCGGCTTCACCGCGCACCTGCGCACGGGCGGGGGAGTCGTGTTTCCCGGCACCGCCGCGCCCGACAGCGCGCCGCCGCCCGCGCCGACGACGGCACCCGCCGCACCGGTGGCGCCGGCCGCCACGGTGCCGGCCGGGCCCGCCCCGGCGGCACCGCCCGCGCGACCCGTCGCGGAGCCCGCGCTGGCCGCCGCGCCCGGCCTTGCCTACACGCTGGTGCGCGACGCCTTCGTCGACGTGCTCGGCGAGGACCCGGGCGACTGCCCCCTGCCGGACCTGGGCCTGGACTCGCTGGTCATCGTCGACCTGACCAACGCCATCGAACGGCTCGGCGGGATCACCGTCGACCCGTCCCTGGTGATGCGGGCCCGCACCATGGCCGACCTCGCGGCCCGGCTGCCCGGCCCCGCCGGCGCGCCGCCCGCCGCGCCCCAGGAGGCGGCCGGGCCCGCCACGCCCGACGCGCCGCCGCCGGCGCCCGACGCGGGCGGGCAACCCGCCGCGCCGGCCCCGGACCTCGGCGCGCTGCTGCGGCCCCTGCTCGTCCACGGCCAGCAGCAGGGCCACTGACATGCCCACCGAGCGGGACGGAAGGAGCGACGCGACCATGACGGACAATCGGATCGCGGTGATCGGCATGGCCGTACGGCTTCCCGGCGCCGAGGACGTGACCGACCTGCGGTGGATGCTGACCCACGACTCGGTCGAGGTCGACGAGGTCCCGCCCAGCCGCTGGGCCCGCGACCTCTACCTCGGCGAAGGCGACCACCAGGGCACCCACCACCGGGGAGCGTTCCTGCAGGACCCGTTCTCCTTCGACCACGAGGCGTTCGGGCTCACCGCCGCCGACGCCGTCCTGCTCGACCCGCAGCAGCGGGTCATGCTGGAGGTCGGGGCCCGCGCCCTGGAGGACGCCGGATACCTGGCCGCCCGGCGGCGGCTCGACGCGGGCGTCTTCGTCGGCGCCCGGATGAACTCCTACGGCTTCGACCACGGCCGCGGCGTCGCCCCCGCCGGCCGGGCCGGTGCCCCGGTTGCCGGCCCGCCGGTCCCGGCCGCCCTCTGGGGCCGCTCCCAGAACTTCGTCGCGGCGTGGCTGTCCGACCGGCTCGACCTCGCCGGCCCCAGCCTCGTCGTCGACACCGCCTGCTCGTCGTCGCTGACGGCGGTCTGGCTGGCCTGCCAGAGCCTCGCCGCCGGCAGCTGCGAGATCGCCGTGGTCGGCGCGGTGGACCTGCTGGTCGACCCGCTGACGTTCGTGCTGCTCTCCCGCACCGGCGCGCTCTCCCCGGACGGGCTGTGCCAGACCTTCGACGAGAAGGCCAACGGGTACGTCCCCGGGGAGGGCGCCGTCGCCCTGGTGCTCAAGCCGATGGCGGCGGCCGTCGCCGACGGCGACGTGATCCTCGGGGCGATCACCGGCACCGGCGTCAACAACGACGGCCGCACCATGGGGGTGACCACCCCCAACCTGGAGGCCCAGGTCGAGCTGCTCACCCGCGTCTACGACCGGGTCGACCCCGCGACCGTCCAGTACGTCGAGACCCACGGCACCGGCACCGCCATCGGCGACCCGATCGAGGTGCGGGCGCTCACCGAGGTGTTCGGCCGGCACGGCGTCGCCCGGGGCAGCGTCGCGCTGGGCTCCCTGAAGCGGCGCATCGGGCACCTGCACTCGGCGTCCGGCCTGGCCGGGCTCGCCAAGATCGTCCTCTGCCTGCGGGACGGGGTGGTGCCCGGCGTGCCGGTGCCCGCCGTCAACCCGCGCCTGCGGCTGGACGCCAGCCCCTTCCACCTGCCGCCGCGCGCCGAGCCCTGGCCGGCGGCACCGACCCGCCGGGCCGCGGTGAGCGGCTTCGGCTTCGGCGGCACCAACGCGCACGTCGTCGCCGAGGCGGCCGGCACGCCCGCCGCCCCGGCCGGTGCCGAGCGCGCCGCCGAGGTGCTGCCCCTGTCCGCCGACAGCCCGGACGGCCTGCGCGAGTTGGCCGCGCAGTGGCTGGAGTTCCTGCCGACGACCGCCGACGACCTCCCCGACGTGCTGGCCACCGCCCGGCTCGGACGCCCCCACCGCGCCGCGCGGTGCGCCGTCGCCGGCACCGACGCCGCCAGCCTCGCCGCAGCCCTGCGGGCCCGTCTGCTCGCCGCCGACGCCCCGCTCGGCGAGACCCCCCGGCGGCGGCCCGCCGTCACCGTGCGCCCGGCCGCCGCGCCGGCCCCGCCGGCCTGGCTGCTCGCGCTCACCGGATCCGTGCCGGCGGTACGGGAGATCGTCGGCCGGTTCGAGGCCGCCGTCGGCAGCCCCGTGACGACGTTCTCCGGCCCGCTGCTGCGGATCTGCGCCGGGGTCGTGCTGGCCGTGGCGCTGCGCGACACCGGCGTCCCCGAGCAGGCGGTGGACCTGCCGCCCGGCTGGGCGCCGATCGCCGACTTCGCGCACGGGCGTACCACGCTGGAGCAGGCGCTGAGCGCGGTCCTGACCGGCCCGGCCGCGACCACCGACGACCCGGCCGCCGCCGATCCAGCCGCCGGCACCGACGGCGACGCCGGCCCGGAGCTGTGCGCCCGCCTGGCCGACGCCGCCGACGAGCGCGACGTCGCCGCGCTGCTCGCCACCGTCGCGGCGGAA
The DNA here is from genome assembly GCF_020884815.1 of Micromonospora sp. NBRC 110038. NCBI lineage: Bacteria > Bacillati > Actinomycetota > Actinomycetes > Micromonosporales > Micromonosporaceae > Micromonospora > Micromonospora sp. NBRC 110038. The sequence goes on along the minus strand of NZ_BBOL01000008.1, from coordinate 50,873 downwards.
CTGTACGAGGCCGGCGCGGACGTCGACTGGGCCACGTTCCAGGGGCCGGCCGGGTGGCGCAAGCGGCTGCTGCCCGCCGCACAGGCCCGGGGGCCCGCGCTGGACCTGCGGGAGCCCCTTCGCTCCGCCGAGCCCGGCGGCCCGACCACCCTGGACGCCGACGAGGGCCCGGCCGGGTACGCCTTCTCCCGGGTCTTCGGGGCGGGCGAGACGCCCATCGCCCAGCACTCCGTGTACCGCCGGATCATGCTGCCCGGCGTCGCCTGGTTCGACTTCCTGCGCCAGGGCGCGCAGCTGCGCGGCGACGCGTTCCACGGGGTGCGGGACGTGCTGTTCCACCGGCCGCTGATCCCCACCGGCGCGCACCGCGTGCTCTGCCGGGTCGACGGGCAGGGCCGGTTCACCGTCGCCGACGCCGACGGCGCGCCCTTCGTCACCGGCCGGTACGCCCCACAGCCCGACCCGGCCCCGGCCACCGAGCCGCTGCCGGAGCTGCTCGCCGCCTGCTCGCGGCTGCACGCCGGCTCCACGGTCTACCGGTGGCTGCGCCGCATCGGCTACCACCACGGCCGGTACTACCGCAACATCTCCTGGGTGGCCGGCCTCGCGGGCGGGGGCACGCTCGCCCGCATCGAGGGCGGCCGGCAGCGCGGGCTGAACCCGCCGGACGTCCAGCTCTTCCCGGGCCTGCTGGACAGCGTCACCATCGCCGCCATCGACCCGGACAACCCCGTCTTCGGCACCGAGCACGCGTCCGCGTTCATCCCGCTGTCGGTGGACCGGGTGAGCGTGCACGGCCAGCTCGACGACGCCGCCTACGTCCGCACCGAGGTCTCCTTCTGGAACGAGGAGGCGTGCCGGGTCACCCAGGTCGTCCTCGACGCGCGGGGCGTGCCCCTGCTGACCTTCGGCGACATCTCGTCGAAGCGGGTGCCCGTGCTCGCGTTCAGCGACCAGCCGCCGGCCCCCGCCGCGCCCCGCCCGGCCCCGACCGCCGTCGCGCCCGCCCCGGCCCCGGTCGCGGCGGCCCGGCCTCCGGTACCCCCGGCCCCGGCCGTCCCGGCCGGGCGGCCCACACCGGCCGAGGCCGCGCAGCCCACCGCGGCTCCGGTCGCTCCGACCGCCGCCCCCGCACCGCCCCCGGTGCCGCAGCCGGCGGCGCTTCCCGGCGGTGTCGCGTCGGCGTCGCCCGTCGCGCGGGCGCTCGCCTGGTTCCTGGCCCTGTCCGGCACGGACGCCGAGCACGCCGACACCGAGTTCCTCTCGGCCGGCTTCGACTCGGTCGGCCTGGTCGGGCTGAGCGACCGACTGTCCCGGGAACACGGCCTGTCGCTCTATCCGACCGTCTTCTTCGAGTATCCGACGCCCCGCAGCTTCGCCCACCACCTCGTCGACGAGGCCCCCGACTTCGTTGCCTCGCTGGCGGCACCGCCGGCGGGCCCGGCGGGTCCGGCGACCGCCCCCGATCCGACCCCGGAGCCACCCGTCGCCCCGCCCCCGGCCGCCGCCACCGCCCCGCCTCCCGGGTCGACCGAGGCCCCCGAGCCGGCCGAGGCCCCCCGGTCGGTCGAGGCCCCCGAGCCGGTCGCGGCGACGCCGCCGGCCGTGACCGCCGGGCCGCCGCCGGTCACCACCCCGCCCCAGGCCGTCGACCACGCGCAGGCCGCCGAGCGTACGGACACCGGGCGCGACATCGCCGTCGTCGGCGCCGCGATCCGGGTGCCCACCGCCGACGACCTCGACGGGTACTGGTCCCTGCTGGCCGAGGGGCGCGACACCGTCCGCACCCTGCCCGACGGCCGCTGGCAGCGCGCCGAGGAGGGCCCCGTCCCGCAGGCGTCCTTCCTGGACCGGGTCGACGAGTTCGACCCCGTGCCGTTCCGGATCTCCGCCCGGGAGGCGCCGCTGATCGACCCGCAGGCCCGCATCGTGTACGAGACCATCTGGGAGGCACTGGAGGACGCCGGCCGGATGGGGCGGGGCGACCGGGAGAACCGGATCGGCCTGTGGATCGCCTACAGCCACGACCACTACCACGAGGAGCGGTCCCGGCACGGGGTGCCCGACGGCCGCGGCCTCGGCCTGGAGGCGATGATCCCGAACCGGCTGTCGTACCTGATGGACTGGCACGGGCCCAGCGTCGTGGTCAACACCCTGTGCTCGTCGTCGCTGGTGGCCCTGCACACGGCGCTGCAGCACCTGCGGGCCGGCGACATCGACACGGCGGTCATCGGCGGCGTGCACGCCGCGATCAGCCCCGAGTACTTCCGCTCCATGCAGGACCTGCGGGCCCTGTCGCCCACCTTCCGCTGCCGCGCGTTCGACGTCGACGCCGACGGCTTCGTGCCCGGCGAGGGCGCGGTCGCGGTCGTGCTCCGTCGCCGTGCCGACGCCGAGCGGGACGCCGACCGGATCCGGGGCCTGATCAAGGGCGCGGCGGTCAACCACGGCGGCCGGACCACCCGCTACTCCGCCCCGAGCCCCGCCGGGCAACGCGACGTCATCGTGGCGGCGTTGCGGGATGCGGGGGTGGGTCCGGACGGGATCGGTCTGGTGGAGGCCCACGGCACGGGCACGAGTCTGGGTGATCCGATTGAGGTCGAAGGTTTGACGCGGGCGTGGCGGGAGTTCACGTCGCGGACGCAGTTCTGTGCGATTGGTTCGGTGAAGTCGAACATTGGTCATCTGGAGCCGGCTGCTGGGTTGGCTGGTGTGGTGAAGGTGTTGTTGGCGTTCGAGCGGGAGCTGATTCCGCCGACGTTGCATGTGGAGCGGCCGAACGACCACATCCGGTTCGAGGAGTCGCCGTTCTTCGTGGCCGACCAGGTCGTCGCGTGGCCCCGGACAACGGGTGTGCCGCGGCGGGGTGCGGTGTCGGCGTTCGGGATGGGTGGGGTGAATGCCCACGTGATCCTGGAGGAGCCGCCGGTTGTCGCTGGGCGTGAGGTGGTTCCGCAGGAGTCGTTTGTGGTGAAGGTGTCGGCGTCGAGTGAGGAGGGTGTGCGGCGTTTGGCGGGTGACTATGCGCGGGTGTTGTCGGGTGTGGAGAGGAGCGGTGTGGGGGATTTCGGATTTACGGCGAATGTGGGTCGGGCGTCGCATCGGTTCCGGGTGGCGGTGTCGGGTGTGGATGGCGCGGGTGTGGTGGAGGGTTTGTCGGCGGTGGCGGTGGGTGATCGGCCGGTGGGTCGGTTGGTGAATGCGGCGCCGGTGTCGGTGTTCATGTTTTCGGGTCAGGGTTCGCAGTATGCGGGGATGGCTCGGGGTTTGTATGGGGTGGAGCCGGTGTTCCGGGCGGCGCTGGATGAGTGCGCGGAGTTGGTGTCGCCGGCGGGTGTGCCGTTGCTGGACTTGTTGTTCGGTGACCGGGGTCAGGAGTTGGTGCAGACGCGGTTCGCGCAGGTGGGGATCGTGGCGGTGCAGGTGGGGTTGGTGCGGCTGTTGGAGTCGTGGGGGATCCGGCCGGGGCTGGTGGTCGGTCATTCGGTGGGCGAGTTGACGGCTGGGTGGGCGGCGGGGGTGTTCGGGCTGGCCGACGTGTTGGGGCTGGCGGTGGCGCGGGGCTCGTTGATGCAGGAGCAGCGTTCGGGTGGGGCGATGGCGGCGGTGTTCGCTGGTGTGGGCGACGTCGAAGAGGCGGTGGGGTCGGGGTCGTTTCCGGGGTTGGAGGTGGCGGCGTGGAACGGGCCGCGGAGTGTGACGGTGTCGGGTCCGGTCGAGGCGGTGGACGCGTTCTGCGCGGATTCCGGGTTGCGGTGTCAACGGTTGGTGGTGAGTCACGCGTTCCATTCGGAGGCGATGACGGGTGCGGTCGAGCCGTTCGCGGAGGCGGTGTCGCGGGTGGCGGTGTCCGCGCCGCGGATCGGTTTTGCGTCGTCGATTTCGGGTGGGTGGCATGACGCGGGTTCGGTGGCGGATGCGGGGTTGTGGGGTGGGGGGATTCGGGGGCCGGTGTTGTTCGAGCGGGCGTTGGGGTTGGTGGGTGCGGCGGGTGGTGGGGTGTTCTGGGAGATCGGTGCTCATCCGGTGTTGACGGGGTTGGGTCGGCAGGTGTTGCCGGATCCGGGGTTGGTGTGGTTGTCGACGTTGCGTCGGGAGAAGTCGGATCAGGCGCAGGTGCATGCGGCGGTGGCGGAGTTCTACAGCCGTGGCCTGGGTGAGGTGGATTGGGTGGGGGTGCACGCCGGTAAGGGGCACCGCACGACGACCATTCCCACCTACCCCTTCGAACGCCGGACGTACTGGGTCCCCAATGGACGAGACGAGTCGAGAATCGTCGCGACGAGCCGTCCCGCTTCCTTGAGGGAGGAAACACGCAAACCTAAGATCCACCTCTACCCGCCCGCTGAGGGAATCTCTGTCGTGAAGGACCGGATGCAATGACTGGCGAATACGGACTCAAGCGCCACTTCAACGGTGACGCCGCCCGCCTCATCGGCGGGAAGATCCGCGAGGTCCACCCGGAGTTCGACGTCGAGGACTACGCCGTCGAGGTCGAACGGCGGATCCCCGGAAAGGAGCTGAAGGACCGCGTCCTCGTCCTGGCGGAGGGGCTGCGCAGCCGGCTCCCACAGGACTACCCCGAGAGCGTGCGCATCCTCGTGTCGATCCTCGGCGACGAGCTCGCCGAGGGGGAGGGGATGTTCAACGTCAGCTGGTACCTCATGCCGGTGGCCCGGTTCGTCGAGGAGTACGGCCTGGACCACCCGGAGGTGTCCCTCGACGCCCTCGTCGAGATCACCAAGCGGCACACCGCCGAGTACGCCATCCGCCCGTACATCGAGCAGCACTACGACCTGACGATGAAGCGGATGGCCGACTGGGCGCGCGACCCCAGCCACAACGTGCGCCGCATGGCCAGCGAGGGCACCCGTCCCCGCCTGCCCTGGGCGCGCACGCTCACCATGTTCGTCAAGGACCCGCAGCCCGTCCTGGAGATCCTCGAACCGCTGCGCAGCGACCCGTCGGAGTACGTCCGCAAGTCCGTGGCGAACAACCTCAACGACATCTCCAAGGACGCGCCCGACGTCGCGTTGGCCACCGCGCTGCGCTGGCAGCAGGAGAGCCCGACGCCGGAGACCGCCTGGATCGTCCGGCACGCGCTGCGCACCCTGGTCAAGAAGGGCAACCAGGAGGCGCTCGCGATCGTCGGCGTCACCGGCGGCGAGCACATCCGCGTGCCGTCGATGCGGCTGTCGCCCCGGTCGTTGACCCTCGGCGAGTCGACCCTCATCCGACTCGACGTCGAGAACACCGACAGCCGCCGGCACACCGTCGCCGTCGACTACGTCGTGCACCACGTGCGCAAGAACGGCCAGAGCATCCCGAAGGTCTTCAAGCTCACCACCCTCGAGCTGGCCCCCGGGGAGCGCCGGACGGTGGAGAAGTCCCACCCGGTGCGGGAGGTCTCCACCCGGCGCTACTACCCCGGCGAGCACCTCGTCGACATCCAGGTCAACGGCCAGGTCCTGGCCACCGACAGATTCGACCTGCGGCTGTGAGCGCCCACCGGAGCCCGCTGACCGCCGACGACCCGGTGCTGCGCGACCACCGGATCGGCGGGACGCCCGTGCTGGCCGCGGCGGCGCAGGTCGACGCCATGCTCACCGCCTGCGACGCGGCGCGGCCCGGCGGGAGCTGGAGCCTGGAACAGGTCGCGTTCCTCGCGCCGCTGCGGGTGCCGCCCGGCACGACCGTCGAGGTCGAGACCACGCTGACCGACGACGGGGAGTGCGCGCTCGGCTCGTGGGAGCCGGGCGCGTCCAGCCCGACGCCGCACAGCCGCGCCCGGGCCACCCGCTCCGCGCTGCCGCCCCCGCACTACCTGGACGTGGCCCAGCTGCGCGCCGGCTGCGTCGACGAGGTGCCGCTGGCCGCCGTCGCCGACTGGCGGCGGGGCAGCGGCATCGAGTACGGCCCGACCTTCCACGCCATCCGCGCCGCCCACCGGGGGCCGGGCCGGATGCTGGCCCTGCTCCGCGCGTCCGGGGGGCTGACCGACCCGCACCTCGTCCCCCCGGCGCTGCTCGACAGCGTCTTCCAGTGCCTCGGGATGCTCGACGACGGCACCGCCGGGGGGTGCCTGCCCTGGTACGTGGGGCGGGTCACCGTCCGGCGGCGGGTCACCGGCACCGTCCTGGCGCTGGTCGAGCGCACCGACCCGCAGGGCGCGTCCGGCGGCGCGGTGCGCGGGCGGGCCACCGTCTGCAACCAGCAGGGCGAGGTGCTGCTCGAACTGGACGGGATCATCCTGAAGGCGCCGGGGCGGGCCGGCGGATCCGACCGCCCGGCGGGGGCGCTGGCCCGGCACCGGCCGGTCCCCGCCGGGTCGGTCACCGCCGTGGCCTGGCAGCCGGTCACCCCGACCCCGGAGCCGGAGCCGACCGGCGGCCACACCTGGCTGGTGTCGCGCGAGCTGTCCGCCGGGTCGCCCGACGACGGGCCCGTGCTGCTCGACCCGACGGACCTGCACGACGAGCACGTCGACCGGGCGCGCGCACAGACCCCGCCGGCCGAGGTGGTCTACGTCGCGCCGCGCGGGGTGCGCGACGCCGACGAGGCCGCCGCCGTCCTGCGGGGCGTGTTCACCCTGGTCCGGCGGCTCGCCGCGCAGCCGCCGATGCCGGCGCTCACGATCGTCACCAACGCCGCCCATCAGGTCACCGGCGAGGAGCCGGTCGAGCCGGTGCAGACCGCGCTGTGGGGGCTGGCGCGCACCCTGCGCATCGAGCACCCGCAGGTCCGCGTACGCCTGGTCGACCTCGGCCTCGGCGGTGCCACGCCCCCGCCGACGCTCGACGAGGTACGCCACGGCGAGGCGGAGCTGGCCTGGCGCGACGGCACCTGGTACGCCCCGGCGCACCCGGCGGTCGACGCCACCCCGGGCGAGCCGGCGGGCCGGGCGGTCGGCGGCCGGTTCCTGATCACCGGCGGGCTGGGCGGCATCGGCCTGCACGTGGCGGAGTCCCTGGCCGGCGCGGGCTGCGCCCACCTCACGCTGGTGGGCCGGACGGTGCCGACGCAGGGGCCGGCGCGGGACCGGTTGGACAAGCTCGCCGCCGCCTGCGACCTGCGGGTCCTCGCCGCCGACGTGCGCGACCTGCCGGAGGCGCTGGCCGACGCGGAGCCGTTCGACGGCGTCTTCCACGCCGCCGGCGTCCTGCGCGACGGGCTGGCGCGCAGCCTGTCGCCCGAGCGCGTCGACGAGGTGTTCGCCCCGAAGATCGGCGGGGTGCACGCGCTCGACGCGGCGTTCGGCGCGCGGGCGCGCCCCGGGTACGTGGTGCTGTTCTCCTCGATCTCGGCGACGCACGGCAACCTCGGCCAGAGCTCGTACGCCTGCGCCAACGCCTACCTCGACGGCTACGCCGCCCGCCGCCGGGCGGAAGGGGAGGCCTGGTACAGCCTCGGCTGGGGCCTGTGGGCCGTCGGCATGGGGGAGCGGGTCGCCGACGCGGCGGCGGCGCGCGGCATCCCGGCGCTGCACGCCGACGACGGCGTCGCGCTCCTGCGGCACACCCTCGGGCTGCCGCCCGGCAACTACGTCCTGTCCGCAGTCGACACCCCGAAGGACGACGAGATGACGACCCCTGTGACCTCTCCCGACACCCGGCTGTGGCCGGAGCTGTCGGCGATCCTGAAGCGGACCCTGCACGTCGCCGAGGTGTCGCCCGAGGACAACCTGCTGGACCTGGGGCTGGACTCGATGATGGCGGTCGAGGTATCCGCCGCGCTGGCCGGCGCGGGCGTCGAGATCGACCCGGCCACCTTCTTCGACCACCCCGGCGTCGGCGCGCTGCTGCGGCACCTGGAGGGGCTCCCGCGCGCCGCCGCCACGGCAGCGCCCGCGTCGCCCGTCGCGCCCCCGGCGGCCGGGCCCGCCGGGCCGCCCGCGCCCGTCGCCGTACCCCCGGTGGTGGCCGCGTCGCCCGCGGCCGTCGCGTCGGGCGGGCCGGCGGCGCACCGGTTCGTGCCGGACTGGGACCGGTTCCGCGACGGCGACGCCGTCGTGCGCCGCCCGGCCGAGCGTCCCGCCGAGCCGGCGGCGAACGGACGGCCCCCGGCGGCGAACGGGCGGCCCGCCGCCGCGCAGCCCCCGGCGGCGGCGAACGGGCGGCCCGTGCCCGCCCCCGCCGCCGGCCCCCGCCCGGCCCCGGCCGGGCCCCCGCCCGCCGCGCCCCGGCCCGCCGGTCCGCCGGGCGTCGCCGCCCCCCTCGGCGGGGCGGTTCCCCGCCGCACCCTGCCCGGCCGGCTCGCCGACCGCCCCGACGGCACGTTCCTCGACCGGCGCATCGACGCGCTGTCGGTGGACGACCGGCTCGTCATCGCGCGGGACGACTACTTCTACGAGCCGGTCATCGAGGAGTCCAAGGGCGCCTGGATCAAGTTCGACGGCCGGTGGTTCCTCAACTTCGCCTCCTACAGCTACCTGGGGCTCATCGGCCACGACTACATCAACCACCAGGCGCAGCGCGCCCTGGAACGGCACGGCACCGGCGCGCACGGGGTCCGGCTGCTCGCCGGCACCCTGCACCTGCACCGCGAGTTGGAGCTGGCGATCGCGCGGTTCGTCGGCGCCGAGGACGCCATCGTCTACACCAGCGGCTACATGGCCAACGTGGCGACGGTCGGCGCGCTGGTCGGGCCGGGCGACGTGGTCATCGGCGACGTCTACAACCACGCGAGCATCCTCGACGGCTACCGGCTGTCCGGCGCGACCGTCATCACGTACGCCCACAACGACCTGGCCGACCTGGAGCGGGCCCTGCGCCGGGCGGGCGACGCCGGCAAGCTGGTCGTCACCGACGCGGTGTTCAGCATGGACGGCGACGTCGCCGACCTGCCCGGCATCCTGGAGCTCTGCGAGCGCCACGACGCCCCGCTGATGGTCGACGAGGCGCACAGCCTCGGCGTGCTGGGCGCCACCGGCCGGGGCATCACCGAGCACTTCGGCATCGACCCGGCCCGGATCGCGGTGAAGATGGGCACCCTGTCCAAGACGGTGCCGAGCACCGGCGGCTACGTGGCGGGCTCCAGCGACCTGATCTTCGCTCTGAAGAACAACGCCCGGGGCTGGATGTTCTCCGCCGCCGGCACCCCGATGCAGGTGGCCGCCGCGCGGGCGGCCGTCGAGGTCATGGAGGCGGCCCCGCACCTCACCGGCGAGCTGCGGGCCCGCACCGACCGGTACCGCGCGCAGCTGCGCGCCCTCGGCTTCGACACCCTCGGCAGCGTGACGCCCGTGGTGCCGATCATCTGCGCCAGCGCCGGCCAGGCCCAGGAGATGGCCCGGCTCTGCCAGCACGAGGGCATCTTCGTCCAACCCATCGTCTATCCCACCGTGCCCAAGGCGCTGCCGCGCCTGCGGACCATCGTCAACCTCAGCCACTCCGTCGACGACCTCGACCACGCCGTCGCCGTCTTCGCCGACGCCGGCCGGCGGGTCGGGCTCATCGCCTGAGGGCAGCCGGGAGCGTTCCGGTCGCGACACCACCCGTGTAGCCGGCCGCCCGCAGCGGGCGGCCGGCGGAAGAAACCCCGTCGAGAGGAGACCACAGTGAGCGACATCGACAGCAGGGCGTTCTTCGGTGCCGTCCTGAAGGCCATCGCCTGCACCCGCAACCACAACCCGGACGAGTCCGGCTATGCCGAGGGCGTGCTCGCGCCCACGGCCCGTATCCGCGAGTTCGAGAAGGAGCTGGGCGACCGGCCGCTCGGCCCCGCCGAGGTGGACCAGGTCCTCGCCTGGCTCGACTCCACGTTCCGGACCAAGCACACCCCGGCCGAGGAGCGGGAGCACTACCTGCGGCGCGTCGCCGAGGTGACCGGACAGATCCGGACCCAGGCGGCCGTCGCCGCGTAACCGGTCGCCCTCCCCGAGCGGGCCGCGGCGTCGACACCCCCCCGTCGGCGTCGCGGCCCCGACCACCCCTTTGACCCGAGCGCCAAGGACGTCGCACATGCCGAATCTCGCCTGGTACAGCCACGAGGTCTGCTTCTGGCACGACCCCGGCCAGGGGTCGGGCTACCTGCCGGTCGGCCCGGGCATCGAACCCCTGCGCCAGTTCGCCGTCGACCCCGACCTGCGCCGCGCCGAGGGACTGGTGCGGATGGCCGGGGTTCTGGACCACTACACCCAGGTCACCCCCGCACCGGCCGGCGACGACGACCTGCTGCTCGTGCACACCCGCGAGCACGTCGACCGCGTCGAGGCCGCCTCCGCGCTCGGTGCCGGCGACGCCGGGGTGTACGCGCACGTCAACCACCACAGCGCCCACGCCGCCCGGGTGGCCGTGGGCGCCTGCGTGCAGGCCACCGAAGCCGTGCTCGACGGGCGGCACGACCGGGCGTACTGCCTCGTCCGGCCGCCCGGGCACCACGCCGAGCCCGACCGGGCGATGGCCCTCTGCCTCTACAACAACGTGGCGATCGCCGCGCGGGCGGCCCAGCGGCACGGCGTACGCCGGGTGCTGGTGCTCGACTGGGACGTGCACCACGGCAACGGCATCCAGCGCACCTTCTACACCGACCCGGACGTCCTCTACGTCTCGATCCACCAGGAGGGGCTGTTCCCGCCCGCCTCGGGCCTGGTCACCGAGACGGGGGAGGGGGCGGGGGCGGGGCGCACCCTCAACGTGCCGCTGCCGGCCGGCTCGGGGCACGAGGCGTACCTGGCGGCGCTGACCCGGCTGGTCGAGCCGGCGGCCCGCGCCTTCGGCCCGGAGCTGATCCTCGTGGCGGCCGGCCTCGACGCGGGCGGCCACGACCCGATGGGCCGGATGATGTGCACCAGCCGAACCTTCCACGCCATGACGGCCCGGATGTGCGCCCTCGCCGACGAGCTGACCGGCGGGCGGATCGTCCTGGCCCACGAGGGCGGCTACTCGGCGTGGTACCAGCCGACCCTGGTGCTGGCCGTCGCGTCGGCGCTCGCGGGCCTGCCGGAGCCGCCCGATCCCTTCCTGCACTCGCTGGAGCACCTGCCGGGGCAGCGTCTGCGACCGCACCAGAACCGCGTGCTCGCCCACCTCGAAACCCACCATCCGTTGCTGGCGTGAGGACGACGCAGACGATGAACCCCTGGTTGCTGAAGGTGGGTGGCCGGCCGCGTCCGGCGGCCGCCGGCGCGGAGCCGGACGCCCCGTGGGCGCGGCTGGTGGCGCTGCCGCACGCCGGCGGCTGGCCCTCGGCGTTCCGGTCCTGGACGCGGGTCGTCCCCGCCGGGGTCGAGTTCCTGGTCGCCCAGCTGCCCGGCCGGGGCCTGCGCGCCGCCGAGCCGCCGCTGCGGCGGGTCGAGCCGCTCGTCGACGGCCTCGCCCGGGCGCTCGCCGAGCGGGAGCCCCTGCCGTACGCGATCGTCGGGCACAGCTTCGGCAGCGTGCTCGGCTACGAGCTGACCCGGGCGATGGAGCGGGCGGGACTGCCGCCGCGGCACCTCGTCGTGTCGGCCCGGCAGCCGCCCTGCTTCCCCAGCGAACCGCCGTACGGGCACCGGCGCACCGACGCCGAGCTGCTGGAACACCTGGTGGACATCGGCGGCATCGCCCCCGACCTGCTGCACCGGGCGGACCTCGTGCGACCCGCGCTGGCCGCGATCCGCGCCGACCTGGAGGCCATGGAGACCTACGAGCGGCCGGCAACCGGCACCGGCGTGCCGATCCTGTCGTTGGGCGCGGCGGACGACCCGATCGTCGTCGCCGACCGGCTGCACCTGTGGTCGCTGGAGACGACGGGGCCCTTCGCCCGCCGGATGTTCACCGGCGGCCACTTCTACCTGTACGAGCCATACGTCGCCGAGGCGGTGGTCACGCACCTGACGACCCACTGTTTCCCCCGTCCGGCGACACATCAAGAAAGGATCCACATTGAGCACCACGATCGAACCGCAGCACCGGGCGGGCCCCCGGGAATGGCTCGGCCTGGCAGTGCTGGCGCTGCCGACGCTCCTGCTCTCCATCGACATGAGCGTCCTGCACCTCGCGGTGCCGCACATCAGCGAGAGCCTGTTGCCCAGCGCCCCGCAGATGCTGTGGATCATCGACATCTACGGCTTCATGATCGCCGGGTTCCTGGTCACCATGGGGACCCTCGGTGACCGGATCGGCCGGCGGCGGCTGCTGCTGATCGGTGCCGCCGCGTTCGGCGTGGCCTCCGTGGTCGCCGCGTACGCCGACACACCGGCCATGCTGATCGCCTCGCGCGCCGCCCTGGGCGTCGCCGGGGCCACCCTGATGCCCTCCACCCTCGCGCTGATCAGCAACATGTTCCAGGACGCGCGCCAGCGGGGCGTCGCCATCGCGGTCTGGGTCACCATGTTCTCCGTCGGTGTCGCGCTCGGCCCCGTCGTCGGGGGCGCGCTGCTGGAGTACTTCTGGTGGGGCTCGGTGTTCCTGCTCAACGTGCCGATCATGGCCGTGCTGCTGGTGGCCGGGCCGCGGCTGCTGCCGGAGTACCGGGACGCCGACGCCGGCCGGCTCGACCTGGCCAGCGTGGCGTTGTCCCTGGCCGCGATCCTGCCGATCATCTACGGCCTGAAGGAGCTGGCCAAGGACGACGCGGGCCCGCTGCCGCTGCTCGCCGTCGTCGCCGGCCTGGTCGTCGGGGTGTTCTTCGTCCGCCGGCAGCGTGCCCTGGCCAGCCCGCTGATCGACCTGCGGCTGTTCCGCAACCGCCCGCTGGCCACGGCCCTCGTGGCGATGCTGTTCAGCATGCTCATCGCCGGCGGGACGTACCTGTTCGTGACGCAGTACCTGCAACTCGTCGTCGGGCTCTCGCCGCTGCGGGCCGGGCTCTGGCTGCTGCCGGCGGCGCTCGCGTTGATCGTCACGTCCATGCTGTCGCCGGTGCTGGCGGGGAAGATCGCGCCGGCCCGGGTGGTGGCCGCCGGCCTGGCGGTCTCGGCGGTCGGGCACCTGATGCTCGCCCTGCTCGACAGCCAGGGCGGCCTCACCCAGCTGGTGGTCGGCTTCCTGCTCGTCTACGCCGGTGGCGGCCCGCTCATCGCGTTGGGCACCGACATCGTCGTCGGGTCGGCGCCCCCCGAGCAGGCGGGCTCCGCGTCCGCCGTGTCGGAGACCAGCACCGAGCTGGGCATGGCGCTCGGCGTCGCCGTGCTCGGCAGCGTCGGCGCGATCGTCTACCGCAGCCAGTTCACCGCCCCCGAGGGCTCGGCCGCGGGCGACACCCTTGCCGCGGCCGTCGCCGCGGCGCAGCAGTTGCCCGGCGACGCGGGCGCGGCGCTACTGGCCGCCGCCCGGGACGCCTTCACCGGCGGGCTCAACCTCGTCGGGGCGATCAGCACCGTGATCACGGTCCTGCTCGCGGTGGCGGTGCTGACCATGGTCCGTGACCGCCCGGCCGGCGACGCCGAGGCCGGCGCGGACGACGCCGTGCCGGCGCAGGCGGCCTCCTGACGGCCGGCCGTCCCGGCGGGTCACCGCCCGCCGGGACGGCTACCGCCCGGTGGCAGCCGTCCCGGCGGGTGACGGGTCGGCCTCCGGGAGGCGGAACGGCACGGGGTCGGTGAGTTCACCGACGAACGCGCCGTCGACCCGGTCGAGGAAGCCGATGAGCGCCCACCCCCGGTCGCCGTCGCAGACCAGGCGGGGCGCGTACAGGTGCGGGTGCGGGACGGGGCGCGCGGCGGCCACGTCCCAGGGGCCGCGCACGCTCGGTGCGTCCGCCACCCAGATCCGGTGGTCGCGCAGGCGCGGGTCCGCGACGGCGTTGGTGCAGAACAGCAGGAGGGGCCGGCCGTCGACGACGGCGACCTGCGGCACCTCGAGGTGACCGAACCCGGCGGGCGCGGACAGCGGCGGCCGGACGGTCCAGGTGACCAGGTCGGGCGAGGTGGCGTGCCCGATGACGCCCCGGCCGCCCGCCGGGCCCCGGTTGGCGCGGGCGGTGACGAGCATGTGCCAGCCGTCGCCGTCGGGGTCGGCGAAGACCCAGGGGTCGCGCCAGGCCTGCTCGTACCACGCGTCCCGGTCGAGCAGCTCGTACCAGGTCGGGTCGGCCTCCACGACGGGGCCGTCGCCGTGCCGGTGCCAGGTGGTCAGGTCGTCGGAGACGGCCAGGCCGACGCGCTGGACGAGGCCGCCCTCGGCGCGTCCGACGCCGGTGTAGTACAGGTGCCACCGCCCGTCGGGGCCGCGGAGGGTGCAGCCGGTCCAGGTGGCCAGGTCGTCCCAGGCGGGCGCGTCGGCGGGCACGAGCGCGTCGGGGAGCAGGGTCCAGGAGCGCAGGTCGGTGGAGACGGCGTGGCCGATCGACGCCCGGTGGTGGCGGCGCTCGGGGTCGTGCAGGGCCCGGGAGGCGCGCAGGAAGAACACGTGCCACCGGCCGTCGTCGTCCTGGACGTACCAGCTGTCCCACACCCAGTGGTCCGGCAATCGCAGCATGGCCGGCAACCTACCAGTGAATCGGTTTAGCAACCACCTCGGCCGGCGGTGGCGGCGCTCGCCGGCCTACGCCGGGGGCCGCCGGGGCGCCGGGACGTCGGCGGCCGGCGCGGCGACGGACCGGCGGCGACGCAGCGGCATGGGGACGTACGACGGCCCGGCCGCGCCCCCGTCGAGCACGAGCTCCACGGCGCGGCGACCCATCCGCTCGTGCGGCAGGGCGGCGGTGGTCAGGCCGGGGCGCAGCCAGGCGGCGATGGGATCGTCGTCGAACGAGACGACGGAGATGTCGTCGGGGATGGCCAGGCCGGCCTCGCCGAGCGCCTGGTACGCCCCGAACGCCAGCCGGTCGTTCATGCAGACGACCGCCGTCGGCCGGGGCGAGCGGGACAGCAGGGTGCGCATGGCGGCGTACCCGTGCTCCGGCAGCCACTCCGCGCAGAAGCACTCGGCGAGCAGGCCGACGTCGGCCGCGGCGAGGGCGGCGCGGATCCCGCGCAGGCGGGCCGGCGCGGCGATGGAGACCTCCGGATCACCCTCCTTGAGGCGGTTGCGGCCGATCAACGCGATGCGGTCGCGGTGGCCGTGTGCGAGCAGGGCCTCGGTGACGGCGACCGCCGCCTGCTCGTCGTCCGGCAGCACGCAGGGCAGCTCGTCCGGGCTGACGGCGTTGAGCAGCACCACCGGGCCGCCGAGGATGGCGGGGGGCACCGTGAGCCGGCGGGTGGCCATCGCCGCGTAGACGACGCCGTCGACTTGGCGGTCGAGCATCGCCTCGATGGCGTACCGCTCGAACGCCGCGTCGCCCTGGGTCTCGGTGATCAGCAGCACGTGGTCCCGTTCCCGGGCGGCGTCCAGCGCGCCCCGGATCAGGTCGCCGGCGAACCGGGTGGTGGCGACGATGTCGGAGACGAACGCGATGGTGGCCGTCTTGCGGGTGCGCAGGCTGCGCGCGGCCATGTTGGGCCGGTACCCGAGCTCCTCGGCGGCGGCGAAGACGCGTTGGTGGGCCTCGGCGGACAGCCGGGTCCCCTCCCGCCCGTTGAGCACCATCGAGGCGGCCGTCTTCGACAGTCCGGCCAGCCGCGCGACATCGGCCAGGGTTGCTCTGTTGCGGCCCATGACTCCTCCGAATCACCGCGACGCGTCCGGCGCCGCCACGTCACATCATCATGCGCGGGTCACGAGGGCCACCCCGGCGGGTGGGTGACGGGCCGCGGGACATGTGAACCGGCCGTTTCCGAGTCGTTGCGAACTCGTCCTTGACAGGTTCGGAGCACCGCGCGCATGCTCTGCTAAATCATTTTAGCTACGCCGTTTGGTCGTGCGGAAGGGCACCTCGACCCTCCCCGTGATCATGTCGACCGGCTCGGTCGCGACCCGCAGGGCGGGTCGCCCGGTCCCGGCACGACACGGTCGGGGCCGGTGCGCGCCGGCCCGCCGGGCGGCGTGACGCGGCGTGACATCAAGGAGTGGTTGACGTGCCGGATTTCTCGACCAGGTTCTCGCGGCGCGGCCTGGCACTGCTGGTGCCGGCCCTGGCCGCCGGCCTGGTGATGAGCGCGTGTAGCGCACCAGGGTCGGACCAGCCGTCGTCGACCGGGTCCGACGCACCCGTCAGCACCGAACTCGGCACCGGGCCGATCACCCTGGAGCTGTACGCGGAGACCGGCTTCCCGCTGGTCAAGGCGCTGGCCGACGAGTTCACCAAGCAGCACCCGAATGTGAAGTTCAACATCCGCGAGGACCAGTTCACGGTGATCACGGAGAACGCGCCCCGGGTGCTCGCCTCGGACAACGCGCCCGACATCATCCGCCTGCCCACCATGGTCGACCTGGTCAAGGACGACCTGCTGAAGAACCTCGACCCCTACGTCGCGGCCTACGGCTGGGACAAGTTCCCCGCCTCGCAGCTCGTCCAGCTCCGGCTGGCCGACGGCGGCAAGGTGCGCGGCTCGGGCTCGCTGTACGGGCTGGGCCTCGGCTACAGCGTGACCGGGGTGTTCTACAACAAGAAGCTGGCCCAGCAGGTCGGCATGACCGAGCCCCCGGCCACCGTCGCCGAGTTCGAGGAGCTGCTGGCCAAGGCCAAGGCCGCCGGCGTGCAGCCGATCGTGCAGTTCAACAAGAACACCGCGGGCATCAACTTCCCGCACCAGGCGTTGCAGAACCAGTTCGGCGACCCCGCCCAGATCGCGGACTGGATCTTCCAGAAGCCCGGCGCCACCTTCGACACCCCCGCCGCGCTGAAGGCCACCGAGACCATCCAGCGGTGGGCCAAGGCGGGCTACTTCACCAAGGACGCCAACGCCCTGGACTACGCCACCATGGTCGGCGACTTCTCCAAGGGCGGCGGCCTGTTCATGTTCAACGGTGACTGGGAGTCGGGCAACCTCGACAAGAACATGGCCGGCAACGCGGGCTTCTTCCTGTTCCCGACCGAGGCCGCCGGCGGCAAGCACGTGGCGATGTCCGCGCCGAACACCTTCGGCATCGGTGCCCGGGCCAAGAACCCGGACGCCGCCGCGTACTTCCTGAACTGGGCGCACACCGACGCCAAGGCCCGGGAGATCTCCGTGAAGGTCGGCGGCTCCAGCCCCGGCGGCCCCGCCGACCTGCCCCTGCCGCCCGTCGCCGAGGGCACCGTGCTGGCCGAGACGCTCAAGGCGTCGCAGCAGCTCGGCGCGGAGAACGGCGCGGTCGACTTCACCGCGAACGCCACCGGCGGCATCTTCGCCGCGGCGATCACCCCCGAGCTGCAGAAGCTGATCGCCGGGCAGCAGACCCCCGAGGGGTACGTGAAGGCGGTCCAGGCCGAGTACGAGAAGGAACTGTCCCGATGACCGCTGCCGTCGGCGGCACCGCCGCCGGTGTCCCGGCCGGCGGCGCGGACCGGCAGTCACCCGTGCGGCCCCGCCGGAGGCGGCGGGGCCGCGCGGCCGGGTGGCTCGGCTGGCTGTGGGTCCTGCCGGCCCTGCTCATGTACGGGTTCTTCGTGCTGCGTCCGCTGCTGCTCACGATGCAGTACTCGCTGTACCGCTGGAACGGCATCGGCCAGGCCGAGTGGGTCGGGCTGACCAACTACCTGACCGTGTTCACCGACAGCGACCTGTTGAAGATCATCGGGAACGCGTTCGTCCTGATCGTCTTCTTCAGCTTCGTCCCGGTCGCCCTCGGGCTGCTGGTCGCCAGCCTCGTGCGCCGGATGAGCGGCGGCGCGTTCGGCACCGTGGTGCGTACCGTGCTGTTCCTGCCGCAGGTGATCCCCCTCGTCGCGGCCGGCATCGCGTGGAGCTGGCTGCTGTCCACCGACGGCCTGGTCAACCAGGTGCTGCGGGCGGTCGGCCTGGGCGGGGTCACCCGGGCCTGGCTCGGCGAGTTCGACACGGCGCTGCCCGCCGTGGGCGTGATCGGCACCTGGGTGATGCTCGGCCTGTGCACGATCCTGCTCGTCACCGGCATGAGCAAGATCGACCCGGCGCTGTACGAGGCGGCCCGCATCGACGGCGCCGGACCGGTGCGGGAGTTCTTCGCCGTCACCCTGCCGAGCCTGCGCCAGGAGGTCGGCGTCTGCCTGACCGTGACCATCATCGCCGCCCTGGCCAGCTTCGACATCGTCTACATCTCCACCAGCGGCGGCCCCGGCATCCAGACCACCGTGCCCGGGCTGGAGATCTACCGGCTCGCCTTCTCCCAGCGGCAGGTCGGGCTGGCCTCCGCGCTGGCGGTGGTGCTCATGGTGCTGGTGCTGGCCTGCGTGCTGCCGATCCAGCGGCTGACCCGGGAGGACAAGGCATGAACCTCACCAGCCGCAGCGAGCGACTGACCGGCCGGATCTTCCTGATCGCGCTGGTCGTCGTCACGCTGCTGCCGTTTTTGAGCATGCTGTCGGCGGCCTTGCAGCCGCGCGGCACCGTCCCCACCGGACTGGCCTGGCCGGCGGACCCGCAGTGGGGCAACTTCGCCGACGCGTTCACCGCCGCCAACATGGGCGCGCTGCTGCGCTCCAGCCTGCTGATCGTCGTCGGGGTCGTGCCGATCGGCGTGGTCATCGCCACGATGGCCGGCTTCGGGCTGGGACACCTGCGGGTGCCCGGCGGCCGGATCGCCTTCGGCCTGCTCCTGCTCGGCCTGACCCTGCCGTTCGAGGCCGTGGTCACCCCGCTGTACTACCAGATGCGCGACCTCGGCCTGCTCAACACCCGGTGGGCGATCATCCTGCCGCTGATCGGCCTGTACATGCCGTTCTCGGTGTTCTGGATGCGGGCGCACTTCGCCACCGTGCCCAAGGAACTCTCCGAGGCGGCGCGGGTCGACGGCAGCAACACCTGGCAGTTGTTCTGGCGCGTCCACGTGCCGCTGGCCCGGCCCGCCATCGCGTCGCTGACCATCCTGCTGTTCCTGTGGACCTGGAACCAGTTCCTGCTCGCCATCGTGCTCGTCGACGACGCCACGAAACGCACCATGGCCGGCGCGCTCGGGGCGTTCCAGGGGCAGTGGGGGACGGATCTGGTGCTGCTGTGCGCCGGCTCCCTGCTCATCCTCACCCCCACCCTCATCGTGTTCCTGATCTTCCAACGCCAGTTCATCAAGGCCCTCATCCAGGGATCGCTGAAGGGATAGCGCGTGACGACGCCTGCACCGGTCCACGGCGACGCCGACGAGGGCTTCGGCCCGGTCGTCGACGTCTTCCGGGACAACTTCACCGCGCGCGGCGACGTGGGCGCCGCGGTCGCCCTCTACGTGCGGGGCCGCAAGGTCGTCGACCTGTACGGCGGGCTCGCCGACCCGCGCTCCGGCCGCCCGTGGGCCGCCGACACCCCGGCGGTCGTCTTCTCCTGCACCAAGGGGATCCTGGCGGTCTGCGCGTACCTGCTGGTGCAGCAGGGCCGCCTCGACCTGGACGCCCCCGTCACCCGGTACTGGCCCGAGTTCGGCCAGCACGGCAAGGACGGGATCCCGGTGCGCTGGCTGTTCACCCACCAGGCCGGCCTGCCGGCCCTGGACCGGCCGCTGACCCGCGCGGACGTGGTCGCCTGGACGCCGGTGATCGAGGCGATCGAGGCGCAGCCGCCGCTCTGGCCGCCGGGCACCGCGCACAGCTACCACGCGATGACCTACGGCTGGCTGGTCGGCGAGGTGATCCGCCGGGTCACCGGGCAACTGCCCGGCGCGTTCTTCCGCGCCGCGCTCGCCGACCCGCTCGGCCTGCGTACCTGGATCGGCCTTCCCGACGCCGAGCGTGCCGCGGTGGCCTGGATGCTGGCACCGCCGGCCGGCGCGGTGCCGGCCCCGGACCCGGTCGCCGAGCGGGGGCTGACCATGAACGGCGCCTATCCCTTTCCGGCCGACGACGAGGGCCTGGTCAGCTTCAACGACCCGGTCATCCAGGCTGCCGGGATCCCGGGGGCCGGCGCGGTCAGCACCGCCGAGGGCCTGGCCCGGCTCTACGCCGCCGCCGTGTCCGACGTCGGCAGCGGCCCACGCCTGCTCACCGCCGCGTCGGTCGACGACGCGACCACGCCCCGGGTCTGGGGCCAGCAGCGCTACGGGCCGCCGGACGGGGGGCAGCGCTGGGGGACCGGCTTCCTGCTGGACTCCCCGCCGGCCCGGCCGCTGCTGGGCGCACGCAGCTTCGGCCACGACGGCGCGGGCGGCCACGTGGCCTTCGGCGACGACGCCCACGAGGTGGGCTTCGCGTACGTGGTCAACCAGATGGGCGGGGTGGACGACGAGCGGGGCGACCGGCTGGTCGCCGCCGTGCGCCGGTGCCTGGAGGGCTGACCCTGCACCGGGTACGGCGATGCGGACGCCGTCCGGCCCGATCCGTCGCCCCCCGCCGATCCCGTCGGGTGCCGGGCGGCGGGTCGGCCCGGACGGGGCGGCCGCGAGGTCCACAATGGCGCGATGAGCGTGGGGGAGGGTGGGCCGGCCGCCCTGGACTACTACCTGGTCCATCCGGGCCCGGCCGGCGGTGAGCCGCGCGGCCGGCCGGAGGGCGTGGTCGTCGAGGAGTTCGTGTTCGCGGCGGACCACTCGGCGGTGCGCCTGCACAGCGCCGCGTGGACCCCGCAGGACGGCGGCTGGTGGAGCTCGGCGGACTTCAGCCGGACCATGCGCCTCGACGCCGCCCTGCGCAGCCGGGTCGTCGCCGTGCCCCGCCGCGCGGCGGCGGCCACCTATCGCGAGCTCGGCGGCGGCGAGCTGCCCGACGAGGCGACGCTGCGTGGCCACTTCCACGACTCGACCCCGTTGGCCACGGCACCGCTGCCGCTGGCACCCGGCCGTAGCGCGGCCGGGTTCGCCGAGACCCGGGTCTACCGGGTCCTGTTCGCCGACGCGCTGGGGCCGGACGGCCTGGCGCACCTGCGCGCCACGTGGCGGATGACCGTCACGGGCGACGCGGCCGACCCCGCGGCCCGGGTGCTCGGCGTCGCCCGCCGGCGCGTCGGCGACGACGCGTTCACCTGGCACCTGCGCCGCATCGGCGCGGGCGGGCCGTGGTGCCTGGACCTGACCGCCGAGCTGGCCGGCGGGCGGGACGACACCGTCCGGCCGATGCTGCGGGAGCTGACCACCACGCTGCGGATGGCCGGGCTGCTGCCCGTCACCGTCGAACGCTTCTCCTGACCGCCCGGCGGGGGCGCGCCGGGCGGTCAGGAGGCCGGGACGCGGCGGCTCAGGACGCCGGTGACGGACTGACCGCCGCGCACGCGGCCAGCGCCTCGGTCGTCTTCGGGTCGCCGGAGTCGATGTCGGCGGGGTCGACGCCCCGGTTGCTCAGGCAGGTGCGGTAGGCGGCGCGGCGACCGTCGTCCTGCCCACCCCCCGGCGCGCCGGAGCCACCCGGCCGGGCGCCCGGGCCGCCACTGGGCCGCACCGAGGCGCACGCCTGCTGCGCCTTCTCCCACGTGGCCTCGTCGACGCCGTCGGGGCGTCCCATGCCCGGTCCGCCGCGTCCCGCGCCCGCCGAGGCGTCCGGTCGGGCCGAGGGACGCGCGCTGGGGAAGTCGGACGGCCGGGCCGTCGGGAAGCCGGACGGCCGCGCGCCGCCCGAGGGCAGGGTGACGCCGTTGTCCTGCAGGCAGTCCCGGTAGGCGGCGAAGGCGTTCTGGCCGCCCTGCCCGTTGTCGCCGGTCGGGGCCGCCGCGTCGTCCGTGCCGGCGCATGCGGTCGACAGCGCCAACGCGACGACGGTCAGCGCGGTCGCGAGCAGCCGGCCTCTTCCAGACAACGACATGGGAAACTCCTCAACCTTCTCCGGGGCCCGTCCAGGTAACCGGGCCCACCTCACCGGCCGCTCGGTCCCGGCTCGGAGTTGCCTCGGAGTCCGCGCCGCACCACGGCGACGGCTCGTCGGCGCGGCAACCCGCCGGGCCGGGGCGTTCCCAGGCAACTCCGAGCTGAGGCCGAGCCGGTGCCGAGCCGTGGTGGGCAGACTGGCCGCCCATGGGAGACGGCCTGAACCGACGGTGGCGCACCCGGCGTGCTCGTCGGGTCGTGGCGGGCGGCGCCGCCCTGCTCCTGCTCGTGGCCGGCGGCGCGTGGCTGCTGACCACGAGCGCCGATCCGACGCCCGCCCGCCCGGCTACCGTGGCCGTCGACCGGGGCCCCGTCGCCGTCGAGGTGGCCACCTCGGGCACCGTGGTGCCGGCGACCACCCGCGCCCTGGGCTTCTCCGTCGTCGGCACGGTGCAGACCATCTCGGTGCGGCCGGGCGACGTGGTGCGGGCGGGACAGCGGTTGGCCGCGGTCGCCGACGACGACGCCGCGACGGCCGCCGAGGCGGTGGACGAGGCCGAGGATGACCTGACCGAGGCGCGGGACGCGCTCGCCCGGGCCCGCGAGGACACGGCCGACGGGGCGGCGGACTGCCCGACCGGTGCCGGCGTACGACCGGTCGCCCTGCGCTCGGCCACCGCGACCGCGCCGACTCCCGGTGCCTCCGCCAGCTCCGCGACCGCCTCCCCGGCGCCGACGGCCACCAGGTCGACGCCCGCGCCGACGGCCACCGGCGGCCGGTCGGCCCGCCCGTCCGCGTCCGGCCCGATCACGCCCGCCCCGGGCGGCACCTGCGCCGGCGGCGGCGCGGCCGGCGCCGCCGCCGACCCGATCCTGCAGGCGCAGCGCCGGGTCAACCAGGCCGAGGCGAGTCTCGCCGAGGCGCGGGAGACGCTGGCCGGCACCACGATCACCGCGCCGATCGCCGGCACCGTCCTGTCCGTCGCCGGGAAGGTGGGCAGCGAGGTCGGCCGGGGCAGCACCTTCATCACCCTCGCCGACACGTTCGCGATGCAGGTCGAGGCCAGGTTCCCCGAGGCCGACGCCGTGGCCCTGGCCGTCGGGCAGCAGGCGACGCTCACCCTCCCCGACCGACCCGACCGCACCTTCCCGGCGACCGTCGTCCAGGTCGACCCGGTCGGCGTCAGCGACGGCAGCCTGGTCCGCTACGGCGTCGTGCTCTCCTTCACCGAGGCGCCGCAGGACCTGCTCGTCGGGCAGAGCGCCGCGGTGACCGTCGAGACCGCGGCGGTGGCGGACGCGGTACGGGTGCCGTCTACGGCCGTACGCGACGTCGCCGGCGGGACCGGCACCGTCCGCGTCGGCGTCGAGGGCACGCCGCGCACCGTCACCGTCGGGCTGCGGGGTGGCCGGTTCACCGAGGTGACCTCCGGCCTCACCGCCGGTGAGCTGGTGCTCCGCTCCTGGTGACAGCGGGGACACAGCTTCCGCACAGGGCGCGTGGAGCAGCCTCCGGTAGGCAGTGGTGGTGCGAACCGACATTCTCCGGCCACCCACCGGACGGGCCGCCACGGCCGTCGACGGCGCCTGCGCCGCGCGGGTCCTCGTGGTCGACGACGAACCGAACATCTCCACGCTGCTCGCGGTCACCCTGGGGCTCGTCTCGTACGAGACCCGGGTGGCCGCCAGCGGCCGGGCGGCGCTGGCCCTGGTCGAGGAGTTCGACCCGCACCTCGTGGTCCTCGACGTGATGCTGCCCGACGTGGACGGCTTCGAGGTCGCCCGCCGGCTGCGCGCGGCCGGCCGGCCGGTGCCGGTGCTCTTCCTCACCGCGCGGGACACCGTCGAGGACCGGGTGACCGGGCTGGTCGTCGGCGCGGACGACTACGTGGCCAAGCCGTTCAGCCTCGAGGAGGTGGTGCTGCGCATCCGGGCCATCCTGCGGCGCAGCCACCCGGAGCAGCCCGTGGCCGCGCCGCCCGTGCCCCCGCCCCCGGCCGTCCTGCGCTACGCCGACCTGGAACTCGACGACGACGCGCACGAGGTGCGCCGGGCCGGTCGTCCGGTCGACCTGTCGCCGACGGAGTTCCGGCTGCTGCGCTACCTGCTCACCAACGCCGGCCGGGTGGTCAGCAAGGCGCAGATCCTCGACCGGGTCTGGAACTACGACTTCGGCGGGGACGGGCGCATCGTCGAGTCCTACGTCTACTACCTGCGTCGCAAGATCGACAAGCTCGGGCCGCCGCTGATCCACACCGTGCGCGGCGTGGGTTACACGCTGCGGCTGCCGCGCGGCGACGAGTGAGCCGGCGGCCGATCCGCCCCTGGGCGCACTGGACGCTGCGGTCCCGGCTGGTCCTCCTCGTCGGAATCCTCGCCACGCTGGCCCTGCTGGGGGCGAACGCCGCCGGGCTGGTGCTGCTGCGCGGATACCTGGTGCAGCGGGTCGACCAGCAGCTCACCGGGCTGGCCCGCCCCTTCACCGACGCCCCGCGCGCCGCCTCCGGGTTCCCGGCCGGGGGCGCGACCACCGGTGGGCCGCGCAACCCCGGCCGGTTCGCGCGCCTCGGGCCGGACCAGTTGGTCGTCCACTACCGGGCCGACGGCACCCGGGACCCCGACCGCAGCAGCACGCCGTCGGCCGCCGCGCCCGATCCCGGCCCGCTGGCCGAGGTGGCGGCGCGGGCCCGGACCGGCCGCCCGTACACCGTGGCCGGCGACGGGGGCGCGTGGCGGCTGCTGGCGGTCCCGGTCGGCGACGGCGGGGAGGTCGTGGTGCTCGGCGCGTCCCTGGCCGAGGCGGAGCGGACCGTCGACCGGCTCGTGGTGATCGACGTCGCGGTGACCGGCAGCGTCCTGATCGTGCTGGGCCTGCTCGCCGCCTTCGTGGTCCGCCTCGGGCTGAGCCCGTTGACCAGGATGGAACGCGTCGTCGCGGGCATCACCGGCGGCGACCTGGCCCGCCGGCTGCACGACACCGACCCGCACACCGAGCCCGGCCGCCTCGGCGCGGCGGTGAACCTCATGCTGGACCGGATCGGCACGGAGATGACCGCCCGCGCCGCGGCCGACCGCCGGCTGCGCCAGTTCGTCGCCGACGCCTCGCACGAGCTGCGCACCCCGCTGACCTCGATCCGGGGCTTCGCCGAGCTGTACCGCCGGGGCGGCGCCCCGCCCGGACCGGCCCTGGACGAGGCGATGGGCCGGATCGAGGCCGAGGCCGCCCGGATGGGGGTGCTCGTCGAGGACCTGCTGCTGCTCGCCCGGCTGGACCGGCACCGCGCCCCGGTGCTGCGCCCGGTCGACGTGCTGGAGGTCGCCGCCGACACCATCCGCGACGCGCACGCCCGGGCCCCGGGACGGCGGGTCCGGCTGACCACGCTCACCGAGGACGACGAGACGTTCGAGCCGCCGACCGTGCTCGGCGACGAGCACCGGCTGCGCCAGGTCGCGGCGAACCTGGTCGGCAACGCCATGCAGCACACCGGGCCGGGGGCGCGGGTGACCGTCCGCATCGGCCGGCTGCCCGCCGCCGTGGCCGGCCCGCCGCCCGCGCCGGCCCGGGGCGGCGTGGTGGTCCGGTCCGGGCCGGCGCCCGCACCGCCCACCGGCGGTCTGGCCGTGCTGGAGGTGCACGACGACGGCCCGGGCATCCCCGCCGAGCACGCCACCCGGGTCTTCGAGCGGCTCTACCGGGCCGATGCGAGCCGGGGCCGGGGCGACGGCGGCGGCTCCGGGCTCGGCCTGTCCATCGCGGCGTCGATCGTGCACGCCCACGGCGGCTGGATCGAGCTGCACAGCGGCCCCGGGGCGGGCACCGCCTTCCGCGTACTGCTGCCCGTCGCCGGCTCCCCGGCGGAGGGCGACCGGCCGGCGCGGCCGGTCCCCGACGCGCCGCCGCCGACTCCGAGCCAGCTATGAGGTGACGTCGAAGATCCTCCGAGGCAGGGCCGCCAGGATCCCCTCCATGCGTGCACGCCTGCCGGCGGCCCTGCGCCGGCCCACCGTGGCGGTCAACGCCGTCCTGACCCTGATGCTGGTCGGCGGCGGCACCTGGGCCTGGCTGTCCGTGCGCGGCGACGCGTCGGCGCGGGCCGGGACGACCGGCGGCACCCGGACGGTCCAGGTCTCCCGGGGCACGGTGACCGCGACGGTCACGGCGGACGGCTCGCTGGAGAGCGCCGCCACCGCCACCGCCACCTTCGCCACGGCCGGGACGGTCACCTCGGTCGCGGTGACCGTCGGTCAGAAGGTACGCAAGGGGCAGCTGCTCGCCGAGGTCGACCCGGCCGACGCCCGACGCGACCTCAAGGTGGCCCGGGCGAACCTGGACGCCGCCGAGGACGCGCTGGACCGGGCGCGGGACGCCGGCTCCGACACCTCCACGGCGGAGAACGAGGTGACCCAGGCCGAGCTGGCCGTCGACGAGGCCGAGGCCGCGGTGGAGGGCACCCGGCTCACCGCGCCGATGGCCGGCACCGTGGTCGCCGTCAACGGCACCGTCGGCGGCCCGTCCGGCGGCTCGTCGGGTTCCGGCTCCTCGGGCTCGGGTTCGTCGGGTTCGTCGGGCTCCGGTTCGTCCGGGGCCGCCTCCGGCGGGTCGTCCGGCGGCACCTCGTCCGGCTTCGTCGACCTCGCCGACCTGTCGAAGCTCCAGGTCACCGCCGCGGTCGCCGAGGCCGACGCCACCCGGCTCGAGGCCGGCCAGCCGGCCACCGTCACCTGGAACGCCCTGGACGGGGCCACCGCCACCGGCGAGCTGCGGGCGATCGACCCCCAGGCCACCACCGCCAACGGCGTGGTCACCTACGGGGTCACCCTCGACGTGGCCGACCTGCCCACCGGGGCCAGGCCGGGGCAGACCGTGCGGGTGGCCGTCGTGACCGGCACGGCCGAGAACGTGCTGCTGGTCAACTCGGCCGCGGTGACCGGCAGCGGCGACCGGCGGATCGTCACCGTGCTCACCGACACCGGCCAGGAGACCCGGCGGGTGCAGGTCGGCCTGGCCGGCGACCGGGCGTACGAGATCACCTCCGGGCTCACCGAGGGCGAGCGGGTCGTGCTGCCCGAGACCAGCACCTCCGGCACCAGCGGCGGCCTGACCGGCGGCGGGGGCCGCTTCCCCGGCGGCGGAGGCTTCCCCGGCGGCGGTTTCCCCGCCGGGGGACAGGGCGGCCCCCGGGCCGGCACCGGGACCCGCTGATGGAGCCCCGGACCACGCCGCGCCGTCCGGTCCTGGACGTCCGCGCGCTGACCAAGGTGTACGGCGAGGGCCCCGCCGCCGTCCACGCGCTGCGCGGGGTGTCGTTGACGGTGGACGCCGGCGACTACGTGGCGATCATGGGATCCTCCGGGTCCGGCAAGTCCACCCTGATGAACATCATCGGCTGCCTCGACGCGCCCTCCGGCGGCAGCTACCTGCTCGACGGCGTCGACGTCGGTCGCCTGGCGGACCGCCAGCTCGCCCTCGTGCGCAACCGGCTCATCGGGTTCGTCTTCCAGGCGTTCAACCTCATCCCCCGCACCAGCGCGGTGGCCAACGTCGAGCTGCCGCTGGCGTACGCGGGCGTGCGGGCGGGGCAGCGGCGGCGGCGGGCGCTCGCCGCGCTGGACGCGGTGGGGCTGGCCGACCGCGCCGACCACCACCCCAATCAGCTCTCCGGCGGGCAGCAGCAACGCGTCGCGGTGGCCCGCGCGCTGGTCACCGAGCCCGCGCTGGTGCTCGCCGACGAGCCCACCGGCAACCTGGACAGCCGCTCCACCGAGGACATCCTGGCGGTGTTCGACCAGCTCAACGCCGCTGGCAGGACGATCGTGCTGATCACCCACGAGCCGGAGGTCGGCGACCGCGCCCGGCGGCTGATCCGGCTCCTCGACGGCCGGGTCCGCTCCGACGAGCGCCAGGACCGCACGGGCCGGCACGCGGCGGTGGCCGGCCGATGACCGTCACCGAGACGATCCGGTTCGCCCTGCGCGGCGTGGCCGCCAACAAGCTGCGCTCGGCGCTGACCATGCTGGGCATCCTCATCGGCGTCGCCGCGGTGATCCTGCTGGTGGCCGTCGGCAACGGGTCGGCGCAGGCCGTCACCAGCCGGATCGAGGCGCTGGGCACCAACACCCTCACCGTGACCGGCACCAACCGCGGCTCGGGGCCGGGCGG
Organism: Micromonospora sp. NBRC 110038; assembly: GCF_020884815.1. Taxonomy (NCBI): domain Bacteria; kingdom Bacillati; phylum Actinomycetota; class Actinomycetes; order Micromonosporales; family Micromonosporaceae; genus Micromonospora; species Micromonospora sp. NBRC 110038. The sequence goes on along the minus strand of NZ_BBOL01000008.1, from coordinate 23,072 downwards.
CCTGACCGTCGAGGTCGCCGACGCGCTCGCCGACCCGGTGCTCGCCCCCGGCGTCCGTTCGGTGTCCCCGCTGGCGACCACCTCCACCACGGTGACCTACGAGGGCGCCGACCACGAGGTCGCCCAGTTCGTGGGCACCCGGCCGGGCTGGTTCGCCGCGTCCAACTCGCCGGTGGCCGCGGGGGCCGCGTTCACCGCCGACGACGAGGCGCAGGCCCGCCGGGTGGTCGTCATCGGGCAGACCGTCGCCGACGAGCTGTTCGCCGGCCTCGACCCGGTCGGCCGGCAGGTCACCGCCGGTGGGGCCCTGTTCACGGTGGTCGGGGTGCTCGCGCCGAAGTCCTCGACCGGCTTCCAGGACGCCAACGACACCGCCGTCGCGCCGCTGAGCGCCGTGCGGGAGGTGCTCACCGGGTACGGGCCGATCAGCTCGATCCTCGTCGAGGCGGCCGACCCGGGCGAGGTGGACGCCGTGCAGGCCCAGATCTCCACGGTGCTCGCCCAGCGGCTGCCCACCACCGGTTCGGCCAGCGCGCCGTACCGGATCCAGAACGCCGCGCAGCTGTTGCAGACCCAGACCGAGACGGCCGACACCTTCACCACCCTGCTCGGCGCGGTCGCCGCGATCAGCCTCCTGGTCGGCGGCATCGGGATCACCAACATCATGCTCGTGACCGTCACCGAACGGACGCGGGAGATCGGCATCCGCAAGGCGCTCGGTGCCCGTCGCCGGACGGTGCTGACCCAGTTCCTGATCGAGGCGACCCTGCTGAGCCTCCTCGGCGGGGCGCTCGGGGTGGCCGCCGCGCTGCTCGGCTCCCGGTTCACCATCGTCGGTGTCCGGCCCGTGATCGTGCCCAGCTCCGTCGCGCTGGCCCTCGGCGTCTCCATCGCGATCGGACTCTTCTTCGGCGGGCTGCCGGCGGCGCGGGCGGCCCGGCTGCGCCCCATCGACGCCCTGCGCTACGAGTAGGCCAGCGTGCCCGACAGGCAAGGATCAGACATGGACAACAGCGACACCGTCGTCTTCGCCCGGGTCGGCGGCGCCACGGCGCCGGGCGGGCCGGCGGAGCCGGACGACGACCGCAGCGCCGCGTCGCCGGCCGTGGCGGCGGAACCCGACGACGGCCTCACCGCCGCGCTGGCCGCCGCCGCCCCGCGCCGGTGGTGGAACCGGGGCACCCTGGTCCTGGGCGCGCTCGTGCTCGTCGTCGCCGGCTTCGGCGGCGGGGTGCAGGTGCAACAGCGGTGGGGCGAGCCGGCGGCGGGCGCCGCGGTCCCGTCCTGGCCGTTCCCGGCGGGTCTGGCCAACGGGGCGGCCGGCTCGGGACGCGGCCAGGGCCCCGGCGACCAGCCGAGCGCCGCCGCGACCGGCGCGACGGCGGGCACCACCACCGGCACGGTGACGCTGGTCGACGGCGACACCCTCTACGTCGAGACCGTTGACGGCACCGTGGTCACGGTCCGCACCACCGACGACACGGCCGTGCGGACCACCCGGGCCAGCAAGCTGACGGCGATCAAGCGCGGCCAGAAGGTGACCGTGCAGGGCGGCGCGCTGACGGACAACGCCATGACCGCCACCTCCGTCACCGCCGGCGGCTGAGCCGCGGCTCCTGCGGCCCGTGGCGGTCGACGCGCGCGGGCCCGGTCCCGCCCACGGCGTTCGTGGGCGGGACCGGGCCCGCGGTGTCCGTGCGATCGTCTCAGGCGGTGGTGCCGGTGACGGTGCTGCCCGAGCGGGTCACCTTGTACGTGACCTTCTCGCCGCTCCAGAAGTGGAAGGTGAGCGTGACCGGGGCGTTGTCGGTGACCGCGGCGAAGAAGTCCGAGGTCAGGGCGATGGAGTTGCCGGTGTAGTCGGGCTGGAACGTGACGTCGAACTCCTTGAACGACGTCCAGTCGTGCGGGCCGGCGTTGCTGCCGTCGGCGTACTTCGCCTCCATGGTGGCGAGCTGGTCGCCCCGGAACTGGGTCGGAATGGTGAACGCGCTGGTGGTGCCGGTGGCGTTGCCCAGGACCGGCCGGTCGTAGGTGATGATGTTGATGCGCCACGGCACGCCCGCGGAGAACCGCGCGTGCAGGGTCGCGTTGACCCCGTACGCCCGGCTGCCGGTCAGCCGGGTCAGCGCGGCCGCCGTCAGGGTGAGCTGGCTGCCGCTGACGGTGTAGTCGGTGCCCTGGACCAGGTCGGTGCTGCCCTGCCGCAGGCCCTGGAACGTGGTGCCGTTGAGGTTCAGGGTGAGCGTCTTGGCGCTGATGGCGCTGGACTTCGAGTTGAACACCAGGTCCGACGACGCGGTGCCGGAGCGGGTGGTCCAGCTCGACTTGATCTGGGCGATCAGCTCCGGGTCGCTCCACTGGAACGAGGTCCGGCCGAGGTGCTGCCCGTTGTCCCACAGCATGGTGGTGAGCTTCCTGGCCCGCGCGTAGTGGCCGAAGTACTCGAAGAACTTCAGCTTCTCGCCCTGCTCGATGGTGCCGGTGTGCCGGTCGAAGCCGAGCAGGCCGTACTCGCCGACGATGACGGGGATGCCCTTGGCGACGAAGGCGTCGTACACCCGGTCGAAGGAGTCGGTGAGGTCCTTCTGGGTGGTGGCGTCGAAGTGGGTGCCCCCGGCGACGTTCACGCTGAAGGGCCAGTAGCCGTAGTAGTGGACGGTCGCGATGAGGTTGCGGTCGTTCAGCGCGTTGAACGTGGCGACCAGCTCGTCGATGCGGGCCTGCTCCGACGACGTGTGCAGGGTGGGCAGCACCAGCAGGCGGGTGGCGTTGTTGCCGCCGGAGGCGCGCACGATGCGGTGGAACGACGTGTTGAGCTCGGCCAGCAGGGTGGCGTTCTGGGCGTCGCCGGAGCTGCCGGTGAACTGCGGCTCGTTGACGCTCTCGAACACCAGTTTCGGCGACGAGCCGCGGAACGTGCTCGCCAGCTGGGTCCAGATGGCGTTGTACTTGGCCAGCACGGTGGTCCGGTCGGTGGGCATGGTGTTGATCCACTGCCACGAGTCGTGGTGAATGTTGATCATCACGTAGAGGTCGTCGGCGAGCGCCCAGTCGACCACCTCCTTGACCCGGTTCAGGTACGCCGCCTCGATCGGGTAGTTGGGCGCGCCGCCCAGGTGCGCGCTCCAGGTGACCGGGATGCGGACGCTCTTGAAGCCCTGCGCCTTCACGTTGTCCAGCAGCGCCTCGGTGATGCGCGGGTTGCCCCAGGCGGTCTCGTCGGCGCCGACGGCGTCGAGCGAGTTGCCGAGGTTCCAGCCGGGCTGCATCGCGGCCACGGCCGCCATCGCGTCGCCGGCCGGCGGGGGCGTCGTGGGCGGGGGAGTGGTCGGCGGCGGCGTGGTGGGGGGCGCGCTGGTCGGCGGGGCCGTGGTCGGGCCGACGCCGCCGGTGCAGGCGACCCCGTTTAGCGCGAAGGAGGTGGGGCTCGGGTTCGTGCCGGACCACGAGCCGTTGAAGCCGAACGAGACCGACGCGTTGGTGGCGATGGCGGCGTTGTAGCCGACGTTGGCGGCGGTGACGTCGTCGCCGGCGGCGGTGACGGTGGCGTTCCACGCCTGGGTCACCCGCTGCCCGGCGGGGAATGTCCAGGTCAGGCGCCAGCCGTTGATCGCGTCGCCGAGGTTGGTCACGCTCACGTTCGCGCCGAACCCGCCCTGCCACTGGCTGCTGACCTGGTAGGTCACCGCGCAGCCCGCCGCCGCCTGCGCGGTGCCCGCGACCAGGACGCCGACGGCGGCCAGCAGCATCGTGACCGCGCTGGTGAACGCGCCGACCCGCCATCGGGTCCGTCGGGTGGTGCCTCGTGTGCCGATCATGACACTCCTTGCCGGGAAGATGCCGCCGCATGATGGGGGTGGGCAGGGCGTCGGGAACGCGCACGTGACGCCCGCCGGACGGGCAGATTAAGTTTGCAACCCAAACTTTGTCAATCGGTGAGCGGCTATGCCGCAGGTGGCCCGACGCCTGGCTAGGCTTGCCCGGTACGTCGCAGAGGGGAGGGCACCTGCCGCCGACCGCCACCGTGCTCGTGGTCCTCGGGCGCGGCGTGCTGCCCGCCGCCGGGGGGACCTGGGCGCTCACCCCGGCCAGCCTCGCGCGGGTCCGGGCCGCCCGCGACTACGTTGCCGCCAACGAGGCGGCCTTCGCGGCCGCCGCCCAGCGGGGCCGGCGGCCGAGGATCGTGTTCACCGGCGGCTGGGCCGAGGCCGCCGAGGGGGCCGCCCCGCCACCGGCCGGGTGGCGCGAGGCCGACCTGATGCTCCGCGAGGCGCTCGCGGCCGGCCTCGACCGGCACGCCGACCTGCGCACTGAGACCCGCTCACGCAGCACCCTGGAGAACCTCCTGCGCACCGCCGCCGACGGGCTGCTCGCCGGCCATGCCTTCGACCGGCACCACCCGCTGGGCATCGTCTCGCACACCTGGCACCTGCCCCGGGTCCGCTACCTCGCCCGCCGGGCGCTCGGGCTGCGCGGCGGGGCGCTGCTCGACGTGCCCGCCACCGGTGGGGAACCCGCGCCCGGTTGGTGGCCGGAGGGTGCCGTACGCGTCGCGTGCCGGCTGTGGTTCCTCGGCGTCCGCGACCCGGCGGGCCTGCTGCGCCGCGAGCGGACGATGGTCGCGCTGCTGCGGCGGGCCCGCCGCGGCACCCGCCGGGGCCCGCCGGGCGGGCGGCCCCCCGCCCGGCGGCCGACGGGAGGTGACGCGGACGCGCCGACGGGGTACAGGACCGTCGCCGGCGGATCGACCGCCGTCACGAAGAACAGGCGGACCCCATGATCGTCCTCGTGCCGGTGTACGAGCCGGGACAGCGGCTGCCCGACCTCCTCGGCGAGCTGCGCGACGCCGCCCCCGACGTGCCCGTCGTCGTGGTGGACGACGGCAGCTCCCCGGCCTCGGACCCGGTCCTCGACGCGGCGCGCCGGCTCGGCGGCGACGTCCTGCGCCACGGGTCCAACCGGGGCAAGGGCACGGCCCTGAAGACCGGATTCCGGCACGTCGCCCGGGCCTATCCCGGGCACGACGTGGTCTGCGCCGACGCCGACGGGCAGCATCGGGTCGCCGACATCCTGCGCGTCGCCCGCGCCCTGCCCGGCGGCGACGGCGCGATCGTGCTGGGGGTACGCCGGTTCGACGGCACGGTGCCGCTGCGCAGCAGGATCGGCAACGGCGTCACCGGGCTGCTGTTCCGGGCCGCCACCGGCGTCGGGGTCCACGACACCCAGACCGGCCTGCGGGCGTACCCGCGCGGCCTGCTCGACTGGCTGCTCGCGGTGCCCGGCGAACGCTTCGAGTACGAGATGAACGTCCTGCTCCACGCGGCACGCGACGGCCACCCGGTCCGGCAGACCGTCGTCGCCACCACCTACCTGGCGGACAACGCGTCCTCGCACTTCGGGGCGCTGCGCGACTCCGCCCGGATCTACCTGCCGCTGCTGCGCTTCGCCGCGTCGGCGCTGCTCGCCCCGTCCCGTCCCCGCCGATAGGCCCGTTCGCCCCTCCTGCCCGCGCCCGCCGTAGAACCATGTGGGGGCGGGCCGGCGCGCCTACCGACGCGGTGCGGCCGCACCGGCCGTACGACGTGGAGGGGTCGACGTGGAGGGGCTCGTCCTGATCGTGGTGCTGGCGGCCACCGTGCTCGTCGGCACCACCATCGGCGGGCGCTACCGGGTCGCCCCGCCGGTCCTGCTCATCGGGATGGGCGCGCTGCTGGCGCTCGCCCCGCCGCTGTCGGACGTGGTGCTCGAACCGGACGTGGTGCTGCTGCTGTTCCTGCCCGCGATCCTCTACCGGGAGAGCCTCACCATCAGCCTGCGGGAGATCCGCGCCAACCTGACCGTCATCGCCCTGCTCGCCGTGGGGCTGGTCGCGGTCACGATGGTGACGGTGGCGCTGGTCGCCCAGGCGGTCGGCGTCGAGGGGCCGGCGGCCTGGGTGCTGGGGGCGGTGCTGGCCCCGACCGACGCCGCCGCGGTCGCCGGCCTGGCCAAGCGGATGCCCCGCCGGTTCCTCACCGTCCTGCGCGCGGAGAGCCTGATCAACGACGGCACCGCGCTCGTCCTGTTCGCCGTCGCGCTCGGCCTGATCACCGGCGGGGCGCCGCCGGGGGCTCTGCCGCTCGTCGAGCGCGTCGGCGGGTCGTTCCTCGGCGGCGTCGCGGCCGGGCTGGCGATCGGGGTGGTGGTCGTACTGATCCGCCGCCGCCTCGACGACCCGCTGCGCGAGGGCGCGCTCAGCGTGCTCACGCCGTTCGTCGCGTTCCTGGCCGCCGAGGAACTGCACGCCAGCGGGGTGCTCGCGGTGGTGGTCGCCGGCCTGGTGCTCTCCTTCGCCGGTCCCCGGGTGATCCGGGCACCCTCCCGGGTGCTGGCCTACGCCTTCTGGGACCTCACCACCTTCCTGATCAACGGGGGCCTGTTCGTGCTGCTCGGGATGCAGATCCCCCGGGCGCTGCGTGGGGTCACCAGCACGTCGGTGGGTCAGGCGCTGCTCATCGCGGTGCTGGTCGCCGGCACCGTCCTGGCGACCCGGATGGCCTGGCTGCACCTGTCGGCGTACCTGCTGCGACTCGTCGACCGCCGTAGGTCGCAACGGGCCCTGCGGGTCGGCTGGCGGATCCGCACGGCCGCCGGGTGGGCCGGCTTCCGCGGCGCGGTGTCGCTGGCCGCGGCCCTCGCGGTGCCGCTGACCACCCCGGCCGGGGAACCCGTCCACGAGCGGGACCTGATCATCTTCTGCACGGCGCTGGTGATCGTCATGATCATGCTGGTGCAGGGCACCACCCTCCCGCTCGTGGTCCGCTGGGCGGGCCTCGTCGGCGACCAGCAGCGCGCCGACGAGGTGCGGATGGCCCGCCTGCGGGCCACCGAGGCCGGGCTGGCGGCGCTGCCGGAGGTCGCCGACGGGCTGGGCGTGCACCGGGACGTCGCCGACCGGATCCGCGTCGACTACCAGGACCACCTCGACGACATCCGCGCCGCCGAGCAGGGCGAAGCCGCCGAGCAGGCCCGCGACCTGGAGCGCCGGCTGCGGCTGGCGGTCCTGGACCGCAAGCGGCGCGAGATCACCCGGCTGCGCAACGCCAACGAGATCGACGACACGGTGCTGCGCGAGCTGCAGGCCGCGCTCGACATCGAGGAGATCCGCCTGCTGGGCCCGCCCACGCCCGAGTGACCGGTCCGGCCCCGACGCCGCGGGCCTCGGCGGAGCGGCCGGACGGTGCGCCGCGGCAGCCGGCGGGCCGGTCGGCGCGCGCGGCGGGCGACGGCCGCTACTGCTGGATCTGCCCGTGATCCCGCCCGCCGGGTGAGCCGCCGGGTTGCGGAGATGGTCCACGATGGAGCATATCCGGGCACACGCGGGTTCGCGGGTTCGAGGGACGCATCGACGTGGACACCACCGGGCCAGGGGCCCCACTGCTGATCGGCGAGGTCCACACCGGCCTCCTGCAGCACTCCACCGCGCTTCCCGCCAGCTCGGTGGCCCGGGTCCTGCGCCTGCGCCCCGGGGAACGGGTCGGGACCATGGACCGGCCGATCCGGTACGCCGTCTCCCCGTCCCTGCTCACGGGAGTGGACTGCCGGTTCGGCGGCGCGTCGGGCAGCACCCGGGTGGTCGGGGCCGTGTCGTCCCGCTCCACCGTCACCGGCGGCCACGTCGTGCAGGCGTCCTCGTTCGCGCGGATCGCGCCCGGCGGCCGGGGACGGCGTGCGGTGTGGTCGCACTACCTGGCCCGCCCCGGCGTGCTGGAGCCGCTGGGGGGCCGGCTCGCGGACCGGGCGGACGAGGACTTCCTCGCCAGCGAACAGCCGGGCGGGGGCCTCGACCTGGGCGCGATCAACACCCGGCTGATGGACGTGGTCCAGTCCGCCGGCCTGGACCGGCGCGCGCCGTTCCGGGTCCCGCGCACGCGGCTGCGCTGGACCGCCCGCCACACCACCACCGCGCACATCGACTTCGGGGTGGAGGAGGGGCACCTGCGTTCGCTGCGCCTCGGCCTGGTCCCCGCCGACGGCGACCCGTGGGACGAGGTCAGGTCCTTCTGCGAGGACGTCGCCCTGCACGACTGGCTGCTCACCGGCCTGCTCCATCTGATCGACAAGGCCGTCGGCGTGGACGGCGCGGACGCGGTGCGGCGGCTGCGCCCGGTCGTCGACCACCTCCTGCACCTGTGGATGCCGGCGGCGCGCCCGGACCGGACCACCGCGCCGCTGTGGGCGAGCCTGGACCGTCAGGTGGGATTCAGCCGGCAGTGGGACAGCTGCGCCACCTGGGTCCGCGACCGGGTGGGCCTCGCCTCCCTGCACCGGCCGGGCGGGCCCCGATGAGCGGGCTGTCGGGCCTGCGCGAGGCATGGGCGCAGACCGGCCGGCCGGTGCGGGTCGCCTCCCTGGGCATGTGGTCCGCCGGCGGGCTCGGCACGGTCGTGGGGGTGGTCGGCGACCAGCTCGGCTGGTGGGACGACCGGCCGTTCCTCACCAACCTGATGTCCTCGCTCGTCGGCGCGCTGTTCGGCATTCCGCTGGCGCTCATCGTGCTCCGCCGGGTCACCGCGGTGGAGGGGCGCCGCACCGAGCGTGCCGAGGCACTGCACGTCGCCCGCGTCACGGCCGAGCGACTGGCCGCCGACCTCGCACCGCTGTGCCCCGACCGGCGGCTGGCCGAGCGGGCCGCCGGCATCCTGCGGCGGCTCGACGACGAGCTGTTGGCCGGGCTGGCCGACCATCGGTTCGGGCCCGCCCTGGCCGAGGCGCTCACCGTGTGGACCGAAGCGGTCGGCCTGTGCGGCGCGGGGCTGCTCGGCGGCCCGCCGGCCAGGGACGTGCTACGGGATGCGGAGGCCACCTGGCGGCACCTGCGCAGGGACGTCGCCCCCCGGCTGCGCGCGCACGGCGTCTCGTGGCCCTCCCGGGCGACCGCCGACCGCGTCGATCGGCTGCTCGCCGACGTCGACGCGTTCCTGCGGGACGACCCGGGCGAGGTCCACCACCTCGCGGAAGCCGCCCGGATGACCCTCAGCGAACGCAGCATCGACCCGCTCGTGGCCATCTACGCCGACGAGTACGCGGTGCTCGGCGGCATCCGCGAGCAGGTGGGATCGCTGTCGGCGGGGGTGGCCGCCGTCGTCGCGCTGCTGGCGGCGGTGGACCAGCTCGGCCCCGACCTGCCGGCCCCTCACAGAAACACGTAGCGGAGCCGGTCGACGGGGTACCCGGGCAGGGCCAACCCCTCGCCGGCGGCGCGGTCGCGTACCTGCCGCGCCGCCGCCGGGTCCACGGCGACCTGGTCGAGGATCGTCCGGACCGCCGTCTCGACCGGCAGGAAACCGCCCGGCAGGACCGACAACGTCCGGTACGCGCAGAACGGCGCGGGCCGGTCGCCGAGCTGGACCACGGCGGGCAGCTCCGCCCAGGTGTCCGGGAAGGCGCCGCGCCACGGTCGGGGCTGCGCGACGGGACGCCCGGCGTCGCGCAGCAGCCCGAGCCGAAGCAGCTGCCACACCCCCGCGAGGAACGCGCACGACCAGGTACGCACTCCGTCGCGCTCGTCCCACAGCTCGACGTCGACGAAGACGGAGTGCCGCCGGGGGACGTTCTGCCGCGGCGGGGTCCACTGTGCACCCGGCGACATCGCCTGGCCGGCCTCGGCGGCCTCCCCGGGACCCGACCGTTGCCCGTTTGACAGCCAGCCGGCGACCAAGGGCGGCGGTCGCGTCCCGTTCGTGCCGGGGGTCGGCTCGCAGACCAGGCTGCCCGCCACGATCGCGGCGGGCGAGACGTCCCCGAGCTGTGCGCACGCGGACTCGCGTGCCAGGTAGTCGATCGCGACGCCGTGCTCCTCGGCGGCCCGCAGCAGGGGCGGCAGGACCTCGCGGGGCGGGCCCGGCGCGGCGAGGTAGTCGTCCACCAGGTAGCACGTGCTCACCCGGGGGGCGGCGTTGGCGCCTCGCCGCTCGGACTCGGCCGCCGCCCGGAACCAGGGAGCCACCGTGGCGAACAGCTCCCGGTACCGGTCCGCGCCCTCGGCGTAGTCGGCCTGGTAGAGGTGGCCCAGCTCCACGGAGAGCCGGGCCAGCGGCACGGCCTCCACCCGGCGACGGGCGCCGGCCTGCTCGAAACGCACCTCCGCCGGCCCGGCCGGCTCCGGCGCGTTCGGCCCGGGCGCGGTCACAGGCGTTCCCACGACTCGGCATCGGTCACCGCGCGGGCCAGCCGGTCGAACGCCTCGATCGTCGCCTGGTTGGCGATTCCCCGGCCCCAGACGTCGTTGTCGGAGATGATCTGCTCGCGCCACTGCAACAGCGGCTCCAACGGCGCGCTGCCCAGCAGCGTGGTACGCCCCATGCGGTTGCGGCTGGCCAGCTCCTGGAGATCCTGGTTGCAGTCCCGCAGCCACGCGATCTGCCCCGGACGCAGGCCGGCGAGCTCGGCGGAGTCCAGGTCGACGACGGCGGTGCGGACGTACCTGATCGAGTCCAGCAGGGCCGCGCGGTCGTGCCCGAGCGCCTCCCCCGTGTCCGCGAGGCCGTGCCGGCCGTGGACGAGCCCGGCGGCGGCGAGGATGTGCTGGCGGGTCCACCGGTGGAAGACCAGCCACCGCACCGGCACCGCCGCCAGGGCAGGCCGCGCGGTGACGGCGAGCGCGAGCTGGGTCGCGTACGATCGGCCGGCGCTCAGGTCGACCAGGCAGACGTCGAACTCCTCCTCCAGCCGCAACAGCAGGTCGGCGCACCGCTGGACCGTCTGGGGGTCGATGGGGAACTCGCCACCGCCCTCGTCGCCGGGGAACAGCACCAGCTGGCCTGTTCCGGCCGTCCGGGTGCGCAGCCCGGGTCGCTCGCTCTCGGTCCACACGTCCACCCGGTGCGGGCTGGCCGCCGAGCCGGTCAGGTAGCTGTGCAGCCCCCCGGACGGCGTGCCGCGCCCGACGGAGTCGACCTGGAAGATCGTGCCCACCGTCGGGGAGCCGAAGTCGAAGTCGAGGTAGCAGACGTCGACGCCGGTCAGGGCCCACCGGTAGAGGATGTTGCAGCCGGTGACGGACCGGCCGGTTCCGCCCTTGTCGGAGGCTGCGAAGACCAGCACGGCCTACTCCACGTCCTGGCGCGCCGCGGCCAGCTGGTCCAGCTCCTGCAGCACACGGGTGGCGAGGGCCGCGGCCGTGCCGGGCCGGGTGTCGATGATCCGCCGGGCGCGCTCCAGGCCGGCCTGGACGGCCTGGAGGTGCTGACGCATCGCCGGGCCGGCGGTGTCGGCCCCGTTCAACAGCTCCTGGCTGAACAGGTGCTCCGCCTCCAGCAGCAGGTCCTCCCCGTAGGCGACGAGCCGCTCGCTGCGCAGCGGCGGCCCGCCCGTCAGCCTCGCCGCCGCCACCAGGCACTCGACCACCCGCTCGGTGTACCGCCACGACGGCAGGTCGTGCCGGTCGTCGACGAAGGGGTACACGTTGACGGCCTGGTCCCACAGGTTGCGCGCCGGCCCGTCGCTGATGCGGCGGCGCGACAGGTGGTCCCACACCTCGTCGGCCTGTCGCAGCAGCTCGCCCCGCAGGCCCGGGTCCCGCATCAGGCCGGCCAGGCCGAGCATGCGCTTGAGCAGCAGCGGGGAGAAGTCGGTGCACGGCCACAGCAGCCGGCCCGGGCCGGCCTCCTCGCTGCCGACGAGGGAGATGAGCACCCCGGGGGAGTGCAGGGCGACCGCCGGATCGCGTTCGAAGGGCCGGCGGACGATCCGGGCCCGCCCGGCCAGCTCGTCGAGCACCCGGGCCACCCGGCCCAGCTCGGTGTCGGGGGAGCGTTGCTGGATGAGGTCCTGCACGGTCATCGCGGTCACCAGGAGGCTGAAGTAGTCGGACTCCTGGTTGTCGGTCGTGCGCCACGGGATGTCCTCCAGTGGCCAGCGCGCGGTGCCGAAGCTGGCCACGGTGGACCAGTAGCGTTGGGTGATGTCCCAGCGCAGTTGCAGCGCCCGGGCGAGGCGCTCCTGCTCCTCGGTCAGCAGGCCGAGGATCCGGGTCCGCTCGGAGAACAGCTCCTCGATCCCGTTCAGGGCGGCGAGGGAGAAGTAGAGGTAGGGCGCGGCCTCGGCGACGCCGGGCCGCTGGACGCCGATCTCCTCGCCGACGTCCACCATGGGGGCGTCCCTGATGACGCCCCAGGACCAGCCGCACTCGAACAGCCGGCCGGGGTGGTCCAGCGTGTCGTTGACGTCGGGCGCGGCGATCCGGACGCCCCGCAGCGCGGCCCGGACGTCGGCCAGCCCCTGCCACAGGCTCTCGACGACCATCCGGTCGGGCAGCCCCGTCTGGTTGACGGTGCGGATCAGCGTCCGGCCGGCCGGCGAGTCGGCCTCGAACGCGTACACGGCGAAGCTGCGCAGCAGCCCGACCATCGCGGCCGTCAGCCGCCGGCTCGCGTGCTCCTCCAGCTCGTCGATCTCGGAGCGAAGCTGGGCCCGGGTCACGACGGTGCGGAAGACCCGGGCGAAGCCGATCGCCGCGAGCGACAGCCGCACCGACATGGTGTACGAGTCGACGATGTCCATGCCGGCCTGCTCGGCGCTGACCTTGTCGGACCCGGCGACGTGGAAGTAGCCCGCGCCGGAGAAGACCGGGGTGCCGTCGAGATCCGTGTACCGCTGCAGGTACTCGCTGAGGACGCGGACGAGCAGGCGGGGGACCCCGATCGAGTCGCCGAGGTCGGCCAGCGCCCGCAGCGCGTCGTCGGAGGTCGCATCCGGCCGTTCCAGAACGAAACGCGAATCGGTCGTGGCGGGCAGCATCAGGCAGAGCAACTGCTCGGCGTCGCTGATCGAGTTGGAACCGTCGCGCCCTCCCCACACCCAGGTGCCGTCGCGGTAGCACAGCCGCGCCGTCGCCCGCCAGATCTCCAGCAGCTGCTGCCGAGGTTGCATCCTCATGGGCGTAGGGACACCTCCTCGCCGGCCGCCATCCGGGTCCCGCCTCCCAGCATGGGGCACCGGCGCAAGGCCGTCAGGCCCGGGCCGGCACGCCGCCCGCGCCCTCCCGCAGCGCCAGGTCGGAGAAGTGGCAGGCGACCTCACGGTCGGCGTCGCCCGGCGTCGGGCCGAGCACGGGCTGCACCTGCCCGCACTGCTGCCGGGCCAGCCGGCAGCGGGTGTGGAACCGGCAGCCCGGCGGCGGGTCGGACGGGCTGGGCGGGTCACCGGCGAGCACGATGCGCCGGCTGCCGCCGCGCCGGCCCGTGGGATCGACCACGGGGGAGGCGGACAGCAGCGCCTGGGTGTACGGGTGGGCCGGCCGGGAGTAGACGGTCTCGGTGTCGCCGATCTCGGCCAGCCGCCCGAGGTACATGACGGCGGTGCGGTCGGCGACGTGCCGCACCACGGACAGGTCGTGGGCGATGAACACCAGGGCGATGTTCATCCGGCGTTGCAGGTCCCGCAGCAGGTTGACCACCTGCGCCTGCACGCTGACGTCGAGGGCGGAGACGGGCTCGTCGCAGACGAGGATCTCCGGTTCCAGGGCGAGGGCGCGGGCGATGCCGATGCGCTGGCGCTGCCCGCCGGAGAACTGGTGCGGGTAGCGGTGCATCAGCTCCGGCGCGAGCCCGACGAGGCCGAGCAGCTCGGCGACCCGGTCGGAGCGGGCCTGCCGGTCGCCGCGGCCGTGCACCACGAGGGGCTCGGCGATCAGGTCGCGCACGCACATGCGCGGGTCCAGCGAGGTGTACGGGTCCTGGAAGACCATCTGCACCTGGCGGCGCAGCAGCCGCCGGTCGCGCCCCCGCACGCCGGTGATGTCGCGTCCCCGCACCACGATGCTGCCCGAGTCGGGGCGTTCCAGGCCGACCAGCATCCGGGCCAGGGTGGACTTGCCGCACCCGGACTCCCCGACGACGCCGAGGGATTCCCCGGCGTGCAGCCGGATGCTCACCCCGTCGACGGCGCTGACCCGGGTGCGGCCGAGCCCGGCCCGGCCGGTGGTGAACGTCTTGTGCAGGTCCGTGGCGACCAGGACGGGTTCAGCCGGTGACGACATGCGACAGCTCCTCGGTGCGGTGGCAGGCGGCGGCGCGGCCGTCGATGACCCTCAGCGCGGGGCGCTCGGTGCGGCACCGCTCGACGACCCGGTCGCAGCGGGGGTGGAACGCGCACCCGGGCGGCTTGCGGGTCGGGTTGGGCGGGGTGCCGGGGATGGCGTACAGGTCGTCGCCGCGCTGGTGGGCCTGGGGCACGGAGCGCAGCAGGGCGTCGGTGTACGGGTGGGCGGGCGCGCCGAGGACCTCGGCGGTGGTGCCGGTCTCCACGACCCGCCCGGCGTACATGACCACGACCCGGTCGGCGACCTCGGAGACGACGCCGAGGTCGTGGGTGATCAGCAGGATGCCGATGCCGAGATCCCGGCGCAGCCCGTTGAGCAGCTCCAGGATCTGGGCCTGGACGGTGACGTCGAGGGCGGTGGTCGGCTCGTCGGCGATGATCAGCTCGGGGCGCAGGGCGATTGCCATCGCGATGAGGATGCGCTGGCGCATCCCGCCGGAGAACTGGTGCGGGTACTCGTCGACCCGGCGGTCCGGGGCGGGGATGCCGACCTGGGCGAGCAGGTCGACGGCGGCGGCGCGGGCCTGCCGGCGGGACGCGCCGCGATGGGTACGGAACAACTCGCCGAGCTGGTCGCCGATGCTGAGCACCGGGTTGAGGGCGGACAGCGCGTCCTGGAAGACCATGCTCATCCGGTTGCCGCGCACGGCCCGGCGCCCGGCCTCGGTGAGCGTGGTGAGGTCGGTGCCGCCGAGCGCGACGCGGTCGGCCTCGACGCGCACGGTCGGCGGGTGCAGCCCCATGATCGCCTTCGCGGTGACCGACTTGCCGGAGCCCGACTCGCCGAGCAGCGCGACGAGTTCGCCGGCGGCGACGTCGAGGTCGACGTCCACGGCGGCGGGCACGTCGCCGCGCCGGGTGGCGAAGGTCACGGACAGCCCGCGTACCGACAGGGCCTGTCCTCCTCCGTCCGGTGGGGCGGTGGTTGGGGCGTCTGGCTGATTCACCGCGAGCCTCCAGCTACGCATAACGGACGCCCGTGCCGGTAATCCCCGCTGCAACGGCTGTCCGTGCCTGTTCCTGAACTGCATCTTGACTTCCGTGCCGAATCATTGCAACCCTCTAATCGGTCGCGCCGGTTCTGGGCGCCGACCCCGGCGGCCGCGCCTCTTCTTCGCGGGCCGCGAATCTGAAGGGACCCCACGCGGATGCTTGAACAGGCGAAGCGCTACACCGGCTACACGGCGTACGACTACCTGGAGGCCGGCAAGGACTTCAAGAAGTTCCGGTACGCCGAGCAGATCGGCCGGGTGCCGGCCTACGCCGGCCTCGACCTCTCCGACAGCCAGCGGGAACGCACGCAGCGGCTGCTGCGCGACGAGATCGTCATCTCGCTGCACGACCACGTCCAGGTCTTCCCCGAGGACATGGGCCAGCTCCGCGAGCACATCCGGGCCGGCCGCGAACCCACCGGCTACCTCGGCCTGTCCCGCTCGGGCATGACCGCCGTGTTCGACAACGGCATGGACGGCACCTGCTGCATCTCCAGCGACGCCGGCTGGAAGTACACCGACGTCCTGTTCGACCTCGGCGTGCGGATGGCCGACATCGCCCACCAGGACTACGTGATCAAGGCCGAGTCGCTCAAGGACATCTACCACGCCCACGAGACCGGCCGGCTCGCGCACGTGTTCGCCCTGGAAGCCGCCACCATGATCGAGAACGAGGTCGACCGCCTCGACGTGCTCTACGGCTTCGGCGTCCGGCAGATCGGCATCGCCTACTCCGAGGCCAACATGCTCGGCGGCGGCCTCAAGGAGCGCGGCGACGGCGGCCTGACCTACTTCGGCGAGCGGGCCGTCGAACGGATGAACAAGCTCGGCCTGGCCATCGACATCTCCCACTCCGGCGACCGCACCGCCATGGACGTGATCCAGAAGTCCACCAAGCCGGTCTTCATCACCCACTGCGGCTCCCGCGAGGTGTGGCCGACCAACCGGATGAAGCCCGACGCGGTCATCCGCGCCTGCGCCGAGCGCGGCGGAGTGCTCGGCCTGGAGGCCGCCCCGCACACCACCCTGTCCCCGGCCCACCCCCGGCACAGCCTGGAGTCGGTCATGGACCACTTCGTCCACGCGGTCGACCTCATCGGCATCGACCACGTGGCCTTCGGCCCCGACACCCTCTTCGGCGACCACGTCGGGCTGCACGACGCCTTCGCGGCCAACCTGTCCACCAAGGAGGCCCACGGCCGGGTCGAGTACCCCAAGGTCGAGTACGTCGACGGCCTGGAGAACCCCGCCGAGTGCTTCTACAACATCATCGGATGGCTCGTGGCCCACGACTACTCCGACGACGAGATCCGCAAGGTCATCGGTGGCAACACCATCCGCGTCCTCGAGGAGGTCTGGGTCTGATGCGTCTCCGCCTACCCCTCGTCGCCGTCACCGCGTTCGCCGCGGTGGTCGCGACGGCAGCCTGCAGCCCCAGCGCGCCGAGCGACTCGGCCGCCCAGGGCGGCGACAAGAACGCCACCCTCACCATCGCCACCACCACCGACGTGGTCAACTTCAACCCGCTGCTGGGCAACAGCCGCACCGACGGCTGGATCACCAACCTGATGTACCCGCGGCTGCTCACCATCGACGCCAACGGCGCCAAGCAGCCGTACCTGGCCGCCGACCGCGGCTACAGCGACCCCACCACCGGCTTCTACGAGCTGCGCGGCGACATGAAGTGGAGCGACGGCACCGCCGTCAGCGCCGCCGACGTCGCGTACACCATCAACACGATCATGACGAAGAAGCCCGCCGGCAACGTCGTCTACGGCCAGCTCGCCAACGTCGAGTCCGCCTCCGCCCCGACGGCCACCCGGGTCGAGCTGAAGCTCAAGCGGCCCGACGCCACCGTCGTCGACGAGGTCGGCTTCTGGATGAACGTCGTGCCCAAGCACGTCTTCGAGAAGGCCCCCGACGCGGGCACCTTCGCCAACAACAGCGACTGGGTCAGCGCCGGGCCGTTCAAGCTCACCACCGTCGCCAAGGGCCAGAGCTACACCCTGGAGCGGGTCACCCCGTACCCGATGGCCCCCGCCGGCACCCCCAACGTGGCGAAGGTCGTCTACCGGGTCTACCCCGACGTCAACACCGAGATCCTCGCGCTGCGCAACGGCGACGTGGACCTCATCGCCAACGCCCTGCCCCCGGCCCAGGTCAAGACCCTCCAGTCGACCCCCGGGGTCAAGGTCCAGGAGGTCCCCGGCCTCGGGTACGCCCACATGACCTACAACATGACCCGCAAGCCCCTGGACAACCTCAAGGTGCGGCAGGCCCTCGCCCACGCCGTCGACTACGAGGCCATCCGCTCCGTCGTGCTCCAGGGCCAGGCGGTCACCACCGGCTCCAGCCCCATCCCGCCGGTGCTCAAGGACTTCGTCAAGCCCGACCTCAAGGAGTACGCCTTCGACCCGGCGCTGGCCCGCAAGCTGGTCACCGAGTCCGGCGTCGGCACCCTGCGCCCGCTGACGATGATCTACTCGCTGCAGGACGCCGTCACCTCGCAGTGGGCGCAGCTGGTCAAGGACAACGCCGCCCAGGCCGGCATCACCATCGAGCTGCAGGGCATGGACCGCAACACCTACCTGGCCAAGACCGCCGCCGGCGAGTACGACATCTACGCCGGCAACTTCGCCATCATGGACGACCCGGCGACCAACATGGCCCTGACGTTCCTGCCCGACGGCGCCATCAACTACACCAAGGTCGACGACCCGGCGCTGAGCGCGCTGATCACCAAGGCCACCGCGACCACCGACAAGGCCGCCCAGAAGGAACTGATCTGGCAGGCCGCCACCCTCGTGCACGACAACGTCTACGACAACGTCATGTACATGCAGAACCTGTACGTCGCCCACAGCGACAAGTGGGACGGCTTCGTGGTCAAGCCCAGCGAGCTGCTGTCGGTGGTCGACCCGCAGTCCCTGGCGAACGCGCGGAAGGTCGGCTGAGCACATGCCACCGGTTGTCGGCTTCGTCGCGCGGCGGCTCGGACGGGCGGTCCTGACGCTGTGGTTCGCCACCACGATCACCTTCCTGCTGCTGCGGCTGCTGCCCGGCAACCCGGCGCTCGCCGTCGCCACCCCCAACATGACCCCGCAGACCCAGGCGATCCTGCTGCGCCAGTACGGCCTCGACGAGCCCCTGCTCGTCCAGTACGGCAAGTACCTGTGGCAGCTCGTCCAGGGCAACCTCGGGGTCTCCATCACCCAGTCCGTTCCGGTGACCGACGTGCTGCTGGAACGCCTCCCGTGGACCCTGCTGCTCACCGGGTCCTCCCTGCTGGTGACGGTCGCCGTCGGCATCCCCCTCGGGGTGCTGGCGGCGACCCGCCCCCGCGGGCTGCTCGACCGGCTCGTGCAGGTCGGCGGCGTCGTCGGCCAGTCGGTCTTCGTGCCCAGCGTCGCGATCGCGCTGCTGTTCCTGTTCGGCCTGCAACTGCGGTGGCTGCCCATCGGCGGTGCGTACAGCCCCGGCGTCTACGGCGGGCAGTGGTACCTCGACGTCGCGGCCCACCTGGTGCTGCCCTGCGTCAGCCTGGTCCTGGTGCAGCTCGGCTCCTACGTGCTGACCCTGCGGGCCACCCTCATCGACTCCCTCGGCGAGGACTACTGCGTCCTGGCCACCGCCAAGGGCCTGCCCCACCGCAAGGTGGTGTGGAAGCACGCCCTGCGCAACGCGCTGCTGCCCACCACCACCCTGGTCGGCCTGCAACTGGGCTTCCTCGTCGGCGGCGCGGTGCTCACCGAGACCGTCTTCGCCTACCCGGGCATCGGCCGGGGCATCTACGAGGCGGTCACCCAGCTCGACTACCCCGTCCTGCAGGGCGCGTTCGTCCTGCTCGCCGCGACCGTCGTGCTCGCCAACGTGCTCACCGACCTGGCGTACGGCCTGCTCGACCCGAGAGTGAGGACCCAGTGACCGCCGCCGGCATCGCCCTCGACCAGGTCGTCGCCGACCAGCCGACCGCCGCGAGCGCCACCTGGACGGCGTTCCGCCGCAACCCGCTGGGCCTGGTCTCCCTCGCCGTGCTCGCCGCCCTCGTCGTCGTCGCGGTCGCCGCCCCGCTCATCGCCGACTATCCCGGCGGCTACGGCCCGGCGGTGCTCACCCCGCCGTCCGGGCAGCACTGGTTCGGCACCGACAACCTCGGCCGCGACATCTTCGCCGAGGTCGTCTGGGGCACCCGGATCAGCATGCTCGTCGCCGCGCTCTCCTCCGCCCTGGCCATCGTCATCGGCGTGCTCGTCGCGGTGCTCGGCGCGTACTTCCCGAAGGTCGACACCCTGGTCGGCACGGTCGTCGACCTGGCCCTGTCGCTGCCGGTGCTGCCCCTGATGATCCTCGTCGCCGCCCTGGCCGGGCCCAGCCTCGCCACCGTGGTCGTGGTCATCGCCCTGTTCTCCTGGCCGGAGGTGGCCCGCGTGGTCCGCTCCCAGGCCCTGGCCGTGGTCCGGCTGCCCTACATCGACGCCGCCCGGCTCACCGGCGGCTCCTGGCTGTGGATCATCCGCCGGCACCTGGTGCCCGCCGTCGCCCCCGTCATCGTGGTGTCGGTCGTGCTCACCGCCTCCCGGGCCGTGCTGTCGGCCGCCGGCCTGGCCTTCCTCGGCCTCGGCGACCCCAACAGCTGGTCGTGGGGCCGGATCCTCTACGAGGCCCAGCAGTCCGGCGCGATGTCCAGCGCCTGGTGGACCACCCTGTTCCCCTCGCTGGCGATGCTCGCCCTCGTCGTGTCCGCCACCCTCATCTCCATCGCCTACAACGACGCCCGCAACCCACGCACCCGGGAGAACTGACGTGCTGTCGACCCAACGGCTCCCCGTGGACTTCTACCGCTCGGTGCAGGACGACGTGCGCGCCGCCGCCGACCGCGCCGGCCTGGCCGCCGTCCTCACCGACCACCCCGACGACGTCGCCTACCTCACCGGCTTCTTCCACCACCCCTGCGAACGACCGGTGGCCGTGCTGCTGCCCGTCGACGGACCCACCCGGCTGCTGCTGCCCGAGCTGGAACGCGAGCACGCGCAGGCCCAGCACGCCGCCGCCGAACTGGTGTCCTACCCGGAGTTCCCCGGCCGCGTCCCGCCGTTCACCCACCTGCGCGACGTCGCCGGCCGCGTCGGCCACCCCGGCAGCACCGCCGCCGCCCGCGTCGCCGAGATCGCCCGGGACCTGCCCCGCGCCGCGCTGGAGATCGCCGACGTGGTGGGCACGGCCCGGCTGCGCAAGCGGCCCGAGGAGATCGCCCTGCACGCCGAGGCCGCCCGGATCACCGACCTCATGCTGGTCGCCGGCCGCGACCTCGTCGAGCAGGCCCTCGCCGCCGGCGGCGAACTGCCGAGCGAGGCCGAGCTGGCCGCGCACGTCACCCGGGTCGGCACCGCCACGATGTACGCCGACCACGCCGACGTCGTGGTGGTGTCCCTGCTCGCCGGCGGCCTCGTCTACGCCGGCCCCAACAGCGCCCACCCGCACGGCCTGCCCTCGGGCTACCGGCTGCGCCCCGGCGACACGTTCATGCTCTCCCTCGGCTGCGCCGTCGGCGGCCGGTACGTCGAGGGGGAGCGCACGTTCCTCCTCGGCGAGCCCAGCGCCGAGCAGCGCCGCTACTACGAGGCCGTGCGTGCCGCCCAGCAGGCCGGCACCGAGTTCCTCGCCCCGGGCGTGGTCTGCGCCGACGCCAACCGGCACTGCCTCGACGTGATCCGCGACGCCGGCCTGGCCGGGTTCCTGCGCCACCGGCAGGGCCACGGCATCGGCCTCGGCATGCACGAGCCGCCCTGGCTGGAGGACGGCGACCCGACCGTGCTGGAGGAGGGCATGGTCGTCTCCAACGAGCCCGGCATCTACGTGCCCGGCCACGCCGGCTACCGCATCTCCGACTCGATGCTGATCACCGAATCCGGGGCCCGCCCCTTCACCAGCTACCCCCGTTCCCTCGACGACGTCGTCATCCCCGTCCCCTGAGCCGCCGTCCCGTCCCCTGAGGAGTGCCCGCCGTGCGACTGCCGATCAACGGAAACGAACTGGAGGTGGAGGTCTTCGGCGCCGAGGACGCTCCGCTGCTCATCGCCCACCACGGCGCGCCCGGCCTCGGCTCCCGCGCCGAGCCCCGCGCCACGTTCCGGCCGTTCGCCGACACGTTCCGCGTCCTGGTCTTCGACGCCCGCGGCAGCGGCGTCAGCGAGGGCCGGCCGCCGTTCACCCACGAGCAGTGGGTCGCCGACGTCGACGCGCTGCGGCAGTGGGCCGGCGCGGAGCGGTTCGTCCTGGCCGGCGGCTCCTACGGCGGCTTCATCGCCATGGAGTACGCGATCCGCCACCCCGAACGGCTCACCGCCCTCGTGCTGCGCGACACCTCCGCCGACCACGAGAACGAGAAGGCCGCCCGGCGTAACGCCGAGACATCCACCCGTGTGAAGATCGACCCCGACAAGCTGGACCGCATCAACACCGGACGGGTGCGTGACGATGACGACCTGCGGGACTGCTGGCGGGAGATCCTGCCGCTCTACGACCACGTCTACGATCCGGCGGCCGTCGAGGCCAAGGTCGAGGCCACGTTCTACCGCTACGAGACGCACAACCACGCGTTCGCGGTGAACCAGCCGGCGTACGACATCAAGGCCGACCTGCACCGGATCACCTGCCCGACGCTGGTGACCGTCGGTCGCGACGACTGGATCACCCCGGTGGCCAGCAGCCGGACGATCGCCGACCTGATCCCCGACGCGCGGCTGGTGGTGTTCGAGAAGTCCGGCCACTCCCCGCAGGTGGAGGAGGCCGAGCTGTGGCGCGAGACGGTACGCGACTTCCTGCGCGAGGTGGGGGCGGATGAGCAGCGGTCCTGAGCACCTGGACGAACTGGACCGGCGGATCATCCTGGCCCTGCAGGCCGACGGGCGGGCCACCTGGACCGAGATCGCCGAGCGGTGCCAGACGTCGGTGACCACCGTGGCGCGCCGCGGCCAGCAGCTGCTGCGCGACGGCATCGTCCGGGTCGCGGTGATGCCCGACGTCGAGTACCCGGGAGCGGCGGACCTGTTCGTGCTGCGCATCACCTGCGAGCCGGGCACCCAGAAGCGGGTGCTGGCCCAGCTCGCCGACCGGGCCGACCTGCGCTTCCTGGCCCTGGTCACGGGTCCGGCGGACATCATCGCCGAGCTGAGCCTGCGCCGGGGCGACTCGCTGCACGCCCGGATCGTCGAGGAGATCCAGGCGATCGAGGGCGTGCAGCGCTGCGACACCGACCTGACCCTGCACGTCTACAAGGTCTCGCACGACTGGGGCCAGCAACTCGTCGTGCCGGGCACACCCGACACCGTGGTCGAGGTGCACCAGTGCGCGCCGGGTCACTTCGACGCCGCCGACGAGAAGATCATCGACTTCATGCAGGAGGACGGCCGGGCCAGCTTCCGCGCGGTCGCCAAGGCCCTCGGCGTCGACGAGAGCACCGTGCGCCGCCGGTTCGAGGTGCTCCAGCGCCGGGGCTGCATCAGCGTGGTCACGCTGGTCTCCGCGCCGGCGCTCGGCTTCGAGTCCGAGATCATCTTCAACATCACCGTCGACCCGGCCCGCCTCGACACCCTCGCGCAGGAGCTGGGCACCCACCGGGGCGTCCGGTACGTCGCGGCCACCCTCAACCGCAACGCGCTGTTCTGCGAGGTCATCCTGCCCACCACCGACGACGTGCACGCGTTCACCACCCGCACGCTCGGCCGCCTCGACGGGGTGCAGGGCTGGACGGCCAGCATGGTGCTGCTCACCATCCGGCGGGGCTTCGTCGAGACCCCCTGGTGGCGCGACAACGTCTGAGGCGGGCATCCGGGCAGGTCGCGGGCCTTCTCCGCCAAGGAGGGGGGTCGATTTTGTGGGCCCGAGGGGACGGAGTAATGTTCTGTGCCGGCAGGGAAACGGGCGCCAGGTGGGAGACCACGGCGGACGGCCTGCCGGACCCCAGGAAGCCACCGGCGGATGCCGGGTGCAGAA
>NZ_BBOL01000007.1:0-337138 GCF_020884815.1 Micromonospora sp. NBRC 110038 | reverse complement strand
CACCGGAGGGTCGGCAGGCGTACCCCGGCTCTGGGGCGGCGGACGCATGGTCCGCCGCCCCGGGTTCTCGTCGTGCTCCCGGCGCGGCACCGGCGCGGCGCGTCGCCGGCCGTGCTCGCGCCGGGTGGCAAACATGTGACGTCCCTATAGTGGGGTGCTGCCGGCACTCACTGGGCGTGGGTGCCGGGTCCCGTGCCGTCGGCGCATGGCGGCGGGTGTTGAGGGGGCCGGGGTGGCACTGACCGACGACGCGATCGCGAAGATCCGGAGCATGATCCAGAGCGGCGAACTGCCGCCGGGTGCGCGGCTGCCACCGGAGCCGCAGCTGGCCGCGCAGATGGGGCTGTCGCGCAGCGGGGTGCGGGAGGCGGTGAAGGTGCTCGAGTCCGCCCGGGTGCTCGACGTGCGACGGGGCGACGGGACGTACGTCACCAGCCTCGCCCCCCGGCTGCTGCTGGAGGGCCTGGGTGTCGCGGTGGAGTTGCTGCGCGACGACACCTTGCTGGAGGTGATGGAGGTGCGCCGGATGCTGGAGCCGGTGGCGACCGGCCTGGCGGCGCTGCGGATGACCGACGCCGATCTCGACGAGCTGAGCCGGATCCTGGAGGAGATGCGGGCGGCGGCCGACGACGCCGAGAAGCTGATCCGGTTCGACACCGCCTTCCATCACACCGTCGTCGCCGCGACCGGCAACGAGACCCTCACCTCGCTGCTGGACGGGCTGTCCAGCCGTACGGTGCGGGCGCGGGTGTGGCGCGGGTTGATCGAGGGCAACTCGGCGCACCAGACGATCGACGAGCATCACGCGATCTACCTCGCGCTGCGGGCGCGCGACCAGTTGCTCGCCCAGGCCAGCGCGCTGATGCACGTCAACACCTCCGAGGCGTGGCTGCGTCGGGTGCTCGCCGTCGAGCCGGCGGACGCCTAGCCGGGGTGGGTTGACCCGCGCCGCCCCGACAGCTATAACGTATGACGACTAATAGTTCGAAGTTCATCAATGGATAGGCGCGACCGGATCCTCCCTGATGCCGCACCGCACCACCACCACACGTGGGCCGGTCCCAGCGGGGTGGCAAGGCCGGGCCGTGTTCCCGGGGAGGCTCGACCCATGTCAGGAACCAGGCGGCTACTCCGCCGCCCATCGACCCTCGCGCTCCTGGTCGTCGGCGCTCTGCTGGCTGTCGGCGGCGCGGTGGGCGGGCTCGCCGCGCCGGCCCAGGCGGCCACCTCGATCACGATCAACGGGGCGTCGGGCGGCAAGACGTTCGACGGCCTCGGCGCGGTCAGCGGCGGCGGCGGCAACAGCCGGCTGCTGATCGACTACCCGGAGCCCCAGCGCGGCCAGATCCTCGACTACCTCTTCAAGCCCAACTACGGCGCCTCGTTGCAGATCCTCAAGGTGGAGATCGGCGGCGACACCAACTCCACCAGCGGGTCCGAGCCGAGCCACTCCCACTTCCGCGGCGACCTCGACTGCAACCGCGGCTACGAGTGGTGGATCATGGAGCAGGCCAAGCTCCGCAACCCGAACATCAAGCTCGTCGGGCTGGCCTGGGGTGCGCCGGGTTGGATCGGCAACGGCACCTTCATGTCGCAGGACTCGATCGACTACCACCTGTCCTGGCTGGGTTGCGCCAAGCAGCACAACCTGACCATCGACTACCTCACCGCCGCCCAGAACGAGCGGTTGTACGACGCCAACTGGACCATCAACCTGCGTACCGCGCTCAACAACAACGGCTACGCCGGCGTGAAGCTCATCTTCGGCGACGACTACCCGGGCAGCTGGAACCCGGCCAACGTGGCCGTCAACAACGCGGCGCTGCGCAACGCGATCGACGTCATCGGCGGTCACTACCCGTGCGGCTACCTGGCCGCGCAGACCACCTGCACCGTGTCGGCCAACGCCACCGCCACCGGTGAGACCCTGTGGAACAGCGAGGGCGGCTCGCAGGACTACAACGACGGCGCCAAGCCGCTGGCGCGCGGCATCAACCGGGGGTACATCGACGGGAAGATGACCGCGTACATCAACTGGAACCTGATCGGCGCGACCACCACGAACATCCCCTGGGCCACCGTCGGGCTGATGCTGGCCAACCAGCCCTGGTCCGGCTGGTACGCCGTCGGCAAGAACTCCTGGACGCTCGCCCACACCACCCAGTTCACCGCGCCGGGCTGGAAGTACCTCGACTCGTCCAGCGGCTTCATCGGCGGCGCGCGCAACAACGGCAGCTACGTGTCGCTGAAGTCGCCGAACAACTCCGACTACACCACGGTCGTCGAGACCATGGACGCGACCGCCGCGCAGACGCTGAACCTCAGCGTCACCGGCGGGCTCTCCACCGGCTCCGTGCGCGTCTGGTCGACCAACCTGAACTCCAACAACACCGCCGACCACTTCGTCCGTGGCGCCGACATCACCCCGTCCGGCGGGAACTACTCGCTGACCGTGCAGCCCGGCCACCTCTACACGATCACCACCACGACCGGCGGCGGGAAGGGCACGGCGACCAGCCCCCCGCAGGGCCAGCTGAGCCTGCCCTACAGCGACAACTTCGACAGCTACCCCGCCGGCAAGCTGGCCCGGTACCTCCAGGACAACCAGGGTGCGTTCGAGACCGCCACCTGCGGCGGCGGCCGTGCCGGCATGTGCCTGCGCCAGTCGTCGCCGATGGCGCCGATCACCTGGAAGACCCTGGCCGACCCCAGCACGTACGGCGGCAACCTGAACTGGAACAACTACACGGTCTCGGCCGACGTGCTGCTGGAGAAGGCCGGCTACGTCCAGCTGGAGGGCCGGGTCGGCAGCCAGAACCTGGACCCGGTCAGCGCCCAGAACGCGTACTTCCTGCGGGTCACCGACGGCGGCGCGTGGTCGATCCTGCGCAACAACACCAGCAACCAGCTCACCACCCTGCGCAGCGGCACCGTCGCCGCGCTCGGCACCAACCGCTGGCACAGCCTCGCCCTGGGCTTCTCCGGCAGCACCATCACCGCCACCGTCGACGGGGTCACCGTGGGCACGGCCACCGACTCGTCCTTCGGCGCGGGCCTGGTCGGCTTCGGCACCAGCCAGGGCCAGACCGCCCAGTTCGACAACCTCAGCGTCGTCCCGGGCGTGGGCGGCGGCACGCAGGTCTCGCTGCGCAACACCAACGCCGGCCGGTGCCTGGACGTCCCGTCGCAGTCGCAGACGAACGGCACCCAGCTGACGCTGTGGGACTGCAACAGCGGCCCCAACCAGCAGTGGACGCAGACCGCCGGCAAGCAGCTCCAGGTGTACGGCACGAAGTGCCTCGATGCCGAGGGCGCGGGAACCTCGTCGGGCACCAGGGTGATCATCTGGGACTGCACCGGCGGCACCAACCAGCAGTGGAACCTCAACACCGACGGCACGATCACCGGGGTGCAGTCCGGGCTGTGTCTGTCCCCGACCGGCGGCGGCACCGCCAACGGCACGCAGGTGGTCATCTCGACCTGCACCGGCGGCAACAGCCAGAAGTGGACGCGGAGCTGACCGCTGCCCGAGCCTGCCCGGGAGGGGCTGCCCCAGGGCGGTCCCTCCCGCAAGCGGTGCGCCCGTCAGCGCACCAGCCGGGCGGTGTCCGGCCCGCTGCGGCGGACGAGCCACGCCTCGGTGATGTGGGTGAACATGGCCTGGGCGGCGCCGTCGGGGTCGTGGGCCGCGATGCGTTCGTAGATGCGCCGGTGCCCCCGGTTGGACGCCACGCAGAGCGCGCGCTCGGTGCGACCCATGTACCGGGCGGTGTTCACGACCTGGCTCTCCAGGGCCCGCACCACGCCACGGGCGATGCGGTTCCCCGACGCCTGCATGATCACGTCGTGGAAGGCGCGGTCGTGCTCGTGGTACGTGACGTGGTCGTCGACCAGCTCGTCCATCCGGTCGACCAGGGCGCGCAGCCGGTCGACGGTCTCCTGGTCGGCCAGGCGGGCGGCGACGTTGGCCATGTCGGACTCCAGCACCCGGCGGGTGACGACCAGGTCGTCGAGGATCGCCAGGCTGTCGTCCTCGGCGATGGTCGCCGCGAGGACGAGTTCGTCGAGCATGTCCCACGTCGACGGCGGGGTGACGATGGTGCCGCTGCCCTGGCGGACCTGCACCAGCCCCTTCTCCTGGAGGATCTTCACCGCCTCCCGGACGACCGTGCGGCTCACGGAGAACGCCCCGCACAGCGCCGGCTCGGGAGGCAGGGGAGTCCCCGGGGGGTGCACCCCGCGGACGATGCGCTCCACCAGTTCCGCGGTGACCGCCGTGGCGAGGTTGGCGGGTCGCCGCGCCCACGCCGAGGTGCTCGGGGTGGTCTCCTGTGCTGCCGTCATGTCCCCTCCAGTGCCCCCGCGGGCGGCGGTCGTGCGCCGTCGGGAAATTCTACGCCCCAGTGTTGACGTCATACGTCATACGAGTTACCTTCTCGTCAATTCTTGCATCGACGGCCGGCTCTCCGGCACTCGCATAGTCGAAGGTGGGCAGCGATGAAGCAGCGAACAGTGTGGCCCGCGATCCTCGTCGCGGCACTGGTGCTGGGTGGCTGCGGTAGCGCCTCGGGGACGCGCTCCTCGCCCGGCGGCGCCGACACCAAGCTGGTGGTCTGGGACTGGAAGTCCGGTGAGGCCAGCGCCGCGCAGTACATCGAGAAGGCGAAGGCGGACTTCGCCAGGAAGCACCCCGGCGTGACCGTCGAGTTCGTGGCCCAGCCCCACGACCAGTACTACACGCTGCTCGGCACGGCGATCCAGTCGGGCAAGGGGCCCGACGTGATCCTGTTCAACGGCGGCGGACAGATCCGGGACCGGGCGGACGCGCTCCTGCCGCTGGACGAGTACGTGGCCGAGGACCGGCAGCGGCTGGCCGGCTGGGACGCGTTCACCAAGGACGGCAGGACCTACGCCGGCCCGGTGACCCTCCAGGGCCACCCGATCTACTACAACCGCGCGCTCTACGAGAAGGCCGGCCTCGACCCGGCGAAGCCGGCCGCCACGTGGCCCGAGTTCGTCGCCAACTGCGCCGCCATCACGAAGCAGACCGGCACGAAGTGCTTCGCCCTCGGCAACAAGGAGGGCATCGGCATCCAGTTCTTCCTCTCGGCCTTCGGATCGGGCGTGCTCACCCCGCAGGAGTACGACGCCTGGATCGCCGGCAAGCGGGACTGGACCTCCCCCCACGTCAAGCGGATCTTCGCCCTGTGGAAGGAGACCCAGGACGCGAAGCTCAACAGCGACGGGCCCAACTCGACGGCGATGTTCAACGACGCCTTCGCGATCTTCCAGTCCGCCAAGGCCTCCCACGTCATCGGCCTGATGTCGGACATCGGGCACTGGAAGGACTTCGGCGAGTTCCTCCCGGCCGACAAGATCGGCGTGATGCGCGCGCCGGTGGTCGTCCCCGGGGCCACCCCGAGCCTGCCGTTCGACGGCGGCATCGGGTACGGGGTCGCCAGGTGGACCAGGGACCCGAAGCTGGCCGCCGACCTGGTGCGGTCGTTGACCTCGACCGACGCCCTGACGGCCTTCCACGAGCAGGCCGGCGCGATCGCCGCCGACACGACGATCGACGTGTCGAAGGGCGGCCCGGCCGTCACCACGATCGTCGCCGACCTCAAGAGCGGCAAGCCCGCCCTGCACGTGGCGCTCTCCTCGCGCACCCTCGACCTGATGGGCCGGGTCTCCCAGCAACTGCTGAGCGGCTCGCTCACCGTCGACGAGGCCGTGCGACAGTTGGCGGCCTCGGACCAGGCCGGCTGAACCGTGCCGGGTGGGAAACCGTTGACGTCGGTCCGTCCGGTGGTGGCCGGGCGGACCGACCGGGCGCGACACCAGCGGCCGGCTTTGCCGGGCGCCACGGCTAGGCGTGGCCGTGGCGCCCGGCGGAGCGAACGCCTCGCCCCCTACGTCCTGCTGGCCCCGGCCGTGCTGATCATCGTGCTGCTGCGGCTGTGGCCGCTGGTGCTCGGGGTCAACTTCTCCTTCACCGGGGACGGCGACCGCGACGGGACGATGGTCGGTCTCGACAACTACCGGGAGCTGTTCGCCGACCCGCTGTTCCGGGGCGCGCTGCGCAACGTCGGGCTGCTCGTGCTGCTGCTGCCGGTGGCGGTGGCGATACCCGGCCTGCTCGCGACCTTCATCTACCTGCGCGTGCCGGGGCACCGCCTCTACCGCAGCGTCTACTTCTTCCCGGCGGTGCTCTCCCCGGTCATCGTCGGCGCCATCTTCAACCTCCTGCTCGCCTTCGACGGTCCGCTCAACACCGTGCTCGGCGGCGTCGGCATCGGGCCCACGGACTGGCTCGGCGACCCCGACCTGGCGATGTTCGTGGTGGTCGGGGTGCACGTCTGGGCGACCTTCGGCATGGCGCTGGTGGTGTTCCTCGCCGGGTTCGCCACCCTGGACGCCACGCTGCTGGACGCCGCCCGGGTGGACGGCGCGTCGCTGCCCCAGACCATCCGGCACGTGATCGTCCCCAGCCTCTCCCGCACCATCCAGTTCGTCTTCGTGACCACCATGATCGGGATGCTGACCTCCATGTTCGGCCTGCTCTACGTGATGACCAGCGGTGGCCCGGAGGGCTCGACCTACCTGCCCGAGTACTACATCTGGATCCAGCAGGGACAGATGAACCGGCCGGCGCTCGCGTCGGCCGCCTCGACGGTGCTGTTCGGCGTCATGCTCGTGGTGGGGCTGCTGCAGATCAGCCTGCTCCGGCGGGGGGTGAGGGAGGCGTGATGTCCCGCGTCCGGCCGGGCAGGTGGCTGCTCGCCCTCCCGATGGCCCTCCTGGCGCTGGCGACGATCTACCCACTGGTCTTCACCGCCAACGTGGCGATGAAGACCCGCCGCGAGTACGTCCTCGACCGTTTCTCGCTGGCCGACGCCCTGCGCTGGGAGAACGTCGCCACCGCCTGGAACACCGTCGACATGGCCCGCTACCTGGCCAACTCGGTCGGCACGGTGACGGCCTCGGTGGTCCTGCTGCTGCTGTTCGGCTCCATGGCCGGCTTCGCGCTGAGTCAGCTGCGCTTCCGGGGCTCGTCGGTGCTGTTCCTGGGCTGCCTCGCGGCGGTCTTCGTCCCGTTCCAGGTGATCATGGTGCCGCTGAACCGGATCATGGCCGACGCCGGGCTCGTCGACACCTATCCCGGCCTCGTCCTCGCCTACGTCGCGCAGTTCCTCCCGTTCACGATCTACCTGATGACCAGCTACTACCGGACCATCCCGACGGAGATCGTCGACGCGGCCCGCATCGACGGCAACAGCGTGTACGGCGTCTACCGACGGATCATGCTGCCCCTGGGCACCCCGGCGCTGCTGTCGGTCGGCATCCTCGACGCCCTGTTCTGCTGGAACGACGTGCTGATCGCGCTGCTGCTGATGCCCTCGGCCGAGCACCGCACCCTCATGGTCGGGGTGACCTCGCTGCGCGGGCAGTACTCCGCCGACATTCCCACCTTCGCCTCCGGGGTGCTGATCGCCGCGATCCCCGTCCTGGTGGTCTACCTCCTCCTCCAGCGTCAGATCGCCGACGGCGTCGCCGCCGGCTCCACGAAGGGCTGACATGCGGATCACCGGATACCGGACCCTCACGACCAGCCAGGAATGGGGACGCCCCGTCGGGGACGCCAACGGCGTCTTCGCCGACGGCGTCACCGCCGTGCCGATCGTCCTGGTCGAGACCGACGAGGGCATCACCGGCGTCGGCCTCGGCCCGCACGGCGACATCGAGAACATCTTCGCGGCCCTGCACGGCGAGGACCCCCGCGCCGTGACCAGCCTGTACGACCGGATGCTGCGGCAGACGTTCAAGGCGGGCCACGCGGGCTCGGTGTTCGGGACCATCGGCGCGCTCGACACCGCCCTGTGGGACATCAAGGCACAGGCGGCCGGGCAACCGCTCTGGCGGCTGCTGGGCGGGCGCGACCGGCGGGTCCCCGCCTACGCGTCCGGTCTGGACATCGGGCTCGGCGACGACGAACTGGTCGCCGCGTACGAGGGCTACGCCCGGCACGGCCTGCGGGCCGCCAAGCTCAAGGGCGGCCTCGACATCGAGCGGGACCGCGACCGCCTGCACCTGGTACGGGACGTGCTGACCGACGCCGCGCACGGGCAGCGGCCCGGCCTGATGCTCGACGTGAACGAGGCGTGGACCCGCAAGCAGGCCGTCCGGCACGTCTGCGAGCTCGAACGCACCCTGGACCTCGTCTGGATCGAGGAGCCCGTGCGCCGGTGGGACGCCGAGGGCCTCGCCGCCGTCGGCCAGGGCATCCGCGCCTCCGTAGCGACCGGCGAGAACCTCACCGGCCTCGAACAGTACCGTCCGCTGCTCGCCGCCGGGGCGGTCGACGTCGTCCAGGCGGCCGCGGTGTGGGGCGTCACCCACTTCCTGCGGGTGTCCGCGCTGGCGCACGCCTTCGACCTGCCGGTCAGCCCGATCGGCAACAGCCCCGTCGGGCTGCTGCACGCCGCCACCTCGGTGCCGAACCACCTGGTCAGCGAGCTGCAGGACCTGCACGCCCCGGTCGGGGTCAGCCTCGACCTGCACGTCTCCGACGGCGCGTTCGTCCTCGGCGACTCGCCCGGCCTGGGCGTCACGGTCGCCGAGGAGAAGATCCGCCCGCCCCACCGCCGCCCGCAGGCCCCGGCCGCCGACGGCCCCAACGTCCGGCCGGAACGGGCCGGGCGACGCCTGCTGGCGGTGGCCGACCACGCCCACGCCACGGCGCGACCGCACGCCACCGTCCGGCCCGGCGCGCCCGCACACACCCACGACGGCGCCTCGCCCGCCGTCCGGCCCTGACCCCGGCCGCCACCCCACCGATAGGAGTCCCGCCAGTGCCCGTCCCGTCATCCCCCAGCAGGCGTCGGCCCGTGCTGGCCGGCGTCGCCGCGGCGACGCTCGCCGCCGCGGCCGCCGTGTTCGCCGCGGCGACACCCGCCCTCGCGGCCACCACCACCCTCTACGCGTCCCCCGCCGGCAGCGGCACCGCGTGCTCGGCCAGCCAGCCGTGTTCGCTGACCGAGGCGCAGAACGCCGTCCGCTCCCGCACCACGTCGATGTCCGGCGACATCGTCGTCGAGCTGGCCGACGGCGTGTACCGGCTCGCCGCGCCGCTGCGGATGACCGCCGCCGACTCCGGCACCAACGGCTACACCGTGACGTGGCGGGCCGCCGCGTCCGCCCGCCCCGTCATCAGCGGCGCCCGGGCGGTCACCGGCTGGTCGCTGGTCGACTCGGGCAAGAACATCTGGCGGGCCAGCGTCCCTGCCGGGCTCGACAGCCGGCAGCTCTACGTCAACGGCGCCGTCGCCACCCGTGCGCGCACCGCCGTGAACCGGGCCGACTTCACCTTCACCACCACTGGCCTGCGGTTCAGCAACAGCTCCCTGAACTATCTGAACAACCTCGGCAACCAGAACCGGGTCGAGGTGGAGAGCGTCGGCTCGTTCACCGACCGGTACTCCCCGGTGCAGAGCATCAGCGGCAACTTCCTCACCATGCAGCAGCCGGCCTGGAACAACAACACGTTCGGCTTCGACACCCTGTCCAGCCCACACCGCGCGGGCCCGTTCTACCTGACCAACGCCTACGAGTTCCTCGACGCGCCGGGCGAGTGGTACCTGAATCCGGGCAGCGGCCAGCTCAACTACATTCCGCTGGCCGGGCAGAACATGAGCACCGTCAGCGTGGAACTGCCGCAGTTGCAGTCCCTGGTGAACGTCGGCGGCACCTACGACGCCCCCGCGCACCACATCTCGTTCAGCGGGATCACCTTCACCGGCACCAGCTGGCTCGGTCCCAGCAGCAGCAACGGCTTCGCCGACCAGCAGACCGGCGCGCACATCGTCGGCACCTGGGCCCGCCCGGCCGACGCCCTGACCTCCTGCCAGGCCGGCTGCCCGCAGTTCGAGGCGACCCGGCCGAACTGGGCCCAGATGCCCGCCGCCGTGCAGGTGTCCGCCGCCAACACCATCAGCTTCAGCGACTCCCAGTTCGTCAACCTGGGGCAGACCGCCATCGGCATCGGCAACGACGCCAACGCCCACGCCAGCGGTGTCGGCCTGGGCGCCAGCAACATCACCGTCACCCGCTCCGAGATCGCCCGCAACTCGGCCGGCGGCATCGTCGTCGGCGGCGTGCGCGCCGACGCCCACCACCCCGCCGACCAGCGGATGGTCAACCGGAACATCACCGTCAGCAACAACCGGGTGCACGACCTGGGCCTGGAGTACCGGGGCGTCGTGTCGATCCTGACCACCTACGTCAGTACCGCCCTCGTCTCACACAACGAGGTCTACAACATGCCCTACACCGGCCTGTCGGTCGGCTACGGCTGGGGCGCCAACGACGCCGGCGGCAGCAACCACTACGCCAACCGTGGCCTGTACAACTACCAGCCGCGCTACACGACGGCCACCACCGCGTCCAACAACCAGGTCATCGGCAACTACGTGCACGACGTCATGCAGCAGATGACCGACGGCGGGTGCATCTACACCCTGTCGGCTAACCCGGGCGCGACCATCAACGAGAACTACTGCCTGCGCACCAACGGCTGGTTCGGGCTCTACTTCGACGAGGGGTCCCGGTACTACACCGCCCGCAACAACGTGTTCTCCAGCACCGGCACCTGGGCCACCGCCAACTACTGGTACGCCGAGAACATGGGCAACTTCACCGTCACCAACAACTGGTCGACCAACAACAGCACCAACGTGACCAACGGCGACCGGGGCAACGTCGTCAACAACAACACGGTCGTCAGCAACAACAACTGGCCCTCGGGCGCCCAGACCGTGATGGCCAACGCCGGCGTGCAGGGCGGCACCAACCCGCCAGCGCAGGGCGTGCAGATCGTCGGCGTCCAGTCCGGCCGGTGTGCCGAGATCGGCGGCTCCAGCACGACCAACGGCACCCAGGCCCAGCTCTGGGACTGCGTCGGCGCTGCCAACCAGCGGTGGACGCAGACCGCCGGCAAGCAGCTCATGGTCTACGGCACCAAGTGCCTGGACGCCTCCGGCCAGGGCACCAGCAACGGCACCCAGGTCGTGATCTGGGACTGCAACGGGCAGGCCAATCAGCAGTGGAACGTCAACGCCAACGGCACGATCACCGGCGCGCAGTCCGGGCTCTGCCTGGACGCCAACGGCGCCGGGACGGCCAACGGCACGAAGCTCATCCTGTGGGCGTGCAACGGGGGCGCCAACCAGCAGTGGAGTCTGCGGAGCTGAGCCGAGGGCGCGCAGGGCCGGCCCGTCGCCGGCCCTGCGCGCCGCACGTCCGAGCCGGCCGAGGGGCTAATGGCGTCGTGATCCCCGGATGAACTGGTCGACAGCGGTCTGCACGATCCCGTCGAGCAGCTCCGGCGCCACCAGGTTGCCGTTGACCAGCGTGGCGATGCCCTGCAACGTCGCGAAGAGCACGACAC
Source organism: Micromonospora sp. NBRC 110038 (assembly GCF_020884815.1). Lineage (NCBI taxonomy): Bacteria > Bacillati > Actinomycetota > Actinomycetes > Micromonosporales > Micromonosporaceae > Micromonospora > Micromonospora sp. NBRC 110038. The sequence goes on along the minus strand of NZ_BBOL01000007.1, from coordinate 325,695 downwards.
CCACGCGCTGCGGGTCGCCGGGCTCCAGCGCGCCCTGTGCCTGCCCCTGAGCGATCAGATCGTGCATCAGCCCGAACGGCGCGGCGGCGGCCTCGACGAGATGATCGGCTCCCGCGCGGTGCTTCCGGGTGAACATCAGCTCCAGCAGCGCGGCGTCCTCGGTGGCGAACCGCAGGTAGGCCGCCGCGATGGCGTGCAGACGCGGCCCGAAGTCGCCCCCGGCGGCGGCGAGCGCCGCGCGTAGCTGCGTGTGCAGCCGGGCGAACCCGGTTTCGGCCAGCGCGTCGAGCAGCGCCTGACGGTCGGGGAAGTGCCGGCGCGGCGCGGCGTGACTGACGCCGGCCTCACGGGCCAGCTCGCGGAGCGAGAGCTGCTCCGCGCCGTGCTGGCGCAGGCTGCGCTCGGCGGCGGCGAGCAGCGTCGGGCGGAGATTCCCATGGTGGTACGCGGGCACCGGATCATGGTAGCCAACGATGTCGTCGTTGCCAACATTGTTGCCACCGCATACATTGTTTCCCATGACAACATTCACGACCGCCCAGATCCCCGCCATGACCGGCCGTACCGTCGTCGTCACCGGCGCGAACAGCGGCATCGGCCGCACCGCCGCCCGCGCGCTCGCCGCCCGGGGCGCCCGCGTCGTGCTCGCCGTCCGCGACCCCGCCAAGGGCGGTGCCGCCGCCGCGACCATGACCGGCGACGTGGTCGTACGCCGGCTCGACCTCGCCGACCTCGCCTCGGTCCGCGCGTTCGCCGAGGGCCTCACCGAGCCGATCGACGTGCTGATCAACAATGCCGGCCTGATGATGCCGCCACTCGGCCGCACCGCCGACGGCTTCGAGCTCCAGTTCGGCACCAACCACCTCGGGCACTTCGCGCTCACCAACCTGCTGCTGCCGCGGATCCGCGGACGGGTGGTCACCGTCTCCTCCACCGGGCACCGGGCGGGGACGATCGACTTCGACGACCTCAACTGGGAACGCCGGCCCTACCGGGCGTTCCCCGCGTACGCGCAGTCGAAGCTCGCGAACCTGCTGTTCACCGCGGAGCTGCACCGCCGCCTCACCGAGGCCGGCTCGCCGGTGCGCGCGACCGCGGCCCACCCCGGCCTCGCGGCCACGAACCTGCTCGGCCACCTCGACCACGATCGCTCCCTGCTGCACCGGCTCCAGACGGCGGTGACCAACCGTCTGGCGCAGAGCGACGAGGACGGCGCGCTGCCCACGCTCTACGCGGCGGTGGCCGACGTGCCGGGCGGCAGCTACGCCGGTCCGGGCGGCTTCCTCGAAGGGCGCGGTGCGCCGAAGCTCGTCGGCCGGTCGAAGGCCGCCCGGGACGACGGGGCCGCCCGTCGCCTGTGGACGGTCTCCGAGGAGCTGACCGGCGTCACCTTCCCGCTGCCCGCCCAGCGCGCCCGGTAGGCGGCTCCCGGCCGGCACGCCTCGGCCGGGCCACCCGGCGTGACGGCCCGGACACTGTGGCGGCCCGGCCGGGGAACGGGGAGGGCTATGCTTCGGCGCGAAGCATGGCCCGTCCCCCGCGCCGGGGCGGGCGTCGAGTCGAGGGCGGTGTGATGAACATCGGGGAGATCGCCCGGCGGGCGGGGGTGTCCCGCAGCACCGTGTCGTACGTGCTGAGCGGGAAGCGGACCGTCTCGGAGGCGACCCGGCAGCGGATCCAGGCGGTCATCGACGAGCTGGACTACCGGCCCAACGCCAGCGCCCGCGCGCTGAAGGAGGGGCGCACCCGCACCCTCGGGCTGGTGATCCCCCCGGCCAGCCAGCGGCTGACCGACATGCAGCTGGGCTTCGTCGCCAGCGTCGTCGAGGCGGCGGCCCGGCACGACCTGGACGTGCTGCTGTCCCCGTCCGGCGGCGACCACGACCGCTCGTTCGAGCGGATCGTCGCCGGGCGTCGGGTCGACGGCGTGGTCCTGATGGAGATCCGGCTGGCCGACGACCGGGTGACCCGGCTGGCCAAGGTGGGCCTGCCGTTCGTCACGATCGGCCGGACGGCCGAGCCGCACGGCATGAGCTGGATCGACGTCGACTACGCCGGGCTGATCGCCCGGTGCGTGCACCACCTGGCCGACCTGGGGCACCGGCACGTGGCCCTGGTGAACCGTTCCGCCGAACTGGTCGCCTCCGGCTACGGGCCTAGCCACCGGGCGCTGGCCGGCTTCCGGGCGGCGGTGGCGGAGCGGGGCCTGGCCGGCGTCGACGTCTGCTGCGGCGACGACGCCGCCTCCGGCGAGGCGTGCGTGGAGCAGCTGCTCGCGACGTACCCGCAGCTCACCGCGATGGCCACCATCAACGAGGCCGCGCTGCCCGGCGTGCAGCGCGCCCTGGCCGGCGCCGGGCTGGCCGTGCCGGGTGACTTCTCCGTCACCGGGGTCGCCGCCCAGCACTGGGCCGAGGACTTCTCCCCGCCGCTGACCGCCGCCGACGTGCCGATGGTCGACATGGGCACCGAGGCGGTGGCGCTGCTGCTGGAGATCATCGCCGCGCCTGACGCCGTGCCGCGCCACCGCCTCTACAGCCCGCCCGTCTCGCTGCGGTCCAGCACCGGCCCGGCCCGGCCCCGCTGACCGGGCCGGCTACCCGCCGGTGGCCCGCCGCTGCTCCTGGGCGGCGGCGAGGACGAGATAGCCGCTGGCGGTCCAGGTGTACGCGCGGTCCCGCAGCCCGGCGCCGGTCTCGGCGTCGAAGTTCTCCGCGAAGCCGGACTTCTCGCACAGGGCGAGGAAGCGCCGGCTGACCTCGTCGGCGAGCGCGGTGTGCCCGGCCCGGCGCAGCCCGTCCTCGACCAGCACCGTGGAGGGGGCCCAGATGGGGCCGCGCCAGTAGCCGTCGGCCAGGTAGTCGGCCGAGTCCGGCGGCTCGGTGGCCAGCCCGTGCGTGGTCAGGTGGGCCTCGACGCCCCGGGCCAGCGCGGCGGCGACCGGGGTGGGCAGGTCCGCGCCGAGCGTGACGGGCATCAGGTCGAGCAGGCTGCGGCTCGCCCGCCGCCGCCCCGTACGCGGGTCGCGGGAGGTGAAGCGCCCGCCGTCCCACAGGTCCCGGAGCATGGCCGCGCGGATCCGGTCGGCCTCGGCGGACCAGCGGCCGGCGGGCTCGCCCAGCTCGGTGGCGAGGTCGGCCAGGCAGCGCAGCTGCGACACGAGGAACGCGGCGAGGTCGGCGGTCTGCAGGACCCGGCCGCCGTCGAAGGTGGTGGCGTTGTCCCAGCCGCTGTCGTTGCCGTGCTGGTAGTGGGGCAGGTCCTGGCCGGGGGCCCGGCGCGCGTCCAGCCAGAACCCGGTCCAGCGGGCCAGCCGGTCGTACGTCTGGGCCAGCGCCGCCCGGTCCGGCGGCGCGGACAGGCGGCGGCGTAGGTGCCGCAGGGCCCAGCCGTGGATGGGCGGCTTGACGTAGTTGTGCAGGACCTCGGAGTGGGTGACCGAGTCGGGCAGGGCTCCGGCCGCGTCCTGGTGGTCGAAGGGCAGCTGGAACTGGTGCCAGGCCAGCTCCGGCTCGCCGGAGGCCAGGGCGATGGCGTTGAAGCAGTGGTCCCAGCTCCACACCTTGTCCATCCAGTGCTTGGACATCAGGACGGCGGGCCGGGTGACGAAGCCCGCCGGGGCGACGGTGGCCGACCACAGCACGTACGCGGCCAGGTCGGCGGCCGGGGTGTCCGCGCCGCGCCACGGCGCGACCGCGTCGAGGAAGGCGGCGAACTCCGCGCTGCGGTCGCGGTGCAGCCGGTCGAAGTCGACGGGCGCGGCGTACGGCGGGCGCGCGGTCTCGTACTCCTCGATCGCGACCTCCCACGGCTGGTCGCCGGGGAGGTCGAGGAACCGGTCGGCGGTGCCGAGCGCCTCGGCACCCGCGGTCTGCCGCAGCGCGCCGGAGAGCACGGTGACCCGGTAGCGGCGACCGGTCTCGTACGAGGTGAACACGTGCGAGCCGTCGAGCGGGTCGAGGTAGAGGTAGGTGCCGCTGAACGGGGTGAGGGTGGGCGCCGCCGCGGCGATCCGCAGCCCGAGCCGCCGGCCCCGCAGCCGCAGGGTGTCCGGCCCGGCGTAGGCGGCCTCGATCCGGCCGGTCCCGTCGCACCAGGTCAGCAGCGTGGGCGTGGCGACGACCGTGGTGTTGGACCCGGCGGGGGTCAGGCGCAGCACGGCGTGCAGCCCGGTCTGGTGCGAGACCAGGTGCAGGTCGTCGGCGTACGTCTTCTCGGCGATCACCGGGGAGACGTCGAGCCAGGATCCGCGGTAGCTGAACGGGATGTCCTGGATGGGGAACTCCGGGCCGGACGGGGCGACGGTCATGGGCGGCGAGTGCCCTTTCTCTGAACGCTTCGCATTCGGCGAATCGATTCGACGAACCGGTTCGGACGAACATATGTCCGTCTATGGCCTGCGGTCAAGGGTGGCCGGGCACGACGGGTCTGCCAGGTGGGAAACCGCGTCGTCACCGCCCTGTCATTTCATTGACATCAATCGACGTCCGGTCCTACGATCCCTGCGAATCGGTTCGCAAGCGCTGCCCTCCGGAGTGCGTCCCCCACGCCCCACCAAGGAGCCGCCCGTGAAAACCCCGTCCCGCCGCAGGCCAGGAGGAGCCCGTGCGCTCGTCGCCCGCCTCGTGGTCGGCCTGCTCGCCGCCACCGCCGCCGTGACCGTCGCCGGGTCCCCCGCCCGGGCCGCCGACGAGTCGATCACCGTCAACTTCGCCACGACCACCGGCACGCCGACCTACCGGGCGTCCGGCTGGATCTACGGCATGACCGAGAACGCCAGCGGACCGGCCGACCACTTCTACCGCGACGTCAAGTTCCAGTACATGCGCGCCGGCGGCGCACAACTGCCCGGCAGCGGCTGGGTCGGCGGCAACTACGACCGTCGCTGGAACTCCACCCTCGCCCAGGCCCGCCGCACCGCCGCCCTCGGCGGCCAGTTCATCATCCTGCCGCACGACCTGTGGGGCGCCGACGGCGCCGGCATCTCCCGCTTCCCCGGCGACAACGGCAACTGGACCGACTACGACAACTTCCTCACCCGGCTCATCGGCGACGTCCGGGCGGCCGGGCTGACCGTGCAGTGGGACATCTGGAACGAACCCAACATCACCATCTTCTGGAACCGCCCGATCTCCCAGTACCTGGAGCTGTGGCGGCGCACCTACCAGCGCCTGCGCTCGGAGTTCCCCAACCAGCTCATCGTCGGGCCGAGCTGCGCCTGCGTGCCGTCGACCAACCACGCCTTCTGGAACCAGTACCTGGACTTCGTCCGCTCCACCAACACCGTGCCGGACATCGTCAGCTGGCACTCGCTGCCGGGCGACCCGGTCGCCAACGTCGCCGCCGCCAACGCCACCCTCGACCCGCGCGGCATCGCCCACCCCCGGCCGTACCAGATCAACGAGTACGGCGCGACCGACGAGCAGAACCCGGCCGACGGCGCCTGGTACATCGCGCGCCTGGAACGGGCCCGCGCGGACGGCCTGCGGGCCAACTGGGCCGGCGGCGGCAACCTGCACAACGACCTCGGCAACCTGCTGGTCCGCAACTCGGCCGGCCAGCACCAGCCCAAGGGCGAGTGGTGGGCCTACCGCTACTACGCCTCGCAGACCGGGCAGGCCGTCTCGGTGACCGCCAGCCAGTCCTACGACGCGTACGCCACCAAGGCCACCGGCGCGGCGAAGGTCCTCGTCGGTGGCGGACGCACCACCGGCAACCTCACCGTCAACCTGCAACGACTGGACACCACCAGCGGCATCGTGCAGAACAACCAGGTGCGGGTCCTCACGCAGCGCATCCCCTACAACGGCGGCGGCGCGGTGCAGGGGCCGGTCACGGTCTCGAACAGCGTGGTCACCGTGGCCAACAACAACGTCGCCGTGACCCTGCCGTACGGCAACCAGACCGACACCTACACCGTCACCCTGCTGCCGCCCTCGGACACCGGCTTCCAGTCGGTGGCGGTGGCCCAGCACTCCCAGCAGTGCCTGGACAACACCGGGCTGGGCACCGCCGACGGCAACCTCCAGCAGCAGTACTACTGCGAGGGCGGGGACCAGCAGCTGTGGAACTTCCGCCCGGTCGACGGCGTGGCCAACACCTACACCGTGGTCAACCAGAGCAGCGGCAAGTGCCTCGACGTCAGCGGGGTGTCCACCGCCGACGGCGCGGCCGTGCACCAGTGGACCTGCCAGAACGGGCTCAACCAGCAGTTCACCCTCCGCAAGGTGACCTACGCCGGCAACGACTCCCACGACTACCAGCTCGTCGCCCGGCACAGCGGCAAGTGCGTCGACGTCAGCGGGGTCTCCACCGCCGCGCAGGCGCGGGTCCACCAGTGGACCTGCAACCCGGTCGGCCAGGGCAGCCCGTTGAACCAGACGTGGCGGATCTGGGGCCGGTAGTCGTCCCGTTTCCCCCCCACCGACAGAAGGAGTCACCCCGTGCGAAACCCGTCCCCCAGCGGGCCAGGACCGGCCCGCGAACCCGTACCGAGGCGGCGTCGCCCGCGCCGCCTCGGCGTCCTGGCCGGCGCGTTGCTCGGCCTCCTCGTCGTCGGCGTCGCCGCGCCCGCCGCCGTGTTCCCGGCCGCCGAGGCGGCGTCGGCGGTGGCCGCCATCGAGCCGGGGCAGAGCGCCCCGATCGTCGGCGTCCAGTCCGGCCGCTGCCTCGAGGTCCCCAACTCCAGCACCGCCAACGGCACCCAGACCCAACTGTGGGACTGCCAGGGCGGCGCCAACCAGACCTGGACCTGGACGTCGGGCCGGCAACTCACGGTGTACGGCAACAAGTGCCTCGACGCCTCCGGCCAGGGCACCGCCAACGGCACGGCGGCCATCATCTGGGACTGCAACGGCCAGGCCAACCAGCAGTGGAACGTCAACGCCAACGGCACCGTCACCGGGGTGCAGTCCGGGCTCTGCCTGGACGCCAACGGCGCCGGCACGGCCAACGGCACGAAGCTCATCCTCTGGGCGTGCAACGGCGGCGCCAACCAGCAGTGGACGTCGCCGACGACCCCGACGACCCCGCCGACGACCGCCCCGCCGCCGACCGGTGGGCGGCCCTGCGACATCTACGCCTCCGGCGGCACCCCGTGCGTGGCGGCGCACAGCACGACCCGGGCGCTCTACGCGGCGTACAACGGCAACCTCTACCAGGTGCGGCGCTCGTCGGACAACACGACCCGCAACATCGGCCTGTCGGGCGCGGGCGGCACCGCCAACGCGGCGACGCAGGACTCGTTCTGCGTCGGCACGACCTGCGTGATCACGGTCGTCTACGACCAGTCCGGGCGCGGCAACGACCTGTGGTACCAGGGGTCGAGCGTGGTGCCCGGCTCGCCGCAGAGCAAGCCGGCGGTCGCGACCTCGGAGTCGCTCACGGTGGGCGGCGCCAAGGCGTACTCGCTCTACATCAACCCCGGCAACAGCTACTGGCGCGACGGCCACCTGACCGGCGTGCCGACCGGTGCCGCGCCCGAGGGCATGTACATGGTGACCAGCGGCACCCACGTCAACAACGGCTGCTGCTTCGACTACGGCAACAGCGAGACGACGAGGAAGGCCGACGCCGCCGGGGCGATGGACGCCATCAACTTCGGCACCCAGTGCTGGTTCGGCGGCTGCTCCGGCACCGGCCCGTGGGTGCAGGCGGACCTCGAATGGGGGCTGTTCCCCGGCGGGAGCAGCTCCTGGAACCCCAACCAGCGGGCGTTCACCAGCAAGTTCGTCACCGCGACGCTGAAGAACAACGGCACGAGCCGCTTCGCGATCAAGGGCAGCAACGCCCAGTCGGGCGGCCTCTACACGCTCTGGGACGGCGCGCTCCCGCCGGGCTACAGCCCGATGAAGAAGCAGGGGGCCATCATCCTGGGCAGCGGCGGGGACTGCTGCAAGCCCGACGGCGGCGCGAACCTGAGCGCCGGCACCTTCTACGAGGGGGCGATGGTCGCCGGCTACCCGTCCGACGCGACGGAGAACGCGGTGCAGGCCAACGTGGTGGCCGCCGGCTACCGCTGACCCGCCGACGGGGCCCGGGAGACTCGACCGGGCCCCGTCGTGCCGGCCCGGGCTCAGCCGGTCCGCGCCCGGCGGGCGGCCAGCTCGGTGCGGTTGCGCACCCCGAGCTTGCGGAAGATGTTGCCCAGGTGGAACTCGATCGTCTTGACCGAGACGAACAGGCGCTGCGCCGCCTCCCGGTTGCTGAGCCCGTCGGCGATCGCGGCGGCGACCCGGGCCTCGGCGCCGGTCAGCGCCGGCCGACCCGCCGCGACCGGGAACGCCGGCGCCGGCGGCGGGTCCGTGCCGGCAGGGCCCGCGCCGCCGGGCCCGGTGGGCGGCCGGCCGCCGAGCAGCCGCAGGTCCTTGAGGACCAGGGCGAGCAGGCCGGCGGCACCGGCGCGGGCGTAACCGGCGGACGCCTGCTCCAGCAGCCGGGCCGCCTCGCCGCGCCGCCCGGAGCGGCCGTGGTGCGCGCCGAGCAGCCAGGCGACGCGGGCCGCCAGCAGCCGCTCGATGGGGCGGGTCAGCTTCCCGAGCGCGGCCGTGAGCGCCGCCGCGGTCGCCGGCGAGTCCGGATCGAGGATCCAGGCCCGCCACGCCGGCAGCACCGGGCCGCCCGGCCAGGAGGCGGGCGGGTCGGCGACGTCGGCGAGCAGGGTGGCGGCCAGCCCGGGCCGGCCGGCCAGGGCGTGGTGGGTTGCCAGCTCCCAGCGGTGCTCGTGTTGCAGGCCGGCGGTCACGCCGGCGTCCGTGGCCACCACGAGTTCGAGCAGCCCCACCCACGCGTCGTGGTCGCCGCGCGCGAACGCCAGCGCGACCGTGCACTCGGGCAGATGCCGGGCGACCCAGGCCGAACCGACCCGTGCGGCCAGCTCCCGGGCCTGGTCGAGATGGTCCGCCGCCTCCTCCAGGTCGCCCCGCAGCGCGTCGCACTTGGCCAGCCACGAGGTCGCCTCGGCCTGCACGTCCAGGCTGTCGCAGAGCGCGGCGAGGCGCACCGCCTCCCGCAGCTCGGCCTGCCCCCGGACCAGGTTGCCGGCCCATGAGTCACCGGCGCCGATCAGCGCGAGCAGCCGGGCCCGGTCCACCGGTGCCAGGTCGAGGGCGTCGACGAGCGGGGCGAAGCGCCGCGCCTCCTGCGGGCGCATCAGGGTCAGCGCGGCCGTCAGCGCGCACTCGACCAGCACCGGATCGTCGCCGAAGGCGTTCTGGTCGAAGATCCGCAGGGCCTTGTCGAGGTAGTCCGGCCCGTCGGCGAGGCCGGCCCGGGTCGCCGCGGTGCCCGCGAGCGTGCAGTAGATCAGCTCCGTCCGTGGCGAGCGGACCGCGTCGTGTGCCTTCCGCGCGCGGGCCAGGAACGGCAGCATCTGGTGGCTGTCGGCGGTGCGGGACAGCGCGACGAACGCCCGGAAGGCCAGCCGGGCGGCCCGATCCGGGTCGGCGCTGTCGGCCGCCGACAGGAGACGCTCGGCCACGATCTCGGTAGACACGACGGTGAGCGTAGAACCGGGGTCCAAGCCCGGGATTTCCCCGGTGTCCCCCCGACCCCCGCCGGCAGACACTGCTTGCCACCCGCCGGCCCGCCGGCCGGCGCAGCGAGAGGCAGGACCGTGAAGCGCAGGACCGTGCAGATCGACACCATCCCCGCCGACGGGGTGGAGCTGGCCGACGACCAGCTCGCCCGGATGCTCGGCGGCCTGCCGCGACCCGGGGCGGGCTCGTCGAAGACCATCGACGACATCCCCAACGGGGGACGGCCGGACACCGACACCGACTTCTGATCCGCGGCCGCCGGTGGCCCGACCGCACGGCGCGGCCAGGCCACCGGCGGCGACCTCGTCCGGAGCCTCCATGATCCTCATTCTGACCGCCCCCGACGACGTGCACGCCGACGCGGCCGAGGTGGAGCTGCGCCGCCGCGGCGAGACCTGGGTCCGCTTCGACCCGGCCGACGTGCCGGCCCGCGCGTCGCTGTCGGTCGCCGTCCGCGACGGGCGGCTGACCCGTACCCTCGTGCGCCACCCCGACCCGTCCGACCCCGGCGCGGACCCCGCCGCCCGGCAGGTCGTCGACCTCGACGCGGTGACGGCCGTCTGGTTCCGCCGCCCCGGCAACCCGGTCGCCCCCGCCCACCTCGGCGACCCGTACGCGCGGTACGTGGCCGAGGAGAGCCGGCAGTTCGTCGGCGACGTCTGGGAGACCCTCGCCGAGGTGCCGACCCTGCCCGCGCCCCGCCCGGTGGTCCTGCGGGCCCAGCAGAAGGTCCGCCAGCTCCAGCTCGCGGTGCGCCTCGGCTTCGACGTGCCGGCCACCGTGGTCGGCAACGACCCGGCCGCCGTGCTCGACCTGTTCGGCCACACCGGCGGCCGGCTGATCGCCAAGCAGGTCGGCCTGACCGACATCGGCAACGAGCTGATGCGCTTCACCGAGCCGGTCACCCACCGCGACATCGGGCACGTCGACGGGGTACGGCACTGCCCGTTCATCGCCCAGGCCCGCGTGCCCAAACAGGTGGAGCTGCGGGTCACCGTCGTCGGCGACCGGGTGTTCACCGCGGCCATCGACTCGCAGCGCTCCAACCACGCCCGCCACGACTGGCGGCGGCAGGACGGCCGCAACACCCCGCTGAGCCCGTACGACCTGCCCGCCGACGTGGCGGCGCGCTGCGTGGCGCTGACCCGCGCGCTCGGCCTGTGCTACGGCGCCCTGGACCTGATCGTCACCCCCGACGGCCGGTACGTGTACATCGAGATCAATCCCAGCGGCCAGTACCTGTGGGTCGAGGAGGAGACCGGGCTGCCCATCACGGCAGCCGTGGTCGACCTGCTCACCGGGGTCGCGTCCACCACCGGAGCCGCCGCATGAGCACCCTGGACCCCGCCCTGCTCGACGAGGCCCTCACCCTGGCGCGGGAGCTGACCCGCACCCGGGCCAGCCTGCGCGACGGGCAGCACCGGCTCGCGTCCCTGCGACACCGCTGGCCGCAGGCCGATCCCGCGCTCGTGCGGGACGAGGAGAGCAGCGACGGCTCGGTCTCCTTCGACGTGCTGCTGCGCGAGCCCGCCGGCACGGTCTCCGTCGCGTACAGCCCGGCCCCGGCGCTGCCGTGGCCGCTGCGCGGGGCGATCCGGCACTCCGAACACCACCTCGTCCGGGTCGGCACCCGGACGCTGCTGGTGGGGGAGGCCCTGGCCGCGCTCGACTTCCTCTGGTACGACCACGACGTGCTCGCCCGGCTGGTCGACACCGGCGTGCTCGCCGCCGAGCTGGAACTGCACCCCGTGGAGGTCACCGACGGCGAGCTGCAGGCGGCGGCCGACGCGTACCGCCGGGCGAAGGGCCTGCTCGACCCGGCGTCGACCGCGCGGTGGCTGGCGGAGCGGGGGTTGTCCGCCGCGGACTTCGCCGACCTGGTCGCCCACACGGTGGCGGTCGCCCGGCTGCGCGAGCGGGTGGTGGCCGACCGGCTGCCGGCCTGGTTCGCCCAGCACCGGTCGGACTTCGACACCCTCGTCGTCGCCTGGGCCGCCGACGCGGCGCTGCCCGCCGAACCGGAGGCGGCCCTCGCGGCGGTGGCCGGGGCGGTGCGCGCCGGCCGGGCCGCCGGGGTGCTGCGGACGGTCGCCACCGCGGCGGCCCCGGAGGTGCGCGCCGCCTGCGGGCCGGTGCCGACCGTCGTCGCCGGCACGCCGGTGACGGCCGTCGTGGTGGCCCGGGAGCCCGCCGAACTGGACGACGCCGTCCGGCCGCTGGTCGAGCGGGCCGTGTTCGACGAGTGGCTGGCCGACCGGCGGGCGGCCACGGACGTCGAGTGGTTCTGGCTGCCCCGGGACCGGACGGCGCGACCCCGGTGACCGGCCGGCGGCGGGTGCCCGTGGTGCTCCAGGTCGCCGCCACCGACTGCGGCCCCAGCGCGCTGGCCATGCTGCTGGCCGCGTCGGGCCGGACGGTGCCCGTGGCGAGGCTGCGGGCCCACCTCGACGTCGGCCGCGACGGACTGAGCCTGCGCGACCTGCGGGACGCGGCGCACGAGTTCGGGCTACGCTGCCGGGCGATCGCGCTGCCGGCCCTGCGGCAGGACGCGACCCGTCTGCGGGAGCTGCCGCTGCCCCTGGTGGCGCACTGGAACGGCGACCATTACGTGGTGGTGGAAGGCGTCGGCCGGCGCGGCGTCGACGTCGTCGACCCGGCCGTCGGGCGGCGGCGGCTGACGCCCGCCCAGTTCTGCGCCGGCTCGACCGGGGTGGTGCTGCTGGCCGAGCCCGCCGGCCCCGCGCCGCCGGTCACCCCCACCCCAGGGCCGGTGCGCCAGCTGCTCGCGCCGGTGCTCCGCCGGCACACCGGGCTGCTCGCCGTGCTGGCCGCGGCGTCGCTGCTGATCACCGTGGCGGGGCTGGCCGTGCCGTGGGCGACGGCGGCCATCATCGACGCCGCGACGCCCCCGCAGGCGTCGTGGCTCGCCGCCGTCGCCGCGCTCGCGGCGGTCACCGGCACGCTGTCGCTGGCGCGGGGACTGGCCGTGACCGCCCTGCAACGCCGCATCGGCACCCGGCTCGGCGTCGACACGGTGACCCGGCTGTTCGAGGTGGTCTACCGGTACTTCCAGCGCCGCTCGGCCGGCGACCTGATCGACCGGGTGCGCGCGGTCGGCTCCGTGCGGGACCTGCTGGCGTCGTCGCTGGTGGCCACGGCGCTCGACGCGCTGCTGGTCGTCGGCTACCTGACCGTGGTGGCCGTGCTGGCCCCGCTGCTGGGCCTGGTGGCCGCCGGCGTCATCGCCGTGCAGGTCGGCACGGCGGCGTGGATCGGCAGCCGCGCCAGCGCCCTGCAACGGGAGGAGCTGCTGGCCTCGGGCGAGGAGGCGGCCCGGCTGACCGACGCGCTGCAGGGCATGGCGGCGATCCGGGTCGCCGGGGCGCAGCGGCGGGTGCTGCGGCGGTGGCAGGAGTCGTTCGACCGGGGCGTCGACGCGGCGTACCGGCTGGCCCGGCTGTCGGCGGTCGGGGAGGCGCTGCTCGCCGCGTGGTCGGTGGCCAGCCCGGTGCTCATGCTCCTGGTGGCGGCCCGGCTGGCCGACTCACCCGGGCGGGCGGCCGGGCTGGCCGCGCTCGCGGTCGCCGCGGTCACCCCGGCGGTGGCGCTGGCGCAGCGGCTGCCGTCGTTCACGCTGCTGACGCCCACGGTGGACCGGCTGGCCGACATCGCCCAGGCCCCCGTCGAACAGCCCGCCCCGGGGCGGCCCGCGCCCGCGCTGACCGGCCTGGTCACCCTCACCGGGGTGGGCTTCCGGTACGACCGGCGCTCCCCCTGGGCGCTGCGGGGGGTGACCGCCGTGTTCCGGCCGGGGGAGAAGGTCGCCGTGGTCGGCGGCTCGGGCAGCGGCAAGAGCACCCTGGTCGGCCTGCTGACCGGGCTGTACGCGCCGACGGAGGGCCAGCTCCGGTTCGACGGCGTCGACCTGACCACGCTGGAGCTGGCCTCGGTGCGCCGGCAGATCGGCGTGGTGTTGCAGGAGACGTACGTCGGCGCGGGCACCCTGCGCGAGGCGCTGACCCTGTCCCGGCCCGACGCCTCCGACGCGGCGATCGCCCGCGCGATCCGGCTGGCCGCGCTGCACGACGACGTGGCGGCCCTGCCGATGGGGTTGCATACCCGCCTCGGCGACGGCGGGGCCGGCCTGTCCGGCGGGCAACGGCAGCGGGTCGCGCTCGCCCGGGCCCTGCTGGCCGAACCCGCCCTGCTGATCCTGGACGAGGCGACGAGCGCGCTGGACACGGTGACCGAGGCGGCGGTCGAGGCCGGCCTGCGCGCGCTGCCCATGACCCGGGTGGTGATCGCGCACCGGCTCTCCACGGTCGCCGACGCCGACCTGGTGCTGGTGCTCGACGGGGGCCGGCTGGTGGAGTGCGGGCCGCCCGGGGTGCTGCTGGCCGCCGGCGGCCCGTTCGCCCGGCTGGCTGGCGCAACAACCGCTCGCGGCGTCGCCCGGGCCTGGTCCGGCACCGCTCCCTGACCGACCTCAGCGATCTTGTCGGTCGCTACTGTTAGCCTCCGTGCGTCGTCGATCATGACGGATTCCTTGGGGAATCTGGTGATTTCGCCATTGCGGAGGGTGTTCCTGATGGGCTGGCTAGCGGTGGGAGACTCGTACGAGATCTCCCTCGTGGACGGAAAGGTGGCGGCCCGGTCGGCCGGCCCACGGGCCACCGGGCGTCCACTGAAGACCCTCCCCAAGGCGTTGCGGGACGACCCGGAGGTGGACCGGCTGCGGCAGCTCGCCCAGTGGCTTGACCGGCACGCCGCCGAGTGCCTGGCCCGGGTCGACGCCTGGGTGGTGTCCTCGCTGCCGGTGCCGACCGCGCTGCTGGCCCGGGTCTGGCCGGACCCGGCCTGGCGGGACGCGCTGCGCGACCTCGTGGTGCTCGGCGACGACCCGGCCGCGCCGGGCTTCCTGCGCGACGTCACCGACGGCGGCGACCTGCGGATGGTCGACCTCGACGGGGAGACCGTCCGGCTGTCGCCGAGCACTGCCCGGCTGCCCCACCCGGCGCACCTGCCCGCCCTGGCCGACCTGCGCGAGTTCGCCGACGAACTCGACATCACCCAGCGCGTCGAGCAGCTGCACCGGGGCACCTGGTCCCGGCCCGCGACCCTGACCGACCGGGACACCACCGTCACCGACTTCCGGGGCACGAAGGTCCCCAACCGGTTGGCCGTCCGGGCCGCCACGTTCGGCTTCCGGGTCTCCGGCTCGCAGGTCAGGTGCCGCGTCTGGGAGGACGGCCACACGGTCGAGGCCGCCCTGGGCTTCGACGAGGACTACTGGGACTCCGAGGCGACGCTGGGCGGCCTCTCCTGGACGGTCGTGGACGGGCCGACCCTGCGGCTGGCCGAGGTCGGGCCGGTCGCCTGGTCGGAGGGGATGCGCATGGCCACGGCCCTGTCCGGCGCCGCGACCACCACGGGGAGGACGGCATGACCGCGACCACCACCACCGCGACCACCACCGCGGCCCCGCCGTCGGCGGAGAGCCTGCTGGCCGCCGGGGCGGTGCTGCCGACCGGCGCCGCCGGGGCCGGCGATCTCGCGGTGCCGCTGA
This sequence comes from Micromonospora sp. NBRC 110038, assembly GCF_020884815.1. Lineage (NCBI taxonomy): Bacteria > Bacillati > Actinomycetota > Actinomycetes > Micromonosporales > Micromonosporaceae > Micromonospora > Micromonospora sp. NBRC 110038. Next base: position 310,593 of record NZ_BBOL01000007.1, on the reverse strand, counting down.
CCGCCCGCAGCTACGGGCACCCGGTCCTCGGCGACCGGCCGGTCGTACGGCTGGTCGACGCCGCCCTCGGCGAGGGCGAGGACGCCGCCGTGGGCTTCCTCGGCCTCGCCCCGGCCGCCGAGCCGGCCGTCGTCGGGCTCGGGCCCCGCCGTCCGTTGGCGTTCCCCGAGTGGGTGCTGGTCCACCACCCGGCCGACGGCCGGCACGTCCTGGCGGTGGTGCCGGAGCTGCGCAAGCTCGCCCGGCAGGCCCGGTCCCGGCCCAAGGCCGCCCTGGACGGGCACCTGGCCGTCGCCGAGCGGTTCGCCCGCACGCTGCCGCACGTGCTGCCGACGTTCTTCGAGCAGGCGGCGCGGGTGTTCCTGGCCGCCGGGCAGGACACCTACGCGACGCAGCTGTTCAACAAGGCCCGCCGGGCGGAGGCGCAGCACGGCCTGCCCATCGACCTGAACCGGCTCGACGAGGTCTACCTGGAGTTCGCGTCCGCCAAGGTGGTGTCCGGTGCCGCGCTGGCCGGCTACGCGCGGGAGCTGTCCGCCCAGTTGCCGCCCGGCGAGGCCCTGGACCGGTTCTGCCGGCTGGCGCTGCGGGCCGCCACCGCCGGCGTGGTGCCGTCCACCCAGTCGGCCACCGCGGTCAACCGGCTGGCCCGGGCCGCCGGCAAGGCCGACGCCGGGGCCGCCGACCGGGTGGCCGCCTACCTGACCGAGCTGCTCCGGCTGCCCGCCGTCGCCGGGGCGCCGGCCGGCTGGTGGCGGGCGCACCTGCCGGCGGTGGCGGCGCTGGCCGGCCGGGAGCCGGCGGTGCGCGGCAACCTGCTCGACCTGATGCCCACCGACCGGGACGACCTGGTCTCCTGGCTGGCCCTGCTGACCGAGACCGGCGCCCTCGCCGGGCTCTCCGACCCCGACGTGCCGGACGCGGCCCGCCCCCGCGACGGCGCCGCCGGGTGGTTGCGCCGCTTCCTCGACCGGGCCACCTCCAGCTACCGTCCCCCTCGGCTTCCGGCGCTGTATCCGCTGGTCGAACGGATGGCCGACCGGTTGCGCGCCGAGCTGGCCGACAGCGGCGAGCCCCTCGCCATCGGCGACGACCTGGACCTGCTGGACCTGCTGCTCGCCCTCGACCTGCCGGTCGCCGCGCCGCGGCAGCGCGAGACCCTGGACCTGGCGCAGTGGGCCAGCTCCGGGGGAGAACGGGACCTGCGCGCGCTGGCCGGCGACGACCGGTTCACCGAGCCCCTGCGCCGGGGGCTGGCCCGGCTCGACAACGAGTCGGAGACGCTGCGCCGGCTGGCCGACACGCCGGGCCTGCGGCCGCTGCTGGCCGACTGGCTGCGGGGCCGCGTCCGTGACCGGTTCACCGCCGGGCTGCCCTACCTGCGGGAGTCGGTGGGCTGGCTGGGCGGGCTCCCGGCCGAGGCGCTGCGGCTGGTCACCGACGACGCCGACGGGATCGACGCCGGCCCTGGTGGCGACCTCGGGTGGGCCCTCGGCGTAGACCTCGCCGAGCAGGTAGCCGCCAGCCTGCGCGGCGGCATCTTCGACGAGCTGGGCTGGCCGGAGTGGGAGACGGCCTGGCAGGAGGTGACCGGCGGCGACCACCGGGTCGAGACGACCTGGCAGGAGGCGTGGCCCTACGCGATCCTCGGCGGCCCGACCACCGTCCGCGTCATCGGCCCCGAGGGCATCGTGCTCCGCCACGACCTGCGCATCCCCGCCGGCGACCGGTGGGGCGAGCCCGGCTACCACTACGTCGACGGCCGTCTGCTGGTCTTCTGGCGCTCCCAGGAGCTCGACTACAACCTGCGCGGCTACTGGCACTCCGCCCCCGACGAGCCGCAGCCCCTCCAGGGCCGCACCCGCGGCAGCCAGCCGCGACGCAACACGATCACCCTGCCCCTGGCCGGCGGCGGGCGGACCACCGGCGGCGGCGTGCTGCACGCCGGGGACACCGCCGTCCCCGACGAGCTGCCGGTCATCACCGACGGCACCACGCACTGGGTCTACCGCAGGGACGACGACGGCGACCGCGGCTGGCGCGAGTACGACCCGGCCAGCGGCGGCCACGGCCGGCGCAGCCTGCCCCGGTTCCTGGCCGACCTGCCCGCCGAGGAGCGCCTCACGGAGCGGACGAGCTGGCTGCGGCCCGCCCTGTCGCCGCAGGCCACCCCGGCCGCCGCGCCGGTGGACGGCCTGCTCGGCTGGCGGGTCGTCACCCGGCCCGACGGCTCCGTGCGCGGCGAGGACCTGGCCGGCCGCGCCGTCACCGTGCCGGCGGGACAGGAGCCGATCGCCGCGCTGGTGCTGCCCGGCGACGACCGGCCCCGCGCCGTGCTCGGCAACCTCGCCCTGCTCGACCCGGACGGCGTCGCTTCGGCCGTGGCCGGGGAGTCCGGCCGGGACTACACCCCGGGCGCGGTGCCGCTGCCCGGCCCGGACTTCCTCGGCAACCTGCTGCCCCGGGACCCGGCCGGCTCCGCCGCCCTGCGCCGGATCGACCGCGACGCCGTCGCCGCCCTGCTCGTGGCCGCCGTCGACGAACGACGCGCCCTGCTGGCCGACCCGGCGGCGAACCGGACGGGCGCCGGCCGGCCCGGCCCGGCCGCACCGGCGCCGACCGGCGGGCAGGCCGCGCCCGCCCCCGACCCGCTGGTCGCGCTGATCCGGTCGGCGGTGCCGGCGATCAGCCACGACGCGCTGCTCGCCGGGGTCGCCGGGGTGCTGCGGCTGGCCGCCCGCGTCCGCACCGACCTGGACGCGGCGACCGAGCGGCTCACCCGGGCGCTGTCCGCCCCGGCGCAGGCCCCGGCGGCGACCGCCGCCGGCCCCACCGACCGGCGGCTCAGCGCGGCGCTCGACGGGCTGCGCGGCACGGTCTACGGGGAGGCCGACCTGGCCCACGCCTTCACCCAGTTCCAGGCGCTGGACGCCCAGCGCTCCGCGCCCGGCGGCGTCGATCCCGCCGTGCGGTTGCACATCGACGGGCCGGCGCTGCCCGGCGCCCTGCACTGGTGGCCGGTGCTCGACGGCGTCGCGGCCGTCGCCTACCGGGCCGTCGTTGCGGTCACCCCCGACGAGCAGCGGGAGGACCTGGCCGACCTGCTCACCGCACTCGACCGGCTCGACCTGACCACGGCCGGCACGCCCGCCCGGTGGCGTCGGCTGCGGCTGCACCTGCTCGACGACGACCTGCTCGACGCGCAGGGCAACCGCCGCCGCCCCCGGGCGGGCATCCTGCCGCTGCCCGGCGGGGCGTTCCTCGCCGTCCTCACCGCCAGCGGCACCCGCACCGGCTACCACCTTGAGGCGTTGTACCACGACCCGGCCGGCGTGTTCGCCGTGCCCGAGCCGTACACGGTGGACTCCGCGACCCCGGTCGGCGACGACCGGCCGGCCGGCTGGCTGGCCCGCTTCCGCACCGAGTGGGCCGCGCGGGGCCCGCTGCCGTGGCGGCCGGAGGCGGCCGAGCGGTTCGCCGAGCTGACCGGCGTCACCCCCACCGCCGCGAAGCTGGTGCTGGCCGGCCTGCCGCACGCGGACTCGGCTACCCCCGTGCCGGTCGAGGCCCGCCGGGCGCTCGGCATCCGGCAGGTCGGCGAGGTCAAGCTGGCCTTCGGCGTGCTCAACGAGGCCGCTGCGCCGCTGCGCCGGGCCGTGGTCGCGGCCCTGCTGCCCGCCGACCCGGGCCGGCTGTGGACCGACGGGCCGGACGTCGACGCGGCGGCGGCGGTCTGGAACGCTGCCCTCGGCCGCCGGGTCGTGGTGCCCGAGCACCTGCTCGCCGCGGCGGTGCGCGCGGTCCGCGCGGCCTGGAGCCCCGCCCAGGCGTTGCCGGCGCTGCTCGACCCGGCCCGGTCGGTCGAGCTGAGCACGGACCTGGCCTTCCGGATCAGCGGCGACCGGGCCCGGCCGGTCGACGAGCGGGCCACCGGCTTCACCGGCGCGGTGCTGACCTCGACGGTCGCCCTGACCGCCTGGGTCGCCCACCACACGCCGGCCGGCGACGCGTGCCGGGCCGCGCTGCCGGCCGCCCTGGCCGCGATCCGGGACCGGCTGGCCAACCCCGAGCTGCTGCTCGACCTCGACCGGTACGTCTCCCTGCCCAGTTTCCGCCAGGTGGCGGGCACCCCGTCGGAGACCGGGCCGGGCTGGGAGCGCTACGGCGCGATCATGCTGGCCACCCACGACGACCAGCCCTCGCCCGCGCTGCGGCCGGACCTGCTCGACGCCGACGGGACGGACCCGTACCTGCCGACGCTGCGCTACGACGCGGCCCGGCCGTACCCGATGGAGGTGGCCCTGCGGCTGGTCCGCGACCCGCGGTTCGAGGCGCTGCTCGCCGATCCCGGCGACCCGGCCGGCGGCGAGCGGGCCGCCGACGGGACGTGGTGGCCGCAGGACCCGACCCGGTCCGTGCCCGACCTGGTCGCCGAGGTGGTCGCGGCGCACGGCCTGGGCGCCGACGCGGCGGCGGTGTACCTGATGCTGCTGGCCATGCCGGACCCGACCGACCGCAACACGGCGGCGTGGACCGGCTGGAAGCCGGCCCGGCTCAAGGCCGCCCGCGCCGAGCTGGCCGGCACCGACCTGGTCGTCGCCGCCAGCCGGCCCCGGGCCGGCCGGTCGCTGTTCCTGCCCGGCCCGTGGCTGGCCCGCGGCGGCGGGCAGGCCCCCATCGAGGGCTGGAAGGCCACCCTGTTCGACCTGGGCCCCGACGGCACGGCGGCGCTCGGCGTCACCGTGCCCGGCGAGCCGGTCGCCGACCTGTACCGGCGGGCCTGGCGGCGGTCGTGCGACGGCGACCCGCCCCGCCTCGACGCCCCGGCCACCCGCGCCCCGCGCTGATCCCCGCGTCGGTGGTGGGGCCGCCGGCCCCACCACCGACCTCCCGCACGTCCGACACCAGTGAAAGATCGAGGAACCCCCGTGACCGTGACGGAACACGTCCGCCCCACCGCGGCGCCGGACAACGCCGCCGCCCAGGTGCTCTCCGCCGAGCAGCGGTACGCCGACGAGCTGGCCTTCCTGGCCGCGTACGACGACGGGGCCCGGCCGCCGGGCTGGGCGCTGACCCCGCGCGCCGTGGTCACCTTCATCCGGGGCAGCGACGGCGAGGCGCTGTCGCTGCCGGCCGACCGGCGTAACCGCCTCGGCGGCGTGGAGCTGCCGGCGAGCATGACCATCGCCGGAAAGTTCGTCGGCGAGCGCAGCCTGGTCGAGCGGTGCGTGGTCACCCTGGCCGGCGAGCGGGGCCTGCTGCTCGTCGGCGAGCCCGGCACCGCCAAGTCGATGCTCTCGGAGCTGCTGGCCGCCGCCATCTGCGGCACGAGCGCCCTGACCGTGCAGGGCACCGCCGGCACCACCGAGGACGCCTTCCGGTACGGCTGGAACTACGCGCTGCTGCTCGCCCAGGGCCCCACCCCCCAGGCCCTGGTCGACTCGCCGGTGCTGACCGCGATGCGCACCGGCCGGGTGGCCCGGATCGAGGAGGTCACCCGCTGCCTGCCCGAGGTGCAGGACGCCCTGGTGTCCATCCTGTCCGACCGGCGGATGAACGTGCCGGAGCTGTCCGGCACCGGGGACGGCCTGATCCGCGCCACGCCCGGGTTCACCGTGATCGCCACCGCCAACCTGCGCGACCGGGGCGTGTCGGAGATGTCCTCGGCCCTCAAGCGCCGGTTCAACTTCGAGACGGTCCACCCGATCGCCGACGCGGGCACCGAGACCGACCTGGTCCGCCGGCAGGCCACCGCCGCCGTGGAGCGCGCCGGAGCGCCGTACACGGTGGACGACGCGGTGCTCGACGCCCTGATCACGGTGTTCCGGGACCTGCGCACCGGCCGGTCGGGCGAGGGCTGGGACGTGGAACGGCCCGGCACCGTGATGTCCACCGCCGAGGCGGTGCAGGTGGCGGCGTCGCTCGGGCTGGCCGCCGCGTACCTGCCCGGCGGTGACCCGCTCGACCTGGTCCCCGGGCACCTGCTCGGGGTGGTCCGCAAGGACGACGAGAACGACCACGCCCGGCTGCTCGGCTACTGGGACGGCCCGGTCCGCCGCCGCGCCGAGGACGGCTCGGCGATGTGGCGTCGGCTCTGGGACCTGCGGGCGAGCCTGCGGTGACGCCACCGTCCCGCGAACCCGCCGGCCCGGCCGGCGCACCGGCCGTGCTCGACCCGCCGGCAGGCGGCCCGGCCGCGACCGACCTGTCGGCCGCCGACCCGCGCGCCGTGGTCGACGCCCTCGCCGCCTCGGCGCGGCCCTACCTGATCGGGGTGCGGCACCACAGCCCCGCCCTGGCGTCGGTGGTCCCCGCCCTGCTGGACGCCGCCGGGGCCGAGGTGGTCGCCGTCGAGCTGCCGGCGGACTTCCAGCACTGGCTGCCGTACCTGTCCGACCCGGCCGCCCGGGCGCCGCTGGCCGTGGTCGGCAGCCACGGCGCGGACGGGCCGATGGGCTTCTACCCGTTCGCCGACTTCTCCCCGGAGCTGGCGGCGATCCGCTGGGCCCGGCAGCGCGGCGTCGAGGTGATCTGCTGCGACCTGCCGCTGGCCGATCCCGGCTGGACGGCCACGGGGGCGGCCACCGGCGCGGACCCGACGACCGTCGGCGGTGCCGACGCGGACCAGGGCGTGCCCGGCCCTCGCCCGGCGCGCTACGCCGCCGGGCTCGGCGCCAGCGGCACCGGCCGCGACGGCGACGACATGTGGGACCGGGTGGTCGAGGTACGCGCCCCGGGCTGTTCGCCGGAGGCCGTGCGCCGGGCCGCCCTCGGGGTGGGCTGGGCGATGCGCGCCGACAGCGCCGGCGACGAGGGCGTGCCGGCGCGGGACCTGGCCCGCGAGGAGCACATGCGCCGGGTGCTGGCCGACGCGGGCGCGGACGGCCGGCGGGTCGCCGCCGTCGTCGGCGCCTTCCACGCCCCGGCCCTGCTCGCGCCCGACGCCGCCGGGCACGCCGGCCCCGCCACCGGCGGCCCGGCCCGGTCGACCGGCGGCCCGCTGGGCGGGGCGGCCGACCGGTCGACGGCCCCACCCGGCGACGCCGTCGCCACCTCGCTGGTGCCCTACGCGTTCGACCTGCTCGACTCCCGGTCCGGCTACCCGGCCGGGATCCGCGACCCGCGCTGGCAGCAGGCCGTCCTCGCCGCCGCCGGTGACCCGGACCGGATCCGGGCCGCCGCCGCCCGCGCCGTCACCGACGTGTGCCGGGAGCTGCGCGCGGCCGGGCACACCGCCGGCACCGGCGAGGCCGCCGAGGCGGTGCGGCTCGCCGACGACCTGGCCCGGCTGCGCGGCCTGCCCGCCCCCGGCCGGGGCGAGGTGCTGGAGGCGGTCACCACCGTGCTCGGCCAGGGCGAGCTGCTCGGCCGGGGCCGCGCCCTGGCCCGCGCGCTGGAGACCGTGCTGGTCGGCGCCGACCGGGGCCGGACGGCCCCCGGCACGCCCCGCTCCGGGCTCGGCCCGGCGGTCGAGGCGGCGCTGGCCGCGCTGCGCCTGCCCCACCCCGACAGCCCGAAGGCCCGCGAGGTCCGCCTGGACCCGCTGCGCACCGACCTGGACCGGCGGCGGGAGGTCCTGCTGCACCGCCTGCACGTCTGCGGCGTCGGCTACGGCGAACCCGTCGCGGTGACCGGCACCGGCGACGGGGCCGCCCTGACCACCCGCTGGCAGCTGGCCTGGACCCCGTCCGTGGCGGCCCGCCTGGACCTGGTCGGCGTGCGCGGGGTCACCGCGGCGCTGGCCGCGACCGGCACGCTGCGGGAGCGGTTCCGCCGCGAGGTCGCCGACGGCGGGCCCACCGCCGCGCAGCTGCTCGCCGGGCTCCGCGACGCCGCCCGGTGCGACCTGCCCGAGCTGGTCGCCGACCGGCTCGACCTGGCCGCCGCCGTGCTGCCCGCCACCGGCACGCTGCCCGAGCTGCTGGCCGCGCTGGACCTGCTGGAGGCGCTGCGCCGGCAACACCTGCCCGGCACCACGGCCGCGAGCCGGGACCGGGCGGCCGAGCTGGCCGTCGTGCTGCTGGACGCGGCGGTGCGCGGGCTGCCCGGCCTGGCCGGCAGCGACGCCGCGGACGACGCGGCCGCCCTGGTCGACCTCGCCGTGCGGGCCGGGCAGGACCGGATCGGCCTGCGTCTGGACGCCGCCCTCGACGACCTGACCCGGTCGGGCTCGGCGCTGATGCAGGGCGCCGCCCTGGCCGCCCGGGTGCTGCTCGACCTGACCGACCTGGCGACCCTGGGCACCCGGGTGGCCGGCTGGGTCGACGCGGCCACCGGGCCGGACACGCGACGGCACCTGCACCGGCTGCTCGGTGGCCTGCTCACCGCCGCGCACCCGCTGCTGCAGTCCGCGCCCGCCGCGCTGGACCCGCTGCTGGACCGGGTCGAACGACTCACCGACTCCGAGTTCCTGGACCGGCTGCCCGCGCTGCGGGGCGGGTTCGACGCGCTCACCCCGGCGGCCCGGGAGCGGCTGCTGGACACCGTCGCCGAACGACTGGGCGACCGGCTCGACCTGTCCCTGTCCGCCCCGCCCGAGCTGCTGGCCCGGTGGGCCGCGGCCGACGCGGCCGGCCGGGCCGTGCTGCTCGCCCGCGCCCTGCCGCTCCCGGGCCCGGACGCCGGTGCCGTTGACGCCCCCGTCGGCGGCGGGGACCGGGCGGCGGCTGCGCCGGGCGGCGGGCTGACCCCGACCGACCGGTGGCGGCTGCTGCTCGGCCGGCAACCCGACCGGCTGCCGGCCGACGCCCGCCGCTACGCCCGCGCCCTCGACGAGTTGTACGGGGCGGGGCGCGGCGAGGGCGGCATCGACCTCGGCCCCTCGGGCGGCGGCGGGCAGGAGCCCGCCTTCCCGACGGCCCGCGAGTGGGCCGACGAACTGGAGGCGCTGTTCGGCACGACGGTGCGCGAGGAGGTCATCGCCCGGGCCGCCGAGAACGGCCGCACCGACGTGCTCAGCGAACTCGACCCGGCCTCGGTGCGTCCCTCGGTGGAGCTGCTGGCCTCGGTGCTGTCGCTGGTGGGCGGCCTGCCCGAGGCGAAGCTGGCCGCGTTGCGGCCCCTGGTGCGGCGACTGGTCGAGGAGCTGACCGCGCGGTTGGCCAACCAGGCGCGGCCGGCGTTGACCGGGCTGACCAGCCCGCGCCCGACCCGCCGCCCCGGCGGGCGGATCAACCTCGCCCGTACGCTGCGGGCGAACCTGGCGCACACCCGGCGGCTCGGCGACGGCCGGACGGTGGTCGTGCCGCAGCGCCCGGTGTTCCACACCCGCACCCGCCGGGAGGCCGACTGGCGGCTGGTGCTGGTGGTCGACGTGTCCGGCTCGATGGAGGCGTCGGTGGTGTGGTCGGCGCTGACCGCCGCCGTGCTGGCCGGGGTGCCCACCCTGTCGACCCACTTCCTCGCCTTCTCCACCGAGGTGGTCGACCTGACCGACCGGGTCGACGACCCGCTGTCGCTGCTGCTGGAGGTGCGTGTCGGCGGCGGCACGCACATCGCCGCCGGGCTGGCCCACGCCCGCTCGCTGGTGACCGTGCCGAGCCGCACCATCGTCGCCGTGGTCAGCGACTTCGAGGAGGGCTACCCGCTGGCCGGGCTGCTCGGCGAGGTCCGCACCCTGGCGTCGGCCGGCGTGCACCTGCTGGGCTGCGCCGCGCTCAACGACCGGGGGATGCCCTGCTACTCGGTGCCGGTCGCCGAGCAGCTCGTCGCGGCCGGGATGCCGGTCGCCGCGCTCAGCCCGCTCGAACTCGCCCGTTGGGTGGGCGACCGTGTCCGGGGAGGATCACGTTGACGAACCGTACCCCCACCGCCGTGGCCGCGGACCGGTTGCCGCCGGTGTCGCCGGCGGTCGCCGCCGCGGCGGTGGCGGCCCTGCCGTCGCGGCTGCGCCGGCGGCTGGACGCCACCGTCGAGCGGCTGGCCGCGCTGCCGGTCGGCCAGGTCGACGGCGGCGTGTCGGTCGACTGTGGGCCGGAGGCCCTGGTCGTCCTGCGGCCCGGCCCGACCGGCGCGGTCACCGGCCCGGAGCAGGCCCGGTGCTCCTGCCTGCTGGCACCCCGCTGCCTGCACCTCGCGGCGGTCCTGGCCGCCTGCCCGGTCGCCGACCCGGCCAGCCACCCCGATCCGGCACCCGCCGCGCCGGCCACTCCGGACGGCGCCGGGCGGGCCAGCAGGGCCGGGCGGGCGGGCGCGACCGGCCCGGCCGCCGCCGGCGGCGCGCCGACGAAGGCGCAGCGGGCCGCCGCCGGCGCGCTGTGGCGGGCCGCCGCCGCGGTGCTCGCCTCCGGTGTCCCGGCCGCCGGCGCGGTCGGCCAGGCCGACCTGCTGCGCGCCGCGCACGGGGCCCGCCTGGCCGGCCTGCCGCGCGCCGAGGCCGCCGCGCTGCGCCTGGTGCGCGGCCTGCGCGCGCACCGGTCCCGGCAGACCGGCCACCGGCTCGCCGACCTGGTCGAGGTGCTGCACGACCTGCTGTACGCGGCGGGTCGGCTCGCCGCCGGCGATCCCGATCCGGCGTTGGTCGGGGTGCTCCGGCGGGCCTACGAGCCGGACGGCACGCTGGAGGTGTACGGCGTCTGCCGCGAACCGGTGATCAGCGCGACCGGCTACGCCGGCGTGGTCACCCACCTGGTCGCCGCCGACGGCCGTCGGCTCTCGTTCGCCGACGTGAAGCCGGGCGGCCCGAATCGCGCCAGGGACTGCGCCCACGCGGTCACGGAGATGGGCGCGGTCTCGGTCGACCACGCGGCGCTGGCCCGGGGTGGCCTGCGGATCACCGGCACCACGGTCTCCCCGGACGGCCGGCTCGGTGCCGGCGCGGGGGTCCGAGCCACCCCCCTCACCGGGGCCGACTGGTCCAGCGGCGCGCTGGCGGAGCTGTTCGCCCGGCCGCTGGCGGAGGTGGTGTCCGGGCAGCTCGCCGTCGACGACCCGGCCGATCCGGGTCGGGCCGGCACGGCGCTGCTCGGCGCCGACCTGGTGGTGGTCGGCGCGGTCGGCGACCAGGTGCTGGCCCGCGAGCTGGCCCCCGACGCGGGGGCGGACCGGGCGCCGGTGCCGGACGGGCCGGTGATCCGGTTGGTGCCGGCCAACCCGCACCCCGCGCTGGCGCACGTGGCCAACCTGCGGCGGCTGGCGTCCTGGCCGGGCCTGCGGATCCGGGTGGTCGGCCGGCTGGACCCCGACCGGGCCGGCACGCTGCGCCCGCTCGCGGTCGGCGCGGTGCCGGGTGCCACCGAGACCCTGCGGCTGCCGCCCGAGTGGCACGGGCGGGCGGACCTGGGCTACGACCAGATCCAGGGCTCGCACCTGCCGCCCCGCGCGCAGGCCGGCCCGGCGCAGTCGGCGCCGGCCGTCGACGCGGTCGCGGAGTCCCCGCTGTGGCGGGTGCGTCGGCTGGTGGAGCTGGCCGTCTCGGGTGGCCGCCGGGCGGTGGCCGAGGCGGCCCGCGACGAGGCCGCCTCGCTGGCGGTGCCGTTGCGCCGGGCCGGCTTCACCACCGCCGCCGCGGTGGCGTCGGCGCTGGTGGCGGAGTCGGACCGGCGCGGCCGGGACGCGTTCGGGCGGCTCACCGACCCCGACCCGGACCGGTACGCCTGGGCCTGGCTCGCCGCGACCGCCCACCTCGCCGCCACCGAGCGGGAGCTGATCCGGTCCTCCTGGGTGGCACCGGCGGCCGGCTGATCCACGGGTGAGCCGGCGTGGACTGCCGCCCCCACGGCGCCTGGTGCGGGGCGACCGTGGGGGCGGCGCTTGACGTACGCCGTTTGATCTAATTCGATCTCCGGGGGCGGCGTCGCCGTCCCGGCCCCGCGAGGACCAGGAGAATCGTCATGACCGTCCCGCAGCGTGTCGCCATCGTGACCGGCGGTTCCCAGGGCATCGGCCGGCAGGTCGCGCAGCGGCTGGCGGCGGACGGCTTCGCGGTGGTGGTCAACTTCGCCACCGGCAAGGTCGCGGCGGAGCAGGTCGTGGCGGCGATCGTCGCCGCCGGTGGGGAGGCCGTCGCGGTGCCGGCCGACGTCGCCGACGAGGTGGCGGTGGCGGAGCTGTTCGACGTCGCCGAGCGGACGTACGGGGGGATCGACGTCGTCGTGCACTCGGCCGGGGTGGCGTCGCACGCCCCGGTGACCGAGCTGGATCTGGCGGAGCTGGACCGGGTGCACCGCGTCAACGTGCGGGGCACCTTCGTGGTCGACCAGCAGGCGGCCCGCCGGATCCGGCCCGGCGGCGCGCTGGTCAACATCTCCAGCACGACACCCCGGCTGTCCATGCCCGGCTACGCCGCGTACGCCTCCAGCAAGGCGGCGGTGGACGCGATCACGTTGATCCTGGCCCGGGAGCTTCGCGGGCGTGACGTCACGGTGAACGCGGTCGCGCCGGGCGCCACCGGCACGGACCTGTTCCTGGCGGGCAAGGACGAGCAGACGATCGCCGCGATGGCGGCGATGTCGCCGATGGGGCGGCTCGGCGACCCGGCCGACACCGCCGAGGTGGTGGCATTCCTGGCCGGCCCGGGCCGCTGGATCAACGGTCAGGTGGTGTACGTCAACGGGGGCGCGGCCTGACCGACGGGGCGCGGCGCGAACCGCCCCGGGCCGCGTACCCCATTCCTTCCGACCGGACGGTAGCATTGTGGGGCTGTGCAGGGGATAGGAGGCCACCAATGGCGCGTGCCACGTCCAACCGGCCGGAGTCGACCCGTCGCCGGCAGCGGTGGCCCGACGGCTACGACCCGGAGAACACCCGCAAGTCGTTGATCGCCAGCGCGCTGGAGCTGTTCGAGAAGCGCGGCTTCGACCGCACGTCGGTGCAGGAGATCGCCGACCGGGCCAAGCTCACCAAGGGCGCCTTCTACCACCACTTCGAGAGCAAGGACGACCTGCTGCGCCACATCCAGGAGGAGTACCTGGAGGCGCAGCTCGCCGCGATCGCGAAGATCGAGGCCGGCAGCGACGACCCGAAGGTGCGGGTGGCCGAGCTGATCCGGTTCAGCCTGACCAGCGTCGCCGAGTACCGGGCGCACGTGACGATCTTCTACCAGGAGCGGCGCAACCTCACCGCCGACCTGTTCGCCGAGGTGACCCGCAAGCGGGGCCTGGTGGAGTCGGCCTTCGCCGGGATGATCGCCGACGGCGTCGCCCGGGGGGCGTTCCGCTCCGACGTCGACCCGCGCATCGCCACGTTCGGGCTGGTCGGCATGTGCGCCTGGGCGTACCAGTGGCTCAACGTCGGCGGCCCGCTCAGCGTCGACGAGGTGGCGCGGCAGTTCAGCGCGATGGTGCTGGAGGGCCTCTACGCCTGACCGCCGGACGGGTCAGCCGCCGAGGAGGTGGCGGGCCATCACGATACGCTGCACCTGGTTGGTGCCCTCGTAGATCTGGGTGATCTTGGCGTCGCGCATCATCCGCTCCAGCGGGAAGTCCCGGGTGTAGCCGTAGCCGCCGAGCAGCTGCACCGCGTCGGTGGTGACCCGCATGGCCACGTCGGAGGCGAAGCACTTCGCCGCCGCGCCGAAGTAGGTCAGGTCCGCCTCGCCGCGTTCGGACCGGCCGGCGGCGGCGTACGTCAACTGGCGGGCCGCCTCCAGCGACATGCCCATGTCGGCGAGCATGAACTGGACGCCCTGGAAGTCGGCGACCGCCCTGCCGAACTGCCGGCGCTGGCGCACGTAGGCCAGCGCGTGGTCGAGCGCGCCCTGCGCGATGCCGAGGGCCTGGGCGGCGATGGTGACCCGGGTGTGGTCCAGCGTCCGCATCGCGGTGGCGAAGCCGGTGCCCGGCGCGCCGATGATCCGGTCGGCCGGGATGCGGCAGTCGTCGAAGTAGACCTCGCGGGTCGGCGAGCCCTTGATGCCCAGCTTCCGCTCGGGAGCGCCGAAGCTGATCCCGGGGTCGGTGCGCTCCACCACGAACGCGGAGATGCCCCGGGAGCGCGCGGTCGGGTCGGTGACGGCGAACACCGTGTAGAACTCGCTCAGCCCGGCGTTGGTGATCCACCGCTTGACCCCGTTGAGCACCCAGGTGTCGCCGTCGCGCTCCGCGCGGGTGCGCATGCTCGCCGCGTCGCTGCCGGCCTCCGGCTCGGACAGGCAGTAGGAGAACATGGCCTCGCCCCGGGCCACCGGCGGGAGGTAGCGCTGCTTGAGCTGCTCGTCGGCGGCCAGCAGCAGCGGCATGGTGCCCAGCTTGTTGCCGGCCGGGACGAGGGAGGAGCAGGCGCAGGCGCGGGCGACCTCCTCGATGACGATCGCGGTGGCGAGGGCGTCGGCCCCGGCGCCGCCGTACTCGGCGGGTACGTGCGGGGCGTGGAAGTCGGCGGCGCGCAGCGCGTCGTAGGAGGACTGCGGGAACTGGCCGGTCTCGTCTGCCTCGGCCGCGTGGGGCGCGACCTTGGCGTCGCACACCGCGCGGACGGCCGCCCGCACCTCCGCGTGCTCCTCGGGCAACTGGTACGCCTCGAACACCACGAACCCCCTCGTCGGACAGCCTGTCGCGGCAGAATACCATCCGGTCGGTATGAACTCTGCCCTTGAGTTGCCTCGCCGGTCGTGGTAGATACCTTCCAGTCGGTATGTAGGGGGTCGGGTGACACGCGCCGTACGGGCGGGGATGGACTTCATCTCCGCGCTCGACCGGGGAAGCCTCGGTGGCCTCGCCCGCCTCTGCGCCACCGGCGCGACCTGGTGGGTCGACACCGGCCCGGACCGCCGTGGCGGCGACCCGCAACTGTCCCCCCACGGAAGCGGCCGGTTCCCGCTGCACGGCGTCATGCGGATGGACGACAAGCTCGCGCTGATGCGCCGGCTCGGCCCCACCGCGTTCCCGACCGGTTGCCGGCAGATCCCGCGCCGCGTCGTCGCCGGTGACGACACGTGCGTCATCGAGGTCGAGGGGCACGGCGTGCACGCCAGCGGCGTCGAGTACGCCAACCGGTACGGTTTCGTCTTCGACGTCGACCCCACCGGTGCCGTCGTCTCGGTCCGCGAGTACCTCGACACCGTCCACGCCCAGCAGGTGGTGGGCGGCGGTGCGCCCGTACCCCGAAGCAGCCTCGACCACCCGGTGGCCGGCGACGCGCCCGACCCCGGCGACCCACCGCCGGCCGTGGCGACGGCCCTGGCGATGTGGCCGGCGCTGGCCCGGGGCGACCTCGACACGTTCGGCGGCCTCTTCACCGGCGATGCCACGTGGTGGACCGACACCGGCCGCGACCGCCGCCTCGGTCGCCCGCACCGGCGGGGCGACATCCACGCCAACGGCCCCTTCCACGGGACCGTCACCCTGACCGAGAAGCTCGCGGCCATGCGGGCGCGCCTCGCTGCCGGCGGCTACCGGTCGGCCGCCGTCACGGTGACCCCGCGCCGCTGGATCGCCGACGACACCCTGGTCGCCGTCGAGGCTGTAGGCGACGCCGTCCTCGCCGACGGGGCCCGTTACCAGAACCGCTACCTGTGGATCGTCGACGTCCGGGCCGACGGCATCGGCGAGGTCCGGGAGTACTGCGACACCCTGCACATCGCCGACCTGATGGGCTTCGACGCGGAGGTCGGCCGCCGCACGGGAGAGGAACCCCGATGAGCGCCAGAGTGATCACCGACATCGACGAGGTGCTGACGACCACCCGCGCGGTGCGCCGCCGGATGGACTTCGACCGGCCGGTCGCCCGCGCCGTCGTCGAGGAGTGCCTCCGACTCGCGCAGCAGGCGCCGATGGGCTCCAACCTCGAGGACTGGCGCATCGTCGCCGTCGACGACCCCACCCTCAAACGGAAGCTGTCCGGGCTCTACACCGAGGTCTGGCACCAGACGGTCGAGCGCCCCCTGGCCAGCGGCGAGGCGGCGACCACCACCCGCCTGTCGCCGACCGTCCGCGCCGACCCGCAGGCCCAGGCGCGGCAGGCCCGGGTCCTGCGCGCGGTGAAGTACCTCGTCGACCACCTCGACCGGGTGCCCGTCCTGGTCGTCCTGTGCAGCACCAAGCCGCTGCCGCAGCGGCCGGTCGGCGGCACCGCGTCGGGATACTACGGCTCGATCTTCCCGTTTGCCTGGTCCTTCCAGCTCGCGCTGCGCTCCCGGGGCCTCGGCTCGGTGCTGGCCACCGCCCTGGCCCACAAGGCCAGCGGCGTCCAGGCGGTGCTCGGCCTGCCGGCCGAGTGGCGGCCGATCACCCTGCTCCCCGTCGCCTACACCCGGGGCCTCGACTTCCGCCCCGCCGCCCGCGCCGACCTGGCGGACGTGGCGTTCTGGAACGGACCCGTCGAGCCGGCGGGATCCGCGCCGGCATGAGGGCCGCCCACGTCGTCGAGCCCTGCGCCGACCGCCCCGTCGAGGCCCTCCGCGTCGGCGACCTCGCCGACCCGCAGCCGCCCCCCGGCTGGGTGGGCGTCGACGTCCGGGCCGGCGCGCTCAACATGCACGACATCTGGACGCTGCGCGGCGTCGCCGGCCGCCCCCACGGCGGGCCCCACGTCATCGGCAGCGACGCCGCCGGGGTGGCCGACGGCCGGGACGTCGTCGTCTACCCGGTGCTGCCCACCGCGCCCGACGGCCGCACCGTCACCCACGCGACCCTGCTCCCCGACGCCGGCCACGGCCTCCTCGCCGAGCGCGTCGTCGTGCCGGCGGGCCACCTCGTGCCCAAGCCCGCCGCGTTGAGCTGGGCCGAGGCCGCGTGCCTGCCCACGGCCTGGCTGACCGCTTACCGGATGCTGTTCACCAAGGCCACGGTCGGGCCCGGGCGGGTCGTGCTCGTGCAGGGCGCGGGCGGGGGCGTCGCGACCGCCGCCGTCGGCCTCGCCGTGGCGGCCGGCGCCACCGTCGTCGTCACCTCCCGCTCCCCGGCCAAGCGCGAGCGGGCGCTCGCCCTCGGCGCCGCCGTCGCCCTGGACGTCGGCGACCGCGTGCCGGAGCTCGCCGACGTCGTCGTCGAGACCGTCGGCCCCGCCACCTTCGCGCACTCGGTGCGCTCGACCAGGGCCGGCGGCGTCATCGTCGTGTGCGGCGGGACGAGCGGCTTCACCGCCCAGCTGGACCTGCCGCGCCTGTTCGCCCGGGAGATCACCGTCCACGGGTCCACCATGGGCTCCCTCGACGAGTTCCGGGCCCTCGTCGACTACGTCGACACCCACGGCATCCGGCCCGCTGTCGACAGCGTCGTCGACCTCGCCGACGTCCGCGCCCAGGCCGCCCGGATGCTCGCCGGCACCGCGTTCGGCAAGCTCTGCGTGAGCCTGACATGACCGCCGTCGTCGTCACCCGGCGCGGGCCCGCCCTCTGGGCCCGCATCGACCGCCCGGGCGCGGGCAACGCGTGCGACAGCGCGGTGCTCGCCGGCCTCGAACGGTGGCTCGCCGGTGCGGGCGATCCCGGCGTACGGGCGCTCGTGCTCACCGGGACCGGCCGGAGCTTCTGCGCCGGCGCCGACCTCGCGGAGGCCACCGGCCTGCTCGGCGACCAGCCCGCGCTGCGGGCCTTCCTCGACCGGGGCCGCCGCCTCGTGCGCGCGATCGGGGCGGCCCCGGTGCCCACCGTCGCCGCGGTCAACGGGGCGGCCTTCGGCGGCGGGCTCGAACTGCTGCTGGCCTGCGACGTCGCCGTCGCCGCCGGCAGCGCCCGCCTCGGCGACCGGCACCTCGCCGTCGGCCAGGTCCCCGGCTGGGGATCCAGCGTGCTGCTGCCGCTCGCCGTCGGCCCGGCGCTGGCCCGCCGGCTGCTCGTCACCGGCGAGACGTGGACGGCCGACGAGGCCGCCCGCCGGGGCCTGGTCAGCGAGGCCGTCGCCGACGCCGACCTCGTGCCGCACGTCGACGCGCTGGTGGCCACCATCGCGGCCCGCGACGAGGCGGCGGTCCGCCGGATGCTCGGCCTCGCCCGGCCCGCCGTCGCCGACGCGGCCTGGGCGAGGGAGTGGGAGACCCTCGTCGCGCACGTCGCGGAGCAGGCGGCGGGCCGGGCCGGCCCGCCGGGGAGCCCGTCGTAGCCCACCGCCCTGTCCCGCCGCACCCCTCGACCGACACGCTGGAACGGAGCGACCCATGCGCACCGCGAAGAAGACGATCGTGAACACCCCGGGCGACCTGCTCGACCTCGTCGGCCAGGACCTGGGCGCGAGCGAGCCCCGGGTGGTGACCCAGGAGCAGATCGACCGGTTCGCCGACGTCACCGGCGACCACCAGTGGATCCACGTCGACGTCGAACGGGCGCGCTCGGGGCCGTTCGGCACGACGGTCGTGCACGGGTTCCTGACCCTGGCGCTCGTCCCGCTCCTGCTCGCGGACATCCTCGAGGTGCGGGAGCACTCGATGGGGGTCAACTACGGCCTGGACCGGGTCCGCTTCGTGCGGCCGTTGCCGCCGGGCGTCGAGATCCAGGGCACGGCGACCCTCGTCTCGGCCCGGCCGATCCCGGCGGCGCAGGACGGCTCGCCCGGCGGCGTGCAGGCCAAGGCGTCGGTGGTCGTGGAGTTCGCCGACCGGTCGCAGCCCTGCTGCGTGGCCGAGATCCTGTTCCGCTACTACGGCTGAGCCCGCTGCTGCGGCTGAGTCCCGCGCCGACGCGACCCGCCGGGTCGCGTCGGCGCGCTCACTCCGGCGCGCTCACTCCGGCGCGCTCACTCCGGCGCGCTCACTCCGGCGCGCTCACTCCGGCGCGCTCACTCCGGCGCGGCGTCCGACGGGGCGACGAACCGGCCCCGGTAGAACGACAGCGCGGGCACGCCCGTCGGCTTCAGGTGCACGTGGTCGACGTCCAGCAGGACGATCACGTGGTCGCCGCTGGTGATCACCTCGTCGCGGCGGCCGGCGAGGATCGCCGGCGTGCCGGGCAGCAGCGGGACGGCGTCGGGGCCGGGCACCCAGGACACCCCGTCGAGCCGCTGCGCGCCGGACAGACCGGAGGTGGCGAACCGCCGGGCCACGTCCTCCTGGTTCTGGCTGAGGATGTGGATCGCGATGCGGTCGGCCGCCATCAGGACCGGGAAGCTCGACGAGTGGCTGGTGACGCAGAACAACACCTTCGGTGGCCGCAGCGAGACCGAGGTGAACGAGTTCACGGTCAGCGCGGCGACCTCGCCGGCGCCGGTCACGGCGGTCACGGCCGTCACGCCGGTGGGGAAGTGCCCGCACACCTGGCGGAACTCGGCGGAGTCGAACAGGGGCTCGGCCATCATCGGGTCACCGCCGGGTCGCAGGAGTCGGGCGCGGGGCGCAGCCCGCCTTCGAGCTGGATGAGGCACAGCGTGTGTCCGCCGGGGTCCTTGATCAGGTGCAGGCGTCCGTGCGGACTGTCGACCGGCCCGACGGTCGGGGTGCCGCCCAGGGCGGCGACCCGGGCCAGCGCGTCGTCGAGGTCGGCGACGGCGAAGTAGGTGATCCACTTCGACGGGATGAGGTTGGGCCACTCGTTGTCCAGTTCGAGGACGCCGGCCACCGGGACGTCGTCGAGCATCAGCAGCGTGTACGGCCGGGCCGTCGGTGCGTCTCCGCGCTGGCGGGTGGTGTAGCCGAACAGGGCCCGGTAGTAGGCCACCGCCCGCGCGGGCTCGCCGGTGTCCAGCTCGTTCCAGCACAGCGCGCCGACCGAGTTGAGGGCCTGGACGCCGGCGCGCGACTCGCCCTGGTAGAGGCCGAAGGCCGCGCCGAAGGGGTCGACGACCGCCGCGCCGGTGCCGGCCGCGGGCAGGTAGCGCGGGGGCGTGACCAGTTCCCCGCCGAGCGCGACCGCCTGCCGCGTCGACGCCGCGACGTCGTCGACGGCGAAGTAGGTGAGCCAGCCCCGGGGGCGGCCACCGTGCAGGGCGGCGGCGTCGGAGATGCCGGCGACGTCGCGCCCGGCGACGCCGCACATGCGGTAGGTGGTGGCGCCCAGCCGCTCCGCGCGGACCGTCCAGCCGAGCAGGGCGCCGTAGAAGGCCTCGGCCCGCTCGGGATGCGGGGTGCACAGCTCCACCCAGACGGCCTCGCCGGGCCGGAACGGCCGGCTCACCCGGACACCGCCCGCGCGGCGAGGCCGGCGACGATCGTGTGCGCCGACACGTCGTACGCGTGGTCGGGGGCGCCGGTGGCCAGGCTTGACTCGACGACCTCGACCACCGCCCGCAGGGTGCCCTGCGGCAGCGCGAGCAGCGAGTCGACGAGGTCGTCGACCTCGCGGTCGAGGTGGGCGTCGGGGACGACCCGGGCGACCAGGCCCCACGCGTGCAGCTGGGCGGCGGTGGCGGTCGCCGCGCCGGTCAGCAGGTGGTAGGCGTGCGCCCGGGGCAGGGCCCGGGCGATCGTGTGGCCGACCCCGGCGGGCGCGAAGCCGAAGCGGGCCTCCGGCAGCGACAGCCGGGCGTCGGCGGCGGCGACCGGCAGGTGCACGGCGTCGAGCAGGCCCGCGCCGAACCCGATGACGTGGCCCCGGACGGCGGCGACGACGGGCACCGGGAGCCGCCGGATCTCCTCCAGCGCCGCGTCGCTGCCGCGCAGCCGGGCGGAGACCGCCTCGCGGGTCGCGCCGGCCAGCCCGGCGAAGGACGACGTGTCCCAGCCGCCGCAGAAGTGCCGCCCGGCCATGTCGAGGCGGATCACCACGCAGGTCTCGGCTGCGGCGGCGGCCGTCATGGTGTCGACGAGTTCCCGTAGCGCGGCGTCGTCGACGCAGTTGCCGCGCGCGGCGTTGTCGTAGCGGACGTGCGCCACGCGGCCGTCGTGCCCATGGGTGAGGGTGATGGTCACCGCCGCATCATACATACCGGTCGGTATGAATACAACGCCCCTGGCGGGCGGCCCTTTGACACACGAACGTCACGGACGAGATACCCGCTCGACCCGTTGACTTGATACCGGCTGGTCGGTACTTTGTGGCGAACGTCACCGCCGGCCCAGGCCGAGACATGACGGGTCCATCGCCTCTGAAGGACGCCCATGATGATCACGAAATTCCTGCGCTCCCGGCGGTCCCTCGCCGTGGCCGCCGCCCTTGCCGTCGCGAGTGCCAGCCTCACCGCGTGCGGCGGGTCCGACTCCGATGACGCCCGGTCGTCCGGCTCGGCCACCATCCGGGCGCTGCTCGCCGCCCAGCCGGCGACCCTCGACCCGATCGTCGGCGCGCGCTCCGCCCAGATCGTCTGGGCGACGATGCTGGAGCCCCTGATCAACACCGACAAGGACCTCGCCCCGACCGACACGGGCCTGGTCACGAGCTGGACGCGCACCGACGCGACGACCTGGACCTTCAAGGTCCGGCCCGACATCGCCTTCAGCAACGGCGAGAAGGCCGACGCCGCGGCCGTGGCGAACACCATCACGCTCACCCGCGACGCCGCCGCCTCCCAGCTCAAGTCCTACTTCACCAACGTCACCGCGATCGAGGCGCCCGACGCCACCACCGTCGTGGTCAAGACGAAGACCCCGCAGTACAACATCCCCGACCTGCTCACCACGGTCTACCTGGTGCCGCCGAAGTACTACCAGGAGAAGGGCTCGGAGGGCTTCGCCGCCGCCCCCGTCGGCACCGGCCCGTACGTGTGGGCGGGCGCGAACGCCGGCCGCGACATCTCGGTCAAGAAGAACCCCGACTACTGGGGCACGAAGGCCACCAACGACGGCATCACCTTCACCTGGGCCAACGAGGCCGCGCAGCGCCTCGCGCTGATCCAGAGCAAGAGCGTCGACATCTCCTTCGACCTGCCGCCCGCGCAGGCGAGCGCGGCCAAGAGCGCCGGCGTCGACGTGGTCAGCACCGAGACCGCCATGAAGATCATCGCGTTCCTCGACTCGACGAAGGCGCCCTTCGACGACCCGAAGCTGCGCGAGGCCGCCGCCCTGGCCATCGACCGCGACGCGATCGTCAAGGGCATCTTCGACGGCCAGGCCGTCGCCGACGCCGGGCTGCTCAACGTCAAGCCGGGCCAGCAGCCGTCGCGCAGCGTGACCGCCGACGCCGCCCGGGCGAAGGAACTCGTCGGCTCCGCCGCCCCGGCCGTGCAGATCAGCTACCCGGCGGCCCAGTACACCAACATCGAGGAGGTCGCCCAGGCCGTCGGCGGCAGCCTCGAACAGGCCGGCTTCAAGGTGACGTACGTGCCGCTCGACTACGGCACGCTCGTCAAGCGGATCATCGGCCGCCAGGTGCCCGGCATCTCCATCTTCGCCGGGGTGCCGAACGTCGCCGTGCCGGACTACTTCGTCAGCGGCTTCCTGAAGACGAAGTCGATCACCGGCAACTGCCCGGACCCGAAGATCGACGAACTCGCCCAGCAGGCGCTGGAACAGGACGGCGCCGAGCAGGCCGCCCCGATCTACGACCAGCTCAACACCATCGGCGTCGTGGACAAGCACTGCTACGTGCCGCTGTACCGGCAGGTGTTCAACTACGCGACCGCCCCCGGCGTCTCCGGCGTGGTGTTCGGCCCCCTGAACACCGTGGACTTCACGAAGACGACCCGCTGACGATGACCGAGGCAGTGCGCAAGGGGGTGCCGGGCGAGGCCGCCCGGCACCCCCGCACCCCGGAGACGGACACCCCCGTGCTGGTGGTCGACGACCTCGTCGTCGAGCACCGCGACCGCGGCACCGGCCAGGTCTTCCGCGCCGTCGACCACGTGTCGCTGCGCATCGACGCCGGCGAGAGCGTCGCCGTCGTCGGCGAGTCCGGCTCCGGCAAGACGACGCTCGCGATGGCCGCCACCGCGCTGGGCCCGCGCGGCGGGGGCGACATCCGGCTGCTCGGCCACTCCCTGTCGGAGATCAGCCGTACGCGGCTGCGCCGGCTGCGGCCCGAGGTGCAGGTCGTCTTCCAGGACCCGCACGGCTCCCTCGACCCCCGGCAGTCCGTGCGGTCCGGGCTGCGGGAGCTGCGCACCCTGCAACCCGAGCGCACCTCCTGGATCGGCGACGCCGAGCTGCTCGGCAGCGTCCGGCTCGCCCCCGAGCTGCTCGACCGCTACCCGCACCAGCTCTCCGGGGGCCAGGCCCAGCGGGTCTGCATCGCCCGCGCGCTGCTCATGCGCCCGCGACTCATCGTCGCCGACGAGCCGACCTCCGGCCTCGACGTCTCCGTCCAGGCCGACGTGCTGGCCCTGCTCCGGCAGATCCGCGCCACCACCGGCGCGGCGCTGCTGATGATCAGCCACGACCTCGCCGTCGTCCGCTCGCTCTGCGACGTCGTGCACGTCATGTACCGCGGCCGGGTCGTCGAGTCGGGGCCCTGCGAGCAGGTCTTCGTCACCCCCGAGAACGACTACACCCGCGAGCTGCTCGCCGCCATGCCCGGAGCGCGCTGGAGGTCCCGCCGATGAAGGCCAGCACCGTCCGCCGGGTCGGCAGCCGGCTCGCGTCCCTGTTCGCGTCGCTGCTGATCGCCCTCAGCCTCGCGTTCCTGCTGGGCCGCCTCTCCGGCGACCCCACCGCGACCATCCTCGGGCCGCTGGCTCCGCCGGAGCAGCGCGAGGCGCTGCGCCACGAGCTGGGCCTCGACCTGCCGCTGGTCGTGCAGTACTTCGACTACCTGCGGGGCGTCCTCACCGGCGACCTCGGCCAGTCGCTGCAGTTCTACCAGTCCAACACGTCGATGATCGCCGACCGGCTGCCGTACACGCTGCAACTGGTCGCCGCCGGCATGGGCCTCGCCCTGCTCGTCGGCGTGCCCCTCGGCGTGCTCGCCGCGACCCGCGAGGGCACCTGGTGGGACCGGGCCGCCTCCACCCTCGCCCTGCTCGGGCAGTCCGTGCCCGTCTTCTGGTTCGGCATGATGCTCGTGGTGCTGTTCGCCGTGAAGCTCGGCTGGCTGCCCGCCGGGCAGTCGGGCACCCCGAAGCACCTGATCCTGCCCGCCCTCACCATGTCGGTCTACCCGATGGCGCACATCGCCCGGCTCACCCGCGCCTCGATGAGCGAGGCCCTCGCCGAGCCCTACATCGACTCCGCCCGCGCCCGGGGGCTCGGCAACCGCCGGGTCGTGTGGCGGCACGCGTTCGCCAACGCCATGATGCCGATCCTGACGATCGTCGTGCTGCAGACCGGCATCCTGCTCTCGGGCGCGGTCGCCGTCGAGTACGTCTACTCCTGGCCGGGCCTCGGGCAGCTCGCGCTCCAGGCCATCCAGTTCCGCGACTTCCCGCTCGTGCAGGCGATCGTCGTCTTCGGCGCGTTGGTCTTCGTCCTGCTCAACCTGATCGTCGACGTCCTGCACTCGATCGTCGACCCGAGGGTGAGGTGACCGGCGTGAGCCAACTCGAACTCGACCCGACCGCCGCGGGGACGCCGCCCCGGCGGCCCGGCCGGCGCGCGCGTACCTCCGTGTTCTGGCTGTCCCTGCCGCTGGCCGTCGTCTCCGTCGGGGTCTTCGTGCTGCCGCTGACCGGGCTGCTCCCGGCGGCCGGCCAGGACCTGGCGGCGACCCGGCAGCCGCCGGCCTTCCTGCCCGGCGGCACCTGGGCGCACCCCCTCGGCACCGACAAGCTCGGCCAGGACGTGCTCACCCAGTTCGTCACGGCCGGCCGCCTGACGATCGTCATCGGCCTGGTCGGCGCGCTCGTCGCCATCGGCCCCGGCACGCTGCTCGGCGTGCTCGCCGGCTACTTCCGGGGCTGGGTCGACCGGGTCATCTCGGTGCTCATCGACGCCCAGCTCGCCCTGCCGTTCATCCTCGTCGCCCTCGCGATCATCGCGAACCGGGGAAGCTCGCTGCCGGTGCTGTTCCTCGTGCTGGCGCTCACCGGCTGGGCCGTGTGCGCCCGTGTCACCCGCTCGGCGACCATGGCGATCCGGGAGCGGCAGTTCGTGTTCGGCCTGCGCGCGGCCGGCGCGTCGGAACCCCGGATCGTCTTCCGGCACATCCTGCCCAACCTGGCCGGCACGACCGTCGCGCTCGGCACCCTCCAGGTGGGCACGGCCATCCTGGTCGAGAGCGCGCTGAGCTTCCTCGGCCTGGGCGTGGTGCCGCCGATGAACAGCTGGGGCTCGATGCTGGCGTCCGGCCAGGACGAGCTGAGCCAGGCGTGGTGGATCGCCTTCTTCCCCGGGCTCGCCATCACGCTGCTGGTGCTGCTGGTGAACCTGCTCGGCGACGCGCTGCTCACCCACCACGACCCCCGGAAGGCGCGCCGATGAGCGTACTGCTGAAGGCCGACGGCCTCGCCGTCACCGCCCGGCTCTCCTCCGGCGACCTGCGCCTGCTCGACGACGTCGACCTGGAGATCCGCCGGGGCCAGATCGTCGGCGTCGTCGGGGAGTCCGGCAGCGGCAAGACCACCCTCGCCCGCTGCGTCGTCGGGCTGCTCGACCGCAACGTCCGCGTCGAGCGCGGCTCCGTCACGCTGGCCGGCGACGTGGTGGTGTCCCCCGGCGTCGACCGCACCGACCGGGTGCGCGGCAGCGCCGTCGGCATGGTCTTCCAGGACGCGTCGCGGTCGCTGAACCCGCTGATGCGGGTCCGCACCCAGCTCGCCGAGGTGCTGCGCCGGCACGTACGCGACATCACCCGGGCCGAGGTGCGCCGCCGCTCGCTGGAGGTGCTGGAGCAGATGCGCATCGCCGACCCGGCCCGCGTCCTCGACAGCTACCCCCACCAGCTCTCCGGCGGCCTGCGCCAGCGGGTCGCCATCGCGCTCGCCGTCGTCACCCGGCCCGCCCTGGTGATCGCCGACGAGTGCACCACCGCCCTGGACGTCACGACGCAGACCAAGGTCGTCGGCCTGTTCCGCACCCTCGTCGACGAGCTCGGCATCGGCCTGCTGTTCGTCACCCACGACCTGATGCTGGCCAGCGACCTCTGCGACCGGATCACCGTGATGAGCGGCGGGCGGGTCGTCGAGGCCGGCGACGCCGCGAGCGTGCTGGACCGGCCGCAGCAGGAGTACACCCGACGGCTCCTCGCCGCCATCCCCTCCTGGACCTGAAGGAGAACCGCGTGGAGCCCGACCAGAACCGCGTGGAGCCGAAGGAGAACCCGCCACCCATGCCCGAGCAGCCCGGCCTCGACGCCTACGCGGCCTACCTCCCGGCGTACGTGCTCGCCGACAACCGACTCGACGCGACCGGGCCGCCCCGGCCCGGCGGCCCGGCCCGGGGCGTCGCCGCGTTCGACGAGGACACCGTCACGATGGCCGTCGAGGCGCTGCGCCACGTCGCCGCCGCCACCACCGGGGCCGGGCGGCAACTGCTGTTCGCCACCACCAACGCCCCGTACGAGGCGAAGACCTCCGCCGGCGTGGTGCACGAGGCCCTCGGGCTCGACCCGGGGATCGGCGCGGTCGACCTGCGCGGGCACCGCAGCGGCGCCACCGCCCTCGACCTCGTCGTCCGGGCCGGCGCGACCGCCGCCCTGGCCGACCTGCGCACCACCCGCCCCGGCGCGCCCGACGAGCTGGCCCAGGGCGACGCCGCCGTCGGCCTCGTCGGCGGCGGGCACGCCGCCGCCGTGCTCCTGGCCCGCGCCGGCCGCACCGCCGAGGTCCTGGAGCGCTGGCGGCTGCCCGGGGAGCGGCACGACCGGGTCTGGGACGAGCGGTTCACCGCCGAGGTCCTCGCCGCCGCCGGCCTCGACGCGGCCCGCCGCGCCCTGGCCGAGGCGTCCCTCGACGCCGTCGACACCGTCGTCGTGTCGTCGTCGAACCCCCGCGCGGCGGCGGCGCTGCGCCGGGCGCTGGGCGGCGACGGCCGGGACGCGACGATCGAGCGGGCCACCGGCTTCACCGGCGTCGCCCACCCCGGGCTGCTGCTCGCCGCCGCGCTCGACGAGGCCCGTCCCGGTCAGACGATCCTGCTGCTGTCGGCCACCGAGGGCGCCGACGCGTTCGTCTTCGCCGTCGGCGACGGGGTACGCGCGGCGCGCGGCGGCCCGTCCGTGCGCGACCAGCTCGCCGCGCGGCAGCCCCTCGGCTACGGCCGCTACCTGCGCTGGCGCGGGCTGCTCGACGTGCAGGGCCCGGCCCGCCCGGCGGCACCCGCCCCGGCGGCCCCGCCGATGCACCGCCGCGCCGGCTGGAAGTACCGGCTGGAGGGCAGCCGCTGCGGCGCCTGCGGCGCGGTCACCACGCCACCCGGCCGGGTCTGCGCCGCCTGCGGCATCGCCGGGGCACCCGACGCGACCGGGAAGGTCTCGCTGCGCGAGCGCACCGCCCGGGTCGTGTCGGTGACCCGCGACCACCTGACCACCATGCCGGAGCCGGAGGTCGCGGTCGTCGTCGCCGACGTCGACGGCGGCGGCCGGCTCAGCGCGTACGCGACCGACGTCGCGCCCGCCGACGTCACGGTGGGCATGGCGATGACGCCGACCTTCCGGCGGCTGTGGACCACCGACGCGATCCACAACTACTTCTGGAAGCTCCGCCCGGCACCCCAGGACGCCCCGCCCGGAAAGGACACCACCGATGGCCAGTAGGCGCACGGTCAACGACGTCGCGATCGTCGCGATGGGCTGCACCCCGTTCCGCGACCACTGGCACGCCTCGGCCGACGACCTGCTCGTCGACGCGGTGCGGGAGTGCGTCGGGTCGCTGCCCGCCGTCACCCTCGACGACGTCGACGCGTTCTGGGTCGGCACGCAGGGCTCGGGCCTGTCCGGGCAGACCCTCGCCCGGCCGCTGCGGCTGACCGGCAAGCCCGTCACCCGCGTCGAGAACTACTGCGCCACCGGCTCCGAGGCGTTCCGCAACGCCGCCTACGCCGTCGCGTCCGGGGCGTACGACATGGTCATGGCGACCGGGGTGGAGAAGCTGAAGGACTCCTCCTACTCGGGGCTGTCCGCCGTCTACCCGCCCGCCGACGGCACCGACGTCGACTGGACCGCGCCCGGCGGGTTCTCCCTGCTCGTCCCCGCCTACCAGCGGGCGTACGGGGTGGACGCGCGCGGCATGCGCGACGCCCTGACCCGGGTCGCCGTGAAGAACCACGCCAACGGCGCGCGCAACGAGCGCGCCCAGTTCCGCAAGGCGGTGACCGCCGAGACGGTGGAGAACTCCCCGCGCGTGGCTGGCCCGCTGGGCGTCATGGACTGCTCGGGCGTCTCCGACGGTGCCGCCGCCGCGATCCTCGTCCGCGCCGAGGACGCCCACCGCTACACCGACCGGCCCGTCTACCTGCGGGGGATGGGCTTCGTCGCCGGGTCGGGGGCCGGGCTGGCCACCGACGGGTACGACTTCACCACCTTCCCGGAGGTGGTCGCGGCGGCCCGGCAGGCCTACGAGCAGGCTGGCGTCACGGACCCGGCCACGCAGATCTCCCTGGCCGAGGTGCACGACTGTTTCACACCGACGGAGGTGGTGCTCATGGAGGACCTCGGGTTCTCGGAACGCGGCAAGGCCTGGTGCGACATCCTCGACGGTCGCTACGACCTCGACGGGGCGCTGCCGGTCAACACCGACGGCGGCCTCAAGTCGTTCGGCCACCCGATCGGCGCGACCGGCCTGCGGATGATGTTCGAGTGCTTCACGCAGCTGCGCGGCGAGGCCGGCAGCCGGCAGGTGCCCGACGCCCGGCTGGCGGTCGCGCAGAACCTCGGCGGGCAGCCCGGCTCCTCCGTCGCGTTCGTGGCGGTCCTCGGGAACGAGCGATGAGCGCCCGGGTCACCCTCGACGGCCGGGTCGTCGTCGTCACCGGGGCCGGCAACGGCATCGGCCGGGCCCACGCCCTCAGCCTCGCCGAGCGGGGCGCGGCGGTCGTCGTCAACGACCTCGGCGGCGCGGTCGACGGGTCGGGCTCCTCCGGCGCGGCCGAGCAGGTCGTCGCCGAGATCCGCGCGGCCGGCGGCACCGCCGTCGCCTCGACCGACTCGGTGGCGACCGCCGAGGGCGGCGCGAACCTCGTGCGCCGCGCCGTCGACGCGTACGGCCGCCTCGACGCCGTCATCCACAACGCCGGCATCCTGCGTGACCGGACGCTGGCCAAGATGGGCGACGACGACGTCACCGCCGTGCTCGACGTGCACCTCGCCGGGGCGTTCCACGTGCTGCGTCCCGCCTGGCCGCACCTGGTCGAGCGCGGCTACGGCCGCATCGTGCTGACCAGCTCGTCGTCCGGGCTGTTCGGCAACTTCGGCCAGGCCAACTACGGCGCGGCGAAGGCCGGACTGATCGGCCTGATGAACGTCCTCGCGCTGGAGGGCGCCCGGCACGGCATCCTGGTCAACGCGATCGCGCCCACTGCGGCGACCCGGATGACCGAGAACCTCCTCGGCGACCTGGCCGACCGGTTCGACCCGCGCCACGTCGCGGCCGTGGCGACGTACCTCGCCTCCGAGCGGTGCCGGATCAACCGGCACATCCTCACCGTCGGCGGCGGCCGGGTCGGCCGGATCTTCCTCGGCGTCACCCCCGGCTGGTACGGCGGGCCCGAGCCGGCCACCCCCGACGACATCGACGGGTCCATCGACGACATCTGCCGGCTCGACGACTTCGTCGTGCCCGACAGCGGCGCCGACGAGGTCACGCTGATCCAGCGGGTCCTGGGCGGGCCGACCGGACCGGCCTGAGCCGGCGCGGACCAGGATCACACAGAAAGCGAGTCACCATGCCGGTCAGCGAAGTGCACCACGTGGCCATCACCGTCTCCGACGTCGACCGGGCCGCGGACTTCTACGAGCGGGCCCTCGGCTACCGCAGGACGCTGCGCACCGACGTCGGCGGCCCCGGGATCGAGGTGTCGCTGGGCCTGCCCGCCGGCACCACCGGGAAGGTCCAGTACCTGCAGGGGCCCAGCCGCGTCGGCCAGCTCGAACTCATCGAGTGGAACGGCGCGACGACCCGGACGGCGACCGGCGGCCACCTGGAGCTGGGGCCCTTCCTGCTCAGCTTCGAGGTGCCGCTCGACGAGATCCACGAGCTGCACCAGCGGCTGGTCGACCTGGGCGCCGACTGCCTGACCACCCCCAACCGGGTGCTGCTGGAGAACTACGGGCACATCACCGCGTTCGCGGCCCGCGACCTCGACGGCAACCTGCTGGAGTTCGTGTCGCTGCCGTCCCGGGAGGAGATCCTGGCCCGGCGGCGCGACGGCGGCGGCAACTGATGGCCGCCAGCAACGTCACCGGGCACCTGCGCCGGCAGGCGCTGCGCCGCGCCGACCGGGAGGCCCTCGTCGACGGCGACCGCCGGTTCACGTACGCCGCGCTCGACGCCGACGTCGACCGGCACGCGGCGGCGCTGCTGGCCGCCGGCATCACCGCCGACGACCTGGTCGGCGTGCTCGGCCGCAACACCGCCACCTACGTCATCGAGCTGCTCGCGCTCAGCCGCATCGGCGCGATCTCGGTGCCCCTGAACTGGCGGCTGCACGTCACCGAGCAGGCGTACGTCCTCGACCAGGCCGGCGTCACCGGCCTGCTCTACGACGACGACTTCGCCGACGATGCGGCCCGGCTGGCGACCGCGACCGGGCTGCGGACCCTGGTGGCCAACGGCGAACGGGTCGTCGGCGGCGCGCGGCGGCTGGCCGACCTGCTCGCCGGGCAGCCGGCCGGCGTGCGGGTCGCCGACGCCGAGAAGGGCCCCGCCGACGTGCACCGGCTGCTCTACACCTCGGGCACCACGGCCCGGCCCAAGGGGGTCGTGCACACCTACGGCAACCTCGCCGCGAACCACCTCGCGCAGGTCCTCGAACTGGAGCTGACCGACGCCGACCGGATCCTGGTCTCCGCGCCGCTGTTCCACGTCAGCGGCCTGGAGGCGCCAGGGCTGGCGACGTTCGTGGCGGGCGCGACGATGGTGCTCACGCCGACGTTCAAGGCGGCGGACATCGCCCGCATCGCCGCCGAGGAACGCATCACCGGGATGGTGCTGGCCGCGCAGATCCTCTTCGGCGTGCTGGACCTGCCCGACCCGCCGGACCTCGCCGCGCTGCGTTACCTGCTCTTCGCCGGGGTCGCGCCGAGCGTGCGACGCGAGGTGAAGCGCCGCCTGCCCCACGTGCGCCTCGTCGACACGTTCGGCATGACCGAGCTGTGCAACGGCGTCTGCTACCTGGACGCCGCCCACGAGGAGGCGAAGCTGGGCGCGCTCGGCGCGCCGTTCCCCGGCGTGCAGATCCGGATCGTCGACGAGCACTTCCGGCCCGTCGCCCCCGGCGTGGCGGGGGAGATCGTCGTGCGCGGCGAGAAGGTCTCGCCCGGCTACTGGAACGACGACGAGGCCAACCGGCGGACCCGCCGCGACGGCTGGTTCCTCACCGGCGACGTCGGGCGGATCGACGCCGACGGCTACCTGTGGTTCGTCGACCGCCGCGCCGACCTGATCAAGTCCGGCGGGGAGAACATCGCCAGCGCCGAGATCGAACGCGTCCTCGCCCGGCACCCCGACGTCGCCGAGGTCGCCGTCGTCGGCGTCCCCGACCCGCAGTGGGACGAGGTGCCGAAGGCGTTCGTCGTCCTGCGCGACGGCGCGGCCACCGCCGCCGAGGACCTGCGCGGGCACTGCCGGGCCGAACTGGCCCGGTACAAGGTGCCGAAATACGTCGAGATCGTCGCCGCGCTGCCGCGCAACGACTCCGGCAAGGTCCTCAAGACGCTGCTGCGCCAGGGCCCGGGGGTGGCCGGGTGAGCACCGCCAACATCGCCGCGATGCTGGCCGGCAACGCCCGGCGCTTCGCCGACGCCGACGCGCTCGTCTTCGAGGGCCGCCGGTGGACGCACCGGCAGCTCGACGCCGACGTCAACGCCCTGGCCGCGGGCCTGTCGGCCGAGGGGGTACGCCGGGACAGCCGGGTGGCGATCGTGGCGAACAACGTGCCGGAGTTCCTCCTCCTGTCCCTGGCGCTGGCGAAGCTCGGCGCGGTCTTCGTGCCGTTGAACTACCGGCTGACGGCGGGGGAGCTGGCGCGGCTGCTCGCGCACGCGCGGGTCCAGGCGGTCGCGACCGTCCCGGAGTTCGCGGCGTTGACGGAGGCCGCCCTGACCGAAGCCGCGTTGACGGAAGCCGGGCCGACCGAGGCCGCGCTGGCCGAAGCCGGCCTCGCGGGCGTGCGCCGCTTCGCCCTCGAACCGATCGGCGACGGCTGGCTCGACCTGCGGGCGCTGATCGACGCCCACCGGGGGGCCCGGGTCGCCGACGCCGACCTGGACGACGCCGCCCTGCAGCGGATCGTCTACACCTCCGGCACGACCAGCCTGCCCAAGGGCGTCCTGCTCACCCACGGCAACGTGAACATGAACATGCACGCCCAGATCGTGGAGCTGGGGCTGCGCCCCGGCGACCGGATCCTCAACTTCGCCCCGCTCTACCACGTCGGCGGCACCGACCTGCCCGGCTACGGCATCTGGCACGTCGGCGGCACGATGGTGCTGCTGCGGCGCTTCGAGCCGGCGGCCGTGCTGCGGGCGATCGAGGCGGAACGGATCACCGGGATGGTGATGGCGGCGACGATGCTCGACATGCTCCGCCGCGCGACGGGCGTCGCGGCCGACCTGTCCTCGGTGCGCTGGGTCATCTACTCGCAGGTGACCTCGGCGCTGTTCGCCGTGGCGCGGGGGCTGTTCCCCAACGCGCGCCTGATCGAGGGCTACGGCCTCACCGAGACGTGCAGCGGGCTGACCTACCTCGACGCCGCCCACCAGGAGGCCAAGCAGGGCTCGGTCGGCCTGCCGGTGCCGTGGGTCCAGGTGCGGGTGGTCGACCCGGACGGCCGCGACGTGCCGGCCGGCGAGGACGGCGAGGTGGTGGCGCGGGGGCCGAAGGTCAGCCCCGGCTACCTCGACGACCCGGAGGCGACGCGGGCCGCGTTCCGCGACGGCTGGTTCCACACCGGCGACGTCGGGTGCCTCGACGCCGACGGCTACCTCTACATCCGCGACCGGCTCAAGGACATGATCCGCAGCGGCGGGGAGAACATCGCCAGCGCCGAGATCGAGAACGTGCTCGCCGGGCACCCGCTCGTGCTGGCCGCGTCGGTGGTGGGCGCGCCGCACCCCGTGTGGGTGGAGGTGCCGGTGGCGTTCGTGGTCGGCCGGCCGGGGCTTCAGGCCGAGGACCTCATCGCGTACGCCCGGCAGCGGCTCGGCCGGTTCAAGGTGCCGAAGGAGGTCTACCTGGTGGCGGAGCTGCCGACGAACCCGTCGGGGAAGGTGCTCAAGCGGACCCTGCGCCAGCTGCGCGCCGACCTGCGCCCCGACTGGGCGTACGCCGAGTCCGGGCGCGGCTGACGCGCCGGCCGCCGACGCCTAGCGGGCGGCACCGGTCACGTGCCGCAGCAGGGCGAGGGTGTGCATCAGGGAGAAGCGCCGGGTGCCCCGGCCGAGGTCGTCCCACGGCTTGCGCCACGGCATACGCGGCGCGAGCGTCCACGCGTCGGCGCCGTCGCCGGCCAGGTCCCGGACCCGGTCGACCTCGCCCCGGTGGAAGGCCGACAGCTCGTCGGCGCGCGCCGCCACGTCCCGGTAGGGGAACTGGTGGGCGGGGCAGGCGATGGCCGCGCCGAGGTCGCGGATGCGCGCCAGGGAACGGAGCAGGTCGCCGGCCGGGTCGTCGTCGGGCCGGCTCACGATCGCGAGCTGGGTCGGCCCCTCGGCCATCATCGTGTCGCCGGTGAAGACCAGGCCGCGGGCGTCGAAGTAGACCGTGTGCCCGTAGGTGTGCCCGGGGGCGGGCACGGCGTGGATGGTCACGTCGCCGAAGCGGAACTCGGTGTCGGCGTCGAGGGCGACGTCGAGCCGTAGCGTCTCGTGGTGCTCGGCGACCGCGACGGCGTCGGCGTACATGCCGTCGACGACGTCGGCCGGCGCGCCGGTGAGGTCGAGGGCGGCGCGGAGCTGGGCGAGGAAGGTGCCGCGGGTGCGGTGCGCGGTGGCGAAGTCGTCGGCGCGTCCCATGACGATCCGCGCCCCGGAGACCTCCCGCAGGCGGGCGGCGAAGCCGACGTGGTCGGGGTGGTTGTGGGTGAGGAGGACGGTCGTGATGGCCTCGACCCGGTGGCCGAGCGACTCGACCGACCGTTGGAACGACGCCCAGCAGGTCGGGTGGTCGTAGCCGGCGTCGACGAGGACCGGGCCGTCGCCGGTGTCGACCAGGTAGACGGTGACGTAGCGCAGGGCGCTGCCGTGCAGGGGGATCGGGATGCCCCAGACGCCGTCGGCGACCTGGACGGGGGCCGGCACCTGGCGGGCGCGGTAGCTGGCGGCGTGTGCGTCGCTCACGGGTATGGACATCGTCGGACGGCTCCCTTACTGTGTGACAACAACATACCGGATGGTCGGAATTTAATTCAAGGAGTCCGATGAGCGAGGAGCGGACGGGGTTTCGGCTGTGGGCCGTCGCCGAACCGGACCTGTGCGCGATCGTGACCGCCGACGATCGGCGGATCTCCTACGGCGAGCTGTTCGCCGAGGTGAACCGGATCTCGCACGGCCTGCGCACCCGGGCGGGCCTCCAGGCCGGCGACACGGTCGCGGCGGTCATGACGAACAGCGCCGGCATGGTGGCGCTGTATCTCGCGGCGATGCAGTCGGGGCTCTACCTCGTGACGCTCAACTACCACCTCACCGCGCCCGAGGTCGGCTACATCCTCGCCGACAGCGGCGCGAAGGTGGTCGTCGGCTCCGCCCGCGTCGAGGACGTGGTGGTCGCCGCCGCCGGGGCCACCCCCGACATCGACGTGTTCGTCGACGGCACGCCCCGCACGGGCCGGGCCCGGCCACTGTCGGCGCTCACCGAGGGCATGCCCGACACGAGCCCGCAGGACACGCCGGCCGGCTCCCTGATGATGTACACCTCGGGCACCACCGGCCGCCCGAAGGGCGTCAAACGGCCGCTCAGCGGTGTCGACGCCGACACCGGGGCGCTGACGTACGTCTGGCTGTTCCGGGAGTTCGGGATGGAACGCCCCGCGTTCGCGTCCTGGCTGGTCTCCGCGCCGATGTACCACTCGGCCAACATCACCCCGGCCATGGGCGCGCTGCACGCCGGCGGCACTCTGGTCCTGATGGACGGCTGGACGCCGGAGGGCTTCCTGCGGCGGGTCCAGGACCAGCGGGTCACCGGCACCAGCATGGTGCCGACGCACTTCTACCGGCTGCTGCAACTGCCCGCCGACGTGCGCGACGCCTACGACGTCTCCACGCTGCGCTACGTGCTGCACGGTGCGGCGCCCTGCCCCCGCGAGGTCAAGCAGCGCATCCTCGACTGGTTCGGCCCCGTCGTCTACGAGTACTACGGCTCGACCGAGGTCGGCACCACCATCGCGCGCCCCCACGAGTGGCTCGCCCACCCCGGCACGGTCGGCCGCCCGGCCTCGATCTCCACGCTGAAGATCCTCGACGAGCTGGGCAACGAGGTGCCCGTCGGGCAGACCGGCATCGTCTACATGCGCCAGGGCGACGACCGGGTCGAGTACCACAACGACCCCGGCAAGACCGACGGCGCACGCCGCGACGGCCTGATGACCGTCTGGGATGTCGGCCACGTCGACGCCGACGGCTTCCTCTACATCACCGGCCGCGCGGCCGAGCTGATCCTCGTCGGCGGCGTCAACGTCTACCCGGCCGAGATCGAGGCCGCGCTGCTCGAACACGACTGGGTCGTCGACGCCGGCGTGGTCGGCGTGCCCGACGAGGAGTTCGGCGAGGTGCCGCAGGCGCACGTCGTGCTGGCCGACACCGCGCCCGACGCCGACGCGGCCGTGGCGGCGTTGCGCGACCACCTCGCGCAGCGGCTGGCCAAGCCGAAGCGCCCGGTGTCGTACGTCGTGCGCGACGCCCTGCCGCGCGACCCGAACGGCAAGCTCTACAAGGCCCGGCTCACGCGCTCCGAGGAGCTCTCGGCGTGAGCGGCATCGACGACGACCCGCTGGGAGGTGGGCATGGACTTCGCTGACAGCGGCACCGACCTGGCGTTCCGGCGCGAGGTCGGCGACTGGCTCGACAAGGCGCTGGCCGACGTGCCCGACCAGGAGGAGCTGTCGCAGGACGAGCGCGAGCACTGGTCGCGGGTGTGGCAGAACCGGCTGTGCGCCGGCGGCTGGGCCGGCCTGTCGTGGCCGACCGCGCACGGCGGCCGGGGCATGGACTCGCTGGCGCAGGCCATCTTCAACGAGGAGGCCGCCGTGCGCGGCGCGCCGTACCCGCTCAACGGGGTCGGCATGATGCTGGCCGGGCCCACGATCATCGCCCACGGCACCGACGAGCAGCAGGCGCGGCACCTGCCCGGGATCCTGCGCGGCGAGACGTACTGGTGCCAGGGCTTCAGCGAGCCCGGCTCCGGCTCCGACCTGGCGAGCCTGCGTACGGCCGCGACCAGGGTCGACGGCGGGTGGCGCGTCAACGGCGCGAAGATCTGGACGTCCAACGCGCACAACGCGTCGAAGTGCCTGCTGCTGGCGCGCACCGACCCCGACGCGCCGAAGCACCGGGGCATCACCTACTTCCTCGCCCCGATGGACGCCTTCACCGTCCGGTCCCTGGAGATGATCAACGGGGACACCGAGTTCAACGAGATGTTCCTCGACGACGTCTTCGTGCCCGACTCCGACGTCCTCGGCGGCGTCGGCAACGGCTGGACCGTCGCGCTCACCACCCTCGCTTTCGAGCGCGGCAGCATGGCGCTGAACCTGTGGGTCTGGGCCCGCCAGGCCGTGGACCGCGTCGTCGACCTCGCGGTCGCGCGCGGGATGGCCGACGACGGCGCGTTTCTCGACACGGTGGGCGCGCTGCACTGCGACGCCGAGGCGGTCCGGATCGGGTCGATGCGCATGCTCGGTGAGAGCCGGGCCGGCGGCGTGCCGGGCCCGGAGACGTCGGCGCTCAAGAGCCTGTGGGCGCAGGTCGTGCAGAACGCCAACCGCCTCGCGGTGCAGCTCGACGAGGCCGGCGGCGTGCTGCTCGACGGCGACGGGGCCGCCGCCCGGATGCGCCGCTACCTGCGTGCCCGCGCCCACACCATCGAGGGCGGCACGGAGGAAGTCCAGAAGTCGATCCTCGCGGAGCGGGTGCTGAACCTGCCCCGCTCGCGCTGAGCGGAGTGGCCACATGCGAGCAACCTTCACCCCGGAGCAGCGGGAGATCGGCGACACCGTCGCGGCCCTCGCGGCGGGGGAGAGCGTCCGGGCGCGCGATGCCCTGACGGGCCCGTGGCAGGCCCCGGCCTGCGACGGCCCGCTGCTGCGCGACTTCGGCCTCCTCGGGGTGCCCGAGGCCGCCGGCGGCGTCGGGTCGCACCTGATCGACCTGCTGGTCGCCGTCGAGGCGCTCGGCGAGCGGCTCGTGCCGAGCCGGTTCCCGGCGCACGCGGCGGCCGTCCAGCTGCTCTGCGGCGACGACCGGCCCGACCCGCTGCCCGACGAGGTGCTCTCCGGCGGCCGCGTGCTCACCTGCGCTGTCGACGTGCCGGGCGGCTCCGGCTGGGCGGACGCGGTGTCGCCCGATCCGCTGGTGCGGACCCTGGTGCCGTACGCGGCACAGGCCGACGGCGTCGCCGTCCTGGGCCCCGACGGGGTCTGGACCGCCGAGGCGGCCGGGGTCGCCGCGCGCGATTCCGTCGACCCGTCGGTGCCGCTGTCGGACGTCACCGTGGCCGCGCCGGGGCGGGTGACGCCCGCCGGTGCGGGTGTGCGGCGCGCCGCGCTGGTGGTGGCCGCCGAGCTGTGCGGGGTCGCGCAGGGCGCGATCGACCTGGCCGCCGAGCAGGCCCGTACCCGCCGGCAGTTCGGGCGGGTGATCGGCTCGTTCCAGGGGGTCGCGTTCCAGCTCGCGGAGGCCGCCACGGCGCGCAAGGCCGCGTGGGACCTGACCCTGTACGCCGCGTGGGCGGTCGACACCGGCCGCCCCGACGCCGGGATCCAGGTGCACGCGGCGAAGGCCGCGGCCGGGCGGGCGGCGGTCTTCGCCGCCGAGCGGTGCATCCAGGTGCACGGCGGGATGGGCATCACGATGGAGGCGGACCCGCACCTGTTCCTGCGCCGGGCGCTCGTGCTCGACGCCCGGTTCGGGCGCGGCTCGTGGCACCGCCGCCGCGCCGGCGAGCTGCGGGTCGGCGCGCGCGCCGGCGAGCCGCCCGTGCCCACCGCAGCGGCCTGACCTGCGCGACCCTTGCAGGCCATCTACCACGGCAGTAACATACCGGCTGGTCGGAATAAACGAGGAGAGGCCGTGAAGTTCGGAATCATGAACCTGTTTCCGGTGAGCGATGGCACATCGGACCACCAGGTGCTGCGGGAGACCCTCGACGAGATCCAGCTGGCCGACGAGCTCGGCTTCGACTCGATCTGGCTGGCCGAGCACCACTTCTCCAAGTACGGCATCCTCGGCAGCCCGGTGAACTTCGGCATGGCCGTCGCCGAGCGGACCCGGCGGATCACCATCGGCACCGCCGTCCTCGTGCTGCCGCTGCACCACCCGCTGCGCCTGGCCGAGGACATCGCCGCCCTCGACGTGCTCAGCGGCGGCCGGGTCCGCATCGGCGTCGGCCGCGGCTACCAGCCCGCCGAGTTCGCCGGCTTCGGCATCCCCCTGGAGGAGTCCAAGCAGCGCTACCAGGAGACCCTGGAGGTCCTGCGGCTGGCGCTGTCGCAGGAGAACTTCTCCTACCACGGCCAGATCTTCCACTACGACAACGTCACGACCTACCCGCGCCCGCACACCCCCGGCGGCCCGCCGATCCTGCAGGGCACCGTCTCCCCGGACAGCTTCCGCGAGCGCGGCGCGGTCGGCGAGTCGATCATCACCTCCCCGAACTTCACGCCGTTGGGCATCATGCAGAAGAACTTCAGCCTCTACCGGCAGAGCATGCGGGAGAACGGGTTCGACATCGCCGACTACGAACTGCCGTTCATGCAGCAGGTCTGGTGCGGCGAGGGCGAGGAGGGCCTGCGGGAGGCCGCCCTGGCCGCGATGAACTACTACAAGTCGGTCGGCAAGGTCATCCCCGGCTCGGAGGAGGCCATCGAGCAGGAACGCTCCTACTACGCGGCCGTCGCGAAGAACATCGAGCTGTTGACCCTGGAGCAGACGCTGACCCACGGCGGCAACTTCGGCTCGGCGCAGCGGGTCATCGAGACCATCGAGATGCTGCGCGAACAGCTCGGCATCAACCACTACATCGGCTGGCTGCGGATCCCGTCGCTGGACCGCCGGGCCGCACTGCGGTCGATGGAGGAGTTCGCCGAGAAGGTCATCCCGCACTTCCGCGCCCAAGAGAAGGCCGACGCCGCCCCGGTCGCCCCGCCCGTCACCGAGGCGGTCGTCGGGTGAGGATCAGCTGCTTCCTCAGCGCCCAGTTCGACCCGTCGGCCTCCGCCGTCGACGGCATCGACGGCGTGCTCGCTCAGGCCGCCGCCGCCGAGGCGGCCGGCTTCCACGCCGTCTACCTCGGCCACCACTACCTGGCCCGGTCGGCGTTCGTCCAGCCGATCCCGCTCGCCGGGTATCTCGCCCGCGCCACCTCGCGGGTCCGCATCGGCTTCGGGGTGCTGCTCGCGCCGCTGCTGAACCCGGTCGCGCTCGCCGAGGACCTCGCGTCCCTCGACGTGCTCTCGCGCGGCCGGCTGACCGTCGGCATCGGCGCCGGCTACCGCAAGCGGGAGACCGCCGCCTTCGGCGTCGCCTGGGACGACCGGCTGCGCCGCCTGCGCGAGTACGTGCCGACGCTGCGGTCGCTGTGGAACGGCGAGACCGTCGACCTCGCCGGCAGCTGGGGAGAGGTCCCCGGCGCGTCCCTGGCGCTGCGCCCGGTGCAGCCCGGCGGCCCGCCGCTGTGGATCGGCGCGTTCGCCGAGCCCGCGATCCGCCGGGCCGCCCGGCTGGACGCCCCGTGGCTCATCGGCCCCAAGGGCAACGACGCCGAACTGGCCCGGCTGCTCGGCATCTACCGCGCCGACCTCGCCGAGCGCGGCTTCGCCCTCGACCGGGAGTACCCGATGACCCGCGAGGCGTTCCTCGGCGACAGCTACGCCGGCGCCGTCGCCGCCGTCCGCCCCCACCTGCAGCGCCAGTACGCGGGCTACAAGTCGTGGGACGACGCCCAGTCCCTCGACCTCGACCGCTACCTCGCCGAGGACTGCCTCGTCGGGTCGGCCGACGAGATCGTCGACAAGCTGCGCCGCTGGGAGACCGACCTCGGCATCACGGAGGTCTCCCTGCGCCACCAGTTCGTCGGCGCCGGCCAGGACGAGGCGATGGAGCAGCTCGCCCGCTTCGGCGCGGAGGTCATCGCGCGCGTCGACACCGCACCGACCGGACGGGAGGCGTCCCGATGAGCACCGGCAACCTCGCCCGCATCCTCGACCGGCGCTGCGCCGACCGCCCCGACGTCCCGGGTCTGTACGGCGAGGACGGCCGGTCGTGGACGTTCGAACAGATCGACCTGCTCGCCGGCGGGGTCGCCGCCGCGCTGCGTGCCGAGGGCGTCGGCCCCGGCGACCGCGTCGCCTGCTACCTGACCAACGGCCCGGAGATCGTCTTCTTCCTCTTCGGCGCGTGGAAGGTCGGCGCGGTCCCGGTCACCGTGAGCAGCCTCTACAACGCCGCCGAGCTGGCCGAGTCGGTCGCGAAGACCGACCCGCGCCTGCTGCTCGTCGACGACCGCCGCCCGGACGTGGTCGCCGAGTTCCTCGCCGCCGCCGGGGACGCGCCGCCGGTGCGTAGCGTCGCGGAGCCGCTCGCCGGCGCGGCGGCGCTGCCGTGGCGGCACGAGGCGCGGGTGCCGACGGTCGACGTCGCGCCCGAGGCCGAGGCGTGCATCCTGTTCACCGGGGGCACCACCACCGGGCGGCCGAAGGCCGTCAGCGTCACCCACGGCGGCACCCGCGAGTCGCTCGGGCGGCTGGCCCGGGTCAGCACCGGCACCGACGCCGAGGGCACCGCCGCACCCGACGCCGCCCCCAACCTCATCGCCCTGCCGCTGTTCCACAGCGGCGGCCAGCACTCGCTGCTGTTCGCGTACTTCGTCGGGCGGGCCGCCGTGGTCTGGGAACGCTTCGGCGTCGACCGGCTCGCCGACCTGATGGACCGGTTCGCGTTCGACAACCTCTTCCTGCTGCCCACGATGGTCTTCGACATCGTGCACGCCGAGCGGGACCTGCCGTTCCACGGGGTCAAGTCCGTCCTCGTGGCCGGGCAGGCGATCTCCTGGCCGGTGCGGCGCGCCTTCGAGGAGCGCTACCGGGTGCCGATCCTGGTCAACTACGGCTCGACCGAGGCCGGGCACATCGCCGGCTGGACCGGCCGGGACATGAAGGCCGGCCGGTGGAAGCCCGGTTCGGCCGGCCGGGTCTACCCGGGCGTGGAGCTGGAGATCCGCGACGACGCGGGCGAGGCCCTGCCCACCGGCTCGTCGGGCGAGGTGGTCGTTCGGTCCGCGCTGACCCGGGGGTACGTCGACGACGCCGAGGCGTCCCGTGACCTGGTCCGCGACGGCTGGGTGCACACCGGCGACATCGGCTACGTCGACGCCGACGGCGTCCTGTTCCTCGTCGGCCGCAAGCGCGACATGATCAAGTGCGGCGGTTTCCAGGTGTGGCCCGAGGAGATCGAGGACGTGCTGCGCGAGCACCCGCTCGTGCGCGACGTGCGGGTGCTCGGCCGCCCCGACGACCGGCTGGGCGAGATCCCCGTGGCGCTCGTCGTGCGGGAGGCCGACGACGCGGTCACCGACGCCGGCCTCGCCGACGCCGTCGTCGCGTACGCCCGGGACCGCCTCGCCCACTTCAAGACCCCCCGGCGGGTCGAGTTCGTGCCCGCCCTGGAACGCAGCACCACCGGCAAGACCAGCCGCGCGGCGGCACCCGTGTCGCAGGGAGGGGGAAGCTGATGAGGTTCGGCATCATGGCGTCGCACCAGTACCCGCACGGCGACGACCTGCGCAGACACCTAAACGACCTGTTCGGCACCGTCGAGCTGGCCGCCGAGCTGGGCTACGACTCGGTGTGGACGATCAACCACTTCCAGTCCAACCTGGCCACGCCCCAGCCGATCTCGATGCTGGCCAGCCTCATCCCCCGCTCCGGCGACATGCTGCTCGGCACCGGCATCCTGCTGCTGCCGATGTTCCACCCGGTGCACGTCGCCGAGGAGTTCGCCACCCTCGACCACCTCTCCGGCGGGCGGGTGGTCCTCGGCGTCGGCGCCGGCTACCGCGACAACGAGTTCGCCGCGTTCGGCATCGACCCGGAGACCCGGTTCCGCCGCTTCGACGAGAGCCTGCGGCTCATCCGGGCCCTGTGGACCGGGCAGCCGGTCACCCACGAGGGCGAGTTCTACCCGCAGACCGACGCCACGATCGGGGTGCGTCCCCTTACCCCGGGCGGCCCGCCGATCTGGATCGGCGCGGGCGGCAAGAAGGCCGTCCGCCGGGCGGCCCGCCTCGGCGACGCCTGGTACGCGCCGGGCAACTCCCCGAGCCGCCGCTTCCTGCCCGAGCACCTGGCCGTCTACAACGAGGCCCTGGCCGAGTACGGCCGCGACCCGGCGACCGTGCAGCGGCCCGTCGGCGTCGAGCTGTACTGCGCGCCGACCACCGAGCGGGCCGTCGAGGAGGCGCTGCCCCACGCCCGCGTCGAGTACTCGACGTACGCCGAGTACCCGGCGCTGCGCTGGCAGCGGGACCGGTTCGACGAGCTGGTGCGCAACACCCTGCTGCTGGGCTCCCCGGAGTTCCTCGTCGAACGGATCTCCGCCCTGCGTGACCTGGGCTTCGACCACCTGATCTTCCGTCCCGGGTGGCTGGGCATGCCCACCGAGAAGCTGCGCGCCTCGCTGCGGCTGTTCGCCACCGAAGTGATCCCCGCCTTCCGCACCCCCGCCACCTGAGGAGCCGCCGTGAAGAAGACCGAAGCCGAGCTTCTGGAACACCAGTGGGACGTCGAGAACATGGAGGTCGACCCCGAGGTCCTCGCGAAGTACGTCCGCTACGACGTCGACGAGGAACGGTCCGTCGCGACCATCACCTTCGACCGTCCCGAGCGGCTCAACGCCATCCCCGTCGCCGCGTTCGAGCGGGTCGGCGACCTGGTGCGGGAGGCCGAGACCGACGACCGGGTCAAGGTCATCGTGTTCAAGGGCGAGGGCGAGCACTTCGGCACCGGCGCGGACGCCGCCGAGCTGGGCCACTACATCGGCTACCGGACC
Organism: Micromonospora sp. NBRC 110038; assembly: GCF_020884815.1. Classification (NCBI taxonomy): domain Bacteria; kingdom Bacillati; phylum Actinomycetota; class Actinomycetes; order Micromonosporales; family Micromonosporaceae; genus Micromonospora; species Micromonospora sp. NBRC 110038. Next base: position 267,572 of record NZ_BBOL01000007.1, on the reverse strand, counting down.
GGCACCGACAAGGCGTCGCGGCGGCGGCCGGCGCAGCGGCAGCGCATCCTGCCCGATCGCAACGTGCTCAGCTCCGGCTTCACCCGCCCGATCATCGAGTCGCTGAAGGCGACCATCTGCCAGGTGCAGGGCTACTGCTACGGCGGCCACTTCCAGATCGCGCTGTCGGCCGACATCGTCATCGCCTCCCCGGACGCCCGGTTCACCCACCCCGCGTTCCGCTACCTCGGCCCCGCCCCGCAGGACATGTACCACTGGATCGAGAAGGTCGGCCTGACGACGATGAAGGACGTCATGCTGACCATGCGGGCCATCGGCGCCGAGGAGGGCGAGCGCAAGGGCCTGGTCACCAAGGTCGTCGAGCGCGACGAGCTGCAGAAGTGGGTCGACGACTACGCCGACGCGATCGCGGTCATGCCGCTGGACTCGCTGATGATGGGCAAGTCGATGATGCAGGTGGTCATGGAGGCCCGGGGCAAGGGCCTGGGCGCGATGACCGGCTGGGTCGGGCACGGTTGGGCCACCAACGTCAGCTTCGACGAGGGCGACTGGAACTTCCTCAAGGAGCGCCGCGAGAAGGGCATCGCCCAGGCGCTGGCCGACCGGGACCGGCTGGTCGCGCCCTACTTCCGGCTCAGCGACACCCGGTCCCGGGAAGAGTAGGCGCGCGGCGTGAAGTTCGGCATCCTCCTCGACCACCAGTACGCCCCCGGCGACGACCTGGGCCGGCGCATCGGCGAGACCGTCGAGTACGTCCAGCACGTCCGCGACCTGGGCTACGACTCGGTGTTCGGCATCCACCACTACCTGTCGTCGCTGAGCACGCCGCAGCCGCTGCCGCTGCTGAGCCGGCTCGTCGACCACTCCGGGACCATGCAGCTCGGCACCGGCATCCTCATCCTGCCGCTGGGCCACCCGGTGCACTGGGCCGAGGAGATCGCGACCATCGACCAGATGTCCGGCGGCCGGTTCGTGCTGGGCATCGGCTCCGGCTACCGCGACGTCGAGTTCGCGTCGTTCGGCATCGACCGGCGCACCCGCGTGTCGCGGATGAACGAGGCCCTCGGGGTGATGCAGCGGCTGTGGACGGGGGAGACGGTCCACCACGAGGGCAAGCACTTCGCCCTCGACGGCGTACGCTGCAGCGTCCTGCCCGTGCAGCGCCCGCACCCGCCGGTGTGGGTCGGTGCGAACGGCCCGACGGGCATCGCCCGGATCGCCCGGCAGGGCCTGCCGTGGCTGGCCCCGTCGAACGTGCGCCGCAACTGGGCCGTCGGCAACCTGGCCGACTACCGCGAGCAGCGCCGGGCGGCCGGCTTCGACGAGGACGGCGCGGTGTTCCCGATCCACCGCGACCTGTGCGTCGCGGACTCCGCCGAGGCGGCCTTCGCGGTGGCCGGCGACGCGGTGCGCCGCTCCTACGGCGAGTACGTCCAGTACGGCATGGACTTCTTCGAGTCGCAGTGGGACGCGATCAAGGAGAAGGCGCTGTTCTTCGGCTCGCCCGACGACATCGCCGCGAAGATCCGCGACTTCGCCGACGCCGGCTACAACCACTTCGTCTTCCGCGCCCAGTGGCTCGGCCTGCCCATCGAGCGGTCCATCGAGATCGTCGAGCGGTTCGCCCGCGAGGTCATGCCGAGGTTCCGCCCATGAGGATCGGGCACGTGATCGTCCCCGCCGGGGACCTGGACGCCCAGCTCGCCTTCTACACCACCCTCGGGCTGACGGTGCGGTTCCGCGACGGCGACCGGTACGCCGCCCTCACCGACGGCACCGTCACCCTCGGCCTCGCCGATGCCACCCAGCAGCCCGTCGCCGGGCGGACCCTGCTCAGCGTGCAGGTCGACGACCTGGACGCCTGCCTGGCCGGGCTGGTGGCGGCCGGCGCCACGGCCGGGGCCCCCCAGACCGGCCCGCACGAGCGGCGGGCGGTGGTCGTCGACCCCTGCGGCAACCCGCTCGTCGTCTACGAAAGGAACCCGGCATGACCGTCAGCGACGCGCTTCGCGGCCGTACCGTCGCCGTGCTCGGCGGCACCGGCCCGCAGGGGCGCGGCCTCGCCCGCCGCTTCGCCGCGGCCGGGCTCGACGTGGTGCTCGGCTCGCGGGACGCCGCACGCGCGGAGAGCACCGCCGCGGCGCTGCCCGGCCGGGTCCGGGGCGCGGCGAACGCCGCCGCGGCGGCGGCCGGCGACATCGTCGTGGTCGCCGTCCCGTGGGACGGCCACGCCGAGCTGCTCACCGAGCTGGCCCCGGCGCTGGCCGGCAAGGTCGTGGTCGACTGCGTCAACCCGCTGGGCTTCGACCGGCAGGGCGCCTTCGCCCTCCCCGTCGCCGAGGGCTCGGCGGCCCAGCAGGCGGCGGCTATCCTCACCGGATCGACCGTCGTCGGCGCGTTCCACCACGTCTCCGCCGTGCTGCTGGAGGATCCCGACCTCGACACCGTCGACACCGACGTGCTCGTGCTCGGCGACGACCGCGAGGCCACCGACCTCGTCCAGGACCTCGCGGCCGTCATCCCCGGCGTGCGCGGCGTCTACGGGGGGCGGCTGCGCAACGCGCACCAGGTGGAGGCGTTCACCGCCAACCTCATCTCGGTCAACCGCCGCTACCGGGCGCACGCCGGCCTGCGCGTCACCGACGTGTGAGCCTGCGGGCACCGGCTCAGCCGGCCGGCCTCGCCGGGCGGTTCGCCCGCACGCTCCACCGTCCCTCGACGCGGGTGAGCCGGACGGGATGGTCGAAGCACTTGCTGACCTGGTCGCTGGTGAGGACCTCGTCGGCGGGCCCCGCCGCCAGGCAGCGCCCGTCCCGCAGCAGCAGCACGTGGGTCGTCCCGGGAGGAAGCTCCTCCAGGTGGTGGGTGACCAGGACGGACGCGAGTTCCGGGTAGGCGTGTTGCAGCTCGTCGAGCCGCTCGATGAGCTGTTCCCGGCCGGCGACGTCGAGACCGGTCGCGGGCTCGTCGAGCAGCAGGAGCCGCGGACTGGGCATCAGCGCGCGGGCGATGAGCGCGCGGCCCCGTTCCCCCTGCGACAGGGTCGGCCACCGCGCGCCGTGGCGTTCGCCGAGGCCGAGCAGTCCGATCAGCCGGTCGGCCTGCGTGGCCTGCTCGGGTGTCGGCGCCCAGCGGGGAACGCGCTCGACGGTGTTGGTCAGCCCGGTCAGCACGACGTCGTGCACCGTGAGGGGCGAGCGCAGGTCGTGCCGCGGGTCGACGTGGCCGACGTGGGACCGCAACTCGCGCATGTCGACCCGCCCCAGCCGGTGGCCCAGCACCTCGACGGTGCCCCGGGTGGGGTGCGTGACGGCACCGAGAAGACTGAGCAGCGTGCTCTTGCCCGCCCCGTTGGGGCCGAGCAGCGCCCAGTGCTCGCCGGCCCGCACCGTCAGCGACACGTCGTACAGGATCGGTCTGCCGTCGCGGACGACGGTCGCGTCCGTCACGCGCAGCACCGGGGGCGCGGTCACGAGGAGGCCCGCCCGCGGCGGCGGTCGAGCTGACGAGGTTCGTGCGGCGGCACCCGGGTACGGTAACCCAGCCGCGCAGGGCGGCCGGCACCGACGTCCACGGTGACCGCCGTCGCCGGGATGCGGACGGACCTTTTTGCGGCGCGTCATGACGACTCACCGGGAAGCGCCCGTGAAGTGACAGTTGCGGGGCGGTGGGCAACCGCGGCCGACGGCATGTACGCATCGTCATTCGTCTATTACGATCGGTGCTCCGGCCGTCCGGTGGAACGGGGTCGTCGTGATTGCACCGCGCGCACCGGCATTCGCCGCCGCCGCCCCGCTGCGGGCCGTCGAGCTCGACGACGTCGCGGGCCGCCCCCAGGTCGTCGCGTGGGACCGCGCCACCGGGCAGCGTCGGGTGCTGACCCGGGCGCGGCACGGGGTGGACGCCTGCGACCTGGAGCCGGACGGCGGCCACGTCTGGTGGTTCGACGCCGACCCGGACGGCGTCGGAGCCTGGCACCGCCAGCCGTTCGACGGCGGACCGGCCGCGCCCGCGCTGACCGGGCTGCCCCGCGGCCGGCCATACGGCATCGCCTTCGACCACGCCGGCACGCTGGCGGTCGTCTGCGTCGGGGGCGACGCGGAGTCCCGGTACCACCTCGGCACGCCCGGCGGACCGGCCCGCCCGCTGGCGACCGTGGCCGGCTACGCGCCGCTGGTGGACCTGAGCCCCGACGGCACCCTGCTCGCCCTCGCCGGCCGACCGGACGGGCCGGCCGCCGTCACGGTGGTCCGCCGCACCGACGGCCACACCGAGGCCCTCGCCGGCGGCCCGCACCGCCGGGTGTGGGCCCTGGAGTTCCGCCCCGACCCGGCCGGCGACGCGGAGCTGCTGCTGGTCGTGGAGGCGGGCGGGCACTACACCGTCGGCACCTGGCGGCCGGGCCGGGACGTCCGGCTGCACGAGCGGTTGGCGTTCGACACGGAGATCACCGCGCACTGGCACATCGACGGCCGACGGGTGCTGGTCCAACAGGACCGGGCGGGACGCAGCCGGCTGCTCCTGGCCGACCTCGACGGCGGCGAGCCGGCCGTCCTGCCCACCCCGCCGGGGACCATCCTGGAGCTGGCCTGCGCCCCCGAGGGCACGATCCACTACGTGTGGAGCCGGGAGGCGACGCCGCCGCGCCGGCTCGTCGTCGACCCGGCCGCCGACCCCCGTCCGACGCCCGGCCCGCCCGCCGCGCCGGGCCGCCGCGAGGTGTGGACACCCCAGCCGTACGGCCGGATCCACAGCTTCCTGGCCACCCCGCCCGGCCCAGGCCCGTGGCCGACGATCCACCTGCTGCACGGCGGGCCGTTCCTGCACGACCGGGACAGCTACGACCCCCGGGTGGAACTGCTCACCGGGGCCGGCTACGCCGTCGTGCGCACCAACTACCGGGGATCCACCGGCTACGGCCCGCGCTGGCGGCACGACTTCGGCCACCGGGTCGGCCTGGCCCAGCTGGAGGACCTCGACGCCGTACGCCGGCACCTGGTCGACCTCGGCGTGGCGCAGCCGGGGCGGATCGGGCTGTGCGGCTACTCCTGGGGCGGCTACCTGGTGCTGCTCGCGCTGGGCGTCGCCCCCGACGACTGGGCGGTCGGGCTGGCGGTCTCCCCGGTGGCCGACTACGCGACCGCGCACCGCGCCACGCTGCCCGCCGTGCGCGAGGCGGACGAGGAACTCTTCGGCGGCACCCCCGCCGAGGTCCCCGACCGGTACCGGGCCGCCGACCCGATGACGTACCTGGACCGGGTGCGCGGGCCGCTGTTCGTCGCCGCCGCCACCGACGACGAGCGGTGCCCGGCGGAAGCCGTCGGCCGGTACGTGGCCGCGCTGCGCGACCGCGCGGTGCCGCACGAGGTGCTCTGGACCACCGGCGGCCACCACGGCGACGCCGCCGGACAGTCGGCCGTCTTCGCCGCCCTGCTCCGCTACGCCACCGCGGTGCTCCCCCCGTACGGGCCGCCCCCGGCGGCCCCCAGTCAGGACCACCGCGACCGGCGGGGTCCGAACCCCGACCGACCGGAGGGAGGTGAATGCAATGAAGCGACGCACTGTGCGGCACGACCCGATCAGCACGGGCGAGCGGGACCGTGGCGCCGTCATCGTCAAGATGCTCCTCGATCTTGACCGGGCGGTCCCGGCCGCGCGACCCCAGGTGACCGAGGCGCCGCCGGCCGGCAAGTGACCCGGCCGCGGTGACGCACGTCCACGACGTCGTTCCGGGGCGCCGCCGCGAGGCCCCGGAACGATGCCCAGCCCGCCCGAGAGGAGACCGGCGATGAAGGTCGTCCTGGTGCACATGCCGTGGGGATCGCTCGACGTCCCGTCGCTCGCCCTGGGCATCCTGCGCACCGCCGCCGGCGCCGCCGGCCACGACGTGCGGGTCCGCCACGCGAACCTCGACTTCGTCGACTGGGCGGTGGACCGGCTCACCTTCGGCCTGGCCGACTACCAGTACTTCTCCGAGACCTCCTACTTCCAGGGCGCCGGGGACTGGGTGTTCGCCGGTGCCCTCTACGGGCGGCGGCGCGACTTCGGGCCGTTGCACCGGCTGCTGGCCGACGCGGGGGCGAGCCGGGCCGAGGTGGCCATGACCGCCGCGCTGCACGAGCTGGTGCCGGAGTTCGTGGCGACCCTGGTCGCCGAGCTGGACGCCGCCGCGCCCGACGTCGTCGGGTTCACCAGCACCTTCCAGCAGAACACCGCCAGCCTGGCCGCCGCCCGGCTGCTCAAGCAGCGCAGGCCCGCCGTGCGGACCGTCCTCGGCGGGGCCAACTGCGACGGGGCGCAGGGCGCGGCGCTGCACCGCAACTTCCCGTTCCTCGACTTCGTCGTGCGCGGCGAGGGGGAGGCGGCCTTCCCCGCGCTGCTCGACGCGCTCGACGCCGCACCGGTCACCGGCGGCGGCGACCCGCGTCCCGGTGGCGGCGACCCGCGTCCCGGCGGTGGCCCTGCCGGCGGTCTCGCGGACGTCCCCGGGCTGTGCTGGCGGGACCCCACGGGCGTCGCGCGGGCCAACCCCATGTCGGCGCGACCGCTGCCGCCGGGCCGGATCGTCGCCCCCGACTACACGGGCTTCGTCGAACGCCTCGACGCCTCGGCGGCGGCCGAGTGGGTGGCCCCGAAGCTCGTCGTCGAGGGCTCCCGGGGCTGCTGGTGGGGCGAGAAGCACCACTGCACCTTCTGCGGCCTCAACGGCTCGTCGATGCAGTTCCGCAGCAAGAGCCCGGGGCGCTTCCTCGACGAGGTGCTGGACCTGGCCCGCCGGCACCAGCTGCTCGACTTCATCGTGGTCGACAACATCCTGGACATGGCGTACTTCGACTCGGTGCTGCTGCGGCTGGCCGAATCCGACTACGACGTCCGCCTGCACTTCGAGGTCAAGGCCAACCTGCGCCGGCAGCACTTCCAACGGCTCGCCGCGGCCGGGGCGGTGCAGGTCCAGCCCGGGGTGGAGAACCTCAGCACCCACGTACTGCGGCTGATGGACAAGGGCGTGACCGGCTGCCAGAACGTCCGCGCGCTGCGCGAGGCCCAGAGCGCCGGGGTGACGACGAGCTGGAACTACCTCTACGGCTTCCCCGGCGAGACCGCCGAGGACTACACCGACGTCGTCGCGCAGCTGCCGGCGCTGCACCACCTCGACCCGCCGATGGGCGCGGCGCGCATCGCCATCGAGCGGTTCAGCCCCTACTTCAACCAGCCGGAGCTGGGCTTCCCGGTGCTGGAGCCCGCCCCGCAGTACCGGGAGATCTACGACCTGCCCGCTGCCGAGCTGGCCGACCTGGCGTACATCTTCACCACCGTGGCCCGGGGCATCGGCCGGGCCGAGGCGGCGGCCCTGGACGCGGCGATCGACCGGTGGCGGACCGAGTACCCGGTCAGCCGGCTCACCTACCAGGAGATCGACGACCGGGTCGTGCTGGTCAGCCGCCGCGCCGCGTACGACTGGTCGGTGCGCGAGCTGGCCACACCGGCCGAGGTGGCGCTGTTCCGGCTGCTGGCGCAGCCCCGCACGGACGCCACCCTGGCGGCCCGCGTCCCCGGCGGGGCGGCGACGGTCCGGCCGCTGCTCGACCGGTGGTCGGAGCTGGGCATCGTGTTCCACGAGGGAGGCTGCTGGGTGCACACCGCCGTCGAGTCGCACAACCAGGTGCTGGCCCGGGTCGACCACCAGCGGGCCGCCGCGGACGCCGCCGCGCGCGCCGGACAGGACCGCCATGTCGTCGCCGCAGGTTGACTTCGGCGCGACCGTGGTCGAGGTCGAGCTGTCCCGCGACTACGACCCGGCCGCCGCGCGGCTGCCCGGGATGGCGCTCGGCACGCACCGGCTGGCCGGGCCGTGCGGGGGGACGGTGGCCGGCTGGTACGCCGCCGGCGCGCGGCACGCGCGGCTGGCCCACCCGGTGGACCTGTGCGCCGACGCCGACGCCCGCGCGGCGCGGTCCCTCCTGCTGGTCCGGGAGCTGACCGCCCGGGGGATCGCGGTGGACTGGACGGCGCGCTGCCGGGACGGCTGCCACGGCGGCGACCTGTTCACCCACCTGTGCCCACCGTCCCGCCTCGACGGGGACGCCACCGGCACGGTCGCGGCCCGCTGGCGGGCGGCGTTCTTCCTCGGCCGCTGCGTCTACCGGCGCGGCCCCGGCTTCGTGGAGGTCCGCGACCGGCGCTCCGGCGCCCTGGAGGTGGTGACGATCGACGAGCCGGGCCACCTGGCGGCGATCGCGACGCTGGCCGAGGGCGTCGCGGCGACGGCGGTGCCGGCCGACGTGCGCCGGGACCTCGTCGGAGCGCACCTGGTCGCCGAGCAGGCCGGCCACCTGTGGTGGCTGCCGACCCGCGCCCACCGCTGGCCCTTCCCCGCCCTGATCGTCTAGCACCGCCCGAGCGCCACCGAAGAGGAGACCCATGACCGCCGCCGAGGACGGGCCGACGCCGCCACGACAGGCCCCGTTCGTCGTCGACCCGTACCCGACGCTGGCCCGGATCCGGGCCAACGGCCCGGTGTCGATCCTGCACAGCGACGAGGGGCTGCCCATGTGGGTCGTCGCCCGCTACCGCGACGTGCGCGCGGCGCTGGCCGACCCGAGGTTCGGCCAGGACGCCCGCCGGGCGCAGGAACTGGCCGACCGCCGGGTGGCGGGGGTGACGCTCGGCGGCGACATGGTCCACATGCTCAACAGCGACCCGCCCGACCACACCCGGCTCCGCCGGCTGATCCACGGGTTCTTCACCGCCCGCCGGGTGGCGGCCATGCGTCCGCTGGTGCAGCGGATCACCACCGCCCTGCTCGACGAACTGGCCGACCGCGACACCGTCGACCTGGTGGCGGACTTCGCCTTCCCGCTGCCCATGCTGGTCATCTGCGAGCTGATCGGCTTCCCGCCCGAGGAACGGGCCGCCTACCGGAGCTGGTCGACGGCGATCCTGACCCACGGCGACGACCCGGCGGCGTTCGGCCGGGCGCTGCGGGAGCTGACCGAGCACATCGCCGTCGTGCTGCGGCGGCGGCGCACCGACCCGCGCGACGACCTGCTGACCCTCCTGCTCGCCGCCCGCGACCAGGGGCAGCTCACCGACGACGAGATCGTGGGCATGGTGTTCCTGCTGCTCATCGGGGGCCACGAGACGACCGTCAACCTGCTCGGCACGGCCACCCTGGCGCTGCTGCGCCACCCCGACCAGCACGCCTGGCTGCGGCGCAACCGGGCCGCGCTGCCCGCGGCGGTCGACGAGTTCCTCCGGTACGAGTCGCCGGTGAGCATGGCGACCCTGCGGTTCACCACCGCGCCGGTGGACGTCGACGGGGTCGAGATCCCCGCCGGGGAGCTGGTGCTGGTGTCCCTCGGCGGGGCGAACCGCGACCCCGACCGGTTCCCCGACGCCGACCGGCTGCTGCTCGACCGGGGCGACGCCGGGCACCTCGCCTTCGGCCACGGGACGCACCGCTGCCTCGGCGCGTTCCTCGGCAAGCTGGAGGGCGAGGTGGCGCTGGCCGGGCTGCTGGACCACTTCCCTGCGCTGGCCCTGGCCGGCACGGAGACGGACCTGCGCTGGCGCAACACGATCATGCTGCGGGGGCTGGAGTCGCTGCCGGTGGCGCCCCGTGGCTGACACCACCGCCACCCGGACCCCCCGCCGCCGGCCGCGGCTGAGCCTGGCGCCGCTGCGGTCCCGCGACTACCGGCTGCTCTTCGTCGCCGAGTCGGTGTCGGTCTTCGGCGACGCCTTCCACGCCGTCGCGCTGCCCTTCCTCGTCTACCAGGTCGGCGGGGGTGCCCGTGAACTCGGGCTGCTGGTCGCCGGCTACGGCCTGTGCCGGCTCGCGACCACCCCGCTGGGCGGGATCCTCGCCGACCGGGTCGGCCCCTGGCAGGTGATGCTGGTCTCCGACCTGCTCCGGCTGGCGGCCACGGCCCCGATCGCGGTGGCCGCCGTCGCCGGTGACCCGGGCCTCGTCCTGATCGGGGTGCTGGTCGCCGTCGCCGGCCTGGGGGCCGGCCTGTTCCAGCCGGCCGCCTACGCCATCACGCCCCGGTTGCTGCCGGCCGAGCAGTTGCAGGCCGGCAACGCGCTGCACAGCACCGCCGGCTTCGCCGCCGGGCTGGTCGGGCCCGGGGTGGCCGGGCTCGTCGTCGTGCTGCTCTCGCCGGGCGTCGCGTTCGGCGTCGACGCGCTGACCTTCGCGGTGTCGGCGGCCTGCCTCGCCGTCATCGGGGCGCACCACCGGCGGGCCGCGCCGGCCGCCGCCCCGCCCGCCGGTGGCGCGGCGTCGCCGCCCCGGCTGACGTTCTGGCAGCTGCTGCGCGGGTCGCCGCTGCTGCGTACCGTGCTGGTGGTGACCGCCGCGGCCAACCTGACCGTCGGCGGGATGGTCCGGGTGGGCCTGCCCTCGCTGGCCAGCGCCGACCTGTCCGCCGGGGCCGAGGGCTTCGGCGGCCTGCTGGCCGCGTTCACCGGCGGCTCGCTGGCCGGCGGGTTCTTCACCGCCGGGCTGACCGGGATCCGCCGGCGCGGCGCCACGGCCATGCTCGCCGGCCTGGTGCTGGCCGGGGCGGTGGCCCTCGTGCCGTTCACCGGGTATGCCGGTGCCCTCGTCGCGCTGGCCGTGGCCGGGGTCGCCAGCACCGTGACCAACGTCCTGGTGATCACCGTCGTCCAGCAGCACACCGCCCCCCACCTGCTCGGCCGGGTGATGAGCGCCATCCTCCTCGCCGCGCTGGGGCTGTTCCCGCTCTCCGGCGCGGCAGCGGGGCTGGTCGTGGACGCGTACGGCAGCCCGGTGCTGTTCCTGGCCACGGCCGCGACGTTGGGGGCCGCCTTCGGCTTCGGCCTGTCCCGCCGGGTGCTGCGCGACGGCTGAGGCGTCCCCGCGCCCGGCCCGGTCCCCGCGACGGGGCCGGGCCGGGGCGGTTGCCCGGCCCGGCCGTCGCGGCCGTCAGCCCGCGGCGCGCACGTCGAGGGCGGCGACCGACGGGTGGGCGGCGCCCGCGTCGTCGTCGATCGCCACGGCGAGCCCACCCGTGGACCGCGGCCCGGCCGGCGTCGCCACCCGCAGGGCGGGGCCGCCGTCGACCCGGGCGACGGTCTCGCCGTCGCGCACCGTCACCGCCACCCGGTGGGTGGCGGCCGGGTCCAGGGCCGCCTCGGCGACCACCCGGTCGCCGCGCAGCAGCGCCACCCGGCCGTGCCCGACGCGCACCGAGACCGGGTCGTCGCTGTCCACCCGGACCGTCAGGGTGACGGTGCCGCCGTCGGCCCGCAGGCCGCGCAGCGCCGCGTCGGCGGTGTAGTCGGTCCAGTCCGCGCTGGCGTAGGCGAGCAGCGTGCCGTAGGCGCGGCGCGGGCTGGTGGCGGTGAACCGGCCGGCGGTCAACGACGACAGGTCCGTCATCGGCTCGCCCTGCTGGTCGCGCCAGTCCCAGGGGTTCGTGAACGGGGCGCTCACCCGCGCGGGCACGGCCGTCCGCTCGACCACCGCGCTGACCAGCTCGGCGGCGCTCGTCGTGGCGTACACCTCGGCCCGCTCGACCTGGCCGCCGGCCGCGGACCGGCGGCTGCTCGGCTCGGGCCCCCGCGACTTGTTGGTCAGCGCGCCGGCGAACCGCCCGGCGACCAGCTCGCGGCTGAAATCGGCCGCCGCCGGGTCGGTCACGGCGTCGCCGACCTCGGAGAACGGGTACGCGAACAACTGCGGCCGGGGCAGGTCGTGGGCGGCGAACGCGGCGAACATCGCGTCGAGGTCGGCGGTGAGCCGCTGCCGGTAGGCGGCCAGGCTCTCCTGCGCCTCCGCGGCCGGGTCCCACCGCCGGTGGGTCAGCGGCGAGCCCAGTCGACCCGGCCCGGTCTGCACCCGGGTGTGCAGGTCGTGGGTGTGCGCCTGGAAGTCCCACCGGCCGGAACGGGCCATCCGGGCGATCTCCGCCCAGCTCAGGTAGTACGGCCGGTGCTCGCCCACCTGCCCGGTGATCAGGTAGGAGGCGGCCACCATGTCGTGCCGGGCGAGGATCCGGTCGGCGTACGCCCACAGGCCCCGGGTGCCGTCGTCGAAGGTCAGGTAGACCGAGCGTTCCGGCACCGCGCCGCCGCGCAGGTAGTCGACGTACTGCGCCGAGGAGATCGACCGGTAGCCGGCCGCCTGCAGGGCGGTGAGCTGCGCGTCGAACTCCTCCGGGCTGACCACGTAGTGCTCCCGGCCGCCCGGCTCGGTCGCGGCCGGGTCGTCGCCGTGCGGCCGGATGTCGTGGTAGGCCACCACCACCGGCGCGGCCCGCTGCGGCAGCCGACCGGCCAGCTCCGTGAACCGGCGCAGGTCGGACGGGTCGAGCCGGGTCACGGCGGTGTCCCGCTGCGCGCCGACGTGCCGCCGCAGGTCGGCCAGGTACCAGGAGACCCCGAACGGCGTCGCCACCACCAGCAGGGTGACCAGCGAGAGCAGCGCCCCCAGCGGGCGCGGCCACCAGCGCGTCACCGCAGCACCTCCCCACGGGTGAACACCACGACGTAGAGCGCCACCAGCGCCACGGCACCGGCGAGGGTGAGCGCCACCCGGGCCAGCCTGGCGAGCAGCCGCCGGCCCGCGTTCACACCGCGCTCCGCGACCAGACGCCGCGCCGGATCGTGCCCACCGAGTAGGGCAGCAGCCAGGACAGCACCGTGGCGGAGAGCACGCTCATCAGCGGCCGGTACGCCCAGCGCGGGTCGCCCGGGTTGTCCAGCCGGTAGGCCAGCCCCCAGAAGGTGCCCTTGAGCAGCACCCCGCACAGGTAGAGCAGCGGCACCGCCCACCAGCCGCGCAGCGGGGCCCACACCAGGTGGGCGAAGGCCATCACCGGGGCGACCGCGACCCACAGCGCGTGCCCGTAGTAGAGCGCCGCCGGGCCGGGCCCGCGCCGCCACATGAACGTGCCGGTGAAGAAGAGGTTGCGCACGTAGCTCTTCTTCCAGCGGGTCTGCTGGCGCAGGAACGGGCGCGGTCGCGCCGGCACCGTCGTCCACACCCGCGCGGAGCGGACGTACCCGACCCGCCAGGCCCGGGGCGGGTGGTCCTCGTCGCGGACGAACGGCGAGTCGGCGAAGCGCCGCTTGAGGCGTACGCCGATCCAGCGCTGCCCGAGGACGTAGCCGGTGAGCTGCCGGTCGGTGGCGAAGCGGAACTCGCCGCCGAGGAACCGGTCCGCCGCCCAGGCCGGCAGGTAGTTGATCACGGCCTCCCGCCGGAACACCGCCAGCGGGCCGGAGACGCAGGTCACCGCCCCGAACGACGCCTCGGCGGCCTTGGCCACCCGGAACTGGCCCTCGTACCAGACGTCCTGCACCCGGGTGAGCAGCGACTCGTCGGGGTTGAGCGCGCGGGCGTGCCCGCTGACCGCGCCCAGGTCCGGCTGGCGCAGCAGGGCCTCGACGCAGCGGCGCAGCGCGTCCGGGGCGAGGACGCAGTCGGAGTCGGTGAAGGCGAGCACGTCGCCGGTGGCGTGCCGGGCGCCGTGCACCAGGGCCCGCTTCTTGCCGACGTTGCGGGGCAGGTGCAGCACGGTGACGGGGAGTTCGGCGGCGAGCCGGTCCAGCACCTCGGCGGTGCCGTCGGTGGAGCCGTCGTCGACCACGATCACCTGCAACGGCCGGTGGTCGCTGCCGGTCATCGACCGTACGCACGCCTCGATCCCGTCGACCTCGTCCTTGACCGCCACCAGCAGGCTGACCCGGGGGGCCGGGGGCAGCGGCGGGAACGTGGCCGCGTGCCGGGGGTGCGGCGGGGCCTCGCTGGGGTCCTCGTAGCGGGCGTAGGCCAGGTAGAACACGGCGACGGTGGCGGTGAGCACGGCGAAGCCGTAGTAAACCGCCAGCGGCGCGTACGGCAACTGGGGCAGCTGCCGGGCCAGCAGGGCGATCAGCGGGAGCAGGCAGAGCGCGGCGAGCAGCCGTCGCACGCCGCGCCGCACCGGGTGGAGCACCGGCGCCTCGGCCGCCTCGTGCCGGACCTGGTGGGGCACCGGCAACTCGGCCGCCTCGCGCCGGACCTCGTGGCGCACCGGCGTCTGCGCCGACCCGCGCCGGACCTCGTGGGGCACCGGCATGTCAGACGACCTCGCGGCGCGGCAGCCCGGTCATCCGGTAGGTGGCGTCGAGCACCATCGGCTGGCCGCGCAGCCACGCCTCGTCCAGGTCGGACTGGGCGGTGTGCACGACCACCAGGTCCCACTCCCGCTCGGTGTGGTCGGTCAGCCGCTGCAGGGCCGCGCCGTCGGGGGTGCGCACCGACGCGACGAGGTCGTCGACGAAGCCGACGTCCGCGCCGGCCCGGACCAGCTCGCCGATGATCTCCAGCGCCGGCGACTCGCGGACGTCCGCGACGCCGGGCTTGTAGGTCACCCCGACCAGCAGGACGCGGGCCCCGAGCAGCGTACGACCGGACCCGGCGAGCAGGTCCCGGACCCGCTCGACGACGCGGCGTGGGCGGGCGGAGATGCCGCGCATCGCGGTCTCGATCAGCGGCGCCTCGCGGCGTTGCCCGCGCAACTGCCACAGCAGGTAGTGCGGGTCGCAGGGGATGCAGTGCCCGCCCACCCCCGGGCCGGGCTGGAAGGCCATGAACCCGTACGGCTTGGTGGCCGCCCCGTCGATCACCTCGGTGACGTCCAGGTGCAGGTCCCGGCAGACGTCGGCGAACTCGTTGGCCAGGGCGATGTTGACGGCCCGGAACGTGTTCTCCAGCAGCTTGGTCATCTCGGCGGCCTCGGGCGAGCCGAGCCGGTGCACCCGGGGGGTGATCCGGGACAGCGCCGCGGCGGCCCGCGCGGTGCAGTCCGGGGTGACCCCGCCGACGACCCGGGGGGTCAGCTCCTGGCGGTGCCCGTCGTTGCCGGGGTCTACCCGTTCCGGGGCGAACGCCACCCACACCTCCTGGCCGACCCGCAGGCCCCGGGCGGCCAGCGGCTCGACCAACAGGTCGCGGGTGGTGCCGACGTAGCTGGTCGAGGTGAGCACGATGGTCTGGCCGGCGCGGGCGTGGGCGACCACCGCGGCGCAGGCGGCCCGCAGCGCGGTGAGGTCCGGGTCGAGGTGGCGGTCCACCGGCGTGGGCACGCAGATCAGCACCGTGTCGGCGTCGGCGATCTCGGCGATCGACGTGGTGAGCCGCAGGGCCGGGTCGGTCGCCCGCAACGTGTCGCGGAGCCGCTCGCGGTCGACGTCGAGCAGGTCGGCGCGGTCGGCGCGGATGTCGTCGAGCCGGGCCGGGTCGATGTCGACGCCGATCACCCGCGCGCCGCTGCCGACCAGGGCCAGGCTGGTCGGCAGGCCGACGTAGCCGAGGCCGACCACGGCGGTACGGGCCCCGGGGGCGACGGGAGCGGCGACGGCGACGGCCGGGTCGACGGCCGGCGACGACGGGGCGGCCGGGATGGGCGGGGTGACCGGGGCGACGGCCGGCGGGAGGGGCCGGTCGGCGGCGGGCAGGAGCTGCGACATGGTCGGGGCCCTTACGCACGGTGAACGGGAACGACTCAAGAGTGCCGAGCCCACCGCCCCGAAGGCGCTCCCACGAACAGCCGACCGGCGACCGAAATCTGCGACCACCCCCTGTCCGATCGGTCAGTTTTCCTTGTTCACAACAACTCAGAGCCTCCGTGGGAGACGCAAACCGCCACCCCCGTCAGCCCCACCAGACACGCACCCCCCACCACCCCCACCGCCCCACCCAAAGTAAGAAGCATCACTAGCAGTAACCACCCCGGTTGCCCCCGCCCCGCCCCCGCCCGGTGATCAAGAGAAAAGCGTCAAAGTTGATCTCGGGAATGACACTTTCCTCTTGATCACCGGGGCTGGGCGGGGGTGGGGGCTGGGTGGGTGGGGTGGGGGTGGGGGTGGCTGGGTTGTTAGAAGGTGTCGGGGGTGCGGATGCGGTCGCGGATCCAGGTGCCGGCCGGCTTGAGGCGGGCCGTGCCGCCGAACTGGCCGCTGCCGCAGGTGCCGGTGGTGAAGACCGCGCCGGAGCGGAAGTCGTCAGAGAAGTTCCAGTTCGTCCAGCTGATCTTCTTGCTGGCCATCAGGTCGAGGTAGCGCTGGGCCATGGCGAAGTCGTTCGGGCCGTCGCCGGAGTAGTCCTGGGTGCCGAACTCGGTGACGAACAGCGGCAGCCGGTCGGCGGCGCGGGCGAAGGTGTCGTAGTACGCGTCGCCGTGCGAGGCGGCGTAGAAGTGGAACACGTACATGAGGTTGCCGCCCGTGACCGGGTTCGCTGCGATCGTGTCCACCCCGCCGCCGCTGCCGGAGACGCCGAGGGACGACCAGTCGGGGGTGCCGACCAGCACCACGGCCTCCGGGTCGCGGCTGCGGATGACCGGGACGACCTGTTCGGCGTAGCTCTTGATGGCGCTCCACGGCACGCCGTTGGGCTCGTTGGCGATCTCGTAGAGCACGTTGACCTTGTCCTTGTGCCGGTCGGCGATCTCGGCGAAGAAGGTGCGCGCCCGGGTCAGGTTGAAGTTCGGGTCGCCGGGGCTGAGCATGTGCCAGTCGACGATGGCGTACATGCCCCGGGCGGTGGCCAGCTCGATGTAGTTGTGCACCAGGTCGGTGAAGCGGCGTGGGTCGGTCTCGTACCCGTCCTCCTGGACGTACATCGAGATGCGCAGCACGTCGGCGTTCCACTCGCGGGCGAGCACGTCCAGTGAGGCCGGGGTGGCGCAGTTCGCGTACCACTGGATGCCGTGCGTGCTCATGCCGCGCAACTGGATCGCCCGGCCGTCGCGGTTGCAGAGCTGGCGGCCGCAGACGCGGAGCTGGCCGTTGGCGGCGACCGGCGAGAGGCCGGTCGGCGGCGGCGTCGTCGTGGGCGGCGCGGTGGTGGGCGGGGCGGTGGCCGGTGGCGTGGTGGTCGGCGGCGGGGCGGTGGTCGGGGTGGTGCCGCCGGCGCAGGGCTGGCCGTTGAGGGTGCAGCCGGTCGGGGCGCCGGTGCCGCTGGCGACGAAGCCGAAGGTCACCGATGTGCCCGGGGCGACCGTGCCGTTCCAGGACCGGTTGGTGAAGGTGTGGTGCTGGCCGTTGCTGGTCAGCAGCGCGTCCCAGTACGAGCCGACGGTGGTGCCGGCGGGCAGGTCGAACTCCAGCCGCCAGGAGCTGATGGTGGTGCTGCCGGAGTTGGTGATCCGGTAGCTGCCCTCCCACCCGGAGCCCCAGTCGTTCACCTTGGTGAAGCTCGCGGTCTGTGCCGCCGCCGCACCGGCGGTGCCGGTCAGGGCGAGCGGGGCCAGCGCGAGGACCGCGGCGAGGCCGGCGGTCAGGAGTGTTCTGCCGCGAGGTCGCACGGGTGCCTCCGGGGACTGGGAAGGTGATCTATGTCATCGCACTATAAAGAAAGTTAAGTGTTGTGGCAACGGCGCTCGTCGATCCGGGTGGCGTCTCGCCCCTTCCTGTCCGGCGTCGGCCTCCCGGTGGCTCCGTGCCGCCGCCCGCGAGGGTTGCCGGCGGGGGTTGCCGGCGGGGCGCCCCGGCGCCGCCCAGTGGGAGCGGAAGTGGCTCGCGTTGATGTGTGGTGATTCGCTCCGGTGTGCTTTTGATTCGCAGTGAGAATGAGGTGAATCTTGGATGAGAAAACGATGTGAATCGAGGTGAAACGGGGTGCCCTGGCCGTGACGGGAACGTCGGCCGTTGCCGTCCGGTGTGGGTTCAACTACTATTCGGTGTTGTCGCGTGCCGATGGATGGTGATTGGCTTCGATTGACCTGTTGGGTTGTGGCGTTCCGGCCCGATCCGGCCTTTTGGCGTCTCCGCACAGAACGCGTTTCCGACGGCGAAGCCTGGCTCTACAGACAAGGGTTCCAGCGAGATGCTCATTCTGACCCAGCGGCACATCGGTCGAATAATGGACGAGGTCGGCGTCGACGCATTGCTGACGGAGCTGATCTCGCGCCTCGGCGACAAATTCGTCGAGGTGCACAAGGGCGTGGCCGAGTTGTCGCCCGCCCGGGGGGCGTTCGAGCGGGAGGGGCCCGCCCCGGGGGTGATCGAGTGGATGCCGCACCGGGAGCGGAACGACAGCACCACCATCAAGGTCGTCTCGTACACCCCGTCGAACGTCGACGACCACGGCCTGCCGACGATCACCGCCTGCGTGGCGCGCTTCGACGACCGGACCGGGCGTACGACGGTGGTGGCCGACGGCGCGGCGCTCACCGCCCTGCGCACCGGTGCCGCGTCGGCGCTGGCCAGCCGGGCGCTGGCCCACCCCGACAGCCGGACGGTCGGGCTGATCGGCTGCGGCGCCCAGGCGGTCACCCAACTGCACGCCCTGAGCCTCGTCTTCCCGATCGACACGGTGCTGGCCTGGGATGTCGACCCCGCCCACCTGGCGTCCTTCGGTCGCAGGGCCGGCTTCACCGGGCTGGCGGTGACGGCGGCCAGCCCCGACGAGGTGGCGAGGTCCGCCGACATCCTGGTGACGGCGACGTCGGTGGGCATCGGCGCGGGGCCCGTCTTCCCGGATGCCGCACTGCGGGAGCACCTGCACGTCAACGCGGTCGGCTCCGACATCGTCGGCAAGGTCGAGCTGCCCCGGACGTTGGTGGACCGGGCCCTCGTCTGTCCCGACCACCCGGAGCAGGCGGCACGGGAGGGCGAGAGCCAGGTCCTCGATCCGCGACGCCTCGGCCCCTCGCTCAGCGAGATCTGCGCCGACGCGGGCATCGTGGCGGACGCCCGGTACGGCCAGACGATCTTCGACTCGACCGGCATCGCACTCGAGGACCACGTCGCCCTGGACCTCTTCGTCGAGTGGGCCGCGCACCTCGGGGTCGGCACGGAGGTCGACTTCTCCGACGAGCCGACCGACGTGCTGAACCCGTACGCCGTCGGCGCGGCGGCCGTGCCCGTGGCGCGGTCGGTGCGCTGACCGGCAGGCGGGTCGTCACGGCGGGCACGCTCAACCCGGCTCGCCTCAGGCGCATGCGGATGTCTGGCGTCGCACTGTCACCGCCTCGCGCGCCGAATGTGGCCGAGGGGTGAACGCCTGAACCGGCGACGTGTCGGCCGGCCGTGGCAGGTTCCGGCCGGGTGGCACGGCTGGCCGCCGCAGGGCGGCAGGTCACGCGACCTCCGACGTCGGGATCGGTCCAGCCGTCAACCTCACCCGCTCATGGGACAGGTGCCTGACCGTCCCGCTCCCCGGCCCGGTCGCGGGGGCCGCTGCTGTGCCGACGGTCGCGCCTCGTCCCGGCCGTTCCGGCCGTCCGCCCGGCCCGCGGGACCAGCGGGCCGGGCGGCGGGCGGTCGGGCCGTAGCCCGATCATCGCCCCGCTCTCGGAGGGTGCGCCGCGCCGCTCAGGCGGAGCAGCCGTGGGGCCCCTCGGTGGTGAGCGTGGCCAACGAGCAGACGGTCACCAGCGGGTAGTACGCCCCCATGATCGCCGCGGCGGTCTCCGCCGAGCTGTTCATCGGCACGTTCTGCACGGCGTACGGGAAGTCCGCCACCGGAAGCAGGTGCCGGAGCAGGACCATGTGCGGGACCGTCGGGTACGAGACGGAGAAGGGCACGAAGGTGGTGTTCCTGACGTCCTCGATGGCCGCCCGCTGCCCCTCCGTGCCGAGGACGAAGGCGTAGTTCCCGTGCCGGTCGAGCCGGGTCTCGTCGTTGTAGCGGCAGCCGTAGCTCGTCGACCCGTCGGCGAACCGGTTGATCACGACGGGCTTGTACTGGCCGCCGAGGTTGGTGCACATCGACCAGTAGCGGACCTCGGCGCGCCGGCGGGGCCAGGAGACCGGACGGCTCCCGGAGACCGCCTGCGGTGCCCGGCCCCGGATCACCACGACGTGGTCCGGTCCCGGTGGGAGGAGCCAGGTGCCGAGGTAGGCGTTGTCCGGGTTCGGCGCGAGGTTCTCCACCTCGGAGGTGCGGGTGAAGAGCTTCTCGCCGGTGATCGGGGGAGGGCTGGGGCGATCCGCCTCGCCGGGGACCTCGGGGTCGTCGCCGACCGCCCGGTCGGTCGAGTCGGAGGTCGCCGCCACATCCTCCGCCGGGACGGCGGCGGGCGCGGCGGCGGGCGTGGTGGTCGGGGGTGGGGGCGAGGGGCTGGTCGGCGGAGAGGGCGGGGGTGGGGTGGGGGTGGGGGTCGGGGTCGGCGGAGGGGCGGGAGGGCAGGTGGGCAGCGTCTTCGACACGCCTCCCTGGGTCAGGGTCACCGTCGGCAGCACCACCGTCGAGTCGCCGCCGGTGGGCAGGTAGACCCGGTAGATCACGGAGGCCTTCGCCCCGGGGAGGGCGTCCTCCCGGGACAGCGGCAACCGGTTGGGCTGCCCGGGGGCCACGTCCGGGCTGAGCGTGATGGTGAACCGGCCGCCCGGCCTTCGCACGCCCTGCCACGGGTTGGCGCTGCCCGGGTCCGGGGCGATGAGGTGGTCGGGCAGGCTGGAGCTGGCGCCGTTACGACTGAACCAGGTGGGCTTGTCGTCGTAGACGGTGAAGGACGCGTAGCGGGCGTCCGGGAAGACCCCGGAGATGGTGATCTCCAGGTCCTCCGTCACGGGGTAGACGGTCGACCAGTAGGTGGCGGCGCTGTCGGGCCAGTAGGCATTCAGCCCCGTGACCCCGTATTTCGACGCCCACGCGCACTCGGGCATCACGATGGTGGTGGCGGCCGGGCCCTGAGCGTCGACAGGTGCCGCTGTCAGAGGAAGGGCCAGTGCAATCAGCCCGGACGTCAAAAGGAGTGCCCGGCCCGCACTCCGAATCGCTTTTCCCGGAACGGGTATCGTCATGTGATCGACTTGACCACACTCATATTGCAACAAGGTTACACCCGGATCAGCGGTGGACAATTTCCGCCGTTCGGGCCAGGTCGATTCGGTGCCTTCACTGATAGAGGTAGCCCGGAGGGCGGATTGTTCGTTCCGCTCAATACGCCGAAATCCGCCTCATTCAACGGAAAGGGCGCACCCCGGCGAATTCGAGCCGGCTGTCGGCCGGGTGGCCGTCGTCTCCCCGCCGGTGCCGGATCCTGTTGCGGCGCAAGGCGATCCGCGTCCCACGGCGGGCCGTCCGGATGGTACGGGAACTGCTGTCCCGTGGCCTGCGGATTGCGCCCGTGGCAGGGGCCGCCGACGCTGTTCTCGGCATGGTGCCCTCCCGCGCGGTCGGCGCGGGAGACCCGTGTTCTCGCGGTGGGCGATTCGACTTGTCGCGTCGTATTCCCAGGTCCTCGACACGGTGGGCGGGCATGTCGCGCATCGCGGGGCGGCAATGCCGGAAAGTCGCCCCGGCTGCCGGGCCCCGTCGATGCCGGCGCGCCCGTGGCCCGGGGAATCACGCGGGCCGGCGCCGGTCGTGTGACGGCGACGAAAGGTGCGGGGACAGGCGGGGTGGAAAGCGTGCACCAGGCATCCCGGCGCGGTGGAAGCGTGCGCCGAAATGCCTGGTGGGTGGTTCAGAGGGCTGCTGTCGCGGCCCGGCGGGGCGGACGGGCGGGGGTCGACGGGCGGGGGTCGACGGGCGGGGCGGGCCG
This sequence comes from Micromonospora sp. NBRC 110038, assembly GCF_020884815.1. NCBI lineage: Bacteria > Bacillati > Actinomycetota > Actinomycetes > Micromonosporales > Micromonosporaceae > Micromonospora > Micromonospora sp. NBRC 110038. The sequence goes on along the minus strand of NZ_BBOL01000007.1, from coordinate 246,063 downwards.
CCGCGCAGCCGGCGCCCCGCCCCGCCCGTCGCTCAGACGATCTCGACCCCGTAGACGCTCAGCGCCTCGGTCACCGGCTGGAAGTAGGTGGTGCCGCCGGAGGAGCAGTTGCCGTTGCCGCCCGAGGTGAGGCCCAGGGCGGTGCTCCCGCTGAACAGCGCGCCGCCGCTGTCGCCCGGCTCGGCGCAGACGGTGGTGCGGATCAGCCCGGTGACGGAGCCCTCGACGTAGTTCACCGTGGCGTCGACCGCCTCGACCGTGCCGTCGTGCAGGCCGGTGGTGCTGCCGGAGCGCTGCACGCTCTGCCCGACGAAGGCGTCGGCGGCCGCGGTGATGTCCTGGGTGGTGCCGTCGTAGCGGGAGACGCTGCCGTCGGCGGCCGCCGCGTCGCTGTGCGCGACAATGCCGTAGTCGTCGCCGGGGAAGCTGCCCGTGCCGCCGGAGCCGAGCAGGCTGCTCTGCCCGGAGTCGGCGTACCAGTTGGCGGCGATGTCGGTGCAGTGCCCGGCGGTGAGGAAGTAGTAGGTGTCGCCGCTGCGGACGTTGAAGCCGAGCGAGCAGCGCCCGCCGCCCTCGGCCCAGATGGCCTCGCCGCCGGCGGCCCGGATGCTGAGCGTCCCGGCTTCCCGTTCGATGCGGACGCTGCCGCCGAGGCGGCTGACGACGGCCTCGACGCGCTGGAGCTTCGTGCCGGTGACGCTGCTGTCGACGGAGACGACGACCTGGTTGGTGGCCGGGTCGGTCCACCATGCGGTGCCGGGGATCCGCGCGGAGCTGTCGAGGGCGGCGGTGGCGCGGGCGAGGTCGTCGGCGCCACGGGTGACGAGCTTCGGGGTCGCGCCGGCCGCGCGGACCTTCCGGGCGGCGGCGTCGTCGGTCACGGTGACGACCATGGTGCCGTCGGGGCGGGCGTACGCCCCGCCGGAGCGGTCGCCGAGTGCGGCGGCGAGCGCGGTGACCTGGTCTGGGGAGGCGGGCGTCGCGGGTGCGGCCTGGGCGGGAGCGCCGGTCAGCGCGCCGACGACCAGCGCGCCGGCTACCGATGCGGCGGTAGCGCGGCGCAGCGGGGACCCGGAGAGTCGCATGTGGTACCTCCTGGAGCTGAGCACAGGCAGCCTTTCGGGCTGCCCCTGGCAGCCGATCGGCTGGTGAGGCCCACCCGATCGGAGGCGTCGAAGTATTCATAGGTTTAACAATCATTGCAAGAGTGGTGGTTGGCCGGACTCGGCCGTATCTCACACCTTGGGTCCCGACAGTCCGACGAGTGACGACTCCGATGGTTAGCGCCGGTTTAGCGAGTTTTCGCTGGTTGTCCGGCGGCGGTCGGGAACCCCGGGCGGCTTGTTTAGTTGCCCCGTGACCGGATGGCGGGACGGGATCGAAAAGTGGCGCTGCGCGCCGCCCGTGTCCCGCCGCCGACCCTTCCGGCAAGATCGCTGCACATCGATGCCTTGTGGATGTGAGCGGTCACAAGATACCCTCCGCTACGGGAGCGAAGGGCACGCTCCACCCGACGCCGTCCGCGCGGGAGCCACTGGCGGTCCGCCCGCCCCTGCGCCCCGGCAACGGCCGCCGGGCACCCCCTCAGTCGATGCGCACTGCGCGCCGCCCGCCCCTGTCCCGGGGCGGCCGGGCGCGACCGTCGGCTCGTGTCCTCGTCTGCCACACCATCACAGATTGGGAATGCCAGTGCGAACGTCTGCGAGGGTCCGAGCCGGCCTGGTCCTGGCCGTCGCCGGGCTCGCCGCCTCCGGTACCGCCGCCGTGCTGCCCGCCCGGGCGGCGGCCGCCGGCTGTTCGGTCAGCTACGCCGTGTCGTCGCAGTGGACGGGCGGCTTCGGCGCGAACGTGACGGTCACGAACCTCGGTGACCCGGTCGACGGCTGGTCGCTGACCTGGTCCTACGGGGCGGGGCAGCAGGTGACCCAGGCGTGGAACGCGACGGTGACGCAGAGCGGCGCCCAGGTGGTGGCCCGCAACGTCGGCTACAACGCGACCATCGGCACCAACGCCAGCGTGTCGTTCGGCTTCAACGGCTCCTGGTCCGGCGGCAACCCCGCCCCGACGAGCTTCACCCTCAACGGCACCGCCTGCACGGGCGGCGTCACGAACCCGACCACGCCCCCACCCACGACCGCCCCGCCCCCGACGAGCGCGCCCCCGCCCACCACCCCGCCGCCGACGACGCCGCCCACGCAGACGCTGCCGTCCAGCTTCCGGTGGTCCTCCAGCGGCGCGCTGGTCGGCCCGAAGAACGACGGACGGGGCATCGCGGGGATCAAGGACCCGTCCGTGGTCTACCACGACGGCAAGTACCACGTGTTCGCCAGCACGGCGCAGTCGTCGGGCTACAACCTGGTGTACTTCACCTTCACCGACTGGTCACAGGCGGGCTCGGCGACGTTCCACTACCTCGACCAGTCGCCCATCGGGACCGGCTACCGGGCGGCCCCGCAGGTGTTCTACTTCGCGCCGCAGCGGCTGTGGTACCTGGTCTACCAGACCGGCAACGCGTCGTACTCGACGAATCCGGACATCAGCAACCCGAACGGGTGGACCGCGCCGAAGCACTTCTACAGCGGCATGCCGCAGATCATCCGCGACAACATCGGCGACGGCTACTGGGTCGACATGTGGGTCATCTGCGACAGCGCCAACTGCCACCTGTTCTCCTCCGACGACAACGGCCACCTCTACCGCTCGCAGACGAGCGTGGCGAACTTCCCCAACGGGATGAGCCAGCCGGTGATCGCGATGCAGGACGCGAACAAGAACCGGCTGTTCGAGGCGTCCAACGTCTACCGGGTCGGCGACCGGTACCTGCTGCTGATCGAGGCGATCGGCGGCGACGGGCGGCGCTGGTTCCGCTCCTGGACCTCCACCGGCATCGCCGGGCCGTGGCAGGCCCTGGCCGCCGAGGAGAACAACCCGTTCGCCCGCCACAACAACGTGACCTTCAGCGGCACGGCCTGGTCGCGGGACATCAGCCACGGTGAGCTGATCCGCAGCGGCAACGACCAGACCCTGCCGATCAGCCCCTGCAACCTGCGCTTCCTCTACCAGGGGCTGGACCCGAACGCCGGTGGCGACTACAACAGCCTGCCCTGGCGGCTGGGCCTGATCACCCAGACCAACTCCACCTGCTGACGGCGTACGTCGGCGTGGTCGACGCTCCGGTGCCGGTCGGACCCACGGCCGGCACCGGGATCACCACCGGCAGGGCACCGGCCACAGGCGGGCGCGGACGCGCCGGCCGGCCGAGCCGGTGGGGCCGGTGCGGAGGGGGCGAGCTCTGCACCGGCCCCGTGGTGCGCGCCGGGGGGTTGTACCGTCCAGGGGACCCCACGGTGCACCGGGCCCCGGCCCGCCCCGCGGGAGCAGGCACGCCGGTGGGAGGAAACCATGAGTGACTACGACGGCCCGGACGAGTCCGGGGTGCTGCAGCCGGAGGACAGCCTGGACGACCGGGGGGTGGCCGACGTCCTCGACGAGGGCTGGTCGCCCGCGGAGCGGCCGTGGGCGGTCGACGACTGGGGCACCACGGCCCGCGAGCAGGAGCAGGGGGAGAGCCTCACCGGCCGGCTCCGGCGCGAGCTGCCGGAGGGCGACGACTGGGCCGGCGACGGCCTCGGCGACGCGAGCGACACCGACGGCGAGCTGATCGACGACGAGGTGGGCGACCGGCGGGCCGGGCGGCTGGTCTCGGCCTACGGCGGCGACGACTCCGACAGCCTCGACCTGTACGCCACCGACATCGGCATCGACGGCGCGGCGGCCTCCGCCGAGGAGGCCGCGATGCACGTCGTCTCCGACCGGGACTACTGACCGGCCGGCGCGCCCGCCCCGGCCGGGAAACGCTCGATGTTCTCCACCACCCAGCGGCGCAGCCGGGCCAACGGCTCGCACGCGTCCCAGCCGAGGGCGGTCAGGGAGTATTCCACGTGCAGCGGCACCGCCGGATACACCGTGCGGTCGACGAGGCCGTGTTCCTCCAGGCGACGCAGTGTGGCGGTGAGCACCTTCGGGCTGATCCCGTCGAGGCGGGCGCGGAGCTCGCCGAAGCGCCGGGGCCCGTCCTCCAGCGCCCCCAGCGCCAGCGCGCTCCACTTGTTGGCCAGCAGGTCCAGGATGTGGCGGCACGGGCAGGACGCGTCGTAGACGTCGTGGGCCCGGCCGCAGGCGGTGGTGAGCACCCGGCCATCGTAGTTCCCTTCGGATACCAATGACCGTTGACGGTAACTAGGGCCGGCGAAATAGCGTCCCGGGCATGGCTGAACTGATGCGTGCGGTCGGGTACCGCAGGAACCTGCCCAGCTCCGATCCGTCCTCACTGCTCGACCTGACCCTCCCCGTCCCGACCCCCGGGGACCACGACCTTCTCGTCCGGGTCGAGGCCGTCTCCGTCAACCCGGCCGACGTCAAGGTCCGCGCCGGCAGCGCGGCGGGCGACGAGCCGAAGATCCTCGGGTACGACGCCGCCGGCGTGGTGGAGCGCGTCGGACCGGCCGTCACCCTCTTCGCCCCCGGCGACGAGGTCTGGTACGCGGGCTCGATGGTCCGCCCCGGCACGAACTCCGAGCTGCACCTGGTCGACGAGCGCATCGTCGGGCCGAAGCCGGCGTCGCTGGACTTCGCCGAGGCCGCGGCCCTGCCGCTGACGGCGCTCACCGCGTGGGAGTCCCTGTTCGACCGGCTCCGGCTGACCGCCACCAGCACCGGCACCCTGCTGGTCCTGGGCGCGGCCGGCGGGGTGGGCTCCATCCTCGTCCAGCTCGCCCGGCACCTGACCGACCTCGAGGTCGTCGGGACGGCGTCGCGCCCCGAGTCCCGGCGGTTCGTCCTCGACCAGGGCGCGCACCGGGTCGTCGACCACCACGAGGACCTCGTCGAGGCGCTGCCCGGCGGTGTCGACCACGTCTTCAGCCCGTTCTCCGCCGGGATGGTCGAGACCTTCGCCCGGATCGTGCGCCCGTTCGGGGCCGTGGTCGCCATCGACGAGCCGCCGGGCCTGGACCTGCTGCCCCTCAAGGCCAGAAGCATCTCCTGGCACTGGGAGCTGATGTTCACCCGGCCCCTGTACGACCCGACCAGCCTCGCGCAGCACCACATCCTGCGGCGGGTCGCCGAGCTGGTGGACCAGGGGGTGCTGCGGACCACGATGACCACGCGGATCGACGGCATCGACGCGGCCAACCTGCGCCGGGCGCACGCCGCGGTCGAGAGCGGCGCGACGATCGGCAAGATCGTGCTCGCCGGGTTCTGAGTCGCCGGGTTCCGGGGCCCACGGCTCGGGCCCGCGTCACGGCCAGTCCGGCCGCCGCGGCAGGGCGAACCGCCAGCCCTCCGCCGCCAGCACGGGCACGACGCGCTCGACCGCGTCGACGGTCTGGCTGCGGTCGCCGCCCCCGTCGTGCAGCAGCACCACGGCCCCCGGGGTGATCCCGTCGCGCAGGCGGCGGACCAGCTCGTCGGTGCCCGGCGGGTCCCAGTCGCCGAGGGCCAACCGCCAGCCCAGCGGCCGCATGCCCATCGCGGCGGCCACGGCGGGCGTCCGGCCCCAGGCGCCGTAGGGGGCGCGGAAGTACGGGATCCGCGCCCCCGGCACGGCACGGCGGATGGCCGCGTCGGCCTCCCGCAGGTCCGCCTCGATCCGCTCGGCGGACCAGGAGCTCATGTCCTCGTGGCGCATGCTGTGGTTGCCCAGCGTGTGCCCGTCGGCCACGATCCGGCGCGCCACGTCGGGGTGGGCGTCGACGTGCTCGCCCCACAGGCAGAACACGGCCGTGATGCCGTGCCGGCGCAGCACGTCGAGCAGACGCGGCGTGTCGGCGGGGTTCGGCCCGTCGTCGAAGGTGAGGCCGAGCACCCGCCCCCCACCCCGGGTGGTGTCGACGATGTCGGCGCTCACCCCGGGGCGGGGCGCGGGGACAGGTCGCATCGGGGCCGTCAGTGTTCCCGGTAGGTGGCCAGGTCGAAGTCCGCGTGGGCGCCGTCGCCGCCGAGGTCCTGCACCCACAGCCCGAGCAGGGCCCCGGTGAAACCCCACGCCGCCGGCTCGCCGTCGATGATCAGCGCGGCGTGCTCGTCGGACAGGATCGTCGCGTCCAGCTCCACCGGGATCCGCCGCCACCCCGCGCCGAGGTCGTACCAGAAGCGCACCACGGGCCCGTCGAACTCGGCCCGCAGGCCCACCGGGCCGGTGCCGGGCGCGTCGACGGTGAGTTCGGGGTACGCGGTGCGTCGCCCGCTGTCGGAGCTGAGCAGCTCCAGCACCCGTCGGCCGTCGTCGGCCCGGGTGAGGTAGAGGTGGTGCCAGTTGAGGGTGTTGTAGTAGGCGCTCACCCCGGCGAGCTGGTAGTGGTCGACCGGGTCGAACTCGACGACGGTCTCCAGGGAGCAGTGCGTGGCGCCGACGCGGCGCGCGACCAGGCTGGGCGCCTGCTTGCCCACCGGCGACTGTCCGCCGTGGACACGCAGGTGGGAGGGGCGGCTGCGCAGGTCGACCCAGTCGTCGGTGGCGGGCCGGCGCAGCGTCGACCAGGACGGGCCCAGCTCGCCGGCGTCGAAGTGGTCGGTGGTGGGCTCGTCGGGCCACGGGTGCGCGGGCAGGCCGGGCCCCGCCACCTCGTCCGCCGGCACCCCGCCGGGGATGCTCGGCCAGCCACCGGCGGGCCAGTCGACCCGCTGGATGGCGGTCTCCCGCCCCAGCACGCAGTTGCCCAGCGGGGTGTAGGGGCGGCCGACGAGGTGCGCCAGGTACCAGTCGCCGTGCTGGGTGTGCACCAGGCTGCCGTGCCCGGCCTTCTGCAGCGGCAGGTCGGGCCGGCCCACCGAGGTCAGCAGCGGTCCCGCCGGGTCCACCTCGTACGGCCCCAGCAGCTCGCGGGAGCGGGCCACGGTGACCTGGTGTTCCCAGCTGGTGCCCCCCTCGGCGGTGATCAGCCAGTACCAGCCGTCGTGACGGTAGATGTGCGGGCCCTCGGTGAGCCCGACCGAGGTGCCGGTGAACAGCAGTTGGGGGCGGCCCACGAGGCGGCGCTGGGCGCGGTCGTAGCGCTGGATCTCGATGCCGGCGAAGCGGTCGCGCCCGGGTCGCCAGTCCGCGCGCATGCTCAGCATCCAGGTGCTGCCGTCGTCGTCGTGGAACAGCGACGCGTCGAAGCCGCGCCCGTGCAGCTGCACCGGATCCGACCAGGGGCCGGTGATGTCGGGCGCGGTGATGAGGTAGTTCTGCGGGTCCCAGTAGCCGCTGGCGAAGCTGGCCACGTCGCTGTAGACGAGGAAGAACTGCCCGTCGTGCCAGGTCAGGTCCGGTGCCCACACCCCGTTGGAGTCGCCGCAGCCGCGCAGGTCGAGCAGGCGGCGCTCGGTGACGATCCCGCCGAGCGGGCGCCAGTGCACGAGGTCGCGGGAGTGGTGCACGCGGACGCCCGGGTACCACTCGAACGTGGAGGTGGCCAGGTAGTAGTCGTCGTCGACCCGCAGGATCGACGGGTCCGGGTGGAACCCGGGAAGGACGGGGTTGCGGATCGACCGGGCAGCGGTCGCCACGTCAGCGGTCTCGGTCGACACGTCGGCTCCTCTGGTGCGGCTTTCGGAACTTCCGGACGCTCGGCCCGGATTATCGGTAGGTGCCGACCACGGTAGCCGTTGACGTCGCCTTAGGACAGACCCCTTGACCCGGACATACGCTTCGTCGTAGCGTGCCCGCCATCGATCGGTAATACCGGCGAAGCATTGGAACTTCCGAAGATAACGTCGAGTCCTGCCGGCTCGATCAGCATCCGAGCACCTCGTGAGTCCCCGAAGGGATGGACCATGTCAGCGCACCTCTCCCGCAGAACGCTGCTCGGCCTCGTCGGCGCCGGCGCCGGCGCCTACCTGCTCAGCGGCTGTAGCGGCGACGACGAATCCGGCGACCCGAACGCCCCGCAGACCATCGACTGGTGGCACATCCAGAACACCGAGCCGATGCTGCCGGTGTGGGCGGCGGCGGCCGAGGAGTACAAGACGGCGCACTCGAACGTCAAGATCGAGATTCAGCCGCTGGAGAACGAGGCGTTCAAGGCGAAGCTGACCACCGCCACCCAGGCCGGATCCCCGCCCGACCTCTTCCAGTCGTGGGGCGGCGGGGTGCTCCGGCAGCAGGCGGAGGCCGGCCTGGTCAAGGACATCACCGACGACGTGAAGCCGTGGATCGGGAGCCTGCTGCCCCTGTCCCTGGAGCCCTACACCATCGACGGCAAGATCTACGGCGTGCCGTTCGACATCGGCATGGTCGGCTTCTGGTACAACAAGGACCTCTTCGCGAAGGCCCAGATCACCGAGCCGCCGACCACCTGGGCCGCGCTGCTCGACACGGTCCGCAAGCTCAAGGCCGCCGGCATCGTCCCGATCGCGCTGGCCGGCAAGGAGAAGTGGCCCGCCCACTTCTACTGGGCCTACCTGTCCATGCGCATCGGTGGGCTCGGCGCCCTCCAGCAGGCCGCCAAGGACAAGAACTTCGACACCCCCGACTTCGTGGCCGCCGGCGACCGGCTCAAGGAGCTGGTCGACCTGCAGCCGTTCCAGAAGGGCTTCCTCGGCGCCGAGTACGGCTCCCCGGACGGCCAGGCCGCCACCATGGGCAACGGCGGCGCCGCCCTGGAGCTGATGGGGCAGTGGGCCCCGTCCGTGCAGGCGTCCAGCTCCACCAGCAAGAAGGGCATCGGCGACAAGCTCGGCTTCTTCCCGTTCCCGGCCGTCGACGGCGGCAAGGGCTCCGCCACGGAGGTGTTCGGCGGCGGCAACGGCTTCGCCGTCGGCAAGGACGCCCCCGCGGCGACCCTCGACTTCCTCAAGGCCCTGCTCAGCGTCGACAGCCAGCGCAAGTCCGCCAAGACCGGCGCGGTGCTGCCGACGGTCAAGGAGGCGACCGACGCGATCTCCGACCCCAACAACAAGACCGTCGCGCAGGCCCTGGCCAGCGCGACCGGCTTCCAGCTCTACCTCGACCAGGCGTACCCGCCCGCCGTCGGCCAGCAGGTCAACGACAGCGTCGCCGAACTGATCGCCGGCAACAAGACGTCCGCGCAGATCCTCAAGGACATCACCGCGGTCGCGAAGAGCCAGTAGCCGTGGCCCGCCCCGTGGCCCGCTGAGAGAATCGAGTGGAACACGTATGACCAGGCCATCGACCGTGCCGGACACCAGGCGCGGCGGCCCGGCGACCGACCCGCCGGGGCCGGGCACCGCGCGACGGCGCGGCGCCCGGCCCCGGCCGGGCCGCCGCCGCGTCCTCGCCGCCTTCCTGACCCCGGCCCTGGCACTGTTCCTGCTGCTGGTCATCGCCCCCATCGTGGTGGCCAGCTACGCCAGCCTCTACAAGTGGAACGGCTTCGGCCTGCCGGAGAACTTCGTCGGGCTGGACAACTACACGCGCGCCTTCGGCGACCCGACGTTCCGCGGCGACCTGTGGCACGCCCTCGTGCTGATCGTGCTGTCGCTGACCGTCCAGCTGCCCGCCGCGCTGGGCCTGGCCATGCTGCTCAACCAGCCCCTGCGGGGCCGCAGCGTCTACCGGCTGATCTTCTTCGCCCCGTACGTGCTCTCCGAGGTCACCACCGCCGTTCTGTTCAACCTGGTGTTCTCGCCGAACCGGGGGCTGGGCGACTCGATCGCGCGGTGGCTGGGCTCCGACGCCGGCACGATCTTCGCCGACCCGGACACCGTGCTGTACGCCGTCTTCATGATCGTGTCCTGGAAGTACTTCGGGCTCTACATGATGCTCTTCCTGGCCGCCCGGCAGGGCATCCCCAAGGAGCTGAACGAGGCCGCCACCACCGACGGCGCCGGCCCCTGGCAGGCCTTCCGGCACGTCACCCTGCCCCTGCTCGGGCCGACGATCCGGATCAGCGTCTTCCTGTCGGTCATCGGCACCATCCAGCTGTTCGACATGGTCTGGGTGCTCACCGGCGGCGGCCCCATCCACGCCTCCGAGACCATGGCCGTGACGATGTTCCAGTACGGCTTCCGCCGCTTCGAGGTCGGCTACGCCAGCGCGATCAGCATCGTCATGTTCCTGCTGAGCTTCGTGTTCGCCCTCGTCTACCAGCGCGTCGTGCTGCGCCGCGACACCGAGGGCGCGATCACCAACCAGGGAGACAACCGATGACCAGCACGGCGAACCCCGCCCTGCGGGCCCGCCGCCTCGTGTTGCACCTCGTCTGCATCGCCGTCGGCGCGGTCATCGTCGTGCCGGTCTTGTTCGGGGTGCTCGGCGGGTTCAAGGACAACGGGCAGCTGTCCACCAATCCCCTCGGCCTGCCCGACCCGTGGGCGCCGAGCAACTACACCGACATCCTCGCCTCCGAGGTGTTCTGGCGGCAGTTGGGCAACAGCGTCCTCATCGCGGTGACCGGCACGTTCATCATGGTCGCCGCGGCGGCGATGGCCGCGTTCGTCTTCGCGCGCTTCGCGTTCCGGGGGCGGGAGCTGCTGTTCACCCTGTTCGGCGTGGGGCTGATGTTCCCGTTCGCGGTGGCCATCCTGCCGCTGTTCGTGCTGCTGCGTGGCCTGGGCCTGCTGGACAACCCGCTCGGGGTGATCCTGCCCCAGGCCGCGTTCGGCCTGCCCATCACCGTCATCATCCTGCGGCAGTTCTTCCGCACCATCCCCGGCGAGGTCGAGGAGGCCGCGATCCTCGACGGGTGCAGCCCGTTCGGGTTCTTCTGGCGGATCCTGCTGCCGATGGCCCGCCCCGCTCTGGCCACCGTCTCCGTGCTGGCCCTCGTGACCAGCTGGAACAACTTCATGCTCCCGCTGGTCGTGTTCACCGACCAGAGCTGGTGGACCCTGCCCGTCGGGGTCCAGGCGTTCCAGGGTCAGTACTCCGACGACACCGCACGGGTGCTCGCCTACGTGGTGCTGTCCATGGTGCCGGCGCTCGGCTTCTACGCCGTGGCCGAACGCCAGCTCATCAGCGGTCTCTCGGGCAGCGTCAAGGGGTGACCGGCGACCGCTGCGATAGCCTTCTGCGACCGTAGGCACCAGGTGAGACGAAAGGGCGGGCCGTGGGTTCCGACAGCAGCCGAAACGTCACCATCGCGATGATCGCGCGTCTGGCCGGCGTTTCCGTGCCCACGGTCTCCCGGGTCATCAACGGCCGCTCCGATGTCGCCCCCCAGACCCGGGAACGCGTCGAGGAGCTGCTGACCCGGCACGGCTACCGTCGCCGGCTGCCGAGCAGGCGTACCAGCTCGGCCCTGATCGACCTGGTCTTCAACGACCTGGACAGCCCCTGGGCCGTGGAGATCATCCGGGGGGTGGAGGACGTCGCGCACAGCAGCGGCGCGGGCACCGTCGTCTCGGCCATCCACCAGCGCACCTCCTCGGCCAAGCAGTGGCTCGACAACATGCGTGGCCGGTCCACGGAGGGGGTCATCTTCGTGACCTCGATGGTGGCGCCGCCGTTGCAGGCCGAGCTGCGCCGGCTCAACCTGCCGGTGGTCATCGTCGACCCGGCCGGCGTGGCCCCGCAGGAGGCGCCCACCATCGGCGCCACCAACTGGGCGGGCAGCCTGGAGGCCAACCAGTACCTGCTCGGCCTGGGCCACCGCCGCGTCGGCTTCATCGCCGGGCCGCCGCAGCTGATGTGCAGCCGGGCCCGGCTGGACGGCTACCGGGCGGCGCTCGACGCCGCCGGCGTCGCCGTCGACGACGCCCTCATCCGGCCGGGCAACTTCTACCACGAGTCGGGCTACGCCGCCGGCACCCAGCTGCTGGCCCTGCCCGACCCGCCGACCGCGATCTTCGCCTCCAGCGACCAGATGGCGCTCGGCGTCTACGAGGCGGTCCGCAAGCGCGGCCTGCGGGTGCCCGACGACGTCAGCGTGGTCGGCTTCGACGACCTGCCCGAGGTGCGGTGGTGCTCCCCGCCGCTGACCACCGTCCGGCAGCCGCTCGTGGAGATGGGCATGCTGGCGGCGCGTACCGTGCTGCGGCTCGCCCGGGGCGAGAAGATCGAGAGCCCGCGGATCGAGCTCGCCACCGAACTCGTCGTCCGCGACAGCACCGCGCCCCCGTCCCGTACGCGTTGACCGGGGGCGGGCCTGGTCGGCCCACCCCCGGTCACCGTCGCCGACGGTCAGGCGATCGTGCAGGTCGCGCCGTTGAGGGTGAAGGAACTGGGCTTGGCGGTGTTGCCGGTGTGGTTGGCCTGGAAGCCGATGCTCACCGAGGCGTTGGGGGCGATGGTGCCGTTGTAGGAGACGTTCCTGGCGGTCACCTGCCCGGAGGTGGGGGAGTAGGTGGCGTTCCAGCCGCCGGTGATGCTCTGGCCGCCGGGCAGCGTGAAGACCAGGGACCAGCCGTTGATGGTGCTGCTGCCGGTGTTGGTGACGGTGAGGTCCTCGGTCAGGCCGTTGCTCCAGGCGTTGACGGTCGCGGTGACGCGGCAGGCCGCGTTGCCCGGCGGCGGGGTGGTCGGCCCGGGGGTGGTCGGCCCGGGGGTCGGCGTGGTCGGGTTCGGGGTCGGCGTGGTGCCGCCGAACTGGGTGAAGAACCGCCAGGTCTCGCCGGGCAGCCAGGTGCGCGAACCGCTGTCACCGGTCGCGCCGTCCTGCGGGGCGGCGATGTGCCCCTCGTCGAACGCGATCCAGGTGACCGGGTGGCCGGCCTGGCACCCCGAGTAGTTCGTGGTGATGTGCCGCAGGCTGCCCTGGGTGGGCTCGGCCGGGTTCTGGGCGGTGCAGCCGTTGTTGCGGACGAACCGGTCGCGCAGCGACCGCCCGGTGGAGATGGGGAACACCCCGTCCCGGATGCCGTGCACCCCGAGGTACGCGATCGGCGACGTGCCGCCGCTGCACCCGCTGATCGCCCCGGCGGAGTAGACCGCCACCGCCCGGAAGACGTTCGGCCGGGCGCACGCGAGGGCGTACGTCATGGCGCCGCCGTAGCTGAAGCCCACCGAGAAGCGCTGCGCCGTGTCGACGCACAGGTCGGCCTCGATCCGGCGGATGATGTCGTCGACGAAGGTGACGTCCTCGCCGCCGGCGTTGCCCCAGCCGTTGTTGATGCCCTGTGGGGCGACGAAGATGGCGCTGTTGTTCGCCAGCTGCTTGAGCCCGTAGTAGGACCAGACGTCGCGCTGCACGGTCTGGCCGGTGTCCACGTCGACGGCGGTGCCGCCCACCCAGTGGAACCCGAAGATCAGGCGGTACGGGTTGTTGTTGTTGTAGTTGTCCGGGATGCGCAGGATGAAGCTGCGGTTCTTGCCGTTGCTGGTGATCGTCTGGGTGCCGCTGCGCAGCGTCGGGGCCTTGCCGCACCCGGCGGTCGCCGCGGCGGCGCCGATCTCGGCGGCCGACGCCGTGGCGCCGAGGCCGCCGCTGAGCGTCGAGCCGACCAGGGCCAGCGCGAGCAGCGCGGCGCCCGCGACGGGCGCGAGCCAGGATCTGTGCCGTGTCATCTGTCGATCCTTTTTCCGAGGGTGGAGGTGTGGCCGGGGGTCAGGAGGACGTGCAGGTGAGGCTGGTGGGCGCCTGAGGGGTGCCGGTGCTGGAGGCGATGAAGCCGGCCGTGGTCGAGCCGCCGGTGGCCAACTGTCCGTTGTAGGCGGCGTTGGTCACGGTGACCTGGCTGCCCTGCTGGCCGAAGGTCGCGTTCCAGCCCTGGGACAGGGACTGCCCGCTGGGCAGCGAGAAGGTCACCCGCCAGCCGCTGATGGCGGCGCTCCCGGTGTTGGTGATGGTCAGCCTGCCCTCGTAGCCGCCGGACCAGGACCCGACCTGCGTGTACGTGACGCCGCACGACTGCCCGGCCGGCGGGTTGGTGGGCGTGGCGGTCGGCGTGGCGGTGGGGGCGGGCGTGGTGGGAGCGGGGGTGGTGGGCGTCGGCGTCGGGTTGCTGCCGGTGCCGAACTGCCACCAGTTGAGGTTGAACAGGTTGCCGCTGCCGCCGACGAAGCGGAGGTAGAGGTCCTGGGTGCCGGTCGCGCCGGTCACCGGGCAGGACACCGTCTGCCACGTCTGCCAGCCGCCGGTGACCGGCACCGTGCACGCGCCGACCCGGGTGCCCGTGGGGCTGCCCAGCCGGACCTCGATCGTGCCGCCGCTGCCCGCCGAGGCCACCCGCGCGCTGAACGACGACGCGCCCGCCCCGAACGCCACCCCCTTGACCTTGATGTAGTCACCGTTGCTGAGGAAGCTGGCGTTCATGCCGCCCTCACTCGCCGGCTCCGTCTCGACGCCGACGGACCAGGCGATGGTCTCGGCCTCCTGCCGCACGTACGGGTTCAGCGTGCCCACCTGCGGGGCCCCCGTCGTGGTCATGTTCATGGTCGGGATCGTGCCGTCACTGTTGTAGGAGAACTTCTCCACCGCCACCGACCGGGTGAAACCACCACCACCGGGCAACGCCCCGTTGTGGTAGAAGAAGTACGACCCACCATTGAAATCGATCACGCCGGGGTGGTTGGTGAAACTACCGCCCTGCCGCGGCATCACCGTCCCCCGGTACGTCCACGGCCCCGTCGGACCCGGCGCCGTCGAGTAACCGATGAACTCCGAGCAGCACTCCGCCGCGAACACGTTGTAGTAGAGACCGTTGCGCTTGTACACCCACGGCCCCTCCTCGTACAAGGTGGGACGGCTCGCGTTACCGGTACGGGTGCCGAACCCGGCCGTGGTCAACGGGATCTTCGTCGGGCTGCCCGAGTAGGAGATCATGTCCTGGTTCAGCTTCACGTACCACAGGTTCGGGTTACCCCAGTACAGGTACGCCTGCCCGTCGTCGTCGATCATCACGTTCGGATCGATCTCACCGTTACCGACCAGGGGACGACCGATCGCGTCGCGGAACGGACCGGTCGGGCTGTCGGCCACCCCGACGCCGATCACCATGCCGCCGCCACGCTGCTTCACCGGCACATACCAGTAGAACTTGTTGTTCCGAGCCACCACATGACCCGCCCACGCATCCGACTCCGCCCACGAGAACGTCGCCAGACTCATCGGCGAACCATGATCAGTCCAGTTCACCATGTCCGCCGACGAGAACACCCGCCAGTCCTTCATCGTGAAGTACGTCGACCCGTCCTCGTCATGCCCGGTGTACAGATACACCCGACCGTTGTGCACCAACGGCGCAGGATCAGCGGTGTAGATCGTCTGCACGATCGGGTTGTCCGCCCGGGCCGGGGCGGCGAACAGCGTCCCGACGCAGAGCAGGGTCGCGACCCAGGCGACGCCGCGCCTGAGTCTCGTGCCGGTCAGGGTCTTCACAGATACCTCCCGAGGCGTGGGCAGCGCACCTGGCACAGGTGTCTGCCCGGGGTGGGTGAGTGCGTGGGTGGTCGACCGGCACCTGCCCGGGGGCGCGGCGGCGCGGTCGGCCCTGGTAGGGGCTGCGACATCACGGGTCGGAGCGGGCCCTGACGTCCACGCGGACGCCGGACGTGCTCAGCTCCCGGCTGTTGCTCCGGCTCTGCCGCCCCGGATCGGCGATCTCGGTGGCGGCGGCGGAGCGTGCCCTTCGCTCCTGAGAGGCAGGATACTTGTTACCGTTAACACGGACAAGACGGGGATCGATGTCGTGGCGGTGCCGCCCCGCGCGGGCCGCCCGCCGGCACCCGGGGCCGACCCGGGCCGACCCCTCGGCCCGGCCACCCGGCACCCGGGGCGTTGCCGGGGTCTGCCATGCTCGGCACGATGACGACCGGCCGCCCCACTTCACGCCGCCCGCGCCGCCGGGCCGCCCTCGTCGTCCTCGCGCTCGGGGCGGTCGCCGCCCTCGTCGCCGTCGCCGGGGTCGCCTGGCATTTCCTGCGGCCACCGGGCCCGCGCCCGCTGTTCCAGCTCCCCGTCGCCTGCGGCGAGACGTGGCAGCTCGGCACCTATCCCGGGCACGACGACTACGACGTCGACCTGTTCCCCAAGCGGGGCGAGGCGTGGGGGCGGCCGGTGCTCGCCTCGTACGCCGGCACGGTGACCGTGGCGGGGATCAACGGGTCGCTGGGTGGCCGTACCCCCGACAACCCGGACGGCCCGCGCGGCCGGGGCGGCGGGTACTGGGTGAAGATCGACCACGGCGGCCGGTGGGAGACGCAGTACCTGCACCTGCTCGAACCGCCGCTGGTCCGCGAGGGCCAGCGGGTCGCCCAGGGCGAGCAGATCGGGCGGGTCGGCAGCACGGGCAACTCCGGCGCGCCCCACCTGCACTACGAGCAGCGCCGGGGCTGGGAGAAGGTCGAGACCTGGTTCGACGGCGAGCCGTCGGGGATCACCCACGACGACGTCGAATACACGGTCACCCGCAAGAGCAACAACTGCGCCGCCGCGCGGCCGTAGCCGGCCGCGCCCGCCTTCCAGTCACCGTCCAGATCGCTTCCACAGCCGGCTGGCAGCGTCTACGCCACAGACGCGAAGGGCGTCACGTGGCGAAGGGACGCGACTCAGGTGCGAAGAGGAACGAACTGGAGGCTGGCCGCGGCGCTCAGCCTGATCGTCGCCGCCGGATCCCTCACGGTTTCCGGGCCGGCG
This sequence comes from Micromonospora sp. NBRC 110038, assembly GCF_020884815.1. NCBI lineage: Bacteria > Bacillati > Actinomycetota > Actinomycetes > Micromonosporales > Micromonosporaceae > Micromonospora > Micromonospora sp. NBRC 110038. The sequence continues at coordinate 229,546 of NZ_BBOL01000007.1, read as the reverse complement.
GCGGCCGCCCCCGTCATCCGGCTGGCTCCGGCGGCCCCCGTGCAACCGGCCGACGTCGCCGGCTCGGTCGACTATCTCACCAGGACCTACGGCGTCAGCGTGCGGGAGGCGGTGCGCCGGCTGGAGTTGCAGCGGACCGCGGGCGCGTTGCAGGACGTGCTGGCCCGCGACCACGGCGACACCTTCGCGGGCTCCTGGATCGACCAGGAGAACGGGGGCGTGCTCTACGTCGCCAGCACCGCCGCCGAAAAACTGGCCCCCGCGCTGGGCGCGATCCCGGACCGGCGGCACATCCGCGTCGTCGGGGCGCGGCACTCCCTCCGGGAACTCGCGGCCAGGGCGCGGGAGGCCAGCGCCCGGCTGGGGCTCACGCCCGAGCAGGAGCCGGTGATCAACCCGCAGCGCAACCGGGTGGAACTGCACCATGGCGCGGCGGACGCCGTAAGCGGCTCGGCCGGCCGGCTCGCGCTGGCCGACGACCTGGGCGTCACGGTGGTCGACTCGCCGACCCCCACCCCGCAGGCCTGCACGATCCGCAACTGTGAGGCGCCGATGCGCGGCGGACTGCTGCTGGACTTCTTCGACTTCAACAAGAATCCGAAGCGGAGCTGCACCAACGGCTTCAACGTGCACGGCTCGGACGGCTGGCAGTACACGGTCACGGCGGGGCACTGCAGCAAAGCCGGGGACGGCTACTACTCCCGGCACGCGGGCCTGTGGGTCGGCCGCTACAACTATCCGACCTATGTCAGTGAGATCTACCCCAACGACGGAATCATCATGCCGTACGTGGTGATGAACGGCTTCGAGTACGTCACGTACTGGGTGGTGAACCCACGCAACACGGTGTTCAACTCGCGGGGAAGCGCCCAGTTCCCGATCTACGGGATGTACAGCTACTCCCAGATCGGGGTCGGCTGGGTGGCCTGCCACACCGGTCAGACGTCCAACAACACCAGGTGCGGCACGGTCCTCACGAAGGACGGTGGAATGGTCACGGACATCTGTACGCAGAGCGGGGACAGCGGCGGCCCGCTCTTCAGCGAGGCCGACCACATGGCCTACGGCATCCTGCACGGCGGCACCCACAAGGTCGGCAACTGCACCACGCGGTCGTACTACTCGCCGCTGTCGAAGGTCTTCGACTCCGCGCGCTCGTACTCCGGCATCACGTTCAACGTGAACTCGGCCGCCTGATCGACCGGCCCCGCCGGCCGGCGGGAGGGCCGTAGCCAGCGCCGCCGCCTGGCTACGGCCCTGCCGGTCCGCCGGGGTGGCGGCCCGGCCTGGGTCAGCACCCGCCGGTGCGCCTCCCGCAGGTCCGGCCCCGGGTCGATGCCCAGCTCGTCGGCGAGCCGCTCGCGGATCGACCGGTACGCCGCCAGGGCCTCGGCCTGGCGGCCGGCGGCGGCGAGCGTCGTTACCAGGCCCGCCTGGACGCGCTCGTCGAGCGGGTCCCGCTCGGCCGCGCGGCGCAGCGGCGCCAGCACCGGCGACGGGCGGCGCAGCCGGACCGCGATCCCGGCGGCGTCGAGGACGGCGTCGGTGAACTCGCCGTCGAGGCGCGCGAACGTGGCCCGGGCCGCCGGGGTGCCGGCCAGGCCGTCGCCGGCGGGGCCGTGGCCGAGCCGCAGCGCCGCGGCGTACCGGTCGAGCGCCGCGTCGGGCTCGCCGCCCCGCGCGTACGCCTTCGCCTCGGCGACGGTCCGCCGGAACAGCACGAGGTCGAGCGCCTCCGGCCCGGCCGCGAAGCGGTACCCGTGCCCCTGCCGGGTCAGGTAAGCGCCCGGGGCGCGCGGCGGCAGGCCCGGCTCGAGCAGGCGGCGGAGGCCGCCGACGTACTTGTGGATGGTGTTCACCGCGCTCGGCGGCGCGCCCGGCCCCCAGAGCAGGTCGATCAGCTCGGGCGTGCCGACGGGGTGACCCGTGCGGGCGAGCAGGAGCGCCAGCAGGCAGCGTTGCTGCGGCGGCCCGGCGTCCACTTCGGCGTCGCCGCGCCGGACCCGCAGCGGGCCGAGGATCCGCAGGTGCGTCGCCGGGCGGCGCGGATCGACACTGTGCGAAACAGGCATGGCATGACGATAGGTAGCGACGTGGATGCTCAGCGTACGTCGGATGACGTAAAGACGCGGGCCAGCTCCGCCCGCGACTTGACGTGCACCTTCGGGTAGATGCGGTACAGGTGGGTGCTGACCGTCCGGGGGGACAGGAACAGGTGCGCGCCGATCTCCCGGTTGCTCAGCCCCTCCGCGGCCAGCCGGGCGATCTGCTGCTCCTGCGGGGTGAGGGCGGTCAGCGCGTCCGTCGGCCGACGGCGGGTCTCGCCCGTGGCCCGCAGCTCCGCCCGGGCCCGGTCGGCCCACGGGGTGACGCCGAGCGCGTCGAAGGTGGCCGCGGCGGCCCGCAGCGGCGGCCGGCTCTCCGTGACCCGCTGCGCCCGCCGCAGCGCCGTGCCGTACGCGAGCTGGAGGCGGGCCCGGTCGAACGGCCAGCCGGTCAGGTCCTTAGCCAGCGCGGCCCGGTAGTCCCCGCCGAGCACCGCGCGGGCGTAGCCGAGGCCGACCCGCAGCGACGGCGACCCGGTTCGCACGGCGACCGGCTCCAGGTCGCGGACCACCGAGCGCAGCTCGTCCTGGAAGCCACCGAGCAGGGCTGCCTCGGCCAGGTGCCCGAGCACGAGCAACTGGTGGCCCGGGAAGTAGGCGCTGTCCGCCGGGTCCAAGATCCGCATGAGCTGCCGGAACGCGTCGTCCGGGTGGCCCTCGGCGAGCGCGGCGACGCCCCGGATGCGCTGCACGAGGGCCAGCATCGGCAGCCGCCGGCCGGCGGAGAGCACCTGCTCGGCGGCCTCGGCCCGGCGGTGGGCGGCGGCGACGTCGCCCCGCAGCGCCTCGGCCAGGCCCATGGTGAGGCTGCCGCCCAGCGCCCACATCGGCAGCCCGGTCTCCTCCGCCAGGCTGATGCACTCGGCGGCCAGCGGCACGGCGGCCCGGGTGTCGCCCAGCGCCGCGTACGCCGACGCGGCCGCGTTGAGCGCCTGGGAGAGGACGCCGATCCGGCCCTGTGCGCGCAGCTCGGCCGCGGCGGACAGCGCGAACGTCCCCGCCAGGTCGAACGCGCCGACGGCCCAGGCGGCGATCGACAGGTCGCTGCGCAGGGCCGGTGGCAGGTCCATCCGGTGCACCAGCCGCTCCAGCCGCCGCAGCGCGGCGGCACCGTGCTCGACCGGTGCGACCAGCAGCATGATCCCGGGCACGCGCGGGTCGTCGTCGATCGATCCGAGCGCGAGCGTGACCTCGGTGAACCGGTCGCGGACGGGCGCCGGCACGTTCGAGTAGTAGACGCGGAGCGCCAGGTCGCTCATCGCCTGGAGGGCGCGCTCGGGGTCGCCGTCGCGGCGCATCATGTCGATCAGGTCGGCGTAGGCCAGCAGCCGTTCCGGCCCGGACCAGGCCACCGGGAGGTACGTCTCGCGCAGCCAGGTCAGCCGGGCGCGGTCGGCCCGCCGCAGGGCGCTCTCGTCGATCTCGCCGAGCAGCCGCCGCACGGCGTGCGGGTCGCCCTGCTCGTGCGCCACGAGACAGCTCGACACCTGCCGGTGGCCGCGCGCGGCCGGGTCCCGGCTGAGCTGGACGGCCCGGGTGAGCGCGGCCAGCGCGAGCGGCGCCTGCCGCGAGGCGGCGGCGATCGCCACGTCGGTGAGCTCCCGGGCCAGCGCCTCGTCCGGGCCCGACGCGGCCGACGCCCGGTGCCAGAGCTGGCGCTGTGGGCTGGCGGACAGCACCTCGGCCAGCGCCGCGTGCACGCGGCGACGGTCCGCGGGCGCGGCCTGCTGACGCAGCGCCGAGCGCAGCAGCGGGTGCCGGAACCGCAGCTCGTACCGTTCGTCGACGGCGACCAGGCGGGCGGTCACCGCCGGCTGGATCGCCTCGGCGGGCACGTCGGCGCCGACCAGGACCGCGGCGGCCGCCAGGATCTCGTCCAGGCCGGTCCCGTCGTTCAGCGCCGCGATCAGCAGCAGGGTCCGGGTCGGCGGCGGCAGGTCGGCGACCAGCCCGCCGAAGGTCCGCTCCATCCGCGTGCTCAGCGGCAGCGCCGACGACGACAGCGCCCCGTCGCCGAGCCGGGCGACCGAGGTGCCGAGCTCCACGATGCCCAGCGGGTTCCCGGCGGCCTCGTCCAGCACCCGGTCCCGCAGCCGCCGGGTCAACCGGGGCGCGGTCCGGTCCAGCAACGTCCCGGCGTCGGCCGGGTGCAGGGGCTCCAGCCGCAGCTCGGGCAGTCCGGCCCGGGTGAGCCGCCGGTCGACGTCTTCGCCGTCGCGTACCGCCATGACCACGGCGACCGGGTCCGACCCGACCCGCCGACAGAGGAACGTCAGGGTCTCCCAGGTCGCGGCGTCCAGCCAGTGCGCGTCCTCGACCGCGAGCAGCGTGGGCTGCTCCGGTTCGCCGAGCAGGTGCAGCACCTCGACGGCCCGGCGGTACGGCGAGTCCGCCGTCAGCGCGGCGGCACGCAGCGGGCGGAGCAGGTGGTCGAGCCCGGCGTACGGGATCTGCCCCTCGGCCTGCACGCCGGTCACGCCCAGTACGCGCACCCCGCGCCCGCGCCCGGCGCGGACCACGTGCTCCAGCAGGGCCGACTTGCCGATCCCCGCCTCGCCGCGCAACACCAGCGCGCCGCCCCGCCCCTCGGTGGCGTGGGTGAGCAGATCCCCGAGCAGGCTGATCTGGTCGTCCCGCCCGACAAGCCCGGCCATGCCCCCATCCTGCAACGCCACGGCCGTGGCCTCACCCGCCGTCGACCCGGGGCCGCCGGTGGTCGGTCAGCCGGAACCCGACCCCCCGCACCGCCACGACGGTGACGCCGGTGCCGAGCTGGTCGAGCTTGCGGCGCAGCCGCTTCACCAGGGACTGCACGCCGGCCGGGCGCTGCCGCCCCTCGTCGTGCCAGACCGTCCGGTGCAGCTCGGCGTAGCTCCAGACCCGGACCGGTTCGCTGGTCAGGCGGGTCAGCAGGTCGCGTTCGAGCCGGGTGAGGAAGACCTCGCGCTCGCCGTAGCGGGCCGTGGACCGGGCCGGGTCGATCCGCAGCAGGTCGTCCGGGCCCGCCTCGGGGGTCGGCCGCCCCGCTGCGGGCGGCCCCTGCGGCACCGCGATGATCCGGCGCAACTCGTCGAGGTCGGCCACCAGCAGCAGGGGCGCGATGCCGTCGAGGCGTTCGGCGAGCCGGATCCGCTCGGCCGGCGACGGCGTCACCGCGATCACCAGCGGGATCGGCGGCCCCGCCTCGTCGAGGGGACCCGACGGCACGCTGCCGTCGCCGCCGCTCACCGCGCCCACCCGGACGCGACCGGCCGCTGCTGCCCGAGTCTGTCAGCGCGGTGACAGCGACGGGCGGCCACCACCGCCGGCCGGGCTGCTCCTAGCGACGAGTTGCTCACGTCGCGTGCTTGATCCTTCATCTTTGTCGATCATAGTTTGCCCACAGGCGGCCGGCGTGACCCGCACGGCGCCTGGAGGGCCTGGGGAACCGCGCGTACCGGTGCGTCCAGAGGGGAGGCACGGTCGTTGTACCCCTGTCACGGCCCGACCAACCGCGGGTCGTTCTGCAGGAGGCAGCACCGATGCTGAGACGTCCACACCCCAGGGGCCCGGCCGGGCGCCTGGTGAGCGCCGGTGCGGCGCTCGTCCTCGCCGCGACGGCCCTGGTCGCGACCGGTTCCGGGGCGCAGGCCGCGCCGGGCGGCACACCCGCGGACAAGATCCGGCCCGAGCTGGTCAAGCAGCTCCAGGCCAAGAGCGAGAGCGACTTCTGGATCCACTTCGGTGGCCGGGCGGACCTGAGCAAGGCCGGCGCGATCACGGACTGGACCAAGCGGGGCGCCGCCGTGGCGGACGCGCTGCGCCGCACCGCCGCCGACAGCCAGGCCAAGGTCCGCGCCGAGCTCGACGGCGCGGGCGCGAAGTACCAGAGCTTCTGGGCGACCAACGCCATCAAGGTCAGCAGCGGCTCCCTGACGATGGTGCAGAGCCTCGCCGCGCACGCCGAGGTCGACGGCGTCTACGCGCCCGTCGCCTACGAGCTTCCCGAGGTCACGAAGGGCACCGACGAGAAGACGGCCAACGCCCTGGAGTGGGGCATCGCCAACATCAACGCCGACGACGTCTGGTCGCGCTACGGCGTCACCGGCGCCGGCATCACGGTGGCGAGCATCGACTCCGGCGTGCAGTTCGACCACCCGGCGCTGGTGCGGTCCTACCGGGGCAACAACGGCGACGGCACCTTCGACCACAACTACAACTGGTTCGACGCGGCCGGCGACTGCGCCGCCGCCCCCTGCGACGGCGACGGCCACGGCACCCACACGATGGGCACGATGGCCGGCGCCGACGGCGCCAACCAGATCGGCGTCGCGCCCGGCGTCCGGTGGATCGCGGCCAACGGCTGCTGCCCGACCGACGCCGCGCTGATCGCGTCCGGCCAGTGGATGCTCGAACCCACCGACCTCGACGGCGAGAACCCCGACGCCAGCAAGCGGCCCCACGTCATCAACAACTCGTGGGGCACCCGGCTGCCCTCCAACGACCCGTTCATGGAGGACGTGACGCTGGCCTGGGCCGCGTCGGGCATCTTCGGCGCCTGGTCCAACGGCAACAGCGGCCCGTCCTGCCAGACCAGCGGCTCGCCGGGCAGCCGGTCCAGCAACTACTCCACCGGCGCGTACGACGTCAACAACGCCATCGCCAGCTTCTCCGCCCGGGGCGCCGGCCAGGGCGGTGCCGTCAAGCCCGACATCTCCGCGCCCGGCGTCAACGTCCGCTCCAGCATCCCCGGCGGCGGCTACGGCAGCCTCAGCGGCACCTCCATGGCCTCCCCGCACCTCGCGGGCGCGGTGGCGCTGCTGTGGTCGGCGGCGCCCGCGCTGGTCGGCGACGTCGCGGCCACCCGCGCCCTGCTGGACGACTCGGCGATCGACACCGCCGATGCCCAGTGCGGCGGCACCGCCGACGACAACAACGTCTTCGGCGAGGGCCGCCTCGACGCCCTCGCGTTGCTCGACGCCGCCCCGATCGGGGAGACCGGCACCCTCGCCGGCACGGTCACCGACGCGGCCACCGGCGACCCGGTCCCCGGCGCCACGGTCGCCCTCACCGGCCCGGCGTCCCGGCAGCTCACCACCGGCGCCGACGGCAGGTACTCGTCCCTGCTGCCCGCCGGCGACTACCAGGTCGCCGTGACCGCGTTCGGCTACGCCGCCCGGACCCTGCCCGCCACGGTCCGCGCCGCCGCGACCACGACGCTCGACGTCGCCCTGACGGCGGTGCCGTCGGTCACCGTCAGCGGCTCGGTCACCGACGGCTCCGGCCACGGCTGGCCGTTGTACGCGAAGGTCAGCGTCGAGGGCCTGCCGGTGTCCGACTACACCACGCCCGGCAACGGCCGCTACAGCCTCACCCTGCCCGCCTCGGCCACGTACAAGCTGAAGGTGGAGCCGCAGTACCCGGGCTACCAGACCGTGACCCGTGAGGTCGTGGTCGGCTCCGGCAACAAGACCCAGAACGTCGCCGTCACCGTGGACCCGACCGCCTGCACCACCGCGCCCGGCTACGGGTACGGCTCCGACGGCGTGTACGAGACCTTCGACGGCGACCGCGCCCCGGCCGGCTGGTCGGTCGTGGACAACGCCGGCACCGGCCAGGGGTGGCGGTTCACCGACACGGGGAACCGGGGCAACCTCACCGGCGGCACCGGCGGCTTCGCGATCGTCGACAGCGACGACTACGGCAGCGGCGGGAAGCAGGACACCTCGCTGGTCAGCCCGGTCGTCGACCTCACCGACGTCGCCGCGCCCGTGATCCGGTTCAACCAGGACCTCAACTGGGTCAGCTCCGAGCGCGCCGACGTCGACCTCAGCGTCGACGGCGGCGAGACCTGGACCAACGTGCTGCGCCAGGCGGCGGACGTGCGCGGGCCCAAGGTCACCGAGATCGCGATCCCGCAGGCGGCGGGCAGGTCCGGGGTCCAGGTGCGGTTCCACTACTACGACGCCACCTGGGAGTGGTGGTGGCAGGTCGACAACGTGCTGATCGGCAGCGAGGTCACCTGCGCGCCGACCGACGGCGGCCTGGTGCTCGGCCACGTCCGCGACGCCAACGACAACGGGTACGTCAACGGCGCGACCGTCACCAGCGACGACCGGCCGGCGCAGACGACCACCACCGTGGCCACCCCCGACGACACCGAGCTGCCCGACGGCTTCTACTGGCTGTTCTCCTCGCTGACCGGCGCGCACCGGTTCACCGCCAAGGCCGGCGGCTACGTCAGCCAGGGCAAGCAGGTCACGGTCGAGGCCGACTGGGCCACCACCGCGACCTTCAAGCTCGCGGCGGGCCGGCTGTCCGTGCAGCCGGCGGCGGTCAGCGGCACCGTGCGGATGCCCACCGGCACCGTCGCCAAGACCTTCACGGTGACCAACACCGGCGGGGCCCCCGTCGACGTCCGCTTCGGCGAGCGCGACGGCGGCTTCGAGCTGCTGCGGGCCGACGGCTCCCGGGTGACCCAGCGGCAGATCCTGGCCGCCGAGGGGGCCCCGGAGCAGCGGATCACCGCCGCCACGTCGCTGGCCGCGCGGGCGTCCGGCAAGGCGGCTTCGGCGGCCCCCGCCCCGGCCGGCCCGCAGGCCGCGCCGTGGACGGACGTCACCGACTTCCCGGCCGCCATCATGGACAACCGGGTGGTCAGCCTGGACGGCAAGGTGTATTCGATCGCCGGCGGCAACGGCACGGCGTCGTCGGCGAAGAACTACGTCTACGACCCCATCGCCCAGACCTGGACCTCGATCGCCGACCTGCCCGGCGCGCGCAACGCCGTCACGGCCGGCGTCGTCGACGGGAAGATCATCGTGACCGGCGGTTGGGGCGCGTCCGGCCCCGACGCCGCCACCTGGTCGTACGACCCGGCGGCCAACGCGTGGACGAAGAAGGCGAACAACCCCGCGCCCCGGTCCGCCGCCGGCCAGGCCGTCGCCGACGGCAAGCTGTACGCGGTCGGCGGTTGCACGACGGCGAACTGCACGCCGATGTCGAACGACGTCCTGCGGTACGACCCGGCCAGCGACACCTGGGAGGCGCTGCCCGACTATCCGAAGGCGGTGGCGTTCCTGTCCTGCGGCGGCATCGGCGGCGTCGTCTACTGCACCGGCGGCAACGACGGCTCCGTCGCGCAGAAGGCCGGCTACGCCTTCGACCCGGGCACCAACGCCTGGACCGCGATCGCCGACGCACCGGCCGACAACTGGGCCAGCTCGTTCGCCGTGGCCAACGGCAAGCTGCTGGTCGTCGGCGGCTCGCAGGGCGGGGCGATCACCAACGCCGGCTTCGCCTACGACCCGGCGGGCAACTCGTGGTCGGCCCTGCCGAACGCCAACACCGCCCGGTACCGGGGCGGCGCGGCGTGCGGCTTCTACAAGGTCGGCGGCTCCTCGGGCGGTTTCACGGCGACGGCGGACAGCGAGGCGCTGCCCGGCTTCGGCGAGTGCGCCGAGGCCGCCGCGGACGTCAGCTGGCTGACGATCGACAAGACGGCGGCCACGCTGGCGCCGGGCGAGAAGGTCACGGTCACCGTCGGGATCGCGGCCACCGTGGACCAGCCGGGCACGTACACGGCGTCGGTGGTGATCACCGAGAACACCCCGTACACCGTCGCGCCGGTGCCGGTCACGATGACCGCGCAGCCGCCGAAGACCTGGGGCAAGCTGCTGGGCACGGTGACCGGGACGAGCTGCCAGGGCGTCGGCGCGCCGATCTCCGGTGCGGTGGTCCAGGTCGACTCCTGGGCGATGTCGTGGACGTTCGCCACCGACGACCAGGGCCGGTACGCCTACTGGCTGGACAAGCGGAACAACCCGCTGACGTTGATCGTCGCCAAGGACGGCTGGAAGCCGCAGACCCGCCAGACGAAGATCAACACCAGCACGCCCACCGTGGAGAACTTCGCGTTGGCGCCGATCCGCTGCTGACCGTCGACGGCTGACGGGACAGCCCCGGCCCGCCCGGTCACCCGACCGGGCGGGCCGCGGGCGTCCTGCGGCGGGCCGGCCGTCCGGGTGTCGGCCGCCCGGCCGCCGGCGGACGGAGGGAGGGGCTCAGGGCAGCGCCAGCCGGAAGCCGACCCCCCGGACGGCGTCGATGGTCGCCGGCACGCCCAGCCGGGCCAGCTTGCGCCGCACCCGGCGCACCACCGAGTGCAGGTCGGAGCCGCGGCCCAGGCGCTCGGTGCCCCAGACCTCGCGGTGCAGCCGCCGGTGGGTCCAGGTGTGCCCGGGCGTGCCCACCAGGCAGCGCAGCAGGTCGTGCTCCAGCGGGGTCAGCCCGATCTCGCGGTTGCGCCAGCGCAGCACCCGCCGGTCGGAGTCGATGCTCAGCGCGGTCGCGGCCGGCGCGGCGGCGGTGACCACGACCCGGTGGGCCGCCGCCTCGGCGGGCGGGGCGGCAGGCTCGCCGGCCACGCCGAGGAACCGCCGCGCCTGGTCCACGCTGGAGACGATCAGGACGGCCTCGGACCCGCCGAACAGCTCGGCGAGGCGGCGGCGGTGCGACGCCGAGGAGGCGATGCCGATGGCCAGGGAGGGTCTCCCGCTCATCTCCGCCCTCCCCGTCCATCCGCTCGCGGAACGGCGTTGACATAATAATGTGCGTCGATGTCTGCGGCAATCTCCCTTCCCGACGGTCGCGCCGCTTCGGCGTGGCAGGATGTCGGCGTGCCCGAGGCCCGCAGACCACCGGTCGCGTTCGAGACGACCTGCGTCGTCGCGGCGCCGCCGGACGAGGTCTACCACCACCTGTCCGACCCGTTCAGCTACGTCGGGCTGTCGCCGCTGATCGTGGCGGTCCGCGACGTGCGCGCGGGCCACGACGCGCAGGGCCGGGCCGTCGCCCGCTACGTCGCCGTCGAGCGGTTCCGGCTGGTCGGCCCGGTGCGGTGGGACAACCCGATCCGGGTACGGATGGTGGCGACCCGGCCGGGCGAGCAACTGGTCAGCGAGGTGCGCAGCCCCGGCTGGGTGTCGCTGCGCGCGGTGGTGGACCTGGCCGCCGTGGCGGGCGGCACCCGGGTGCGGGAAGGGGTGACCGCCGAGGCCCCGGTGCCGCTGCGGCGGTTCGTGGCGGCGAAGGCGCGCGAGGTCGCCGCGTACCGGGCGGCCGAGCTGACCCGCCGCATGGCGGCCCGGTAGCCCCCGCGCGGGACGGCGTCGCGGACCCGCGCCGCTGCGGGCCCGCGACGCCGGCGCGGGCGTTACCGGTAGGTCAGGTCGGACGAGGAGTAGAGGCAGTTGGTGCCGTCGGCCCCGGTGCCGACCTGGGTGGGCTCGCTGCCGGTGTTGTTGCCGTTGTACTTGCGGCAGATCACCATCGCCCGGCTGGGGTCGTTGACGATCGTGATGCCCGAGAACCGGGCGGTGTCGCCGTAGTTGACGTTGATCCCGGCCACCGTGTTGCCGGGGCGGGTCAGCGTGCTGTCGCGGATGACGACGGTGCGCTTGTACTGGGTGGAGCAGTTGCCGCAGGAGCGGTAGAACGTCCCGAAGTTGGTCGCCTGGAAGTTCTGGACGGTCAGCGTGCCCGCCCCGTTGTGCTGGAAGACCTTGTCGCTGGCGCTGCGGGCGCCACCGCCGTCGACCAGGAAGACGGGCGACCCGCTGCCGCGGAACGTGGCGGCGTCCTCGCCCACGTCCTCCCACCACACGTTGCGCAGCGTGCAGGACCCGGCGCAGTGCACGCCGTCCCCGGCGGGGCCGCCGATGATGACGTTCTGCAGGGTGGCCCCGGCGGCGAGCTGGAACATCGGGTCCTGGCTCTCCTCCTGGCTGCCGTCACCGATGCAGCAGTACCGGCGCATGCCGCCGTCGAACACCCCGGAGACCGGGATCGTGCCGTCGACGCCGACCTGCCCGGTCGGCGTCGGCCAGGATCCGGTCGGCGGCGGCGTGGTCGGCGGCGGCGTGGTCGGTGGTGGCGTGGTCGGGTTGCCCGGCGTGGTCGGGTTGGTCCCGCCGGTGCAGGTGACGCCGTTGACCGCGAAGCTGGTCGGCGCCGGGTTGCTGCTGTTGTTCCACGTGCCGTTGAAGCCGAACGCGGTCGACGCGTTGGTGGCGAGGTTGCCGTTGAAGCTCACGTTCGTGGCGGTCACCGCGCTGCCGCTCTGCGTCACGGTGGCGTTCCACGCCTGGGTGACCGTCTGGCCGGCGCCGAACGACCAGGTGAGCCGCCACGAGGTGAGGGGGTCGCCGACGTTGGTGAGGGTGACCGTGGTGGAGAAGCCGCCCGGCCACTGCGAGCCGACCGCGTAGCTGACGCGGCAGCCGGCGGCGGCCTGCGCGGCGCCCGCCGTGGCCACGACCCCCGTGACGGCGAGCGTGGTCGCCGCCACGACGGCGAGAAGGGACCTTCGGCGCTGTCTGTGCAGCATGTTGCTCCCTGGCTGTACGTGGGGCCCGCGGAGGTGCCGGCAGCCGGTGCCCGCCGGATGCCGGAGCGGACCCTGGTCCGTGCCCGGACGCCCGTCCGTCGGACGGGCCGCGCCGCCCACGGGGCAAGCGCTTTCACCCAGCAGAGCGCAGAACGATGATCGACACAATCCCGGTCCCGCCGCCGCGTAGGGAAACACCCGATTACCGCGCGGGCGCGCGGCCCTAGCGTCAGGCGCATGCCCCGTCGTACGCACGCCCCGGCCCGCCCGCTCCGCCCGGCCCGGGTCACCACGCGGTTCCGCCGCCTGGCACCCGTCCTGCTGCTCGCCCTGCTGACGCCCGCCGCCTGCGGCCGGCTGGCCGGCCCGCTCTCCGCCGACCCGGGCGACGCCGCCGACCGGCCCGCCCCGGTGGCGTCGCAGCCCGGCGGGTCGGCAGACCCAGCCGCTCCGGAACCCGGCGACCCGGCCGACGGGCAGTCGCCGGAGCCGGGGGACGAGGCGGTGGCCCTGCCCGACCCCTGCACCCTGGTCCGCAAGGCCGAGGCCGAGAAGCTGGCCGGCCTCGGACTGGACGACGGCAGGCCGGTCGGGGACACCTGCACCTACACCGCGCCGGTCGACGGGCCGACCGCACAGGTCGAGGTCTTCGTCGGCGACGGCGCGAAGAAGTACCTCGACATCGAGCGGACGCTCGGGCACGAGACGCGGGCGCTGCCCGGCGTGGGCGACGAGGCGTACGCGACCGCCGACTCGTTCTTCGTCAACGCCTCCGGCAGGTGGGTGGCCGTCCGGCTGGTGCGGCTCAACGACCCCGAGGAGAACCGCCGCCCGTTGGAGTCCCTCGCCCGTACCGTCGCCGCCCGGCTCTGAGGCCCGGATGCGCCCACGCCCGCGCCGCGCGCTGGTCGCCGCTGTGGTGGCCCTCCTGGTGCTCGCCGGCTGCGCCGACCCGCAGCCGGCGGACCGCCCGGCGGACCCGGCGGCCGGCGCGGACGACCTGCGGTACGGCCCGGCACCGGTCCCCGAGCCCGGCGTCACCCTCCAGCCGGACGTGGTGCTCGTCGGCGGGGGCGGCCGGTCGGTCCGCTCGGTCACCGCCGACGGCCTCACCTGGCGTCTCGACCGGCGGGCCCGCAACGCCGACGCCCTCGCCCCCGGCAAGGTCATGTTCGTCACCGGGCGCGGGGTGGGCCGGGTGCTGGACGTCGCCCCCGACGGCGGTGACCTGCTCGTGACGATCGGCCCGGTCGACATCACCGAGGTCGTCCGGGACGGCACCTTCGCCCGGCGCGGCATCACCCTCGCCGACCCGATCGTCTACCCGGCCGGCGCGGCGTCCTGGGCCGACGACGCACCCGCGCCGCCGAGCACCTACGGGCGCAGCGCGCCCCTGCGCCGGCCGGCGGCCCGCGCGCCCGCCGACCAGCCGGTGCAGCCGCCACCGCAGCGCGGCGGGGACGTCGCCGCCACGGCCCACGGATACCAGGTCTACTCGACCTGCTGCACCAACGGCGTCGGCGTCCACTTCACCTACGACGACGGCGGCGTCCGCCTCGTCGGCACCGTGACGCTCACCTTCAGCCGCCCCGACGCCACCTTCCACCTCGCCATCGGCGGCGGCACCGTGACCCGCGCCGAGCTGGAGATCGGCGGCGGCTTCGGCATCAAGGTCGACTTCGAGGGCGGCATCCGGGACGGCCGCAACCACAGCAGGTCGTTCCCCGTCCCGGTGGACATCACCTTCCCCATCGGGCAGGTCCTCGGGATCCCGCTCTCCTTCACGATCGGCCAGACGCTCTCGGTCACCACCGCGTTCGGCGCGAAGCTGGGCACCGTCAAGGGCTCGGGCGAGTTCGCCCTCGCCGGCTCGCTCGGCTTCGGCTACGCCGACGGCGCCGCCGGCCCCCGGATCAGCAAGCGGGTCCAGCGCAGGTCGAGCCTGCTCAACTCGCTCACCGGCGTGCCCGTCGGCGTGATGGGCCTGGTCATCCGGCACGGCGTCCGGTTCACCGTCGGGATCAGCGCCTTCCTGTTCACCGCCGGCGTCTACTTCGAGCTGGTCACCTCGTACGGGTCGACGCTCGGCTCCGCCCTCGGCGCCCCGTACGCCCAGTGCCGGGGCGTGGGCATCGGCGTGCGGGCCGTCTTCGGCGTCGGCTACCGCATCCTGGAACCGGTCGTGCGGGTCCTCAACACGTTCCTCAGCCTGCTGACGCCGCACCGGGCCGCCGCGATCGGCCCGATCCCGGCGCAGGCCGGCCCCCGGTGGAGCACCACCGTCCACGACGCCGAGGAGGTCGTCCCGGACGTCGCGGTCTGCGGACGGCCGCCTCGCTGACCGTCCCACCGGGATGCCGCCGGCCGCCCACCGGCGCGCACGGGCCGTCACCTGGCGCGGGCGTGCCATCATCCCGCCATGGAGACCTCCCTGGTGGGGCGCGACGCGGTCGCCGACCGGGCGTGGCGGGCGCTGGTCGCGGGAACGCCGGTGCTCGTGGAAGGCCGCAGCGGCATCGGCAAGACCGCCCTCTGGAGGGCCCTGGTCGGCCGGGCCGAGCGGGCCGGGTGGTCGACGCTGACCTGCGCCCCGGCCGAGGCCGAGGTGGCGCTGCCGTTCGCCGCGCTGGCCGACCTGCTCCGGCCGCTGGCCGCCGCGGTGCCGGCCCTGCCCCCGCCGCAGCGCGCCGCCGCCGAGATGGTGCTGCTGGCCGCGTCCGGTGACGAGGTGATCGACGAACGGGCGGTCGGCGCGGCGACCCGCGCCCTGATCGAGGGCGCGTTCGGCGCGGGGGCCCCGGTGCTGCTCGCCGTCGACGACGCGCCCTGGCTCGACCCGCCGAGTGCGCGGGCGTTGCGGTTCGCGCTGCGCCGGCTCGCGCCCCGGCCCGCCGTGCTGGTCGCCCGGCGCACGGACGGCACCGGGCCCGCCGCCGCGCCCCTCGGCCTCGACGACGATCGGCCCGGCGGCGCGCCGGTGACCCGCGTCGCCCTGCCCCCGCTGGACGCCGGCTCCCTGCACCACATCGTCCGGGCCCGGCTGGACGGCGCGCTCAGCCGCCCGCTGTTCGCCCGCATCGTCCGCGACGCCGGGGGCAACCCGCTGCTGGCCATCGAGATGGCCCGGGCGGCGCTGCGCCTGCCCCGCCCGCCGGGGCCCGACGAGGACCTGCCGGTGCCGTCGTCGCTGCGCCAGCTGCTCGCCGACGCGCTGCGGGCGCTGCCCGCCCCCACCCGGGACGCGGTGCGGCTGGCCGCGCTGCTGACCGTGCCCACCCTGCCGGACCTCGCCGCGGCCGGGGTACCGGCGGACGCGTGGGACGCGGCGGAGGAGGCCGGCCTGCTCCGTGTCGCCCCGGACCGGGTCGGCTTCGTCCACCCGAGCTACGCCGCCGCCGTCCGCGGCGGCATCCCGCCCGGGGTGCGCCGGCGGCTGCACCGGACGCTGGCCGACGCGGTGCCGGATCCCGACGAACGCGCCCGCCAGCTCGCCCGGTGCGTCGTCGAGCCCGACGGGACGGTCGCCGCCGAGCTGGCCGCCGCCGCCGAACGCCAGCGCACCCGGGGCGCCCCCGCCGTCGCCGCCGACCTGTTCGAGCGGGCCGCGCAGCTCACGCCCGCCGACCAGGCCGACGACCGGGACCGGCGTCGCCTGGCCGCGGTGCGCTGCCGGATCGACAGCGGCGACCACGCGGCGGCGGGCGCGGCGGCCGACGCCGCGGCCGGGCAGCTCACCGGGCAGGCGCGGGCGGAGGCGCTGCTGCTGCGCGCGTTGGTCGCGTGGTTCGCCGACGACCTCGCCACTGCCGTGTCCACGGGCGAGCGCGCGCTGGCCGCCGCCGACGGCGGCCCCCTCGCGGGGCGGATCCACGCCCACCTCACCCTGTTCCACGACGGGCCCGGGGCCGCCCGGCGGCACGCCGAGGCCGCCATCGCCCTGCTCGGCGCCGACGAGGACCGGCCCCTGCTGACCGCCTCGCTGCTGCTGCTGTTCTTCCACGAGGTGCGCGCGGGCCTGCCCGCCCGCACCGGGCTGCTCGACCGGGCGCTGGCACTGGAGGCCGGCGAGCCGTCGTGGCTGGCCGGCACGATCCCGGCGATCTGGTGGAAGGCCACCGACGACCACGACCGGGCGCGCGAACGGCTGCACGACATGCGCGCCCGGGCGGCGGCGCGGGGCGACGAGCCGTGGCAGCACGAGCTGCTCACCCACCTCGGCGAGGCGGAGCTGCTGGCCGGCCGGTTCGCCGCGGCCGAGGCGCACATCGCCGCCGCCCGGCAGCTGGGTGAACAGCTCGGCAGCGCGCTGGTCGGCGAGACCTGGCTGGCGGGGACGCTGGCCGCGTACCGGGGGCGGCTGGCCGAGGCCGCCGGGGTCGCGGAGGAGGGCCTGCGCCGGGCCCGGGAGGTCGACGACGACTGGAGCCGGCGCATCCACCTGCAACTGGCCGGGTTCGTGGCGTTGTCCGCCGGCCGGGCCGGCGAGGCCGCCGCCGCGTACGGCGAGCTGGCGGGGGCGCTGTCCGGATCCGGGATCGCCGAGCCGGTCGCCCTGCGCTTCGAACCGGACTGGATCGAGGCGTGTGTCGGCTGTGGTGACCTCGACACGGCGGGCCGGGCCCTCGCCCGTCTCGCCGAACGGCACGGGCGACTGCCCCGGCCGTGGACCACGCTCGGGCTGGCCCGCAGCCGGGTGCTGGTCGACGGTGCCGCCGGCGTCGACACGTCGCCGGCGCTCGCCGCGCTCGGTGCCGCGCGGTCGGCCGTACCGTCGGACGTGCTGCCGCTGGACCGCGCCCGCTGCCTGCTGGTCGCGGGTCGCGCGCTGCGGCGGGCCCGGCGTCGCCGGGAGGCCCGCGCGGCCCTGGAGGCGGCCGAGGCCGAGTTCGACGCGCTCGGCGCGGCCGCGTTCGCCGCCGCGACGCGCGGCGAGCTGGACCGGATCGGCCGGCGGACGGCCGCGCCGACCACGCTCACCGCCACCGAGGAGCGGGTGGCGCGGCTGGCCGCGCAGGGGCGCACCAACCGGGTCATCGCCGACACGCTGTTCATCAGCCCGAAGACCGTCGAGGCCAACCTCGCCCGCGCCTACCGCAAGCTCGGCATCTCCAGCCGTGCCGAGCTGGGCGCCGTGCTGGGGCGGCCGGCGTCCGGCTGAGGGTGGGCCGGTCGCCGGCGACCGCCGGACAGCGGTGCCGCCGCCCGGCGGCGGACCGCACGGCCGGTGCCGGGGGCGGCGCGCAGGGGGCAGAATGTCGCCGTGTCCTCCGACCTGCTGGCGATGATCGCCGCCGAACGCCGCCGCATCGCCGACCTGCTCGACTCGCTGACCCCCGCCCAGCTGGACACGCCCAGCCTGTGCGGGGCCTGGACCGTGCGGGAGGTCGCCGGCCACCTGGTCTCGCCGCTGGTGGTCAGCCCGTGGCGGGTCCTGCCGCTCGTGCTGCGCTCCGGTTTCAACCTGCACGCGGCGAACGCGCGCCTGGCCAGCCAGGTGGCCCGCCGGCCGGCCGGCGAGCTGGCCGCGGCGCTGCGGACCCACGCCGAGCATCCGTTCCGGCCGCCTGTGGTCGGGTTCTTCGGCCAGCTCACCGACGTGCAGGTGCACGGGCAGGACATCCGCCGCCCGCTGGGCCTGCCCGCCGACCTGGACCCGCTGCGGCTGCGTACGTCGCTGGACTTCCTGACCGGCGGCCGGGCCGTCGGCTTCGTCGACCGTCGCCGGGTCGCCGGGCTGCGGTTCGAGGCCACCGACCTGGGCTGGGCGGCGGGCGAGGGACCGGTGGTCCGGGGCACCGGTGAGGCGCTGCTGCTGACGCTGACCGGCCGACGGGTGGCCCTGCCCGAGCTCGACGGCGACGGGGCCGCGGTGCTGGCCGGGCGCTGGCCCGGCTGACCGGGCGAAGCCCGGCGGCCCGGCACGGGGCAACGCTCAGGGTGACGGCGAGCGACTGAGTACGGCCACTCAGGCGCGCGGCGTGACCGGGCCAGCACGATCGGGGCATGAGCGGCGGGGGTGAAGTCTGGCGGCACCGCGTGCCGCAGCTTGCAGGGGTGTGGCTGGTGGGCGCGGTGGTCCTGCCGGCGATGGTCGCGGGGCTGCCGGTGCTGCTCCTCGGCGGCGTGGGCCTCCTCGCGGTGGCTGCGCTGGCCTGCACCGTCCTGCTGGTGGTGTTCCTGGCGGTGCTCATCCACGGGACGGCCCCGGCGTCGGTGCTGGGTGCCACCGGTGGCCGGCGGGCGGCGTGGGTGGCGCTGGTGCTCGGGTTCGGCACGATCCTCTGGCGGCTGGGCTGGGCGCTCACCGACGAGATCGGGGCGGGGATCAGCGGCCGCCCCGGTCTCACCGCGCTGGTCGGGGGCGTCCCGTTCGTCCTGGTGGCGGGGGTGCTCCAGCGACAGGCGCGGTGGCGGTTCGCGGCCGTGGCCGCGTTCGTCGGACTCGCGGCGACCGGCCTCGTCGCGCTGCGCACCTCGGGGCCCGACGAGCTGACCCTCCGTCTGGCGTATACGCCCGGCCTCGACCGGGACACCACGTTCGTGGTGGAGGTGCCCGGTTACCGCCCGAGCGACGACGCGTACGGGGGCCGGCTGGGCACGGGGGATTTCCTGCCCGAGGACCCGGACGACGTGCCGCCGGTGCGGCAGGTCACGGTCGTCGCGTACCGGTCGGTCGACCCGGATCCGGTGTGCGGCTGGGACGTCGTCGACTCGCACCTGGGCGGCGAGTGCGTGCGGGAGCCCGGTGGCCTGGTCTACCGGCGTGCGGTGCAGCAGCACGGGTACCAGGTCCGCCACGGCGACGGCGCGATCGTGGTGTCCGGCACCTACGGGGTCGACCGGGAGTTGCTCCGGCACGCCGCGCGGACCCTGCGCCCGGCCAGCGCCGCCCTGCAGGACGCGAGGGACGTGTTCGTGGCGGACGTGCCCGGCTACCGTGGCCAGCCGATGGGCCCCCCGCCCGGCATGTCGTACGAGCCGGCGGACCACATGAGCGGGCCCCGCAGCGTCGTGCTGACCCTCACCGCCGTCCGGGCGAATGTCAACGCGCCCTGCTTCCAGGTGCGGTGCACGCCGGAGGGTGGTGGGCTGACGTACGTCCGGGCGGAGGCGACGCACGCGTACGTGCTGCGTCGCGGCGCCGTCGACGTCCAGGTCACCGGGGGCATGGCCGTCGACCGCGCGCTGCTACGCCGGGCCGTGCTGGCCGCCCGTCCGGCCACCGACGAGGAGCTGCTGCGCGCCCTTCCCCCGCCGCCGCCGGACGGCCCGCTCGACCGGTTGCGGACCTGGCTGCGTGCCCACCCTTGATCCGCCGCGACCGCATCCACCTGGTCCGTTTTGCTCGAACCCAGCAGGGTACGACCCGGATGCCCGTTCATCGCCGCTTCCCGGAGGTACCCGTCCAGATGAGTGCTCGCAAGCCCGCCAAGGCGGTCAAGGATGTGGTCGAGGCCGCCGCGGGGAAGGTCGCCGACGTCCTGACCCCCGACGCCCCCGGCGCGCCCGGCAGCGCCCCGCCCCCCGTCGCGGAGCCGACGACGCCGCACGGCCCGCTGCCGCCGAAGGGGGAGCAGGGCGCTCCCGAGACCCGCAGCCCGACCGGTGCGCCGACCGGTGCGCCGACGACCGCGAACGGCCAGCAGGGCGTCTACCTCACCACCTCACAGGGGGCGCGGCTGCGCGACACGGACCATTCGCTCAAGGCCGGGCCGCGCGGCCCGATCCTGCTGCAGGACCACCACTTCCGCGAGAAGATCACGCACTTCGACCACGAGCGCATCCCCGAGCGCGTCGTGCACGCCCGGGGGACGGGGGCGCACGGCGTCTTCGTCGGCTACGGCACCGCCGAGCCGATCACGCGGGCGGGCTTCCTCGCCAAGGGCCGCGAGACCGAGGTCTTCGTGCGGTTCTCCACCGTGCTCGGCTCGCGCGGCTCGGCCGACACGGTCCGCGACACCCGGGGCTTCGCGACGAAGTTCTACACCGACGAGGGCACCTTCGACCTCGTCGCCAACAACATGCCGGTCTTCTTCATCCAGGACGCGATCAAGTTCCCCGACATCATCCACGCCGGCAAGCCGCACCCCGACCGGGAGATCCCGCAGGCGCAGAGCGCGCACGACACGTTCTGGGACTTCGTCTCCCTGCACACGGAGGCGCAGCACCACACGATGTGGAACATGTCCGACCGGGGGATCCCGCGCTCGTACCGGATGATGGAGGGCTTCGGCGTGCACACCTTCCGGCTGGTCAACGCCGCCGGGGAGACCGTGCTGGTCAAGTTCCACTGGAAGCCGCAGCTGGGCGTGCACTCCCTGACCTGGGAGGAGGCGCAGCTGCTCGGCGGCGTGGACCCCGACTTCCACCGTCGGGACCTCTACGACGCGATCGAGGCGGGGGCGTACCCCGAGTGGGAGCTGGGCGTGCAGGTCCTGCCCGACACGCCGGAGGAGACGTTCGCCGGGATCGACCTGCTGGACCCCACGAAGATCGTGCCGGAGGAACTCGCGCCGGTGCAGCCGATCGGGCGGCTCACGCTCAACCGGACGCCGACGAACTTCTTCGCCGAGACCGAGCAGGTCGCCTTCCACGTCGGCCACCTGCCGCCGGGCATCGACGTCACCAACGACCCGCTGTTGCAGGGTCGGCTCTTCTCGTACGTCGACACGCAGCTCACCCGGCTCGGCGGGCCGAACTTCTCCCAGATCCCGGTCAACCGCCCGCACGCCCCGGTCAACGACATGCTCCGCGACGGCTTCCACCAGCAGGCGGTGCACGCGGGCGTCGCGCCGTACCGGCCGAACTCCCTCGACGGCGGCAACCCGTTCCCGGCCGGCGACGCCGAGGGCGCGTTCGTCGACGTGCCGGTGACGGTGGCGCAGGCGCCGAAGGTGCGCGCGAACCCGGCTTCGTTCGACGACCACTTCAGCCAGGCCCGCCTGTTCTGGCTGAGCATGTCGCCGGTGGAGCGGGAGCACATCGTCCGCGCCTACACCTTCGAGCTGGGCAAGTGCTACCACCAGGCGATCCGGGAACGGCAGCTCGCCTGCCTGGCGAACATCGACCCGGTGCTGTGCGCGCAGGTGGCCGCCGGGCTGGGCCTGCCCGCCCCGGAGCCGACCGTGCCGCTGGCCGACGTCGCGCCCAGCCCCGCGCTGTCGCAGGTCGGCCGCGAGTGGCCGGCGGACGGCCGCACGGTCGGGATCGTCGTCGACCCCGACGCCGGCCTCGACGGGGTCGGCCAGGTGCAGCGGGCCGTCTTCGCGGCCGGCATGGTGCCGCTGCTGATCGCCCCGCACGGCGGGACCGTGGGCGGGCTGCCGGTGCAGCGGACCTTCGCCACCGGCCGGTCGGTCGAGTTCGACGCGCTGCTGCTGGCCGGGGCGCCCGTGCCCGCGCCGGACGCGCTGCCGGCGCGCGACGAGAAGGCGGGCGCGCCGGGCCCGGCGGCCGTCGACCCGCGCGTGCTGCTGCTGGTGCAGGAGTGCTGGCGGCACGCGAAGGCGATCGGCGCGTGGGGTGCGGGCGTCGCCGTGCTGGAGCTGGCGGGGGTGGCCGGCACCCCGGGCGTAATCGCGGGCGACTCCGGCGACGACGCCCTCGCGGCCGTGCAGCGGCTGCTGGCCGCGCACCGGGTGTGGGAACGGTTCCCGGTGTCGCTGCCCTGACCGTGTCGTCGGCCGGGACGTGCCGGTCAGGAGGTGCCGGACAGGGCGGCGACGAGCCCGAAGCCGCCGCAGCACAGCACGCCGACCACGGCCAGCGTGACGAGCAGGATGCTGTAGTTGGACCACATGCCGAAGCGCGTGACGTCGGTGCCGTGCCCGTCGTGGACCCGGTTGCGCCAGCCGCCGAAGCGGAACGACAGGTGGTGCGCGGCCCCGGGCTGCGCGACGAGCGTGGTGGTGATGACGGGGATTCCGATGAAGTCGGTGTACCGCACGTCGTGCGACCCCGCCGGGACGGCCACGTGCCAGGTGCCCTCGCCGGGGATCGGCACCGTCCGGCCGTCGATCTTGAACTTGCTGGTGGCCGGGGCGGGGACGAGGTAGGGCCCCCGGTTGACCGAGACGACCAGCACGGCGTGGCCCGGGGGTGGCGGGATCGGTTGCGGGTAGGCGGTCAGCGGCGTGACCGCGCCGGGCCCGGGCGGGTACGACGGGTGAGGAGGATACGACACGGCCACATCCTGGCATGGCCGCGCATCCCGGGCCGGGCCGCAGGGGTGTCGGCCGGGGCCGGGTGGTGTGACCGTCGCCGCAGTCCTTGACTCCGCACCGACGCCCGTAGCAGCATCGCAAGGCGAGACGCTGTCTCGAATTGTGGTGACTGTCGGGAAAGGGTCGATCGTGCGCCGCTGGCTGTCCCGGATCCCGCTCGACCCGTACATCCTGGCGCTGCTGGCGACCCTGGTGGTCGCCACCGTGCTGCCGGCCCGGGGCCGGTTCGCCGACGGCGCGTCCGTGGCCACCACCCTCGCCATCGGGCTGCTGTTCTTCCTCTACGGCGCCCGCATCTCGCCCGGCGAGGCGTGGGCCGGCGCCCGGCACTGGCGCCTGCACGCGCTGGTGCTGTCCAGCACGTTCGTGCTGTTCCCGCTGCTCGGGCTGGCCGCCCGGGTGCTGCAGCCCGCCGTGCTGACGCCGGAGCTCTACCAGGGGCTGCTGTTCCTGTGCGTGGTGCCGTCCACCGTGCAGTCGTCGATCGCGTTCACCTCGATGGCCGGCGGCAACGTGCCCGCCGCCATCTTCAGCGCCTCCTTCTCCAACGTGGCCGGCGTGCTGCTCACCCCCGTGCTGGCCGGCGTGGTGCTGGCCGGCACCGGCGCGGTGAGCTTCTCGGCGGGGTCGGTCCTGGAGATCGTGGCCCAGCTGCTGCTGCCGTTCGCCGCCGGGCAGGCCCTGCGGCCCTGGCTCGGCGGCTGGATGGGCCGGCACAAGCGGGTGCTCACCCTCGTCGACCGGGGATCGATCCTGCTGGTCGTCTACACCGCGTTCAGCGCCGGGGTGGTCGCCGGGGTCTGGCAGCGCACCTCGCCCGGCCGGCTGTTGGCGCTGCTCGGGGTGCTGGCGGCGCTGCTGCTGGTGGTCCTGCTCGCCACGGCCGGGGCGGCGCGGCTGCTCGGCTTCACCCGGCCCGACCGGATCACCGCGATCTTCTGCGGGTCGAAGAAGAGCATGGCGACGGGGCTGCCGATGGCGGCGGTGCTGTTCAGCCCGCAGACCGTCGGCCTGGTGCTGCTGCCACTGATGCTGTTCCACCAGCTCCAGCTGCTGGTCTGCGCCGAGCTGGCCCGCCGCTGGGCGGCGGGCGGGCCCGCCATCCGGGAGGACGCTCGGTGATCCCTTCCGATCCGATCGGTGATGTGTCATCTTCGATGGGTGCGGGTCGATAGGCGCGCTGGCAGAGGGGGCCACGTCCCCGCAGGGGGGCGGGGGGCGATAGCGCGGTGCCGCTGACCGACGACGGGCGGTCGGCCGCGCGCCGCGCCCGACCCCGCACCGGGCTGACCGTCGGCCTGCTGGTCGTCGCCCTGCTGGCCCTGTTCGGGGGCGTCGCGTACGCCGCCCTGCTGCACGTCCAGCAGGCGAAGATCCGCCACGAGCTCGACTGGGCGGTGCTGCACGGCCGCCCGGCCGACCCGTCCGGCTGCACCTGGATCTTCGGCGGCGCGAGCGACACGGGGCACGCGGGCGCGCCCCCGGCCGGCTTCCCGCGGCACGAGGCGATCCACGCCGTGGCCCGCACCGGCCGGCCGCAGGTCGGCGAGGTGGCCCGCAACGGCACCGTCTACCACGTGCGGACGCAGCTACGCGGCGACGAGGTCGTCCAGGTGGTCTTCGACGCCCGGTTCCAGCTCGCCGAGCGGCGCTACCTGCTCTGGGGGGTGTCGCTCGCGGCGGCGGCGGTGCTGGTCGCGGCGACCGTGACCGACCTGCGCTTGCGCCGCGCGGCGGTGCTGCCGCTGGCCGAGGCGCTCGACCGGCAGCGGCGCTTCGTCGCCGACGCCAGCCACGAGCTGCGCGCCCCGATCACCCGGGTGCACACGGCGGCGCAGTTGCTGGCGCGGCGCGCGGCGCACTCCGGCCACGACGCGGACCGGGCGGACCTGGACCGGCTGCTGGACACCACCCGACGGCTGGGGGAGATCGTCGACGAGCTGCTGCTGTCGGCCCGGCTGGCCGACACGACGTCGGTGGCCCGGCCGCCCGCCACGGTCGACCTCGCCGCGCTCGTCGCCGAGGCGGTCGAGGCCGACGCGCCCCGCGCCGCCGAGCACGGGGTGACGCTCGCCGTCGCCGGCGCGGACGCCCCGGTGCCGGTGCACGGCGTCGGGCCCGCCCTGCGCCGGGTGGTGGCGGAGCTGCTGGCCAACGCGCTGAACCACACCCCGCCCGGCGGCCGCGTCGAGGTGCGGCTGCGCCCGGCGGCGCCGGGCCACGTCGAGCTGGTGGTCACCGACTCCGGCCGGGGCTTCGACCCCCGGCACGCCGACCGGATCTTCGACCGGTTCCACCGGGGCCCCGGCTCCGGCGACCGCCGGGTCGGGCTCGGGCTGGCCCTGATCCGCGAGGTGGTCACCGCGCACGGCGGCACGATCAGCGCCGCCGGCCGGCCGGGGGCCGGGGCCGCCTTCACCGTACGGCTGCCGGTGCGTGACGGGACGCGGCCCGGTGCGACGCCCCCGGACGGCGACGCCACCGGGTCCCGGTGGCCCTTCTGCTGGCGGGTCGGCCGCGACCGGGCAGGCCAGGAGCGCGAGCTGACCGGGTCCTGACCGGGTCCCGACCAGCGGAGAATTCCGCGGGTCAACCTTCTCAGCATTCGGTGGGACCATAAACAAATGGACGACCCGCGGGCCCCGGCGCACGGACCGCTGCTCCTCGTCGAGGACGACGCGGAGCTCGCCGACATGCTGGTCGAGCTGTTCAGCGGGGACGGCTACCGCATCGACCTGGCCCGGGACGGGCAGCGGGGCCTGCACCTGGCCCTGCGCGGCCGCTACCAGGTGATCATGCTCGACCGGCGGCTGCCCGCCATCGACGGCGTCGACCTGCTCATCCGGCTGCGGCGCTGCGCGGTCGCCGCCCGCGTGCTCATGCTCAGCGCCCTGGCCGACCCCACCGAGCGGATCCGGGGCCTGGACGCCGGGGCCGACGACTACCTGCCGAAGCCCTTCGAGGTGGCGGAGCTGATGGCCCGGGTCCGGGCGCTGACCCGCCGCCGCTTCGACGGGGCGGAGCTGATCCCCATCGGGGCCGGGCAGCTCGACCTGGCCCAACGCGGGGTCCGGCTGCCCGACGGCCGGGAGGTGACGCTCAGCGGGCGGGAGTTCGAGCTGATCCGGCTGCTCGCCACCCAGCCCCGCATGGTGCACAGCCGCAGCCAGCTGCGGGGGCGGGTCTTCGGCGCCGACCGCACCGAGGCGGTGGTCGACACGTACGTGCACTACCTGCGGCGCAAGCTCGGCGACGGGGTGGTCCGCACCGTGCACGGCCTCGGCTACCAGATCGGCGCCCTCTGAGCCGGCCGCCCGGGACCGGTGCGGTCCCGGGCGGCCGGGCGGCCCGTCCGTCAGGAGTCCCAGATCGCGCCGTACGCGGGGACGCCGCGTTCCTCCATGCCCCGCACCACCTGCCAGGTCAGCGGGCGGTTCGAGATGCAGATGACCGCCTCGGCGTCGAACTGGCGGTACGCCTGCCAGGCCAGCCGCAGCATGTCGGGCTTGCCGTCGCGGGCGGTGTCCCACAGCAGCGCGTCGGGCTGGTGGGCGAGGATCTCGTCGACCAGCGCGTCGCCGAAGGTCTCCCGGTGCCGGCGGGCCACCCAGACGAGGCGGGCCGGCACCTGCTCGGCCAGCAGGTGCGGCAGCACCGGGCCGATGCCGCTGCCGGTGGCCACGTAGACCACCCGCCGGAACAGGGTCTCGACGTTGGCGACCCCGGCGGTGCTGATCCCCTTCACCCAGACCCGCTGCGGCGCGTCGTCGATGAACCGTCCGGTCCAGTCGCCGGCCCGGGAGACGGTCAGCCGGAAGCCGCTGCGCCCCGGCGCGGGCACGTTGGCGAAGGAGTGCCACTCCCACAGCGGCCGGCGGCTGATCGCGGTGGACGAGCCGGGGAACGGGGTCACCCCGTGGTCGAAGTGGACCAGCGCCACGTGCGACGAGGGGCGCTCGACCACGACCGGCACCCGGCGCAGCCGCAGCCAGGGCAGAGCGATGCTGGCGGTCAGCACGGCGAGCACCCAGCCCTGCGGGGAGGCGGCGAGGGCGACCGGCCCGCCGGCCAGGAGGCCGGCCTGCGCCCACAGCAGCAGCAGCGCCGCCCAGCCGCCGAGGCGGTGGGTGCGTTCGAACAGGTCGTGCCGGCGGGACCGCACCGGCGGCAGGGCGGTGCCGACGACCGCCAGCAGCAGGCCGGCGGTGGCGTAGCCGGTGACCAGGGCACCCGCCCCGCCCGGCCCGCGCCCACCGGCGGCGGTCAGCGCGCCGAGCTGCCCGAGGTACCAGGCGGTGCCGGCGAGCGCCCCGCCGACGTGCAGCCCGCCGAAGTGGTAGACCTTGCCCAGGGTCCAGCGGATCCGCAGGGGCCACCGGGTCGGCGCGCGGGTGGCCAGCCAGAAGAGCAGGTTGATCACGTACTGCTGGCGCACCAGGACCGCCAGCGCGACGTTGGCCAGCGCGGCGGCGCCCAGGGCCTCGGCCGCGCCGGGCCCGCGCCACCAGTCGGCGGCCAGGCCGTACGCCAGCAGCGCGGCGTTGGCCGTGAGCACCGCCGCGACCAGGCGGTGGTGGTGCATGAACCGGGGGTGGGCGAGGACCCGGCGCAGCGTCGACACCGGGGGCGGCGGCGCGTCGCCGGGCGGGCCCGCCGCGTCGGTACGCGGGGGAGCGGGCGGGGCCGGCTGCGGCCGGAGTCCGGTGGTGGTCACGCCGCCGCCTCCTCGATGTGCGCCCACTGCCAGCGCAGGTCGAGGGCGAGCCGGCGCAGCGCGTCCCGGTCGACCTTGCCCCGCCCGGTCATCGGCAGCTCCGGCAGCGGGTGCACGGCCGCCGGCACGCAGTAGTAGGCCAGTGCGGCGGCCACCGCGTCCCGGCACCGCTGCGGGTCCAGCTCGGCCGGGGCGACGAAGGAGACCAGGTCGCGGTCGGTCAGCTTGAGCGTGACCGCCGCCCGGCAGCCCGGCACCGCCTCCAGCACGGTCGAGACCGCGTCCAGCTCGACGCGGAAGCCCCGGACCTTCACCTGGTCGTCGGTGCGGCCCAGGTGCTCCAGCTCCCCGTCGGCGCTCCAGCGGCCCCGGTCGCGGGTGCGGAACATCAGCCGGTCGCCGCCGAGGAACGGGTCCGGGGCGTACCGCTCGGCGTTGAGCGCGTCGTTGTCGAGGTAGCCGGCGGAGACGCAGCCGCCGCCGGCCCACATCTCGCCGACCTCGCCGATGCGGCACGGCCGCCCGTCGGCGTCGAGGACGTAGACGGTGTTGTTCGGCGTCGGCCGGCCGATGGTGAGCGGTCCGCCGGGCCGGTGCCGGTGCATGGTATTGACGATGGTGGTCTCGGTCGGCCCGCAGCAGTTGTAGAAGGCGCGGCCGGCGGCCCAGCGGTCGGCCAGCGGGCGCGGGCAGGGCTCGCCCGCCACGGCGACCGTCCGCACCCCGGCGCACCGGTCCGGGTCGATGCGCCCGAGCACCGACGGGGTGGCGATCACCACGTCGGCGCGGGCGGCGGTGGCGGTGAGGTCGCGGTCGCGCACGAGCAGGGTGCCGCCGTTGGCGAGGCAGCCGAGGATCTCCCAGGCGGCCATGTCGAAGGCGACGTTGAGCAGCTGGGCCACCCGCCGGCCCGGCCGGATCCCCAGGTTTCCCGGCGCGGTGAGCAGGAGGTTGGCCACGTTGCCGTGGGTGACGGTGACCCCGTTCGGCGTGCCGGTGGTGCCGGAGGTGAACAGGACGTAGCAGCCGTCGTCGGCGGTCACCGGGCGGTCGGTGCCGGGGGCGGTCAGGTGCCGGCCGGGCGGCAGCGGCTGCGCCATCAGCTCGTCGACGGCGAGCCGCGTCACGCCGGGCAGCGCCGGCACCGTGTCCAGGGCACCGGCCGTGGTCAGCACCACCCGGCACCGGGCGGTCGTCGCGACCTGCCGCAGCTGCCGGTGCGGGGTGATCCGGACGTCCTGCGGGACGTAGGCCGCCCCGGCCTTCAGCGTCGCCAGGATCCCCACCAGCATCGGCAGCGAGCGGCTGGCGAAGACGCCCACGGCGTCCCCGGCCCGTACGCCGAGGTCGGCGAGCCGGGCCGCGAGCCGGTTGGCCTGGCGGTCCAGCTCGCGGTAGTCGATCGTCTCGCCGAGGTGCTCAGCCGCGACGGCGTCGGGCGTGGCGGCGGCCCAGCGTTCGAACGCCTGGTGGATGCGCAGGTCGGGCACGGTCACCCGCGGCCCCTGGCCGAACCGGTGGAACAGCCGGCGCTCGCGTGGTGGAAGGTGGTCCAACAGGGGGCCTCGCCAGCCGTCCGGACCGGCGGGGAGGGCGCTGACCGGGCGGGTCGTCGCGCCGTGGATCGTGTCGGACTGTCGTACGGGCATGGTCGCTCCTCGTCTGACCGGCCGCCCTGCGCGGCGATCAGCATCGATGCTCGACAATTCGTTTGGGAAATGTCTTAGATTCCGCGGGGGCGCCCCTGGCCTGCTTGTCAGATTGCGAGACGCCGTCTCTCTTGACGTCGCGCTGGGGCTGCCCTAGCCTGGGGCGACACCGTCAGCCGCAGGAGACGCCATGATCCGAGTTCCGCAAGGCGCTGGATTGTTGGTGCGCGGTTACGAGGAGCCGCTGCGGGTACACCCGCCGCGAGAGGGCATGCGCCCCGGGACCGCCGCCGGGGATCCGCAGACCCCCTTCTGACGGGCCGCCCCGCCGCCGTGGACCGGCGGCGAGGCCGCCCCTGCCGTCGATCGCCCGGCCCGTGGCAACGCCCGCGCCGGGGCACCGACCCGTACCCGTCAGAACCGACCCTCGGAGCGCATCATCATGACCACCGCAATCGACCTCGCCCCCATCTCCGGCCCGTCCGCCTGGCGCGGCGACGAGCTGCGTACCTCGACCGAGTGGATCTACCAGCTCAGTGACGCCGAGCGCGCCGAGCTGGAGACCGTCGGCCGTCGCTTCGTGGCCGACAACCCCGACCTGCGTACCGTGACCGCCGCCGACTACCCGCTGCCGGCCTGCGCCGGCCTCAACGAGGAGTGCGCCCGCCAGCTCGACTCCGGGCGCGGCTTCATCCTCGTTCGCGGGCTGCGCACGGAGGAGTACGGCGACACCCTCGCCGGCGCCATCTTCTTCCTGATGGGGCTGCACCTCGGCGTGCCGATGGGGCAGAACCAGATGGGCGACGTGCTCGACCACGTCATCGCCACCTCCAACAAGACCCTCGACGACCCGTCGGCGCTGCCGTCGCGGGTGCGGGACCGGCTGCCGTTCCACTCCGACAGCTCCGACGTCGTCGCGCTGATGTGCCTGCGCGCGGCCAAGGCCGGCGGGGCGAGCAGCCTGGTCAGCGGCACCACCATCTACAACGAGATCCTGCGTCGTCGGCCGGACCTCGCGCCGCTGCTGTTCGAGTCGTGGCACTGGGACTGGCACCGGCAGGACCCGGACGCCCCGGCCCGCACCTACACCTCGCCCATCTGCAGCTACGTCGACGGCATCTTCAGCACGTACGCCGGCAGCTCGATGATCTTCTCCGCGCAGGACTACCCGGAGGTGCCCCGGCTCACCGAGGCGCAGATCGAGCTGCTGCACCTCTACGACGAGGTGTCCCAGGCCCCCGGCCTGGCCCTGGACATGGACTTCCAGCCCGGGGACGTGCAGTGGCTGCTCAACTACGCCGCCCTGCACTCGCGCACCGGCTACGTCGACTTCCCCGAGCCGGAGCGTCGCCGCCACCTGCTGCGGCTGTGGCTCAAGCGCGACGTCGGCCGGCCGCTGGTCGCCGGCTTCGGCAAGCACGTGGTGACCGAGCGTGGCAGCGAGATCGCGCCGGGTGGCCGGTTCCGCATCGCCGAGGCGGTCGAGCCCAACTTCGAGTGGGGCAACTGACCCACCGGCCCCTCGTCAGGACGGCCCGCAGCGCCCCAGAGTCGTGGCGCGGCGGGCCGTCCGCGTCGTGACCGCCCGTCGCCCTCACGCGGGCTGCGCCTGGCGGGCGCGGCCCGCGCCCCGGTCGGCCCCCCGGTCGGGACGCCGGCGCGCGGCGAACCGGAGCAGCCACCCCATGAGGACGACCTCGCCGACGAACGTGACGGCGGCGACCTGCACCGGGTACGCGGCCGGCACCAGCGCGCCGATCGAGTCGGCGAGGTAGCCCGCCCCGGCGACCGCCACGAGCGCCGCCACCCAGGCCGGCACGGCGGCCGACCGCCAGGCCAGCCACCCGACCAGCAGCAGGTGGACGCCGAACAGGAGCAGGCCCAGGCTCCAGACCTCCTCGAAGTCGGTGATCCGCGCGCGGACACCGGCGTCGATCCGGTCGGTGCCGCCGTCGCGCAGGAGGCCGGCGGCGGCGACCAGGTGCGTGATCGCCACGGCGAAGACGACCGCGTACCCGGTGCGGCACCAGGCGGCGAGCAGCGCGACGGCGCGGCCGGCGTCGGCGAGGAACGCGCGCAGCGCCCAGGCGGCCAGCACGTCGAGGCAGGCCACCGCGAGCAGGGCGACGACGGCCAGGACGAGGGCCCGCTGGTGCGACAGCGGTAGGCCGGTGGGCCCGGCCGCGTCGGGTGCGGCGAGGCGCTGCACGACGCCGAAGTTGGCCAGCCCGGCGAGGATCGCCATCAGCAGCAGTCCGACCCCGGCGGCCCGCGCGGCGTGCCGGGCCCGGGCGTCGCCGGCCCCGGCGGCGCCCGACGCCACGTCGCCGGTGGGGCCGGGCCGCCCGCCGGTGGCCGGGGCGAAGCCGCGGGCCAGCAGGAGCACGCCGAACACGAGCTCGAACAGCCCGCCCGGTGCCGCCAGCACGACCCCGACCCGGATCCCCGCCAGCTCGGCCGCCGCGCCGGCCGCCAGCAGCGCGTACCCGGCGACTCCCCAGCCCGCGAGCCAGCCCGGCAGCCAGCGCTGCCGGGCCAGGGCCAGGCAGAACGGCACGCTGCCCAGGCCCAGGGACAGCATGGCCGCCTGGTAGGCGATGTCGGCGGCCCCGGCCCCGGCGGAGTCCCGCAGGACGAGCCCGGCGGCGAGCAGGAACGCCTCCGCGCCGCGCGCGACGAGGTAGCCCCAGGCGGCTCCGGGGCGGGCGGGGCGCAGCGCCCGGAAGGCCAGCGCGCCGATGGCGGCGACCAGGGCGGAGTTGAGCGCCACGAGCGCCGCCCCGGCGGGCTGCCCGGGCAGGGCGCTGCCGACGCCGTAGGCGACGAACGCCAGCAGGAAGAACGCGCCGGCGCAGCGGCCGGCCACACGGAGGGACATCGAGCCTCCCAGGCTTTCGTACTTAGTACGTGGTACTAAGTACGATAGGCTCGGCGGGCAAGCGCGGTCAACGCGGTGTCGAGGGGAGGGGGCCGGGCGGTGGGCGGAGCGGGGCGGCAGCTCAGCCGCGAGCGGGTGCTGCGGGCGGCCGTCGGCATCGCCGACGCGCACGGCCTGGCGGCGTTGACCATGCGGTCGCTGGCCGCCGAGCTGGACACCAGGCCGATGTCGCTCTACCACTACATCCGCAACAAGGAGGAGCTCCTCGACGCGCTCGTCGACGGCGTCTTTGCCGAGATCGACCTGCCCGGGGCGGGCGCCGACTGGCGGGCCGAGGTGCGCCGGCGGTGCCTCTCGGCCCGCGCGGTCCTCGCCCGGCACCCCTGGGCGCTGGCGCTGGTCGAGACCCGGACCAGCCCCGGGCCGGCGACACTGCGCCACCACGACGCCATGCTCGGCGTGCTGCGGGCCGGGGGATTCTCGCTGCCGATGACCGCCCACGCGTACGCGATCGTCGACGCGTACGTCTTCGGCTTCGTGTTGCAGGAGGTGTCGCTGCCGTTCGACGGCGGGGACTCCGCCACCGAGGTCGCGGACTCGATCATGGAGGGGTTCGCGGCGGGCGACTACCCGCACCTGGTCGAGTTCGCCACGCAGCACGTCCGGCAGCCCGGCTACGACTTCGGCGGGCAGTTCGAGTTCGGCCTCGACCTGATCCTCGACGCGCTGGCGGCCCGCAACGGTCCCGCGAGCCCGTAGCCTGCTGCGCCGAACGGGCCGGCCCCGGTGCGAGGGCCGGCCCGTTCAGCGGGCGGGTGCTAGAGGTCCAGCACCAGTCGCTCGGAGCAGCTGCGGCCCACGCAGATCATCATGCTGCGCCCGGCCGCGCGCTCGGCCTCGGTGAGCAGCGAGTCGCGGTGCTCCGGCGTGCCGGCCAGCACCCGCGTCTCGCACGCGCCGCAGTAGCCCTTCTCGCAGTCGTACGTCAGGCCGGGCACCGTCTCGCGCAGCACGTCGATCATCCGGCGGCCCCTCGGCACCCGCACGGTCGCCCCGGTGCGGGCGAGGTGCACCTCGAACTCGGTGTTGGCCGCCGGGTCGAAGGCGACCTCCAGGTCGTCGCCGGCGGTGAACCGCTCGACGTGCAGCTGGCCCGACCGGCCCGCCTCGGCGCAGGTCCGCTCCAGCGCGCCGATCATGGCGGTGGGCCCGCAGCAGTAGATGGCGGTGTCCGGCCCGGCGGACGCGACGAGCGCCGCCAGGTCAGGCAGGCCGGCCTCGTCCTGCGGCAGCAGGGTGGCCCGGTCCCCGGCCAGCGCCACGACCTCGTCGGCGAAGGCCATCGAGGCGCGGGTGCGCCCGCCGTACACCAGCCGGAACGGCACGCCCCGGCGGTCGGCCTCGCGGGCCATCGCCAGGATCGGGGTGATGCCGATGCCGCCGGCGAGGAACAGGTAGCCGGGGGCGTCGACGAGCGGGAAGTGGTTGCGCGGGCCGCGTACGGACAGGGTCGCCCCGGCGCGGGCCACCGCGTGCAGCTCCACCGAGCCGCCCCGGCCGCCCGCCTCGCGCAGGGCGGCGATGCGGTAGTGGTGGGCGTCGTCCGGGTCGCCGCACAGGGAATACTGCCGGACCCGGCCCGACGGCAGCCGCACCTCCAGGTGCGCCCCGGGCGCCCAGGGCGGCAGCGGCGCGCCGGCGGCGTCGGCGAGGCGTACCTCCAGCACGTCGTCGGCGGCGACGGCCGCGACCTCCACGCGCAGGTCCCGGTCGACGGTCGGGCCGGCGGCCGGGCGTGCGCCCGGGGCGTCGGCGGCGCGCGGGCCGGGGGTGAACACGGCGGGTACGGCGTCCCAGCCGGTCTGGTTGCCCCGGGTCGGGTACGTGACCAGCCCCTCCTCGACGACCCGGTAGTCGGGCAGCCGGGTGAGCACCTGCGTGATCATCTCGCGGAACATGAGCCGGGCCAGGTGCGCGCCGGCGCAGCGGTGGCTGCCGATGCCGAAGCTGAGGTGCCGGGTGGCGTCGCGGTCGAGCCGGATCTGCTCGGGCTCGGGGAAGACCGCCGGGTCGTGGTTGGCGGCGACCCAGGGGATCAGCACCCGCTCGCCGGCGGCGACCGGACAGCCGCCCACTTCGGCGTCGGCGCGGGCGGTGCGGGCCATCGACTGCGACGGGGCGAACGCCCGCAGGAACTCCTCGGTGGCGTTGTGCAGCAGGTCGGGGGAGTCGATCAGCCGCTGCCGGTCCTCGGGGTGGCGGCTCAGGTGCACCAGCGTGGACCCGGTCAGCGAGGTGGTGGTGTCGACCCCGCCGGCGATCAGCAGCCCGATGACGGAGACCAGCTCGTCGGCGTCGAACAGCTCGCCGTCGGGGCGGCGCTGGGTGGCCAGGTAGCTCACGGCGTCGCCGGTCGGCTGCGCGCGGCGCTCGACGATCAGCTCGCGGATGCGCTGGTCGAGGTACGCCAGGCCGGCGGCCCCGCGCGCGGCGCGCTCGCTGCCGGGCAGCGCGGCGAAGATGTCGTGGATGGGGCCGGCCAGCTTGGCCCAGTCGGCCTCCGGGAAGCCCAGCCAGTCGAGGGTGACGGCGGCCGGCAGCGGGTTGGTCAGGTCGCGGACGAAGTCGACCGAGCCCTCGGTGATGAATGCGTCGATCACGCGGGTGGTGTGCCGGGCGATCATGGGGGCCAGCGTCGCCACCGCGTCCTGGGTGAGCAGCGGGTTGATCAGGTCCCGGTACTCCGTGGCGGCCGGCGGGTCCAGCTCGATCGGGTACTGCTCCAGGCCGGGGCCCCGGGGGATGACGATGGCGGTGCCGTCGCCCCCGGCGACGGACCGGGCGGAGGAGAAGGTGTCGTCGTCGCGGGCGATGCGGACCACGTCGGCGTACCGGGTGGTGTAGACGAAGCCGCCGTGCGCGGTGGTGCGCCCGACCGGGCAGGTCTGCCGGTACGCCTCGTAGTAGCCCACGGGGTCGGCGTTGCACTCGGCCGAGTGGTGGTCGAAGGGGGCGGCCGGTGTGGTCAGCTGGTGTTCGGTCATGGGGACGAGCTCCACGGGTGCGGGACGCTGCGCGGTGTTGCCCAGCCGCGCCACTGGGGTGTCGGACGACGAGCGTAGCGCGCTCGCATCACGAGACGGTGTTACGAATCGAGCATCAGAAGGTCAGGACCGCCTTGCCGACCTCGCCGGCGCGTACCGCCGCCACCGCCTCGTTGATCTGCTCGAACGGGAAGTAGGTGATCAGCCGGTCCACCGGGAACCGGCCGGCGGCGTGCAGGTCGAGCAGCTTCGGCAGGAAGACCTGCGGCAGGCTGTTGCCGCCGATGATCCCGGTGACGGTGCGGCCGTTGAGGATGCTGCGCCAGTCGAAGCTCATCCGCTCGCTCGGCCCGACGCCGATGACGCCGCAGCGGCCCAGCGGGCCGAGGACCTCCACCGCCGTGCGCAGCACGTCCTCCCGGCCGGTGGTGTCGATCGCGACGTCGAAGCCGTGCGGGGCGATCGCCGCCAGCAGCTCGCGCGGGTCCCCGGCGGCGGAGTGCACCCCGTGGGTCGCGCCGAGCAGCCGCGCGGTGTCCAGCTTGCCGGCGTTGACGTCCACGGCGGCCACCACGGCGCAGCCGGCCGCGCGGGCGGCCAGGATCGCCGCGACGCCGACCGCGCCCGCGCCGAAGACGACCAGCGACGACCCGACCTCCGGGCGCAGCACGTTGAGCACCGCGCCGGCGCCGGTGCCGAAGCCGCAGCCGAACGGGCCGACGACCCGCAGGTCGATCTCCTTGGCGACGGGCACCACGGCGCGGGCCGGGGCGACCACGTGGGTGGCGAAGGACGACTGGCCCAGGAAGTGGCCGTTGACGGGCGCGCCGTCGCGGGACAGCGCCGAACTGCCGTCCGGCCGCCGCCCGGCGAAGTTCACGGCGTCGAACCGGCGGCAGTACGCCGGGTTTCCGCCGAGGCAGAGCGGGCACTCGCCGCAGGAGGCGAAGCTCATGGCCACGTGGTCCCCGACGGCGATGCCGGTGACCCGCGCGCCCACCTGCTCCACCACGCCGCTGCCCTCGTGGCCGAGGACCGCCGGGGTGGGGAAGAAGTTCGCAAACTCCAGGTCCGTGCCGCAGACGCCGACGCTGTCCACCCGCACCAGCACCTCGTCCGGCCCCGGCTCGGCGAGGTCGAGCTGCTGGAGGGTGAACGGCGCTCCCGCGCTCTCCAGCACCGCCGCAGTGATCCGCACACGTCCTCCCGGTCAACTCACAAAGCGAGACTGCATCTTGACATGTGAAACATGAAGGGTCAAGGATTCCCTCATGGCTGACCTGGACATTCCCCCCGCCCGCCAGCTCATCGACGGCGCCTGGGTCGCCGCCGCCGACCAGGGCGAGCTGCCGGTGCTCGATCCCGCGACCCGCGCGCCCATCCAGCCGGTGGCGCGGGCCCGGGCGGCCGACGTCGACGCCGCCGTTGCGGCGGCCCGCCGGGCCTTCCCCGGCTGGGCGGCGACCTCACCCACCGAGCGCGGGGCGATCCTGCGCCGCTGGGCCGACCTGATCGCCGCCCACGTCGACGCCCTCGCCGACCACGAGGCCCGCGACGTGGGCAAGCCCCGCTCCGGCGGGCGCCTCAACATGTACATCGCGCACGGCATCGTCGACTACTTCGCCGGCGCGGCCGACAAGCTCACCGGCGTCACCCTGCCCACCCGCACGCCGGACTACTTCGGCTACACCCGCCCCGAGCCGTACGGCGTGTGCGCCGTGATCATCCCGTGGAACGTGCCCGCCGTGCTCACCGCGGCCAACGTCGCCCCGGCCCTCGCCGCCGGCAACACCGTCGTGCTCAAGCCCTCCGAGATCGCGCCGCTGGCCCCGTTCGCCCTGGCCGAGCTGGCCCGCCGGGCCGGCCTGCCGCCGGGCGTGCTCAACGTCGTCACCGGCCTCGGCCCCGAGGCGGGCACCGCCCTCACCGGGCACCGCGACGTCGACCACATCAGCTTCGTCGGGTCCACGGTGACCGGCCGGGCCGTCATGCGGGCCGCCGCCGAGAACCTCGTACCCGTGAAGCTGGAGCTGGGCGGCAAGTCCCCGAACGTCGTCTTCGCCGACGCCGACCTGGACGTGGCGATCCCGGCGATCGTCACCTCGATCACCGAGAACGCCGGGCAGAACTGCTACGCCGGGTCCCGGCTGCTGGTCGAGGAGTCGATCCGCGCCGAGGTGGTGGAGCGGGTCGCCGCCGGCATGGCGGCCGTGCGCACCGGCGCATGGGACCAGGACCTGGACATGGGGCCGCTGGTCAGCCAGGCCCAGTACGACCGGGTGCGCGGCTTCCTGGCCGAGGCCCCGGCCGCCGGGGCCCGGCTGGTGACCGGCGGCGAGTCGGCCGGCGGACGCCACGGCGACGGCTGGTTCGTCGCGCCGACCGTCTTCGACGGGGTCGACTCCGGCATGCGGCTGGCCCGCGAGGAGGTCTTCGGCCCGGTGCTGGCCGTGCAGGGCTTCCGCGGCGTCGACGAGGCCGTGGCGCTGGTCAACGGCACCGACTTCGGGCTGCTGACCTGCATCTGGACCAGCGACGTGTCCCGGGCGCTGCGGGTCGCCGCCGACGCGCGCAGCGGCCAGGTGGCCGTCAACCAGTTCCACGACGCCGGGGTGATCGGCTTCCCGTTCAACATGCAGAAGGAGAGCGGGTTCAGCCGGGGCGGCGGCTACGCGGCGCTGCGCGAGTACACCCAGGAGAAGGCCGTGGCGGTCCGCCTGCTCGATCGCCCATCGGCGTGACCCGGCCGGGCGAGCTTCCGGCGGCCCGGACGCGGCTGACCGTCGCGACCGGGCCGCCGCCGGCCGCGTTCGCCCAGGCCCTCGCCGAGCTGGCCTTCGGCGGCGCCGGCTGGCCGGGCCTGCTGGCCGCGCTCGCGCAGCGCGTCGGGGCGGCCTGCCGGCTGGTCTCCGAGGCCGGGGAGCTGCTGGCCGCCAGCGACGGCGCGGCCGGCGACGCCCGCGGCGCCGACCCCGACGACGTACGCCGGGCCCTGGCCGGCGCCCGGGCCGGCGGCGGGCAGGTGGCGGGAGCCGTCGCCGGTCGGGTGCGCTGCGCCGACGGGTGGACCGGCCGCGCCGTGCCGGTCGGCGCGGGCCAGCGGCGGCTCGGCGCGCTGCTGGTGGCCGAGCCGGTCACCGCCGGGCAGCTCGACCTGGCCCGGGCCGCGACCACCGCGCTGCTGATCGACGCCGTACGCCGCGAGTCGCCCCCGCCGCCCGCCCTCGCCGACGCCGCGGCCGTGCTGCGGGCGCTGCGCGACGGCGTCCGCCAGCCCGGCCCCGGCGACCCGCTCGGTGCGGGCGCCCCGCCCGGCGTCGCCGGCTCCGGCGGGGCCGTCGGCCCGCGCGGGTTCACCGAGGCCGACCTGCTGCGGGCCGGGGCGACGCACGGGTGGCGGCTGGACCAGCCGCACGCGGTCGCCGGGATCGGCTACACCGGGGCCCAGCAGCGGCGCTGGGCGTCGGCGCTGAGCTGGCTGGACCGGCCCGTGCTCGCCGAGGGACGGCGGGCCTGGACCCTGCTGCACGGCGAGGACGTCGAGCGCGAGGCGACCCGGCTGCGGGCCCGGCTGGACCAGATCGTCGGCGTGGGGCAGGTGCGGGTGGCCAGCGGCGCGACGGTCAGCGGGGCAGCCCGGACGGCGGCGTCGTTCCGCGACGCGGACCGCCTGCTGAGCCTGCTGCTGCGCCAGCCGGACGCGCTGCCGGAGCTGTCGTTCGGTCGGGCCGGGCTGCACCAGGTCCTGCTGGCCGTGCCCGACGAGCGGCTGCGCTGGTTCGTGCGGCGGCACCTGGGACCGATCGCGCACCGCGACGACCTGCTGCGCACCCTGGACTGCTGGCTGGCCACCGGGGGCAGCCGGCAGGCCGTCAGCGAGCGCCTGCACCTGCACCGCAACTCGGTCGGCTACCGCGTGGGGTTGATCAAGCGGCTGCTCGGCGTCGACCCGCTCGACCCCGACACGGCGACGGTGCTGCGCACCGCGCTCGCCGCGCGGGAGCTGCTGGCCGCGTCCGACCCAGGCTGACCTGCTGGTCGATGCCCGGTGAACGGTGCGGCGGGGACGTAAAGGCACGGCTTGGTTTCGCTGGCGTTCCTGTTTCGGTCAAGCCGTTGACATGCCGACGGACCGCAGGCAGAGTACGTCGCTAAGCAACGCGAATCACAATGCAAGACGCCATATTGATTGGCAGAGCGCCGGAGGGGTCCTGTGCGAGCGATGGTCCAGACGGGGTTCGGTGGCCCGGAGGTGGTGCGACTGCGCCACCTGCCCGACCCCGAGCCCGGCCCGACCGAGGCCGTCATCCAGGTGCACGCCGCCGCGCTCAACCACCTCGACCTGCTGCAGCGCAAGGGCCCCGGCCGGCTGCCCGGCTTCCGCCTGCCCCACGTCGCCGGGATGGACGTCGCCGGCCAGGTCGTCGCCGTCGGTTCCGACGTCACTACGGTACGCCCCGGCGACCGGGTGCTGGTCGACCCGACCGTCGGCTGCGGCGCGTGCCCCTTTTGCGCCGACGGTCAGCCCGGCTACTGTCCCCGGCTCGCGGTCGTCGGCGGCAACCGCCCCGGCGGCTTTGCCGAGTATGTCGCCGTCCCCGCCGCCGTCGTGCACCCCGTGCCCGCGCACGTCGACCTCGCCGACGCCGCAGCCCTGCCCACCGCCTGGAGCCTTGCCTGGCACGCCGTGCACCGCGTCGGGGCCGTCCGCGCGGGGGAGTGGGTGCTGGTGCAGGCCGGCGCTAGCGCCGTCAGCATCGCCGCCATCCAGCTCGCCCGCCGCGCCGGGGCGCGGGTGATCGCCGTGGCCCGCACCGAGGCCAAGCGGGCCCTCGCCGTCGACCTCGGCGCCGACGCGCTCGACCTCGACGAGCAGACCGTCGCCGAGGTGCGCGAGCGCACCGGCGGCCACGGCGTTGACCTCGTCGTCGACCACGTCGGCACCGCCACCTGGCCGGTCTCCCTGGCCAGCCTGCGCACCGGCGGCCGGCTGGCGCTGCTCGGCAACACCAGCGGCGACCAGGTGACCTTCTCCCTGGCCGACGTCTACCACCGGGGGCTGCGCCTGCTCGGCGCGGGCGCGTACGCCCCCGCCGACTTCGCCGCCATGCTCGACGCGTTCTACGCCGGCGGGCTGCGCGTGGTGCGGGCCACCGAATACCCGCTGGCCGACCTGCCCGAGGCGTACGCCCGGCAGGAGTCCCGCGACCTCGTCGGCAAGATCCTGGTGCGGCCATGACCGGGACCCCGCCGCCGACCCCGGCCGCCCCCCGCCCCGCCGGCCCCGCCGACCTGCTGATCGTCGACGCCGAGATCGTCACCATGGCCCCCGGCCGCGAGGTCGTCACCGGCGGCGCGATCGCGGTCACCGCCGGCCGGATCGCCGCGCTCGGCCCCGCCGACGCGCTGCGCGCCGCGTACCCGGGCAGCCCGGAACTCGACGCCGCCGGCTGCGTGGTCGTGCCCGGCCTGGTCAACGCCCACCAGCACACCACCGCCGACCCGCTCGTGCGCAGCAGCATCCCCGACGACGTCCCCGCCCAGCAGGCCATCTACGACTGGATCGTGCCGCTGCACGCCGCCGTCACCGGCGACGACGACGAGCTGTCCGCCACCCTCACCGCCGTCGAGGCGCTCAGCTACGGCGTCACCACGCTGCTGGAGCCCGGCACCGTGGCCCACCCGCTGCGGGTCGCCCGGGGGCTGCGCGCCGCCGGCATCCGCGCCCGCGTCGGCGGCTGGGGCTGGGACACCCCCGGCGCGCCCTACGCGCTGCCCGCCGCCGAGGCCCTCGCCGCCCAGGCCGACACCGTCGCCGCGCTCGCCGGCGACGACCTCGTCACCGGCTGGATCACCCTGCTCGGGCACGACCTGGTCAGCGACGAGCTGTTCACCGGCGCGGCCGAGCTGGCCGAGCGGCTCGACGTGCCGATGACCTGGCACATCTCGCCGGGCCCGGACGACGTCACCGCGTACGCCGCCGCCGGCCGCGCGCGGCCCGTGCTGCACCTGCGCGACCTCGGCGTGCTCGGCCCCCGGCTGCTGCTCGGCCACGCCGTCTGGCTCGACGACGCCGAGCTGGCCGCGCTCGTCGACTCCGGCACCGCCGTCGCCGCCTGCCCCGGCGCGTACCTGCGCCTCGGGCAGGGCGTCAGCCGTGCCGGCCGGCACACCGAGCTGCGCCGCGCCGGCGGCCGGCTCGCGCTGGGCTGCGACTCGCACAACGCCGGGGACACCCCCGACGTGTGGCGCGCCGCCCGGCTCTTCGCCGGCCTGGAGCGGGACCGGGGCACGCCCGACCCGCTGCGCGCCGACGAGGTGTTCGCCCTGGCCACCGTCGACGGCGCGGACGCCGTCGGGCTGGGGCGCACGACCGGCTCGATCGAGGTCGGCAAGGCCGCCGACCTGGTCGTGCTGGACACCCGGACCATCTCCTGGGCCCCGCGCGGCGACCTGGCCACCCAGCTCGTCTGGGGCGCGGCCGGGCACACCGTCCGCGACGTCCTGGTCGACGGTCGGCTGGTGGTCCGCGACCGGCGGGTCACCACCGTCGACGTCGACGCCCTGCGCGAGGAGGCCACCGCACGCCGGGCCGCCCTGCTGCGCCGGGCCGGCATCGACATCCCCCATCGCTGGCCGACCGTGCCCGCGACCGAACACTGCGCGCGCCCGGCCGAGCCGGCCGCCGCAGCGCCCCCACTGTGAAAGGACACGCACCATGACACTTCGTACCGCGAAGGGCCCGGCGGCGGTGCTCGCCGGCGCCCTCGCCTTCGCCCTGTTCGGCTGCGCGAGCAACGACGCGTCCGCGCCCTCGGCGGCGGGTACCGCCAGCGGCGGGACCACCCAGGCCGGGCAGCCCGACGTCAACGGCGACGGCAAGGTCGTCATCGGGGTGCTCAGCCCCGGCGACATCAACGACAAGGGCTACTACGAGAGCTTCGTCGTCGGCGCCGAGAAGTTCGCCACCAGCAAGGGCTGGCAGGTCATCAAGCGCGGCAGCGTCCCGGCCACCGAGGCGCTCGCCGCCGCGCGGGCGCTGTGCCAGCAGGGCGTGGACATGGTCGCCCTCGGCGCGTCCGAGCTCAAGGACGCCATCCCCGCCTCCGAGGAGCCGGTCTGCGCGAAGACCGCCTGGTACGTGCCGTCGTCGGAGAACGTCCCGCAGACCCCGCGCACCGTCATCTCCAGCGACGACCCCAACCAGAGCATGCTGGCCGCCGGCTACGCCACCGGCCTGCTGATGCAGCAGAAGAACGCCACCAAGGCCGGCTTCGTCACCGGCATGGAGGCCGACTTCTCCGTCAACGCCGCCAAGGCGTTCAAGGCCGGCATCCGCATGGTCGTGCCGAAGGCCGAGCTGGTCACCACCTACACCGGTGACTTCAACGACTCGGCCAAGGCCCGGGAGGCCGTCCAGGCGCAGCTCAGCCAGGGCGTGAAGGTCATCTACCCGTACCTGGGCGGGGCCACCGACGCCGCCGCCAAGCTCGCCGCCGACGGCGGGGCCATCACCCTGACCCCCGGCACCGACCGCTGCGACTCGACCGACCCGCGCTTCGACATCTCGGTCATCTTCGACCCGGGCGCGTACTTCGCCGCCGCCCTGGAGCTGTTCGCCAAGGGCGAGATGCAGCTCGGCACCACCAAGGTGTGGCACCTCGGCAAGGACGCGTACCCGACGGTCAAGATCTGCTCCCCCACCGCCGAGCAGACCCAGAAGATGGACGCCTTCATCGCCGACGTGGGTGCCGACAAGATCGACACCAAGGCGGAAGTCGCCAAGCTCGGCTCCTGACCCCTGCCGCTCGACGACCAACGAGGTGGACGGACTGTGAACGTTGACGACCAGCTGACGCCGGCTCTCACCCTGCGCGGGGTCAGCAAGCGTTACGGTCCGGTTGTCGCCTGCGACGCCGTGGATCTCGCCGTACGGCCCGGCGAGATCCACGGCCTCCTCGGCGAGAACGGGGCCGGGAAGTCGACCCTGATGAAGATCCTGCTCGGGCTGGTGCACCGGGACACCGGCACCATCCTGCGCGGCACCGAACCGATCGAGATCGACAGCCCGCAGGTCGCCGCCGACCTCGGGCTGGGCATGGTCCACCAGCACTTCAGCCTGATCGAGCCGCTCACCGTCTGGGAGAACGTCATCCTCGGCGACACCGGGCGGGTCGACCGGGCGGCGGCCTGCGCCCAGGTCGAGCAGGTCGCCCAGCGCTACGGGCTGCCCATCGACCCGCTCGCCCGGGTCGACCGGCTCTCCGCCGGGGAACGGCAGCGCGTCGAGCTGATCAAGTGCCTGCGGCGCGACCCGTCCGTGCTGATCCTCGACGAGCCGACCTCCGTGCTCACCCAGGCCGAGTCGGCCGAGCTGTTCACGGTGCTGCGCCGGGTCGTGCAGGCCGAGAACCGCGCCGTCATCCTGATCAGCCACAAGCTCGCCGAGATCATGGCCGCCACCGACCGGGTGACCGTGCTGCGGCGCGGCGCGGTGGCGTTCCACGGCACGACGGCGGACACCACCGCCCAGGAGCTGGCCCGGCAGATGGTCGGCCGCGACGTCTCGCTGCGCGCCGAGGGCGCGGCCCTGGGCCTGCTGCCCGTCGAGCCCCAGAGCCCGGCCGGCGCGCCGCCGTCCACCGACCCCGCCGGGGCGGCCCCGGCGGCGGACCCCACCACGCCGGCCGCGCTGCGGCTGCGCGGGGTGACCCTGCGCGTCGGCGGCCTGCCCGTCCTCGACGACCTGCACCTCGACGTCGCCCCCGGCGAGATCGTCGGCCTGTACGGGGTCGAGGGCAACGGCCAGGCCACCCTCGGCGAACTGCTGTCCGGGCTGCTGGTCCCCGACGAAGGCGCCGTCGAGGTCGGCGGCCGCCCCGTCGAGCTGACCCGGCCGGGCACGCTGCACGAGGCCGGCCTCGGCATCGTCCCCGAGGACCGGCACCACTCCGGGGTGGTGCTCGACATGAGCGTGGCGGAGAACCTCGTCATGAAGTCCCTCGCCGGGGTCTGCACGCGCGGGGT
This sequence comes from Micromonospora sp. NBRC 110038, assembly GCF_020884815.1. Lineage (NCBI taxonomy): Bacteria > Bacillati > Actinomycetota > Actinomycetes > Micromonosporales > Micromonosporaceae > Micromonospora > Micromonospora sp. NBRC 110038. The sequence goes on along the minus strand of NZ_BBOL01000007.1, from coordinate 185,540 downwards.
GCTCAGCCGGCGGCGGATGCACCGGATCGCCCGCCGGCAGATGGCCGAGTTCAACATCGTGGCCCCCTCGCCGGACACCCCGCTGCGCAGCCTCTCCGGCGGCAACCAGCAGCGGGTGGTGCTGGCCCGGGAGCTGTCCGCCGGACCGAAGGCGCTGGTCGCCGCCCAACCCACCCACGGGCTGGACGTCGGCGCGATCGAAGACATGTACGTGCGGCTGCGGCAGGCCGCCGCGGAAGGAGTGGCCGTGTTGCTGATCTCCACCGAGCTGGAGGAGGTGATGGCCCTGGCCGACCGGATCGCGGTGATCTCCTCCGGCCGGATCGTCGGGGTCCTCCCCACCGCCGAGGCCACCGCGGAACGCCTCGGCATGCTGGTCGGCGGGGTGGCGCACTGATGGCCGCCACCACCGTCGCCGCGCCGCCCACCGGCCCGAACGGCCCCGACGCCACCGGCCGCCGGCTGCTGCGCCGGCTCAACCCGGGCGTCGGCGGCTGGCAGGTGGCCGCCGCCACGGCGGCCACCGTCGCCGTCGCCCTCGCCCTGTCCGCCCTGCTGATCTCGGTCACCGGCGGCTCGCCGACCGCCTCGGCCAAGGCCATGTACCAGGGCAGCATGGCCAGCCCCGCCGCCTGGACCACCTCCCTGCTGTACGTCGCGCCGCTGCTGCTGGTCGCCGTCGGGGCCTGCGTCAGCGCCCGCTCCGGCTTCTTCAACATCGGCCAGGAGGGGCAGGTGCTGATCGGGGCGCTCTTCGGCGCCTGGGCCGGCCTGCGCCTGGCGCTGCCCGGACCGCTGCTCGTCGTCAGCGTGCTGGCCGCCGCGGCAGTCGGCGCGGGCGCGTGGGCCGGGCTCAGCGCCCTGATGTACCGCTTCCGCGGCGTCAACGTCGTGGTCAGCACGATGCTGATGACCTTCCTGGCCCAGCAGCTCGTCTCGTTCGCGGTGAACACCCCGTGGCTGCTGCAGGAGTCCCGGCTGGGCCGGGGCACCCTGTCCCCGCAGTCCAACCCGCTGCCCGAGGGCGCCCGGATCAGCTCCCTCGGCGAGTACCCGAACCTCCAGATCAACGGCGGCCTCGTCCTGGCCATCGTCGTCGCGGTCGTGTTCAGCCTCGCGCTGGCGCGTACCCGATGGGGGTTCCGGCTCACGATGACCGGCCTCAGCCCGGCGGCGGCCCGGCACGCCGGCGTGCGCGTCGGCGCCCTCGGCGGCATGGCGCTGGCCATCTCCGGCGGCCTCGCCGGCCTGGCCGGGGCGCTGCTGTTGGCCAGCCCCGTCGGCACCAACCGGTTGCAGCCCGGCATGTCCCTCAACATCGGCTGGGACGGCCTGCTGGTCGCCCTCGTCGCCCGGAACAACCCGCTGCTGGCCATCCCGGTCGCGGTGCTGTTCGGCGTGCTCCGGGCCGGGGGCAGCTTCCTGGCCGCCACCGGGGTGCCGCCGTTCCTCGTCGACGTGGTCAAGGCGCTGCTGGTGCTGGCGTTCGTCGCGCCGCCGGTGGTGATCGGCATGCTGCGCAAACGCCGCCGCGCCGGCGAGCCGGCGACCACCACGCCCGCCACCGACCCGGCCGTGAGCAAGCAGGACGCTATGGAAGGCAGTCTGGCATGAGCGCCGCCGACAACATCGCCACCATCCTCTCCAGCGGGGCCCGGCTCACCGTCCCCCTGGCCTTCGCCGCCTGCGGCGAGTACGTGGCCCAGCGCGCCGGCACCCTCAACATCTCCGTCGAGGCGATGATGCTCGGTGCCGCGTTCGGGTCGATCGCCGTGGCCAGCGCCACCGGCAGCGCCACCATCGGCCTGGCCGCGGGCGCGCTCGTCGGCGTGGCCGTGGCGTTCGTGCACGGCAACCTGTCGCACCGGGTGCAGATCAACACCTTCGTCGTCGGCCTGGTCCTCAACGCCCTCGTGCTGGGCCTGACCAGCTACCTGATCACGGTGAGCACCTTCACCGGGCACCAGGTGTGGCAGGTGAGCGTGCCGGTGCTGCGGGACATCCCGCTCGTCGGCCCGATGCTGTTCGTGCAGCGCTGGCCGGTGTATCTGCTGCTGGCGGTGATCCCGTTGACCTGGTGGCTGGTGCAGCGCAGCCGGTGGGGGCTGGAGCTGCGGGCCGTCGGGGAGAACCCGCAGGCCGCCGACGTGAGCGGGATCCACGTCAACCTCCGCCGCCGGCAGGCGCTGCTGTGGTGCGGGCTGCTCGCCGGGCTCGGCGGCGCGTACCTGGCCGTCGGCGAGGTCGGCTCGTTCAACCAGAACATGACCGCCGGGCGCGGCTACCTGGTGATCGCTGCCGTGATCTTCGGCGCCTGGCGGCTCGGCCGCACGCTGGTCGGCTGCGTCGTCTTCGGCCTCGCCGACGCGATGCGGCTGGCGCTGCCGGCACTCGGGGTGACCATGAACTCGCAGCTGCTGATCGCCGCGCCGTACCTGTTGGCCCTGCTCGCGATGCTGGTGTTCGCCACCGCGCACCGCGAACCCCGGGCGCTGGCCCAGCCGTTCCAGCGCGGCACCACCTGACCCGGGCGGCAGCGAAAACGGACGGGTGCCCGGTGCTCCGAGAGGTGTTCTCGGCGCACCGGGCACCCGTCGTGGCGCTACTTCGTGGTGCCGGTCAGCGCGACCAGGGCGTTGGCGGTGCGGAAGTAGGGGTTGCGGCCGAGGTCGCCGACGGTGGTGATGTTGAAGGCGTCCTTGAGCAGCTTCGCGTCGCCGTCGCTGACCCCGGCGAGGGCGGACACCGGGGCGTCGACGATCTCGGTGAGGGTCTTGTCCTGGTAGGCCTTGTCGACCAGCTTGGTGAGGTCGGCGGTGACGGGCATGCACACTCCTTCGAAACTCCGGCCGGACAATCCGGCCGGATGCGGACAAACCTGACAAATTAGATCATGGAACGGCGCGCGACTCCACAGCGGACCCGCCGGAGGCTCACGCCTCCTCGTCGCCGCCGTCGTCGTCCTCGTCGTCGCCGAACACCTCGTCGGCGATCATGCCGCCGGCGAAGCCGAGCGCCGCGCCGCCGACCACCCCCGCGACGACCCCGCCCATGCCGGGCCCGTCGTGCCGCTCGTGGTGCTCCTCCTTGTAGTGGCCCCCCGGGTGCCCGTAGGCGGGCTGGCCGTAACCCGGCGCGCCGTAGGCGGGCTGCCCGTAGCCGGGCACGCCGTAGCCGGGCGGCGGGGGCGGCGGCGGGTAGCCGGGTGCCCCGTAGCCCGGGACGGGCGGGGCGTAGCCGTGGCCGGCGTGCGGGCTCCGGTGGCCGTCGAGGACCTGGCGGATCCAGCCGTCGACCTGCGCGGCCCAGTCGCCGTGCTCGGCGCCGCCGTGGGCGACATGATGGCGGGCGTACGAGTCGTGGCCGCCGCCGAACAGGCCGCCGCGCTTGTCGAACTCCAGCACGACGTCGACGCCGTGCTCGTTGGCGACGAAGGTCAGCTCGACCTCGTTGACGGCGTGGGCGTACTGCGGGGCCGCGAAGTATTCGATCTCCTGGTAGAACGGCAGCGTCTGGTGCAGCCCGGAGATGTGCCCGCGTTCGAGGTCGGCGGCCTTGAACTGGAAGCCGAGCCGGCCGAACGCCTCCAGGATGCGCTCCTGCGCCGGCAGCGGGTGCACGTACACCGGGTCGAGGTCGCCCTTGTCGACCGCGCCGCGGATGGCCACCTCGGTGCGCAGGCCCATCGTCATGCCGTGCAGGCGCTGCCCGTACAGGTCGGTCACCGGGGTCTCCCACGGCATCGCCACCTGGAACGGCAGGGAGAGGTGCTGCCCCTCCCGCAGGTGCAGGCCGCCGGCGACCTGGACGCGGTGGAACTCGACGAGCGCGTCGTGCCCCTCCTCCGCGCCGTCGACCTCCACCCGGGTGACCAGGCCGACGGTGATGTGGTCGATCTCCACGTCGTGGCTGCCGCCGGTCAGGTTCACCTGCCCGCCGAGCAGCAACCCCGGGCGGGTGTTCGGGTTGGACAGGACCGTGTCGACGCTCGGGCCACCCACCCCGAACGCGCCTAACATCTTCTTGAACACTCCGTGCGTCTCCCTTGACAGCCACCACGCGCGCCACCCGGACTCGGTGGAACGTCCACCGGGAACCCTTGTGCCGCAACGGATTCAGCGGCGTCCATGGTGGAAGCCGCTGCGCCGGGAAAGTACCAACTCAACCTGAGAGGTAGCTGAGTGTATCCATCTGCTTAACCTTCGGTAGGGTTGCGTGGGTTGGCGTGCCTGCCCTTGTTTCTGCCTACGCGAGTGGATGCACGGCAGCCATGCTCGTGTCGAGCAGCGCGCCGAGGTCGGCGTCTTCGTCGGGCGACAGCCACTGGGCCTGTGCCGCGTGGAGGCAGGCGATCGCCGAGGCGGCAAGGGCCTGCGCGCGCAGCGAGGCGTCGCCGCCGTCGGCTGGCAGCCGGGGCTTGAGGGCTGCGGCGATCTCGCTCTGCCACGCGGCGTCCTTGCCCTGTCGGATGCTGGGGCGTTCGAGCATGAGCCGGCCGAGGGCCTTGGCGTTCGGGTCCCTGCTGGCCTGTTCGAGCAGCGGGTCGAAGGCGCGGCGGAGGGCGTCCCAGGGCGATTCGCCCGGGGGGCGCCCGGCGAGGGCCTCGGCGATCGCCCGGCCGGTGCAGGCGAGGGCCTCGGCGAGCACCTCGTCCTTGCTGGCGAAGTAGCGAAAGTAGCTGCGTCGGGAGATGCCCGCGGCCTGGGCGATCTCCTCGACCGTCGTCGCCTCGAAGCCCTGACTCAGGAACACGCCCAGCGCCGCATCGGCGATCTCCACGCGCACGGCCCGACGGGCCCGGTCCCGAAGCGACAAGTCTCCTCCACTCACCCCGCCATGCTACTCTTGCGTGCCGATGGTGGCACTAGAGTGCCACAACTGACATGCAAGAGACAGTGGGGAGTGGGGCGAATGACCGGACGGACGATCGTCGTCACGGGTGGGTCCGACGGGATCGGGGCCGAGGCGGCGCGGCAGATCGCGCGCGCCCGACCCGAGCACCGACTCGTCGTAGTGGGACGATCCGCGCAGAAGACAGCGGCCGTCGCCCGCGAGGTCGCCGCGGCGGCCCACTTCGCCGCGGACTACACGCGGCTCGACGACGTGCGGCGGCTGGCCGCGGACATCCGGGGCTCGGTCGACCGCATCGACGCGCTGGCGAACAACGCCGGCGGCATCTTCGGCGAGCGCACCGCGACCGTGGACGGCAACGAGAAGACGTTCCAGGTCAACCTCCTCGCGCCGTTCCTGCTCACGCATCTGCTCCTGGAGCCGCTGCGTGCCGGGGACGGCATCGTGGTCAACACGTCGAGCGCCTCGGCGAGGTTCGTAAGAAAGGTCGACGTCGACGACCTCAACCATGAGAAGACGTACGCGCCGATGCGGGCCTACGGCGATGCGAAGCTCGCGAACATCCTGTTCGCGCGCGGCCTGCACGCCCGTTACCGGTCGGCAGGAATCAATGCTGTCGCGTTCGATCCCGGCAACGTCCGCACCGGCTTCGGGGCGGAGAACAACGATGTCCTCACCCGGCTGCTGTATCGAACCCCGCTGTCGCGGCTGGCGTTGATCTCGCCGGAAAGGGGCGGAGCGAACCTCGCGCACTTCCTCACCGGGACGCCCGGCATCGACTGGGAACCGGGACTCTTCTACGCCCAGCGGAAGCCCGCGAAGCCGTGGCAGACCAACAGGCAGGTCAACGACGAAGCCCTCATCGACCGGTTCTGGCACCGAGCCGCCCGACTGGCCGGAGTGGAGCCCTGAGCCCAGCCCGGAGATCGCGCCGCCCGCGCTGACCTCCCCGTAGCATCGACGGCATGACCTCCACCCTCGATGCCCTCCCGCGGATCGGAGCACCAGCGACGCGGGCCCTGAACAACGCCGGCTATACGACCCTGCGCGACCTGGCCGGGGTGCCCCGCGCCGAGCTGGCCAGGCTGCACGGCATGGGGCCGAAGGCGCTCGGGATCATCCAGCACTCCCTGGAGGAGCACGACCTCAGCCTGGGGTAGGGGACACCCCCGCAGCGGCGGTACGGGGAGAGGAACCCGCCGACGAGCAAGCCGCTACTCCGGCCGTGCGGGTGGTGTGAGCCAGGCCAGGGGCCGTCCGGTCAGCGCGGCGTCTGCGAGGCGGTGGGCGGAGTTGGTCCTGAGTGCGGCGCGGCTGCTGTCGATCCAGCGTTGGACGTTGTCGATGCCCTGGTGGCGGTACTCGACGGCTTGGACGAGGCATTCGAGTTTGTCGGCGTCGCGGGCGACGATGGCGTCGAGGGTTTCGCCGGCTTCGTACTCGGTGACGGCGGCGGTGAGGTAGCGCTTGGCGATGTGGGGCAGGTCGGTGGTGCGGGTTTCCTGGGTGTCGTGCAGGACGCAGAGCATGGTGACCCGGGCGGGGTCGGCCCCTTCCATGGCGGCGAGGATCATGCCGATGAGGGCGGCGCGTTTGAGGACGCCGGCCTCGAAGATGAACCTCATCGCGGCGGCGTGCTGGTCCTCGCTCATCTGCCCGTCCCCGTGCCGGTGATGCCCTCTGTCCGCAGGCTGTAGACGCACATCCGATCCGGCTCGGCTCGCCGAGAGTGGCCGTGCTCAGGGTCGCGGCAGCCGGCTCAGCGCGGATGCTCCCCAGCCGGTCGGGTCCTCGCCGGGCGGCACCATCGCGAGGGCCTGCCAGAGCAGCAGGACGTCCCACCAGCCCGCCTCGGCCGGGGTCAGCGGGCGCACGGCCTGGTAGCCGGCGAGGAAGTGGGCATGGACCTCAGGTGGCACCGGTCCCCAGTCGTGGTAGCGGGTGCCGAGCAGGATCGTCGCGCGGGCCAGCTCGACGAGCCGGTGGTCGTGCCGGGTTTCCTCGAAGTCGAGGACCGCGGTGACCTCGCGGCCGGCACACAGAACGTTGGCGGAGCGGAAGTCGAAGTGGACGAGTTGTCGCGGCAGCCGGTCGGGTGGCGCGCCGGCGACCAGTCCGCCCAGCGCGTCGCGGGCCGCTGCGGGCAGCTGCGCGGCGCTAGTGTCGAGCCATTTGGTGATCCGCTGCGTCAACGGTGGGGATGCCACGGCGAGCCTGGTGAGTCGTTCGGCGTGCGGGTACGCCGCGAGCGCATCCTGGAGCCGGGCCAGGACGGCTCCGGCTGCCCGCACCTGGCCGCGATCGGTGGTGTCGAGAAGATCGCCCTCGATCACCCGTTGCAGGCCCAGCGAGACACCGTCGGCCTCGACCTGAAGACGGCCGTCCCGGGTGGGAACCGGTGCCGAGACCGGCAGGCCCCGGCCGTCGAGCCAGCTCGTGAGTCGGGCCACCTCGGCCAGGCGCGGGAAACGATCGGGCAGCACCGACCACTTCGCGAGCCGCCGACCGGACGGCGTGTCGACCCACGCCAGCGCGTTGCCGTCGCTCATCACGATCCGCTCGCAGGAGTCGACGCGTACGCCCCAGTGCTCGTCCAGGACGTCGGCGACCCAGCGGCCCGCCGCCCGCGCGTCGCCGAAGCCGAACCTTGCGTCGAGCGCGCGGTGCGGATCGTGCGCCTCCCACAGCATCTCCAGCACCGGCACCTGCGATCCGATCATGCGGCACAGTGTGGCGGATTGGCGTACGCGAAGGCGGGCGCCCCGGATGCCGGGCCGTCTGCCGACGGTGGCGTCCGGGGCGCCCGATGGCGCGTGGGGTCAGGTCAGGCCCGGCTCCACCGCTGGTTCGCGGCGGTGTGGCAGGTCCAGGCGAGCACGGTGGTGCCGTTGGTCGTGCCGGCGTTGTTGACGTCCAGGCAGAGCGACGGGAACCGTACGTTGCTGATGGTGCCGTTGCCGTTGAAGGTCCACTGCTGGTTGGTGCCGCCGTTGCAGTCCCAGATCTGGGCGCGCGTGCCGGCGGCGGCGTTCGTGGGCAGCTCCAGGCACTTGCCCAGGACCTGGAGGGCCTGGCCGGACTGGGTGAACTGCTGGTTGGCGTTGCTGTGGCAGTCCCAGATCAGCGCCCCCGTGCCGTTGGCCGTGTTGCCGTTGTCGACGTCCAGGCACCGGCCGCTGGACTCGCTGCGCAGCCGGAACGTGGTGGTGGGCGGCGGGGTGGTGGTGCCGCCGCCGCTGACCCGGTAGACGACCGTGCCGTGGGCCGGCACGCTGGCGGAGATGGCGCCGGTGGTGGTGGAGGTGCCGTTCGTCCAGGCGTCGCGCAGGGTGAACGAGGAGCCGGACTTGCCGATCGCGGCGGCGGTGGTGGAAATGGTGGTGGTGGAGCCGCCCTGGTTGAACAGGGCGACGGCCACGTCGCCGTTGGCGAGCCGCTTGGCGAGCACCCGGCGGGTGCCGTCGTTGGAGACCTGGGTGGCCTGGAGGCCGAGGGTGTCCTGGTTGATCGCGATGAGGTTGGCGTTCTTGAGGATGGTCTGCGTGGCGCTGTCCATGTTGCGGATGTCGTTGCCGGCGATCAGCGGCGAGGCCATCATCGCCCACATCGCGAAGTGGCTGCGCATCTCGGTGTCGTTCATGCCGCCCCGGCCGACCTCCATCATGTCGGGGTCGTTGAACGCACCCGGACGCGCGTAACCGGCCAGCGGCACGGTGACGTTGATGATGTTCTGGATGCCCATGGGGTAGCCGTTGGTCTGGCCGGTGTCCCACGCGTTGGTGATGTCCTCGGTGGTCCGCCAGATGTTGGCGACGTCGCCCCAGTTGCGCATGGGGCCGGTCTTCTCGTGGATGCTGTTCGAGTTGATGCTGTAGAGGATGGGGCGACCGGTGGCGGCGAGCGCGTCGCGCATGATGGCGAACCGGTTGACCTGCTCGTTGATGGTGCCGGTGGGGGAGCACCAGTCGTACTTGAGATAGTCGACGCCCCAGGCGGCGAACTGGCGGGCGTCCTGGGCCTCGTGGCCCATGGCGCCGGTGGCCCCGGGGTAGGAGTTGAAGTACTGGGCGCAGGTCTTGTCCAGCGGGGCCTGGTAGATGCCGAACTTGAGGCCCTTGCTGTGGATGTAGTCACCCAGGGCCTTCATGCCGCTGGGGAACCGCGTCGGGTCGCCCTGCAGGTTGCCGGCCGAGTCGCGGTTGGGGTTCATCCAGCAGTCGTCGACGACGACGTACTGGTAGCCGGCGTCCCGCATGCCGGTGCTGACGATGGCGTCGGCCATCTGCCGGATCAGCGCCTCGTTGATGTTGCAGTAGAACGTGTTCCAGCTGTTCCAGCCCATCGGCGGGGTGCGGCCCACCCCGTTCTCCAATGCCTGAGCTGGTTGCGGGGCGGCAACCGTGTCGACCACGGTCAATCCGACTGCTCCCAGGAGTGCGACGCCAAGGGCGGCGAACCATCTCGTACGTGCGCGCATTGACTCTCCATTTTCGGGACGGTGGACGTCGTCGTGCCGCCTGCCAATTGATATGCCGTTCGGCAGGCATGGGTGGTGCGCTGGTGACATCTTGGTGGTGGTCACCTGCGATTACGGGGCGGGAATGCGACCTGTCCTCAGCGCTGCGCGGAATTCCCTAATGGCCACGGCTCGACGCGGTAATGCGCATCGCTCCGAGGCCGGCGGGGATCCCGATAAGCTGGTTGGAGCAGCCCGGTAGCTCCTCGGGAAAGTTAACATGTGACCGCTCACACGGGCAAGCAAAGGAGCTGACTGTGATCGTCGGCCGCCAATGTGGTGACGCCCCGTTCGCGGTCGTCAGCCGAGGCCGTCCGACCTGACCACCCGTACCTCGCCGGCCGGCAGGTGCAACTCTCCGCCGACGGGTTCGTCGGTGAGCAGCTCCCGGCCGGTGGCCGCGACGACGGCATCCGTGTCGGCGTGGTTGACGAAGAAGGTGAAGACCTCCTCGTCGTTCCGGCGCACCAGCACCTCGACGCCGGCCGGCACACCGGTGGGGGCGGCCACCAACGAGCGCGCGAGGGCGAGCAGCGAGTCGCCGTCGAGGCCGGCGGAGACGTACAGCGCGCGGCCCCCACCCGCCAACGAACGCGACGTGATCGCGGGGCGGCCGTCGAGCTGCCCCCCGGAGTATCCGGCGAGCACCTCCGCCTCGCCGACCCGGAGGAGCTCCGTCCACTCCGAACCGCGCCAGCCGTTGTCGAGGGTGAACGTCTCGCCCTCCTGCAACGGACGGAACTCCTCACACCGGACACCGAGGAGGTCACGGAACGCACCCGGGTAGCCGCCCAGCCGCACCTGGTCGTTCGCGTCCACGATGCCCGACAGGAAGCTCACCACGACCGTGCCGCCCGCCTCGGCGAAGGCGGTCACCCGCGCCGCCGTGTCGTCGCCGGTCAGGAAGAGCGCCGGCACCACCACGACCTCGTGGCCGGCGAGGTCGGCCCACGGCGGGAGCACCTCGATGCTCGCGTTCAGCCGCCAGAACGCGTGGTGCCAGTCGCGGACGAGGCGGCCGTAGTCGAGGTGGTTGTTCGGCTTGACCCCCTTCGCCATCGCCCAGCCCGCCTCGTCGTCGAAGAGGATGCCGACCCGGGCCCGGGGAGCGCGCGAGCCCAGGACCGGGGCGAGACTGCGCAGGTACGCGCCCAGCCGGCACACGTCGCGGTAGAGCTCGGTGTCCTCGCCGGCATGCGGGACCATCGCCGAGTGGAACTGCTCCGCGCCGGCCCGCGAGGCACGCCACTGGAAGAACATGACGCCGTCGGCGCCGTGACCCACGTGGCTCAGGCTGTTGCGGATCAGCTCCCCCCGCGTCTTGGCCCGGTTGCGCGGCTGCCAGCTCACCGCGCTGGTCGAGTGCTCCATGAGCAGCCACGGCCGGCGCTGCGTCGTCATCGCCCGCATGCGGTCGCCGGAGAAGGCGACATCCTGCTCGGGGACCGGGTCGGCGGAACGGGTGTAGTGGTCGTTGGCGACGATGTCCATGTGCGCCGCCCAGCGCGGGTAGTCCACGACGTCGGGCTCGGCGCCCACCATGAAGTTCGTGGTGACGGGAAGCTGCGGGGTGACGGCCTTGAGCACCGCCCGCTCGGCGAGATAGTGCGCCAACAACTCGTCGGAGGAGAAACGGTCGAAGTCGAGCACGAGCGACGGGTTCTTCGCGTTGTTGCCGCGCGGCGGGATGACGTGGGCGAAGTCGCGGTACGTGTGGCCCCAGAAGGCGGCTCCCCACGCGTCGTTCAGCGCGTCGAGCGTGCCGTACCGGCGCCGGAGCCAGTCGCGGAACGCCTCCGCCGACACGTCGCAGTAACAGCGGCCGTTGCCGCCGCCCAACTCGTTGCTGACGTGCCACATCACGACGTGGTCCCGATGCCCGTAGCGGTCGGCGAGGGCGCGGACGACGCGCAGCGCGTACCCCCGGAAGACCGGGCTGCTCGGACACCAGCCGAGGCGCGCGCCGGGCCAGTGCGGTCGCATGTCGTGGTCGACGGGGCGGATCTCGGGGTGCGCGGCCAGCAGCCAGCCCGGGGGCGCGGCGGTCGGCGTGGCGAGATCGATGGCGATGCCACCCTCGGCCAGGAGGTCGACCACCTCGTCCAGCCAGCCCCAGTCGAACTCCCCGTCCGCGACCTCCACCAGGCCCCAGGAGAAGATGCCGAGCGAGACGAGGTTGACGCCGGCCTGCGTCATCAGCCGCACGTCCTCGGCCCAGGTCGCCCGGTCCCACTGCTCGGGGTTGTAGTCGGCCCCGTAGCTCAGGCCCCTCGTCGGCCAGGCGTTGTCGACATGCGACCAGGTCATCCGCCGACTCCCCGCTCTCGGGGCAGCCATCCGCCGTCCGCCGCAACCACCGCGACCGTGCGGATCGCCGGCAGCCCCCTCGACGCCTCGATCCGCACCCGCACCTCGCTCACGACGCGCGGGGCGAAGCGCAGGATGCGCCGGTAGCCGACCGCACCCGCCTCGGCCAGCACTTCCTCGCGCCCGTCGGCCACGGCGGTCACGACGAGCCGTTCCAGCCGCTGCCCGTACGTGATGTCCTCGCCGACGACCACGGCGGCGACCTCGGTGGGGGTGGGCAGGACGACCGAGACGGCCGGCAGCCCGTCGGACACCGCCGGTCGCCACACGCAGCCCTCCGCCGCGCCCGCCGCCAGTCGCGCGAGCGCGGCCGGGTCGCCCGCCGGCCCGCCGGCGGCCGGACGCACGACCCCCGAGGACAGCACGACGTCGCCCTCCAGCACCGCGCCCCGGAACGCGCGGATGCGTTCGCCCAGACCCGTCAGGGCGGCCACGTCGGGGGCGGCCACGAGGCCACGGGAGTCGGGCGGCACGTTGAGCAGCAGGCAGCCGTTGCCGCCGACAGCCGCGCGCCACAGCTCGAACAGCTCGTCGGCGGAGCGGACGGCGTCGTCCTCGCGCGGGTGGTGGAACCACCCCGGCCGGATGGACGTGTTGACCTCGGCCGGGTACCACACGAGATCGCCGAGGCGGCCCGCGAGAGCCGCCCGGCTGCCCAGATCCTGCCCGTCGCTGCGCACGAGCCGGGAGAACACGCCGTCGTCGACGTGCTGGGAGCCCTCGGCGATGCGCTCGGCGTCGCGCAGCCCGGCGGGCACGACGCTCCACTCGTCCGCCCGGGTGTGCCCGGCCTCGTTGCCGCACCACCGCACGTCCGGCCCGCAGACCGAGATCACCGCGCCGGGTTGTCGCTGCCGGACGACGGCGTAGTACCGCTCCCAGTCGTAGTCCTGGTGCGGGCCGTCGGGGCCGTTGCCGTTGGCCCCGTCGAACCACACCGAGAAGACCTCGCCGTAGCCGGACAGCAACTCCTCCAGCTGGGCGACGAAGAAGTCGTCGTACGCCCTCCCCGAGCCGTACGTGGCCTCGCTGCGGTCCCAGGGCGAGAGGTAGACGCCGAACCGCAGACCGTGCCGCCGCGCCGCATCCGCCACGAGCCGCACGAGGTCACCCTGCCCGCCCCGCCACGGCGAGGCGGCGACGGAGTGCGTCGTCACCTGCGAGGGCCACAGGCAGAAGCCGTCGTGGTGCTTGGCGGTGAGGATGACGCCGGTCATCTCCGCCGCCGCGAACGCCGTCATCCACTGGTCGACGTCCAGCTCCGCCGGATCGAACAGGGTCGGGTCCTCGTCGCCGAGGCCCCACTCGCGGTCGGTCATCGTGTTCATGCCGAAGTGGACGAAGGCGTAGAACTCCATCGACTGCCACGCCACCTGCCGCGCGCTGGGACGCACGGCGGTCAGCGCCTCGATCTCGTCGACGGAACCCGGCGCGCGACGCGGCGGAGTGGGGGCAGGGGTCATCCGAACGTCCCGTCCGTGCCGGGGTCGATACCGTCCGTCACCCTACTTGACGAATTGACCGCTGTCTTGCCGTGGCCGGTCGGTGCCGCGTCGCCGCCCGTGGTGTCAGCGCCGCCGCAGGGCCGGGTCGGTCAGCGCCGGCGGCTGGTACCCGGCGTCCGCCGGGTTGACGTTGTGGCCCGGCGGCACCAGCGCGTCGATGCGGTCGAGCACGTCGGCCGGGAGCCCGTCGAGCTGACCCGCGCCGAGCTGGCTGCGCAGCTGCTCCAGGGTGCGGGGGCCGATCACGGCGCTGGTCACGGCCGGGTGGCTGAGCACGAAGCCCAGCGCCAGCTCGATCAGCGTCAGGCCGCTCTCCCGGGCCAGCGCGTCCAGCTCGCCGACCAGGTCGAGCTTGCGGTCGCGGGCGGCGGCGTCGCGGAAGTCGAAGTGGTCGCCGTTGCGCCCGGCGCGGGAGTCCGCCGGCACGCTGCCCGCGCGGTACTTGCCCGTCAGCCAGCCGCCGTTGAGCGGGCTGAAGACCATCACCCCGAGCCGGTGCCGCTCGCAGGTCGGCAGCACGCCGGCCTCGGCACCCCGGGCCAGGACCGAGTACGCCAGCTGCTCGGTGGTGAAGCGTTCCCGCTGGCGCTGCTGCGCGACCCACTGCGCCTCGACGATCTGCTCGGCGGGGAACGCGGAGGTGCCGATGAGGCGTACCTTGCCCTGCCGGACCAGGTCGGACAGGGCGCCGAGGGTCTCGTCGACGTCGGTGCGCGGGTCGGGGCGGTGCACCTGGTAGACGTCGATCCAGTCGGTGCCCAGCCGGCGCAGGCTGTCCTCGACCGCCTGCGTGATCCACCGCCGGGAGTTGCCCCGCCGGTTGCGGTCGGCGCCCATCGGCTCGTGGAACTTGGTGGCCAGCACCACGTCGTCGCGCCGCCCGCGCAGCGCCCGACCGACGATCTCCTCGGTCTCGCCGTGCGCGTACACGTCGGCGGTGTCGACCAGGTTGACCCCGGCGTCGAGCGCCTCGGCGACGATCCGGTGGCACTCCTTCTCGTCGGTGTTGCCCCACGCGCCGAACATCATCGTGCCGAGGCAGAGCGTGCTGACCTCGACGCCCGTGCCGCCGAGCCTGCGGTAGCGCATGATCTGATCGTCCTCCCGCTGGTGTGTGTGACCACGCTGGCACGCCGGCCCGACCCCCGGCACTGTCCCGCCGGGTCGAATCGGCCCGGACGGGTTTGTGTCCCCGGCACATCGCCGCCGCGACCGGGGGACGAATAGGCTGGTGACAGCGTTGTTCTGGACATTCCGGCACGGTGGAGGTACTCATGGGGACCGGCCTGACCCAAGCCCGATGGACGCACGTGGCACTGCCCACCGGCGACCTCGACAAGGCGATCGCGTTCTACACCACGCTCACCCCGCTGGTGGTGGTGGAGCGGTTCGCCGACGCCGACGGGGAGAGCGTGTGGCTCTCCAACGACAAGCAGGTCGAGACGCCGTTCGTGCTGGTGCTCGTCTCGTTCAACAAGGACAAGGGCGGCCAGCTCGGCCTGCTCCACCCGTTCGCGCACATCGGCATCGAGGTGCCGCAGCGCTCGGACGTCGACGAGATCGCCGCGCGGGCCCGCGAGCTGGGCTGCCTGCACTGGGAGCCGCGCCAGATGCCGCCGCCGGTCGGCTACATCTGCGCGCTGAAGGACCCCGACGGCAACGTCATCGAGATCTCCCACGACCAGCAGGTGTTCGACACCGTACGGCGGCTGTGGGGGAACTGACCGCGGCGGGCACCCGGGCCGCGGTGCTGCGCTACCTGGCCGCGTTGAACGCCCACGACGCCGACGCCGTCGCCGCCTGCGTCAGCGTCGGCTTCGTCAACGAGCACACCGCCGGGCTCGGGCGGGGAGTGGTCGGCCGGGCCGGCTACCGGGAGCGGCTCGACGGCTTCCTGGCCGAGTTCGCCGACCTCCGCTACGAGGTGGAGGAGCTGATCGTCGACGGGGACCGGGCCGCGCTGGCGTACCGGATGTCGTTCCGGCTCGTCTCCGCAGGCCGGGCCCCGGTGCGCGTGCGCGGGATGTTCCGGTTCCGGGTCGACGCCGACGGCCTGGTCGCGCACCGGGTCGACTACTGGGACAGCGGCGAGGTGCACCGTCAGCTCGCCGTCGAGCAGTGACTGGGCGTGGTCGCCGCGCCTGGGTCGATGTCGCCGGTTGACCCCCTTTGCTCTGCACCCACGGACGCACCGGTCGCTGAGAGTAGTTGACCGCCTGTCTGCTGTCGTTCCCGGCACTTGGCAGAATTGCAGCATGGCGGCCGTGTTGCCTCGGTGGGTGCAGAGCAAAGGGGGCGGGGTGCGTGGGCCGGGGTCGCGGGGCGTGACGCAGCGTCAACGCCGACCGAGACCCGGCGACCTGGCACCCAAGAGTCACTCACTGTAGTCGGAGAGTGCGGCGGAGGGGCGGCGGCCACGCCGCCCCTCCGCCGCGTTCGCGCCCCTCCCGTCGCGCTGGGTAGAGTGCGCATCCTGCGGAGACGACGGGGATGCGCGAGGTGACGCGATGGCGGTCGGGGTCGAGGAACACCACGGCGACGCGCCGGCGATCCAGACCGTGCAGCGGGCGGCCACCATCCTGAAGGCGTTCTCCGCCGAGCGGCCCCGGCTCACGCTGGCCGAGCTGACCGCCGACCTCGCGATCAGCCGGGCCACCGCGCACCGGTACGCCCGCGCGCTGCGCGCGGCCAACCTGCTGCGCTTCGACACGGCCACCGCCACGTACACGCTGGGCCCGCAGGTGCTGGCGATGGAGGCCGCCGCCCGCGCGGCGCTGCCCATCGTCACCGCCGCCGAGCCCTACCTGGACCGGCTGACCCGGCTCACCAACCAGACCTCGGTGCTCAGCGTGTGGAACGGCGAGAGCCCCATCGTGGTCCGCTGCATGGACAACGTCAGCGGCGACGTGCGGCTGAGCGTGCGTACGGGATCGCCGCTGGACCTGGTGCGCTCGGCGCAGGGCCGGGTGTTCTGCGCGTTCCTGCCGCCCGCCGAGGCCCCGGTGGTGGCCCGCCAGCTGCGCCTGTCGGCCGGGCTGCGGGCGGTGGTCGAGCAGGTGCGCCGCGACGGGTTCGCCGTCAACTCGCCGGAGGACTTCGGGGTGCGGGTGCTGGCCGCGCCGGTGTTCGAGCGTACCCAGGTGGTGGCCGCGTTGGGCGTGCTCGGCACGGACGCGGTGCTCTCCGGCGCGGCGGAGGCCGCGGCGGCGGACATCCTGCTGCGCATCGCGCGCGAGCTGTCCGAGGGGCTCGGCGCGGCCGTCAGCTGACCCGGCCGGCGCTCCCGCGTGCCGCCGGGGGACGGGGACGGTGGCCGTTGCCGTCGTCGGGCGCGGGGTGGTGGCCGGTGCCGGTGCCGGTGCCGGTGCTGCCCAGCTCGGCGGTGACCAGGGCGGCGACGCGCTGCAGGGCGATGGCGAGCGGGGTGTCGGTGCCCTCCGGCACGGAGGTGGTGGTGCCGACGATGGCCATCGCGGCGATCAGCGTGCTGCCGCGGAAGATGGGCGCGGCGATGCTGCGCACGCCGTTGGCCGACGGCGTGTTCGCCGAGATGCCGGTGCGGCGGATCTTGTCGACCTCCCGGCGCAGCTCGGCGGAGGCGGCCAGCTCGTCGGCCAGCCCGACCACGTCGTCCTCGGGCAGGAAGGCGCAGAAGACCCGGCCCTGGGCGGACTCGGTGCGCGAGAGCCGGGAGCCGGTGCGGACGCTGACGCGGATGACCCGGTCGGTGTTGTCGTCGGCGCGGACGACCACTGCCGTGTCGCCGTCCCAGACGCTGAGCACCACGGTCTCGTCGATCTCGCGGACGAGCTGCTGCATGTGCGGGCCGGCGATGCTGATCACCGGCATCGCGGCACGCGCGGCGGCGGAGAGGGTCAGGATCTGCGGGCCGAGCGAGTAGAGTCCCTCCCGCTCGTCGTAGCGCAGCAGGTTGCTCTCGCGCAGCGCCTTCGTGTAGCGGTGGGCCGTCGCCTTGCTGGTGCCGAGGCTGGCGGTCAGTTCGTTGAGGCTGAGTCGTGGGCGCGCCGCGGTGAACGCGTTGAGGATGACCGCCGCGCGCTGCACGGTCTGGATCGCCGGGGCGCTCTGGTCCGCGTTCTTCCCCGGCGAGGGGCTGTCGTCCGCCATCTGGATCCCTCGTTGCGTGAAGTGAGACAGTATCATGGCATATGGCACATCAGGCTGTCGATATCTGCCGGCTTCGTAGCGCGATGTCGGCATAAATCCGGGCGAAACGCACCAGCTCGGCCACCGCGTAGCGGTCCCGCCGAGGGTCGCCCGGGTCCGCCGGCAGCGACGGCGGGCCCAGCCGGACGGTCGGCACCCCCCGCCCGCGCAGCACCACGCCGTCGGTCGACCCCGTCCAGCCCCGGATCGGCTGGGGCGCGCGGCCGTGCGCGGCCCGCCAGGCGGCGTCGGCCCAGTGGCAGATCGGGGCGTCGGGATCGGTGGCGGCGGCCGGGTGGACGGGCCAGCCGGTCACGCTCACCCCGCAGTCGCCCAGCGGGGTGCCGCGCAGCCTCTCGGCGAGCGTCGCGGCCAGGGCGTCGGCGATCTCCGCCGGCTCGTCGCCGGGCACCGTCACCAGGTAGAGGTGGAAGTCCAGCCGCCCGGGCAGCAGGTCGGGCTTGCCCGGCTGGCCGGCCCGCACCGCGCCGATGCCCACCTCCGCCCCGACCTGGCCGCCGCGCCCGGCGCGACTGGCCAGGTGCGCGGCGCGGAACGCCTCCAGCGCCGCGACCACCCGGCCGAGATGCGCCAGCAGGCCCCCCGGCGGGACGGCGGCGTCGCGGAACAGCGCCGGATGGAACCGGCTGGTCAGCCGTACCCGGACGAACATGGCCCCCGGCTCGGCGGTGAGCACGCCCGGCGGGCCGCTCTTGGCCACCACGGCGGCGGCCGGCAGCGGGTGCCGGTCCAGGTGGTGGGCCACCCCGCCGGCGACGGGGCCGGCGTCGGGGTCGGTGCGGTGGGTGCCGGCGGCGGCGAGCAGCAGGGTCAGCCGGTGCGGCCGGCCGGCGGCCCGGCACGCGCCGGCCGCCGCGGCGAAGCCGACCAGGGCGGCGGCGGTCGCCGCGCGGGCCACCCCGAGGCCGAAGCCGCTGACCACCGGCTCGGCGTCCGCCCCGGCCGGCCTGATCAGCCCGGGTGCGGGGGCGTCCAGGCCGGTGATCGGCGCGTCGAACTCGGCCCCGCCGGTCAGCGACGTGTCCAGGTGTGAGTAGAGGAGCAGCTCCGGCGCCGTGCCGAGGGCGGAGGAGCCGACCAGGTTGGCGCTGTCGGGCAGCGCCGCCGTCGGGTCCAGGGGGTCGACCCGCCAGGACAGCTCCGGCCAGCGCGCGGCGGCCCAGTCGGCGAGCCGGTGGGCGGTGGCCCGTTCCTGGCCGTACGGGCTGTGCTCCGCACCCAGCGCGGCCAGCGCGTCGAGGACGCCCGCCTCGTCGATCGCCTCCTCGGCCGCCCGCCGCAGTGCCGCCGGCACCTCGTCGTCCATCCCTGCGCTCCCGCCGCCGTGACTTCATTCAAGATGACGTCTCGTATGTTGACATACTCGGGATGGCTTCTCTAGCGTGACCTGACATCAACGACATCGCCCCGCATCCGGCGACGTCAGCGCGACGGTCAGCGGTGCGGATGCGGACGGCCGACCCAACCGCTGGAGGACCGATGACCTACGTGGTCACCGACGAGTGTGTGGACGTGCAGGATCGGTCCTGCGTCGAGGAGTGCCCCGTGGACTGCATCTACGAGGGCGACCGGATGATGTACATCAACCCGGACGAGTGCGTCGACTGCGGGCGGTGCGAGCCGGTCTGCCCCGTCACGTCGATCTTCCACCTGGAGGACCTGCCGGCCGACCGGGCCCACTTCGGCCCGATCAACGCCGAGTTCTTCGGCGAGATCGGCAGCCCCGGCGGGGCCCGCAAGATCGGTCGGGTCGGCCACGACCACCCGGCCGTCGCGGGGAGCGCCACCTGATGGGCGAGCTGCACGAGGTCGACCTCGCGATCGTCGGCGCCGGCCCCGCCGGCCTGTACGCGACCTACTACGCCGGCTTCCGGGGGATGAGCGTGGCGGTGATCGACTCGCTGCCCGAACCCGGCGGCCAGATCGCCGCCCTCTACCCCGAGAAGGCCATCTACGACATCGCCGGCCTGCCTTCGGTGCGCGGCCAGGAACTCGTCGACGCCCTGCTCACCCAGGCCGCCACCGCCAAGCCGACGTTCCTGCTCGGCGAGAGCGCCGTCGACCTGACCTGCGCCGAGGACCACGTGCTCATCGGCACCGACGCCGGCACCCAGGTGCGCGCCAAGGCCGTCCTGCTCACCGCCGGCATCGGCACCTTCACCCCCCGCGAGCTGCCCGTCGGCAGCGACTACCTCGGCCGGGGCCTGCGCTACTTCGTGCCCCGCCTCGACGAACTCGCCGGCCAGGAGGTCGTCGTGGTCGGCGGCGGCGACTCCGCCGTCGACTGGGCCCTCGCGCTGGAGCCGCACGCCCGCAGCGTCACCCTCGTGCACCGCCGGCCGCAGTTCCGCGCCCACGAGCACAGCGTCGCCCAACTGGAGTCGTCCACCGTGCGTGTGGTCACCCCGTACGAGGTGTGCGGCATCGCCGGGGAGCAGAACGTCACCTCCGTGACGATCGCCGAGGTGCGTGGCGAGGGCCGCGAGGAGCTGCCCGCGCAGGCGGTGGTGGCCGCCCTCGGCTTCATCGCCGACCTCAGCGCCATGGAACGCTGGGGGCTGGAGATGCACCGGCGCTACGTCGCCGTCGACCGGTCGATGCGCACCAACCTGCCGCGCGTCTTCGCCGCCGGCGACATCACCGACTACGAGGGCAAGGTGCGGCTGATCTCCGTCGGCTTCGGCGAGGCCGCCGCCGCCGTCAACAACCTCGCCCCGCTGGTCAACCCGGCGCTGGGCACGGTGCCCGGACACTCCTCGGACGCGGCATGACCGCCCCCCGCGACGACGCCCGGCACACCGCCGGCGACGGCACGCACCTGGTCGCCACCCGGCACGGGCTGGGCCGGCTCACCGGCGACGGCGACGTCGAGCTGCTCGACCTGCCGTACGCCGACGTGGCCGCGCTGCTGCGCGCGGGCGCCGGGCTCGCCCCGGCCCGCGCCGCGGCCGTGCGCCGCCGGCTGCCCCTCGACGCCCTCGCCGGCGACGTCGTCGCCCCGCTGGGCGGGACGCCGGCCGTGTGGGGGGTGGGCCTCAACTACCACTGCAAGGCACGCACCACCGGGCGGCCCCTGCCCACCCAGCCCGTGCTCTACCTCAAGTCGCCCAACGCCGGCTCCGGCCCCGACGACACCGTGCCGCTGCCCACCTCGGTCAGCACGCAGTCCGACTACGAGGGCGAGGTCGCCCTGGTCATCGGGGCGCGGATGCACCACACGCCCGCCGAGCGGGCCTGGGCGCACGTCGCCGGGATCACCGCCGCCAACGACCTGACCTGCCGCGACGTGATGGTCGCCTCCGGCAGCCCCACCCTGGCCAAGAGCTTCCCCGGCTTCGGGGCGCTCGGCGCGTCGGTGCTCGGCTTGGACGCGGTCGCCGACCGCGACGCCATCGGCGTACGGACCACGGTCAACGGGGAGCTGCGCCAGCAGGCCAGCACCGCCGACCTCATCTTCCCGGTGCCCGACCTGCTTGCCTGGATCTCCCGGTACGTGGTGCTGGAGCCGGGCGACGTGGTGCTCACCGGCACCCCCACCGGCACCGGCCAGGACCGGGGCTGCTTCCTGAGCCCCGGCGACCTGGTCGAGGTCACCGTCGCCGGGGTGCTGCCGCTGCGCACCCGGTTCCGCGCCGACACCCCGGCCCAGGCAGCCGAGACCCCGGCCGCGACAGCCGGGACCCCGGCTTCGACGGCCGAGCCCGACCCCCTTCCCGGCGACGCCCGCCCGTCGCTGCCGCTTCGTACAGAGAGTCTGATGCCATGACTGACAGTTCCCCGCGCTACGACCTGGTGCTGGCCGGCGGCGAGGTGTTCGACGCCGCCACCGGCGCCAGCGGAGTGACCGACGTCGCGGTGACCGGCGACCGGGTGGCCCGGATCGCCCCCGGCCTCGCCGCGCAGGGCCGGCAGGTGGTCGACTGCTCCGGGCAGTACGTGCTGCCCGGCCTGGTCGAGGCGCACACCCACATCTTCGCCGAGGTCTCCAAGGTCGGCGCGCCGCCGGACGAGGCGCACCTGCACCGGGGCGTCGTCGCGGCCTGCGACGCCGGCACCGTCGGCGCGTCCACCTTCGCCGCGTTCGAGCGCTTCGTCGCCGCCCCGGCCCGGATGCGGCTGGTCAACTTCCTCAACGTCTCGGTCCTCGGCCTGATCGACTTCCGGTTCGGCGAGCTGCTCAACCCGGGCACGCTGGTGCCGGAGGACGCCCTGGAGATCGCCGCCGCCAACCCGCACCGGGTACGCGGCTTCAAGATCCGCCTCTCCGAGGACGTCGTGGGGCTGGAGTGGCGGACGCTGCTCAAGCGGTCCCTGGCGCTGTCGGCCGAGGCCGGGCTCCCGCTGATGATCCACATCGGGGAGACCCCGGAGCCGCTGCCGGTGATCCTCGACCTGCTGCGCCCCGGCGACGTCGTGGCCCACTGCTACACAGGCAAGCCGTACGGCATCCTCGGCGACGGCAAGGTCCTGCCCGAGGTGTACGCCGCCCGCGAGCGCGGCGTGCTCTTCGAGTCGGCCCACGGCAAGAGCAACCTCAGCTTCGCCGTGGCCCGCCCGGCCATCGAGCAGGGCTTCCTGCCCGACGTGATCACCTCCGACACCAGCGGCCGCAACTGGCGCGGCCCGGTGTTCGACCTGGTCACCAGCATGGCCAAGCTGCGGGCCATGGGCATGACCATGGAGCAGATCGTGCCCCGGGTGACGTCCGCCCCGGCCCGCCTGACCGGCCTCGACGCCGAGGGCTACGGCAGCCTCGTCGAGGGCGGCCCGGCCCACGTCACGGTCCTCGCCGACGCCGAGGAGGCCGAGCTGCCCGACGCCGCCGGCAACCGGATCGTCGCGCCCCGGTTGGAGCCGAGCCTGGTGCTGCTCGCCGGCGAGCAGGTGCCGACCGTGCCGTGGCGGGGCCTGAACCGCTGATGCCCGCCACCGATGCCGAGCCGCCCGTCGGCGTGCACCGCTCCCGCAGGCGACTGCGGGGGGCGCTGCGCGGTGGCGGGCGGCTCGTCGGCACGTTCCTCAAGCTGCCCGGCCCCGACGTGGTGGCCCTGGCCACCCAGGCGGGGCTCGACTTCGTCGTGGTCGACCTGGAGCACTCCGCGCTGGACGAGCGCACCGCCGCCGACCAGCTCCGGTTCGCCGCCGCGCTCGGCCTGCCGGCGCTGGTCCGGGTGCCGGCGGTCGACCCGGGCCAGGTCAACCGGCTGCTGGAGGCCGGCGCCGTCGGGGTCCAGCTCTCCACCGTCCGCAGCCGGGCCGAGGTGGAGGCGCTGCGCGCGGCCAGCCGGTACGCCCCGCACGGGCGGCGCAGCATCAGCCTCGCCCACTCGGCGGCCGGCTACGGTGTCGGCGGCCTCGACCGGTACCTGGCGGCGGAGGCCGCCGACCCGCCGCTGCTGGTCGCCCAGATCGAGACGGCGACCACCGACGACCCCCTGCCCGACCTGCTGGCCGGCGTGGACGTCGGGTTCGTCGGCACCACCGACCTGGCGGTCAGCCTCGGCCTCGCCAGCACCGACGACCCGACGCCGCTGCTGCGGCGGACCGGCGACGTCGCCGAGGCGGCCCGGGGGACCGGGGCCGCGCTGGGCGGCTGGGCGGCCGACCGCACGGCCGAGGCCCTGGGCCGGTACGGCCTCACCGACGCCGGCTACCTGGTGGTCGGCTCGGACCTGCAACTGCTCGGCGCCGGCCTGCGCCGGCTCGCCGGCTGACCCCGACCCGGAAAGGGAGCGCTGACATGCTCAACCCGCAGCTCTACGGCATCGCCGTGAACTGGGACGACATCCCGGCCACCGACGTGCGGCCCGGGGTGCGCCGCAAGGTGTACGCCACCGACGAGGTCGTGCTGGCCTGGCACGAACTGAGCGTGGGCATGACGCTCAACCCGCACCACCACGACGACTTCGACCAGCTCGTGCTGATCCTCGGCGGCCGGTGCAACTACTACGTCGACGGGGTGGCGAACCCGATGGGGGCGGGCTCGATGCTGCTCGTGCCGCGCGGCGCGGAGCACTACGTCGAGCCGACCGAGGGCCCCTGCATCAACCTGGACGTCTTCGCGCCGCCCCGGGCGGACTTCCTGGCGCACGCCTGGCGTCCCGGGCAGGGCTGAGGCCGCCGTGACCGACATCGTGGTGGTGGGCAGCCTCAACGTCGACGTGGTGGTGCCCCTGGCCGAGCTGCCCGCGCCCGGACAGACCGTGCTCGGCACCGCCGACCACCGGCGCGCCGGTGGCGGCAAGGGCGCCAACCAGGCGGTCGCCGCCGCCCGGCTGGGCCGCCGCGTCGCCATGGTCGGCGCGGTCGGCGACGACCCGGAGGGGGAGTGGCTCACCGGGCTGCTCGCCGCCGAGGGCGTGGACACGACCGGGGTGCTGCGCGCGCCCCGCCCGACCGGTCAGGCGATCGTGCTGGTCACCGCCGACGGCGACAGCACCATCGCGGTCAGCTCCGGGGCCAACATGTGGCTCGCGCCCGAGCACCTCGCGCCGTCGTACGACCTGATCGCCTCGGCCCGCGCGGTGCTGTTGCAGCAGGAGGTCGGCGCCGAGGTGGTCGCCGCCGCGGTGGCCGCTGCGGGTGGCCTGGTGGTGCTCAACCCGGCCCCGGCCCGGCCGGTGGACGCGGCGACCCTGGCCCGGGTCGACATCCTGGTGCCGAACCGGGGCGAGCTGGCGGCCCTGGCCGGGGCTCCGGCCGCGGCGTCCCCACCCGGCCCGGCAGATCCGGCGGCGCTGGCCGGGCTGCCCGCGCTGGCCCGGTCGTTGGGGACGCGGGGGCCGGTGGTGGTGACCCTCGGCGCGGACGGTGCGCTGGTCGTCACCGCCGACCGGGAGTGGCTGGTGCCGGCCGAGCGCGTCGACGCGGTGGACGCCACCGGCGCGGGGGACACCTTCTGCGCGGCGCTGGCCGACGCGCTGCTCGACGGCGCGGCGATCGACGAGGCGGCCCGTTGGGCGAGCCGGGTGGCGGCGGTGACCGTGACCCGGCCGGGCGCGATGGCCGCCGCGCCCCGTCGCGCCGAGGTGCCGGCGGCCTCGTAGGGGCCGCAGCGGCGCCGGGGGTGGAGCCCACCCCCGGCTCGCCCACCGGTGCCGGCCACGGTGCGTGTACATGCTGGTGCCGTCTGCCGGTGGGGTCGCCGCCTTCACGCTCCGTGGCGCTCCTTCGACCCCGGACAACGTCGCGCGCTCGCTTTGCTCTGCACCCGCCCACGCAGCACCCCACCCACCAGGCGGAATCCCGAACGTCGATGTCCGGGGGTGAAGCGGCCCGTCACGGCGGGTCAACCGTTGCGTATCCGGGTGCAGAGCAAAGGGCGCCGGGGGACTCGTGGCCGCAGGGCGGCGGCGGGTGACGGTACGTCACCTGCCGGGCGGCTCTGCGGGCCCGCTGGCCCGCCCACCCGTTCGCCGCCCACCCGCTCGCCTGCTCCGGCGGCGCTGCCGAGGGGCGGACGGGCCCGCGGCGGACGTGCGGGTGGCGGGCCGGGGCGGAGGCCCATCCACGCCCGCGCCGGCCCACCCGGGCCCACCCGGGCCCGTCCCGCCCGTCGCCCGGCTCAGACGTGGGCCGGGAAGTCCGCCTTGCGGATCAGGCAGTGGATGCCCTTCACCCCGTCGACGACCTGGCTGACCTCGAAGTCGGCGGCGGCGCTCAGGTAGGCCAGGGCGGTCTGCGGCGGCATGCCCTGGGTGCGGGCGAGGAAGGCGACGGCGGCGCGTACGGCCCGGCGCATCGCCTCGTCGAGGTCGCTGTGCAGGCCGACGGGCAGCCAGTGGGTGGCGGTCTCGGCGAAGGGGCCGTCGGCGACGCCCAGGGCCCCCGCCTGCGCCTGCGGGATGACCGACAGCCGCAACGTGGCCCGCAGCGGCGCCTCCAGGGCGGTCAGCGCCACCTCGCCGTCGCCCTGGGCGTAGTGCGGGTCGCCGGCGTAGAAGCCGGCCCCGGGCAGCTGCACGGGCAGGTAGAGGGCGGAGCCGATCTGGAGCTCGTTGATGTCGAGGTTGCCGCCGAACGCGCCGGGCGGCACGGAGTGCACCGGGTCGTCGGTGTCCACCGCCACGCCCATCAGGCCGAGGAACGGGGCGAGGGGGAAGCGGGCGGCCCGCCCGTCGCCGTACGGCAGCGTCCCGTACAGCCGGCCGCCGCTGCTGACCACCTCGGTGAAGTGGCAGACGCTGCCGTACTCGCGGGGGACGTCGCCGCCCGCACCGGTGTCGGTCGGGGTGAGCGGGAACTCGCCGGGCAGCGCGCCGTAGCCGTGGCGGCTGCTGACGAAGCCGTACGGGGCCCGGATGAGCAGGTCGAGGACCTCCACGCGGAGCACGTCGCCCGGCTCGGCCCCGTCGACCGCGATGGGCCCGGTGACCACGTGCGGCCCGTCGGCGTCGTAGTCGTGGGCGACGTCGGAGGCGGCCAGGTCGCGGGCGTCGGCGAGGACCCCGTCGGCGGGTACGTCGAACTGCTTGAGGTACGCGACCGGGTCGCGGCCCTGGTCCTCCAGGATCCCCTCGTGGCTGAGCGTGTCGATCGTCACCGTCTCGCCGGAGCGGATCCGCAGGACGGGTTCGTGCCGCCGGGCGGGCAGCCGCCCCCACAGGCAGGTGTCGGGCGTGCTGGGCAGGTAGTGGGTTCCAGCGATCGGGCCTTCGTGCGGCTGGAGCATGGGATCCTCCGGGAGGGGTGACACCGGCTGGCGGTGCGATGGGCGGCGTGCGGCGCAGGGGGCCCGTGCTCGCAATGCAGCGGCGTGGCCGCGCCCTGTCGACGTTCGGCATCGTGGCCAACGAAACCGCCGTTGCGTGTTGCGTCCGCATTAACAGCGAGTAACCCGGTGCCGGAGTATCTCCTGCTCTTGACAGGTGGCAGGGCCGGATAGCAGCATCGTGGTGCGAGACGCTGTCTCGCATGACGTAGAAGGCGGTGAGGTGATGGCGCAGCAGACGCCGGTACGCCCGCTCGGTGCACCCGGTGACGGCGCGATGATCGACGAGGACTGGGAGGCGCTGCGGTTCCGCGTGCACCGCTCGGCGTACCGCGAGCCGGAGGTGTTCGCCGAGGAGATCGCGCGGATCTGGGGGCACACCTGGCTCTACCTCGGTCACGAGACGGAGATCCCGAAGGCGGGCGACTTCAAGACCCGCACGCTGGGCGGGCGTCCGCTGATCTTCTGCCGCGACGCCGACGGCGAGGTGCGGGTGTTCTTCAACTCCTGCACCCACCGGGGCACCGTGCTGTGCCGGCACAGCGAGGGCAACACCAAGTTCTTCCAGTGCTTCTACCACGCCTGGGCGTTCAGCAACTCCGGCGAGCTGGCCGCGCTGCCCGGCGACGACGCGTACCCCGACGACCCGGCCTTCCGGGCGTCGATGGCGCTGCGTCAGGTGCCCCGCCTGCAGATCCACGAGGGCTTCGTCTTCATCGCCTTCGACCCCGACGTGCCCGACCTGCTGACCCACCTCGGCCCGGCGGCGCACTACATGTCGCTCACGGCCAAGATCGGCGAGCGCGGCATGACCACCCTGCCCGGGGTGCAGCTCTACAGCGTCAAGGGCAACTGGAAGCTGGCCGTCGAGAACGCCATGGACGGCTACCACTTCGCCCCGACGCACAACACGTTCGTCGGCTACCTGCGTGAGACCGGCTTCGCCGTCACCGACGACGACCAGTACGCCTACGACCTCGGCGGCGGCCACGGCCTGCTCGTCCTCACCGGACACAACGGCCGCATCGGCATGGTCTGGGAGCCCCGCTTCGGCGAGGAGGAGAAGGAGCGCACCGTCGTCAAGCGGCGCGAGCTGGAGGCCCGCCTCGGGCCCGAGCTCGCCGCCGAGGTGGCCGACGCCAGCCGCATCCTGTTCGTCTTCCCCAACCTGCTGCTGTTCGACCTGGAGGCGCTGACCATCCGGCAGCTCGAACCGGTCGCCGCCGACCGCACCGACGTGCGGGCGTGGCAGTTCGTCGAGGTCGGCGAGCCCGAGTCGGTGCGCGCGCTGCGGATCAAGACGATGGTCAGCTTCGTCGGGCCGGGCGGCCTGGCCACCCCCGACGACATCGAGGCGTACGAGGCGGTGCAGCGCGGCATCATCGCCACCGCCGACGCGGCCGACCCCGCCCACGACTGGAGCGACATGTCGCGCGGCATGGCCAACGAGAAGCAGGGCAACCAGGGGCGCTCGATCGACGAGGGCGCGATGCGCAGCTTCTGGCGGCACTGGGCGCACGTCGTCGGCGCGTCCACCAGCGTGGCCGGCGCGCCGCCGGCCGGTGCCCCGGCGAGCGGCCCGGCCGCCGCCAGGGCGGGGGAGTGAGCGCCGTGACGTCGACCAACGGCAGCCGTGGGGGAGTGGTGAGTGTGGAGTCGCGCGAGGTCACCCGCGCCGAGGTGGAGGAGTTCCTCTACCGCGAGGCCCAGCTGCTCGACGAGTGGCGCCTCGACGAGTGGTTGACCCTCTTCGAGCCCGGCGGCCGGCTGGAGGTGCCGACCACCGACTGGGCCGGCTGGGACGCCACCACCGCCGGATACTTCGTCGCCGACGACTACGAGCTGATCCGGGCCCGGGTCAAGCGGCTCAAGAGCCGCAAGGCGCACGCGGAGAACCCGCACTCGCGCACCCACCGCATGGTGTCCAACGTGATCCTGCTGGAGGCCGGCGCGGAGACCGTCTGGATCACGGCGAACTTCGTCATCCACCGCTACCGCGACGGCGGCGCCTACACCTACGTGGGCCGCTACGAGCACGTGCTCAAGGTCGAGGCCGACGGGCTGCGGTTCCGGGTGCGGCGGGCCGTGCCGGTGATGGAGTCCATGGACCCCGGCGCCCGACTCAGCTTCATCCTCTGAGCCGGCCGCCATGATCACCCACATGCTCGTGTTCCGCTTCCGCGACGACCTGCCGCCCGGCGCGGCCGAGTCCGTCCTGGCCGAGCTGGAGACGTTCCCGTCGCGGTATCCGGCGATGCGCAACTGGCGCAGCGGGGCCAACGTCAGCACCCGCGACGACACCATGAGCCACGGCTTCGTCGTGGAGTTCCCCACCGAGCAGGACCTGCTCGACTACCTGCACAGCGACTCGCACGAGCGGTTCGTCCGGGAACGCTGGCGTCCGGTCGTCGAGCGCCAGGCCATCGTCAGCTTCCCCACCGCCGGGGACCACCAGCACACCGAGAGGGGTAGCAGATGACCACCGAGGCCGCCGCCCGCCGCCGCGGGCCGTACGGCATGGAGTACGCCCGGATCGAGGTGCCGGACCTGGCCGCCTCCATCGAGTTCCTCCAGTACCACGTCGGCCTGCAGCTGGAGCAGCACGACGACGAGTACGCCTTCCTGCGCGCCGACATCGAGCACCACAGCATCGAGCTGGTCGCCGCGCCGCAGCGGGAGGCCTCCTGGACCACGGCGGTCGGGTTCAGCGTCGAGTCCGACGCGGTCCTCGACGACCTGCGGGAGCGGGTCACCGCGGCCGGGCACGAGGTGCTCGAGCTGGCCGACCGGGTCAAGGGGCTCGTCCAGCGCGGCTTCGCCGTCAAGGACCCCAACGGCCTGATCGTCGAGCTGTTCACCGAGTTCGCCGAGTACGCCGAGCCGCCGCTGATCGAGCTGCGCCCGCTGGACCTGGTGCACCCGTTCCTCGCCACCGAGAAGTACGAGGAGACCCTGCGCTTCTACACCGAGGTGCTCGGCTTCCTCGTCTCCGACTACGTCGGCGACGTGACGGCCTTCCTGCGCAGCGAGGACCGCTACCACCACAGCCTGGCGATCCAGCGCAACAAGGAGTTCTACGTCGCGCACCTGTGCTTCATGATGAAGAGCTTCGACCACGTGATGCGTGGCCGGGCGCGGGCCCAGTACAAGCAGGTGCCCATCGCCTCGGACCTGGTCAACCACTCCGCGTCGACGTCGATCGCCTTCTACATGCACGACCCGGTGCACGGGCCGCGCTACGAGCTGTGCGACCGGCACCGGGTCTTCACGCCCGAGGAGCACGAGACCCACCGGGCCCGCCGCATGTCGGTGGACCCCCGCAACATCGACGTGTGGCGGCCGGCCGCCGACGACTGGGGCCGGTTCTGATCCCACCGCACCTCGTCGCGCGCCGGTCCGGCGGCGGGCCCCTGCCGGCCCGTCAGCCGGGCCGGCGCGTGACGGTGGGCAGGCCGAACACGACCGGCACGCCGGGGGAGTAGAGCACGCTCACCGGCGGTTCGGCGGGCGCGGGCAGCCCGGCGGCGGCGACCAGCTCGTCGTCCAGGCTCAGCAGCTCGGCCCGGTGCAGCGGCCAGCGGGGGTGCCAGTTCGGCAGGTGCAGCGTGCGCCCGTACGCCCGGGTGTGCAGCCCCCAGCGGGCGGTGAGGAAGTGTTCCAGCGGCGTCGGGTCGGCGATCGGGTCGCCGACCCGGACCACCAGGCGGCTCGCCGCGCCGGCCGGGCCGGGCCAGCGGCGCCGGCAGCGGTACGTGAGGGTGTCGCCGTCGCGGTCCAGCCGCATCCTCGACCACAGGTAAGGCAGCCGCAGGCTCGCCCGGGCGACGAGCACCGGGACCAGTCGGGAGGCGTCGAGCGACCGGAACACCACGGCCCGCCGCCCGGCGTCGTCGACGGAGTAGAGCCGGACGTTGGTCTCCCAGAAGGTGCCGAGGTACGGCACCCCCGGCCCTCGGCCGAGGCCCAGCCCGACCATCCGGAAGCCGACGAGGCCGACGTGGGCCGCCCCGTCGAGGGTGTCGGGGCGGGTGCCGGCGGGCAGCAGCGGCGCGACGAGTTCCGGCGCGACCGCCCAGTGCACGAAGGTCAGGTCCGTCCAGCGTTGCCGCAGGCTCGCCCGGGGGAACGCCCGGACGGGGGCGGGGTCGACCGGCTCGATGTCCACGCCCCCATCCTTCCCCACCCCACCCGGGCCATCCTCCTAGGACGCTCTACGCGGCGTGCGCCGCCCCGCACGACCGCCCCGACTCACCGGCTCTCCGGCTCCGCGAACGTCTCGTGCAGCACCGAGACCAGCCGCGGGTTCGTCCAGTACGCCGAGTGCGTGTAGAGCTGGTCCGACAGCAGGTGCTCCACCCGCACGTCCCGGGGCGTGGAGCCGTCCGCCCAGCGGAACAGCCGGCTCGCGACGAAACCCAGCGGGTCCAGCGGATGCCACAGGTTCGACCACCGGTCCAGCGAGTCCGGCAGCAGCACCGGCCCGCTGCCGTCGTACGGGGCGAGCTGGCCGCCGCGCGGGTCGAACAGGTGGAACAGCGGCCACTGGCAGCCGAACGTCACCAGCCCCGCCGTGCGTACCGGGTCCTCGCCGGTGGCCAGGTCCAGCGCGATGACCGCGCCGAGGCTGTGCCCGATCAGGTGCACGGGCTCCTCCCGCCCGGCGCGTTCCCCGGCGACGGCGGCGATCCGCTCGCGGATGCGGGCCCGGATCCGCTCGCCGTGGCGCTGGTAGACCAGCACGTCGCCGAGGGTGAGGGCGACGTACCGGGCGCGGGCGATCCGGGCCCAGGTGTAGAAGCGCTCCCCGGCGGCGCCGACGGCCGCGCCGGCCACCCGGTCCAGCTCGGGCAGGCGGCGGCGGATGGTGCGGCGGATGGCCCCCGGGTCGCGTACCTCGTGACCGGCGTCGCCCACCGCGTCCAGCGCCGCCCCGGCGAGCGCCGCGCCCACCTCGGCCAGCAGCGTCGGGTCGTCGGCGTGGCGCAGCCACCGGGTCCGCGGCCACTCCTGCGCGATCGCGTCCAGCACCTCGCCGGTGACGTCCGGCGGCGCGCCCCGCGACTCGACCAGCGGCGGGTCCAGCGTCTGCCGGGCCCGCGCCCGGACCAGCTCCAGCCGCTGCGCGGGGGTCAACGGGACCGGGCCGGCCAGTCCCAGGCCGGCGTCGTCGGCGGCCGGCGGTGGCTCGCCGTCGCGGACGTCCCAGGGCTGCCCGGGGCCGGGCGGCACGGCCAACTCCACGCCGAGGGTGGACGAGCCGAGGTCGCCCCAGTAGGCGGAGTGCATCGTCCACCGGCCGAGGGCGGCGGCGCTCAGCTCCGCCACCCGGCCGGCGACCACCTGCGGGTCGCGGTTGGCGATGCCGTGGATCACGATGACGGGACGGTCCTCGCTCATGCGGTCGCTCCTGTCAGGACGGTGGCCTGCGGATCGCCGTAGACGGCGTAGGCGAGGCCGGTCGGGTCACCCGGGTCGGCGAGCAGCTCCCGGCGGGCGGCGAAGGACGCCGCGGCCAGCGGCGCGCCCCCGCGCAGTTCGGCGTAGAACCGGTCGGCGTAGCGGTGCGCCGAGTCGGTGCGGACGGCCCAGGTGGAGCCGACGAACGCGCCCGCGCCGGCGCGGACGAACTCGTTGGCCCAGCCGCCCATGAGCGTGTCGTAGGAGCCGCCGTCGACGCTGCGGCAGGCGTTGAAGAACACCAGCGGGCAGCGGGCGCGCAGGCTGCCCCGGCCGGCGGCGCGGGCCAGCGCGACGGGACGGAACCGGCCGTCGTCCATCGCCACGCCGCCGTCGGAGTCCGCGCCGGGCTGGTCCTGGTGGCAGGCGAGGTGCAGCAGGCCGAAGTCGCCCCGTTCGATGCGGCGCAGCAGTTCCTCGGTCGACGTGACCAGGGCGCCCGGGGTGTCGAGGCCGGCGTTGACCTCCCGGATCTCGGCCACGGCGCCGGTGGGCGGGTTGCGGCCGTGCACGAAGACCGCGTCGGTCAGCGCCAGCGACCGGGCGGGGGAGTGGCCGCCGGTCTGCCGCATGACCGCGAGCCGCTCGGCGGGGAACTCGTCCCAGGTGGGCGGCAGGAGCAGTTCCCACGGCAGCTCGCTGACGTCGCTGCAGATGGTCAGGCCGGTGGCCGTGGCCAGCCGGGCCTCGACCTCACGGCCGATCTCCGGCGGCAGCGCCCGCCACAGCAGCGTGCCGTACCCGGCGAGTTCGCCCCGCACGGCGGCGGGCCGCCCGCCGGTGCCCCGGGCCGCCGCGTTGACGGTGCGCAGCAGGTCCGCGAGCAGCCCCCGGGGGACCGACTCGGCCGTCGCTGTGGGGCCGTCGCGGCCGACGAGCCGGAAGGCGTAGCCGTCGCGGTGGCGGTCGACCTGGAGGGCCACCTCGTCGGGCCGGGGGGTGAGGTGCTCGACGCGGGCGGTCAGCCGGTGCGGCGGTGCGTACGACGCCGAGTCGGTGACCAGGACCGTGCGGACCATCGCGGCGATCTGGCTGCCGCCGCCGTCGAGGAAGGCCCGGACGGTGACCTCGTGCCGGCCCTCCTCGGCGGCGCCGAGCACGAACACGACGCCGTCGGGGTCGTCGCTGGGATGGACCCGCACGACGTGGACGGCGTCCGACTCGATCGACAGCGTCGGCGAGGCGACCGTGACCAGCACGTCGACCCCCCGCTCGGGGACGGGGAACGGCCGGGTGGGGACGCTGCCGGGGCCGCCGTCGCGACTGATCGTCACGTGCAGCGGGAACCGGGTGCCGAGGCGGGCCTGGTGGGGCAGGGACGTGGTCAGGTAGCGCACCGGCGGGGCGCTGCCGGGTTCCGCGCGGAACCGGCTCTCGGCGGCGCGTAGCGTCTCCATCGCCCACCGTTCCAGCGCGGGGTCGCCGCGCAGGGCGCGCGCGAGGGCCAGGTCCGCCAGCACCCCCGGCGGCCGGGCCAGGGCCTCGGCCAGCAGTTTGTCGATGCGCGCGGCGGCCTCCGCGTCGGCGACGAGTTCGCCGAGGCGGGTGCGGGCCTGCGCGGCGACCCAGCGCAGGGTCCAGGTGTCGTCGGGCACCGCTCACGCCCCCGTGAACGCGAAGGCCGCCCACACCGACGGCGCGGACCACGGGCGGGAGTCGCCGCTGCCGCTGCGGAACACCTGCGGCAGCAGCGCCTCGGCGGCGTCGACCGGCAGCCATGCCTCGCCCGCGTCGAGGGCCTGGGCCCAGCGGTCCTCCAGCTGTGCCGGGGTGACGTCGCGCAGCCACCGCTGGGTGCCGGCCAGCGCCTCGGCGGGCGAGGTGGCGTCGTCGGCGCGCCAGCGTCGGTAGAACTCGGTCATGAGCAGGGCGGTGGCGTGGTCGTCGACCGGCCACATCGACGCCAGCACGCCCGCGACGCCGGCCTGCACGAGGCCCGCAGGCAGGGAGATCACCTCGTCGGGCAGGTCGAGGCCGGGCAGGAACGTCTCGCACGCCGACAGCACCGCCAGTCGCGTGCGCAGCCGCAGCGGCAGCACGTCGGCCAGCCGCAGCCGGGCCTCGCCGGCCAGCCGCAGGGCGCTGCGCAGCGGGTCCCGCTGGTCGGCGTTGCCGTGGCAGCCGAAGTGGGCGACCCGGGCGGCGGGCAGTTCCGCGCGGACCCGCGCGACGGTCGCGTCGGGCCAGGTGAGCGTGGTGACCGGGCCGTCGAAGGTGGCGGCGGCCGCGGCCCCCTCCCACCGGGCGTAGGACAGCTCCGGGTCGGCGACGACGAGCAGGCCCCCGTCGGGGGCGGCCGCGGCCCGCCGCCGGCTCGCGGCCAGCGCCCGGGCGTTCGGCACGTAGCTGAGGGCGAGCGCGTCGGCGAGGTAGCCGAAACCCGCCGGGCGCGCGGCGTCGGCGTACCGGGCGGCGTGCAGGGGCAGCAGCCCGACCAGGCCGCACGGTACGACCGACGCCCGCGACTCGCCGGCCAGCTCGGTCAGCAGGGGCCCGGCGACGGCCTCCCACAGCCAGTCGCACAGCTGCGCGAGGTGCCGGTCCCAGGCGGCCCGGCGGGAGGCGGGGGCGTCGGCGGTGGGGAAGTGCTCGCGGTGCCGTTCGGCCCATTCGTGCACCTGGGCCGCCCGCAGGTGCGGCAGCGGCACGTCGACGATGTCGTCGCCCCGCACGACGAGCGCGAGGCCGGTGTCGTCGGCCGGTGTGACGTACACCAGGGGGTGGTCGGCCGCGCCCGTGACGTCGCCGATCTCGACCGGGGCGAGGAACTGCTCGTAGCCGGGGATCCGCTGGATCTCCCCGATGGCCGCCCGCA
Source organism: Micromonospora sp. NBRC 110038 (assembly GCF_020884815.1). Taxonomy (NCBI): domain Bacteria; kingdom Bacillati; phylum Actinomycetota; class Actinomycetes; order Micromonosporales; family Micromonosporaceae; genus Micromonospora; species Micromonospora sp. NBRC 110038. Next base: position 151,131 of record NZ_BBOL01000007.1, on the reverse strand, counting down.
GCTCGGCGTGGGCGGCCCGCAGTTGGTCGTAGAGCGCGTCTGGACGCTGCCCGCCATCATGAACCGCGTGCGGCGAATTCTGTCGAAGGTCCGTCATCAACCCCTCGTTCCGTATGTCGTCACGGTTGCCGTCGTCGTTGCCGGGTGGGTCATCTGGCGGTCCGACCTGGAGACCGCGGACCGGGTGGCGAGCGTCGGCAGCTTCACGGTCGCGGCGGCGACGCTGCTCCTCGCCGTGTGGGGCGGCCGTGCCCGCCGGCCCGCGCGGTCCCTCGACGAGCACCAGGGCGCGCTGCGGGCGGCCGTGCGTCAGCAGTGGCGGGTGGAGGAGGCGCTGCGCCGGGTCCAGGACCCGGTGCCGATCCCCGTGCGGTGGGAGGCGCTCCCCGCCGGGCTGGGCGGCCAGGACCACTGGGCGAACGTGGGGCTGGCGGCGGCCGGTGCGACGGCGGTGGAGGTGGCGGTCGCCGGGCGGCTTCCGGAGGTCGCGGCCGTGTTCCGCCGGATCCCGTCGCGGCGGCTGGTGGTGCTGGGGCCGGCCGGTGGCGGCAAGTCGGTCCTGCTGATCCGCCTGGTGCTGGACCTGATCGCCGACGGTGGGCCGGGTGAGCCGGTGCCGGTGCTGCTGTCGGCGACGTCCTGGGATCCGGGCCGGGTGGGCTTCGCCGACTGGCTGGTGGCCCGGTTGGCCGCCGACTATCCGGCGTTGGCCGCCGGGCATCCGGACTTCGGCACGGTGGCGGCGGCCCTGCTCGCCGAGGAGCGGATCCTGCCGGTGCTGGACGGGCTCGACGAGTTGCCGGCGGCGGCGCGTCCGGTGGCGCTGCTCGCGGTCAACGCCGCGTCGCCGGGGCTGCCGGGCCTCGTCGTGGCGAGCCGGACCGCGCAGTACCTGGACGCGGTGCGCGGCGGCGACGTGCTCACCGGCGCGGCCGTGGTGCGGCTGCTGCCGCTGGGGGTGGCGGACCTGGCGGCGTACCTGCCGCGTACGGCCCGTCCCGCCGGTCCCGCCTCGGCGACCGCGTGGGAGCCGGTGCTGGCCCGGCTCGCCGCCGCGCCCGCCGACGACCGGGCCCGGCTCGTCGCCCGCGTGCTCGCCACGCCGCTGATGACGTCGCTGGCCCGCGCCGCCTACAGCGACACCGGGGCCGACCCGGCGGCGCTGTTGGACCCGGGCCGGTTCGGCACGGCCGACGACCTCGCCGGGCACCTGCTGGACCGGGCCGTCGCGGTCGCCTACACCGAGCACGCGGGCGGGGCGGCGGCCCGGGCGGCGGCGCGGGTCGTGCCCTGGTTGGCGTGGCTGGCGGCGCACGCCGGGCCGGACATCGCCTGGTGGCGGCTGTCCGCCGTGCCGCCGCGCGCCGTGCCGGCCGCGGTCGGTGGGGTGTTCGGCGCGGTGGCCCTGGGCGTGGTGGCCGGGTCGGCCGCCGGCGGCGTCGCGGGTGGCGTCGGCGCGGTGGTTGGCGCGGTCGTCAGCGGGTTCGTGATGGTCCGCCAGCCGTTGGTGCCCACCGGGTTGCCGGCAGACGACGGCGGTGGGGCCGGTTGGCACCGGCAGGCGGCCCGCCTGCTGCGGCCCGGCGGCGTCCCGGGGGGCCTGCCGCGTCCCCGTCGCGGCATGGTCACGCCCGGGCTGGTCGGGTGGGTGACCGGAGGGGCGGCGATCGTCGCCGCCGGGTGGCTGGCCGCCGGGGGCGCGGCGGCCGTCGCGGCGGCGGGGGCGCTGCTGCTGGCGCTGTTCCTGGACGCCTGGCTGGACGTGCCGACCGACGTGACGGCCGCGGCGGGTCCGCTGGCGGTGCTGGGCGCCGACCGGCGTACGGCGCTGGCGAAGGCCGTCGTGCGCGGCGGCATCCTCGGCTTCACCACGGCGGCCCTGATCGACGCGGGCACCGGCCTCGCGGTCGCCGCCGCGACGGCCGGGGCGAGTGTGCTGTTCACCGCGTGGGGTCGCTTCGGGGTGGCGCGGGCGTGGTTCGCGGTGCGGGGTGAGCTGCCGTGGCGGCTGCTGGCGTTCCTGGACGACGCGCACCGGCGCGGCGTCCTGCGCCAGATCGGCGGCGTCTACCAGTTCCGCCACGCCCGCCTGCGGGAACGGCTGCTCACCCCCGGGGCGGGACGCCTGCCCGCCGCGGGGGCGTGACGCCGGACCCCTGCGTGGGATTGACGCCTGCTCACTCACGGGGCAGGACGTCGACGACGACGGCGGTGAGGTTGTCGGCGGCACCGGCGGCGTAGACCTCGTCGCGCAGCGTCTCGACCAGCGCCCGGGGGTCCGGGGTGCGGCAGATGGTGCGCAGGTGCCGCTCGTCGAGCTGGCCGTGGACGCCGTCGGTGCACAGCAGGAAGCGGGCGCCGGCCGGGTCCAGCGGGGCGAGGGCGACGTGCGGGGCGAGGGGGGCGTCGGGCGGGTCGCCGAGGCACTGGGTGACCGTGGCCCCGTCCGGGCCGGCGTCATCGACGCTGAGCTGCTCCAGGTAGCCGTCGGTGATCCGGTAGGCGCGGCTGTCGCCGACGTTGAACACGTACGCGCCGTCGCCGGTGAGCAGGACGCCCGCGATGGTGGTCCGCATGCCGGTGGTGCCGGGTTGGCGGGCGGCCGTGTCGTGCAGGGCGCGGCCGATGGCGACGATCCCGTCGTGCACGGCGCGGGGCGAGTCCCAGGCGATGTAGCGGTTGGCGAGGTCGGCGGCGGCGAGCCGGCTGGCCAGCTCACCGGCGCGGTGCCCGCCGAGGCCGTCGGCGACGGCGCAGGCCAGGGGCGGGGTCCAGGCGGTGGTGAGGTCGGTGACGCGGGCGCGCGGGGACTGGCTGATCCAGTCGAGGACGAGGACGGCGTCCTCGTTGCCGGCACGGACGGCGCCGCGGGCGGTGACGGCGCAGACCCGTACCGCCGCGAAGGCGCGCGGGTCCGGTGTGGACGCGGTCATGGCGTTCCTCCGGTGCGGCGCACCCGGGCCCGTACGGTGCTGGCCAGGCGCAGCTCGTCGCCGTCGAAGAGGCGCTGGCGGGTGTGCGGGTCCAGGCGACGGTCGTTGACGTAGGTGCCGTTGGTGGAGCCGAGGTCCTGCACGTACAGCTCGCCGTGCTCGACCCAGAGCAGCGCGTGCTGCCGGGACACGTTGTGGTGCGCGGCCAGCCGGGCGGCGATGTCGCCGAGGTCGTCGGCGCGGCCGACGCGGACCTCGGCGCGGCCGACGCCGACCGGCCCGAACGGGAACTCCAGCCGGTACGCCGTGGCGTCCGGCGGCGCGTCGCGGGTGGTGGCGGGCGCGCCGCCCGGTCCCGGACCGGCGGGCCGGTCGGTGCTGCCCGGCCGGTCCGCCGGCCGCCCGGGCGGGGGATCGCCGGCCCAGGTGCCGGCCTCGGTGGCCATCCCGCCGAGGTCGTGCAGGGGGCAGCGGCCGTCGGCGTCGAGCTGGTTGCCGCAGCCGGGGATGGGGCACACCTGCCCGGCGCCGGCCTCCGGTGTCGCGGACTCCGGCACGAGGAACTCCATGCAGCTGGGGCAGAACGCGCCGCCGGCCGGCTGCGGCCCGTGGTTCGGGCAGGTCAGGGCCGCCATGACACTCCTTCCAGCCGGATGCCCTGGGCCTGCAGGGCGCGCTCGACGCGGGCGAGGTCGCCGCGTCCGGGGATGCCGACGAGCCAGACCCGGTCGTCGTCGACCTGCAGTTGCAGCTCGGGGCGGTCGCGGCGGGCGTCGACCCACGGCGCGTAGCGGCGGCGGCCGAGCGGCGAGCACGGCACCAGCCGCTGGTTGGCCGAGCCGCGCCAGACGAGGTCCGTCGGTTCCCCGGCGCGGTAGGGGCCGGTGATCAGCGCGTCGACCAGGGGGTACGCCCCGGGGCAGCGGGCCCGGAACTCGTCGAGCTCGACGCCGGTGTAGCACAGCACGTCCCAGTCGTGCCCGGCGCCGAGCGCGCGGAGCCCGGTGAGCAGCGCGGCGAGGGCCTCGGGCTGCTCCGACGGTTCGCCGCCGGTGACGGTGACGCCGGTGAGGCCGGCCGGGTCGAGGGCGGCGACCCGGCCGAGCACGTCGTCGACGTCGACGTCGTGGTGGGGCCCGGCGACCCAGGTGTCGCGGGAGACGCAGCCGGGGCAGCCGATGACGCAGCCCTGCACCCAGACGCCGACGCGGCGGCCCGGCCCGAGGGCGGTGACCGGGTGGTGCAGCCGGGACAGTCGCAGCCTCACTCCATCACCAGCTCGCGGTTCTGGCCGTCCTGGGCGATCGCGGCGACGCGCAGCGTCTGCCCGGGCGCGGGCGGGTTGGCGAAGACCTCCCGGGCGAGCGGGTTGACCAGGATGCTCTCGATGGCCGACACGATGCCCCGGCCGCCGTTGGACAGGTCGAACGTGGCTTCCTTGCGCAGCTCGTCACGGGCGTCGTCGCTGAACTCCAGCGTCGCCCCGTACGTGCGGTGCACGGCCTCGGCGACGCGGCCGATCGCCCGGTCGGCGATCTCCACCGCCACCTCGGGCCGCAGGAAGTCGAAGACGACGATGCTCTGCTGCACCCGGTTGAACAGCTCGGGCCGGCGCAGCAGGTGGCGGAAGAACACCTCGATGTAGTGGCGTACGCCCTGCTCGATGTCGGGCAGTTCCTGGGCGGGGGTGACGTTCTCCTTCGGCTTGCCGTCCTCGTCCTGGATGACGATGCCCAGGTTGGTGGTGAAGACGATGAGCGCCTCGGTGAAGTAGACGGTGCCGCCCCGGCCGTCGGTGAGCCGGCCGTCGTCGAGGATCTGGAGGAACTTGTCGAGCAGGCGGGGATGGGCCTTCTCGATCTCGTCGAACAGCACCACCCGGAACGGCTGCTGCCGGATGCCGTTGGTCAGCTCGCCGCCCGCGTCGTGGCCGATGAACCCGGGTGGGGCGCCGATCAGCCGGGCCTCGGTGTGTTCGGCGGCGAACTCGCTCATGTCGAAGCGCAGGTAGGCGTTCTCGTCGCCGAACAGCAGCGCGGCCAGCGCCTTGGCCAACTCGGTCTTGCCGACGCCGGTGGGGCCGGCGAAGAACAGCACGCCGCGGGGCTTGCTGCGTCCGCCGGTGTGCGCGCCGGCCAGCCCGGTCGCCGAGCGGGCCAGGATGTCGAGCACCCGGCGTACGGCGTCGGGCTGCCCCAGCACCCGGTGGCTCAGCTCCTGCTGCGCGGTTCTGAGCCGTTCCCGCAGCCCGGCGCTCTGCCACGGGTTGTCCGGCACGCCCACCCGGAACGCGCGGACGGCGTCGTCGACGCGGGGGCCGGGGATGCCGGCGGCGGTGGCGAGGCGCACCACGTCGCGCATGCTGCGCAGCCGCATGCCGTGGCTGGCCTCGGCGAACCGGCGGGCGACGGCCCACCGCTCGTCGGTGTCCTGCGGCATCCCGGGCAGGGTGGCGACCAGGTCGTTGGCGGTCTGGAGGCGGGCCGCCAGGTCGGGTTCGGGGATCGCGGTGATCCGCAGGGTGTGGTTGCCGGTGGCGAACCACGCCGGCAGGTCGTGCTCGCGGTCGAGCACCCAGAAGACGGTGTTGTAGCCGCTGCCCACCGGGGTGGCGCGGTAGGCGAGCCGGTCGGCGGTGGCGAGGAAGAGGCGTTCCTCGGGGGAGAGCAGCTCGCCGGTGAACAGCCGGGCCGCGTCGACCAGGGCCAGCGCCACGGGTGGGCCGGCGGCGCGCCGCCGGGGCACGTCCACCACCGCGCCGAGCAGGTCGCGCACCTGGGCCAGGTGCAGCGGGCGGTTCGGTTCGACGTCGGCGTCGCGCAGCACGGCCTGGGCGGCCGCCGCGCCGCCGTCGGGCAGCTGCGCGGCGACCTCCACGCCGACGCCGCTGGAGTACGTCAGCAGCGCCGCGTAGCCGCGGGCCCGGGCGACGCTCCACAGCGCCTCGACCAAGCCCATGAACCGGACGGCGCCCGCGCGTTCCGGGTCGGGCAGCCGGTAGAGGTCGCGGACGTTGCCGGTGAGCAGGACCTGCGGGTGCGCGCAGAGCGCGAGGCTCACCTCGCGCAGCCACGCCGGCTGCTGGGTCGTCTCGTCGGTCGGCGGTGTGGTCACAGCCCCTGCCTCCTCTGTTGCCCGGCGGCACGGTGGGCCTGCGCGGGGATCATCTCGTCGGCGACGACCTGCACCGCCTGCCGGCCCGGGTCGACCTGCCCGAACTGGTCGATGGGGATGCCGGCGCGGCGCACCCGCCGCTTGATCACCTCGTAGTCGTCGCAGAACTTCCGTTCCGCGGCGGCGTCGTCCTCGGTGCGCGCGGCGTGGGCGGTGCCGGCGCGGACCACCTGGGTGCGGATGACCGGGTCGTCCCGGTCGAGCAGCACCTTCACGCCGTAGCCGGTGTCGCCGTCCATCGCCGCGTACGCCACCCCGGTGCCGGCCAGGGCCGTGTCGAAGCCGTCGCCGACGCGGTAGCCGAGGTCGGTGAGCCCGACCCGGACGGCGTCGGCCACGGCCTTGCGGCGGCGGGCCCGGTCGGCCTGCGCGACGACCTCGTCGGCCTCGGCCCGCAGTCCGTCGGGGACGTGGTCGGCGCGGTCGGCGACGAGCCGGGCCACCCGCCTGCGCAGCCGGGCCGCCGCCTCGCCGGGCACCGTCTCCAGCGGGGCGGCGATGGTGAGCAGGTCGCGGCGGGTGAGCGCGACGTGTTCCTCGGCGCGCTGCTGGGCGGTCACCCGTTCCTCCAGGTCGCGCAGCAGCAGGTGGGCGCGGCTGGCCGGGGCCCCGGCGGCGATCTCGGCGACCGCCGCGGCGCACGGCGTGCGGACCTCGTCGGGCGTGGCGGCGGGCAGCCGGGACAGCAGTTCGGCGGCCCGGGTGGCGCGGGCCCGGTGCCGCTCCTGCGCGGCCGCGTCGTCGCCCGCCCGGGCGGCGCGGGCCGTCGCGTCGTCGCGCCGCCGGGCGTCCGGCTCGGTGACGGTGCGCTCGTCCCACTGCCGGCGCGGCCGGGCTGGCTGCGTCGCCCCGGCCGCCGGGGCGGCGAGCAGGCCGCTGACGTCCTGCCGGGAGGCGGCGAGGACCTCGGTGCGCAGCCGTTCCCGCTCGCGGCCGACCAGCAGGGCGACCTCGGCGGTGGCGGCGGCGATCCGGCGCGGGGAGTGCTGGGGGCGGGCCCGCGCGCCGGCGGCGACCCGGCTGATCCGGCTGCCGTAGACCGACCGGTACGCCTCGGCCTCGGCGCGCAGCGCCTCCAGCTCGCCCCGGACCTGCACGAACTGCTGCCACTGGGCCCGTTGCTCCCGGGCGAGACGCTCGGCGGCCGTCTCCACGACGTACCGGGCGCCGGTGAACCCGCTCATCGCGGCCTCCTCACCATCGCGACCTCACTGACGTTCACAGCGACCACCACACCCGGGTGGGTTCGGGCAGCAGCGGCACCGTCCACCCCTGCCACACGTAGACCGGTTGCAGCAGGTAGAGCGCTGCCACCAGCGCGATCACCGTGCCGCGGACGAACCTCGGGGCCCGGCCGGACAGCCGCCCGCCCTCGGTGCCGTAGGCGCGGGCGGCCAGCCGCCGGCCGAGCCACCACGCCAGGAGCAGGCCGCCGCACGCCACGAACAGGTAGGCGTCGCCGTAGCTGGTGGCCAGGTCGGTCAGCCAGGTCCGTACGCCGGTGTCGAGCACCACCGGGAACTGCAGGAACATCGCGTACGTGCCGTTGTCGGCGGTGAGCAGCACCCAGACCACCGCCCCGGCGGCCCAGCAGAGCCGGCGGGCCCGGCGCAGCCCGGCCTCCGCGTCGGCGGGGCAGATCACCAGGCAGGCGAGCAGGGCCAGCAGGGGCAGCGCGATCGCGGTCTGCACGGCGGCGACGCGGGTGGGCACCACCGCCGGCCGCGCCCACGCGTCGGGGAACGCGTTGAAGGTCCAGAACGCGGCGGCGGCGAACGTGGTGAGATAGCCGATCGCGACCGCGAGCAGGTAGTTGACGGCGTCCCGCCAGGCGTTGCGCAGCGTGGCCCGGGCCGGGGGCACCCAGCCGGCGCGGGCCGCGCCGGTGTTGCGTCTCCGCTGTCTGGCCTCGGCGGCGGCCGCCTTCTCCGCGGCCCTCCGGGCGGTGGCCAGCGGGATCAGCGCGGTGGCGAGCGCGGCGGCGGCGACCTGCCGGTCGTCGCCGGCGGAGCCGGCCTCCTCGCGCAGCCGCTCCCACCAGTCGCAGCGACCCGCGGTCCTCTTCTGCCTGGCGAGCGACGAGCGCAGCCGGCTGCCGTGGTCGGGGTCGACGAGCAGCCGCAGCGCGACGGCCCGGGCGACCGGCAGCGCCTGGTCCAGCTCCGGGGGCCTGCCGAGTGGCCGGCCGCCCGTGGCCCCGGCGGTCAGCTCGCCGCCGAGCTGCCCCGCGCGGGCGTCGACGGCCGAGGTGACCCGGGCGAGCCGCTCGGCGGCGTCGGCGAGGACCGCGCAGGGGCCGCCGACGCAGCCGGGGTGCGCCCGGCAGCGGTGCCGGGCCAGGGCCCGCAGGAGCTGGGCGTCGAGCCGGGCGACGATGCCGGCGGCGGCCGGTTCGCCGGCGGCGGCGCGCCCGGCCAGTCCGGCGAGGCCGGGCCCGTCGGCGCTCTCGTCGGCGAAGACGGCCGGCAGTTCCGGCGCGACGTGGGAGACGAAGCGGACGACCCGGGCGGCGGCGTCGTCCCGCCCGGTGGCCTTCGACTTCATCAGGTTGGTCGGCAGGTTGAGCCGGGGGAAGTTGTCGCGCAGCCAGTCGTCGAGGTCGAGCTGGCTCTCCCGGCGGCGGAACAGCGCCACGGCGGCCTGCCAGTTCTCGGACATCGCCACGCCCACCTCAGCCGGGGTCCGGCAGAGGCGCCCGGCCAGCTCGAACGGGGGCACCGGCCGCTGCTCCGGCTCCGGCGCGGGGTCGGGGTCGTCGACGGCGGGCGTCTCGCCGGCCAGCCAGTCCCGCACCTGGTCCGCGCCCCAGCGCAGCTCGGGCGCCCGGGTCAGCAGGCCCCGGCACAGCAGCAGCCAGCCGGGGTCGGTGACGCCGCTGAGGTCGACGCCGTACTTGGCGACGTGTTCGAAGATGGTCCGCTCGTTGGCGGTGTCGCCGCCCACGCCGCTGTTGGGGTTGCGGCCGGTGAGCAGCTCGACGACGAGGACCCCGAGCGACCACCAGTCCTGCGCGGGCTCCTGGCTCTTCTGCCACCACGTCTCCGGGGCCTGGTAGGCGGGAGTTCCCGCCCGGCCGGTGCTGCGTCGGGTGGCCCGCAGCTCGGCGACCAGGCCGAAGTCGCAGAGCACCAGCTCCAGCGGGTCCAGCGAGCGGACCAGCACGTTCTCCGGCTTGATGTCGCGGTGGGCGATGCCGGTGGCGTCGCCGTGGCGCAGCTGCCCGTGCAGGTAGGCCAGGGCGGCGGTGACCTCCTCGACGACCCGGCGCACCTGCTGCGTCGGGAGCGGGCCGCCGTGGGCGCGGGCCAGCGCGGCGAGCGAGCCGTGCGGCAGGTATTCCAGCACCTCCCAGCTGGTGGGGGTGCCGTACCGGTTGACCTCGGTGCCGTAGTCGAGCATGCGGACCACGTGGCGTTCGTCGGCGGTGCGCAGCGCGTCGAGCAGCCGTGGGTCTGGTCGCACGGAGGTGGGGTAGACCTTCGCCACCCGGGTCAGGCCGGTGGCCCGCTCCTCGACCAGCATGACCAGGTGCGCCTCCCCGCCGGTGGCCAGGTGGCGGACCGGGCTGAAGCGCGCCGACACGCCCTGCGGCAGGCCGCTGTCGTCGCCGGTCGCCGGTGCGGCCGGGGGCGTCGTCGGCGTCTCCCGGGTGGTGGCCGGCGCGCTGCCCGGCGCCGGGTCGGCGGTGGTGGGCGGGGCCTGCCGGCCGGGGCCCTCCCGCCGGGTGGGTACGTCGCTCACGCCCGTTCCTCCCCCGTCTGTTCCTCCGCTGTGGACGCCCCGTCGAACGTCGGGTCGTCCCGCGTCGACGCCTCGCGTTGCGCCAGGTCCTCCAGCTCGGTCAGCCGGTCCACCGCCCGGCGGTAGCGCTCGCGCACGGGGGCGTGCTCCGCGCCGGTGAGGCCGACGAGGTCCCGCTCCAGCGCGGCCGACAGCAGCACGGCCCGGCCCGACTCCAGGGCCACGGCGGCCTCCGGCAGCCGCCGGCGGCGGGTCAGCGCGTGCGCGGCCCGGCCGACCAGCCCGCGCGTGCGCCGCCGCAGGACCAACTCGCCGTACGCCCGGCTGAGCTGGGCGCGGGCCATCTGGTTGAGCGTCCGCAGGGTCAGCAGGTACGCCTCGGCCGCGTCGCCCGTGCGCCCGTGCCACCAGGACCACTCGGCCCAGTACAGGGCGGTGTCGTACGCCCACACCAGGCTCAGCTCCCCGATCGCCGCCGTCGCCCGGCGTGACGCGTCGGCGGCGCGCAGCAGGTCCTCCGTGGATCCGGTTACCGCGGCGCGCACGTGCAGGGCGGCGGCGACCCGGGAACTCGCCACCGCGTGCTGCAACGACGTCGGCGGCAGCCGGTCGCGGTGCGTGGTGAGCAGGGCCAGCGCCTCGTCGATCTCGTCCGGGTCGCCGACGAGCATGCCCCGCGCGAGCAGCGCCTCGGCCAGCGGGACGCGGGCGGCGTTGCGCATGGCGGGGCTCAGGCTGGTGCCGCCGGCCGCCCGCCGCAGGAGCCGGACCGCCTCGTCGAGCGACTGCGGGTCGGGCCGCTCGGGGCGGTGGGCGTCCAGCTTGCAGACGCCCAGCACGAGCCGGGCCTGGTCCTGGTTGCCGCCGCCCACGGCGAGCGCCTCGGTCGCCAGCTCCTGCGCCCGCAGCCGGTCGGCGCCCGCCGACGGGTCCTCGGACAGCCCTTTCGTCCTGGCCCGTAGCTGGTAGGACTGTGCCAGCGTGACGAGCTGCGTCGCGGGGTCGGGCTCGTAGCGGTCGGGGGCGGCGAGCTCGGCCTCCAGCACGGCGATCTGCGCGTCGAGCGCCTGCAGGTCGCCGGAGGAACCCAGCCGCCCGCCGGCCCGGATCGCGCTGGCCGTGCTCTCCAGCATCCCGCTGGCGATGGGGAAGGGGCCGTTGTCGATCGAGAGCTGCTCGGCCATGGCCATCGGGTCCGCCGCCTCACCCTGCACCAGACCCCGCTGCAGCTCCCGGACCTGGTGCAGCATGCCGGTCATGGACGACATCTGCGGCGACAGCCGCTCCGCCTCGGCGAGCAGGGCGACGATCCGCCCCTCGTCGCCCTCGTCGGTCAGCCCGCCGCTCTGCCGGCCGAAGTGGGTGAACGCCAGCTGGAAGCGCACCATCCCGGCGACGTTGGCCATGATCGCGGTGTGCTGCGGGTTCGGTCGGTCCCGGCTGGCCTCCTGGTCCAGGACGGGCAGGGACCGTTCCAGCCGCTCGACCGCCGCCGTCAGGTCCTCCTCCCGCCGGTGGCGCAGGTACCGGGGCAGCAGCATGGCGGCGATCATGAAGTCGAGCGCCGCGTGCTCCCCGCTGTCCGGGCGCAGGACCCGCTGGGTGGCCACGAGCACCGTGAACGCCTCCTCCTCGTCGTCGGGTCGGCTGCGCATGCCGAGCAGCGAGGCGAGTCGGACCGCGACCAGCCGCGCCTCGGGCCGGGCCTTCGGCACCAGCTCCCGCGCGGCCCGCACCGCGTCGATCGCGCTATTCAGGTCGGCGGCGGAATTGGTGCACAGGAATCGGCTCTGCAATGCGTCGCAAAGCCTCCACAGCAACGCGACGCGCTCGGCGGCGGAGCGCCTTCCGGAAGCCGCAAGTTGATCTTCGGCGGTGCGCACTGCGGCATCGACCTGATGGCAGGGAATGAGCCCCATCTGTTGCAGCATGAATCATCCGAACGGTTGGCATGGTGAGAGGCGTACGGCACTGCGGCCGTGCCAGCGTGGCAGTCCGCTATTCGATTCGTCAATGCCCGTCCGGCGGCGAATCTGACGAAATCCGCATCCGGTGTTGCGGTCGCCCGCTCGTGTCCGCCGATATGCCGACTGTCCGACGGGGACGCGGCATGCCATCGTCGGGACGTGGTGCAAACAGGGACGCTGACGCAGCAGAAGGCGGCGGCACGGGTGGACGTGCTGCTGATCTGGGCGGCCGGCTGCCTGCGCGCGGTGCAGCTCGCCGTCTGGATACCGGTGCCGCTCATCGGCGGCCTGCGGATGTACCGGCTGCCGGCCCTGGTCCTGGCCGGCTACCTGCTGACGGTCGCCTGGACGGTGCTGCTGTTCGTCCGCGCCGGGCGGGCCCGCCGGCTGGGCCACGGCTGGGTCTACGCCGACGTCGTGGTGGCGCTGCTCGGGCTGCTGCTGGTGCCGGCCGCCTGCATCGCCTCGTGCGACACGGGCTGGCAGCACTGGGTCCTGCCGCCGGCGATGGGCGCGGCGATCGTGGCCGCCGCGTTCACGCCGCGCTGGCCCGCGGCGGCGGCCGTCGCCCTGCTCGTGGCCGGGTACCTGGCCGGGGCCCTGCGTGAGCTGCTCGCCGGCCCGGACGGGTTCGGCGCGATCACCGTCAACGCGGTGTCGCTGCTGGGCTTCGCGGTGCTGGCCGCCGTGGTCGCCGGCTACCTGCGCGGCAGCGCCGCCCAACTGGACGCCGCCACCGAGGCGGCGCTGGCCGCCGGGGCCCGGGAGGCCGCCGCGCAGGCCCGCTTCGACGAGCGGACCCGCCAGTACGACGCGTTGCACCGGACCGTGCTGACGACGCTGAGCGCGATCGCCCGGGGCCGGCTGGACCACCGCCGGGAGGAGGTGCGGGCGCTCGCCCAGCGCGACGCCGACTACCTGCGCGGGCTGGTCACCGCCGGCAGTGGCGGCCCGACGGGCAACCTGGCCAGCGCGCTGGCCGGCGTGGTGCGCGACAAGCAGGCGCTGGGCCTGCAGGTGCACTCGCAGTTCCACGACCTGTCCGAACGCCTGCCCCCGGACGTCGAGCAGGCGCTGACCAACGCGGTCAGCGAGGCGCTGACCAACGTCACCAAACACGCCGGCACCGACGAGGCCTGGCTGACCGCCGTCGGCGGCGACGGCGGAATCACCCTCACCGTCGTCGACCGGGGACGGGGTTTCCGGCCGGCCGCGGTCGCCCCCGGCCGGGGGCTCGTGCGGGAGCTGCGGCACTGCGTCGTGGAGGTGGGCGGCCGGGTCGCCATCGACTCCGCGCCGGAACAGGGAACGATGGTGGAGGTCTCATGGCGGCGATGATCGAGATCGGCGCGATCGACAACGACCAGATGCTGCTGGAGGGCATGTCCGCCTGGATGAGCCGCCTGCCGGACATCACGCTCACGGCCCTCGCCGTCTCGGTCGACGAGTTCCTCGCGGCGACGCGGCGGCCCAGGATCGTGATCCTCGACCTGAACCTGGAGAACTTCACCGACCCCGCCGACAACGTCCGCCGGCTGGTCGCCGTCGGGCACACGGTGGTCGTCGTGTCGGTCATCCCCGACCCGGTCTACATCGCGGCGACCACCGAGGCCGGCGCCTCGGCGTACGTGCTGAAGGCCAACAACCTCGGCGTCCTGGCCGACGTGATCCGGCAGGTCGCCGCCGGTGAGACGCCGATGACCACCGAGCACGCGTTCTGGCTGGGCCGCGACGCCCGGCCGGAACGCCCGCAGCTGTCGGCCCGGGAACGCGAGGTGCTGGTCTCCTACGGCAGCGGGTGCACCGTCGAGGCGGTCGGCCGGGTGCTGGGGATAGCACCCGGAACGGTGCGGACGTACCTTGACCGGATCAAGGAGAAATACGCGCGGGCCGGCCGGCCGATCGAGCACCGGGTGCAGTTTCTCGACCGCGCCCGCGAGGACGGATTCGGCCGCGGCCGGTTGCCGCCGAAGTAGGAGGCGAACGCCGATGACAACTCGTTCGAAAGGACCGGCACCGTTCGACCCCGCGCGCCGTCCGACGATTACCTCCAGCCATTCGGACGGCGGGACCGGGGCCGTGCGGCTTTTCCTCGACGGCGGCGAAAAAGTGTCCGAAGGCCGACACTGACAATTCCCGGTGCCCGACTACAGTCGGGCCACGCCGACGCCGAGGCGCGGCAATTCCCTCGTCACCCCCGATCGCCCCGCACCCTCTCCCGATCGCCGGTGGCCCGACGCTGGCCGGACGACGGCTGGCCGACCGTACCCCTGACCGGAGGAAACCCGTGCCGACACACCGCACAGACCCCGCGGTGCGGACCCGCGAGCGCGCCGAGCGCCTGCTCGCCGCGGTCACCGAGGCCCTGCCGGGCGGCCCGCACGCCGACGCCGCCCGGGAGGCCGCGGCGCAGGTCGTGCGCGTCGCGCAGGCGCCGATCTCCGTCGCCCTGCTGGCCGAGGGCGACGACGACCACGTCGTCAGCCACCACCTGTGGCAGCCGCTGCTCGGCGGCGGCGCGCCGGCGCTCACCCCGCAGCGGTCCACCCTCGGGTACGTCACGGCGGTGCGCCTGCGCGCCGTCGCGCAGGATCGGGCGGCGGTCCGTACCGTCTCGGTGTCCTTCCTGGACCGTGCCGGGATCGCGCGTTGCCGGTCCCGGCTGCTCGACCGGCTCGGCGACGGGCAGGCGTCGGCGGCCGACTGGGCGCAGGCGCTGGCCCAGGCCCGGCGGCTCTGGCCCGCCGCCGACGCGCGGTGCCGTGCCGGCCTGACCGAGCTCGTCGCGTTGCACCGGGCCGAGGTCTTCGCCGAACACCTGCTCGGCGTCGAGGCGGTCCCGGCGCGGCTCGACGCCGTCCACCAGGCGACGATGCCGTTCCACGTCGGCGGGGCGACCGGCGGCGTCCCGCCGTTCCCCGACGCCACCGCGCCCGGCCCGTACGCGCCCGGCACCGAACTCACCCAGAGCGTCCTGCACCGGGTCTTCCCGGCGGTCCGCCGGGTCACCGTCGAGGTGGACGTGCCGCAGGCCCGGTGGCCGCTGGCCGACGAGCCCCTGGAACTGGTCGACCTGCCGGTGCTCGCCCCCCACCTGGCCTCCGGCCGCGCCGACCTGCTGATCGAGGACGAGCTCGGCGCGGCCAGCGCGGTCGTGCTCCTGCCGGGGCCGCGGCGCGACGCCGAGCGGGCCGTGCGGGCGCACCCCCACGTGACCGTCCTGGCCGGGCCGGGCGGCGTGGCGCTGCGCGCCGGACCGCCCGCCGCCGACGACCTGCGCGACGCCGTCCTCGGCGCGGGCCGCGACGCCGGCCGGGCGGCGCGCGCCGCCCGGGCCCACGCGGCGCACCTGGACCTGCGCCGGGTGCTGCGCGCCACCGCCGCGGCGCTCGACGAGGAGCCCGCCGCCGCCCCGCCGCCACCCCCGGCCGCGCAGGAGCGGCTGCGCGACCTGGTGGGCCGCGTCGGCACGGAGCTCACCGCGCTGATCGACGACGTGGGGCGCGGCGTGGCCGGCCCCGACGCCCGGCTGGACGCCGGGATGACCCCGCAGGCGGCCGTCACCCAGCGGGTGGTGGCCCGGGTCCACTCGTGGCCGCAGTGGGCGGTCCTGTTCGCGGCCGTCGCCGAGCAGCACGTGCAGCCCGGCGACGGGTTCGACCGGGAGGAACCGCCCGCGCGCCCCGACGTGTTCGAGGCGACGTTCCGCGCCACCCTGCGGGAACTGCCGTCGGTGGTCGGCGAGGTCGTCGACGCGACCGTCGCCGCCTGGCGGCAGCGCCGCTCCCCACGGCTCGGCCCGCTCAAGGCCGCGCTGCTCGACGACGTCGAACCGGCGCGCGAGCGGCTGGCCCTGGACGGCTCCGACGCGGCGCTGACCACGCTGCGGCGCGCCGTGCAGCTCGACTGGCTGACCCCCGCCGGCCCGCCCGACGGGGCGCCGCCCGCCGCCGCCGCCGACGCCGCGCGCCAGGCGTTCCCCCTCGCGCCGGACCGGCCCCTGCCCTGGCACGACCCGCACGGGCCCGGCCGGCACCAGGTGACCGTCATGCGGGTGCGCCGGGAACTGGTCGAGGCCGTCCGTCGGCTGGCCGTCGAGGGCCTCGCCGTGGAACAGGCCCGCCGGGTCGACGCCATCCGCCACGCGCTGCGGGAGCTGCGCGCCGCCCTGCCCCGCACCGACGCGGAGCTCCGGGCGCTGGCCGGCGCGGGCCCCGACGTCGAGCCGGATCCCCCGCAGGTCCTCGCCCGGCGGGTGGAGGCCCTGCTCGACGAGGACGACCGGCCCCTGCGCACCGAGGAACCCGACCGGTGGTCCCGCACCGGCGGGGACGACCGTCCGTCCCGCACCGACGAGGAGGGCAGATGAGCACCGAGGACCCCCGTCCGCCCGGCGCCGGACGACGGATCCGGCCGGGCGTCCGGCGCTTCCCCGACCGGCACGGCGGGCTGGCCGCCGTCGACTTCGGCACCACCAACTCCACGGTCACCCTCTACGACCCGTACCGGCCGCCGCCGCAGCTGCCGATGCCGGCCGACCAGCGGGCCGTCCTGTGCCGGGAGACCGTGGCCCTGCTGCGCGCCGAGCCCGCCGACGACGAACTCGCCACGCCCCGGCCGCAGGCGTGCCGCGCCGAGTGGGCCGCCCTGCGCGACCGGATCGCCGGCGACCTGACCGGCACCGACGTCGAGGGCCTCGTCGAGGCCGTCGAGAGCGACGAGGCCGCCGGGGGCGGCCTCCTGCACCGGGTGCTGCTGACGCTCGACCTGGCCCAGCCCGGCGGCACCGCACCCTTCTCGGCCTGGCTCGCCGGCCGCCTGCACCACTGCTACGACACCGCGTTCGCCACCCCGGCCCTGGAACACCACTGTCTGTTCCCGGTGCGGCTGGACAGCGCGATCGAGGCCGAGGAGGTCCCGAGCCGGCTCGACGTCACCGCGGTCGACCCGGAGCTGCGCGTGCGCCTCGGCCCGCCGCTGGGCGACGGCACCCCGCTGGCCTCCGTACGGGGTCTCAAGCACCACCTGGAGGACCCCGCCTTCCGCGTCGGGCTGCGCGACGACGACCGCACCGTCGACGTGGAGGCGCTGCTCGGCGGGGCCTTCGGCTTCCTGCTCGACCGCACCGACGAGTTCACCCGCGCCCATCCGGACCGGCTGGAGAGCGGCCACGTCGACCAGGTCGTGGCCACCTACCCGACGATGGCCCCGCCGTCGGCCCGGCAACGCCTCGCGCGGGTGCTCACCGACGTGCTCGGCGTCGGGGAGGCCGACCTGCGCTACGACGAGGCGATCTCCGCCGCGCTCTTCTTCCTCATGCGCGACCTCGGCGCCAACTACGCCATCGGGATCGAGGCCCTGCGGGCCCGGTTCCGCCCGGTCCCCGGCGGGCAGCGGCACTGGATCGAGAACTCCCTCGTCGTCGACATCGGCGGCGGCACCACCGACATCGCGCTCGTCACCGTCCACTTGCGCGACGAGACGCCGCAACTGCCGGGGGCCGCGCCGGGCACCACGGGCCGCTACTACCGGCTGCTGCCGCAGCTGCGCGGCACCAGCGGCCGGGCCCGGCGGGGCGGGGACTTCCTCACCCTGCAGGTCTTCCACCTGCTCAAGGCGATCATCGCCGACCACCTGCTCACCACCGGCCACACCGGCGCCGACCAGCTCGGCGAGGCCACGGCCTGGCGCGAGTGGCAGGACACCGTCACCGCCGGCCTCGACGCGTCCTGCCGCGAGGACGGTCGGTACGTGCCGGGCCGGCTGGTCCGCCAGGCGCTGGGCGCGCTGCGCCGGGACACCGCCGTCGCGGAGGGACCCGCCGGCCGACGGTTCCGGGACAACGTGGAACGGGTGCTCGGCACCCGCACCGTCGGCGTCACCGGCAGCCCGCAGGGCCGGGAGAGGACCTTCGGGGACCTGTGGGACCTTGCCGAACGCGCCAAGATCGCCGTCGCGCCCGGCCGCCCGTTCCGGCTGCCCGCCGACGTGGTACAGGACATCGTCAGCCGCGCCGACGGCGTGCCGGCGAAGCTGCCCCCCGGCATCGGCGGCGGGCCGCTCGAACTGTCCTACGCGCACTTCGTCGAGGTGACCGAGCCGATGCTGGTGGAGGTCAGCCGGCTCGCCGCGGGTCTCGCGCGCGCCCGCCTGGACGGCGCGGACCGGCTCGACCGGGTCATCCTCACCGGCAAGGCGAGTCAGCTCGCCCTCGCCGCCGACGTCGTCGGCCGGGAACTGGCCGCCGGCAGCCGGCGCGGCGAGCCGCCGGTGCGGGTCGTGGTGGAGCGGACGTACGCGAAGAACGCGGCGTCGATGGGTGCGGCCTGGGCGGCGTCGTTGGCGTCCCTGGGCGCCCCCGTCGCCGACGAGGAACTGCTGCGGCAGGGTGCCACGGAGGTCGCCGTCGAGGTCGACAACATGCTGCAGGCGCTGCCCTGCGCGCTGAGCATGGCCGGCCGCGCCGACCAGGGGCGGGTGCTCCTGCCCGCCGGGACCCCGCTGCGCGAGCAGGCCGACGGCAGCCTGCGCGCCTTCGCCGCGATCGGCCCGCTCGGCGACCGGTGCATCATCCGGCGGGAGGTCGACGGCGGGCAGCCCGTGCCGTGGGGGGTGTTCCGCTGGAGCGAGCTCGACTCCCGGCTCGCGGAGTCGGGCGCGGCCCGGCGGCTCGACCGGCGGCTCTGGCCGCGCCAGATCCGGGCCGGCATCGAGGTCGACGCGGCCGGGAACCTCGACCTGCTGCTGTGGCGAGGGGAGCGGCCGTACCTGCGCGTCGACCGTGCGGAACCGGCCCCGCGCCTGCCCGCCGGGCTGCTGGGCGACGCCGCCGACGCCACGGCGCACGCCGACCGGCTCCACGTCGCGGGCGCGCGGGAGACGCCGCCGCGCCCCGCGCTGCGTGGCCCCGACACGGCCCCGGCCTCCCGGGAGACGTTCGTCGACGAGCACGGCGAGACCCGGCCGGGGGTGCTCGGGGCGGTCGCGCTGCCGCCGCCGGGCGACGACGACCGCTGGGGCCTGCTCTACCGCACCGACGACGGCCGGGACCACCTCGTCGGGACGCTGTCGGCGGTGCCCGGGGCGCGGGGCCCGCACCTGGTGAGCCTGGACGCCGACGGCGTCGTCCGGGTGCACGCGGGCGACCCGCCCCGGTGGACCACCGACGACCCGCTCGACGTGGAGACCCACCCCGGCGTGGTGTTCCGGGTGCGCCTCGGCGCGCCGCAGCTGGACGCCGACGACCACGACAACCCGTTCGACGGGACCCACTGATGGACGGACGAGACCCAGTGACCGACCGCGGAACCGACCTCACCGACGTGCCCTTCGAGGAGCTGCTCGCCACCGTGCTGTGCGCCGAGGGCCGCTACGCCGAGCTGTTCCGGGAGCACGTGACCCGGCTCGGTGGGGTCATGCAGCAGGGGCTCCTGCGGGCCGCGATGGACCGGGCCCGCGGCGGGGCCCCCGGCGAGGAGGACGAGATGTGGCAGTGTGCCGCCGAGCTGTGCCGCCGGCTGGTGTCCCGGCTGAACCGCCGACCGGCCCCGGCGCAGGCGGTGGAGGCGGTGGAGGCGGCGGCGCGGCCGGCCGATCCGGCGGCCGGCCGCGCGTCCGTCGCCGACCGGGCCGTCCCGCCCGGTGACGAGGAGGCCGTGACCGGCCCACCGGCCGCCGGGAGGCCCGGGCCGCACCGGCCGGACGTGGACGGCGGGGCCGTGCCGGTATCCCGGCCCATCTCCCCCGAGGCCTGGGAGTCCGGCGGACA
The DNA here is from genome assembly GCF_020884815.1 of Micromonospora sp. NBRC 110038. Classification (NCBI taxonomy): domain Bacteria; kingdom Bacillati; phylum Actinomycetota; class Actinomycetes; order Micromonosporales; family Micromonosporaceae; genus Micromonospora; species Micromonospora sp. NBRC 110038. Next base: position 131,548 of record NZ_BBOL01000007.1, on the reverse strand, counting down.
GGCACGCCGGGCCATCGAGCAGGTCTTCGCGGACTTCGCCGACGCGGCGGAGGTACGCCGCTGGACCGGCGGTAGGCCCGTCCCCTCGGGCGTCGAACTCGTCGACAAGTGGCGGGCGTTCCACCTGAGCCTGCTGCGGCTGCCCCCGGCGCTGGAGGCGTACTGGGTGGCCCGGATGCGCTCCGCCGCCCCGGCGGCCTGGCTGGAGCCGACCGGCGGGTGGCAGCGGATCCCCGCGCCGGCCAGGATGGCGGCCCGGATCCTCGTGCCGGGGTGTGGGCGCTTCGCCGGCGTCCTGGCCGACCCACGGGCGCCGAAGGCCGGCGGCGTCGCCGCGCCGCTGTCGGGCAACGAGCCGGGCTACGACGTCGTCGCCGGGCTCGCCCACCAGATGAGCTGGCTGGCCGCGACAGACGATGCCGCCCACAGCGTCCGGACCCGGCAGCTCACGCCGCTGCGGGACCCGCGCGAGAGCGTCGGCTACACCGAGCTGCTCACCGAGCGGCTGGTGAAGTTCAGCCAGGCGGTCGCCTACGACGAGACGGAGCTGTGCGTCCTGCGCGCCGCCCAGCTCGCCGAGGGGCTGCGGATGGTCGTGCACCGCCCGCTCGCCGCGCCGGACAGCTGGTGGCACCGGCTGCGCGACGAGACCGTCCGGTTCGTGCGGGAGGTCGGCGCCGAACACGCCCCACACGTGGCGATCACCGAGATCACCGGCCGGTACGCCGAGGCCAACAACAGCGGGCTGACCGACGGCCGCGACGACGTGCGGCTCACCAGCCCGTCCGAGTCGGACGGGCTGATCCTCGACTGCCTGCGGCCCCACCTGCGCGGCGCCGAGCTTGGCGACAAGCCCGGCCGGGTCGTGTACGGCGCCACGTACTAGAAGGAGGAGCCCCATGCCGAGACGTGCCGTCCGGTCCGCGCTCGCGGCCTGCCTGCTGGCGCTGCTCACGCTCGTCGGCGCGCCCGCCCGCGCCGGCTCGGCCCCCGACCAGGCCACCCTGCCGGAGGTCCTGCGCGGCCTGCGCGTCGACACCCTGCCCGCCGACTACGTCGTCCTGCTCGACGTCTCGGCGTCCATGCAGGACGGCGGGCGCGACCTGTACGCCGCCGCGCGGGCGGCGCTGCGCCCGCTGCTCGACGGCCTGGCCCCGGTGGACCGGCTGCACCTGATCGCGTTCGCCGAGCGCCCCGATCCCGTGTTCAGCGGCGACATCGGCGCGAACGGCGCCGGCGTCCTGCGGCGACTGCCGCCCCGCGCCGAGGGCCAGCGGACCGACATCGGCGCGGCGATCCAGGCCGCGCTGCGGATCGTGGAGCAGCCCGGCGAGGCCGCCCCGGCGACGGTCATCATGCTCACCGACGGCGTGCAGGACCCGCCGCCGGGGTCGAGGTACGCGCGCTCGGGCGACAAGGCCTTCGCCGACCTGCGCAAGCGGGCGCGGGCGGTGGAGGAGCGCCGGTCGGTACGCGCCCTCGGCGTCCCGCTGACCGGCCGCACCGACGTGCGGCTGCTCGACGAGGTCTTCGACGACACGGTGCTCATGGACCTGCCCCCGGAGCAGGTGGGCGACTATCTCGGCCGGGTGCGGGACCGGATCGCGGTGGAGAAGGCGGCGGCGTACGTGGCCCGGGACCGGCTCGCCGCGACGATCACCCTGGAACCGCCGTCGGTCGTGGTCGGCGACGCCCCGGTCGACGTCGTGGCCCACGTTCGCAGCGCCGCCACCCGGGTGCCGCTGACCGTCCGCGACCTGGCCGTCGAGGTGGACGGCCTGCGCGTCACGGGGGCGGTCGAACCGGCACAGGTCACCCTCGACCCGGCCGCGCCCGAGCAGCGGGTCACCGTCCGGCTCCGGCCGCAGGCGCTGCCCGGCACCTGGATCGGCGGCGACCGCACCACCGACGGCGAGGTCCGGCTGGTGGGCACCGTCGACTCGCCCTGGCGGGACGTGATCGACCGCGACCTGGGCCTGGAGTTCGGCCCGCAGCCGGTGACCGCGCGGGCGGCCGGGGCCCGGACGGCGAGCGGGATCCCCGTCTGGCTGGCGGTGGTGGCCGTGCTCGCGCCGGTGGCGCTGGTCGCGCTGCTGGTGGCGCTGCGCCGCCGGCGGTGGAAGCCGATGGGTGGCGGGCACCTGCTGGTGGCCGAGCCGGGCGCGGCGGCGCCGTACCGGCAGCTGCTCAGTGGCCGGAAGGTGCGCTTCCCGGCGGCCCACGGCCGGGGCGGCGCGCAGGGCACGGGCACGGTCCGGGCGCTGCGGCGACGCCGGACGGTGGGCAGCGGCACCGAGCTGGTGCTGCACGTCGACTACCGCCGTGCGGGCCGCCGGCACCGCGTGGTGTGCCGGCCCCGGCAGCCGGTGTCGGCGGCCGACGGCACGACCTTCACCTATCAACCCTGACCACAGCCTCACGGCGGACATGGAGGTTATCGTGCTCCCAGCACTGGTGATCGGGCTCGGCGGCACCGGGAGCATCGCCGCCGCCCACCTGAAGCACCGGCTCGCGGTCGAGCAGCGCTGGCAGGACCTGCGCCGCGACCCCGGCGCGCCGGAGCGGACCCAGGGCCGCCCCTACGACTGGCCCGTCCTGCTGCGCGCCCTCGACGTGGACCGTCGCACGCGCCCCCAGGTCGACGGCGTGAGCCTCGACGCCGACACCGAGGACCTGTACCTGGACGGCTCGGTCCGCTCCATGATCGACAAGGTGCGGCAGGGGCGGGACGTCGCGCGGGAGTTCTACCCCACCGTGGTGCCGTGGTTCGGCCCGCAGGACGCCCGGGAGATCCGCGACGACGAGGCCCTGTCCTTCTTGGTGGAGGGCGCCGGGCAGATCCGCTCGTTCGGCCGGCTGGCGTTCTTCTCCGACGTGCTGGGCGCGACGCCGGTGACGAAGCGGCTGGAGGACGCGCTCGACCAGCTCACCCTGGTCGACGCGGACACCATGCCGAACATCTACGTGGTCAGCTCGACGGCGGGCGGCACCGGCGCCGGCATCCTGCTCGACGTGCTGGCATACCTGCAGAAGCTGCGCCACGAGCACGGCGGCGGGTTCACCGTGACGCTGTTCTGCGTGCTCTCCGGCGCGTTCCGGCGTCGGCTCGACGGGCCGCAGCGCACCCGCAGCGAGGCCAACGGCTACGCGCTGCTGCGCGAACTGGACCGCCTGATGCACAGCGACCGCGCCCACCCGGCGGAGTTCCGCTGGTCGGCGCGGAGCCGGCACGAGATGACCGCGGCTCCGGCGCAGTACACGTACTTCATCGACGGCCGCCGGTCGCGCTCGTCGGGCCGGCACCTGCCGGCGTACGACACGGAGGCCGTCTGCCCCGCCGCGGTCGCCGACGCCGTCTACGCGCACCTGCTGCCGACGGTGGGGCCCGCGTTCAGCAGCTACCGGGTCAACGCGAAGAAGTACACGCGCGGCGCGACGGACCTCTACTCCACGTTCGGCGTGTACCTCGTCGAGTACGCCTGGGAGCCGGTGATCCGCGGCCTGGTCGACCGGGCCGCCGCCGACGTGCTGGCCGCGCTGCCCACCGCCGTCGGCGACCTGGGCCCGGAGGTGGACAAGTTCCTCGCCGGGACCACCGACGAGCGGGACGCCGAGGGCGCGCAGCCGCCGCCGGTGCTCCAGGAACTCGACAGCGAGCCGGCGCGGGAGGGGCTGCTGGCCCCGTCGTCGGGCTGGCTGACCGCGCCCGGCGGCGGCCCCCGCCTGCCGGACCTGCCCAACCTGCGCCTGCCCTTCGAGGACATCCGGCCGATGCGGACCGACCACCGGGGGCAGGTCGTCATCGACGCCACCAAGGAGACGCTGCGGGTGTTCTGGGGCGAGAAGGGCGTGCCGCTGACCCTCAAGACGCAGCAGCAGTGGCACCCGGTGGCCGACCAGCACGCCCGGGAGACCGACCGGCAGTGGGGGATCGCCCTGCGCGGCGCGGTGGCCCGGATCATGTCCCGGCGCGACGGCGGCCCGCGCGGCGGGCTGGCCTTCCTGGACCGGGTGCAGCAGCGGCTCGAGCTGTTCCGCAGCCGGGTCGAGGAGGCCCCCCGCGCGGATCCCGGCGTCGCCAAGGCCGCGCGGGACCACGCCGAGGAGCGGGTCCGCGAGGACCGGGGCATGTTCCGTGGCCGGCACCAGCTCGACTACCTGGCGGCCGAGCAGGCGCTGCTGACGGCCGGCTACCAGCACGACTGCCAGCAGCGGACGCTGCTGATGCTGGAGCGGCTGACGCAGACGGTCGCGGTCGTCCGCAAGGAGGCGCAGGGCTGGCGGGACGCGGTGGACGACGCGACGCGCGTCGTGCGCCTGGCCATGGAGGACGTCCGCAACGAGCGGCGGCAGGCCGAGCGCTTCCCGCTGCGCCGGGTCGTGCCCGCCGTCGACGACCACCGCACCGAGGACTGGTTGTACGACCGGTCGGTCGGTGGTGCCGACCGCGAGGGCCGGCGGCCCAGGCTGGCCGACGTGGCCTCGGCGCTGGCCTGGCGGGTGTCCCTCGCCGAGGGCGCGGCGACGCTGGCCCTGGCGTCGGCGCCCGGCGGTCCGGCGGCGTCCGGGGGCCCGGCGGCGGCGGTGGTACGGGTCCTGCGCGACCGGGCCCGCCCGCTGATCGCGCCGCTGCGCCAGATCTCGGTGTTCGAGCTGCTGGAGCGGTCCCGGATGCCGGCCGACGAGTTGGGCCGGGAGCTGCTCGACGGCAGCGACTGGCTGGTCAACTACGACGACGAGGAGCACCGCCGGCTGGTCAACCTGGCCGGGGACGACGACGGCGAGCCGCAACAGCAGGTGTACGCCTTCGCGGCGCTTCCGCCCTCCGGCGCGCCGGGCGAGGCGCTGAGCCGCGGGTTGTGGGCGTTCCTGCGCCAGCAGCGGGTCGACCTGAACGACATCGTCCCCTCCACCGAGGCCGAGGAGCGGCCGGTCACCGACAAGATCGTGCTGTTCGCCTCCCGGCACTCGCTGCGGCTGGCGGCCTTCGACGGCTTCACCGACCTGCGCCGCTCGTACGAACAGCGGCGGGCCAGTCCGCCGTCGCCGCACGTGCTCGCCGAGGAGAAGAACGCGGCGGTGCTGGAGGCGTACTCGGAGAAGCTGGTCGGCGACGGCGTCCTGGCCCGGCCGCTGGGTCGCCTCGGCGGGGAGTTGCTGCTGCTGTGCCGCGACGCCGACCTGCTGCGGGCCACGGCCGTGGCGCTGGCCAACGAGCGGCTGTCGCCGATTCTCGCCCCGGACGGCGGCGACCACGTCCTGGGCTGGACGACCCGGTCGCAGCGCGGCCTGCCCCACCAGCAGGTCGGCGACGAGGCGCGGTTGGGGCTCATCCTGCGGGACCTGGTGACGCTGTCCACGCGCCTGGCCGAGATCCGCCGGGAGGCCGTCCGCGCCGCCGCCGACGAGGCCCGCCGCGACCTGGACTGGGAGTACGGGACCCGGCGCTTCTACGGCATGGCGTCGGTGTACCGGATCGAACCGGAGCTGTGGCACCTGCTCACCGTCGCGGCGCACCTCGCGATCGACGACGGGGTCTGACGGTCCGGTCCGCTGGTGTCCCCGCCGGGGGTGGTCGTCGTGCCGGTCGCGGCGACCGCCCCCGGCGGCTCTCCCGGGAGGTCGGGGAAAGCGCTTTACAGCTCGTCCGCGCCGTGCCACGATATGGCCCCGTAATATAGGCCAATCTCGATGGCTGGCCCGCCTGCAGGCCAGGACCCCTGGGAGAGTCAGCGTGAACGTTCTGTCGAGGCGGCGGCGAGTCCTGTCGGTGGCCGCCGCCGCCCTCACCACCGCCACCACGGTCGTCGCGGGCGTCGCGACCACCGGCTCCGCGCAGGCCGCAGCCGGCTGCCAGGTCACCTACGCGGTGGCCAGTCAGTGGGACGGCGGCTTCAGCGCCACCATCAGGATCAAGAATCTGGGGGACGCCGTCACCGGATGGCGCCTGGGCTGGACGTTCACCGCCGGTCAGGCCGTGACCCAGTCGTGGGGCTTCACCGCGAGCCCGGCCAGTGGCAACGTGGTCGCGACGAACGTGGACTACACCGCGTCCATCCCGACCAACGGCACGGTGGAGGTCGGCTTCAACGGGTCCTGGAACAACTCCAGCAACCCCGCGCCGACCGTCTTCACCTTCAACGGCACTGCCTGCACCGGCACGACCGCGCCCACCACCACCCCGCCGACGACCCCGCCGCCGACCACTGCGCCCCCGACCACTCCGCCGCCGACGACCCCGCCCGCGACGACCCCGCCCCCTGCCGGGACGCCGACCGTGGCGTCCGACGGCACCGGCACGTACCGCACCGTGCAGGCCGCGATCAACGCGGTGCCGACGAACAACAGCTCGCGGGTCACCATCACGATCAAGCCGGGCACCTACCGCGAGGTCGTCACGGTGCCGGCCAACAAGCCCCACATCACCCTGCGGGGCCTGGGCTCGTCGCCGTCGAACACCGTGCTCGTCTACAACAACTACGCCGCCACCCACGGCACGTTCAACAGCGCCAGCATGTTCGTCTACGGGGCCAACTTCGTCGCGGAGAACCTGACGATCTCCAACGACTACGTCGAGAACTGGAACAACAGCGACCAGCAGGCGGTCGCCCTGCACCTCAACGCCGACCGCGCGGTGCTGCGCAACGTGCGGCTGCTCGGCGACCAGGACACCTTCCTGGTCAACGACAACACCCGCGCCTACGTGGTCGACTCCTACGTGGAGGGCACCGTCGACTTCATCTTCGGCGGCGGCACCGTCGTGCTCGACCGGGCCTCGATCTACGAGAAGCGGTCCACCGGCGGGCCGATCACCGCCGCCCGCACGCCCGCCAACAAGACGTACGGGATGCTGATCTACCGTTCGACCATCACCGGCGCGACCAGCAACACCACCACCCTCGGCCGGCCGTGGGGCCCGACCGCCCAGGTGCTGTACCGGGAGTCGTCGCTCAGCGGGACCATCAAGACCGCGCAACCCTGGACCGACATGTCCGGCAACGTCTGGCAGAACGCCCGGTTCCTGGAATACCGCAACACCGGGGCCGGTGCGGGCGTCAACAGCAACCGTCCGCAGCTCAGCGACTCGCAGGCGGCCAACTACACGCCGCAGAAGTACCTCGCGGGCTCCGACGGCTGGAACCCGATGTGACCCCGCTCGACAACGAGTCTCTCACCCCCTCCTCCGGAGACTCGATGACGACGAAGAAGGCGCGCGGCACCTGGCGGTCCGCGCTGGTGCTGGGCACGACCGCCGCGCTCGCGGCGGTGGGCGCGGTGACGGCGGTCTCCGCCCAGGCGGCGGCGGGCTGCCGCGTCGACTACAAGGTCGCCAGCTCGTGGGACGGCGGCTTCAACGGCGACGTGACCGTCACCAACCTCGGCGACGCCGTCAACGGGTGGAAGCTGACCTGGACGTTCACCGCGGGTCAGCAGGTGACCCAGGCGTGGAACGCGACGATCCCGGCCGGAACGTCGAACATCACCGCGACGAACGTCAGCTACAACGCGGCGATCCCCGCCAACGGCACGGCCAGCTTCGGGTTCAGCGGGACGCAGAACGGCAGCAACCCGGTGCCGACGAACTTCGCCCTCAACGGCACCGCCTGCACGGGCGGGGTCACGCCCACCAGCGGCACCCCGACGGCGCCGCCGCCGACCACCCCGCCCCCGACCACCCCGCCGCCCAGCGGCGTCCCGTACGCCAACAACCCCGACGGGTTCGCCGGGGCGGCCGGCACCACCGGCGGCGCGGGCGGCACCACGGTCACCGTCACCAACCAGGCCGACCTGGAGCGGTACGCCGGCGCCAGCGCCGCGCACGTCATCCGGGTCAACGCGGCGATCACGGTGAGCCCGTACGGCAAGGAGATCCCGGTCACGTCCAACAAGACGATCGTGGGCGTCGGCAAGAACGGCCAGATCGTCAACGGCGGGTTCTTCCTCAGCGAGGGCACCAGCAACGTCATCATCCGGAACCTGACGATCCGCGACACCAGGATGACGTCCGATGACCCGGACGACAAGGAGTTCGACTACGACGGCATCCAGATGGACACCGCCAACAAGATCTGGATAGATCACAACCAGATCGTGCGGATGAACGACGGCCTGATCGACAGCCGCAAGGACACCACGAACCTGACCGTTTCGTGGAACGTCATCGGCGAGGGCAACAAGGCGTTCGGCATCGGCTGGACCACCAACGTCACCGCCCGGATGACCATCCACCACAACTGGATCCACCACACCAACTCGCGTAACCCCAGCACCGACAACGTGGCCTATGCCCACCTCTACAACAACTACCTGCAGAGCGTCACGGGCTACGGCAACTACTCGCGCGGCTACACGAAGATGGTCCTGGAGAACAGCTACTTCGAGGGCGTGAAGGACCCGTACTACCGGGACGACACCGCCGAGCTGCGCCAGTCCGGCAGCATCTGCGTCAGCTGCAGCGGCCAGCAGGAGACCGGCGGCTCGGCGTTCAACCCGAGCAACTTCTACTCCTACACCCTCCACCCGGCGTCCCAGGTGCCGAGCCTGGTCAGGACGTACGCCGGACCGCAGTCAGCCATCGGAAACTGACCGGTCGACGGTGGACCAGGCGTGGCCCGCCCGCCCCGCATAGTGGCGGGTGGGCCCCGCCGTTCCGGCGGCCGGAGCGGCTCGGGTCGCCGCGTGGACGCGCGTGTCGCCCCGTGGCCGTGCCGACGGGGTCACACGAGGGACTCCTGGTCGCTGCGGGGGCGCACCGGTGTGCCCCGCACGCCGAAGCGCATGGCGCTGTCCGCGATCCGCCCGTAGCGCAGGGCGACGAGGTCGGACGGATAGCTGCGGCGGACCCGCCAGGGTGGCCGTTCGCCCTGCTTGGGCAGGCTCGCGGCGGCCCGGCGCACGTATCCCGACGTGAGGCCGACCAGGGGGCGGACGGCTTCGACCCGGCCGTCGACGTGGGGCGCGGCCCACGCGAGCCCGCGGCGGTCCAGGTGCGCGAGCAGCCGGCACACGTACTGCGAGGTGAGGTCGGCGCGCAGCGTCCACGACGCGTTCGCGTAGCCGACGCACCAGGCGAGGTTCGGCACGCCGGACAGCATCATGCCCTTGTACATCAGCGTCCGGCCCGGGTCGACCGGCGTGCCGTCGACGTGGAGGGCGATCTCGCCCACCGCGACCATGCGCAGGCCGGTGGCGGTGACGACGATGTCGGCGGGCACCGTCTCGCCGGAGGCCATCCGCAGCCCGTCGGGGACCAGCGCGGCGACCTCGCCGGTCACCACGGTGGCGCGCCGTTGCCTGATGGCCCGGAAGAAGTCCCCGTCGGCGCTGAGGCACAGGCGCTCGTCCCACGGGTCGTAGCGGGGGCGGAAGTGCGGGTCGAGCGGCAGCACGCCGGCGAGTTCCCGGGCCACGCCCGCCCGCAACAGGGCCGCGGCGCGGGCCGGCCAGCGCCGCATGAGGTGGTAGGCGAGGGTCGTGACCGCGACGTTCTTGACCCGGGCGGTCCGGTGCACGGCCGCCGCCGGCAGCACCGCCCGCAGGGCGGCGACCATCCGGTCCCGGGTGGGCTGTGCGACGACGTACGTCGGCGACCGTTGCACCATCGTGACGTGCTCCGCCCGTTCGGCCAGCGCCGGCACGAGGGTGATCGCGGTGGCGCCGCTGCCGATCACGGCGACCCGCCGGTCGGCGTGGTCGAGGTCTTCGGGCCAGTCCTGCGGGTGCACCACCCGGCCTTGGAAGGTCTCCCGCCCGGGCAGGTCGATCTCGTGGCCGCCGGTGTAGCTGAAGTAGCCGCTGCACAGGTAGAGGAACCGGCACGACCAGCTGGCCGGCTGCCGCTGCGGGCCGACCTCGGCCTCCACGGTCCACCGGGCGTGCGCCGAGGACCAGGACGCCCGCACCACCCGGTGGCGGAGCCGGACGTGCCGGTCGAGGCCGGCGTCGACGGCCGTGCGGCGGATGTAGTCGAGGACGCCCGCCCCGTCGGCGATGGACCGCTCGCCGGTCCAGGGGCGGAACGGGTAACCGAGGGTGAACATGTCGGAGTCCGAGCGGACGCCGGGGTAGCGGAAGAGGTCCCAGGTGCCGCCGAGGGCGTCGCGCGCCTCGAGGACGAGGAAGGAGGTGCCCGGTCTTCTGGTCTGTAGTCGGTAGGCTGCGCCGATGCCGGACAGGCCGGCCCCGACGATGACGACGTCCACGTGCCGCACGGTCATGACTACGCGCTCCGCTCAAGGAGTGGTCAGGAAGGCTGGTTGCGCGCGGTGCGGGGGGCGGTGCTCGGATGTCACGGGCGGATGCCAGCGTAGGAGAGGGTGTGTGCAGTGTCAACATCGCGGTCGGGTCCCTTCCACCACGGCAATCTGCCGCACGCCCTGCTCGACGCGGGGATGGAGCTGCTGCTGGCCTCCGGTGAGCCCGGGGCGCTGTCGCTGCGGGAGGTGGCGCGCCGCGCCGGGGTCTCCGCGAACGCCCCGTACCGGCACTACGCGGACAAGGACGCGCTGCTCACCGCCCTGGCGGTGCGCGGATACGACGCCCTCGCCGAGTGCCTCTCGGCCGCCGACGGCGCGGGCGGCGCGGCGGAGGCGATCCCCGCCATGGCCGAGGCGTACGTGCGGTTCGCCCTGGACCGCCCGGGGCTGTTCCGGCTGATGTACGCCTACCCGTGTGGACGGTCGAACGCCGAGGCGCTCGCCGCGGCCGCGAGGTGCACGGCGGTCATCGAGGGCCGCCTGGCGCGAGAGGTGCCGGCCGGGCGGCGGCCTGCGGCGCTGCTCGCCACCTGGTCGCTCGTGCACGGCCTCGCCTCGCTCCTGCTGGAGGGGCGGATCGTCGTCGGCCCCGGCGGTCTCGCCGAGTTGGTGCGCGCGACCGTGGCCGAGTTGACGCCGATGGGCGCGGGGGTCGTGGCCGACGGGTGAGCGGAAACTGTCCGGTTTCCGTCAATGATTGGTCGTGACGGCGTATCCGGCGACCCGTCGGGCCATTTTGAACGGTTATCGGCGTCGATTCCCTGGCTTGGCGCGTCGCGTCCGTCCTCAGTGGCTTCGATGTTATCGGGGCGTGAACAGATTTCACATCGTGAAAAATTTGCATCCGTCATCGTGAGCATCGGGTTGCCGGCAGTAACTTGGCGAAGGTTGAGTGCAGCTTCGGGGGGAATCTGAGCTGTCCTGTCTGACATGTGTGGCCATCGGAGGCCGCGCTTCCCCTTTGTTGTTCGTTGCTGGGTGAGCCGGATCGTGGGTCCCCGCAAAGCGGGCGATTCGATTCGGTGCGAAGTCGTGGGCGATTCACATTCCCGTTTGCCGAGAACGTGCGATTGGTGGTGTAGGTGGCCTTGGCGACTTCTGGCGCGAGGATGATCGGCATCGGCACATATCGACCACGAACAATTGTGTGTAACGATGATCTGGTGCGGGGCACGACCTATACGGACGACTGGGTCAGGCGCCGCACCGGCGTCGTACGACGTGGACACGCCGCCGCGGACGAGACCATCACGGAAATGGCCAGCCGGGCCGGCAGCCGGGCGATGGCCGCCGCCGGCATCTCCGCCGACGCCGTCGACATGGTGCTCGTCGCCTCCATGTCGGACCTCCGGCAGACCCCGGCGGCGGCCCCCGAGATCGCCTTCAGGCTGGGGGCCCGGCGGGCGGCGGCACTCGACATCGACGCCGCCTGCGCCGGGTTCAGCTACGGGGTGGGCATGGCCGACGCGCTGGTCCGCGCCGGGACCGTGCGACACGTGCTGCTGATCGGCGTCGACCGGATGACCGACCTGGTCTCCCGCGAGGGCAGCGCCGCGCTGCTGTTCGCCGACGGCGCCGGGGCCGTGGTCATCGGCCCCGGCGACACGATGGGGATCGGGCCGACGGTGTGGGGCGCCGACGGCGCCCGCCGCGAGCTCATCGCCCACGGGGCGAGCTGGCGGGACTACCGGGACCGACCGGAGCAGCCCTGGCCGACCATGCAGATGGCGGGGCGCGAGGTGTTCCGCTGGGCCATCGACACCGTTCCGGAGCTCGGCCGGCGCGCGGTGGAGGCAGCGGGCCTGGAGATGGCCCAGGTCAGGGCGTTCGTGCCGCACCAGGCCAACCTGCGCATCATCGAGCGGGCCGCCGAACGGCTCGGCCTGTCGGCCGACACCCCGGTCGCCGACGACATCATCAACGCCGGAAACACCTCCGCGGCGTCCATCCCGCTGGCCCTGGAACAGCTCCGGCAGGCCGGGCGCGCCCACCGCGGCGACTGGGCGCTGCTGGTCGGCTTCGGTGCCGGGCTGGCCTACGCCGCCCAGGTCGTCCAGGTGCCGTGAGCCCCGGCGCCCGGCCGGCGGCGCGGCCCCCGCCACCGGCGAACGTCATCACCGAGGTCGTCCAGACGGGGGAGAGCAATGCCATTCATCGACAACACCGCCGCGGCGCCGCGGCGTCGTGAACTCGACCAACTGCGTACGGTGTTCGACCTGGCGGGGTCCGGCACGGCCTGGGCCTTCGTCCGGGGCGATCCCGGCACCGGCAAGACCTGGCTGCTCAACGCGGTCGCCGAGGAGGCCGCCGGGGAGGGCTTCCTGGTGCTCCGGGGCCGGGGCAGCGAATACGAGCGACACGTGCCGTTCAGCCTGCTGGTGCACGCGCTGGACGACTACCTCGACGGCCTGGGCGGCGACCTGCTGGCCGGGTTGGGCGACAACCGGGTGGCCGACCTCGCGCGGGTCTTCCCCTCGCTGAGCGGCCGGGACCAGACCTGCCCGCAGGCGGCCCAGGACAACAACTACCGCGCCCACCGGGCGATGCGGGCGCTCGTGGAGCGGCTCGCCGAGCCGTCGGGCCTCGTCCTCGTCCTCGACGACCTGCAGTGGGCCGACCGGGAATCCGTGGCATTCCTCGCCCACCTGCTCGAACGGCAGCCCAAGGGCCGGCTGCTGCTGCTCGCCGCCTGGCGCAGCGGGCCATGCGAGGGGCCGCTGGTCGGCCTGTGCCTGTGCACCGAACAGCCCGGCGTCGCCGTCGAGCTGGAGCCGCTGCCCGACCGGGAGGCCGAGACGTTCCTGACCGCCGTACGCGGCCCGCGCCGCCGGGCCGAGCTGCTGCGCCTCTGCGGCGGCAACCCCTTCTACCTGCGCGCCCTGGCCGAGCAGGGCGGCGGCCGGCCCGTCGACCGCCTTCCCGACCGGATCGTCACCGTGCTGCGCTGGGAACTCGGCCGCCTCAGCGAGCCCGCGCGGCACCTGCTCACGTCCGCGGCGATCGTGGGGGAGACCTTCCACCTGGAACTCGTGCGGGCCGTCAACGGCACCACCGACGAACAGACCCTCCTGGCGGCGGACGAGCTGGTCTCCTCCGGACTGATCAGGGAGACCGACGTACCGCGTGAGTTCGCCTTCCGGCAGCCGATCGTCCGCCACGGGGTCTACCTGCTCGCCTCGCCGGGCCGCCGGGTGTCCGGCCACCGGCGGGCCGCCGAGGCGCTGCGCGGCGCTCCCGCCCGGCGGCGTGCCGTGCACCTGGCGGCGTTCGCCACCCCGCCGGACCCGGAGGCGGCGGCCACCCTGACCGAGGCCGCGCGGGAGACCGTCGACGTGGACCCGGCACGGGCCGCCGAGTGGTTCCGGACCGCCCGCGCCCTGGAACGGGACCCGGTGGCCCGGCACGAGGCGCTCCTGGGCCAGGGCGACGCCGCCGCGGCGGCCGGGTTGCTGCAGCAGGCCCGCGCCGCGTACGACCGGGCCTGGTCGCACGAGCCCGACCGACGCCCCGACGGCCGGCTCGAACTGGCCCGTCGGCTGGCCATGGTCGAGTTCCTGACCGGACACCACACCAGGACGCGGGAGCGGGTCCGGGCGCTGCGCGCGGAAGCGGACAGCGCCGACGCGGAGGCCGTGGCGCTGCTGTCGGCGCTCGGGGCCTGCGCCGCCGCCCAGGCGGGCGACTCCGCGGAGCTGCGGCGGCTGGCCGGGGAGTCGCTCCGGCACGCCCGTACGCCCCCCGCCCGTGCCCTCGCCAACGGTCTCGTCGGCCTCGGCCAGCTCCAGCAGCACGCCATGAACCAGGCGCTGGCGGCCCGCGTCGCGGCCCGGCGGGAGCTGACCCTGGTCTGCGACCGGGAACTGCCGACGCACCCCGAGGCGCTGCTCGTCCCGGCGCTGCTCGAACTGCTAATGGGCGACTACGCCGAGGCCATCGTGCTCGTCGACCGGCTGCTGTCGCACCGGCGGCCCGCCCCGGCCGTCTGGTGGCGCGCCCCGGCGCTGTGGATCGCGGCCCGGGCCCGACTCGCCCTCGGGGAGCCGGCGGAGGCGGCGGAACTCGTCGAGGCCGCCGTCGAACTCGCCGAGGACGGGCAGGCGCGGGCCGTCCTGCCCTGGGCGCTGCTGACCGCCGCCGAGATCCGCACGCTGGCCGACGACGACGACGGCGCGGTTCGGCTGGCGCTGGAGGCCGTCGCAGCGACCGGCGACGACGACACCTCGCGGGCGGTGGCCGAGCAGTGGGCGACCATCGTCCGGATCGACGTGGGCGACGTCGTCGCCGACCTGGAGACGGTCGTGGCGCTGCGGCGGGTGGCACCCGTCGACCCCGTCAGCGACGGGGCGTGGCGCTGCTGCGCCGCCGCGGCGGCGCTCGGCGAGAACCGCTTCGACGAGGCCGACGAGCAGGCCCGCGCCGCCGAGGACGTCGCCCGGGCGACGGGGCTGCCGATGGCCACGGTCCACGCCCAACGGGCCCGGGCGATGGTGCACCTCGCCCGACGGGAGGCGGCCGCGGCGGCGGAGTGCGCCCGCGCCGCCGCCCGGTCCGCCGCCGCGGCCGGCGCGCGAGTCGAGGCGGCCCGGGACATGCTCACCGAGGCCGCGGCGCTGGCCCTGGGCGGCAACCGGGCCGGCGCGGCGACCGTGCTGCGGGTCGCGCTCGACGAGTTCCGGGACTGCGGCGCGGTGCGCTACGAACGGGAGGCCGCCCGGGAACTGCGCCGGCTCGGCCGGCGCACCCCGCTGGGCCCGGTGCCGACGGTGGCCGACCAGCGCCTGCCGTTGTCGGACCGGGAGTGGCAGATCGCCGAGCTGGTGGCGGCGGGCCGCACCAACCGGCAGATCGCCGCGGCCCTGCTGCTGAGCGCCAAGACGGTGGAGACCCACCTGACCCGCATCTTCGGCAAGCTCGGCATCACCTCGCGGGCCCTGCTCGCGCGAGCCGTGGAGCGGGAACGGATCCGGCGCCCCGCCACCCGGGCGGCGGGCCGCCCCGACGCGTGGTCGGCACCCCGAACCCCTGCCCGACGCCGCGCCGGCTGATTCGGGGTGCCCGAGCGGGGTTCTCCGGATGGTCGGCCGGGGTGCCGGCCGACAGTCTGTATCCCGTGCCGCGGGGCGTAACGGCCCCGCCCGCACGACAACGACGTCGACGGCTCACGGCCGTCGACCGGGGGAGGTTGCGCATGACGCTCGATGACGAGTTGTACGACGACGTCACGACGCTGTTGGCGAACCACTGTGCCGTCGACCCGGCCCGGGTGGGGCCGACCACGCAGCTCTTCGACGAGCTGGGTCTCGACTCGCTGGACCTGATCGGGATGGCGCAGGCGCTGCAGAGCAAGTACTCGGTGGCCCTCGACAACGAGGGCATCGCCGAGATCCGGACCGTCGGCGACGTCGTCGCCTTCGTCCGCCGACGCATGTCGGACCGCGTGGCCGGCGCCGGCGCCGGCGAGTCGACCGTCCTGGAGAGGTGACACATGCCCGCCTACATCACCGCGATGGGCCGCTTCCTGCCCGGCGAGCCGGTGCCCAACGAGGAGGTCGAGGACTACATCGGCGTCATCGGCCGGGCCACGTCCAACCTGCGGGAGCAGACCCTCGCCAACGCCGGCATCAAGACGCGGTACTACGCGATCGACAAGAACCAGCAGACCCGGTACTCGAACACCCGGATGGCGGCCGAGGCCGTGCGCGCCGCCGTCGCCCGGTCCGAGATCCAGCTCGACGACATCGACCTTATCGCCGCCGGCAGCACCATCCCGGACCTGATCGCACCGGGGATGGCCAGCATGGTGCACGGCGAGCTGGGCAACGCGCCGTGCGAGATCGTCTCGACGCACGGCGTGTGCAACTCCGGGATGATGGCCCTGAAGAACGCCTACCTCCAGATCAACGTCGGCGAGAAGCGCAACGCGATCGCCGTGGCCTGCGAGAACCCGACCCGCAGCTTCAAGAGCATCCGGAACAGCGACGTCCGCCCAGTGGACGAGGAGGGCTCCCTGGCGCTGGAGATGGCCTTCCTGCGCTACATGCTCTCCGACGGCGCCGGCGCGGCGCTCGTCCAGGACCGGCCCGCCTCCGCCGGGGTCAGCCTGCGCATCGACTGGCTCACCCTGACGTCGTACGCGAACACCGGCGACACCTGCATGTACTTCGGCCTGCCGAACAACACCTCCACCAAGGCGTGGTGGGACTACGACACCCCGGCCGACGCCCTCGCCGACGGTGCCCTGTCCCTGCGGCAGAACCTCGCGTTGCTGCCGCACTTGGTGAAGGTCGGCATCGACGAGTACGAGCGGCTGCTGGCGGCCGGCCGGTTCGACCCCGACACCCTGCGTTGGCTCCCCGCGCACTACTCCAGCGAGCGGATGAAGCAGATGGTGCTGCGCGAGATGGCCCGCCGCGGCACCCCCGGCCCGCCCGTCGACGTGTGGTACAGCAACCTGCCGCAGGTGGGCAACATCGGGTGCGCCAGCATCTACGTGATCCTGGAGGAGATCCTCTCCCAGGGGCTGGTCAACCCCGGCGACACCATGCTGTGCATGGTGCCCGAGTCGGGCCGGTTCTCCGTCTCGTTCATGCACCTGACCGCGGTGACCGCCGACGGGGAGGGCTGACGGGTGCCGGACGCCGCCTCGGCCCCGCCGACCGTGACCGTCTACTCCTACAGCCAGACCGGCCAACTCGACGAGGTCCTGGGTGCCCTGACGGCCCCGCTGGTGAAGGCGGGCGTCGAGGTCGACACCGTCACGGTCCGGCCGGTCACCCCGTACCCCTTCCCGTGGCCGGTGCGCCGCTTCTTCGGCATCTTCCCCGAGGCGGTCGACCCGGCGGCGCGGGTGCCGTACACCCTGGACCCCCCCACCGCGCCCCCGGGCGACCTCGTGGTGCTCGGCTACCAGGTCTGGTACCTCGCCCCGTCGATCCCCGTCCGGTCCCTGCTGGACAGCGGTCACCTCGCCGGGCGGGACGTGCTCGGCGTGGTCGCGTGCCGCAACATGTGGTATTCGGCGGCGCTGGAGTTCCGTCGGCTGGTGGAGGCGGCGGGCGGCCGGCTGGTGGGCACCGTGGCCGCCATCGACACCGCGCCGGCCGGGGTCACCTTCGTCACCACGCTGCGGTGGCTGCTGGCCGGCCGCCGGGGCCCCTTCTGGCGGTTCCCCGCAGCCGGCGTGAACGAGCGGGAGCTGACGCGGGTGCGCGACCTGGGCGAGGAACTCGCCGCCGTGCTCACCACGCCGGCCGCCGCGCCCCTCGCCCACCGCGTCGGCGACCTGCTGCACCGCCGGGACGCGGCACCGGTGGAGGTGCCGATCGCCGCCGGGGACCTGCTCGCCGGGGCCGCGTTCGGGTGGTGGGGCCGCCGGATCCGACAGCGCCGGACCGCCGGCGGGCGGGCGCTGCTGACCGGCGCCTTCGTCGGCACCCTCGCCGGGGCGATCCTGCTCGGCCTGCCGGCGCTCGCCGCGGCCCACGCCGTGAACCGGGGGGCGCTGTCCAGGGCGGTGCACCGCCGCCTGGCGCCAGCGCTCGCCGCCGCCGCCGGACCGACCATGTCGGCAGGCCCACGGTGACGGACTCCCGTACCGAGGTGGCGATCGTCGGCGGCGGCCCCGTCGGCCTCGCCACCGCACACGCCCTGGCGGCCCACGGCATCCGCTCGACGGTCGTCGAGGCGCGCGCCACCCCCGCCCGGCACCCGCGGGCCACCATGGTCAACGCCCGGACGATGGAGATCCTGCGCCGGTTCGGGCTCGCGGAGGCCGTCCGGCAGGCCGGGGTGCCCATCGAGGACATGCCCCGGGTGTCGTTCGTCCGCTCCCTCGCGGGCGTCCACCTCGGCTCGATCGAGCTGGTCCCCGACGCCGCCACGCTGATGCGGATGATGGCGCAGAGCCCCGTGCTGCCGACCATCTGCCCGCAGCACCGGCTCGAACGGATCCTCGCCGACGCGCTGCGCGCGAACCCCGACGTGGAGCTCAGGACGGGCACGACGGTGACCGACCTCGTCGCCGACCCGGACGTCGGCGTCCGCCTCACCCACCGCGGCCCCGACGGCGTGGTCGGGCACGTCGAGGCCCGGTACGCCGTGCTCGCCGAGGGCCTGCATGGCCGGATCCGCAGCCGGGCCGGGCTGGAGGTGCGGCACCAGCCGCCGCTGGGCCGCCTGCTGGACGTGCACTTCATCGGCGACCTCACCCCCTGGATCCGGGGCCGGGAGAGCGCCCTGTACTGGATCGTCAACCCCCGGGTGAACGGGGTGATCATCGCCGTGGACCCGCAGCGCAGCGAGTGGCTGCTGGAGGTGCCCGCGCTCGGCGACGACGCCGACGAGACGCTGTTCGCCCCCGACCGGGACCACGCGGCCCTCGTCGCCGAGGCGGTCGGCGCGTCGGTCCGGGTCGAGGTCCGCTCGGTCCGGACCTGGACCATGGGCACCACCGCCGCGCACCGGTGGCGGGACGGTTCCGGGCGGGTGTTCGTCGCCGGGGACGCGGCCCACACCTTCCCGCCCACCGGCGGCTTCGGCATGAACACCGGCATCCAGGACGCCCACCACCTGGCCTGGCGGCTGGCGGCGGTGCTGCGGGGCTGGGGCGGGACGGCACTGCTCGACGACTACGAGCGGGAGCGCCGCCCCGTGGCCGACTTCAACGCCCGGCAGAGCGAGCACAACGCGCTGCTCATGCGGGACTTCCTGGAGCACGACGCCGCGTCCTACGCCACGGCCCTGGCCCGTGCCGGCGACGACGCCCGGGACGCCGTCGCGGCGCTCGCGCCGATGCTGGAACAGCACCGGCCCCACTTCGACTTCGCCGGGCAGGCCCTCGGCTTCCGGTACCCGCCGGCGGCGACCCGGGCCGCCGACGCCCCCGCCGAGGTGGTGCGCGACGTCGTGCGCTACCAGCCGGAGGCCGTGCCCGGGGCGCGCGCGCCGCACGCCTGGCTCGACTCCGCCACGCGCCGCGCTGCCGTGGAGGACTGGACGGCGAACGGCTTCGCGCTGTTCACGGCCGGTCCCGCCGACCGGTGGCAGGACGCCGTACGGGCCTGGTCGGGCCCCGTGCCGGTGGTGCTCGTCGCCGTGACGGATGCCGACTCACCGGCGTCGGCGGACACCGTCGTCGACACCACCGGGGCCTTCGCCGACGCCTACCGGCTGGCCCCACGGGAGGCGGTGCTGGTCCGGCCCGACGGGCACGTGGCCGACCGGCTGCCCGGCGAGGACCCGGAGCGGGAACTGGCGGCGGCGTTGACGGCCGCGGCGGGACTGTCGGCGACGACCGTCGGAAGGGCGGGAATCCGATGACCGATACCGAGCGCCCGGAGGCCCTGGCGCCAGCGACCGAGGCCGGCCTGCGCTCCGGGGAACGGGCGGCGGTCCGCGCCGCCCTGGCCGACCTGACCCGTGCCCAGCTCGTGGCCTGGCTGCGCACCCCGGCGGGCGCGGAGGTGCTGCACGACGCGTTCCGGCGGATGCCGGACTTCTTCGTCCGCAACCTCCTCGGCGAGGAGACCGTGGCCCGCTGGCGGGTGCGCCGGCCGCCGGCCGAACCGATCGAGTACGATCTCGCCCTCGGGCCGCACGGGTGCGAGGTGCGGCCCGTCGCCGCCGACCGTCCCGCCGCGGTGACGCTCGTCTTCGACAGCGCCGCCTTCGTCGAGATGGCCAGCGGCGCCCGGCGCGGCGTCGACCTGATGCTGCACGGGCAGCTGCGGGTGCAGGGCGACGTGCAGCTCGCCATGCGGATGGAACGCATGTTCGGCCTCGACGGCGACGGGCCGCGATGACGCCGACCCGTCGCCGGGTGGCGGTCACCGGGATCGGCCTGGTCACCCCACTCGGCGTCGGCGTGGACGCGGTGTGGGACGGGCTGCGGCGCGGCTCGTCCGGGATCCGGCCCATCTCGCGGTTCGACGCGACCCGGCTTCCCGTGCGGATCGCCGGTGAGGTCGTCGACTTCGACCCGCACGACTGGGTGTCCCGCAAGGACTGCATCCGCCTGGACCGGGTGCTGCACTTCGCGCTGGCGGCGGCCCAGCAGGCCGTCGACGACGCGGGCGGCCTCGCGGACCCGGACAGCACGGCCACCGTCGTGGGCAGCGCGATCGGCGGGGCCGCGAGCATCGAGCGGGGCGTGCACGTCGACATCGACCGGCCCCGGATGGTGTCGCCCTTCTTCGTGCCGAACTCGATCGCGAACATGCCGGCCGCTTTCGTCGCCCACCGGTTCGGCCTGCGCGGGCCCAGTTCGGCGCCGGTCACCGCGTGCGCGGCGTCGACCGACGCGGTCGGGCAGGCGATGCGGCTGGTCCGCGACGGGTACGCCGACGCCGCGGTGGCCGGCGGCGCCGAGTCCTGCCTCGTGTCGCCGATCGTCGCCGGCTTCGCGAACATGCGCGCCCTGTCCGTACGCAACGACGACCCCACGGGGGCCTCGCGGCCGTTCGACGCCCGCCGGGACGGCTTCGTGCTCGCCGAGGGCGCGGCGATGCTGGTGCTCGAACCGGTCGAGGCGGCCCTGCGCCGGGGCGCGCGCGTCTACGCCGAGGTCACCGGGTTCGGGCAGAGCAACGACGCGCACCACATGACGGCCCCCGATCCCACCGGCCGGGGCGCCGCGGCCGCCATGACCGCGGCGCTGGCCGACGCCGGCCTCCCCGCCGACCACGTCGACTACGTCAACGCCCACGCGACGTCGACGAAGATGGCCGACATCGCCGAGACCGTGGCCATCCGGCGGGCGTTCGGCGCACACGCCGCAGCGCTGCCGGTCAGCTCGACCAAGTCGATGACAGGCCACCTGCTCGGTGCCGCCGGGGCCCTGGAGGCCGCGATCTGCGCGCTGGCCCTGCGGCACCAGTGGATCCCGCCCACGGTCAACCACCAGGTCCCCGACCCCGAGTGCGACCTGGACTACGTGCCCAACGTCGGCCGCTCCCGGCAGGTCCGCGCCGCCCTGTCGAACTCGTTCGCCTTCGGTGGCCACAACGCCTCGCTCGTGTTCCGCCGCCACCAACCCGAGGAGTGAGCATGGATCTCGAATTCGAAGCACGCTGCACCGCCCAGCTCAAGTCGCCCCTCATGGTGGGCGCCGGCCCGATGGGGATCAGGATGGTCTTCCAGGTGGTCGAGGGCGAGCTCAGCGGGCCCCGGATCAAGGCCAGGGTGGTCGGCGCGGGGGCCGACTGGGTCTTGGTCGGCTCGGACAACTGGGCCCGGATGGACGTCCGCGCCCAGTTCGAGACGGAGGACGGGGCCGTCCTCTACGCGCAGTACCACGGCCTGATCGAGATGAACGACGCCACCGTCCGGGCGCTCGCGGAGGGCACCCCCACCGAGTTCACCGACCACTACTTCCGCATCACCCCCCGCCTGGAGACGGGCGGCGAGGGATACGAGTGGGTCAACCAGGCCCTCTTCGTCGGCCAGGGCCGGTTCCTGCCCGGACTCGGCCTCGAGTACGAGATCTACCGGATCGTCTGATGGCCGGCGACGACTCCGTGCTCGTGGTCGGCGCCGGGCCCACCGGCCTCGCGCTCGCCTGCGAGCTGCGCCGACGCGGCGTGCCCTGCGCGGTGGTGGAGGCCCGCGTCCGGCGGGGCGACCGGAGCAAGGCGATCGCGATCTGGCCCCGCGTCCTGGAGATCCTGGCCGACCTCGGCGCCGCCGACGAGGCGGTCGACCGGGGCATCCGGCTCGCCGGCGCCACGGCCTGGTCGCACGGCCGCCCGACGCTCTCCTTCGGCCTCCACGACCTGCCCAGCCGCTTCCCGTTCGGCCTGGTGCTGCCGCAGTACGAGACCGAGGAGATCCTGGAGCGCCGGCTCGCCGCGCTCGGCGGCGAGGTCGAACGCGGCGTCGCCTGCGTGGCGGTGCGCGCCGACCCGCTCGGCGTCACCGTCGTCCTGCGGCATCCCGGCGGCACCGAGGAACGCCGGTTCGGCTGGGTCGTCGGCTGCGACGGCTCCGACAGCGTCGTCCGGGCCGCCGCCGGCATCGCCATGCGCCAGCGGCTGGAGCCGGAGGGGTGGATCGGCGCGGACGTGCGGCTGAGCACCGCACTCGAACCGACGCGGGTCAACTACTTCCTCTCCGCCGGGGAGGTGCTGCACGTCGTGCCGCTGCGCGCGGGCGGCGGCACCCCGACGTGGCGCATCACGATGAACGTCGGGAAGACCCGGCCCGACCCCGCCGACTGGCCGCTGGAGCGCCTCGCGGCGGAGGCCGCGCGCCGCGCCGCGGTCCCCGTCCGGGTGCACGAGACGGAGTGGGTGACCGGCTTCCGGGTGCGCCAGGGACTCGCCACCCGGTTCCGGCTGGGCCGGGTCCTGGTCGCCGGCGACGCCGCCCACGTGCACAGCCCCGCCGGGGCGCAGGGCATCAACTCGGGGCTGCAGGACGCCGCCAACCTCGGCTGGAAGCTCGCCAGGGTGTGCCGGGGCAGCAGCTCCGCCGAGCTGCTGAACAGCTACGACGTGGAGCGCAGGCCCGCCGCGGCGGCCGTCGTCGCGGCGACCGACCGGGCGACCCGGGCCGGGACCCTGCGGTCCCCGGTGGCCGTCGTTGCCCGCGACGGGCTGTGGCGGGCGGCGATGCGGCTGGGCGTGGTCGACCGGTACGCGGCGCCGGCGATGGCCGGGTTGACGCAGCGCTACCGGAGATCGGCGGTCAGCCCGGGACGCCGCCCCCTCCTGCCCTTCGCGCCCGGCCCCGGCGGGCGCCTGCCGAACGTGACGGTCGGCGACGCCCGGCTGTGGGACCTGCTCCCCGACGGCTTCTGCATGCTCCTCGTCGGCCCGGCCGGGCCAGCCCTGCACGGGCTTCCGGCCGCGTTGCCGGTGCTGCGGCTGCCGCAGCCTGAGGTGGCGCAGGCGCTGCGGGTGCGGCGGCCGACGGCGGTCGTGGTCCGCCCGGACCGCTACGTCGCCCTGCTCTGCCCCGCCGACCGGACCGCTGCCATCACCAGGTACGTCGACACCATCGAGGAGGTGCCCGATGCCCCGGGCCGGCGACATGATCGAGAACACGATGACCGGGGAGCGGGCGGTGTTCCGCTCGACCCGTCACGAGACTGACGGCAAGCTGCTGGAAGCGGACTACCACCTCACCGCCGGCGGGTACGTGGCGGCGGCGCACGTCCACCCCCGCCAGGAGGAGACCTTCGAGGTCCTGGAGGGCAAGGTCCGGATCCGCATCGGGGGCCGGGAGATCCTCGCCGAGCCCGGCCGGACGTACGTCGTGCCCCCGGGGGTCGCCCACCGGATCGTCAACCACACCTCGGCCTCGGCGCATCTCTACAGCACCCTGCGGCCGGCGATGCTCTCCGACGAACTCCTGCAGACGATGTGGGCGCTCGCCTCCGACGGCCGCACCAACCGACGCGGCATCCCCGGCATCCTCCAGGCGGCGGTCAGCGGCGCGCACTTCCGGGGGGAGCTCTACCTCGCCGGGCCGCCGCTGTGGCTGCAGGACCTGGTCTTCCGGACCCTCGCCCCGCTCGGCCGCGCCCTCGGCTACCGCGGGGTGTACGAGTCGCGCACCGCACCGGTCCGTCGCCCCGTCGACTGACCACGCCTGTCAAACAGCGATCGGAAGAGGCGACCATGACCGGAACCACCTCACCGCGCGTCGACGCGGCCCAGCCGATGCCGGGCCCGAAGCGGATCCCGCTGAGCGCGCTGCGCACCCTGGCCAACCAGCCGCCGCTGTTCTTCGCCGAGATGCGCGACCGGCACGGGCCGTTCGTCCGCCTGCCCCTGCCGCAGCGACCCATCTACCTGGTCAGCGACCCGCACGCCATCCAGGAGGTGCTCGTCACGGCGAACCGCTTCTACGGCAACGACATCCTGCGCAGCGCCGCCACCGGCCGCCGGGAGACGCCCCTGACGATGCTGCTCGGCCAGGGCCTGCTGACCAGCGACGGCGACCTGCACCGCAGGCAGCGACGGCTGATCCAGCCCCTGTTCCACCGGCAGCGCATCGCCGGGTACGCGGAGGACTTCGCGGCGCTGTCGGAACGCCACGTGCGGGACTGGCCGGACGGGGGCGAGGTGGACATGCTCCGGGAGATGGTCACCCTGACCCTGTCCATCGTGGCCCGCACGGTCTTCGACGTCGCCCTCGGCAGCCGGGAGGCGGAGACCATCCGCACCGCGATGCCGCGCAACGACGGGCCCCTGCGGTACGCCCTGATGCCGATGGGCGGCCTGCTGGCCCGGCTGCCCTCGCCGTCGAACATCCGGTTCTGGCGGGGCCGCGCCGCGCTCGACTCGGTGGTGTTCGAGCTGATCGCCCGCCGCCGGGACGAGGGCGCGGACGGCGCGGACCTGCTGTCGCTGCTGCTGCAGACGCGCGACGCCGACACCGGCGAGCCGATGGACGACCGTCAGGTCCGCGACGAGGCGCTGACGCTGCTGATGGCCGGGCACGACACCACCGCCAACGCCCTGGCGTGGGCGCTGCACCTGCTCGTCGGGGAACCCGCCGCGCTGGCCCGGCTGCACCGGGAGGTCGACGAGGTGCTCGACGGCCGCCGGGCCACCCTGGAGGACCTGCCCCGGCTGAAGTGGACCACGGCCGTGTTCCAGGAGGCGTTGCGGATCTTCCCGCCGGTGTGGACCGTGGGGCGTCGCCCCTTGCAGGAGCGCGTCCTCAGCGGCTACCGCCTGCCCCCGGATGCGATGGTCATGATGAGCCCCTGGGTCGTGCACCGCGACCCCGGGCTCTG
Organism: Micromonospora sp. NBRC 110038; assembly: GCF_020884815.1. Lineage (NCBI taxonomy): Bacteria > Bacillati > Actinomycetota > Actinomycetes > Micromonosporales > Micromonosporaceae > Micromonospora > Micromonospora sp. NBRC 110038. The sequence continues at coordinate 106,552 of NZ_BBOL01000007.1, read as the reverse complement.
GGCCGACCCCGAGCGGTTCGCCCCGCAGCGCTGGCTGGAACCCACCGGCGAGGACGACCAGCTCACCGGGACCGCCCTCGGCCAGGACCGTCCCAAGTTCGCGTACTTCCCGTTCGGTGGTGGCCCCCGGCAGTGCATCGGCAACGTCTTCGCCCAGATGGAGGCGGTCATCGCCCTGGCCACGATCTGCCAGAGCTGGCACTTCGCACCACTCGGCGGACAGCGGGTGCAGCCCCAGGCGCGGATCATCGTGCGGCCCCGGCCGGGACTGCGGATGCGGGTGCTGCGGCGGCGGGCCGGGAGCTGAACGGGATGGTCATCCCCACGCACCGGCGGCTGCGCCTGCCCCCGCCGGTGCGGCCCGACCTCATCGACGTGCACGGCACACCGGTGGCGGTCCGCCGCCGCGGCGCCGGGCCCGCGCTGCTGTTCCTGCACGGGGCGGGCCTCGCCGGTCGCTGGCTGCGGTTCCACGAGCTGCTGGCACGACGCGCCGACGTCGTCGCGCCCGACCAGCTCGGCTGCGGGGACACGCCCATGCCGGACTGGCTGCACGGCTTCGACGACCTGGTCACGCACTACGACGACCTGCGCCGCACGCTCGGCCTCCACCGGCCGTTCGACCTCGTCGGATACTCCTTCGGCGGCTGGGTGGCGGCGGAGTTCGCGGTGACGTACCCCCACCTGGTGCGCGCGCTCGTGCTGATCGCGCCGGTCGGCCTGGCCCCGCCCGACGGGCCGCCCGTCGCCGTCGACCCCTTCGCCGCCACGGACCGGGAACTGATCGAGCTGACCATGAACGATCTGCCCGCCGTGGGCGCGCTGCCCCACGCCGCCCGGCGGCGTGGCCTGCACGCCGACCAGGCTGCCTACGCGCGGCTGTCCTGGCGCCGGCCGTACAGCCGGCGGTTGCCCCGCCTGCTGCGGCGGGTGACCGCGCCGGCTCTCGTCGTGGTGGGCGGCGCCGACCGGTACGTGCCGGTCGAGGTGCCGCGCCGCTACCACCGGCTGCTGCCCGACTCGCGACTGGCCGTGGTCGAGGCGGCGGGCCACGCGCTCGTGGTCGAGCGGCCCGACGCCGTCGCCGACCTGGTCGGCGGCTTCCTCGACGGGATCGGCAGCCGGTGATGCGCTTCTACCACCTCGTCACGGGGCCGGCCGGTCCGCCACCCGGGCGCACGGACCTCGGCGCGGGCCGCGACCTGCTCCCCGCGTACGTCGACGAGGCCGTCACGGCCGAGGCGCTCGGGTTCGACGGCGTCTGCCTGGGCGCCCACCACCCCGCGTCACACGCCCGGGTCGGCGACCCGAACGTCCTGGCCGCCGTCGTCGCCGCGCGGACCACCCGGATCAGGATCGCCGTCGTCGGCAACGCGCTGCCGCTGCACGACGACCCGTTGCTGTTGGCGCGGACACTGGCGACGCTCGACCTCGTGTCGGCGGGACGCCTCGACGCCGGTTTCGTGCGGGGCACCTGGGCCGATCTCCACTCGTCGCGGCTGGACCCGACCACCGCGGAGGAGCGGTTCTGGGAGGGGCTCGACCTGATCGTGCGGTCGTGGGCGGAGGACCGGCCCTTCCGCTGGGACGGCCGGCACCACTACCGACCCCGGGTCGACGCCCCGGTGCGGCCCCGGCAGTCGCCGAGCCCACCGGTCTGGCTGCTGACCGAGGCCGGTCGGCCGACCGTCGTCGAGACCGGCCGACGGGGGCACTCGCTCGTGGTGCCCACCGGCCCCCGGTCCTGGGCCGTCGACGTCTGCCGGCGGTACCGGCAGGCGGCAGCGGCGGCCGGACGCGCCCCCGGGGGCGTCGTGACCTGCGTGCCGGTCCACCTCGCCGAGCACGACGGGACCGCCCACGAGCAGGCACGGGAGCAGTACGAACGCCTCCTTCGCGCGACCGCGTCACCGCCGCCCGTCCCGCCGCCCGTCCCGCCGCCCGTGCCGGGCGGCCCCGGGCCCGACGGCACGCCGTGGGCGGGAGACCCGCCGGGTTTCCCGCCGCCGTCCTACGACGACCTCGTCGCGCAGGGCCACGTCCTCGTCGGCTCGCCCGGCACCGTCCGCGACCGGCTCTACGAACACCTCCGGGACACGGGCGCGGCCGTCCACGTCGGCGGCGGGGGCATCCTGGACGCGATGCCGACGCCGCTCCTCCGGCGGAGCATGACGATCTTCGCCCGGCGGGTGGTCCCCCGGCTCCGCCAGCTCTCCCGGCACCGACCCGCGCCGATCAGCCATGGGCCCGCCGGGCCCCCGACGGACAAGGAGTCCACCATGCCAGACATCTCCCTCGACCAGGCCCTCACCCTGCTCAGGGCGGTGGTCGACCACGCCGGGAAGGTCGGCGCGGTCGTCGCGGCCGAGGTCGTCGACGCCTCCGGCACCACCGTGGCCGCCCAGCGGATGGACGGTTGCTTCCCGAGCGCGGGGGTGCTGGCGCGCAAGAAGGCGTACGGGGCGCTGAACTTCCGCGTGCCGACCCACGTCGCCGTCGAGGCGTTCCCCGAGCCGGTCAGGACGGCCCTGCTGGCGGCCGAGCCGGGCCTGACGTTCCTGCCCGGGGGAGTGCCCGTCCTGCGGGAGGGAGTGGTGGTGGGCGCGCTGGGGGTCACCGGCGGAGCCGGTGAGCAGGACGTCGCCTGCTGCGACGCCGCGCTGGAGGCCCTGGCCGACGGATCCTGACTGGCCGCCGGGCCCTGAGGCGCCGGCGCCGGCCGGGTGCCTGCACGAGGGGTGGGGGAGAGTCCCCGCAGGGGAGCCACCTCGCTCCGCAGAGGAATGGCCGCCGCCGGTCGGACGACCGGCGGCGGCCATTCGCTGACTGCCGGGGATGCTCAACCCCGGGATCGCTCAGCCCCGCGTGCCGGCCCCGTCCGGAACGTGCGTCGCGCGGGACACGACCCGGTCGATCAGCCCGTAGTTGACCGCCTCGTCGGCGGTGAACCACCGGTCGCGGTCGGCGTCGGCCTCGATCTCGTCCACCGACTTGCCCGTGTGGCGAGCCGTCTCCTCGCGCAGCACCCGCTTGACGTAGAGCATCTGCTCGGCCTGGATGGCCACGTCGGACGCGACGCCCTGGATGCCACCGAGGGGCTGGTGCATCATGATCCGCGAGTGGGGCAGGGCGAACCGCTTGCCCTTGGTGCCCGCCGACGAGAGAACCTGACCCATCGACGCGGCGAGCCCGACGACCAGCGTCGACACGTCGTTCTCGATGAAGTCCATCGTGTCGCAGATCGCCAATCCGGCGTCCACCGAACCGCCGGGGGAGTTGATGTAGAGGTGGACGTCGCGGACCGGATCTGCGGCGGCCAGCAGCAGGAGCTGCCCGCAGACGCGATTCGCCACCTCCGCGTTCACTTCCGAGCCGAGGAAGATAATGCGCTCCTCGAGCAGCCGGTTGAAGAGGTTGCCGTCGAAGCTGAGGTTGCTCTCGCCGGCGCGAGCGATGATTCCGAGTGGTGCGTCTGGTGACATCGCTCCCAGGCGCTCGGGCGAGCGGGTCATCTGGCTACCTCCGGTCGAAGCTACGACGATACCGAAGCCATTCTACTGTGATCTCCATTGGTCGAAACCCCGTGAGATGTCATTCTGCCGACGGCATAACGAATTCTCTATCTTGACACCGATCCACTTCGGATGCTTGTCTGGTTCACCGTTGCGGCGCGATAGCGAATTGACGGACATCCTGCCCTCCCAATCGCGCGGCGTGAGAGGTTGCCATGTCTTCGAAGGATCTTTCTCCAGCCGATTCGCGCCGCTGGCTGGCCCTCGGGGTCGTCGCCACCGCGCAACTCATGATCGTGCTCGACCTCGCGGTCGTGTTCGTCGCGCTGCCGCAGATGCAGACCGACCTGTCGATCTCTCTGGCCGACCGGCAGTGGGTCGTCTCCGGCTACGCCATCGCCTTCGGCGGGCTGCTGCTCCTCGGCGGCCGACTGGTCGACTATCTCGGGCAGAAGCGGATGTTCCTGGCCGCGCTCGTCGGCTTCGCCGTCGCCTCCGCGCTCGGCGGTCTGGCCGACAACGGCGTCCAGCTGTTCGCGGCCCGGGCCCTGCAGGGCGCCTTCGCTGCCGTCGTGGCGCCCGCGGTGCTCTCGCTCATCTCGGTCACCTTCACCGAGCAGGCCGACCGCGCCCGCGCCTTCGCCGTCTACGGCATGGTCTCCGGGAGCGGCGCCGCGGTCGGGCTCCTGCTCGGCGGCGTCCTCACCCAGTACGCCTCCTGGCGCTGGTGCCTGCTCGTCAACGTCCCCATCGTGCTCGTCACCGTCGTGCTGGCCGTCGCCACGCTGCGGCCGGACCCGCCGGCGGTCAAGGGACGCCGCTACGACCTCGCCGGGGCGCTGACCGCCACCCTCGGACTGGTGTGCCTGGCCAACGGCCTCACCCTCGCCGAGGCCAACGGGTGGATCTCGGTGGTCACCCTTGGCTCGCTGGCCGCCGGCGTCCTCCTGCTCGGGGTCTTCGTCCTCGTGGAGGCGCGCAGCAGGCAGCCCCTGCTGCCCCTGCGCATCGTCAGCGAGCCGCACCGGGCCCTGCTCTACCTCGCGGCGGTGCTGGCCAACGGGGCGCAGCTGTCGATGTTCCTCTTCCTCACCTTCTACTTCCAGAACACCAGGGGCTACGGGGCCGTCCAGACCGGCCTGGCCTTCCTGCCGTTCGCCCTCGCCATCATCACCACCGCCCAGTTCAGCGCGCCCGCCGTGGTGCGGTTCGGGCCCCTGCCGGTGATGTCCGTCGGCGCCCTGACCGGCGCGGCCGGGCTGTTCACCCTCACCCGACTCGGCGTGGACTCGCCCTACCCGACGGCCGTGCTGATCCCCCTGGTGCTGATCGGGGTGGGCGTGGCCATGTCGCTGTTCCCACTGAACAACGTCGTCCTGCTGGGCATCGACCCGAAGGACGCGGGGGTGGCCAGCGCGGTCGTGAGCACCACCCAGCAGATGGGCGCCTCGATGGTGACGGCCCTGCTGAACACCCTGTTCGCGGGATCCGTCGCGGGTTACCTGCTGACCAGGCCGAGCGAGGGGGCGGCGGCCACGATGCACGGCTACCGGGTGGTGTTCGGCTGGGAGAGCGCCCTCTACCTCGCCGCCTTCGTGCTCATCCTGCTGGCCCAGCGCCGGGTCCGGCGGGCCGTCCCCGACCAGGTCAAGGCCGCGGCCTGACCACCACCGGCAGCTCACTCGGCGCCATCAGCGCCTGGGGCAGCTCCTTCACCGGATGCCCGGGCACCGGTTCGAGGCGCCAGCGGGACACGATGGTGGCGATCGTCGTCACCATCTGCGCCCACGCGTAACCGTCGCCGATGCACTGCCGCTTGCCGGCCAGGAACGGGATGTACGCGTCGTCGGGCGGCTGCGGCGCCCCGGGCAGCCAGCGGTCCGGGTCGAAGCGCAGCGGCTCGGGGAAGGACCGCGGGTCGCGGTGCTGGGCGTAGATGCTGAAGAGGGTCTCCGTGCCCGGCGGCAGCTCCCGGCCGCCGAGCTCGACCGTGGTGTTGGTCCGGCGCATGAACATCCAGCCCGGGTGGTAGAGCCGCAGGCACTCGGTCAGCACCCGGCGGGTGTAGGTCAGCCTGCCGATGGCCTCGAACGTCGGCGGCCCGTCGCCCAGCACCGAGTCGACCTCCTCGTACAACTGCTTGGCCACCGCAGGCTCGCGGGCCAGCTCGTGGAAGAGCCAGACCGTCATGAAGGCCGCCGTCTCGGTGCCGGCGAACAGGATCAGGAAGATCTCCGCGATGATCTGCTCGTCGCTCATCCTCTCGCCGGTCTCGGCGTCCCGCGCGGCCAGGAGCATGGTGAGCAGGCTGGCGTCGTCGGCGCCGGTCCTGCGTTGCTCGACGACCGCCTCCCGGACCGCGGCGCGCATGCGGCGGCTGGCCTGGACGTAGCGCCGGTTGCCCGGCGTGGGCACCTTCTCCAGGAACTCCACCGGTGACATGGTCCGCCAGGCCACTCCCTTGACGATGGTCGTCCACGACCGCTGCACCTCGTCGTTGACCCGGCCGCTGACGTCCGCCGAGAAGAGCGTCTTCGCCACCATCCCCAGCATGAGCTGGAGGGCCTGGGCCTTCAGCGGCACGACCTCGCCCGGCTGCCAGCGCGACGTCAGGGCGGCGGCGGAGTCGGCCATCACGCGGAAGTAGCCCTCGATGCGCTCGCGGTGGAAGGCGGGCTGGATGAGCCGGCGCTGCCGGGTGTGGAAGGCCCCGTTGGACACCGGAAGACCGTTGCCGAACTCTTGGCGGATCTTGTCGAAGTACTTGCCCTGGTCGTACTTGCGGCCGTCGGTCACCAGCATCCGGTGCACCAGCTCCGGGGAGTTCACCGACAGGACCCGTTGCGGCCCGAGGTGCACCCAGGCGAGGTCGCCGGTGTCGCGCAGCGAACGCATGAAAGCGAGGGGGTTCCTGAGCAGCCGGGGCACGTGACCGATGCCCGGCAGCTTTCCCGGCACCGTGGGGATGCCGGCCGTGCCGGCGGTCGGACTCGACACATCCACTCCTTCGACGGCGTTCGCCCGCCGTGGTCGCGGGGACCTACTGAGCGTGCCGGCCCGGCACCGGCCGAAGTATCGGGTGAACCCCGCTCCCCGACCCCGAAGGCAGCGCCGAAGATGTGAAATCACCGAATAATGTGATTCACCTGATCTGCCCGACATGGCTGCCCACACTCGGGGCATGACGACCAATCTGGAACCGGAGGTGACGGAACTGCTCCGCCGCCTCTACGCCTCGTTCAACGCCCGCGACATCGACGACATCGTCACCGTTCTCAGCCCGGCGGTCGACTGGCCCAACATGATCGACGGTGTCCGCGCCACCGGGCCGGTGGCGGTGAGCGAGTACTGGCGGCGTCAGTTCGACTCGATCGACCCCCGGGTCGAACCGCGCGCCATCACCCCGGAACCCGACGGACGGATCTGCGTCGAGGTCCACCAGGTCGTCAGGACCCTCGACGGGGAGGTGCTGGCCGACCAGGTGGTGCACCACCTCTACACCATTCGGGACGGCCTGGTGGAACGCATGGACGTCCGGGAGCCGGTGTCCTGACCCGCGCCCACGTCCACCTCCAGTAAGCCCGCACCAGGGCTGGCCCAGCCGGGCACCGTCGAAGGGCACCGACCCGCCGGCGGTGCCCGGCCCCGTGTCCGCCCCCTGCCGACGGCTGTCCCGGTGGGTCACCGCAGGCCCGCCCTGACACCGGATTGAGTAATCTGCGTCACACATTGAACCGTTCGGTCGGCGGGACCACTCCTGTCGTCCACCTGCAGCGGGACCTCTTTCCCGAAAACCGCAACCGGCCGCCAAAGGGTCCATTCCCCCGTCGGGGGAGAATCGCCAGCGCAGCCCATCCCACACGGAAAGTCATGACTCCTGACGTGGCGTGATCGACGTCGGTCACCCGCCCCGATCGGCGGGGCGACAATTTGCGCCGCTCACTACCCTGTTTCATGATCCCGTGCCGTGGCACCCGCCGATAGCGATAAGGGCTTCAGATGAGCAGCAATCACCCTCCGTACGGAGGGCAGCCGGATCCGAACGTCACCCCGTGGAGCGGGCCGCCCGCCCCTGCCCAGCCCGCCGGGTATCCCGCGTACGGCCAGCCGGGCTACGGCCAGCCCGCCTACGGCCAGCCGGGGCCCCCGCAGTTCGGTGCCCCCATGCCCCCGCCGCAGAAGTCGAACCGGGGCCTGATCATCGGCCTGGCCGCCGGTGCCGTGGTCGTCGTCCTCGCGATCTGCGGCGCCGGCATCGGGCTCGCCCTCGTCGGCGACGACGAAGACCCCACCCCGATCGCGTCCGGCCCCGCGACGGCGGCCCCGAGCAACGGCAACCCCCAGCCCGGCACGGAGACTTCGGCCACCCCCGAGCCGGCCGAGTCCCAGGAACAGCCGAACAACAACAACGCGCTGACGGCGCGCTACTCCAGCGACCTGTCCGGGGTCTGCGACGGCAGCCCGATCCTGAACGCGGCGACCTACAGCGGCCCGTCCGGCGCGAAGGCGTACACCTTCGCGAACTCCATCGAGCGGCCCACGTTCTGGTCGACAAAGTCGGTCAGTTCGGCGAAGCCGTACTACGCGAAGTCGGCCGACTTCACGTCGGTGTCGGTGGTCGCCTGCCTGAAGGTCGACGAGGGCAGCGAGGGCACGCCCAAGAAGTGCGACTACAAGGACAACTCCGGCAAGCAGGTCACGATCTCCTACATCTCGTCGCGCTACACGATGACCTTCTACGCGGCGAAGACCGCGGAGAAGATCGGCGACGGCGGCACCGTGAACGCCCCGGCCAACCGGTGCCCGAGCTTCATCTCGTACAACAAGATCACCATGAAGTCGTACGCCTCGCCGGACAGCGGCACCATCGAGGCGGCCCTGGACAAGTTCCTGTCCTGAGGCGGTCCGGGCGAAACGGGGAGGGACGCGGCATCGTCCCTCCCCGTTCTGTTGGCGGGCGCCCGTGAGCCTGCTTCCGCTGACGTGCCCTGATCCCGTACCCGAATGGTTCGACCTGGCGGCCTGGAGTCCGCCGCGTGCCGGCGGCGGTCAGAGCAGTCGGCGGAAGGCGGCCACCGCGTCCTGCCGCATCCGCCGGGACACCGCCGCCTCGGTCACCAGCGCCGAACCGTGGAACGTGGCCGGGTAGAGGTGCGCCTCGGTCGGCACGCCGGCCTGGGCCAGCCGCTGCGCATAGTGCATCCCCTCGTCGCGTACCGGATCGAACTGGCAGCTTGAGACGAACGCCGGTGGCAGCCCGGCGAGATCCTCCGCGCGGGCCGGGGCGGCGTACGGCGACACGCCCGGCTCGCCGGGCTTGACGCCGTCCCCGAGGTAGTGGGCCCAGCCCAGCTCGGCGCTGGGGCGATTCCAGATCGGGGTGTCGACGTAGGCGAGCATGGACACGCTGTCGAGCCGGTCGTCGAGCACCGGGACGTCGAGATACTGCATGGCCAGCCGCGGGCCGCCACGGTCGCGGGCCAGCAGGGTGAGGCCGGCGGCGAGCCCGCCACCGGCGCTGCGGCCGTAGAGGGCCAGGCGGGTGGAGTCCACGCCGAGTTCGTCGCAGTTGCCGGCCAGCCAGCACAGCACCGCGTAGCAGTCCTCCAGCGCCGCCGGGAAGGGCGCCTCGGGCGCGAGGCGGTAGTCGACGGCGATCACCACGGCCCCGATGCCGGTGGCGAACGCGGCGGCGTCGGCGTGTTCGAGCGCCAGGTCGCCGAGCACGAAGCCGCCGCCGTGCAGGTGCAGGACGGCCGGTGCCGGTGCCGCCGCCGGCTGCGGGGTGTAGATCCGCACCGGGACGGCGGGAGCGCCGGCCGGGCCGGGCACCGTCCGGTCCAGCACGGTGAGGCCGGTCAGGTCGGGCGGGGGGAGCTGGGCCGCGATGGCCCGTCCGACCTCGCGCGCGGCGGCCGGGTCGCGCAGGTCGAGGACGGGCAGCGTCGGGACCCACGGTGCCAGCTCCGCGTCAAAGGCGTATGTCATGAGAACCTCCCTGGCCGGAGCCGCTCGACAGGCCGCCGAGCGGCATTCGTCCTACCGACGAGCGACCGGGCAGGGATCAGACATTCTGAGCCGTACCATTTTCCGTCGGTCTGACGTCGCGGCCGTCGACCCGGCGCCGACCGCGTGGGCGGTCGGCGCCGGACCCGGTCAGCTCGCCAGCAGCAGCGCGACGCCGGCCAGCGCGCCCAGCGCGGAGAAGCCGGCCCCGATGCCCAGGGCGAGCCGTGGCGACTGCGCGACCCGCCGGGAGTATCTGATGCGGTTCTCGACGAAGTGGAAGGTCGACCAGGCCGGGACGGTCGACAGCGCGATCACCAGCAGCCCGGTGGACGTCGACAGCGGTCCCCAGTAGGTGGCCGCTATCGCGAGCATCGGCCAGTGCCACAGATACAGCGCGTACGACAGCGCGCCGATCCAGCGCAGTGGCGCGATCCCGAGCACGGACCCCACCCCGCCCCGGGCCGGAGCGGCGGAGCCGGCCGCGATGACCGCCGCGGTGCCCAGCACCGGCAGGGCGGCCGTGTAGCCGGGGAAGTCCATCATCGGGGTGAAGGACAGGCAGGCCACCAGCACCGCTGCCAGCCCGGCCCAGCCCAGCACGACGGCGACCGGCCTGGGCAGCCGGGCCAGGGCCCCGACCGACATGGCGACGCCCGCGCCGACGGCCAGCTCCCAGATCCGGGTGGTGGTCTGGAAGAACGCCGGGGACTGCGCGCCGACGGTGGTGGTCACCGACCAGGCCAGCGAGCCGGCGGCCAGCAGGCCCAGCGCCGTCGCCAGCACCGGCTTCACCCGGGCGCCGGACACCTTGGCCAACGCCACCGCCAGCATGATCAGCAACGGCCAGATCAGGTAGTACTGCTCTTCGACGGCAAGCGACCAGAAATGCTGTACGGGGGACGGTGGCATCGTCGGGTCGGGGTTCGCGAATCGTTCGGCGAGCCGCCAGTTCAGCAGGTAGGACGCCCCGGCGACGAGGTCGCCGCCGATCTGACCCCACCTGCCACGGGGCACCATCAGGAACACGAACACCGCTGCCGCCAGCAGCACCACGTTGGCCGCCGGCAGCAGTCTCCTGGCCCGGCGAGCGTAGAAGTCCATCAGCGCGACCCCGCCGGTCCGGTTGTGTTCGGACAGCAGTTGGGTGGTGATGAGATAGCCCGAGATGACGAAGAAGACGTCGACGCCGACGAAGCCCCCGGAGAGCGCCGGCACGCCGGCGTGGAACAGCATCACCGTCACCACGGCGACGGCCCGGATTCCCTCGATGTCGCCACGGAATCTGGTACGCGGCCGGTCGGGCGGGCCGGCGTGGCCCGGCTCGCCGGCGGGCGGCGGTGCCGCCGGCCGTCTTGGGTCGGCGGGTCGGGCGGGCGCTGAATGCGCCGCGTCGGCTTCAGTGGACATCGTTCCTCCTCGGAGCATTCAGTATCCTGATCTGGATCTATGAATACGAGGCCGGATGCATTCGCCGCCATATTCGCCACGGAATCGTTTCGTTGTTGAGACGTGCGGCGTCGTCAATGGTGCGACATGTCGTGAATGGATGCCCGCGCGCCCCGGGGTCGCGATGGTTGCGGCAATGGTCGGATACATAATTCATTCGAGCTAATTGAATGCATTCTGCGGGATGTGCCGGAACGCCCGTCGGTGTTCCTTTCCGCCTATTCCCTTGCGGTCATCGGGCGTTCCGCCCGACGCCGAAGACCCGCCGGGGCCCGTCGATCTCCGCGAAGTACGAGTGACACGCCGCCGGAAGGAAGGCGCGCCAGTCCGCGCCGGCCGCCACCTCGCCCCGGATCGTCGAGGTGGTGAGCACCTCGTGCGGGCCCAGCTCGGCGAAGACGTGCACCCGTTCGCCCCGGGAACGCCACACCGTCTCCTTCGCCGCCTCGAAGGCGTCCTTCGCGGTCAGGCAGATCACGCGCCGGGGCGGATAGAACTGCGCCACCGTCGGCCAGTCCAGGTCGTGCCGGGGCGCGACGATCAGTGCCACGCGATCGGCCATGCCTTCCCCGGCCAGGGCCAACCGCATCAGGGAGAACCGTTCCCAGACGGTCAGCGGATTACGGGCGGGGGCGTAGGCGTCGTCGGCCGCCGCGCCGTAGTCGCCCTCGGCCCGCCAGCCGAAGTACGTCGTCAGGACCGCGACATGCGGAAGGGGCAGGACGGTCAGGCTGTGCCGCAGCACCGCGAGGTGCCCGACGTGCAGCGGCTGGAAGCGACCGGACCACACCGCGTGCACCTGCTGCGCCAGCTCAGCCGACATCGGCGCCTGGCATCGGCGACGACAGGGCGGCGAGCAGCGGACCCGTCGACGCCAGCAACCGGGGGAGGCTGTCGTCGGCCGAGAAGTTGTGGTCGGCGCCCTCGATCACGCGTATCCGGTCGGCCGGGACCGGGGTGAGATCCATTCCGGAGGTGTACCGGTCCGCTCCGGCGACCCACACCCCGTCCACGTCCCCGCAGTGCACCTCCCACGCGTCCCCCGACTCGTCGATCATGTCCCGGCGCAGTTCCAGGCCGTGTCGGTACGTCCGGCCGGTCACGCGCAGCTCGTCGAGCTGCCCGGCGGACAGGAAGACCCGGGCCAGGTCGACCAGCCGGCACAGCGGCGCGAGGCACCAGACCCGCCAGTCGGGGGCACCGACACGATCCCGGGCGCGCAGCGCGGTCGCCCCGCCCATCGAGTGCCCGACCAGCAGCAACGACGCGGAGCGTCGGACGGCCCACTCGGCGACGATCTCGACGGAGCGCACCTCGGAGGTGAAGTCCCGGAACACCGCGCTCGAATCGCCCGAACCGAGCGGATCGATGGTCAACGTCTCGAAGCCCTGCCACGCCCAGGCGCGGGCCAACCGGTTGTAGAGCCCGTACGGCCCGTGCCGGGAACTGCCGAAGTAGCCGGGCACGACGATGATGCTGCGATCGCTCGTCACCCAGCTCGGAGCGTGCCTCGTCACGGCCACCGCGCCGTCCGGCGAGGGCAACCGCAGCTGTTCCACGTCCGGCCACGAGTCGCTCGGAAAGCCGGGCGAGCCCGTCCAGGCGTCGCCGGCCCCGCGCCAGAGCCGGGCGGTGCCGTGGGGAACGGCCAGGTACCGGTAGCGCGGGTCCGTGGGCAGGACGCCGTTCAACAGGTGGGCGATCATCAGTACGGTCGAGTTGCTGCCCACCACCAGCCGGTCGCGGCACCGCTCCCGCCCCTCGCCCCGCCACCAGGCGATCAGCCGTCGTTGCAGATGCCCAGCGGTCTCGCCGCCGGGCAGGTGGAGATCGGCGGCGCTGGTCACCCGAGCCCGGAACAGGTCCAGCGCCCGGTGCGCCTGCGGGTGCACGGCCCGCAGCTCGGCGGTGGACCGCCCCGCGGCCACGCCCAGATCGACGGCGGGCAACGCCAGCTCCCCCTCGTATGGCAAGCCCAGCTCCGTCGCGATCAGCTGGGCCGACACGATCGCCTGAGGCGTCGGCGTGGCGAGGACGCCTCGCACGCCGATCGCGTGGTCGTGGATGGCTGCGGCCAGTCGCTCGACCTGGCGGTGCCCCCGAGACGTGACGGTGTCGAGCGCGCACGTGCCGTGGATGTCCCGGCGGTTCTTCTCGGTCTCGACGTGACGGGCGAGCACGATCACTGCCATCTGCCACCGGCCGTTATGAGATCGCCAACGGACCCGCGCCGGACAACAGCCGCTCCGCCATGATCAGGGTGGTGAGGTAGTACCGCTGGATTCTCGGCAGGAACGACTCCCGGGTGACTTCGAGGGAGAACTCCTCCCAGCGGGCTCCGTCCGATTCCTCGAAGGTGCGCCCCCGCAGGCTGAGGCTGTCGGTCCGGCCGACGAAGAGGTCCATGCCCGCCGCGATCGGCAGCCAGACCAGGGCGGCCACCTCGTCGGGTGCGACGCGGTAACTCGCCAGCGGCTCGTCGCACCGATAGAGGTAGACGGACTGGTATTCGCGGTTCCGTTGGCCGTTCGACTGATCGGCGACCTCGACCCGTTCCCCGAGGTGGTGCAGGCCGTCGGGGTCGACGGTCAGACCGAGCTCCTCACTCACCTCGCGTAGCCCGTCCAGGACCTGCTCGCCGGCCTCCAGGTGGCCGGCGGCGCTCACGTCGAGCAGGCCGGGAAAGTTGCGCATGCTGTCTGCCCGCTTCTGGAGCAGGAGCTGACCACCGTCATCGCCCGAGACGATCCAGCAGTGGAAGGTCCGGTGCCACTCGCCCCGGATGTGCGCCTCGATCCGGTCCATGACACCGATCGGCTCGAGGTTCGCGTTGTAGATGTCGATCCGTTCCGCCAACTGAATCACCTTCCCGTGATGAACGCGGCGCCGGCCGGGCGGGACCAGACGGACGCCGCCACCGCCCGATCACGCAACGGAGCCAACTGACGTGCCTCCACATCTTCGTGCAGGGCCTCGAGGATCCGTATCTCCAGGACCAACGACTTGGCGTAACGTCCCTGATCCGATTCGACCTGGAACGCGTCCCGGGCCCGGCGGACCAGGTCGAGTGCCCGCCGCAACGCGGCCGTGCCCTCGGCATCGCTCGATCGGATGGTGCCGGCGTTGTTCACTCCCAGCATCGTGGTGATCGCCAGAGCGCGCGCATGATCGACGTGCGCCACGTCCACGCGTACCTCCGCCGGAGCCGACGCGGCCACACCGGCCAACAACTCCCCGGCCCGGTCGAAGTCGAACTCGGCCAGCCGGCCTTCACGCGCCGTCCGGATCACTCCGAGGTGCCGGTGGGCCTTCGCCAGGAGCAGACTTCGGCGGGGTTCTCCGAAACCGGTGGGAAGCTGTTCCCCGTAGCGGATCCCCCGTTCGATGTTGACGACGGCCACGTCACGCCCGAGAAGATAGTTGGCCCAACCGATGTCGTCGATGAGAATGGCGATGATCGCGAGCTTGTCGTCGACGAACTGCGCGGACTCCAGAGCCCATTCGCCGAGCTGCGCCCGCTGCTCGTGAAACCCGAGCACGTGCAGGGTGAGTGTGACGTTCTCGCGGTGCCGCAGCAGGGCCGGGTCCCGCTTCTGTTCGTGCAGCACGTTGCCGTAGGCGATGACACCGGCGGCGTACTGGTGGTAGGCGTCGACCGGAGGCAGCTCGGCCTGCGGCCGGGCCAGCAGGTAGACGCATTCGCCGACGGCGGCCAGAGAGATCACCACGAGCGCCACGGCCGACGGCAGCAGCCAGCGGTAGGCCGCACCATGTTCGCCCTCGTCCACCCACTCCTGTGTCGTCTGAAAGGCGAAGGTGGCAAGGGCCAGCGCCGTGCCGACCACGAACCCGCTGACGGCGCCGGTGCCGGTGAACGCACGTCGCAGACCCACGACACCATCTCCCGGCAGGTCCTCGTGAACGGGCCGCCGACGTTACCGGCTGATGCCAGCTTCCGGCAGACCCGCCGCCTGCCGGATGCCGTCCAGCGTGCCGTGAGAAAAGATCGAAGCCTATTGAGCTGCGCACCTGACCGCCCGGCTGGCTGTCGACTATCCGACGCGACGACCTTTCGTGCGGGTTGCCCCCGAGTGGATTGATCTGATTGTCTTGCCGGCTCAGGGGTGGGTCCGAAAGAGACGGTGGCGAGATGGTCGCGGCGCAGGAAACCACGTTGCAGGGTCTGCTGGAGGGCACGAAGCAATACCTTGTGCCGCTCTACCAGCGGACCTATTCGTGGAACAAGGTGCAGCTCGCACGGCTCTGGGAGGACGTGCGCAAGCTCGCCGAGGACCAGGTGGACAACCCGAGCGCCACGCACTTCATCGGCTCGCTCGTGCTCGCGCCCAGCCCGACGATCAGCCCCGTCGGCGTCGCCGAATATCTGGTGGTGGACGGGCAACAGCGGCTCACCACCCTGACGATCCTGCTCTGCGCGATCCGCGACCACCGCGCGACGCACGAGGGACCGAAGCACCGCCTCATGCTCGACCAGAAGTACCTGACCAATCCCTTTGAGGAAGAGCGCTGGCTCAAGCTCGTCCCCACTCAGGAGGACCGCGACGCCTACGTGGCCTGCGTCAAGTCGACCCCGTACGCCGCCGGCAACGACCCGGTGAGCGTGGCCTACCGTTTTTTCGCCGACGCGCTGACCGTCGATGACCCGGAGCGCCCGCTGGACATCGAAGGGGTCCAGAACGCCGTCATCACCGGGCTGAGGCTGGTGGCGGTCACTGCCCAACCCGGCGACAACGTCTACCGGATCTTCGAGTCGCTGAACAACACCGGGCTGCGGCTCACCCAGGCCGACCTGCTGCGCAACTATCTCTTCATGCGGTTGCCCACCCGGGGCGACGTCGTCTACAAGTCCCTCTGGCTGCCGTTGCAGCGCCAACTCAAGTCGGATCCGCTGGACCGCGCCAACAGGTTGGAGCTGCTCTTCTGGCTCGATCTGGTGCACCGGGATCCGCGGGTCAAGCAGACCGATATCTACTCGGCCCAGCAGGCCCGGCTCGAACGCGTCCGCACCGAAGCCGAGATCGAGGCCGAAGTGCGGCGGTTCACCCGCCTGGGCGCGCTGCTGCGGGCCATCCTCGAACCCGACGAGGAGAAGGACCCCGGGGTACGCCTGCGGCTGGAGCGGCTGAGCGCGTGGGGCACCACCACCGTCTATCCGCTGGCGCTGCACCTGCTCGACCGGCGGGAAGACGGCACCGCCACCTCCGAACAGGTCGCCTCGGCGCTGCTCCACGTGGAGAGCTTCTTCGTCCGCCGCCTGATCATCGGGCGGAGCACGATGAACATCAACCGGATCCTGCTCTCCGTCGTCACCGAGATGAACAAGGACCTGCCGGTGGACGAGGCGGTCCGGGCGTACCTGTCGACCGGGCGCAAGCACTACGCCACCGACGCCGCCGTGCGCAACGCCGTGCGGTCCATCCCGTTCTACCTGCACGGCCGCGCGCCCCAACGCAGCCTGGTGCTGCGCTGGCTGGAGGAGTCGTACGGCAGCAAGGAACCGGTGTCGCTGGAGAAGGCGACCATTGAGCACGTGCTGCCGCAGACGCTCACCGACGAGTGGCGGCAGATGCTCGCCGCCGACCTCGGGCCGGACGAGAATCTCGACGAGATGCACGAGGCGCTGCTGCACACCCTGGGCAACCTGACCCTCACCGGCTACAACTCCGAGATGGGCAACAAGCCCTTCGCGGCGAAGCGCGCCGAACTGGAGAAGAGCGGAATCAGGCTGAGCCGGGATATCACGGCGGGGCAACGGTGGGGGCGTCCGGAGATCCACGCCCGCGCCGACGCCCTCGCCGAGCGGGTCGTCACCATCTGGCCCGGCCCGACCGAGCAGGCCGGAAACCAGTCCGAGGTGCCCTGGGACCTCATGGCCAGGGCGCTGTCCGAGCTGCCTACCGGCTCTTGGACGACGTACGGCGACCTGGCCGCCCTCATCGGCACCGCGCCCCAGCCGGTCGGCGTCCGGCTGGCCAACCACCCCGTCCCGAACGCGCACCGGGTGTTGCAGGTCGAGGGGACAGTGTCGCCCGGCTTCCGCTGGCTCGAACCGGGCCGCACCGACGACCCGTACGAGGTGCTCCGGTCCGAGGGCGTGACGTTCGACGGCAACCGCGCCGACCAGGCGCAGCGCATCGGCACCGAGGAACTGGCGCAGCTCGCCGGCATCACCCCGGAGGAACTGCCCGAGCGGGTCCCCCGACCCCGGCCGGGCCAGGGCGGCACCTACGCCGACCGGTTCGTCGAGCAGCTCACCGCCCGGCAGAGCTCGGCGGTGACCACCGCCGTACTCGTGCTGCTCGAGGAATGGACCACGCTGGGCGGGACCCTGTCCTACGGCACCGGCGGGGAGACCTCCTGCTTCCTGATGGCCCGGCGCAGGGAACACGAGCTGGGCAGCATCTGGCCGGCCGTGATCTACCCGGGCGGAAAGTTTGAGGTGGTTTTCCAGCACCTCAGCGTCCGCACGCCGTACAACGACATCGCGCTGCGGGAGGAGCTGCGGCAGCGGCTCAACCAACTGCCGGGGGTGAACATCCCCACCGCCAAGCTCGCCCTGCGGCCGGGCTTCCCGCTGACGGTCCTCGCCGACGCCGACGCCCGGGAGGCGCTGCTCGACCACCTGCGCTGGTTCTACGACCAGGCGCAGCTCGACACCCCCGACGAAGCCGCCCTCGCCTAGCCGATCCGCCTGCCCCGATCCGCCGCCCCGGAGGTCCCGTCCGTGCCGCAGCTCGCCTTCGCCAACAGCTTCTGGCACAGCTTCGACGTCCTGGAGAAGCCGGTCAAGGCCGGCGTACGCAAGGCGATGGAGAAGTTCCAGCAGCTCACCATCGCCGAGCTGCACGCCGACAAGGGCCTGCACCTGGAGTCGGTGCACAACGTCCGGGACCCGCGCATGCGTACGATCCGGATCAACGACTTCTGGCGCGGGGTCGTGCTCGCCCCCGACGACGGCAGCGACACGTTCCTGCTGCTCAACGTCGTGCCGCACGACGACGCGTACACCTGGGCGGCGAAGCGCCTCTACACCGTCAACACGGCGACGCGGGCACTGGAGGTCCGCAACGTCACCGCCATCGAGCAGCTGACCCCGGCGCTGGAAAAGGCGGCGGCCGCAGCCCCGTCCCTGCTGTTCGCCCGGCACTCCGACACCGTGCTGCGGGACCTCGGCATCGACGACCAGGTGCTGCGGACCGTCCGGACCATCGTCGACAAGCCGCAGTTGGAGGCGTTCGGCACGCTGCTGCCCGAGGACCAGTTCGAGGTGCTGCAATATCTCGCCGAGGGCTTCTCGCCCGACGAGGTCTACCGGGACCTGGTCGTCGAACGCCGGCCCGCCGACGCCCCGACCGAGCCCACCGAGAGCCTGGCGATGGCGATCGCCAACACCGCCAGCCGGATCACGCTGGTGACCCGGCCCGACGAGCTGGCCGAGATCCTCGACAAGCCGTTCGCCGCCTGGCGGGTGTTCCTGCACCCGTCGCAGCGGCGCGTCGCCTACCGGGTGTCGTACAAGGGGCCGGCGCAGGTGACGGGCGGGCCGGGCACCGGCAAGACGGTGGTCGCGCTGCACCGGGTCAAACACCTCCTCTCCCGTACGTCCGACAGCCGCGTGCTGCTCACCACGTACACCAATGCCCTGGCCGCGACCCTGCGGGAGCACCTGGCGCTGCTCCTCGGCGACGACGGACAGTTGGCGCGCGTCGAGGTGACCACCGTGAACGCCTTCGCCAGCCGCAGCGTGCGCGCGCTCGCCGGCCGGGTCGCGGCACCGATCGGGGACGCCGACGAACGGCAGGTGTGGCGGCGGGTCTGCCGGCGGCTCGACCTGCCCTGGCCCGAGCAGTTCCTCACCCAGGAGTTCCGGCACGTCGTCCTCGCTCAGGACGTGCGCAGCCGCGACGACTACCGCGCGGCCAGCCGGCGGGGCCGCGGGACGGTGCTGGGTGCCCGGCAACGCGACCAGATGTGGGACGCCGTCGAGATGTTCCTGGCCGAGCTGTCGGCCGCCGGCAACCTGACGCACCTGCAGGTGTGCGCGCGGGCGGCGCAACTGCTCGACGGTGCCGACCTGAGCGTCCACGGGTTCGACCACGTGGTGGTCGACGAGGCCCAGGACCTGCACCCCGCGCAGTGGCGGGTGCTGCGCGCCGCCGTCGCGCCCGGGCCGGACGACCTGTTCATCACCGGCGACCCGCACCAGCGGATCTACGACTCCCGGGTGTCGCTCAGCGCCCTCGGCATCTCCGTCGCCGGGCGCAGCAGCCGGCTGCGCATCAACTACCGCAACACCGAGGAGATCCTGACCTGGGCCACCGGCGTGCTGGTCGGGTCGCGGGTCGACGACCTCGGAGGCGAGGGCGAGGACAGCCTCGCCGGCTACCGGTCGCTGCTGCACGGCACCCGGCCGCACGCGCAGGGCCACGACACGCAGCAGGCCGAGGTCGCGGCGCTGGTGAAGCGGGTGGGCAAGTGGCTCGACCAGGGCGTGCAGCCCGGCGAGGTCGCCGTCTGCGCGCGGTTCAACCTGCTGCTCAACACCGTGTACGACGAGCTGACGGCCGCCGGCATCCCCGCCGTCCGGGTACGCGACCAGCCCGGCGCGGACGCCGACGGCGTGCGCCTCGCCACGCTGCACGCGATGAAGGGCCTCGAGTTCCGCTGCGTCGCGGTGGTGGGGGTAACGGCGAAGGCGGTCCCCTTCACCAAGGAGGTCACGCCCAGCGAGGTCGACCAGGCGCAGCACGACAGCGACCTGCTGCGGGAACGCTGCCTGCTCTTCGTCGCGGCCACCCGCGCCAGGGAAGCCCTGCACGTGTCGTGGAGCGGGTCACCCAGCCCGTTCCTGCCGTTGGCCCAGTGAGGATTGATGAGGATATGAGCGGCTTCATGACTCCGGAGCAAATCGCCCACCGGACCCGGCGGGCCGTCGACGCGGCCGTCCACGCCGGGCGCGCGCACGGGCTCGCTGTGACCGACGCTCACGTGCTCTACGAGTCCTTCTCCGTCGTCGTACACCTTGCGCCGTCGCCGGTCGTGGCCCGGGTGCCCACGGTGCTGCCGCGTCATGCGGACCTTGACAGCCTCGCCGCCCGGCAGCGGGCGGAGCTGGACGTGACGGCGTGGCTCGCGGACCGGGTGCCCGTCATCCCGCCCAGCCCTCTCACGCCCCGGAAACCCGTTCGGCAGGACAGCTTCTCGATGACGTTCTGGCAGTTGATCGAGCTGGCCCCGGCCGAGGAACCCGACTATGTGGCGAACTGCGGTCTCATCCCCGAACTGCACGCGGCCCTGCGCGACTATCCGGGCGAGCTGTCCTTCCTGTCCGCGGCCGAACCGCAGTTCATCGAGGACGGCCTCACCGTGCTCGACGGCCGGCCCGAGCTCATCGATCGGGCGGACCTGCACCGCGCCCGCCGCGAATGGCAGGTGCTGGAACCACTCGTGCGCTCCCGGGAGCTGTTCGAGGAGACGTTCCCGGGGGTCGACCTTCAGCCCGTCCACGGCGATTCTCCGGTCGTGAACATCGTTGCCGGGGTGGACGGGCATCGCTACGCCGACTTCGAGATGGTGACGCTGGGGCCCGTCGAGTGGGACATCGTCGGCGTCGGCCCGGACGGCGAGGCCGCCTACGGACGTGAGGCGCAGCGCCGGAACATGCGGCAGCTCGACGAGGACGTGCTGCGCTTCGTGACGGCAGTGGGGATGCTGCGGGGCGTCGCCTGCCTCGCACTGGCCCCCCAGTTGCCGATGCTGGCGGACGCCCTCGGCGGCATGCTCGACCAGTGGCGGTCGGGGCCGTTCGCCGGAGGACTCGGCTCCGTGAGCCGTGACGGTTGATGCGATGGAACGGCACCTATGGAGCTGAGTCATATACGTCATCACCGGCCACCCTGCCGCCCCCCGATCCAGGCTTGCCTCGGTGATCAAGAAGTTTGCGTCATCGTCGAGATCAACTCTGACGCTTTTCTCTTGATCACCGGGCCGGTCTGGGCCGGGCCGGTCGGGTCCAGGCCGGGCCGGTTTGTCGGGCCGATCAGGCGGATACGTCGTTCTTGGCCTGCGTGCTCGCCTCGCCGAGAGCGTGGCGAGCACGGTGATGTCGTATTTGACTCAGCTCCCTATTCATGGGAGGGCGTCACCCCGCCAGGCGGTGCGGTGTTGGTGGGGAGGTGGGAGCTTATCCAGTTCCGGGGGCGCGGTGAAGACGAGGCGAAGCGTCCGGTGAGCAGTGTCTGGGCAGTGCAGGCCCGATATCGCTGGCAGGGTGCGGTGGACAACGTCATACGCGTCCAGTCATCTCACCCGTCATAGGCGGCGGAGTAGGTGGCGTCCACCAGTTCCTGAAGGTGGCGGATCGCGTCGGCCTTGTGCTCACTCTCAGGTAGTTCCTGCTCTCCGGCGGCAACCAGGCGCTGCCGCCAGTGCCTGACGATCTCCACCTGAGCCTCGGGTGGTAGCTCGTGGATCCAGACCGAGCCGAGTTCGTTGTCTACGATCTCCTGTAGGCGGTCGGCAGTCTGCCTGTCGGATAGCCTTGAGATGAGAAACTCCAGCGCCCAGTTGAACAGGCCGCCGGTTGCCATCCAGTTGACGCCAGGCTTCAGCACGATGAGGCCAGCCATCTGTGACGTCAGATCCGCGGAGGCTGGCGATAAGGTGCCCACAGAGCCCGATGGTCGACGTCGGAGGGCGTCCCCGGCGGGAACTCCCGGTAGCCGCAGCGAATGTCCCAGCAGGCGAGGGGGAGATCCATCCCCCGCAGTAGGATAGCCGGCCACCGGCCCGTCGAGGTGATCTCCCTGAACAATCGCTGCGCCTCGTCGAGCTGCATCTCCTTGTCGCGGGGGCTGTAACCGATGTCCCAGACGAGGTCGTATCCGTCGATGAGTGACTCTTCCTCTGGATCGTTGAGCGGATATCCGTAGCGCTTGCGGTACAGCTTTCCGCCGACGATGCCGGGCCGTCCGTCGGAGGCCGGCCTGCTGAGGTAGACGCTGCCCACATCGTCCCAAGTGAGTTCGAGGCCGAGGAGTGGGCAGAGCTCGGCCGCTCCCAGTTGGGTGCGGATGAGCGCATGCTCAAAGCTAGACATTGTTCGCCCGACTCCTAACTCGCGAACATCATTCGCTCCGGGAAGTGGCCGACGGAACGCCATGCATTGACGATCTTTGCAGCTACGTCGCTGGCGGCCGGGTTGAAGTCGCCGTCCTCGATGTGTACCTCCAAGGTGCGTGGATCGATCGTGAGCACCCAGTCATACCTGTCCTCGAACCCGAATTCGTAACGCACCTTCTCGCCGGGTGCCTCGACCCGACGCGCGACGATCATCATGCCCATGACGCAATTCTCCGAACCCTGAGTGGTCGGACGCCAGCTGCCGTCCCGGTTGGCAGTTCGGCGGCCTGGGCGACGCGCTTCGTCGCCTGGTGACCGCCAGCCGACATGGGCCGGAGTCGGTCAGTGGAGCGATGGGGCCGGAGGCCGGTGGTAGCCAAGAAGGCGCATCGCTTCCTTGCCTGCCGCGCGAAGCTCCTCGATCCGAAGGTCAGGGACGCGATAGTCGTTTGCGCGGATGGAGGTTAGGAAGTCCTCCGGAAGGCGCACGTGGTAGGTGGTCACGTAGAACCGTAGGTCGTCGCGCCAGAGCCATTCGCCGTCGGTCATGACCGAGGCGCCGCCGACGAGGTGTCGGCCGCTGCCGAGGACGTCCAGTTCCGCACCCATCACGTCGATCAGACCGTGCCCGTCGCGCAGGTAGTCGGTCACGCGATCGGCATCGGGAAGTGGGTCCGGGGCCCGGTGAGAATGGATGCTCTCGGCGTAGACCTCGACCGGGTCCGGTCCGAGTTCTTGGAAGAAACCCACCGTCTTCATCGGTGTCCTTCTGGTCGCGGACTGAAGATCTTCCATGTGCCCCCGGCGTCGACGGCGGGTGGCTCGGGCTCCGTTGCCCATCGTTCCGTGCCTACTCTCTTGGTCGGGGCGATTACGGTGACGCCAAGTTCGTCAGCAACTTGTTGCCCGAGCGGCACACCGTTGATCACGTGTGGATCTATCGTCCCCGAGTAGCAGGAGACGAGTCGGACGGGTCCCCCGTCATAGGCTGGGTTCTCCCTGAGTGCCGCCGCGATCTGTGCTGCGCTGGTCGGGCTGCCGTCCATGTCCGCCCCCTCGGCCGAGACTTTACCGGGAATGAAGTAGCCCTTGTCGGTGCCATGGACGACGACATCGTGGTACCCGTCGAGAGGCATAGATTTTTCCATGTTCCGCATCGTGCGGGCGTCGTATCCGACGACCGTGGAGTGGTCGGTGTAGTAGACCGGATCACCGGCAGGGAGGTGGGAGTCCGGCCGTTCCTTGGGTGACATCGGCCGCGCTCGTGGATCAGCCCAGTCCCGACGTCTGCCCATGCGGTCGGTCGGGCCGATCCGAGCGAGGCGATTGAGGGCCTGCTTCAGCTTCTCGATCAGCTCGCCGAGGCGGCGGATCTGCGGCATCAGCCGCCGCAGGCTGGCCAGCAGCCCGCGTAGCAGCCGTGCGATCCGCGCCGCCCACGACGCCACCGTGGTGGTGACCTGCTCCACGACCACCGGTGTGGCGAGGCCGGCGGTGGCGACGAGTTCTCCCGCGTACACGATGAGGCGGGAGACGCAGGTGGCGATGGCGTCGCGGACCAGGAGCCGGACGGCGGCGACGAGGCCGGCCGCGCCTTCGGTGATGGCGGCCAGGGTGTCGGCGGCCTGGGCGAGGCCGCCGATCGCCTGGTGTTGCCCGGCGGCCCAGGCGCGGTAGGCGGGGCCGGCGTCGCCGCCCCAGCCGGCGACCTCGGTGCGTGCGGCGTGGGTCAGCTCGGCGGCGTCGTCGCGCAGCGACGCGGCGACGTTGCGCCAGGTCTGGGCGTGCGCGGTGATCTGCGCCGGGTCGCCGGCCAGCCAGTCCAGCGCCTCGCTGAGCGGCTTGACGTGCTCGATGAGCCAGGCGATGCCGTACTGCAGCAGGGCGCCGACCGGGTCGGAGACGAAGGCGAGGGCGTCGAGGCCGGCGCTGACCACGCCGAGGCTGCCGTCGATCCAGCTGCCGTCGCGGACGCCCTGCGCGATGAGCTCGATGTCCTCGCAGATCCAGATGCCGGCCCACGCGCTGGGCGCGTCGCCCGCCGGGGCGGCGACGAGCGGGTTGCCGGTCACCGCGCGTCGCGTACGCGCTGGAGCCGTTGCTCGGCCCGGGCGTCGGCGGCCCGGTAGCCCTCGGCGCCGGAGCGCACCCGAGCGGCGGTGTCGCGCACCGACCGGGCTGCGGCGTCGACGCCGCCGACCAGGGTCTGCTGGAGGCCGTCGAGCAGCACCGGCATGATCGCGCACAGCTGGCCGTACGCGTCGGTGCCCAACCGGACGTGCTGCCCGGCCTGCCGGGCGGTGTCGAGGCTGTCGGCGCAGCGTTCCAGGTGGGCGGCGTGGGTGGTCAGGTCGCCGGGGTCGACCCGGATGCCGTCACCGGCGGCCATCGGGCGGGCCCTGGCCGGGGTCGAGCCGCCGCCGGTGGCCGTCGATGATCGCCCGCCCGGCCGGGTCGTCGTCGCCGAGGGTCTGCGTGGTCGCCTCGGTGAGCTGCCGCAGCAGGTCGGCGTGCGCGGCCCGGGTGGTGGCGACGATCTGCCGGGCGGTGTGTGCCGCGGGGTGCTGCCGGGTCTGCTCGTCGAGCCGCAGGTCGACCAGCAGGCCCGTGGCGTCGACGGTGACCTCGACCGTGCGGTCGGGACTCTGGGCGGTTCCGGTCAGGGCCCGCGCCCGCGCCGACAGCGCCCGCGCGCGGGCGGCCCGGTCGGCGATCGACGACTCCCACTCGTCGAGCCGGCGGGTCGCCGCGTCCAGCGCGGCCTCGTCCGCCCACATGCCGACCCTCCCCAGGGGACACACCGGTGACCGTCCCGCACACCGTAGCAACCCGTCACGCACCGCCGCCGGCCGGTCACGCGCCCCGGCGGCCCGGGGCGGGTGTCACGGTTCGGGGACCTGTCCGGTCGTACGGGGGACA
Organism: Micromonospora sp. NBRC 110038; assembly: GCF_020884815.1. Taxonomy (NCBI): domain Bacteria; kingdom Bacillati; phylum Actinomycetota; class Actinomycetes; order Micromonosporales; family Micromonosporaceae; genus Micromonospora; species Micromonospora sp. NBRC 110038. The sequence continues at coordinate 81,524 of NZ_BBOL01000007.1, read as the reverse complement.
GGGCGGCGCGCCGCGCCGCGTACGCGAAGGGAAGTGACCGATCATGAAGATCGTCGTCGTCGGCGGTACCGGGCTCATCGGCTCCCGGCTCGTGGCCGCGCTCGACCGGCGGGGCCACGAGGCCGTCGCCGCGTCCCCGGGGACGGGGGTGAACACCCTGACCGGAGAGGGGCTGGCCGCGGCGCTCGACGGCGCGGACGTCGTGGTCGACGTGTCGAACTCGCCCTCGTTCGAGGACGGGCCCGTGCTGGAGTTCTTCCGGACCTCGACCGGCAACCTCCTCGCCGCCGAGGCCGGGGCCGGCGTGCGGCACCACGTGGCGCTGTCCATCGTCGGCGTCGACCGGATCCCCGACAGCGGCTACATGCGGGCGAAGGTCGCCCAGGAGGAACTGATCGTCGCCTCCGGCCTCCCGTACTCGATTCTGCGCGCGACGCAGTTCTTCGAGTTCGTCCGCGCCATCGTCGACGCCGGTGGAGACGGCGACGTCGTGCGCCTCGCGCCGGTGTCCATCCAGCCCCTGGCCGCCGACGACGTGGTCGCGACCCTCCTGGAGGTGACCCTCGGCGCGCCGGTGAACGGCGTCGTGGAGGTCGCCGGCCCCGAACGGTTCCGCCTCGACGAGCTGGGCCGTTCGGTCCTCGCCGCGAGCGGCGAGGACCGCGAGGTGGTGACCGATCCGGGTGCGACGTACTTCGGCGCGGCGCTGGCGGAGCGCTCGCTGGTGCCGCTCGGGGACGCCAGGACGGGTGCGGTGTCCCTCGGGGACTGGCGCGCGTCGCAGGCGGCTAGATTGGCCTCGTGACGGTCGACGATGCGCGCGGCGCGGCGACGGCCGCCCCCTCCGGGGCGGGGGCCGGGGACGGGTTGGCCGAGTTCGTGGCGGTGCGCCCGCGCCTGTTCGGCATCGCCTACCGGATGCTGGGCAGCGTCGCCGAGGCCGAGGACGTGGTGCAGGACGCGTGGTTGCGCTGGCAGTCGGCCGAACGCGGGGCGGTGCGCAACCCGGCGGCGTTCCTCACCACGACGACGACCCGGCTGGCCATCAACGCCGCCACGTCGGCGCGCGCCGTCCGCGAGCGGTACGTGGGCCCGTGGCTGCCCGAGCCGGTGGACACCAGCGCGGATCCGGCGCTGGGCGCCGAGCGGGCCGAGGCGCTGGACCTGGCGGTCCTGCTGCTGCTGGAGCGGCTCACGCCGACCGAGCGGGCCGCGTACGTGCTGCGCGAGGCGTTCGACTACTCCCACCAGCAGGTCGGCGAGGTGCTCGACACCTCCGAGGTCAACGCCCGGCAGCTGGTCAGCAGGGCGCGCCGGCACCTGGCGTCGCAGCGCTCGTCGCCCGTGTCGGCGGCGCGGCGGCGCGAGCTGGTCGAGGCGTTCCTCGGCGCGGCCCGGGAGGGCGACGTGGCCGCCCTGGAGCGGCTGCTGGCCGAGGACGTCCGGGCGTGGTCCGACGGCGGCGGCCGGGTCAACGCCGCACGCCGGGAGCTGGCCGGCGTCGAGCGGGTGACGACGTTCCTGGACAACGTCCTGCGCAAGTACTGGCACACGGCGGGGTTCCGGTTCGTCGAGGTCAACGGCGGCGGGGCGCTGCTGGTGACGAACGCCGACGGCAGCCCGCAGTCCCTCGTCGCCCTGGACTGCTCGGACCGGGGGATCGAGCGGGTGCTCATCGTGGTGAACCCGGACAAGCTGCGGGGGTTCGCCGGCGACCGCTGAGGACGGCTGAGCAGCCCCGCCGGGCCGCCCGCCGTCCTCAGTCGCCCGGCGGGGGCGCGGTGCTGTCGCGTACCACGAGGCGGGTGGAGACCAGGGTCGTGCCGGTCTCCGGCACGCCGGTGCGGACCTGGCGCAGCACCGCCTCGACGCAGCGGCGGCCGACCTCCGCGAAGTCCTGGTGGACGGTGGTCAGGGGTGGGATGAACGCTCCCGCGTCGGCGATGTCGTCGAAGCCCACGACGCTGACGTCGCGGGGCACCGACCGGCCCCGGTCGTGCAGCGCGCGCAGCACCCCGAGGGCCATCTGGTCGTTGGCGACGAAGACCGCCGTGCAGTCGGGGTCGCCGGCCAGGTCGAGGCCGGCGCGGTAGCCGGACTCCGCCGACCAGTCGCCGCGGTGCACCTGAGGCGTCGGGCGGCCGTGCTCCTGCAGCGTCGTACGCCAGGCCAGCGCGCGCCGCTGCGCGGCGAACGACTCCCGGGGCCCCGCGACGTGCCACACCGTGCGGTGCCCGAGGTCGAGCAGGTGGTGCACGGCCTGGCGGGCCCCGTCGGCCTGGTCGGTGTCGACGACGCGGTAGCGGTCGCCGGCGTCGGAGTCGACCACGACGACGTGCACGCCGGGTGGGACGGCGACGGTCGCCGCGTCCAGCAGGTGCACCTCCATGATGACGATGACCGCGTCGACGGCGAGTTCGCCGAGCCGGGTGAAGGCCCCGAGCAGGCGGTCCTGGGTGGGTGCCCCGACGGGGATGAGGGTGATCACGTAGCCGGCGTCGGCGGCGTGGGTGGCGATCGCCTCCAGGGTGCGGCTGTTGCCCGTGCTGGACAGGGTGAACAGGATGACGCCGATGGTGCGGAACTCGCCGTACTTGAGCGCGCGGGCGGCGCTGTTGGGGCGGTAGCCGAGCTGCCGCATGGCGGCGAGGACCTGCTCGCGCGTGCTGTCGACGACGCCGGGGTGACCGGTGGAGACGCGGGAGACGGTCTGCGCGGAGACGCCGGCCAGCCGCGCCACGTCGGCCATCGAGACGCCCCGCCGCCGGCCGGCGCGGGGGCGGCCCGCGGCGGCGGGCTCCTGGGTCGCCCCGTCGGGCCCGGACCGACTCATCCCGCCTCGCTCCTCTCGCCCCGCCTGCGGCCGGCGCCTCGCGCCACCTCCGCCGCGGTGCTCACGCGGCGCAGCCCAGTATGCCGGCCGTGCTTGACGGGTCACCGGTCGACTGGGAGCATCGCAACACTCGATGTTTGCGTAAACATCGAGGTAGCGCGCCCGCCGCAGGAACGCGGCGCGATCCACCGGCTCACCACCACCCGTCGGAGGAGACCGTCCACATGAGCAGAAACCCGTCCCGCCGGGGGCCGGCCGCCGCGATCACGGCGGCCGTCGTCACCCTCGGCGTCGCCGTCGCGCCCGGCGCCGGTCCCGCCTCCGCCGCGCCGGGGGCCGGATCCCCCGGCCGCACCGCGAACGCGTCCGCCCCCGCGCCGGCCACCGGGGCCGCGCCACCGGTGGTCACCGTCCGCCCCGACCCGTCCTACCAGGGGCAGGAGTTCCAGGGATGGGGCACCAGCCTCGTCTGGTTCGCCAACGCCACCGGCGGCTACCCCGAGGAGATCCGGCAGCGCCTGGCCGACCTCGTCTTCGGCGAGCAGGGCCTCAACCTCAACATCGCCCGCTACAACATCGGCGGCGGCAACGCCCCCGACGTCCCCGACTACCTGCGCCCCGGCGGCGCGGTGCCCGGCTGGTGGCGGGCCCCCGACGGCACCACCCGCGCCGACACCGACTGGTGGGACCCGGAGAACCCGCAGCACTGGAACCCGGACGCCGACCGCGCGCAGCGCTGGTGGGTCGACCGGATCAAGAACGACGTCACCCGGTGGGAGACCTTCAGCAACTCGCCGCCGTGGTTCCAGACCGTCAGCGGGTACGTCTCCGGCGGCTTCGACCCCGCCGCCGACCAGATCCGCGCCGACCGGGTCGACGACTTCGCGACCTATCTCGTGCGGGTCACCCAGCGCCTGGAGGCCGCGCACGGCATCACCGTCGACACGATCGACCCGCTCAACGAGCCGAACACCACCTACTGGAGCACCCGGCTGGGCGCCGACGGCAACCCGGTCGGCGGCCGGCAGGAGGGCGCCCACGCCGGCCCCGGCCTCCAGCAGCAGGTCGTCCGGGCGGTCGCCGCCGAGCTGCGCGCCGCCGGCAGCGGGACCCGCGTGTCCGCCATGGACGAGACCAACCCCGGCACGTTCGCCACGAACTGGAACGCCTACCCCGACGACGTACGCGGCCTGGTCGACCAGCTCAACGTGCACACCTACGGCACGGGCCAGCGCACCACCGCCCGCGACATCGCCAAGGGCGAGGACAAGCCGCTGTGGATGAGCGAGGTCGAGGGCTCCTGGGGTGACGGGCACAGCCTCACCAGCATGGCCCCCGGCCTCGGGATGGCCCGGCACATGGTCGACGACCTGCGCGAGCTGGAACCGTCGGCGTGGGTGTTCTGGCAGCCGGTCGAGGACTACGACAACATGAAACCCGGCGGCGAGTTCCCGCAGGGCTCCAACTGGGGCAGCATCCAGCTCCCGTTCGACTGCACCGCCGCCGACACCCTGCGGACCTGCCCGATCTACACGAACACCAAGTTCGACACCGTCCGCAACTTCACCCACCACATCCGCCCCGGCGACCGGCTCGTCGCCGTGAACGACACCTCCAGCGTCGCCGCCGTGGCCACCGGCGGGCGGGCCACCGTCGTGCACGTCAACGACGGCACCGCCGCCCGTACCGTCGCGCTCGACCTGTCGGCGTTCGGCGCCGTCGCCGCGAACGCGACGGTGACCCCCGTCGTCACCAGCGCGGACGGGGCGCTGCGGCGCGGCGCCCCCGTCGCCGTGCGCGACCGCGCCGCCCGGGTGGACGTGCCCGCCCAGTCGGTGACGACGTTCCTCGTCACCGGCGTCTCCGGGGTCGCCCCCGGCGCGGCGCTGGTGCGCGACGGCCACGTCTACCGCCTCACCGGCGTGCAGAGCGGCCGCTCCCTCGCCCCGGCCGGCGGCACCGGCTCCGGCGCGGTCATCCGCACCACCGACCCGGCGAGCGCGGACCAGCTGTGGCGGCTGACCCGGCTCGCCGGGGGCACGGGCAACCGGGCCCGGTACGCCGTCGCCACCGCCGACGGCACCCGCCAGGTCGCCGTCGTCGACCAGGCCGTCACCCTCGTCCCCGCCGTCGCCGCACCCGGCCCGCAGGCGCAGTGGATCCTGTCCACCACCGGCGACGGCACGTACACCCTCGTCAACGTCGGCTCCCGCCGCCTGCTGGAGGTCGGCGGCCAGGCCACCGGCGACGGCGCGGCGGTCACCTCCTGGCTGGCCAACTCGGGGGCCAACCAGCGCTGGCGGGTGACCGACGAGACGGTCCTGCGGATCGCGCCCACCGACGCGTTCACGGTCCCCGGGGTCGCCCCGGCGCTGCCGGACACCGTCGTCCCGGTCCGCCGCGACGGCGCCCGGGGGGCGCTGCCGGTCACCTGGCGGCTGCCCGCCGCGTCGAAGTGGAAGCGGCCCGGCACCGTGCGGATCACCGGCCGCGCCACCGACGCCATCGGGCGCGCCCACGTCGCCCGGGCGACGGTCGTGGTCGACACCCTCGTGGCGACGCGGCCCACCCGGGCGAAGGCCGCCGTCGGCGGCGAACCGACGCTGCCGGCCACGGTCACCGCGGTGGCCCGGCGGGGTGCGACGGTGCAGCGCCCGGTGCGCTGGCAGCCGCCGCCGGCCGGCGCGTTCGAGGCCCCCGGCGTCGTCACCCTCACCGGGCAGGCCGACGCGGGCGACGGGCGCACCCTCGCGGCGAGCGTGCGGGTGCAGGTGACCCCGCCGGTGCAGGAGCGGGCCACCCCGGCCGGCGTCGCCGCCACCTTCACCGAGCCCGGCTACTCGCCGGACGGCCTGGCCAACGGCGTGCTGACGGACAAGGCGTGGTCGAACTGGCGGTCGGGGGCGAAGAACGCCTCCGACACGCTCACGGTCACCCTGCCGGAGCGCCGGGCCCTCACCCGGGTCGTCGTCCACTTCTACCGCGACGGCTTCGACAGCTATCCGCAGAGCCTGCGGGCGCAGGTCCGCGACCCGCAGGGCGGCTGGGTCGACGCCGGCGCGTCGGTGGACGTCCCGACGGGCACGGCGAGCGCCCCCGCCGTCGACGTGCCGGTGACCGCCACCACGGACGCGGTGCGGATCGTGCTCACGGCCCACCCGGACCGGCACATCACGGCCAGCGAGATCGAGGTCTTCGCCGCCGCGCCCGGGACGTCGTCGGACGCGTCCGCCGCCCGCATCGCCCTCGACGGGGTGCCGCTGGCCGGCTTCGATCCGGAGAAGCTGTCCTACACCGTGGCCCGCCGGGGCGAACTGCCGTGCGTCACCGCCGTGGCCGCCGACCCGTACGCCACCGTCGTCGTGCGCCAGCCGAAGGCCGGCAGCCGCACGGCGACCGTGTCGGTGACCAGCGAGGACGGCTCGCAGTCGCGCACCTACACGATCCGCCTGCGCCGCTGACGCCCGGTGGCTCCGCCTCGCGCCGGTGATCAAGAGGAAACGTCAGAGTCGATCTCCACGATGACGCAAACCTCTTGATCACCGGCGCGGGCGGGTGGGGTGGGGTGGGGCGGGGTGGGGCGGTGAGCCGCGCCATGTCGTCGCCCCGGCCGTTGCGACCGTGCCCGGCGATCCTCTACGGTCTGGTCAGCGGTTGGCGGTGCGGTCCGTTCCCAGCCCCCACACCGCTGCGCGGCCGTAGGATCGGGCCGGGGCCGGTGGGGTCCCGGGGCGAACCGCCAACGGCCGGCGGCGGTCACGTGTGACCCCCTCTCGTCCGGCGCCCGTCGACGCGCGCCGCGACTGCGGGAGCGTGCACGCCGGACCGCCCGGAGGTTTCCGTGTTCCTTAGCCCCCACGAGCAGGATCGCCTGCTCGTGCACGTCGCGGCGGACGTCGCCCGTCGCCGCCGCGAGCGCGGCCTGCGCCTCAACTATCCCGAAGCCGTCGCCATCATCACCGCGTTCCTGCTGGAGGGCGCGCGCGACGGGCGGTCGGTCGTGGACCTGATGTCGGCCGGTCGCGGCGTGCTCGGCCGCGACGACGTGCTCGACGGTGTCCCCGAGCTGCTGAAGGAGGTGCAGGTGGAGGCGACGTTCCCGGACGGCACCAAGTTGGTGACGGTGCACCACCCGATCCCGTGATCCCCGGGGAGGTGCTGCCCGGCGACGGCCCGGTCGAGATCAACGCCGGCCTGCCGGTGACCACCCTGCTAGTGGTCAACACCGCCGACCGGCCGGTCCAGGTCGGCTCGCACTACCACTTCGCCGAGGCCAACCCCGGCCTGCGCTTCGACCGCGCCGCCGCCTACGGCCAGCGGCTCGCCGTGCCCGCCGGCACGTCCGTGCGGTTCGAGCCGGGGGTCAGCCGCCAGGTGGAGCTGGTGCCGCTGGGCGGGGCCCGGATCGTCGCCGGCCTGCGCGGCGAGGTCGCCGGCCCGCTGGACGCGGGCCCGGCCGTCGTCGACCGGCCGGACGGGGGGTCGGACCGGTGAGCGAACTCGACCGGCGGCGCTACCTCGACCTGTACGGGCCCACCACGGGCGACCGGATCCGGCTCGCCGACACCGACCTGCTCATCGAGGTGGAGGTCGACCACTGCGTCGGCGGCGACGAGATGGTCTTCGGCGGCGGCAAGGTGATCCGGGAGTCGATGGGCCAGTCCCGGGCCACCCGCGCCGAGGGCGCCCTCGACACGGTGATCACCGGCGCGGTGGTGCTCGACCACTGGGGTGTGGTCAAGGCCGACGTCGGGCTGCGCGACGGCCGGATCGTCGCGCTCGGCCGGGCCGGCAACCCCGACACGATGCCGGGCGTCCACCCGGACCTGGTGATCGGCCCGGCGACCGAGGTGATCGCCGGCAACGGGCGCATCCTCACCGCCGGGGCGGTCGACACCCACGTGCACTTCATCTGCCCGCAGCTCGTGCACGAGGCGCTGACCAGCGGCATCACCACGCTCGTGGGCGGGGGCACCGGCCCGGCCGAGGGCACCCGCGCCACCACGGTCACCCCGAACGCCTGGCACCTGGCCCGGATGCACGAGGCGTTGGACGCGTTCCCGGTGAACGTGCTGCTGCTCGGCAAGGGCAACACCGTCTCCGAGGAGGCGCTGTGGGAGCAGCTGCGGGCCGGCGCGGGCGGGTTCAAGCTGCACGAGGACTGGGGGACCACCCCGGCGGCCATCGACGCCTGCCTGCGGGTGGCCGACGCCTCCGGCGTGCAGGTCTCCATCCACACCGACACCCTCAACGAGGCCGGGTTCGTCGCCGACACGCTGCGCGCGATCGCCGGCCGGGCCATCCACTCCTACCACACGGAGGGGGCGGGCGGCGGCCACGCGCCGGACATCATCACCGTCGCCAGCGAGCCGAACGTGCTGCCGTCGTCGACGAACCCGACCCGCCCGTACACCCGCAACACCCTCGCCGAGCACCTCGACATGCTGATGGTCTGCCACCACCTCAACCCGGCGGTGCCGGAGGACCTGGCGTTCGCGGAGAGCCGGATCCGCCCGTCGACGATGGCCGCCGAGGACCTGCTGCACGACCTCGGCGCGATCTCCATCATCGGCTCCGATTCGCAGGCGATGGGGCGCATCGGCGAGGTGATCACCCGCACCTGGCAGAGCGCCCACGTGATGAAGCGGCGGGTGGGCGCGCTGCCCGGCGACGGGCGCGCCGACAACCGCCGGGCCCGCCGCTACGTCGCGAAGTACACCATCTGCGCGGCGATGGCCAACGGCCTGGAACGCGAGGTCGGCTCGGTGGAGCCGGGCAAGCTCGCCGACCTGGTGCTGTGGGACCCGGCGTTCTTCGGCGTACGCCCGCACCTGGTGCTCAAGGGCGGCATGATCGCGTACGCGCAGATGGGCGACGCGAACGCGTCGATCCCGACGCCGCAGCCGGTGCTGCCCCGGCCGATGTTCGGCGCGCACGGCGTGGTGCCGGCGGCGACCAGCCTCGCGTTCGTGGCCCCGGCGGCGCTGGAGGCGGGCCTCCGCCTCGACGTGCGCCGGCCGCTGGTCCCCGTCGCCGACGTGCGGTCGCGGGGCAAGGCCGACCTGCCCGAGAACGGGGCCATGCCGCGCATCGAGGTCGACCCGGACACCTTCACCGTCCGCATCGACGGTGAGGTGGTCGAGCCGGACCCGGTGGCGGAGCTGCCGATGGCCCAGCTCTACCACCTGTTCTGACGACGATGACGAGCATGCTGCTCCTGCTCGCCGACGGGCGGTTCCCGGCCGGCGCGCACGCCCACTCCGGCGGGCTGGAGGCCGCCGTCGCCGCGGGGCTGGTCACCGACCTGGCGTCGCTGCGCGGCTTCCTGGTCGGCCGGCTGGCCACCGGCGGGCTGGTCGCCGCCGCGTTCGCGGTGGCGGCGCACCGGGCGGCGGCGGCCGGTGACCCCGGCCCCGCGCTGGCCCGGCTCGACGCCGAGCTGGACGCCCGCACGGCCGCCCCGGCGCTGCGCGCGGTCTCCCGGCGGCAGGGCCGGGCCCTGCTGCGCGCCGGGCGGGCGCTGTGGCCGGGTGGGCCGTTCGCCGCCCTGCCCGCCGACCCGACCGGGCCGCACCAGCCGCTGGTGCTCGGGCTGGTCGGGGCGGCCGCCGGCCTCGACCCGGCCGAGCTGGCGACCGCCGCCGCGTACGGGTCGGTGACCGGCCCGGCGAGCGCGGCGGTGCGGCTGCTCGGCCTCGACCCGTACCGCGTGCACGGGCTGCTCGCCGCCCTGACGGCCGACGTCGACGCCACGGCGGCGCGGGCGGTGGCCGCCGCCGACGGGCCGCCGGAGTGGCTGCCGGCCGGCTCGGCCCCCCTCACCGACATCCATGCCGAAGTCCACACCACCTGGGAGGTGCGTCTCTTTGCGTCCTGAATCCGTTGCCCTGACCTCGTCGCACGACGAGGACGTCCCCCACACCCACCCCGAGCCCGGGGTCGACCCGCACGCCCCGCTGCCGCCGGCGGCCCGGCCGCTGCGCATCGGCATCGGCGGGCCGGTCGGCTCGGGCAAGACCGCCCTGGTGGCCGCGCTGTGCCGGGCGTTCGCCACCGAGCTGCGTCTCGGCGTGGTCACCAACGACATCTACACCACCGAGGACGCGGACTTCCTGCGCCGGGCCGGGGTGCTCGACCCGGCCCGGATCCGGGCGGTGGAGACGGGCTGCTGCCCGCACACGGCGATCCGCGACGACATCGGCGCGAACCTCGACGCGATCGACGAGCTGTGCGAGGCGGTCGGCCCGCTGGACCTGGTGCTCGTGGAGAGCGGCGGGGACAACCTGACCGCCACGTTCAGCCGGGGCCTGATCGACCGGCAGATCTTCGTGGTCGACGTGGCCGGCGGCGACAAGGTGCCGCGCAAGGGCGGGCCCGGCGTCACCGCCGCCGACCTCCTGGTGATCAACAAGACGGACCTCGCGCCGATGGTCGGCGCGGACCTCGACGTGATGGACCGCGACGCGCGGGCCCGGCGCGGCGACCTGCCGACGGTCTTCCTGTCCATCGTCGGCGACCCGGAGGCGACCCGGGTGGCCGGGTGGATCCGGCACGAGCTGGCCCACCACCGGGCCGCCGTGGCCGTCGCCTGATGCGCGCGCGGGCCCGGGTGGTGGCGCGGGCCGACGGTCGCGGCGGGACCCGCCTCACGGAGCTGCGCGGCGAGTCGCCGCTGCTGCTGCGGTCCACCGCCGCCGAGGGTGGGGTCGCCACGGTGTACGTGGTGGGCGGCGCGGCGGGCCCGCTCGGCGGCGACGACCTGCTGCTGGAGGTGGAGGTGGGCCCCGGGGCGGCGCTGCGCGTCGGCAGCGTGGCCGCCTCGGTGGCCCTGCCCGGCCGGCCCGGGGCGGCGGCGTCCCGGATGCGGGTGCACGCGGTGGTGCACGACGGGGGCACCCTGCACTGGGTGCCGGAGCAGCTCGTCGCGGCGGCCGGCTGCGACCACGTCGCCGAGTCGCGGGTCGAGCTGGCCGCCGGGGCCCGGCTGACCTGGCGCGACGAGCTGATCTGCGGTCGGTACGGCGAGTCACCGGGCGACGCCGTCGTCCGCACGTCGGTCGACCACGGCGGCCGGCCGCTGCTGCGTCAGTCGACGGCGGTCGGCCCGTCCGCGCCCGGCTGGGCGGGCCCGGCCGTGCTCGGCGGGGCCCCGGCGACCGGCTCGCTGCTGGTGGTGGGGCCGGACGTCCCGCCCGGGCCGCCCCGCCCCAGGGGCGAGCCCGGCGGCCTGCCCGTCCCCCGGGCGCGGCCGGTGACCGGCGACGGCGGCGCGGTGGCCTGGCTGGCGCTGGCCGGCGGCCCGGCGGCGCTGCTCACCGCCACCGCCGCCGACGCGCACACCCTGCGCGAGCGGCTCACCCCGGCCTGAGCGGACCGGCGCGGGATGTGGCCGGCCCGGGGCGGCGGCTGCGGGCGTCAGCGGCGGGGGTCAGCGGGCGCGGGCCCCGACCGCCGCGCCGACCGGGCGGCCGGCACCCAGCCGGTCGACCAGCGCGGCCAGCGCCCCGGCCAGCGCGAGGTCGTCGGTGGTCAGGTCGGCCAGGTCCGCCCGGACCAGGGCATCGACGCGTTCCTGCTCGCGGCGGCCCCGGGCGGTCAGGTACGCGCGGATGCGCCGCCGGTCCTGCGGGTCGATCCGCCGGTAGACCAGGTTCTGGTCGACGAGCTGGTCGACCAGCTTGGTCAGCGTCCCCGGCGGCAGGGACTCCTCGGCGGCGACCTCGCTCATCGGGTGCCCCTGCCCGTCGGCGAGCAGGCACAGCACCCGCCAGGCCTCCACGGTGAGGCCCTCGGCGGCCAGGACACCGCCGACCCGCCGGGCGAGCAGCCGCTCGGCACGGGTCAGCGCACGCAGCAGGTCGACGGGCGTCGCGGGCACCTCGGGCATGACTCTCCCCCGTTCGGTGGGGCTGTCATCGTACCGAAAAGGTCCCGCATCCTGACCGGGTCTGGTGTGGGCACCGGCCGGCGGCAATCATGGCGTCATGTCCGTGCCGGCAGGGCGTCCGGCTGGTGCGCCGCATCCCCAGCCGGGGCAGACGCTCCACCTTCCCGCGCCCTGGCTCACCGTGGACCGGTCGGTGGTCAGCGTCGCGCTGGTCTACCCGATGCGGGGGCCCGCCGGAATGTTCGGCCCGACCTGCGAGCTCTGCGCCCAGCTCGCGGTGGAGGAGATCAACCGCGCCGGCGGGGTGCTCGGCCGCGAGCTGCGGCTGGTGCCCGTCGACGGCGGCGCCCCGCCGGCCGAGGTGGCCGCCGAGGTGGAGGCGCTGGTGTCGACCGGCGCGGTGCAGGGGGTGACCGGCTGGCACATCTCGTCGGTGCGGCAGGCGGTGGCCCCGCGCGTCGCGCACCGGGTGCCGTACGTCTACACGGCGCTCTACGAGGGCGGCGAGCGCACCGAGGGGGTCTTCCTGACCAGCGAGACGCCCGACGCGCAGCTCTGGCCGGCGATGCGGCTGCTGGCCCGTGAGCAGGGCGTGCGCCGGTGGTACGTGGTGGGCAACGACTACGTGTGGCCGCGCCGCACGGCCCGCGCCGCCCAGCGGTACGCGCTGCGCAGCGGGGCGCGGGTGTGCGGGCAGCGGTTCCTGCCGCTGGGCACCCACGACTTCGGCCCCGTCCTGCGCGCCGTCGAGCAGTCCGAGGCGGACGGGGTGCTGATGCTGCTGGTCGGCGCGGACGCGGTGCGGTTCAACCGGGCGTTCGCCCGCGGCGGGCTGGACCAGCGCTGCCTGCGGCTGAGCACGCTGATGGACGAGAACATGCTGCTGGCCAGCGGGGCGGGCGCGACCCGCCGGTTGTACAGCACGGCCGGGTTCTTCGCCGGCCTGGTCACCCGGGAGAACCTCGACTTCCACGGGGCGTTCGCCCGCCGGTTCGGGGTGGAGGCGCCGCCGCTGGGCAGCCTGGGGGAGTCCTGCTACGAGGGCGTGATGCTGCTGGCGGCGCTGATCGCCCGGGCCCGCACGCTGGACGTGCGGGCGATCGGGGCCGCCGCCGACGCGGTGTCCTACCAGGGGCCGCGGGGGGAGCTGCGGCTGCGGGGGCGGCACGTGCGCCAGCGGATCTACCTGGCCGAGGCCGACGGGCTCGACTTCGCGGTGCTGGCGGAGCTGTAGGGGCGCTTGACAGCCGGCCGGGGGACCCCGCTAAAATCCTTCACGCAGGAAGTAACTGGCTCGCCGGCCGTTCCGTCGAAATGCGATTCCGGCGCGCGGGCGACCGTTCTTCCGATTGTCTGATGTGGGCCGTCCCCGTTCTCCGTGAGTTCCCCGGAGATGGTGGCGGCCTTTGCTGCTTTCCGGCCCCTGAGCTGGCCTTACCGGCCGTTCGGGAAACAGGCAATTAAGGGCCGGGAAACGTGGCCGCAATGAATCGAGCCGAGGCTTTGCCCAGCCCGACGTCCACTGCGGATGGTCGACCGGCGTCCCACCCGCAGGCCGGCCTTTCCGCCCGACGCAACACCCGTGACCGCACCGCTTCACCAATCACCAATGGCAATGCAGCCCGGCCCGGCAGGGCCGGTGGTCGTCGCTCCACGCTCACCGCAGGGGAGATTGCATGTCACTGTTCCGGGGCCGCCGCATCCTGGCCGGCACCATGGCCTTCGTCGTCGCGTCCGCGCTGGCCGCGTGCGGCAGCAAGACCTCCGACAGCACGTCGGGAACGGGCGTCAGCGCCGACGTCTCGGGCGACACCGTCAAGGTGGGCCTGCTCAACTCGCTCTCCGGCACCATGGCCATCAGCGAGGTCACCGTCCGCGACTCGATCATGCTCGCCGTGGAGGAGATCAACGCGGCCGGCGGCGTCCTCGGCAAGAAGATCGTGCCGGTCGGCGAGGACGGCGCCTCGGACTGGCCGACCTTCGCCGAGAAGGCCGAGAAGCTCATCTCCGAGGACCGCGTCGCCGCCGTCTTCGGCTGCTGGACCTCGGCCAGCCGCAAGGCCGTCAAGCCGGTGTTCGAGAAGAACAAGGCGCTGCTGTTCTACCCGGTGCAGTACGAGGGCCTGGAACAGTCGCCCTACATCTTCTACACCGGCGCGACGACCAACCAGCAGATCGTCCCCGGCCTGGACTACCTCAAGGCGCAGGGCAAGAAGTCGATCTACCTCGTGGGCAGCGACTACGTCTTCCCCCGCACGGCCAACAAGATCATCAAGGCGTACGCGAAGGCCAACGGGATGACCGTCCTCGGCGAGGACTACGCCCCGCTCGGCTCCACCGAGTTCGGCACCATCGTCAACAAGGTGAAGTCGGCCAAGGCCGACGCCGTGTTCAACACCCTCAACGGCGACAGCAACGTGGCGTTCTTCAAGGAATACACATCCGCCGGGCTCAACGCGACCAGCATGCCCGTGGTGTCCGTGTCGATCGCCGAGGAGGAGGTCAAGGGCATCGGCACGCAATATCTCAAGGACCAGCTGACCGCCTGGAACTACTACCAGACCACCCCGGGCGGGGCGAACGCGAAGTTCGTCGCCGCGTACAAGGCGAAGTACGGCGCGGACAAGCCGACCAGCGACCCGATGGAGGCCGCGTACGTCGCCGTGTACCTGTGGAAGGAGATGGTCACCAAGGCCGGCTCCTTCGACGTGGAGAAGGTCCGCGCCGCCGCCGACGGCATCACCTACGAGGCACCCGAGGGCCTGGTCACCGTGGACGGCCCGACCCAGCACATCGCCAAGACCGCCCGGATCGGCAAGGTCGGCGCGGACGGGCTGATCACCGAGGTGTGGAACTCCGGCCAGCCGATCAAGCCCGACCCGTACCTCAAGAGCTACCCCTGGGCGACCGGCCTGAGCTGACCACCCGGCCCGGGCGGACCCGCGCCGCCCGGGCCCCACCCCTCCTCGGAGCAACCGTGACAGTCCTGTTCGGACAGCTCTTCACCGGCGTCAGCATCGGCGCGGTCCTGCTGCTCGTCGCGCTCGGGCTCGCGCTCACCTTCGGCCAGATGAACGTCATCAACATGGCCCACGGCGAGTTCATCATGGCCGGCGCCTACACCACCTACGTGCTCCAGCAGACGATCACCTCGGCCGGCTGGTCGCTGCTGGTCGCCCTGCCCGTCGCCTTCGCGGTGGCCGGCGCGCTCGGGGTGCTGCTGGAGGTGCTGCTCATCCGCCGCCTCTACGCCCGGCCCCTGGACACCCTGCTCGTCACCTGGGGCGTGTCGCTGATGCTCCAGCAGGCGGCCCGGGACATCTTCGGCAGCCCCAACGTGCAGACCCGCGCGCCCGCGCTGCTCACCGGCAACGTGGCGCTGCCCGGCGGCATCACCGTCGCCAACAACCGGCTGTTCATCCTCGGCCTCGCCGTGGCGGCCGTGGTGGCGCTGACCCTCGCGCTGCGGCTCACCCCGCTGGGCCGCCGCATCCGCGCCGTGGTGCAGAACCGCGACCTCGCCGCCGTCTCCGGCATCGCCACCGCCCGGGTCGACCGCACCACCTTCTTCGTCGGCTCCGGCCTGGCCGGCGTCGCCGGGGTCGCGCTGACCCTGCTCGGGCCGATCGGCCCGACGATGGGCACCAACCTCATCATCGACGCCTTCCTGGTGGTCGTGGTCGGCGGCATCGGCCAGCTCAAGGGCAGCGTGATCGTCGCCTTCGCCCTCGGCGTGCTCCAGGCCACCGGTGAATACCTCACCACCCTCAGCGTCGCCAAGGTGATCGTCTTCGTGGCGATCGTCGCGTTCCTCCAGTGGCGGCCACAGGGCCTGTTCACCCTGCGTACCAGGAGCCTCGCATGACCACCGTCACCGGCCCGGCCACCGCCACCGACGAGCCCGCCGCGCCGCCACCGCCGCCGCCCGCGCGCCGCACCGGCGGCCGGGCCCGCGCGGCGCTCGGCTTCGCCGCCGGCGCGGCGCTGCTGTTCGGCGCGGCCCCCCTGGTGCTGTCGGACTTCCGGCTGGCGCTGCTGGCCAAGTACCTCTGCGTCGCGATGGTCGCCGTCGGCATCGGCATCGCCTGGGGGCGCGGCGGCATGCTCACCCTCGGCCAGGGCGTCTTCTTCGGCCTCGGCGGCTACGCGATGGCCATGCACCTCAAGCTCGCCGACGCGGGCCCCGGCGCGCTGCCCGACTTCATGCAGCTGTACGGGCAACTCGACGAGCTGCCGTGGTGGTGGCGGCCGTTCGCCAGCCCCTGGTTCGCCCTGCCCGCCACCGTGCTGCTGCCCATGGCCGTCGCCTTCGGGCTCGGCTCGCTGGTCTTCCGCCGCCGCGTGCGGGGCGCCTACTTCGCCATCCTCAGCCAGGCCCTCGCCGCCGCCATGGTGATCCTGCTGGTCGGCCAGCAGGGCACCACCGGCGGCACCAACGGCCTGACCGACATCCAGGGCTTCTTCGGCTACGACCTCGACGACCCGGTCAACCAGCGCACCGTCTACTTCCTGATCGCCGCCGCCCTGCTGGGGCTGCTCGCCCTGGCCCGCCAGCTCATCCACAGCCGCTACGGCGAGCTGCTGGTGGCCGTGCGCGACGGCGAGGAGCGGGTCCGGTTCCTCGGCTACGACCCGGCCACCGTCAAGGTCGTCGCGTACGTGGTCGCCGCCGGCATGGCCGGCCTCGCCGGGGCGCTGTTCGTCCCCGCCGTCGGCATCATCTCGCCCGCCCTGATCGGCATCGTGCCGTCCATCGAGTTCGTCATCGGCGTCGCCGTCGGCGGGCGGGCCACCCTGCTCGGCCCGGTGCTCGGCGCGGTCGCGGTCGCCTGGGCGCGTACCGCCTTGTCCGAGCGGTTCCCGGGCACCTGGACGTACCTGCAGGGGTTGCTGTTCGTGCTGGTGGTCGCGTTCCTCCCCGGCGGCCTGGCGTCGCTGTGGGCGCTGCGGCGCACCCGGCGCGCGACGCCCGACCGGCCGCCCTGGTGGCGGCGCATCCCGCCCGCCCGCAGCGGCCGGACCCGGACGGAGGTGCCGGCGGCATGACCGACGCACAGAGCGATGGCCTGCGCGTGCGGGGCCTGCGGGTCAGCTTCGACGGCTTCACCGCCGTCGACGGCGTCGACCTGGACGTGCCCGCCGGCGACCTGCGCTTCCTCATCGGGCCCAACGGCGCGGGCAAGACCACCCTCGTCGACGCCGTCACCGGGCTGGTCCGGGCCACCGGCTCGGTCCACTTCGGCGACCGGGAACTGCTCGGCCGGGACGTGCACCGCATCGCCCGCCTCGGCGTCGGCCGCACCTTCCAGACCGCCGCCGTGTTCGAGGAGCTGACCGTCGCGCAGAACCTCGACATCGCCGCCGGCGCCGGGCGGAGCTGGTGGACGCTGGCCCGCCGCCGACGGCTCCTGCCCGACGAGGTCGTCGCCGCCCTGGACACCATCGGCCTCGTCGACCGGGCCGACCACCTCGCCGGCACCCTCGCCCACGGGCAGAAACAGTGGCTGGAGATCGGCATGCTGCTCGTCTCCGACGCCCGGCTGCTGCTGCTCGACGAGCCGGTCGCCGGGATGAGCCACGACGAGCGCGACGCCACCGGCGCCCTGCTGGAGACCGTCAGCCGGGACCGCACCGTCGTCGTCATCGAACACGACATGGACTTCCTGCGCCGCTTCGCCCGCACCGTGACCGTGCTGCACGCCGGGCGCGTGCTCAGCGAGGGCACCGTCGCCCAGGTCCAGGCCGACCCCCGGGTGCAGGAGGTCTACCTCGGCCACCCCGTCGACGCTCCCACGGAGGCGTGATGTTGACACTGCGCGGCGTGCACGCCGGGTACGGACGCAGCGAGGTGCTGCACGGCGTGGACCTCGCCGTCCCCGCCGACGGCGTCGCCGCCGTGCTGGGCCACAACGGGGCCGGCAAGAGCACCCTGCTGCGGGTCGCGGTGGGCCTGCTGCGGCCCCGCGCCGGCACCGTCGAGCTGGCCGGGGAGGACGTCACCCGGCTCGCCCCGCACCAGCGGGTCGCCCGGGGCATGGCGTACGTGCCGCAGGGCCAGCAGTGCTTCCCGCACCTGACGGCGGGGGAGAACCTGCGGCTGGTCGCCGACGGCCGGCGCGACGGCGCGGCGGCCACCGCCGAGGCGCTCGACCTGTTCCCGGCGCTGCGCCCGCTGCTGCGCCGCCGGGCCGGGCTGCTCTCCGGCGGCCAGCGCCAGCAGCTCGCCATCGCCCGGGCGCTGGTCACCCGGCCGAAGCTGCTGCTGCTCGACGAGCCCACCGAGGGCATCCAGCCCTCGGTGGTCGCCGAGATCCAGGACCGCGTCGTCGAGCTGACCGCCCGCGCCGGCATCCAGGTGCTCCTCGTGGAGCAGCACCTCGGCTTCGCCCTGCGGGTCGCCCAGCGCTACTACGTGCTGGAGTCGGGCCGGGTCACCTCGACCGGCGACGGCGGGGCCACCGCCGAGCACGCCGTCCGGGCCGCGCTCGCCGTGTGACCCCGCCCCGCCCCGAGCCGCCGGCTCGGCCAGCCTCAGCCCGCCGTCGCCGGCCCGGTGGCTCGACCCGCCGGCTCCGGCGGCGCGAACTCGACGAGCACGGCGCCCGGCTGGGGCACCAGCAGCTCCACCGTCGCCACCCCGCCGGCCACGTCCGGCTCGACGGGCTCCGCCGGCAGCGCGTCGGCGGCCCGCAGCGCGTCCCACTGCCCGCCGGTCGGCCAGTCCCCGACGCCGAGCCGGCCCGCGAGGGTGGTGACGTCGCCGTGCTCGCGGTCGAGCCGGGTCACCGTCACGCCGCCGCCGGGCCCGCCGGCCACGCCCAACCGGACCCGGCGGGCCAGCGCCGGATCGCCGTCGCGCTTCGACTGGTCGAGCGTCGACACCCAGACCAGCACGGCGAGACCGCCGTCGGCGTGCCGGCTCGCCCACGCCTGCACCAGGCCGTCCGCGCCGTCGCCGGACGCCCGCACCGGCAGCTCCGTGTCGCCGAGGCGGGCGAGCATCCGCAGGGCGTGGTAGCGGGGCTTGGCGATGCCGCCGACGGTGATCAGGCCGAACCCGCCGTGCAGCAGCCGGGGCGGCCGGCCCAGCTCCTCGAAGTGGTCGCTGGCCACCCAGTAGGACAGGGCGTCGACCCGCCCGGCGGCCGACCGCATGCCGCCGAGCAGGAACGTCGCCGCCGACGCGCCGTCGTTGACCGGGTGGAAGTGGGTGGGCGTGACGCCCCACTCCGTCCACAACAGCCGGGCGTGCGGGAAACCGAGCCGGCGCAGCGTGGGCCGCAGGTCCAGCGGCGGGCTGCCGTACGTGTGGGTGGAGACGAAGTCGACCGGTGTGCCCGTACGCGCGGCGTGTTCCAGCAGGGCGTCGACCCAGCCGGCGGCGGCCGACGACGGCCCGCCCACGGCGATGCGGGGGTCGACGTCCTTGACCGCGCGGGCGGTGACCTCGTACAGCCGCATCCACTCCTCGCGGGTGCCGGCCCAGAACACCTCCAGGTTGGCCTCGTTCCACACCTCGAAGTCCCAGCCGAGGACCGCCTCGCCGTACCGGTCGAGCAGGTGCGCGACGAGCGCGCGGACCAGCTCCGCCCAGCGGTCCCAGTCCTTCGGCGGCGAGATGACCCCCCGGTAGGCGAACACCGTCCGCTCCGGGTCGCGGGCCAGGTCGCGGGGCATGAAGCCGATCTCCACGACCGGCCGCAGCCCGGCCGAGCACAGCAGGTCGTAGACGCGGTCCACGCGGGTGAAGTCGTGCACCGGCCGGCCGTCGACCTCCCGGTAGACGCCCAGGTCGTCGTGCAGGATCGCGTGCGCCCGCACGGCCTCGACGCCCACCTCCGCGCGGACGCGGCGCAGGGCCGCCAGCAGTTCCGCCCCGATCTCCCGGCCGCCGCTGGTGTCGGCGCACAGCAGCTGCGACAGCCGCTCGCTGCCGATCATCGGCTGCCAGGGTCGGTGCAGCGGCGTGCCCGGCGCGGCGGCGTCGACGCGCACGTCCACCGTCGGCGGCGGGCCGTCGGCGGCCGGCAGCGCGGCGGCGACGACCGGGTCACCCAGCTCACCGGTGACGGTCACCTCGGGCACGGCGGCCACGGCGTACGCGTAGGACCGGCCGGGCTCGCCGGTGGTGTCGACGTACCAGGTGTCGGGCACGGCGAGCACATCGCCGCCCTGGTGGTCGACCGGGGCGAACGGGCCGGCGGGCCGCCCGTCGCGCAGCGGGGCCCGGTGCACCAGGTAGCCGACGGCGTCGGGCACCGGCGACCAGGACAGCCGCACGTGGCCCACCCCGGCGACCGCCGCCAGCCCGGCCGGCGGCGGCAGGTCCGGGGTGCCGCCCGCCGCCCCGCGCTCGTCGCTGCGCAGCGCGATGCGCCGCGTCCAGTCGCCCCGGGCGTCGGTGCGGGCGGCCGAGCCCGTGCCCGCGTCGTGGCCCCCGCCGCCCGCCTCGTGGCCCCCGGCGAGGTGGCCCGCGGCCTCGTGGCGGCCCGTCATCGCTGCCCCCCGCCGTGCGGGAGGGAGAACTCCTCCATCCGCATCAGCGGTGCGACCCGCTGCTGCATCGGCCCCTGCTCGAACGGCCGGCGCAGCACGTCGTGGGCCAGGGCGTTGCCCAGCGCCGCCATCGCCATGCCCTGGTCCAGCGCGAGGTAGCGCTTCGACACCCGGCCGGTGGTCACGTCGACGGAGTCGTAGAACCCGCCCGGCCCGTACGCGTCGAAGTCCCGTCGCAGGTTCGCCAGGTTGCGCAGGGCGTCGTCGGGCGCGTAGCGCAGCGCCAGGAAGGACGCGTGCGGGGTGACCACGCCCCGGCCGTAGCCCGACGGCGGCGGCTGGGCGGGGCGGCACTCGCCGTAACCGGGGTCGACCGAGGTGCGCTCCTGGTCGGAGGTGTAGCCCGGCCCGTCCATGCCGAGCTGGTCCACGCCGTACTCCCGGTAGCCGCCGTCGGGGTCGTTGGCGGGGGAGAAGCCCCAGTAGCCGTAGCCGGCCTCCCGCAGCCCGTGCTCGATCTGCGCCCGCACGTACGTCGGGTGGTTGACCGCCCAGCTGCGTGGGCCCCACCGGTCCTCGGGCACGAACAGCGGCACCATCAGCGCCTCGAACATCGACCCGCCCCAGCTCGGCACGAGCTGCAACCCCCGGTAGCGGTAGGCGCCCTCGAACACCCGCACGCCCAGGTACGTGCGCCACTGACCGACGGCCCGCTGCTCCGTCCACGCCCAGTCGCAGCCCTCCGGGTCGAACGTGCGGTAGGTGCCGAAGTAGTGCTCCGGCGGGATCTGCCCGGCGGCGATGCCGAGGTAGCTGGCGATGCGCGGCTCGGTGTTGAACGCGCCGTAGTGGTGGCAGGTGTAGAACACGTCCGGCCCGGTGCGGTAGTTGCCGGCCAGCGAGCAGCCCGGCGGCGGCTCGACCCAGAAGCCGCCGCGGATCTGCCGCTGCGCCGGGTCGTAGTAGTAGCCGAAGTCCATCCGGCGCAGCAGCGCGTCGGCGCGGCCCGCCAGCTCCGGCACCGCCTGCCGCACCACCGTCAGCGCCGTGGCGAGCCAGCCGTTGTCCACGCTGGACAGGAACGGGTGCACGGCGCTGCCGTCGACGGGCCAGGTGGTCAGCTTCGCGCCGGTCGCCGGGTCGTACCAGTTGTAGTACATGCCGGACGGCTCGTGGACCTCCAGCCGGCCCAGCGTGGCGAGGGTGCGGGCGATGCGGTCGCGGGCCTGGCCGGCGCTGACCAGGCCGCTCTCCCGGGCCGCCACGGTGCTCCACAGGTACGCGCCGACGTTGGTCGGCGACGTGTAGCCGGCGCGGTCGGCCGGGTCGAGGTCGCCGCCGACGTTGTCGGCCGCCAGCCCGGTGCCCGGGTCGACCATGGCGGCCATCGACCGCCAGGTGTCGGCGGCGTACTGCCGCAGCGCGGCGGCCGGTGACCCGGCGGGCGCGGCTGTCGGCGGCGCGGCCGCGGCCGGCGGGGCGACGGTAGCGGTCAGCCCGAGGGCCAGCAGCACCGCCGCGGTGCGGAACGGATGGGACCTGGATCGCACGAGGACACTCCTCACTTGGGGCCGGTCAGGTCAGTCGAGGTGGCCTGAGGTCACTTCAGGCCGGTCGTGGCGATGCCCTGGACGAAGTGCCGCTGCAGCGCGACGAACACCAGCAGGACCGGCACGATGACGGCCACCGAGCCCGCCATCAGCAGGCCGTAGCGGGTGTTGTTCTCGCCGATCGCGTACAGGGCCAGCGCCACCGGCAGGGTGTACCGGTCCTCCGACTGCGCGACGACCAGCGGCCAGAGGAAGTTGTTCCACGACGACAGGAACGTCAGGATGCCGAGGGTGGCCAGGGCCGGCCCGCACAGCGGCAGCACGACCCGGGCGAAGATCCGCAGCTCACCCGCGCCGTCGACCCGGGCGGCCTGGATCAGGTCGTCGGGCAGCCCGGTCATGAACTGGCGCATCAGGAACACCCCGAACGGGCTGGCCAGCCACGGCAGGATCAGCCCGGCGTAGCTGTCCACCAGCCCGAGCCGGCTCACGAGCATGAACAGCGGCACGAAGGTGACCATGCCCGGCACCATCAGCATCCCGAGCACCAGCGCGAACACCACGCGCCGGCCGGGGAACTCCAGCTTCGCCAGGGCGTAGCCGAGCATCGAGCAGAACACGAGGTTGCCCACGGTGACGGCGCCGGCCACCAGCACGCTGTTGAGGAAGAACGCCGGGAAGTCCAGCTCGGTGAACAGGTGGCGGTAGTTGTCGAGCGTGGGCGCCTCCGGCAGCCAGGTCGGCGGCACCCGGCGGATCTCCGCGTCCGGCTTGACCGAGCCGAGCAGCATCCACACGAACGGGCCCACCAGGACCACGAGGCCGCCGGCCAGCACCACGTACACCCAGGGTTGGCCCCGCTCCCGTTTCTTCGCGGTCGTCGTCACGGCACCCTCCTCACGTCTTCGACCGCATCAGCCGGAACTGCGCGGCGGTGAGCCCGACGACGGCGACGAACAGCACGTACGCGATCGCCGCCGCGTAGCTGTAGTTGCCGAAGCCGAACTGCTGGTAGATGTAGAAGGCCACCGACAGGGTGCTGTCCAGCGGCCCGCCGCCCGTCATCACGAACGGCTCCTCGAAGAACTGCAGGTAGCCGATGCCGGTCACCACCCCGCCGAAGAGCAGCGTGGGGCGCAGCAGGGGCAGGGTGACGTGCCGGAACCGCGCCCAGGCCCCGCAGCCGTCGATGGCCGCCGCCTCGTGCAGCTCGCCGGGGATCGCCTGGAGGCCGGCGAGGAAGACCACCATCAGGAAGCCCATGTTCCGCCAGGCCGCCATCACCACCAGCGACGGCAGCGCCGTGCGGGTGTCGGACAGCCACGCCGGACCGTCGACGCCGAGGCGGGCGAGCAGCGTGTTGACGAGCCCGCTGTCCGGTTCGAGCAGGAACCGCCAGACCACGGCCACGGCGACGATGCTGGTGACCACCGGCAGGTAGTAGCCGACCCGGAAGAACGTGCGGAACCGGCTGATCCCCGCGTCGAGGGCGACGGCCGCGGCCAGCCCCAGCACCATCGTCAGCGGCACGCCGAGCAGCACGAACCACGCGGTGTTGGCGGCGGCCCGCCGCAGCGTCTCGTCGCCGAGCAGCCGCACGTAGTTGTCCACGCCCACCGGGTCGACCGCGAGCGGGTCCCGCAGGTCGGCGCTGCGCAGGTCGGTGAAGCTCATGGCGGCCGAGGCCAGCACGGGGCCCGCCATGAACACGGCGAAGATCAGCAGGAACGGCAGCGCCAGGCCCCACCCCGCGACCCGCTGGCGGCGGGTGACGCCGCGCCGGCCGGGGCGCCTGCCGGTGCTGCCGCGCGGGCCCGGCCGCCCGGGGGCGGGCCGCTCGGGCGGCGCGCCGCCGGTGGGGGCGGCCCGCCGCGCGGGGGCGGACGCCACCTCAGCTCCCGGTGCCGATGGCCGACGCCTTGGCCTGCATCTCCCGGGTGGCGGTGGCCGGGTCGGTCACGCCCCGCACCACCCGCTCGATGCCGTCGTCGATGACGTCGGCGACCTGCTCCCAGGTGGCCATCGCCGGCGGCGACTTGGCGTCGGCGAGCTGCGCGCCGAACGCCTTGAGCAGCGGGTCGTCGGCGAGCTTGCCCGACTGCCAGGTCGCCGTCACCGCCGGGAGGCTGCCCACCAGGTCGTAGAGCTTCTGCTGGGCGGCCGGCGAGGTGAGGTACCGGACGAACTTCCAGGCCGTGTCGCGGTTGTCGGTGTCCCGGTAGACCACCAGGTCAGCGCCGCCGATGAACGAGGTGCCCGCCTTCTCGCGGGGCATCGGCGCGACGTCCCACTTGCCCTCCAGCGCCGCGCCGCCCTGCTCGCGCAGGATGCTCATGTGCCAGGGGCCGGAGACGAACGCCCCGATGTCTCCGGAGACGAAGCCGCTCTCCTGCGCGCCCGGCGCGACCTGGCTCGGGGCGAGCCCCTGCCGGAAGAACGACGCGTAGTATTCCAGCGCCGTCCGCATCTGCGGGGTGTCCAGGGTGAACTTCCCGTCGGCCAGCACGTCCGCCCCCGCCTGCCAGGCGAACGGCAGGAACGACTGCCACGCGCCGGTGCCGCCCGGTTGCAGCGAGATGCCCCACTTCGCCCCGCCGGACTCCTTGAGCCCCTTGGCGAACGCGGTCAGCTCCTGCCAGTTGGCCGGCTTGCCGACCCCGGCCTTCGCCGCGAGGTCGGTGCGGTGGTAGATCAGCCGCGTCTCGACGTACCAGGGGACGCCGTAGGCGGTGCCGTCGACCACCGTCGTGTCCCACGCGCCCGGAAAGAACGCGGCCTGGTCGAACAGCCCGGCGGGCGTCGGGTCCAGGGCCCCGGTCTTGGCGAACTCGCCCATCCAGGTGGAGCCCATCATGCTCACGTCCGGCGTCTGCCGGCCCGCGATCGCGGTGGCGAGCTTGTCGTGGGCGGCGTCGAACGGGAACGCGGTGACGGTGACCTTGGCCGCCGGGTTCTCGCGGGTGAAGTCGTCGGCCAGGGCCTTCAGCTTCTCCCCCTCGGCACCCATCGCCCAGACCGTGATCTCGCCGGTGGCCTTGCCCTCCGCGACCGCCCCGCCGGCCGAGGGCCCGCCGGCGCCCGGCCCGCCGTCGTCCCGGCCGCAGCCGGTCACGCCCAGCGCGAGCGCGGCCACGACCGCCGTCGCGTGTCTCCAGTGCCTCATTGCGCCTCCTGAGGGGGATGGGTCGCCACGGCCGGGGTTACCGCGCGGTGCGGGCACCCGTCGCCGGACGGTGCCCGGCAGCCGTGGGGTCGTGCTCGGTGGTGGTGTGCCTGTCGGTGGGCCCGTGCGCGGTGGCGGGGCCGGCCCCGGTGGTCGCGGGGCAGCCGCAGCTGCGCCGGACGACGAGATCGGTCGGGAGCACCAGGGCGGCGTCGGATCCCCCGGCCTCGCCCGCCGCGGCCCGCAGCAGCAGCCGCGCGGTCCGCCCGGCCAGCTCGCGCACCGGCTGCCGGACGGTCGTCAGGGCCGGGTTGACGAGCGCGGCCATCGGGATGTCGTCGAAGCCGGTGACGACCAGGTCGGCGGGCACCCGCACGCCCCGGGCCGCCGCGCCGACGAGCATGCCGAGCGCGGTCTCGTCGTTGGCGCAGACCACGCCCCGCGGCGGGGCCGCCCGGCTGAGCAGCTGGTCGGCGGCGAACACCCCGTCGTGCTGTTCGAGGCCGACCCGCAGCGGCGCGCGGGGCAGCGGCAGGCCGAGCTGCCGGTGCGCGGCGCGGAAACCCTCCCAGCGGCCGGTCACGTCCGGCGAGTTGCGCGGGTCGCCCACGAAGACCAGCCCGCGCAGCCCGTGGTCGGCCAGCAGGTGCCGCGTCAGCGCCGTCGCCGCCGCGACGTTCTCCGCGCGTACGGACGGCACGCCGGGCGGCCCCTCGCCGGCGAGCACCACGACGGGCACGAGTGCCGCCAGCTCCCGCAGCGTGTCGGGGGAGACGGTGCCGCCGAAGACGGCGAGCCCGTCGACCCGGCGGGCCATCTCCACGACCTGGGCGTCGGAGTCGTCCCGCAGGTGGGTGCAGAGGATGTGGACGCTGGTGCGGGTGTGCACCGCCTCGGCCTCGAAGCCCTGGATGAGCTCCGAGAAGTACGGGCCGGACAGCCCGGGGAACACCAGGCCGACCGCGCCGTGCCGGCCGGCGGCGAGGGCCCGGCCGAGGTGGTCGGGGCGGTAGCCGTGCTCCTCGATGGCCCGCTGCACCCGCCGCCGGGTCTCCTCGGACACCTGACCGACCCCGTTGGACACCCGGGAGACGGTGGCGACCGACACCCCGGCCAGCCGGGCGATCTCCCGGACCGTCAGCCGATCGCTGCCCATGGACTCCCTCGCTCCGTCGTGCGTCCTCGGTAACCGGTTTCTGAAACCGGTTACCGAGCACCATAGGCAAACACCGATGACTCCACAACCCGGGCCGGCCCGGCTCCATGGCAGACGCTCCACCGCGATGGGCGCCGTCCACAGCCCGGCGGTCGTCCACAGGACCGGCCGGTGGCCGGTTGCGCCGTGCCGCGCCGGTCGGCACGGTCACCGGCATGGACGAGGTGCTGCGGGACCTGGCGCGGCGCGGCGGCGGGCTGGTCACCAGGGCGATGGCGACACAGGTGGTGCCCCCGTGGACCCTTCAGCACGCGTGCTGCGGGTGCTGCCCGAGGTGTTCGCCGAAGCCCGCCTGCTGAGCGAGGAGGCGGATCGGGGTACCCTGCCCGCCCTCGGTCGCCTGCACCCCGCCCTCGGCCAGCGGGCGGTCTGCGCCTGGGCCGGCGGGCGGGCCGCGCTCAGCCACCTCAGCGCGTTGCACGTGTGGGGCCTGCACCGGCAGCGGGCCGGCGCTGTCCTGCACCTGAGCGCACCGGATTGCACCGCAGCCGGCCACCGAACGGGTGCCGCCGAGACGCGCAGCGGGCCGGGGAGGAACGATCAGTCCTCCCCGGCCCGGGGAAACGCGCCGGACGGGCTACAGCCCGAACCGCGCCTGGTGGATCCGGTGCTGCGCGCCGCGGACGAAGAGCCGCAGCTCGCCGCCGTAGACGACCGCCGCCGGCACCGACCGCGCCCCGGCGGGGCCGGGCACCGTGGTCCAGCCGGTCCAGTCGCCCGTGGTGAGGTGGTAGCGGTTGGTGCGCACGGTGTTGCCTGCGCCTTGGGTGAACAGGTGCAGGTCGCCGCCGTAGATGGTGGTGGCGGGTGCGGACTTGGCTCCGGCGGTGCCGGGGATGGTGGTCCAGCCGGTCCAGTCGTTGGTGGTGAGGTTGTAGCGGTTGGTGCGGATGGTGTTCCCTGCGCCCTGGGTGAACAGGTGCAGGTCGCCGCCGTAGATGGTGGTGGCGGGTGCGGATGTGGCCCCGGCGGTGCCGGGGACGGTGGTCCAGCCGGCCCAGGTGTCGGTGGAGGTGTTGTAGCGGTTGGTGCGCACGGTGTTGCCTGCGCCTTGGGTGAACAGGTGCAGGCTGCCGCCGTAGATGGTGGTGGCGGGTGCGGATTTCGCTCCGGCGGTGCCGGGGACGGTGGTCCAGCCGGCCCAGGTGTCGGTGGAGGTGTTGTAGCGGTTGGTGCGCACGGTGCCGCCCGCGCCTTGGGCGAACAGGTGCAGGTCGCCGCCGTAGATGGTGGCGGCGGGCGCGGACCTGGCCCCGGCGGTGCCGGGCACCGTCGCCCAACCCGACCAGGTGTCGGTGGTGAGGTTGTAGCGGTCGACCCGGACGGCGTCGCCCGCCCCCCGGGTGAACAGGTGCAGGTCGCCGCCGTAGACGGTGGCGGCGGGCCCCGACTTCGCCCCGGAGTCGCCGGGGACCGGGGTCCAGCCGGAGGCCGGCGGGAGCTGCGGCCGGCCCCAGTTCTGCGCCGGGGCCGCCGAGGCCGGCGCCGCGACCAGCGCGGTGGCCCCCACGACGAACACCAGCAGGCGGCTCAGCGTTCTCGCTGGATGAGTCAGATGCACATGGGCTCCTTCGTGGACGATGGTTGCTGGACGATACCCGCCCCGGCGGGACCGTCGGGTGCCCCGGACGGTGCTCCCGGACGACGCCCTGCGCGGGTGTGACGCCCCGCGCCGCCCTCAGGTTTCACCCGGCGCGCAGACCGTCGGGCTTTCCCGAGGCGTGCCGGCGACCAGCCGTCACGAGCCGTGCCAGGAGCGCCACAGGGAGGCGTACACGCCGTCGGCGGCGACCAGCTCGTCGTGGCCGCCGATCTCGGTGATCCGCCCGTCCTCCAGCACCGCCACCCGGTCGGCGTCGTGCGCGGTGTTGAGCCGGTGCGCGATGGCGATGACGGTCCGCCCGGCGAGCACCGCCGCGAGCGCCCGTTCGGTGCGCCGGGCGGTCGTCGGGTCCAGTGCCGCGGTCGCCTCGTCGAGGATCAGCGTGTCCGGGTCGGCCAGCACCAGCCGGGCCAGCGCCAACTGCTGGGCCTCCGCCGCGCCGAGGCCCCGGGCGCCGTC
Source organism: Micromonospora sp. NBRC 110038 (assembly GCF_020884815.1). Classification (NCBI taxonomy): domain Bacteria; kingdom Bacillati; phylum Actinomycetota; class Actinomycetes; order Micromonosporales; family Micromonosporaceae; genus Micromonospora; species Micromonospora sp. NBRC 110038. The sequence goes on along the minus strand of NZ_BBOL01000007.1, from coordinate 53,317 downwards.
GCCGAGCTGCGTGTCGAGGCCGTCGGGCAGGTCGGCGTGCCAGTCCGCGCCGACCGTGTCCAGGGCCGCGAGCATGCGTTCGTCGGTGGCGTCCGGCGCGGCGAACGCGAGGTTGTCGCGCAGCGAGCCGATGAAGACGTGGTGTTCCTGCGTGACGAGCGCGATCCGGCGACGCCGCTCGGCCGGGTCAAGGTCGGTGACCGCGACGCCGCCGAGGCTCACCACCCCCTCCTGCGGGGCGTCGATCCCGGCGAGCAGCCGGGCCAGGGTGGACTTGCCCGCACCCGAGGGGCCGACGACGGCGAGGCGTTCCCCTGGCTCGACCGCCAGGTCGATGCCGTGCAGCACCTCGTGACCCTCGGCGTACGAGAACCGCGCGCCCCGCACCACCAGCCGTCGCCCGTGCGGCGCGTCGGCCCGCCCGCGCGGCTCCGGCGGCACCAGCCCCACCCCGAGGACCCGGGCGAGCGAGGCGATGCCGCGCTGCGCCTGCTCGACCCACTGCAACAGCCGGTCCAGCGGGTCGATCGCCTGCTGGAGGTAGAGCGCGGCGGCGACCACCTCGCCGAGGCTGACCATGCCGCGCGACAGGAAGACGCCGCCGACACAGAGGACGGCGGCGATCGGCAGCGCGTAGCTGCCCTCCACCCCGGGGAAGAACACCGACCGCAGCGCGAGCGTGGCCCGCCGCGCCGCCCACACCCCGGCGACCCGCCCGGTGCCGTACGCGACGCGGTCGGCGCCCAGCCGCAGCGCCTCGATCGTGCGCGCGCCCTCCGCCGTGGTGGTCAGCGCCTCGGTCAGCTCGGCCGTCGCCGCCCCCTCGGCGAGGTAGGCGGGCCCGGCCCGGCGCAGGTACCAGCGGGTCACCACCCAGATGGACGGCAGCCCGGCCAGCGCGACGAGCCCGAGCAGTGGATCCAGCAGGAACACCGCCGCGAAGAGCAGCAGCAGGTGCGTCCCGGCGATGACGACCGTCGGCACGACCTCGCGCACGGTGGTGCCGACCGTCGTCACGTCGACCGAACTGCGGGTGGCCAGGTCACCGGTGCCGGCGCGCTCGACCACGGACACGGGCAGGGCGAGCATCCGGGTGACGAACTCCTCGCGCAGCCGGGCGACGGCCCGCTCGCCGAACCGGTGCCCGGCGTACTGCGCGTAGCGGGAGAGCAGCCCCTGGGCCAGCACGCAGGCGGCGATGGCCAGCGCCAGCCGGTCCACGGCGGCGACGCCCGCCCCGGCGGAGACCTCGTCGACGATCCGGCCGAGCAGCCACGGCGCGCCGAGCCCGGCGACCGTCGCGGCGACGTGCAGCGCCAGCACGACGGCCACGGCTCGGCGGTCCCGCGCGATCAGGTCGAGGGCGGCCGTGCGTACGGCGGCCCGGCCCGCCACCGGAAGCTTCGTCACCGCCGCGCCCGCCCGGCCTCGACGGTCTCGTCGCCGGCGGCCCGGCCCCCGACGGCTGTGCCCTCGACCGCTGTGCCCTCGACCGCTGTGCCCTCGGCCGTCCGGCCCTCGGCGGACTCGCCGTGCTCGCCGTCGGCGGTGCCCTCGGTGCGGGCGACCAGCGCGCGGTAGCCCGGGTCGCGGGCGAGCAGGTCGGCGTGGGTGCCGGCGGCGACGACCCGGCCGGCGCTCAGGTGCGCGACCGTGTCGGCGTGCCCGAGCAGCAGCGGCGACGTGGCCAGCACGATCGTGGTGCGCCCGGCCCGCGCCTCGCGCAGGCGCTGCGCGATGCGCGCCTCGGTGTGGGCGTCCACGGCGGACGTCGGGTCGACGAGGATCAGCACCTCCGGCTCGGCCAGCAGGGCCCGGGCGAGGCGCACCCGCTGCCGCTGGCCGCCGGAGAGCGTCCGGGCCCGGGCCCCGATCGGGGTGTCGAGGCCGTCGGGCAGCGCGTCGGCCACGTCCTGCGCCGACGCGGCGTGCAGCGCGGCCCAGACGTCGGCGTCGTCGCCGGCTGCCTCGGCGCGGGCAGGTCCGGTGCCGGCCGCGTCGTCGCCGGCCGTGGCGGGGCGCGCGTGGCCGCCCGCCGCCCGGCCGCGCAGGAGCTCCCGCAGGGTGCCCGCGAAGAGGTGGCTGTCGTGGTCGGCGACCAGGATCCGGGCGCGCACGTCGTCGAGGTCGACCCCGGCCAGCGGCACGTCGCCCCAGGTCACGTCGCTGGCGACGTACCGGCCGAGCCGGTCGGCCAGGGCGACGGCCTCGGCCGGGTCGTCGGCGGCGACGCCCACCAGCCGGCCCGGCGGCACCACCAGCCCGGTGGCCGGGTCGCGCAGCTCGGCCGGCTGCCGCGGCGCGGTCGCGGTCACCGGCCCGCCCGCCGGATCGGGGGTCAGCCGCAGCAGGCCGACGATGCGGCGGGCCGCGACGCGCCCCTGGATGAGCATGTAGCCGCCCTCCAGCAGGAACCAGACCGGCACGACGAGGACGGCCGTGTAGCCGTAGACGGCGACGAGCTGCCCGATGGTGATGTCGCCGTTCGCCGCCGTCCGCGCGGCGAGCCAGACCACGGCCGCCAGGAAGAGCCCCGGCATGGTGAGCGTCAGCGCGTCGATCCAGCTGGCCACCGCGCCCACCCGGTAGCCCTCGCCCCGCAGGGCCCGGGAGCGGGCCGCGTACCGGCGGGCGAACAGGTGGCGGCCGCCGACCCCGGCGAGCACCCGCAGGCCGGCGACGATGTCGTCGGCCCGCGTGGTCAGCTCGCCCTGCTGCTGCCGGTAGGCCGACTCCGCGCGTTCGAGGCGGCGCAGCAGCGGCCCGACGGACACCGCGATCGCCGGCACGCCCAGCAGCACCAGCGCGGCGAGCGGCGGGTCCACCGACCAGAGCAGCACGGCGACGACCCCGTACGCGATGACGGCACCCACCCCGGGGCCGCTGAGCGTCAGCACGTGCGAGGTGCGCACGATGTCGTACCCGCCGACGGTGGCGACGTCGCCCGCGGCCAGCCGGCGGGGGAGCACCGCGCCGATGCGGGAGAGCGCCCGCAGCAGCACCTCGGCGGAGCGGGCGCTGGCGTCCTCCCGGATGAACGTCATCGTGCGGTGCCGCATGATGCCCAGCCACGCCAGCGCGAACCCGGCCGCCACGATCGCGGCGACCCACCACAGCAGCGCCCGCCCGTCGCCCTCGCGCAGGCCGTCGTCGATGGCGCGGGCGACCAGGTAGGGGCGGACCGACAGCCCGACCATCCACGCCGTGCCGAACACGCTGCCGCGCAGCACCCGCCACGGCTGGCAGCGGATCAGCCACCAGATGTAGCGCAGCGGCCCCGACGTGTCGGGGACACCGGGCTCGGGATGGGGGATCCGCGGAGGCACCGACCCAGGCTATCGACCGCTCTGCCCGATTACCGCCCCGTTTCAGGCCCCTGCCGGATGACCTCGATCATGCCGGCGGGCGGCCCGTCGCGTCCGGCCCGGGTGCCGCCGGCGGGGCCCGAGGGCTCCCGCCGGCGGCGACGGCCGGTCAGCCGACCCCGGCGTGGCGGGTCGGCGGGCGCGTCACAGCACGGCGCACGGGGTGCCGTTGAGGACGAACGCGGTGGGCCAGACGTTCGGGCCGCTGTACGCGCCCACGAAGCCGGCGCTCGTGCTGCCCCCGCCGCCGGCGATCTTCGAGTTGTCGGCGGTGTTGGTGACCGTCACGGTCCGGCCGCTCTGCGCCCAGTTGGCGCTCCAGCCGCTGTCCACCCGCTGCCAGGTGGTCGGCCAGGTGAACGTGAGCGTCCAGCCGTCGATCAGGTTCGCGCCGTTGTTGACGATGTCGAGGCTGCCGACGTATCCGTTGCCCCAGTTGGTGGTGTCGCGCAGGCGCACGCCGCACGTGCTCTCCGCCGGGCCGGCGGTGGTGAAGGTCACCGGCGGCGACGACCAGGAGAGCCGGCCCGCGCCGTCGCGGGCCAGCACGTTGAGGGTGTACCGGGTGCCCGGCACGAGGTTGCCGACCGCGAGCGAGGTGGCGGTGGTCTCGCCGAGCTGCTCGCTGACCGTGCCGTTCTGCCGGTACACCTCGTACTTGAGGGGACCGCCGGCCGCCGGGGGCAGCGCGGGCCAGGAGACCGTCGCGCCCCGGTCGGTGACGTCGGCGACGGTGGGCTGCGCGGGTGCGCCCGGCGCCCCGGTGACCACCGCGTCCGGGCGCAGCACCAGCGTGGTCAGCGAGTACGGCGGCAGGGTGCGGCTGGTCGCGCTGCCGGACTGGCTGGTGGCGATGGCGGTCGCGCCGTTGGTGAGGGTGTGCACGGTCGGCGCGGCGGCGGACGGGGCGAACCCGGCGTAGTCGATGGTGACCGGGCGGGCGTTGTCCGGGTCCTTGTTGACCAGCATGACCGCGAGGTCACCGTTGGGCCGGCGCACGGCGTGCGCGGTGACCAGCGCCTCGTCGGTGCCGGCCCGGACGAACTGGCCGCCGGCCCCGGCGAGCAGGTTCATCATGGACAGCCCGTGGTACGGGGCGAACGGCGTGTTCAGCGGCGGCTCGCACACGGTGCCGTCGGAGGTGCAGGTGCCGCTGGAGAGCAGCCCGAAGTCGCCGTAGTCGGGGTGGCCGGCCACCTGCGACACCTTGTCGATGCCGTTGTGCACGTTCCACCACTGGACGGTGAACACCCCGTTCTCCAGCAGGTCGCTGTATGCGTCGGCGAGGAACAGCGCGCCGGGCTGGGTGTTGCGGCCGGTGTCGACGTTCAGCTCGGTGAAGCTGATGCCGATGCGGGCGGCGTTCGGCCCCGCGTACCGGGCGATCTGCTGGCGCAGCAGGTGGGCCGCCTCGTCGATGTGGGCGGTGCGCTGCAGGGACTCGGCGGCGCTGCCGCCCGGGTACCAGTGCACGTCCACGAAGTCGACCTTCGGCCCGGCGATCGACAGCACCGCCTGGTTCCACGGGCCGGGGTCGCTGCCGGCGGTGATCCCGTCGGGCCAGTTGCCCGGCATGGTCAGCACCGCGCCGACCTTGATGGTCGGGTCGACGGCCTTCATCGCGTCGGCGTAGTCGACGACCAGGTTCGCGTAGTAGGTCGCGCTCTTGTCCGGGTGGTCGTCGGCCTCCCAGGCCGAGCCGTAGAGGCCGTTGCCGTAGTTCTCGTTGCCGATCGTCCAGTACTTCGCGCCGTACTTCTTGGTGACGTTGGCGTAGCGCACCCAGTCGGCGGCCTCGGCGGGGGTGCCGGTGCCGTAGTTCGCGATGATCATCGGCTGGGCGCCGACCCGCCTCGCCCCGGCCATGAAGGTGTCGAAGTCGGTGTTCGGGGCCACGTACCCGCCGGGCGCGGTGTGGTCCTTCCAGTGGTAGATGTCGGCGTACGAGCCGCCCGGGTAGCGCAGCATCTGGACGCCGGCCGCGCGCAGCAGGTCCGACGTCTCGTTCGTGCCCAGGTTCGAGTCCCAGATCGCCTGGTTGACGCCCAGCGCGGTGTTCGGCACGCCGGCCAGCCCCGCCTTGGCGTTGACGGTGACGACGACCGGGTCGGCGGCCGCGCCGACGGCCGGGGGAGTGATCGCGGCGAGGGCCCCGGTGGCGAGCAGCGCGCTCGCCGCGAGGGCCGTCCACCGGCGTCGGCCGGGCCGGCGCGGCGGCGGGGTGTGGCGTGGATACCCGTACGTGCTCGGGTTGTTCATGCTGTTCCTTCTTGACCACGGGCAGAGCGCCGCCGGGTCGGCGGGCGGCTCTGGACGGACTGATCTGGCGTTGGTCGCAGATGTCGCCGTCCCCCGGGAGGCCGCGCCGGCCACCGGTTGCCCATTGGACGACGGTCAGCCCCGCGCGCGGCTGGTCATCGACGCACAAGAATCTCACGCCCGTGCCCGGATGCTCAAGGCGGTCGTCCGGCCCGGCGGGCCGCGGGCCGGTGGGGTCGCCGTCAGTCGCGGTGGGCCGGCGGGCCGGCGGGGTCCGCCTCGGCGAGCGCGGTGCGGATCGTGTCGAGCAGCGGGCCGTCCGGGTGGTCGATCCAGTGCTGGATGGCGACCCGCAGCGCCGCGAGGAAGCTCGCGGCCAGGACCCGGGACCGCAGCGCGGCGTGCGGGCCGGTGAGCCGGGACGCCAGTTCCGCGGCCACCTCCCGCTCGACCGTCGTGTACGCCGCCAGGTGGTGGGCGAGCAGGCTCGGGTGCGCCCGCAGCTGCCGGCGGTGCGCCAGCCAGGCCGGGTCGGGGTCGCCGTACACCTCGGCGGTGAGGCGCTCGGCCGCCCGGCTCAGCACCGTCCACGGCCGCTCGCCGGGCGCCTGGTCGCGGATCAGCTCCCGCATCCGGCGCAGCCGCACGGTGTCGCCGTGGAAGAACGCCTCCTCCTTGCTGGAGAAGTAGTTGGAGAAGGTGCGGCGGGAGACGTTGGCGGCGTCGGCGATCGCCTCGACGGTCACCCGGTCGGGCCCCTGGGTGGCGGCGAGGCGCAGGGCGGCCTCGTGCAGGGCGAGGCGGGTGGCCGCCTTCTTGCGCTCGCGCAGCCCGGTGACCTGGTCCATGGGCGTCACGATACGTGGCCGGTGATCTACTTCTCAACGCGCAAACTTGCCCAGTGGGCACGTTCGGAGGATAGTTGCTTGCAGCAACCATCACTGTGGGGAGGGCGGCGTGGAGACCACCCGGGAGCTGGGCGCGCGGCTGTACGACCTGCTCAAGAGCGTGCGGCTGATCAAGCAACGGCGCGCCGACGACCGGCCGTCCGTGCCGCTCGGGCTGGTCGGCATGCTTACCCAGATCGAGCAGCTCGCCGCCGGGGCCCACGCCCGGGAGCTGGCCGAACACACCGGGCTCGACCCGTCCACCGTCAGCCGCGCCGTCGCCTCGCTCGTCGCGCACGGCCTGGTCGAGCGGCGGGCCGATCCCACCGACCGGCGGGCCAGCTGCCTGGCCGTCACCCCCGCCGGCCGGGCGGCCCTCGCGGACGCCTACGGCTGGTACGGCGAACTGCTCGACCGGGCGCTCGCCGACTGGACCCCCGACGAGGTGGCGGCACTGTGCTCGGCGCTGGGCCGGTTCACCCGCGACCTCGGGTCCGCCCTCGGCGGCAGAGTCGACCCCGCGTCCGCCCCCGGCGGCGAAACCAACCTCGGGTCCGCCCCCGGCGGCGAGGCCGACCTCGGGTCCGCCCCCGCAGACAACGACAACCTGGAGGCCGCGCGATGAGCGCACCCACCACGACGGCCGAAGCCGCGCCGATGACCCATCGGCAGACCCTCGAAGCGCTCAGCGGCCTGCTGCTGGTGCTCTTCGTCGCCATGCTCAGCAGCACCGTCGTGTCGACGGCGCTGCCGAAGATCATCGGGGCGCTGGACGGCTCGCAGACCCAGTACACCTGGGTGGTCACCGCCACCCTGCTCACCGCGACGGCCACCACCCCGATCTGGGGCAAGCTGGCGGACCTGTTCAACAAGAAGACGCTGGTGCAGGTCGCCATCGTCGTCTTCCTCGCCGGCTCCGTGGTCGCCGGCTTCTCCCAGACCGCCGGTCAGCTCATCGCCGCCCGCGCGTTCCAGGGCATCGGCGTCGGCGGCCTCCAGGCCCTCGTCCAGGTCGCCATCGCGGCGATGATCCCGCCGCGCGAGCGCGGTCGCTACAACGGCTACCTCGGCGGCGTCATGGCCGTCGCGACGGTCGGCGGCCCCCTGCTCGGCGGCCTCATCGTCGACACGTCCTGGCTGGGCTGGCGTTGGTGCTTCTTCGTCGGGGTGCCCGTCGCCCTGGTCGCGCTCGTCCTGCTCCAGCTCACCCTGCGCCTGCCCACCGTCCGCCGCGACAACGTCAAGATCGACTATCTGGGCGCGGCCCTGATCGCCGCCGGCGTCAGCGTGCTGCTGATCTGGATCTCGTTCGTCGACGACTCGTTCGCCTGGCTGTCCTGGCAGACCGCCGCGATGGTCGGCGGCGCGGTGCTCCTGCTGGCCCTGGCCACCTGGGTCGAGTCCCGGGCCGCCGAGCCGGTCGTCCCGCTCGGCATCGTCCGCGAGCGCACCACCGCCCTGGCCATCCTCGGCAGCCTCGCCGTCGGCATGGCCATGTTCGGCGGCGCCGTCTTCCTCGGCCAGTACTTCCAGATCGGGCGCGGCTACAGCCCCACCGAGGCCGGCCTGCTCACCATCCCGATGATGGCCGGCGTCCTCGGCTCGTCGATCATCGCCGGCCGGATGATCACCAGGACCGGGCGGATCAAGCCCTACATCGTCGTCGGCGCGATCCTCCTCGTCGCCGGGTTCGCCCTGCTCGGCACCATCGACCACGAGACGTCGCTCGTCCTGGTCGGCGTGGCCATGTTCGTCGTCGGCACCGGCGTCGGCATGACCATGCAGAACCTCGTGCTCGCGGTCCAGAACACCGTGTCGCTGCGCGACATCGGCGCGGCCAGCTCCACCGTCGCGTTCTTCCGTTCTCTCGGCGGCACCATCGGGGTCTCCGTGCTCGGCGCGGTCCTCGCCCACCGGGTCAGCGACCGGATCACCCACGACCTCGCCGCCGCGGGCATCCCCGTCTCCGGCAGCTCCGGCGGCGGCAGCCTCAACCTCGACGTCCTGCCCGCGCCCGTGCGCGAGATCGTCCGGGCCGCGTACGGCGACGCCACCGGGCACATCTTCCTGATCTCCGCGGCCATCGCGGTCGTCGGCGTCGTCGCGGCCCTCCTGCTCCGGCCGGTCACCCTGCGCACCAGCCTCGACCTGCCCGACCCGGCCAGGTCGGCCGCCGTGGCCGCCGACGCCGTCGATGGCGCGCCCGCCCTCGACCAGGTGGCCGTCGACGCCGGTCGCGGGAGCCGACCGCCCGCCCGCAGGGCCTGACCCGCCCCGGTGCCGGGGCCACCGTCGCCGCCCGGTGACGGTGGCCCCGCCTGCCGTGCGGGCTGGTTGCGGCATGTCGTCCGGGCCGGTCGCCGCCCGTTGTCCGGGCTGGTCGCCGCCTGCTGTCCGAGCCGGCGTCGGCGCGGCGGGCGGTCCGGGGCCGGCGCGGCGGGCGGGTCGGAGTCAGCGTCAGCGTCAGCGTGGCGACGCGTACGCCAGCGGCAGCGGGGCCGGCTGCCCCTCCCACGTGCCCGTCAGCCGGGCGCCGGGCAGGTCGGGATCGTCGCCGACCCGCCGCAGGATGGCCAGCTCCACGGAGCCGGCGAGGATCCGGCTCGGATCCCCGTCGTCGACCTGGTCGACCGCGTCGATCCCCGGAGCGCCGGCCAGGCCCGCCCCGTCGACCGCGATCCCCATGCTCGGCGCCCGCTCCTCGCGCCGACCGTCCACCTCGAAGTACTCCTGCGACTGGCCGGTGCCGGCGAGGATCGCCCCGGCCAGGGCCGCCGCGTAGACGGGGTCGCCGCAGGCGTCGTACACCCAGCGTGGCCCCAGCACCGAGTGCTCGCAGGTGCCGACGAGCCACGCGTCGGCCCCGCCCAGCGGCGCGCCCCGGTAGGTCAGCGGCACCTGGTGCACCGGCCCGTTGCCGGCCCGCACCAGCAGCGTCTCGATCCCCACTTCCCCGGCGGGGTCGTCGAAGCGGTACGCCGCGACGCGCTCGACGCCGGCGGCGGCGTCTCCCAGGAACCACGGACGACGGGGCAGCCAGGCCGACAACAGTTCGAGCTTCGTGGGGCGGATCTCCGCCCGGTGCAGCAGCGCCATCACCGGATCATAGGGACCCCGCCCGGAGCCAGGCCGCCGCGTGTCCCGCCCGGTCGGCGGGTGCCCGCGCGGTCGGCGCATGCCTCGCGGGGTCGGCGTGCGCCTTGCCCGGCCGCCGTGTGCCTCGCGCGGTCGGCGTGTGCCTCGCAGGGTCGGGCGGGCACCCGTCCCACGCCGACCCCGGTCAGGCCGGCGCGCGGGGCGTGCACGTGCGCGGCGGCGGCTCGCCGGTGTACCGCAGCTCGGCGCAGTACCGCAGCGCGCGGGCGGGGGAGAGGGTCCACTCGTACCGGGCGGCCTGGTAGCCCATGTAGGTGATGCGCCCGCAGCACCGGAAATCCCGGTCCCCGTCGCGCAGGTCGTAGGTCCGCGGCACCCCGTCGACCTCCAGCTCGACCCGCAGCCGGTAGTCGGACACGCCGCTCGGGAACGGGGCGACGGGGCCGCCCGACTCGTCGAGCCCGTCGAGCTCGACCGGGACCTCCAGGGTCTGCCCGGCGGCGAGGGGGTGCGGCATTTCGCCGCCGCGCCACCGGCCGGGCGGGGACGCGGCGGGGGAGGCGACGCCGTCGCGGCAGGCCAGCTCGACCCACGGCCCCTGCTCCCGGGCGCGGTCCACCCGCGCGACCGGCACTGCCCGGACCGTGGCGACCTGCACGTCCACGCTGCGCCGGGCACGCAGCGTCAGCGTGTGGACGGGCTCGGGGCCGACCGGTACGCCACCGTTGTCCCGCGCCCACGCCGCGAACCGGCCGCAGTCGTGCACCCACTCCGGTGGGCTGACCCGCGCCCGCGCCTCCGGCACCTCGAACGTCAGCTCGGTGCTGTACGCGGTGCCGGAGAGCGTGGCGGCCAGTTCGACGGCCCCGGCCGGGCCTGCGGAGGCGGCCGGCCGCCCGCCCGCGCCCGCCCGATCCGGCGGAGCGCCGCCGGTGGCCGTGGTGCGGCCCGGCTCGACCCGGTCGCCGCCGCCGTCGTTGCCCGAGCGCAGCGCGTAGACCGCGGCGAAGGCCAGCACCGCCGGCAGCACCCCGATGGCGACGACCCGGAGCAGCCGTCGACCGGCGCTCACGACCGGCCCTCGAAGGGCCCGGGACCGTCGGCCCCCCAGCCGCCCGTGATCTTCGCGTAGTACCGCTCCTGGTAGTGGCGGGCGAGGCTGGTGCTGCGGAACGGCCGGCCGTCGTCGTCGACGGTGAGCACCCGCCGTTCGCCGCCGAGGTCGACGTCCAGCTCGATGACCCACTCGCAGTACGACCGGTCCGTCTGCGCCTGCACGTCCACGGTGAGCGGCTCGCCCGGCGACAGCGTCAGCGAGTGCCCGTCCACGTAGGCCGCACCGAGTTCGAGCTTCTCCGTGACGACCCGCGCGATGCTGTCCGGCTCGTCCAGGTCGAAGCCGATCTTCAGCGGTTCGCCGCCGCCCTGGCTGCCCTCGTACACGTACGCGCCGGACAACGGCGCGGAGCGCCGCTGCACCCGGGCCCGGATCTGGGTCACGAACACCGGGCCGGTCCACTGGCCGACCACCGACAGCCGGATCCGGGTGAACAGCCGGTACGGGTGCCGCGGGCCGCCCGGGTACACGGTGTCGACGGCGTCGCCGGTGGCGGCCAGGTCGGCCACGGTGGTCGGCGTCCTCGGCAGGTCGAGCAGGCGGTGCCGCTGCTCGCCGGTCAGCGGCCCCGGGAACAGGCAGACGGAGGCGTCGTCGGAGCGGTCGTAGTAGTAGGCGTTGACGGACAGGGGCGGCTTCTGCTGCGCGGCCGACTGCTTCGCCGCCTCGACGGCCCGGTCGTCGCGCACCGCCTGGTCGGAGGAGGTGAGCCGGCTGGCCACCTCGGCGACCACCGCGCCGACGACCGCGCTCGCCAGGCCGCCGCCGGCCGCCCACAGCACGGCACGCCGGGAGAACTGGGCCGGCGGCCCGCCGCTCTGCTCCGTGGCGTGCTCCGGCGTGGCCTCGGGCACCGTCCGGCCGCTCCCGGGGGCCGCCCGCCCTGCCCCGGGCGCCGGTGTCGGCGGCGGCTGCGGCGTGCTGGCCGGGCCGGGCTCCCGGCTGCCCGTCGGCGTGCCCGTCGGCGTGCCGTGCGGCGTGTCCGTCGGCCGTGGCACCCGTGGCCTGCGACGGCCCCGCCTTCCTCCGGATCCGGAAGATGACACGCGAATCCCCCCGAAGCGCGATATCGACGAGAACTCATCGTAATAACCGGGACAACCCCACCCCCCACGCCGCCCACCGGCACGCGCGCCGACCGGGCCGACGACGGTGATCAAGAGGTTTGCGTCAAGTTTGATCTTCGGCCTGACACAAACCTCTTGATCACCGGGGCGGGGCGGGGGGCGGGGCGGGGTGGGGGTGGGGGTGGGTGGGTCAGGTGGGGGTGGGGGTGTTGAGGTAGTGCAGGACGGCGGCGACGCGGCGGTCCGTGCGGTCGGTGGGTGCGAGGTCGAGCTTGGCGAAGATGCTGCGGATGTGCTTGTGCACGGCCCCGTCGGTGACGAAGAGCCGCTCCGCGATGGCCGCGTTGCCCAGCCCTTCGGCCATCAGCGCCAGCACGTCGCGTTCGCGGGGGCTGAGCCGGTCCAGCCGGGTGTCGGGCCGGCTGCGGACCAGCAACTGGGCGACCACGTCCGGGTCGATGGCCGTGCCGCCGCCGGCCACCCGGCGCAGGGCGACCAGGAACTCCTCCACCCGGCCCACCCGCTCCTTGAGCAGGTAGCCGAGCCCGGCGCCGCCCCGGGCGAGCAGGTCGGTGGCGAACGCCTGCTCGACGTACGCGGAGAGCACCAGGACGGCGAGGCCGGGCTGGCGGCGGCGGGCCTCGACGGCGGCGACGATCCCCTCGTCGGTGTGGGTGGGCGGCATCCGCACGTCGACGATCGCCACGTCGGGGCAGTGCGCGTCGACGGCGGCCAGGAACGTGGTCGGGTTGTCGGCGGTGGCGACGACGTCCAGCGACTCGGCGCGCAGCAGCAGCGCCAGGCCCTCGCGCAGCAGCGCGTCGTCCTCGGCGATCACGATCCGCACGGCAGGTCCACCTCCACAGTGGTCGGACCGCCCGGCGGGCTGGTCAGGGTCAGTTTCCCGTCGTGCGCTTCGGCCCGCCGCCGGATGCCGGACAGCCCCGACCCGGCGCGCTCGTCCGCGCCGCCGCGACCGTCGTCGACGATCGTCACGCGCAGCCGGTCGCCGGCGCGGCGCACGGTCACCGTGGCCCGTCGCGCCCCGCTGTGCCGGGCGACGTTGGTCAGCGCCTCGGCGGCCACGAAGTATGCGGTGGCCTCCACCGACGCGGCGCACCGGCCGGGCACGTCCGCGTCGACGCGGGCCGGAACGGGGCAGGTGGCGGCCAGCGACAGCAGCGCGTCGGGCAGGCTGCGGTCGGTGAGCACGGGCGGCAGGATGCCGCGGACGACCGCGCGCAGCTCGGCGAGCGCGTCCTCGGCGGCGCGCTGCGCCCGCTCCAGGAGGGCGTCGGCGTCGGCCGGGTCGCGGGCCACCGCCCGGCGTGCCGCGCCGAGCAGCACGGTGACGCCGACGATGCGGTTCTGCGTACCGTCGTGCAGGGCCCGCTCGATGCGCCGCAGCTCGGCGGCGTGGGCGTCGAGCGCGGCGGCCCGCGTCGCGGTCAGCTCGGCGACCCGCAGCACCAGGTCGGCGCCCGGGGCGGGCGGGAGCAGCCGGCGGCCGGGCAGCTCCTGGAGGCGGGCCAGGGCGGGCGTGGCGTAGCCGACGAGGGCCAGCCAGCCGAGGCTGAACAGGCCGACCCCGAGCGCCCCGGCGGTGTCGGTCACGACGGGGAAGCCCAGCGCCGAGGTCGCCTCGCCGGCCGGGAGCAGCCGCCACCACAGCGGGAACGTGCCGTCGCGCAGCACGTTGATCGGCAGTGTCAGGCCGAGCAGGCCGAGGAACAGCCCCAGGGTGGCGTGCGTGACCAGCCAGCGCGCCTCCCGCCGTACGGTCGGGTCGGCCACGGCGGACCGCAGGGTCTCCGGGGCCGGCAGCCCGGCGGCGATGTCCGGGCCGGTGCGGGACAGCCGGTCGCGTTCCCGGTCGGCGACCAGGCGCAGCGCCCGCAGCGCGTACGGCACCGCCGGCAGGCCGACGCCGACCAGGCAGGTCAGCGCCGTGACCGTCAGCAGGGCCAGGGCGGACAGGGCGAGGACGGCGGTGCCGAGCCCGCCGACGAGGCGCTCCAACGCGTCCAGGCTGACGCGGACCCGGGCCGAGGGCAGCCACCGGCGACCGGCGGCCGGGCCGGGCCGATCGTGCTCGTCCGACGCCATCGTCGCCTCCTCCCCGCGGGACAGCAGCGACAGTAGGGCACCGGGGTGGGCCGGCGGCACCGCCGGGGCCGGAAAGTAGTGCCTGCTGTACCGGATCCGCCCGCCTGGCGGGATCAGGCCGGCTCTGCGGCGTCCGGCTGCGCCGGGGCGAGGACGCCGGTGCCGGACCAGTCGATGTACTCCTCGGCGAGGGCGCGATCGGGCTCGCCGCCGGCGTCCAAGGTGCTGTAGGCGGCGTAGAAGCGGCCGAAGCCGTACCCGCCGTTGGCGAGGGTGGCCAGCGCCCACGGTCGCAGGTTGGCGGGTAGCTGCTGCGGGTACCGCCGGTCCACGGTGACCTGGACGACGCCGAGCAGGTCGTAGGACTGTTCGAAGGTGCCGGCGTCGAGCACCCGGCACAGCGAGAACGCGTGCGGAACCTTCTCCTCCTGGTAGACCCACCGACCCTGTTGCTGGTCCGTGAAGGAAGAACCATGCCCGCTGGATCCCCGGGGTCGTCCGGGCCGCGCGGCACTGTCGCAGTTGGAGTCGTCGCCGGTGGTGCAGGCGTGGGAGCTGGGCATCCGGCTGCGCCAGCGCCGCGAGGAGGTCGGCTTCACCGCGGCGGCGGCCGGTCGCGCCATCGGCATCATCCAGGCGTACGTCTCCGGGGTGGAGTCGGGCCGGGTCACCCGCCCGCCGGCTGGGGGGATGATCGAGGCGTACGAGTTCGAGCCCGACGATGCGGCCGAGCTGGAGCAGCTCCGGGCCGGCGCGGAGCACATCCGCAGCTTCCACCCGGAGGCGATCCACGGCCTGTTGCAGACCGAGGAGTACGCCCGCGCGGTGATCCGGGGCGGCACCACCACGATCCGGCTGACCGAGGTCGAGCGGCGGGTGGCCGTGCGGATGGCCCGGCAGGCACGCCTCGACGGCGCGCACCCGCTGCGGGTGTCCGCCCTGCTCAGCGAGGGCGCGCTGCGCCAGCAGGTGATGCGCCGTTAGCTCGACCACCTCGTCCGGCTGGCCACCGAGCGGCCCGAGCAGGTCGAGGTGCGGGTGCTGCCGTTCAGCGCCGGGGCGCACCCCGCGTTCGGCGGGCCGTTCGAGATCCTGTCGTTTCCCTCGCCCGGCTGCCCGACCTGGTCTGGCAGGAGATCCTGACCTCCATCGACATCATCGACCAGTCCGTGCGGGTGACCGACTACATCGTCACCTTCGCCGAGACCCGGGAACTCGCGTTAAGGTCGGACGAGTCGGTCGACCTGATCCGCCGCATCGCCAAGGAGATGACGTGACCGGCCGTCGTCGTGACTGGTGCAAGTCGTCCCGCAGCTCCAGCAACGCCAACTGCGTGGAGGTGCGGCTCGGCGGCGACGCGGTCGGCGTACGCGACTCCAAGGACGTCGCGGGCCCGGCCCTGGCCTTCGGCCCGGCCGCGTGGGGCGGCTTCGTGGCCGCCCTGAAGGCGGGCTCCGCCCCCGGTCGCTGACTCCGGCCGCTGACTCCCGGCGCGCGCCCGCCCTGCCGCCGAGCGGCCGATCAGCGGGGGATATCGTCGGCGACCGACCGGCGGCTGCCGGCCTGGCACAACCGAACAGGCGGTCGTCGGTGTCCCGAGCGCGCGCGGTCCTCCCCCCGGCACTGCTGGCCCTCGTCCTGGTGGCGCTGGTGGCGTCCGGCATCCGGCCGTACGACCGGCTCACCTGGCTGCTGGAGACGGTCTGGGTGATCGTGGGCGTGCCGGTGGTGCTGCTCACCTGGCGACGCTTCCCGCTGAGCACGCTGCTGTGCTGCCTGCTCGCGGTCCACGCGCTGATCCTCATCGCCGGCGGCCACTGGACGTACGCGCGCACCCCGCTGGGCGACTGGGTGCGCGACCTGTTCGACCTGTCCCGCAACCCGTACGACCGGCTCGGGCACTTCGCGCAGGGCTTCGTGCCGGCCATCCTGGTCCGGGAGATCCTCGTCCGCCGCTCCCCGCTGCGGGGCAGCCGCTGGCTCGCCCCGCTCGTGGTCTGCGCCTGCCTGGCCTTCAGCGCCTTCTTCGAGATGATCGAGTGGTGGGCGGCGGTGGCCGGAGGCTCGGCCGCCGACGACTTCCTCGCCACCCAGGGAGACGTCTGGGACACCCAGTGGGACATGTTCCTGGCGCTGCTCGGCGCAATCACGTCGCTGGCCCTGCTCAGCCGGCTGCACGACCGGCAGCTTCCGTCGTCGGCAGCGCGCGACTGAACCGCGCCGCAGGTGTGCGGACGAATGGTTTACCGGCGTTGCTCAGGCTACCGCTGTCATTGACATCCGTCATGTCGACAAATGTCGCGGCTCGGCTGGTCGGCGTGCTCCCTGCGGCGCGACCTGCTGACGGCGGCGCGCGGCTCTGCCTGGCGTCCGGGCACGTGGGAGCGGGTTTCGGCCCATCGTCCGGCAGTGGCGGCGCGTGATCGGCGTCGATCTGCCGACCGCTGTGTCGCGTGACGGCGGACGGGGCGATGTTAGGGGTCGAGACTAAGGGGTGTCCCGCGTCCTGATCCTCGCTACACTGACGCCGGCAAATGTCCCACAATGCTTGCTGGGCTTTGCGGATGTGGCGGCGACTCGAATCGGATACGACGGGCGGTTGGCTACCCACGATGCTGACGTACACGGGGGAATGGCGAAGTCGCGGCCCACGCCGCCTGCCGGTGACCCCGGCCCCGACACCTGACCCGGCCGTGCCGGCCCCCTGAGCGGGTGCCCCCTGGGCGGCCGGGCGAGGCCCCGCCCCGCCCGGCCGTGCGTCCACGGCCGGCCCGTTCGCGCACGTCCTGGTCACCACGCGAGTCCGCGGTCGCCCGGGTCCGGGTCATCGTCCGCCTGAAGGAGGCACACATGGAGTCAACGGGTCGTGAGCGGCGGCTGCGGCGGCTGTGGGGTCCGACCAGTGGACGCACCGTGCTCATGCCGATCGACCAACCCGTGACGATGGGCCCGATCGCCGGGCTGGACGCGATCGACTCCCAACTCGTCCGGCTGCTGGCGGGGGCGCCGAACGGCATCATCGGCCACCGGGGGGTGCTGCGGCGGGTGCCGGCGGAGGTGGCCCGGTCCACGGGCGTCGTCATGCACCTCTCCGCCGGCACCGCCCTGTCGGGCCGGGGCCACGTCAAGACGCTCACCGGCGACGTCGTCGAGGCCGTCCGGATCGGCGCCGACGCCGTGTCGGCGCAGGTCACCTTCGGCGTGCCCGAGGAGACCGACATGCTGCGCGACCTCGCCCAGCTCGCCGGCGCGTGCGCCCAGTGGGGCATGCCGCTGCTGGCGATGGTGTACGTCGCCGGCGTCGACCCCACCGCCGCCCCGGAGAAGATCGCCCACGCCGCCCGCGCCGCCGCCGAGCTGGGCAGCGACATCGTCAAGGTCCCCTACACCGGCTCCGCCGACTCGTTCGCCACGGTCGTCGACGGCTGCTTCGCCCCGGTCGTGATGGCCGGCGGCGAGCCGTCCGACTCCTGGGAGGACGTCCTGCTCGATGTGAAGGACGCCCTGTGGGCGGGCGCGGCGGGCGTCTGCATCGGGCGCAAGGTGCAGCAGCACGCCGCGCCCGAGGCGGCCCTCGCGGACCTGCACGCGCTGGTGCACGCCAACAACCCCGGCTGACCCCGACGAAGGAGGCACGACCGTGTCCGACAGTGACGCGTTGATCCCGCTCTGGTGCGACCTGTCGCACCTGCGCGAGGGCCTGCCCGACATGGTGGCGGCGGTCGTCCAGGCACCCGTGCGGGGCGTCATGGTCCCGCCGGACGCGGTGCCCGACACCGCCCTGCCCGACCGGGTCGAGGTGGCGGTGCTCGTCACCGAGCCGGCCCAGCTCGACAAGCTCGACCCGTCCCGGGCGCTGACCGTCATCGCCGCCGACCACGCCACCCTCGCCGCCGTGCCGCACGGGGGCCGCTGGCGCCGGGGGCGCTGGATCGACGTCACCGACGCCGAGACGATGCAGGAGGCCGTGGCGGCGCTCGGCCACGTCGACGTGCTGCTGGTCAGCTTCGCCGACGAGACGAACATCCCGCTGGAGCTCATCGTCGCCGAGGCCCAGTCGCAGCGCACCACGGTCGTCAAGCGCGTGCACAACTCCGTGGACGCCCTGGTCACCCGCGGGGTGCTCCAGCACGGCCCGGACGCGATGCTGCTGCGTGTCTCCACCCCCGGCGAGGTGGTGCGGCTGGCCCGGGAGCTGCTGGAGCGGCGCACGGAGCAGCTCGACCTGGTCGAGGCCGAGGTGACGGCGGTGCGGTCCATCGGCATGGGCATGCGCGGCTGCGTGGACACGACCGACCTGTTCGAGCCCGACGAGGGGATCCTGGTCGGCTCGACCTCCTCGGGCGGGCTGCTGGTCTGCGCCGAGGTGCACTACCTGCCGTACATGAACCTGCGGCCCTTCCGGGTCAACGCCGGCGCCGTGCACTCCTACGTGTGGACGCCGGCCGGGCGCACCGCGTACATCACCGACCTCAGCGCCGGCGAGCAGGTCCTCGCCGTGAACACCGCCGGGCGCGCCCGTCCGGTCCTGGTCGGCCGGATCAAGACCGAGATGCGTCCGCTGCGCCTGATCGAGTGTCGCATCGGCGACTCGACGATCAACACCATCGTGCAGGACGACTGGCACGTGCGGCTGTTCGACGCGGCCGGCGCGGTGACCAACTGCACCGCCATCGCCGTCGGCGACCGGATGCTGGCGATCTCCGCCGTGCCCGGCCGCCACGTGGGCATCCCGGTCAGCGAATCGATCAAGGAGAACTGAGATGACCGACGCCGACAGCACCCTCGACCAGCTCGTCGCGCTGCTGCTGCGCCGCCAGGGCAACCCGGTCGACTCGATCGGCCCCGACGACCGGCTGCTCGACCTGGCGGTCGACTCGATCGACATGGCGTACCTGATGTCGCACTTCGAGCGCCAGTACGACGCCGACTTCGCCGACGAGGACTTCGAGCTGAACCGGTACGTCACGGTGGGCGACCTGGCCAAGGCGATCGACGCGCGGATCAATGGCTGAGGGCGCGACGCGGACCCGCCGCCCCCCGGTCATGGACCCGGGGCTGTCGCTGGGCTGGGACGACGGCCCCCTGGACGGGCTGAGCTGCCTGCTGCGCTGCGTCGAGTCGGCGCTGCGGGCCGAGGGCTTCGACAACCGGGAGATCGCCCAGGCCCTCGCCGTGCCGCTGGACCTGCGCGGCGACCGGCGCAAGTCCTCCTGGTTCCGGCACGGCCGGCTGGACTGGCGCAACGCCGTCGACGGCCACGAGCACTGGGACGAGTTCACCGCGCTGGTCGCCTCGGGCACCCCGTGCGTGCTGATGCCGGACCGCTACTACTGGCCCGGCGACGAGTTCGAGGGGGTCGCGCACTTCCTCGACCACATGGTGCTCGCCGTGGCGTACGACGGCGAGGTGCTGGAGGTGCTGGACACCGACGCGCCGCCGGCCGACGGGTACCGCCGCCGGATCCCGGTCACCCCCGACGTGGTCCGGGGCTGCTGCCGGTTCGCCACCGCGCACTTCACCCCGCCCCACGACGACGCCGCCGCGCTGCGCGCCACGCTGCTGGAGCCGACCGCCGTGGCGCTGGCCGAGGACCTGCCGGCGCTGCGCGCCGTCGCCCGACGCTGGCGGCGCGACGGCCTGACCGGGCCCGCCGCCCGGGCCCTGCACGTGGTCGTGCTCGGCGCGGTCCAGCCGTCGCTGTTCCTCACCGCGCTGGCCGTCGAGCAGGCGTATCCCGCGCTGGCCACCGAGCTGCTCGCCGCGTCCCGTGCGGCGCAGAAGCTCGGCCGGACCCTCATCGGCGCGCACCGCTGGGCGGGCGCGCAGGCCGACGACACCTCCGTGTACGCCCCGGTGCTCGCCGTCTTCGAGGCGTGCGAGGCGGCGCTGGCCCGGCTCGGCGACGAGCTGCACCGCCAGCTCGACCTGCCGGCGCCGGACCCCGATGCCGACGGCGACGACGAGGGCGTCTGGCGGCGGATCGTGCGCAACCAGGCGTGGTGCTACGCCGACCGGGTCGCGCCCGCC
The DNA here is from genome assembly GCF_020884815.1 of Micromonospora sp. NBRC 110038. Lineage (NCBI taxonomy): Bacteria > Bacillati > Actinomycetota > Actinomycetes > Micromonosporales > Micromonosporaceae > Micromonospora > Micromonospora sp. NBRC 110038. Next base: position 33,390 of record NZ_BBOL01000007.1, on the reverse strand, counting down.
GACCAGCACCGCGACGAGGAGAGGAACCGATGACCGGAGAAGGCCCACTCGACCTGAGCGAGTCCCAGGCGCTGCGGCGGCGCGCCGTGGCGGTCGACGCCACCCTCGCCTACGAGGGCTACGTCCTGGCCCGCGACCGCCTCGTCGACGGGGCGTACCCGCTGTACGGCGAGCGCGCCAGCGGCGCCCACATCTGGGACGTCGACGGCAACCGCTACCTCGACCTGATCCTGGCCTACGGCACGATCATCCTCGGGCACGCCGACCCGGTGGTCTCCGAGGCGGTCCTGCGGGAGATCCGCGACGGCTTCGCCATCACGCTGCGCAAGCGGGTCCAGGTGGAGCTGGCGGAGCTGCTGACGACGGTGATCCCGCACGCCGAGAAGGTCTTCCTGCTCAAGACCGGCTCGGACGCCACCAGCGCCGCCGTCCGGCTCAGCCGCGTGCACACCGGGCGGACCCGGGTGATCCGCTGGGGCTACAACGGCTGGCACGACTGGTGCGCCACCCGCCCCGGCGGGGTGCCCACCGAGGCCCAGGCCGTGGTGGACAGCTTCGACTACAACGACCTGGACAGCCTGCGGGCCGCGTTCGAGCGCCACCCCGGCGAGGTCGCCTGCCTGCTGATGATGCCCTTCGAGGTGGACCCGCCGGCCCCCGGCTTCCTGGCCGGCGCGGCCGAGCTGGCCCACGAGCACGGCGCGCTGTTCGTCCTGGACGAGATGCGCTCCGGCTTCCGGGTGGCCCCCGGCGGCGCGCAGGAGCGCTACGACGTCCGGGCCGACCTGGTCACGTTCAGCAAGGCCATGGCGAACGGCTACCCGATCTCGGCCCTGGTGGGCCGCGAGGAGGTCATGCGGGCCGTCGGCGAGGTGCACATCAGCTCGACGTTCCACGTCAACGGCGCCGAGATGGCGGCGGCGGTGGCCACCATCAGCCAGCTGCGTGACGGTGCGATCCTCACGCACGTCGAGCGCCTCGGCGAGCGGCTCCAGGCGGGGCTGGCCAAGCAGCTCGCCGAGCACGGCCTGCCCGGCCGGGTGCTGGGGGTGCCGCAGATGCCGTTCCTGCGGTTCACCGACCCCGACGAGGCGGCGCGCGGCCGGGCGCACGACGCGTTCTACACCGAGACGACCCGGCGGGGCCTGCTCCTGCACCCCAACCACCACTGGTACGTCTGCGGCGCCATGACCGACGAGGACGTCGACGCCGCGCTGGAGGCGACCGCAGCCGGCTTCCGCGCCGCCGAGGCGGCCGCCCATGGCTGAACCGGGCCGGCGGCAGGTCGTCCACCGCGTCCGCGAGCTGCTGGCCCGCTACCGCGACCCGGCGCAGGTCGACGGCCTCGGCGACGACGAGCCGCTGGCCGTCCTCGGCGTCGACTCGGTCACCCTGATCACCGTCGCCGCCGAGCTGCACCAGCGGTGGGACCTCACCATCGGAGACGACGCCGTGCTCGACCCGGCGGCGTCGGTCGCGTCCCTCGCCGCCGCGGCCGTCGCCGCCGACCGGCCGGACGGCCGCACCGGCGGCCGGCTCGACGTGGTCGGGATGGGCGTCGTGGCACCGACCGGCCACGGCGTGCCGGCCCTGTGGGACGGCCTGCTGGCCGAGCGGGCGCACCGGCTGCCCATGCCGTACGACGCCGCGCGCGGCCACCGGGCCGGCGCGGTGGCCGGCGCGTCCGCCGCCGAGGTGGTGGCACCGGACCGCCTGCTCGACCTGGTCTGCCTGGCCGCCGGGGAGGCGCTCGACGGCCTGGACCTGGGCCGCCGGGCCGGCGTCACGCTCGTCGTCGGCACCACCGACACCGGCGGCAACGCCCTCGGCCACGCCCTCGCCGGGGCGGGCGACGACCGGGCGGCGCTGGCCGGGTGGGTCGCCGAGCGCGCCGCCGAGAAGCTCGGCCTCGGCGCGGCCGTCACCGTGGGCAGCGCGTCGGCCTCCGGGGCGGTGGCCCTCGGGTACGCCCGTGACCTGCTGCTCGCCGGCGACGCCGAGGAGGCGCTCGTCGTCGGCGCGGACACGGTGTCGAAGTCCGCGTTCCACGGCCTGGCCGCCCTGCGCACGCTCGGCGTGGACGGCTGCCAGCCGTTCCACGAGGCGCGGCGGGGCATCGCGCTGTCCGAGGCCGCCGCCGCCTGCCTGCTGCGCCGGCCGTCCCCCGGCGACGACGCCGTCCTCGGCCGGCTGGCCGGCTACGGGGCGAGCAGCTTCACCACCCACATGGCGGCCCCCGAGTCCGCGGGGATCGAGCTGGCGCTGCGCCGCGCGCTGGCCGCCGCGTCCCTCGCGCCGGGCGACGTCTCGTTCGTCAACGCCCACGGCCCAGGCACCAAGCTCGGCGACGTGGCCGAGATGCGGGCGCTCGCGGACGTCTTCGGCGACCGGGTCCGGGCGCTGCCGATCAACAGCGTGAAGGGTCTGCTCTGGCACTGTCAGGGCGCGGCCGGGGTCATCGAGTCGCTGGCGTGCCTGCTGTCGCTGCGGCACGGGACGCTGACCCCGACGACGGCGGCCGAGCCCGTCGACCCGCAGTGGAGGGAGTACGACATCGTGACCAAGCCCCGGGACCTCGCCGACGCCCGGTCGGCCGTCTCCGTCTCCTGCGGCCTGGGCGGCGTCAACACGGCGGTCGTCTGGGAGCGGGCGTGAGCACGGGAGCCGGGGTGGGCACGGGAGCGGGCGTGCACACGGCGGCGGCCGGCGCGGCGACCGTGACGACGGTGCGCCTGGCGGCCGGCGGCAGCGACCGGTTCGCCCTCGACGAGGCGGCGCGCAACCGGGCCCGGGGGCGCGACGGCTGGCCCGCCGAGCCCGACCTGACCCGCGTCGTGGTCGACCGGTTCACCGACGTCGTCGGCCGGGTCGTGGCGGCCGGTGGGCTGGACGCCGCCGCCCGCCGGGAGACCGAGATCGCGGTGGGCACCCTCTACGGCATGGCCCGCGTCGGCGAGGTCATGCACGAGCAGCTCGACGAGGCCGGGCCGAAGTGGCTCGCGCCGGAGATGTTCGTCTACTACTCGCCGCACTCGCTGGTGTCGGCGGCGGCGGTGGCGCACGGGCTCGGCGGCGCCGCCACGACGCTGCTCGGCCGCGACGGCGGGATGCAGGCCCTCCTGCACGCGGTGCGCCGGCTGGCCACCGGCCAGGCCGACACGGTGCTGGTCGGCGCGTACGAGGCGCTCACCCCGTTCGCGGACGCGGCGCTGGACCGGCTCGGGGTGCCGCACCACGCCCAGTTCGGCGACGTGGCGGCCGTGCTGCTCGGCCGGGAGGCGACCGGGGACGCCGGTGACCGCCACCTGCTGTCGGTGGCCCGGGGCGTGGCGTCCGGTCGGGCGCTGCCCGACGTGCTGGACGCGGCCGGCGTCGACCCGGCCGCCGTCGCCGACGTGCGGCTGTGCGGCGCGACCGTCGCCGTCCAGCAGGCCGCCCGCGCCGAGTTCGGCGCGGCGTTCCCCCGGGCCCGGACGTGGGTCGGCGGGGCGTCCTCGCCGGCCGTCGGGCCGGTGTGCGCCCTCGCCGAGGCGGTCGCCCCGCCCGCTGACGCCGGCACGGAAACCGCCGCCGCCGAGGGGGAGGCCGCCGGCCGGGTCGTGGTCGTGGTGGCCGGTCGGCCCGGGGCGTGGGACGTGGTGCTCGCCCGATGAGCGGCCCGGCCACCCTCGCGGACGCGCTCGCCGAAGTGGCGGGCAGGAGCCCGCACCGCCCGGCGGTCGTCGCCGGCGACCGGACGCTGACCTACGCCGAGCTGCTGCGGCGGGCGGACCGGCTCGCGGCGGGGCTGACCGGCCGGGCCGCCACCGTCGCGCGGTGCGCCGACGACGTCGCCGTGACGGTCGTGGCCGCCGCGATCGCGGACGTGCCGCTGCTCGTCGGCGACGCCCGGGCCGCCGACGACGAGCGGGACCGGGCCCGGTCGCTGTTCCGCGCCGACCGGCTCGTCACCGGCGACGGCGACCGGCTCACGGTCGAAGGGCTCGCCGGGTTCGCAGGGCTCGACGGGTTCGCCGCCGGGGACGCCGACCGGCTCGCCGTCGCGGGTCACGACGGGCCGGGCGGCGACCCCGGCGGGGACGGGCCCGCCGGGCTGGGACTGTCCACCTCGGGCAGCGAGGGCTGGCCGAAGTGCGTGGAGCGGCCCTGGCCGGCGGTGACGGCCAACGCGCGGGCGTTCGCCGCGGCGCTGGAGCTGTCCCCCGGCGAGGTGGTCGCCTGCACGACCCCGCCGCACCACAGCTACGCCCTGTGCGGCGGCATCGTCACGACGCTGGTCGCCGGAGGCACGTACGTGGCGCTGGACCAGCGGCCGGGCCCTCGCACGGTGGCCGACGCCGTCGACGGGCACCGGGTGGCGGTGCTGCTGTCCGTGCCGCTGCTGTACCGGTGGTTCTCGACCGCCGGCCTCGCCACCCGGCACCGGCCCCGGCTCTGCGTCTCGGCGGGCGCGCCGCTGCCGCCGGAGGACCGCCGGCGGTGGGCGGAGGCGGTGGGCTGGCGCATCGGCGAGCACTACGGCACCTCCGAGCACGGCATGCTGACCCTCGACACCGAGTCGGTCGCCGGCTCCGTCGGCCGGCCGGTCGCCGGGGTGACGCTGACCGTCGACCCCGCGCCCGGCCCCGGGGACGTCCTCGTGTCCTGCGCCGGCCCGCCGACCCGCGTCCACGCCGCCGGGCCGGCCCCCGGGCCGGCCGGACACGGGCCCCAGCCGACCGGCGACGTGGGCCGGCTCGACGGCGACGGGCGGCTGCACCTGCTCGGCCGCCGGGGCGGCACGCTCAACGTCGCCGGCAACAAGGTGCCGGCCGCCGAGGTCGAGGACGCGCTGCGGGCGTTCCCGGCCGTGCGGGACTGCGCGGTCGTCGGCGCGCCGGGGCCCGGCGGCGGGCAGGAGGTCGTGGCGTTCGTCGAGACCGCCCGCGAGCTGGACCACCGGGCGCTGTACGCCTTCCTGCACGGGCGGCTGGCCGCGTACAAGGTGCCCGCCCGGGTGGTCGTCGTCGACCGGCTGCCCCGCAACGTCAACGGCAAGCTGCTGCGCTCCGAACTGCTGCGCGGGCTGGCCGCCGGCACCTGGCGCTGACCCGCGCGGGCGGGCCGGCGTCGGGCACCGGCGGCGTGCCGTGGTGGGACACGGGCCGCTCGGCACAGCGGCGGGCTGCTCGGCGCGGACGAGGGCCGCTCAGCGCAGCAGGGCCGCGAACGACTCCGCGAGGTCGGACTCGGCGCGCAGCCGGGCGAGGCTGTCCCGGGCGTAGCCGGCCCGCTGCGCCAGCGTGGCGTCGTCGAGCGCCTCTCCGATCGTGGCCGCCAGGTCGGCCGCCGGCACCACGGGATCGTCGGTGGCCCCCGAGTGCCGGTTGACGTACCGGATCCGGCCGTCGGGCTCGACCTCGGTGGTCCGCGCCACCAGGCCCGCGCCGTGGTCGGCGAGGAACTGCCGGCCGTTGGCCTCCTGCTCGCTCATGAACGGCAGGACCACCTGCGGCTTGCCGTGCAGCAGGCCGGCGAGCACCGTGGAGTAGCCGCCGTGGTTGACCACCAGGTCCGCCCAGCCGATCGGCCCGGTGATGCCGGTGAACCCGCCCAGCTCGACGTTCGGGTAGCGGTGCAGCCACTCGCGGGCGGCGAACCCGGCCGACAGGAACACCGACAGGTCGGGCCGGTCGCACGCGGCCAGCACCTCCCGCAGCGCGGTGTCGGTCACCATCCCGCCGCTGCCGATGGAGACGTACACCCGGCGGGTGCCGGCGGCGGCGCGCGGCACGTACGGCGCTCCGGGCGGATCCCAGTACAGCGGGCCGACGTACGCCGGACCCGACCGGCCGGGCGGTGCCGGCGGGGGCGGCTCCACCTCCGGCGCGCTCGGCACCACCGTCAGGTCGCCCCACAGCAGCTCGGGGATGCTGCCGACGGGGTCGAGCCCGTGCTCGGTGGCGACGGCGTCGAGGGCGTCCAGGGCGCTCGGGTGCGGCAGCAGCGTCGTCGGGTCGGCGGCGCTCCACGGCATCCACGCCAGCGGGTCGGGGCTGAGGAAGTCGGTGTCGGCGATCGACACCAGGGGCAGGCCCCGCAGCCGGGCGGCGAGCACCGCCGTGGGCTGCATGTCCGTGACTACGACGTCGGGCCGGTACTCGTCGATGGCGGCCAGGTCCCGCCGCAGGTGCTCGGCCAGCACCGACCGGCGGTAGTAGCGCGCGGTCACCGCGTAGACGCGTTCCACGTTGGCGAACGGAAGGAACGCCGGCACCCGCTTCGGCGCGCCGTCCGGCGCCGGCTCCCCGATCATCCGGTGGCCGCCCTCGGCGACCATCCGGGGCACCCCGGACGGGCCGAAGGCGCACTCGAAGCGCCCGCGCAGCCGCGCGGCGGCGGCGAGCGCCCGGCCGGTGTACCCGGCGCCGCCGCCGGCCGACCAGGGGCAGAAGAGGACCTTTCGGGTCATGGGAGCAGCGCCTCCAGTCCACGGGGATGGTCGAGGGAGTGCACGGCGTCGGCCGGCAGGTCCCGGCGCAGCACCTTGCTCAGCGTGCGGCCGGGCCCCGCGTCGACCAGCAGGTCGGCGCCCGCGTCCCGGGCGGTGGCCAGGCACTGCCACCAGCGCACCGGGGCCAGCATGTGCCGGTGCAGGTCGGCCCGGATCTCCGCGACGTCGCGGCTGGCCCGCCCGGTGGTGTTCAGCACCACCGGTACGCGGGGCTCCCGCAGGTCGGCGTCGGCCACCAGCGGGGCGAACCCGGCGTCGGCCGGGGCCATCAGGGGCGAGTGCGCGGCGAGGGCGATGGCGAGGGGCACCACCCGTTCCGCGCCCGCCGCCACGGCCCGCTGCGAGACGGCGGCGACGGCCGGGCCCGCGCCGGAGACGACCACCTGGTCGGGGCCGTTCACCGCCGCCACCGAGACGGCGTCGTCCCCGGCCGCGCGGACCAGGTCGGCGACGGCCGGCTCGGACAGCCCGATGAGGGTCGCCATCGCGCCGTCGGCGGCCAGGCTGGCCCGGTGCATCAGCTCGCCGCGCCGGGCCACCAGGTCCAGCGCGTCGGTCGCGGACAACGCCCCGGCCGCCGCGAGGGCGGTGAAGTGGCCGAGGCTGTGCCCGGCCACGCACACCGGCGGGTGTTCCGCGCCGCGCCGCGCCGTCTGTTCGACCAGGGCGTACCAGCCGGCGAGGCCGGCGAGGAACACCGCCGGCTGGTTCCAGTCCGTCCGCGCCTGGTCGGTGCGCTCGGTGCGGAAGCAGATCTCGCGCAGCGGCAGGCCGGTGCGGGACTCCGCCAGGTCGAACAGGTCCCGCACGGCGGGGGAGGCGTCGTGGAAGCGCTGGGCCATGCCGGGGAACTGCGCGCCCTGGCCGGGGAAGAGCAGCGCGTACCGGGGGGTCGTCACGCGCTCATCCCCCCGTCGACGGCGAGGACCTGCCCGGTGACGTAGGAGGCCCCGGGCGAGGCGAGGAACGCGATGGCGGCGGCCACCTCGGCGGGCGTGCCGGCCCGACCCATCGGCGTCTGCGCCAGGATCGCCGCGCGGGCCGGGTCGCCGCCCTGCGCGCTCATCGCCGACGGCACGTAGCCCGGTGCGACCGCGTTGGCGGTGACCCCGAACCGGGCGGTCTCCCGGGCCACCGACTTGACCAGCCCCACCAGCCCCGCCTTCGCGCTGGCGTACGCCGCCTGGAACGGCCAGCCGCGCAGCCCCGCCACGGACGTGGTGACCACGATCCGGCCGTGTCCCCGGCCGGTCATGTCGGGCAGCACGCCCCGGATGAGCAGCATCGCGGCGGTCAGGTTGACCGCGAGGGTGGCCGACCAGTCGTCGGCGCGCACCCGCGCCACCGGGGCCGGGCGCAGCACCGCCGCGTTGCTGACCAGCACGTCGACCGGCCCGGACCGGCGCGCCGCCGACAGCACGGCCGCGACCCCCGCGTCGGTGCCGACGTCGGCCCGTACGGTGGCGACGCCGGCCGTGTGCGGCGTCAGCTCGGCCACGAGGCGCTCGGCGGCGGCCTCGTCGCGGTGGTAGTGCAGCACCAGCGACACGTCCGGGCCGGCCAGCGCCTGCGCCACCGCCTGCCCGATCGCCCCGGTCGCGCCGGTGACGAGGACGGTGCGCCGGGTCATGCCGGCGTTCCGCCGTGGCAGCGCTGGAGCACGCCGACCCACTGCCGCATCAGGTGGGCCATCTGGTGGACGAAGCCGCGCAGCTCGTGGGTCCACACCCGGCCGGTCATCGCCTCGACGGCGTCCTGGAGCTGGTACGACAGCGACACGTACGCCTCGGCGTAGGTGTCGCCGTCGAGCTTGGCGTCGTGCAGCCAGCCGAGCACGTCCTCCAGGACCGCGATCGCGGTGAGTTCCTGTTGCAGGTCCCGCAGCAGCAAATGCTCGTTGCGGGTGTGTCGGGCCAGCGGGTCGCCGAACCGCACGGCGTGCCCGAGCCGCTTCGCGCACGCCTGCACGAAGTAGCCGCTGAAGATGTCGGCATACCTGTCGATCTCCTGGCCGTGGTGGCGGTAGCCCATGCGCGGGAAGTAGTAGGCGGGGATGGCGTCGCGGTGCACGGCGGTGTTCTGCGAGTTGACCGGCGCCCAGGTGTCGGTGTCGCAGACCAGGGCCGGCGCGGGCATGGCGGTCACCTCGGGCCGCACGGCGATGCGGGTGATCGCGTCGACGTCGGGGTCGCCCAGCCACAGCCCGGCGTTGATCCGCACGTCGACCGTCTCGGTGCGCTCGGAGGTCGGGGTGGGGTTGCGGTGCGCGTACGGGAAACCGCGCGGGTAGACCGGCATCGGCGCGACGGTGAGCTGCCCGCACGGGTTCCACCAGCCGGAGGCGGCGGTGACGACCCGCGCCGGCCGGGGGCCGGCGGCCACGATCGCGTGGGCGGTGAGGAAGTCGCCGTCGATAGGGAAGTTGTCGTCGTCGACGGAGACGAGGAAGTCGGCGTCGGACTGCCAGGACAGCAGGTAGCCGACGTTGCGCCGGTTGTCGGAGTCGTACGGCACGAGGGTGGGGGCGCCCAGGTCGGCCAGGAGGGCGTCCTGCTCGGCGACGGTGGGGCAGACGACGTGCAGGCCGTCGCGGCGGGCCCGCTCGACGTTGTCGAACAGGGCGGCGGGCGTCTTGCGGTCGGGGATGACGACGATCCGCACCCGCCCGTACGCGTCGGCCGCGCCGAGCAGCGTCCGGTACGCCGACAGGAACGCCTCGCCGTCGCCGATGGTCGTCATCACGACGTCGACGCGGGGCAGTGTCTCGCTCATCGGACTCCTTCTGTGGATGCAACGGGGGTGAGCAGCCGCAGCACCGCGTCGAGGGCGGCGCTGCCGCCGAGGTCCGCCACGACCGCGTCCGCGCCCGCCGCGCGCAGCTCGTCGGCCGGCGTGGCCCCGGTGGCGACGGCGAGGCAGCGCAGGCCCGACGCGTGCGCCGCCGTGACGTCCTTGGCGGTGTCGCCGACCACCACGCCGGGCCCGTGGCCGCCCAGCGCGGCCACCCCGGCGGCCACCACGTCGTCGCGGTCGCGGGCGGCGTCGCCGAAGCCGCCGTCGCGCAGCAGGTCCGCCAGGCCGGTGCGGCGCATCTTCCACCGGGCCACCGACCGGGCGTTGCCGGTGCTCATGCCCAGCGGGCAGCCGTGGCCGCGCAGCGCCTCCAGCAGGGCCCGGCAGCCGGGGAGCAGGTCGCCGGCGCCCGCGTCCCCGTCGGCCGCGGACCCGCCGATGCGCGCGGCGAGCGCGTCCATGACCTGCCGGGTGAGCCGGGGGAGCCGGCCGGCGGGGACGCCGTGGTGGCGCAGCGCCGCGTGCACCGTGCCGGCGTCGGTGAAGCCCGCCAGGTCGATGTCGGCGTAGAAGAGCTGGCCGCCCTCGTAGCGGAACTCCTCGGCGGTGCCGCAGACGTCGGCGATGGCGGCGGCCATCGTGGACATGTGGAGGCGCTGCACCGGTGCGCCGGGCCGGATGAGCGTGCCGTCGAGGTCGAACAGGACGAAACCGGGGGACGTCATGCCGGCGTCGCGTGCGCCGCGGCGCCCCGCGCGGCCGCGACCTCACCGGCGATCCACCGGTACGTGACGGCGAGACCCTCCTCGAGGGGGATGCGGGGGGCCCAGCCCAGCACCTGGCGCACCAGCGTGTTGTCGGAGTTGCGCCCGCGCACCCCCTGCGGCCCGGCGACGTGGCGCAGGCGCAGGTCGTCGCGGCCGGCCGCCGTCATCACCAGGGCGGCCAGCTCGTCGATCGTCACCAGGCGGTCGGAGCCGATGTTCACCGGCTCGGCGTGGTCGCTGCGCATCAGCCGGTAGGTGCCCTCGACGCAGTCGTCGACGTAGCAGAACGACCGGGTCTGCCGGCCGTCGCCCCAGATCTCCACCTCGCCGCCGGGAGGCGCCTCGGCGACCTTGCGGCACAGCGCGGCGGGGGCCTTCTCCCGCCCCCCGTCCCAGGTGCCGTAGGGGCCGTACACGTTGTGGTAGCGCGCGATGCGGACGTCCAGGCCGTACTGCTCGGCGTAGTACACGCAGAGCCGCTCCGCCATCAGCTTCTCCCACCCGTAGGAGTCCTGCGGGCCGGCGGGGAAGGCGTCGTCCTCGCGCAGCGGCCGCACGTCCGGGGTGGTCTGGGCGTACTCGGGGTAGATGCAGGCGGACGAGGCGAGGAAGTAGCGCCGCGCGCCGGCCAGCCGGGCCGCCTCGACGGTGTGCAGGTTGATCAGCGCGTTGTTGCGCAGGATCGTCGCCGGGTCCTTCGAGATGAAGCCCATGCCGCCCATGTCCGCCGCGAGGGCGTACACCTCGGAGACGCCGTCGCACGCCCGCCGGCAGACCTCCGGGTCGCGCAGGTCGCCCACGACGAAGTCGTCGGCGGTCGTGGCGCGGAACTCCGGCAGCCGCAGGTCGGCGCCGCGGACCCACCAGCCCTGGTCCTGCAGGTACGTCACCAGGTGGCCGCCGATGAAGCCGCCGGCTCCGGTGACGAGTGCGCGTCTGGTCATGGGACAACCCTTCAGTCAGGTGGCGGTACGTCGCCGGGGCCGGTGCGCCCCGCCCGACGGGTCGGTGCGTCGGTGCGCTCCCCGGGCCGCGTCACGGCGGGCCGCGCGTTACGGCGTCGCCTCGACCGGCGGTTCGAAGGACCGGGTACGCACGGACCGCTCCGCCGCCATGGCCAGCGCCAGCGCCGCGTACGAGTCGCGCCAGGTGCCCGCCCGGGGGTCGGGTTCGCCGCCCCGCGCGGCGGCGAGGAACGCGTCGATCTGGGCGCGGTACGCGGCGGCGAAGCGGTCGCGGTAGTCGCGGTGGCGGGGGCGCCGGTCGGGGCCGTGCTCGGTGACCTGCCGCATCGGGGTCCGCTCGTCGAGCCCCACGGTCAGGCAGTCCCGCGAGCCGAGCACCTCGATGCGGACGTCGTAGCCGAGCGGGCTGTGCCGCCCCGCCGTGAGCACGGCGACCCCGCCGCCCTCGACGCCCAGCGTCGCCGCCACCGCGTCGTAGTCGTGCAGCTCGACCAGCTCGGGCACGGCCAGCACGTCCCCGATTGCGGCGACGCCGCTGACCTCCCGGCCGGTGAGCCACCGCACCATGTCGAAGTCGTGCAGCATCAGGTCGCGGAAGATGCTGCCGGAGGCGGCGAGGCGCTCCAGCGGCGGCCAGGCGGCGTCGTGGGAGAACATCCGCACCGTGTAGACGGTGCCGAGGTCGCCGTCGGCGATCCGGTCGTGCAGCGCGCTGAACCCGGCGTCGAAGTGGCGTTGGAAGCCGATCCACAGCGGGGTGCCGCCGTGGTCGGCGGCGAGGCCCAGCTCCCGGGTCCGGTGCAGGTCCAGCGTCAGCGGCTTCTCGCAGAACGTGGGCAGCTTGCGTTCCAGCGCCAGCGCGACCAGCGCGTCGTGGCTCTCCGTCGAGGAGGTCACCACCACCGCCTCCGCGCCGTCGAGGAGCCGCTCGACGTCGTCGCACGCCTCGCCGTCGACCTGCGCCGCCAGCGCCGCCGCCTGCCCGGCGCGCACGTCGTGGCAGGTGAGCGCCACGTCGCCGGACGCCGCCAGGTGCTCGGCGTACATGCGGCCGATCTGGCCGCACCCGACGAGCCCCACCCGCAGCCGCCGCGCCCGGCTCACGGCCGCGCCCCGGCGGTGTCGCGGGCGCCCCGGACCAGCCGGCCGGGGCGCGCGCCGGTGTGCTCGCCGTCGACGAACGTCACCTCGCCGGAGACCAGCGTGGCCCGGTACCCGTCGGCCCGCTGGATCAGCCGGCCGCCGCCGGCCGGCAGGTCGTGCACGAACTGCGGGGGCCGCAGCGCGAGGTTGTCGAAGTCGATGACGTTGACGTCGGCCTTGAACCCGGGCCGCAGCAGCCCCCGGTCGCGCAGCCCGTACAGGGCTGCCGTCTGCCAGGTCTGCTTGTGTACGACGAACTCCAGCCCGAGCCGTTCGCCGCGTGAGCGGTCCCGGGCCCAGTGGGTCAGCTGCGACGTCGGGGTGCTCGCGTCGCAGATGAGCCGGCAGTGCGCGCCGGCGTCGCTGAGCCCGACCACGCAGTGCGGTTCGCGGAGCATCTGGTGGATCGGGTCGAGGCTGAACTCGCTGTAGCCGAGCAGCGGACGCAGGAAGGTCTGCGTGCCGTCCCCGGCGACGAGCAGGTCGTACATGACCTCCTCGCAGTCGCGGCCGGCGCGGGCCGCGATGGCGGCGACGCTGTCCTCGCGCCCGGGTTCGTAGTCGGGCTGCCGGCCGAACGGGAAGTACTTCTCGTAGTCCTCGGGGAAGAGGTGCGCCCGGGGGTTGACCGTGGCCGGGGACTCGGCCAGGATCCGCCGCCGGATCTCGGGGTCGCGCATCCGGGCCACCCGCTCGGCCAGCGGCAGGTGCGCCAGCTGTTCCTGGTAGGTGGGGCGGCGCTTGAAGGGGTGGGTGCTCTCCAAGCCCACGATGACGCTGAACGGCCGCCCGGCGATCTGCGGGTACAGCTGCGCGCCCTCGGTCTCGTTGGCCCGGCGCGCCATGTCGACGATCTCCCGCCACAGGTGCGGCTCGTGGTCGTTCTGGAACAGGCCGAACGTGATCGGCCGGCCCACCTGCGCCGAGAGCCGCCGCATCCACTTGACCTCGCGGAACTGGTCCTCCATCGGCTCGCCGCCGGCCCCGGCGGGCACCAGCTGGAACACGCCGGTGCCCAGCTCGCCGAGCACCCCGCCGAGGGCGAACAGCTCGTCCTCGGCCGCGAACGTGCCGGGCACCGGCTCGCCGCTGATCGCCAGGTGGGTGGTCGTGCGGGAGGTGGAGAACCCGAGCGCCCCGGCGTGCATCGCCTCCCGGACGATGGCCGTCATCGCGGCGATGTCCTCCGGCGTGGCCGGCTCGTTGGCGGCGCCCCGCTCGCCCATCACGTACGCCCGGACCGCGCCGTGCGGCACCTGGGCGCCGACGTCCATCACCCGGGACAGGCCGGCGACTGCCTCCAGGTATTCCGGGAAGCTCTCCCACGCCCACCGGATGCCCTCGGACAGCGACGCGCCGGGGATGTCCTCGACGCCCTCCATCAGCCCGATCAGCCACTCCCGGTTGGGCTCGGTCACCGGGGCGAAACCGACGCCGCAGTTGCCCATCACCACCGTGGTCACGCCGTGCCAGCAGGACGGCGTCAACAACGGGTCCCAGGTCACCTGGCCGTCGAAGTGCGTATGGATGTCGACGAATCCGGGAGTGACGATGCACCCGTCCGCGTCGATCTCGCGCCGGCCCCGGCCGGAAACCCTGCCGACCGCCACGATCCGGCCGTCGGAAATGGCGACGTCACCGGTCCGGGCGGCGTCCCCGGTGCCGTCCACGACCGTGCCGGACCGAACGACGACGTCATACATCGAACAGGTGTCCTTTCTCGGCGGCGACGAAGACGAGGTTGTCGTATTCATACGATGACCTCGGTCGATGTGGTCGCGGTATTCCGTCGGACAGCTCGTAGGCCCGGTAGTCGTGGCCGACCATGAACTCGACGAGTTCGGCGCTGCGCGGCGCGCCCGGCACGTCGAGGTCGCCGACCTCCAGCGAGACGACCGGGCGCACCGTGCCCAGCAGGCGGCCCATGCCCTCCAGGACGTTCTTCTCGGCGCTCTCGGCGTCGACCTTCACCACGTCGGGCGTCAGCGCCCGCGCCGCGACGTACTCGTCGAGGGTGACCGCGGCGACCTCGTGCACGGTGGTGGCCACCCGCTGCCGCACCGCCGCCGGCAGCCGGGAGCGGTAGGCCGAGTTGTAGGGGCTGTAGCCGACGCCGTGGTCGGTGAGCGAGAGCGTCCCCGGCGACGACCAGACCGCCGCCGGCACCGCCGTGACGTTGCCGAGGTCGGCCACGTTCTGCGCCAGCAGCGCGTACGTCGCGGGCGTGGGCTCGAACGACACCACCCGGCCGGACTCGCCGACGCAGCGCGCCGCCAGCACCGTGAAGTAGCCGAGGTGGGCGCCGACGTCGAGGAAGGTCGCCCCGGTGCGCAGGTGGCGCAGCAGGAAGGCGCTCAGCTCGTACTCGATGAAGCCGTGCCGGCGGATCGCGATGGAGATCTCGTCGGGCAGCCGCACCCGCAGCCGGTCGCCCCAGAACGTGCGGCCGTGGGCGAGCCGGGCGTGGCCGCGGTGCCGCCAGCGGCGCAGCCGCGCCGTGGACGGGAAGACGGTGGGGTACGGCCGGCGCAGGAAGGATCGCACCGGCCGCCCGGCCGTCGCCGCGTGGCGGCGCAGTTTCTCGGCGAGCGCCCGGCGTTGCGCATCCGTCACGGCAAAGGCCGAATCATGAGAGCCCCCGCAATGGTTCGTGGTTCGGTCGTGGCCGTCGATGGCGCTCGATGCCATGGCGACGCCACCGTGTCGTCAGACCGCAGCGTACGTCAATGTCTTCAACCGGTCCAGAATTGATTTCCCAGTGCCGATGCGACGCCCTTATACGACACGTCGAGAACGGCTGGAAACCCCTATTGCCGGCCCCTGAGGGCGGCCGGGCGCGGGCCCGGGATGTGCTACGTTGGCACGCGGCCGGTGACGGTACAGAAAGGGTGGCGGCCCGTGGGTGACGCCGAACAGGACGCGATCCTCGCCAAGATCCGTGACGCGCTCTCGGGGCTGCCCGGCATCGCGGGCCTCGCCCTCGGCGGATCGCGCGCGAGGGGCACCGCCGACCGCAGCTCCGACGTGGACGTCGGGGTCTACTACCACCGCGACGGCCGGCCCGACGTCCGGGAGCTGAGCGCCGCGTTCGCCCGCATCGACGACAGCGGCGACGCCGGGTGCACCGACTACGGCGAGTGGGGGCCGTGGATCAACGGCGGCGGCTGGCTCGTCGTCGACGGGGTGAAGACCGACGTCCTGCTGCGGGAGGTCGACCGCGTCCGCGCCGTCGTGCGGGCGTGCGCCGCCGGGCGGCCCGAGATCCACTACCAGCCCGGCCATCCGCACGGGTTCTGCACCGTCATCTACGCCGGGGAGCTCCACCACAACGTCGCGTTCCACGACCCGCAGGGCGTGCTCGCGCAGCTGCGCTCGCTCACCGACCCCTACCCGGAGCCGCTGGCGAAGGCACTCGTCGGGCAGTTCGGCTGGGAGTCGCAGTTCGCCCTCGACACGGCGGTCACCGCCGCCGGCCGGGGCGACGTCGCGTACGTCACCGGCTGCGCCTACCGGGCCGTCGCCTGCCTCACCCAGGTGCTCTTCGCCACCGCCGGCCGCTACCTCGTCAACGAGAAGGGCGCGGTGGCGGAGGCGGCGACCTTCCCGACCACCCCGGCCGGGTTCCGCGGCGGCGTCGAGGCGGCGCTCGCCGCCCTGTCCGCCGACCCGGGCGACCTGACCCGCGCCCTGCGCCTGCTGCGCGACGTGCGCGAGGAGGTCATGGCCGGTGCCGGGGGGTGACGCCGGGCCCCGGGTGTGGATGGTCACCGGGGTGCCGGGGGCCGGCAAGTCGACGACCGCCCGCGCGCTGGCCCGCTCCGTGCCCCGGGGCGTGCACGTCGAGGGCGACGCGCTGCAACGGCTCATCGTCGCCGGCAGCCGGCCGCCGCAGCCGCAGCACGACGAGGAGGCCGAGCGGCAGATCCTGCTCAACGTCCGCAACCAGTGCCTGCTGGCGCGCTCGTTCCTCGCCGCCGACTTCCTGGTCGCCCTCGACTACGTGGTGACGTCCCGGCAGCGGCTGCGGCACTACCTGGAGCTGCTGCACCCCGCGCCGCTGGGCTTCGTGATGCTCCGTCCCGACCTGGCCGTCGCGGCGGTACGCGACGAGCGCCGCCCGCACAAGACGGTCCTGCACGGCTGGCTGCACCTGGCCGACGAGATGGCCGGCGAGCTGGCCGGCGTCGGCCTCTGGCTGGACAACGGCGACCTGACGGTCGACGAGACCGTCGCGGCGATCCGCGCGCGGGCCGGCGAGGCCACCCTCACCCTCGACGCGTTCGACGGCCCCCGGGCGTCGGTCGGCTGAGGCGGGTGGGCGGCGGCCGCCCGGGGCCGACTCGGTCGGCTCAGTTCCCGGCACTGTCGTAGCGGCGCAGCCCCCGACGGAACACGGCGACGGCGAGCAGCACGCACCAGGCCGCCACCACCGGCGTCAGCAGGCCCACCCACGCCAGCCGCCCGTGGTCGAGGAACGCCGACACCGGGAAGAAGCCGATGAACGCGAACGGCAGGGCGGTCGCCAGCACGGCCTGCAACCCCACCGAGTAGATGCTCAGCGGATACTTCGTCAGCTCACCGAGCTGGTCCAGGCCGGCGGCGAAGGTGTTGATCGCCCCCCGCAGCCAGAACGAGGTGGAGTTCGCCACCACCGTCAGCGACACCTTGATCAGCAGCGCGCTCGGCAGCAGCACCGCCGCGAGCGCCACCCGCCCCGGCGTCCACGCCACGTCCAGGTGCGCCAGCGCGGTGCCGAGCAGCCCGCCGCCGACGGTCAGGTTGCCGAACGCGTTCATGCCCACCCGGCTGCTGCACACCTGCAACAGGCACGGGTACGGCCGCAGCAGCATCCGGTCCAGCTCGCCGCGGTTGATCAGCCCCGCCAGCCCCCACGTGCCCTCGGCGAGCAGCTCGCTGGCGCCCTGGGCGAGCACCATCATCCCGAAGATCAACACGACCTCCCACACCCCCCAGCCGTGGATGCGGGGGACCCGGGCGAAGATCGTCGCGATGAGCAGCAGGCCGGCCCCCTGGGTCAGCACGGCGGCGACCACCAGGATCCAGAAGTCGGCCTGGTATTCCAGGGTGGCCCGCAGGTGCGCGCCGAGGCAGCGCCGGTAGACGCGCAAAGTGTGCACCGGCTCAGCCCCCGTGCACGGTGAGCCGGCGGACCGCGACGTGCCACAGCCGCCGGGCCAGCCACCACAGCGCGACGATCCACAGCAGCTGCACCGCCACCGCCAGCGCGCCCGGCAGCCCGGGGGAGCGGCCCAGGAACAGCATCGCGGGGGTGTTCGTGACGGCCTGGAACGGCAGCACCTCGGCGACGTGGCGCAGCCACGCCGGGAAGAACGCCAACGGCACCGTGGCCCCGGACAGGATCCCGGAGACCGCCACCCGGGCCAGGCTGATGCCCAGGTAGTTCTGCGTCCAGAAGCAGAGCAGCCCGCACATGTAGACGATGAGGAACTTCAGCGGCACCACGGCGGCGAGGCTCGCCACGAACAGCGCGAGCCGCCCCGGCGGCGGCAGCGGCACCCCGCCGAAGGCCACCAGGACCACGGCGCACACGGTCGCCCCCGCCACCGTCTCCAGCAGCGCGAAGCCCAGCGCCTCGGCGAAGCGGCCCTTCTGGTAGTCCACCGGCTTGACCAGGTCGACGGCCACCGCGCCGCTGCGGATCCGCGAGGCCATCGCGAAGTCGGTGAACGTCGAGACCAGGCAGTTGGTGAAGAACGACACCAGCAGGTACGCCTTCATCTGCGGCCAGGTGAAGCCGGCCAGCGAGTTGCCGTCGCCCAGCAGCGCCCGCCACAGCGCGAACATGGCCACCAGGTTGAACACCAGCATGGACAGGCTCATCAGGAACGGCACCCGGTAGGCCAGGGCGTTGCGCCAGGCGATCCGCGCCATGGCCCGGTAGGGCCGCATCAGCCGGCACCGGTCAGGGCGGCCGGGGAGTCGCGCTCGTGCAGCCGGCGGATCAGGTCGGCGACCCCCTCGTCGTCGATGCGCAGGTCCCGCACCTCGACCAGCCCCATCACGGCGGCCGCGACCGCGCCCGCCGGGCGCAGCGTCCGGTCGAAGCGGACCACCAGGTCGCGCTCGCCGGCCCCGGCGCTCACCTCGGCGTCGGGCAGGTGCTGTCGGATCAGCTCCAGCGGCGCGGGCGCGGCCAGTTGGAAGCGCACCGTCGAGTGGCCCGCCAGGGTGTCGCGCAGGACGTCGACCGGGCCGTCGTGCCGGATCCGCCCCTCGTCGACGACGACGATGCGCCGGCACACCTCCTCGATGTCGCCCACGTCGTGCGTGGTCAACAGGACGGTCGTGCCGTCGGCGACGAGCTGGCGCAGGAAGGCGCGCACCCGGTCCTTGACCGAGACGTCCAGCCCGATGGTCGGCTCGTCGAGGTAGACGATGCGGGGCTCGTGCAGCAGCGCGGCGGCGAGGTCCGCCCGCATCCGCTGCCCGAGGGACAGCTTGCGGGCCAGCACCGGCAGCAGCGGGCCGATCTCCAGCACCTCGCAGAGCCGGTCCATCGACCGGCGGTAGTCGGCCGCCGGGATGCGGTACATGTCGCGCAGCAGCTCGAACGTGTCCTGCACCGGCAGGTCCCACCACAGCTGCGTGCGCTGGCCGAAGACCACCCCCACGTTGCGCGCGTTGGCGACCCGGTCCCGGTGCGGCACGACCCCGGCGACGCGCACCTCGCCGGCGGTGGGCACCAGGATGCCCGTCAACAGCTTCACGGTGGTCGACTTGCCCGCGCCGTTCGGACCGACGTACGCCACGGACTCGCCCTCGTCGACGCGCAGGTCGATGCCGTCGACGGCGCGGTGGACGTCGAAGCGCCGGGTGACCAGGTGCCGGAGCGCGCCGGCCAGGCCCGGCGCCTTGCGCGGGCGGCGGAACTCCTTGACGAGGCCGGAGGCCTCGACCAGTGCGGCCGTGGGGGCCATGGCGCTGTGCTCCGATCTGACGGACGACGAGGGGCGCGGGCGGCCCCGGCGGTCAGTCGCGCCCCCAGGCGTCGCCGGCGGCCAACCCCAACGCGGCCAGCCGCGCCGGAGCCGCGCCGAGCCGCTCCACCTCGGGGTGCGTCACCCGGGGGAACATCCCGCCGAGGGCGAGCGTGGCCAGGACCCGATCGCGCAGCACCGGCTCGACCGGCCGGCCCCACGAGTCCCACAGCGACCGGAACGGCTCCACCCGTGTGCGGGCCAGGCCCATCAGGCACGCCGTCACCCACAGCGACCACAGCTGGTCGGCCGGCACGCGCGCCGCGAGGTCGGCCAGCCAGGGCTGCGGGTCCGCCACGTCGCGGGCGTAGCGCTCGCGCAGCGCCGGCACGTCGACGCCGAACCGGTCGACGGCGGCCTCCAGCGGCACCGGGCTCCAGTTGTTGGTGGGCCGGTCGTTCTCGACCACGACGCGCGGCTCGCTGTGCTTGAAGTAGGGCAGGCAGTCGAAGCCGTCGAGCGTGCGCGCCGGGTCGGGCGACCAGCCCGGCGGCGGCTCGCCCACGTAGCAGGACGCCTCGCGGCGGCCCCGGTCGTTGTTGCCGACCACGCTCGGCACGTCGTGGTGCGCCGCCAGGTTCGGCACCGTGAGGTGGACCGGCAGCCCGACCTCCCGCGCGAAGTGGGCCACGGCGACGTCGTCCGCCTCGTCCGGGTCCTGTCCGGCCAGGTAGTCCACGAGCCCCTTGGCCGCCGTGGCCGGCAGGGCCAGCGCGATGGTCGGCACGTAGTCGCAGACGGCGCGGACCCAGCGCGCGCCCAGCAGCGCGGCCATCCGGACGGCGGCGCCGTTGCGCGACCCCCAGTCGCTGTGCAGGGCCACCGCGCCGTCCGGCCGGGCCTGCACGGCCCGGAAGGCGTGCTCCAGGAAACCGGGGAACACCACCGCGTCGTCCTGCAACACCAGGTGGTGGGTGCAGCCGGGCCCGACGGCGGCCCACGCCGCGCTGGCGGTGCGCAGCGTCCGCGGCGGGCCGTCGGGCTCGGGGTCGAGGACGATCTCGACCGGGTAGGGAGCCAGCCGCCGCGCGAGGTCCTCCGCGAGGTGTCGCCGGGACGGATGCGTCATGACGGCTACGGACACGCCACCATGAGACAACTCCTTCTCCTTCCGGCCGGCGGTGTCACGATCGGGTATCGGCGTGGATCGCGGTCAACGTACCAGCGTTGCCGATCGGGGGCGACCCCTGACGCCGTTTCCCCTTCGCGTGTCGGCGGTCGCATTGCTTTGTCGTCGGTCAATGCGAGGCGGGGTCGGACGATGCGGACGCGGGCGTCCGCACGTCGAGCGACAGCGACACCCCGAAATGGTCCGAGGGATACTGGCCGCTGTCGTCGCAGGCGGTGCCCAGCAGGGCTGGGCGGCTCGCGCGGACCGGGTCGGCGGCGCGCACCAGGACGTGGTCGAGCCGCCAGGTCGGCGTCGGCGCCGGCATGGTCAGCGCGGCCGGGGAGCCGCCCGCGGCCGCCCACGCGTCGACCAGTGCGCCCCGGTCGCGCAACCGGCCCATCAGGGCGCCGTCCGCCGGGCAGTTCAGGTCGCCGCAGAGCAGCAGCGGGCGCTCCGGCGGGGCCGCCCCGGCCGCCGCCTCCAGGCCCCGCAGGCACGCCTCCTTCACCTCGTCGGGCCCGACCGGCAGGTGCGCCACCCACACCGTGACGGCGGACGTCGACACCTCCAGCACGCCCGGGTGCCCGCCGAAGCCGCCGAAGCCGGGCACGGGGAAGACCCGCCACGAGTGGATCGGCGCGCGGCTCAGCACCGCCAGGCCGGGCGCGTGACCGGGGCCGGAGTGCGCCACCTCCCACCGCCCGGGCAGCCCGTCGGCCAGCTCCCGTGCCCGCCCGGCCCCCGACCCGGCCGGCGCGGGCACCTCCTGGAGGGCGACCAGGTCGGCGTCGGCGTCGGCCAGCGCCCGGGTCAACAGCGCGGCCCGGCGTCGCCACACCCGGCGCTCGTCGGCCTCGGCGAGGGCCGGGCTGCCCGCCCGGGCTCCGCGCAGGACGGCCCGGTCGTGCCAGTACCGGTGCGGGGTTCCGGTGCCCCAGATGTTGTACGTGACGACGCGCAGCGGCATCCCGGCCCGACCTCCCCGTGCGACGGCCCGTCGGCTCCGGGCCCGCGACGCCCCGCACCGTAGCAGCGCGCGCCCGGCGCGGGGCGCGCGCCGGACGCCCGCCGGCCGCCGGGACAGGGGGCCCGCGAAAAGAAATAGGGGCACTGGTACGGACGATGTACGGGTAACGCGCAACGACAGTCCTGGCATTGAGCGGTTACGATTGCTCGCCCTCTCGTACTAAGGAGCTGTCTTGGGTCTCGACCGGCGAAGTTTCCTCGCGCAAACAGGAATCATGGGCGCAGGTGTCGCGCTCTCGGGCACAATTGACGCGCTCTTCACGGCGGCCCCCGCCCTCGCGGGCCACGGCGGCGGATACGGCGCACTCGTGGCCGACCCGGCCGGGCTGTTGGACCTGCCCCGCGGATTCCGTTACCGGGTCCTTTCCCGGGAGCGCGGCACCGCGCCGGGCGGCGCGGCGCCCAGCAGCTTCGACGGGATGGCCGCGTTCTCGGGCCCCGGCCGGGACGTCCGGCTCGTCCGCAACCACGAGAACCGGGTGGGCGCCGCCGCGCCGGTGGTCGCGCCCGCCGAGCTGACCTACGACCCCGTCGCCGTGGGCGGGAC
Organism: Micromonospora sp. NBRC 110038; assembly: GCF_020884815.1. Taxonomy (NCBI): domain Bacteria; kingdom Bacillati; phylum Actinomycetota; class Actinomycetes; order Micromonosporales; family Micromonosporaceae; genus Micromonospora; species Micromonospora sp. NBRC 110038. The sequence goes on along the minus strand of NZ_BBOL01000007.1, from coordinate 11,526 downwards.
CACGACGCTGGTCGTCGGGCCGCGCGGGGTGGCCGAGCGGATCAGCCTGGGCGGCACCTCGACCAACTGCGCGGGCGGGGTGACCCCCTGGAGGACGTGGCTGACCTGCGAGGAGACGGAGATCCGGCGGGGCGAGGGCGGCCACGAGAAGGACCACGGCTTCATCTTCGAGGTCGACCCGTGGCGCACCGACCGCAACGTGGACCCGACGCCGCTCACGGCCATGGGCCGCTTCGCGCACGAGGCCACCTGCGTCGACCCCCGCACCGGCGTGGTGTACGAGACCGAGGACGCCTACGGCGAGAAGTTCGGCTGCTTCTACCGCTTCCTGCCCCGCCGGCCGCTCGGCGGCCACGGCAGCCTGCGGGCCGGCGGGCGGCTCCAGGTGATGCGGGTGCCCGGCGTGGCCGACCTGTCCACCGTTGGAGAGCCCGGGGCCGTCTTCGGCGGCGTCGAGTGGCTCGACGTGCCCGACCCCCTCGCCACGAGCGTGCCCGTGCGGCTGCAGGACTACGGCCCCGGCGGCGTGACGCACGCCCAGAAGCTGGAGGGCGCGTGGTGGGGCACCGACGGCGCGGCCTACTTCGTCTCCTCCTTCGCGGTGCGCGAGCACGGCTCCGAGGCCGACCACCAGGGCCAGGTGTGGCGGTACGTCCCCGCCACCAACACGCTGACGCTGGTCGTCGTGTTCCGTGGCACCGACCCGGGGGCGGAGCTGTACAAGACGCCCGACAACATCTGCATGACCCCGGCCGGCGGCCTGATGCTCTGCCAGGACGGCGACGGCGACAGCTACCTGATGGGCACCACCGTCGACGGCGAGCCGTACCTGTTCGCCCGCAACCGGCAGAACCTCGGCACCGAGTCCGCGCCGTCGTACGGCGAGTTCGCCGGGGCCTGCTTCGCCGACGACCGGCGGACCATGTACGTCAACTGCTACGCCCCCGGCACGACGTTCGAGATCACCGGCCCCTTCCGCAGGTAGCGGGCCGGACGACGCGCCGCGCGGCGGCCCGGTATTCCCGCCGGGCCGCCGCGGCGCGTGATTCCCGCCACAGGGTGGCGTCGCGGCGGGCGACTCCGCCGCCACCCCGCGCGCCCGCGAGCGCGCGCCGTGCCCCCGCCGGGCGAACATGAGCACCCCTACTCATCCGTTGGCCGGGGGCGTTGGGCAAGCTCGACGCATGATGGACCCCACACCACCACTGAGCCCGGCCCGGGGGCGGGTGGGCATCACCGCCGTCGGGGCCAGCCTGCCCGGGCAGGCCGTGCCCACCGCCGAGGTGCAGCGGCGGCTCGCCGAGGCCAGCGGGCTGACCCTGCCGGACGGCCTGCTCGCGCGGATGACCGGCATCTCCTCCCGGCGGCTGGCCGCCGACGGCGAGTACGCCTCCACGCTCGCCGTGCGCGCCGCCCGGCAGGCGCTCGCCGCCGCCGGCCGGGAACCCGAGGAGGTGGACCTGCTGCTGTTCGCCTCCGCCACCCGGGACGTCGCCGAACCCGCCACGGCCCACATCGTGCAGGCCGAACTCGGCAGCCACGCCCACGCCCTCGACGTCACCAACGCCTGCAACAGCTTCCTCAACGGCATCGACCTGGCCCGCTCGGCGATCCTCGCCGGCCGGGCCCGCCGCGCGCTGGTCGTGACGGGGGAGACCCCCACCCGGGCCATGCGCTGGCAGGTCACCGACCTCGACCAGGCCCGGGGCGCGTTCGCCGGCTACACCTTCGGCGACGCGGGGGCCGCCGTCCTGGTCGAGCCGGTCGCGCGCGGCGGGATCGTCGACGTCGACACCGAGACCTGGTCGGAGCACTGGACGGTCGGCGGCATCCCCGGCGGCGGCTCCCGCCACCCCCGCGGCGACGAACACACCTACTTCACCGGCGACGGGCGCGCCCTGCGCGACGTGTTCGAGAAGATCGGCGGCGACATCCTGCACCGGGTCCGGGGCCGCACGGGCCTCGACTGGGCCGACTACGCCCGGGTCCTGGTCCACCAGGTCACCCTGCCCTACCTCGACCGGTTCGTCGAGGTCACCGGCGTCCCCCGGGACAAGCTGGAGATCACCGTCGGCGAGCTGGGCAACCTCGCCAGCGCCACCCTCGGCGTGCAGCTCGCCCGCGTCGACGCCACGCTGCGCCCCGGCGACCGGGTGCTCTTCGTCGGCCTCGGCGGCGGCGTCAGCCTGATGACGATGGTCTGGGAGAAGTCGTGACCGCCCTGTGGGTGGTGGTGCCCGCGTACAACGAGGTCGCCCGCATCGGCGGCACCCTCGCCGCCCTCGCCGCACAGACCGACCGGGACTTCACCCTGCTCGTGGTCGACAACGGCTCCACCGACGGCACCCGGGACGAGGTGCGCCGCTTCGCCGTGCGCGCGCCGGTGCCGACCCGGCTGCTGCGGGAGGAACAGCGGGGCGTCGGCGCGGCCGTCGACACCGGCTTCCGGCACGCGATCGCGCAGGGTGCCACGCTGCTGGCCCGCACCGACGCCGACTGCCTGCCCCACCCCGGCTGGGTGGCCGCCGCCCGCCGCGCCCTCACCGGCGGGGCTGCCATGGCGTGCGGCCGGATCGAGGCCCGCCGCGACGAGCACGGCCCGCTGGGCCGGGCCGGGTTCCGCTGCCTGGTCGCCGTCGCCGCCACCTTCGGCCGGCTGCGCCCCGCCCACCGGGGTCCCGGCTACCGGGCCCCGTACCGGATGCACGCGGGCAACAACATGGCGATCACCGCCGAGGCGTACCTCGCCGCCGGGGGCATGCCCCGCCGCCCGTCCCCGACCGACCGGGAGTTCCTCAACCGGGTACGCCGGCACACCGACGCCATCGTCCACGAGCGCACCATGGTGGTGGAGAACTCCACCCGGCGGCTGCGGGCGTACGGGCTGCGCCGCACCGCCGCCTGGTACCTGGACCGGGGCAGCGGCCGGCTCTCCCCGGACCCGCGCTGACCGCACCCCCGCCCGGAAACGAGTCCCACGATGCTCAACGAACTGGCCGCCGTGCTGCGCCGCCACCCCGACCGGCCCGCCGTGCTCGCCGCCGGCCCCACCGGCCGTACCCGCACCCGGGCCACCCGGGGCGAGCTGGCCGACCTCGCCGACGGGTACGCCGCCGCCCTGCACCACCACGGCCTCGCCGCCGGGGACACCCTCGGGGTGGCGGTGCGCCCCGGCCCCCGGGCCCTGTCGGTGCTGCTCGCCGCGCACCGGCTCGGGCTGCGGGTGGCGGTGCTCGACCCCAGCGCCGGCCCGGACGTGCTCACCGCGCGCCTGGCCCTGGCCCGCCCGGCCCTGGTCGTCGCCGACGCGGCGGCGCAGGCCGTCGCGGGGTGGGCGCGCCCGCTGGCCGACCGGGCCCGGCTGGCCCTGCCCCGGCTGGCCGAGCTGGGGCCGGTGCGCACCGTCGGCCGCCGGCTGCCCGGCTGCGCCCCGGCGCTGCGCCCCCGCTCCGGCCCGACCCCCGACCGGGGCGGACCCGACGACGACGCGGTGATCATCTTCACCTCGGGCACGACCAGCCGGCCCCGGGCGGTCGTGCACCGCCGCGCCGGCCTGGACGCCGGGATGCGCGCCGTCGCCGACCTGGTCCGGCCGCGCGCGGGCGCGCCGGTGCTCGGCGGCACGTTCTTCGTCCTCGTCCCGGCCCTGGCCAGCGGCGCGCCGGTGGCCCTGCCGGCCCGCTCGCCCCGGGTCCTGGCCCGGCAGGTGGCCCGGCTGTGCCCGCAGGCCAGCTACCTCACCCCGCCGCAGCTGCGCGCCCTGCTGGCGCAGCGGCCCCGGCTGTCCGGCCGGTTCTACAGCGGCTCCGCGCCGGTCAGCGCCACCCTGCTCGACCGGGCCCGGCGGGCCGGCGCCGAGCAGGCATGGGGGGTGTACGCCCTCACCGAGCTCTTCCCGGCCGCCGCCGTCGAGGCGACCGAGAAGGCCGCCTTCACCGGCGACGGCGACCTCGTCGGCGCGCCGCTGCCCGGGGTGGACGCCCGGGTCGGGCCCGACGGGCGGCTGCTGCTCACCGGGCCGGGGCAGGCGCACCGCTATCTCGGCGAGGAGCCGCACGAGCTGGTCGACACCGGCGACGTCGCCCGGCTCGACGGCGACCGCATCGTCCTCGCCGGCCGGAGCAAGGACATGATCCTGCGCGGCGCGGAGAACATCTACCCCGGCCTGTACGAGCCGGCCCTGCACGTGCCCGGGGTCAACCTGGCGGTGCTGGTCGGCGTGCCCGCGGGCGACGGCGACGAACGGCTCGTGGCCGTCGTCGAACCCGAGCCCGGCACCGACCCCGGCCGGCTGCGCGGGGCCCTCGACCCGGTGCTCGCGCGGATGGGTGCCGCCCGCCCCGACGCGCTGCTCATCGCCCCGGTGCCGACGAGCGGACGGTCCCGCAAGCCCGACCGGGCCGCCACGGCAGCCCTGGCCGCCGCCGCGACGGGCCGGCCCGTCCCGAGCCCCCGGCGGGGCGGCCGTGGCTGAACGCCCCGCCGCCGCGGCCCCTGCCGACGCGGCCCCCGCCGGGCCCGGTTGGCCCGCCGGGGCCGCACGTCCCGGCCGGGGCCGCCGCCGCGACCGCCGGGTCTACCTGCGGCGCTATCCGCTGCTGTTCGGCCTGCTCGTCGCCACCCGGCACCGGCCGGCGCTGCGGCTGGGCCGCACCGTGCTCGTGCACGACCCGCAGGCGTACCTCGACGCGCTGACCCGGCTGCCCCTGGACCGGGCCGCCGCCGGCACCGTCGGCGAGACCGCCCACCGGCTCGGCGCCGACGGGCTCCTGTTCGACCAGGAGGGCCCCGAGCACCGGCGGCTGCGCCGCGCCCTGCACGACGGGCTGGGCGGCGCCGGGGTGGCCCGGCTGCGCCCGGTCTGGACGGCGGTGCTGCGGCGGCGGCTCGCCCCGCTCGCCGCCGGGGAGCCGGTGGACCTGGTGCCGGTCGCCGCCGAACTGGCCGGCGTCACCACGGCGGCGCTGCTGGGCGTCGACGCCGACCCCGCCGCCCTGGCCGCCGCCGCCCGCCGCGCCGCCGCCACGGCCGCCGCCGCGCAGCTACCGGGCCCGCACCCGCCCGGCCGGGCCCGCGCCGCCCGCCGCGCCGTGGCCGACCTGACCGCCCTGCTCGGCGTGCCGCCGGACGCCGCCGGCCTGGCCGGCATGCTCGCCGTCGCCGCCGTCAACACCACCGTGTCCGGCCTGCCCCGGGCGGTCGCCTGGTGCGCCGACGACCGGCTGTGGGCCGCCGCCGCCGACCCGGCCCGCCGGGACACCCTGGTCGACGAGCTGCTGCGGGTCACCGCGCCGAGCCCGCTGCTGCCCCGGGCCGCCGCAGCGGCGGGCACCGCAGCCGGCTGCCCCGTCCGGGCCGGGGACCGGCTGCTGCTGGTCGCCCGGCACGCCGCCGGGGCGCACCGCGCCGGACCCGACCCGGCCGACCCGGCCCCGCCCCGGATCGCGCGGCTCGTCTTCGGCGCAGGCCCGCACTCCTGCCCGGGGGCCCGGCTGGCCCGCGCGCAGCTCGCCGACACCCTCGCCGCGCTCGCCCCGCACCGGCCGGTCGTGGCGCGGGCCCGCGCCGACGGCCGCGCCGCGCTGCCCGGCTGGGCGCGCCTGGTGATCCGGGCCGGCGCGTGAGTTCGGCCGGTGCGCGGGGCGGGCGCGTGGACCTCCACGGTGCCGAGGTGGCGGTGACCGGAGCGAGTGGCTTCTGCGGCGCCGCCGTGGCCCGGGCCGCGCTGGCGGCCGGTGCCCGGGTGCGCTGCCTCGGCCGCCGCCCCGGCCCGGTCGGAAGGCACGTCCCGTGGGACGCCGCCCGCACCGCCCCCGACCTCGCCGGCGCCGACGTCGTCGTCCACCTCGCCGCGGCGGTCGGTGACCCGCCGCCCGGCCGGGCCGCCGAACGCGCCTACCGGGCCGTCAACGTCGACGGGGCGGCCCGGGTGCTCGACGCCGCCGCCGGTCGCCCACTGGTCTGGGTGAGCAGCGCCAGCGTCTACCGGCCGCAGGGCGCGGCCCTGGTCACCGAGGACCACCCGACCGACGGGCAGCTCTCCGCGTACGGGCGCACCAAGGCCGCCGGCGAGTGCCTCGCCCTCGCCGCCGGTGCCGTCGTGCTGCGCCCCCGGGCGGTCTACGGCCCCGGCGACCCGCACCTGCTGCCCCGGCTGCTGCGGGCCCGCCGGGGCGGATGGCTGCCGGTGCCCGGCCCCGACGTGCGGCTCAGCCTCACCGCCGTGGAGAACCTGGCCGACGCCTGCCTGGCCGCCCCCGCCTGGCCGGCCGGGGCGTACAACATCGCCGACGCCCGGCCGTACTCGCGCGACGCCGTGCTGCGCGCGGTCCTCGCCGCGGCGGGCGATCCGGCGCGGCTGGCGCACCTGCCGGCCGGTCTCGCCCGTGCCGCCGCGTCGGCGTCGACCGCGTGGTCGGGGCTCACCCGCCGCCCGCCGCTGCTGACCCGGTACGCGGTCGACCAGCTCGCCCGCGACATGGTGCTCGACCTCGGCCGGGCCCTCGCCCAGGGCTACCGGCCGCGCCGCGACCTCGCCGACTACCTGGCCGCGCCGGACGGACCAGGGCGCGCGGCGCGCGGGACGCGCGGCGGCCACGACCGTGGGTAGACTCCGCGTCGCGGCCGGATGACCATGCGTCGGGGCCCCTCGTGCGAGGGCGTCCTCGTGCGATCCGTGCCCGGGGAGAGGGATGGGGTGCCCGCCAGGTGATGACTCTTGCGGCGGTCGCGGCCGACGCCTCCTGCACCGCCCTGCTGGTGCTCGCCCCCGACGGCCGCTGCCTCTGGTCCAACGTGGCCGCCGGCCGGCTCGGGGTCCGGCCGGACGAGCTGCCGCTGGCGCGGGTGGAGCCGGGCGGCCCGGCCGTCGAGGTCCCCTGGCCGGCCGCCGAGCACGCCACCCGGTGGTTGCAGGTGTGCTGCCACGGCGTCGACTCCGACGGGCAACCCCTGCGCGTGTACGAGGTACGCGACGTCAGCGCCGAGCGCCGCGAGCGCGAGCGGGGCCGCAACCACCGGTGGCGACTGGCCCGCATCGAGCAGCTGGCCAAGGTCGGCACCTGGGAGTGGACCGTGGCGACCGGCGAGGTCGTCTGGTCCGACGTGCTGCTGCAGATGTTCGGCCTGCCGCCGGGCACCACCCTGGACTACCCGTCCTACCGGCAGCTGGTGCACCCCGACGACATCGGCCTCATCGAGCGGACCCTGGAGACGGCGCTGGCCAACGCCGCGCCCTTCTCCTACACCCACCGCATGTACCTGCCCGACCGCGCCACGATCCGCGTCTTCGAGTGCTACGGCGAGGTCGTCACCGGCGTCACCGGCGCCCCGGAACGCGTCCTGGGCACCGCCCACGACATCACGGCCATGCGCCGGGCCCAGGACGAGCTGACCCGGCTGGCCGAGCGCGACCCCCTGACCGACCTGCCGAACCGGCGCGCCCTGCTCGCCCGCCTCGACGACCTGCTCGCCTCCGGCGGCGGCCGCTCGGGCGCCCTGCTGCTGATCGACATCGACAACTTCAAGGACATCAACGACGTGCACGGGCACGCCGTGGGCGACGACGTGCTCCGCGTGCTGGCCCGCCTGCTCGTCCGGCACCTGCCGGCGGGCACCGTCCTGGGCCGCCTCGGCGGCGACGAGTTCGCGGTCGTGCTGCCCGAGGCCACGGCCGGCGGGGCCCTCGCCGTCGCCGAGAGCCTGTGCAACGCCGCGGTGCGCAGCCCCGTGCCGCTGGTCGACGCCGGCCTGCGGGTCACCCTGAGCATCGGGGCCGCGTCGCTGACCCCCGGCGACACCCGCGACGTGGCGCTCGCCCACGCCGACCTCGCGCTCTACGAGGCGAAGAACGCCGGGCGCAACCGGGCCCGGCTCTACCTGCCCGAGCAGTACCGGCACGCCGTGCAGCGGGTCAACGTGGTCGCCCGGGTCCGCAGCGCCCTCGACGAGCGCCGGATGCGCCTCGACGCCCAGCCCATCATCGACCTGCTGACCGGCGAGGTGGTCAGCCACGAGCTGCTGATCCGGCTGCGCGACGGCCGGGAGCCGGAGCTGGCGCCGGCCGACTTCCTGCCCACGGTGGAGCGCGACGACCTCATCGGGGAGCTGGACCGGTGGGTGGTGGCCACCGCCACGGCGGCGCTGGCCGACCCGGCGGCCGCGGCGGCCGGGACCCGCTTCGACGTGAACATCTCCGCCCGGTCGCTGGAGTCGCCCGGCTTCGGCGACTGGGTGGTGGGGCGGCTGCGCGCGGCCGGCGTCGAGGCCCGCCGGCTGGGCCTGGAGGTCACCGAGACGGCGGCGATCACCAACGTCGCCGCCGTGCGCAACCTCGCCGGTACGCTGCGCGACGCCGGCTGCCGGCTGAGCCTGGACGACTTCGGGGCCGGCTTCGGCTCGTTCGCCTACCTCAAGCACCTGCCGTTCAGCACCGTCAAGATCGCCGGGGACTTCGTCCGGCAGGCCGATCGGGGCGGCGCCGACCCGGTGCTCATCGACGCGGTCGTGCGCGCCGCGCACGGGCTGGGCATGCGCACCGTCGCCGAGTCGGTCGACCGCGACGCGCTGGTGCCCGCCCTGCGCCGGCTGGGCGTCGACGCCGGCCAGGGCTTCCACCTGGGCCGTCCCGTCCCGCTGGACGTCCTGCTCAACCGGGTGCCCGACGACGGTCCCGTCGCCCTGGACGCTCCGCTCCGCCGTCCCGACCACTGACCGCCGCCCCGGCCCGACCCGACCCCCCACCACCGACCCGCCGCCCCCCGGAGACCCAGGTGAACGCATCCCCCGCACCGGCGCTGCCCGGCGGCGTCACGCTCGCCACCCCCGACCTCGACGCCGCCCGCGCCTTCTACGCCGACCTGCTCGGCTGGACGTACGCCGCGCCGGCCGGCCCGCACCCCGCACGGGCCGGGGCGACCTCCGCGTACGCCGGGGGGACACCCGCCGCCGAGCTGGAGCCGGCTGCCGCCCCGGCCCGCTGGTGGACGGTCCTCGCCGTCGGCGACGTCGAGGCCGTCCGGGCCGCCGCCGGCCGGTCCGGGGCGCGCCTCGACGGCGACGACGTGCACGACCCGCTCGGCGGGTCCTTCCGGCTGCGCGCCGGCACCGACCTCGTCGCCCCCGGCCCCGGCCGGCCCAGCTGGTACGAGTACATGACGACGGCCCCCGCCGACGCCGACCGGTTCCACGCCGACGTCCTGGGGCTGCGGGCGAGCACGCCGCCGGGCGCCCCCGACGACTCGTACGCCCTGCTGCTGGCCGCCGGGCGGCCCGTGGCGGGCCGGCTGGCGCTGCCCCCGCCGCTGGCGGGCCTGCTGCCCACCGGCTGGATGGTCTACTTCGCCGTCGCCGACCCCGACGACGTGGCCGGGCGGGCGCAGGGGCTGGGTGGGCGGCTGCTGGTGCCGCCCCGGGACGTCGCGACCGGCCGGGTCGCCGCGCTCGCCGACCCGGCGGGCGCGGTGTTCACCGTCATCCGCCCGGCCCCCGCCCCGGCGTAGCCCGGCCCCCGGCCCGGGCGCAGCCCCGGCGCGCCGTGCCCGCCGCCGTTCCGCAGTCCGGCCGGCGTCTCAGCGTCGGTCGACCGCCGCGAGGATCGCCTGCGCCAGCTCCGCCGGCTTCGTGAACTGCGGCCAGTGGCCGGTGGGCAGGTCGACGTACTCGACGTCGCGCACGGCGGCCAGCTCGGCCACGTACGGGTGCCCCTGGTCGATCCACTCGCGCAGCTGGGCGGCCGGGTATTCGCAGGCGATGATCGTGGCGGGCACGTCGTAGCGGCGCGCGTCGGTGAGCACCTGCGGGTCGCGGGCGACCGCCGCGGGCTGGGGCACCGCCCGGGCCCGGAACGCCGCCCGCAGCTCGTCGTCGAGGTCGCGCAGGTCCTCCTCGCCGAACGCGGACCAGTCGGGCAGCGGGATCACGCCGTCGACCACCGGCAGCTGGTCGTTGACGGGTTGACCGTCGCCGAGCGGCCCGGCGTCCACGTACACGACCCGGGCGACCCGGTCGGGCCGCGCGTCGGCGGCGGCGTGCGCGATCGCCCCGCCGCCGGAGTGCCCGACGAGCACGACCGGCCCGTCGGCCTCGTCGACGGCGGCCACCACCGCGGCGACGTGGTCGCGCAGCCGGACGCCGGCGCGGTCGACGTCGGCCGGGTCGAGGCCGGGCAGGGTGAGCGCCCGCACGCGATGGCCCGCCCGTTCGAGGGCCGGCGCGACCCCGCGCCACGACGAGCCGTCGAGCCAGAAGCCCGGGATCAGGATGAGGTCCATGCCCGGCACGCTAGTGCCGTGGCCACGAATGTTCACGGTGTTGGGTGACACGCCGTCCGGCCTGTCGGCTGGGCGGGGTCGTGGCGGTCAGGCTGTGGCGGTGGCAGAACCCGTTCGCGTTCGGCGGCTCAGTGACCAGGAGGGTCAGCAGCTGCTGAGGATCACTCGTAGAGGTACCGGCTCGCCGATCCGCCTTCGGCGGGCGATGGTCGTGCTCGCCTCGGCCGGTGGGAACACGGTGCCGGCGATCGCCCGTCTCGTGCAGGCCGACGAGGACACGATCCGGCAGGTCATCCACCGGTTCAACGAGATGGGGATGGCCAGCCTGGACCCTCAGTGGGCGGGTGGCCGTCCCCGCCAGATCAGTCTCGATGAAGAGGCGTTCATCGTCGAGACGGCCAACACCCGCCCCGAGAAGCTGGGGCGGCCCTTCACCCGGTGGAGTGTCCGCAAACTCGCCGAGCACCTGGGCTCGCATGCCGTTCGGCGGGTCCGGGTGGGGCGGGAGAGGTTGCGGCAGATCCTGCACCGGCATCGGATCACGTTCCAGCGGACGAAGACGTGGAAGGAGTCCACCGACCCCGACCGGGACGTCAAGCTCGCCCGGATCGAGCAGGTGAGCAGCCACTTCCCGCAGCGGGTGTTTGCCTTCGACGAGTTCGGGCCCCTGGTCATCCGCCCGCGGGCCGGCACCGGCTGGGCGCCCGCGGGCCATCCGCACCGGCTACCGGCGAACTACCATAAGCTGCACGGCGTGCGGCAGTTCCACGGCTGCTACTCCGTCGGTGACGACCAACTCTGGGGCGTCGTGCGGCGTCGCAAGAGCGCCGCGAACAGCCTCGCCGCCTTGAAGTCGATCCGCGCCGCCCGCCCGGACGGGGCACCGATCTACGTGATCCTGGACAACCTGTCCGCGCACAAAGGCCTCAAGATCCGCAGATGGGCGGCCCGGAACAAGGTCGAGCTCTGCTTCACCCCGACCTACGCCTCCTGGGCCAACCCGATCGAGGCCCAGTTCGGACCGCTACGCACCTTCGTCATCGCCGGCTCGAACCACCCCAACCACCCCGCGCTGACCCGGAAACTGCACGCCTACCTGCGCTGGCGCAACGCCAACGCCCGCCACCCCGACGTCCTGGCCGCCCAACGCCGCGAACGCGCCCGCATCCGCAGCGAACGCCAACGACGCTGGGGCCAACCCACCACCCGCGCAGCCTGACCCCAACACCGTCAACGTTCGTGGTCACGGCACTAG
>NZ_BBOL01000006.1:344291-417597 GCF_020884815.1 Micromonospora sp. NBRC 110038 | reverse complement strand
ATCGGTCACCCCGGCCCCGCCCCGCCCCCCACGTCGCGCCCACGCCGAACCCGCCCCACGCCACCCCGCCGGGTCGGACAATCCGCCCAATCGGGCGGTCGCGTGACGGGATGCCGGGCAGGTGGGGGTATCAACGGCGCGGGATACCCCCATGTCCCCGACCTGGAGTCGATCAACCGGGCGGGGGGACGCGCTGACCCGTCAGTGCTCAGGCCCGCCGCGCCAGGAGCCGCTGCGGTAGACCGTTCCCCGGTACTCCCCCGTGCCGCGTTCCGACCCGGCCGGCAGCACCTGATCGGCACCGGCGGACGGCCCCTGCGCAGACGCGCCGTCGGCGGACACACCGCCCAGGGACGGGCCATCGACGGACGGGGAGGCCGGGGCGTCCCGCCGCGCGGCGCGGGACCGGCGTACCCGGGTGACGACGAACCACGCGACCGCCAGCGCGGACACGGCGATGACCACGTTCTGGAACGTGCCGACGTAGGACTCGACCACGTGCCAGTTCTCGCCGAGCAGGTAGCCCGCCATGACGAAGACCGTGTTCCAGATGAGGCTGCCCAGCGTCGTGTACAGCAGGAACGTCAGGACCGGCATCCGCTCCACGCCGGCCGGGATCGAGATGAGACTGCGGAACACCGGGATCATCCGGCCGAAGAACACCGCCTTGACGCCGTGCCGGAGGAACCACGCCTCCGTGCGGTCGACGTCCTCGAGCTTGACCAGCGGCAGCTTGGCGGCGATGGCCCGCATCCGGTCCCGGCCCAGCATGGCGCCGATCCAGTAGAGCGCCAGCGCGCCGACCACCGAGCCGAGGGTGGTCCAGCCGATCGCCCCGACCAGGCTCATCCGTCCCTGGCTGGCGACGAATCCGGCCAGCGGCAGGATCACCTCGCTGGGGATGGGCGGGAAGAGGTTCTCCAGCGCGACCGCCAGCCCGGCGCCGGGGCCACCCAGCCGTTCGACCAGGCCCGTGACGAATCCGACCGGTCCGTCGGACCCGGGTTCGGGACCGGCGGCGACCGTACGAGGGAAGGGCAGGAGCGGCTGCGTGCTGATCATCCGACAACGTTAGTGACCGTTCCCGCCGGCTGCCACGCCCCGGGCCGGCGGGCCGGGGGCGGGCAAGGCGGGCAGCGGGCAGGCCGTACATCGTGGATGGTCCGTGTCGGTGCGGCCCGTCAGCCCGCCGCGTCGCCGCGCGCCCCCGGGAAGCCGGTGAGCAGCTCCCGCAGCCGGGCGGCGGTCTCCGCGCCGATCCGGTCGCGCTCGATCGCCTCGGCGATGTCCTCGCGCAGCTCCCGCAGGTGCTTGGCCCGGTCCTTGAGCTTGCCCCGGTTCAGCTCGGCGACCTCCTCGCGCAGCTCGTCGGCGGTCTTGCGGTCGATGTCGCCGCGCGCCTGCGCCTCGTCGACCAGGGCGGTGAACTCGGCGGCGAGCTGGCGCAACGTGACCGGCCGCGATCGTGCGGTCGTCGGCGGGGCGGCGGCCGACGGGGGCGGTTCGGCCTTGCGCCCGTCGGCGGGCGTGACGGTTGCGGGCGCCCCGGCCGGCGGGGCCGGGGCACCGTCGTCGAGGGCGAGCAGCGCGACCACGCCGACGAGCAGCGCCAACCCTGCGGCGACGAGGACGCCGAGCAGGCGGTTGCCCTGGCCCGGGCCGCGCGGCGCGCGCCGGACGGGCTCAGCCACCGGACGGGGCTCAGCCACCGGAACGGACGACCGCCCGGGGCGGGCGGGAGACGCCCACGGCCCCGCGCGATCGACCAGGGTCGGCGGGTGCTCCGGGAGCGGCGAGGCGGCGGGCCGGGTCGGGGCCGAGGCGGCAGGCCGGATTCCGGCCGGGGATTCGGCGGCCGGCGTCGCGCCGAGCCGGCGGGCCAGGTGGGCGGCGGTGGGTCGCCGGGCCGGGTCGGCGCTCAGACAGGCGAGGGTGAGCGCGGCGACGTCCGGGGGCAGCCCGGGGACGCGCAGCGGCGGGGCCTGCCGGCGCTGCGCGTGCGCCTCGATGGCGTCCTCCCAGGTCTGCACAGGCAGCGGGGCCCGGCCGGCGAGGGCGCGGTAGAGCAGGGCCCCGAGGGCGTACACGTCGCTGGCGGGGTTCGGCGGCCCGGGGTCGAACCGCTCGGGGGCGAAGTAGGCGGGGGTGCCCATCATCGGCTCGTCGCCCGGCCCGACGCGAGGCTGGTGCGGACCCGTGCGGGGCTGGTGCGGCCCGGCCGGGGCGGCGATGCCGAAGTCGAGCACCTTCGCGCCACTCTCGGTGAGCATGATGTTGGCGGGCTTGATGTCGCGGTGCACCACGCCGATGCGGTGCGCGGCGGCGAGCGCGGCGGCGACCTGACCGGCCAGCCGGACGGCGTCGGGCCAGGGCAGCGGGCCGGCGGCGAGCCGGTCGGCGAGGCTGCGCCCCTCGACCAGTTCCATCACCAGGTACGGCACCACCGTCCCGCCGCCGAGGACCGCCTCGCCGTAGTCGTACACCTGGGTGACGTGCGGGTGGGTGAGCCGGGCGGCGGCGCGGGCCTCGCGCTGCAGGGTGGCGCGCAGGTGCGGGTCGGCGGCGAGCTGGGCCGCGAGCGCCTTGACCGCGACGGGACGGTGCAGGACCTCGTCGTCGGCGCGCCACACCTCGGACATTCCGCCGAGGCCGATGCGCTCGCGCAGGACGTAGCGGTCGTGCAGCCGCAGGGTGGGCGTGAACGGCGACATGGTGGTCCAGTCTGCCTGCCGGCCGGCGCCGGGCACCAGTCGCGGTGGCCGGCGCCGGGGCCGGGCCGGTGGCGGTGGGTCAGGGCTTGCGGGCCACGGCCCCGTACATGCTGACGTCGACCACCGAGGGCCGGGGCTGCGGCTCCCGCTCGGCGCGCCACTGGGCGATCGAGGCGATGCCCGGGTCGACGAGCTCCAGCCCGGCGAAGAAGCCGGCGAACTCCTCCCGGCTGCGCAGGCTGATCACGTCGCGCGAGCTGCCGGTCCGCGTCGCCACCCTGGATTCCTGCGCCACCTGCTCGGGCAGGTGGTCGTAGGTGGCGTGCGAGGCGGCCAGGTAGCTGCCGGGGGGCAGCGCGTCCAGCAACCGACGGACCACCGCGTACGGGTCGTCGGGGTCGGGCAGGAAGTGCAGGATCGCGACCAGCATCAGCGCCACCGGCTGCCCCAGGTCGATGGTGCGGAGCAGGTCGGGGTGGCGCAGGATCTTCTCCGGGTCCCGCAGGTCGGCGTCGATGTAGGCGGTGGCGCCCTCGGGCGAGCTGGTCAGCAGCGCCCGGGCGTGGGCGAGCACGATGGGGTCGTTGTCGACGTACACCACCCGGGCCTGCGGGTCGGCGGCCTGGGCGACCTCGTGGGTGTTGTCGGCGGTGGGGATGCCGGTGCCGATGTCGAGGAACTGCCGGACGCCGGCCTCGCGGGCGAGGTAACCGACGGTTCGCTTGAGGAAGCGGCGGTTCTCCAGGGCGGCGGTGCGGATGGTCGGGAAGGCCGCGGCCATCGCGTCGCCGGAGTCCCGGTCGGCCTGGAAGTTGTCCTTGCCGCCCAGCAGGTAGTTGTAGCGGCGGGCGGGATGCGCCACCGAGGTGTCGATCCGGTCGCTGGGGTGGGCGGGACCGGTCGAGGTGCCGGGGGCATCGGTGGTCAAGGGGTGCCTCCATGGCTCTGCGCTGACCTGTTACGCCGGCGTCCGTCCACTGTCGCCGATGTCGACCATCGTAGAGGCAGCGCGCGCCGCCGCCCCGACCAGGGAACCCGCTATCCCGGGTAGAGCTCGTCGCGCAGCCGGGTGAGGAGTTCCGGGGTGCGCTCCGGGGGCTCGGCCTCGACGCAGAGCCGTTCCATGGCCGCCGCGTAGTAGTCGAGGTCCTCGCGCTTGTCGAGGTAGATCGCGCTGGTGAGCTGCTCGATGTAGACGATGTCGGGCAGGTCCTGGTCGCCGAAGCGCAGGATGGTGAACGCGCCGCCGGCCGCGGCGTGGCCGCCCGCGTCGAACGGGATGATCTGCAACCGCACGTGCGGCGCCCGGGTCGCCTCGATCAGGGCGGTGAGCTGGTCGCGCATGACCTGGGGGCCGCCGATCGGCCGGCGCAGCGCCGCCTCGTCCACGACGGCCCACAGTTGCGGCGGCCGCGGGCGACGGAGCAGCTCCTGGCGCTGCATGCGCAGGCCCACCCGGCGGTCGATCTCGTCCGCCCCGGCCCCACGGTGACCGAGCAGGACGACGGCCCGGGCGTACTCCGGGGTCTGGAGCAGGCCCGGCACGAACTGCACCTCGTAGCTGCGGATCAGCGCGGCGGCCGCCTCCAGGCCCAGGTAGGACTGGAACCACGACGGCAGCACGTCGCCGTAGCGGTGCCACCAGCCGGGGCTGTTGGCGTCGCGGGCGAGCTTGAGCAGGGCCTCCCGCTCGGTGGTGTCGGTGACCCCGTAGAGGCTGAGCAGGTCGGCGACGTCGCGCTCCTTGAAGCCGACCCGCCCGAGCTCCATCCGGCTGATCTTCGACTCGGAGGCCCGGATCTCCCAGCCGGCGCCCTCCCGGGTCACCCCGCTGGCCTCCCGCAGGCGGCGCAGCTGCGCGCCGAGCAGCATGCGCAGCACGGTTGGGCCGGTGGCCGGGCCACCTTCCGTGGGAACCATCGTCACGCGCCGACCTCCGCTTGCTGCCTTCGTCGCACCGGGCCCCACCCCGGCCGACGTGTAAGCATGCCATGGACCGACAGTGAGGTGAACCCGGCCGGTCGGCGTTTCGGTCCCGTTGACGGGACGCAGCCGAGGGGTGACCCAGGGTCAGCCGATCAGGTGGTCGAAGTCGCCGTCCCTGGCGCCGAGGACGAAGGCCGCGATCTCGTCGATCGTGTAGATCAGCGCCGGACCGTCGGGGTAGCGGGAGTTACGGACGGCGATGCCGGCGCCACCGGGAAGCTCGGCGAGCTCGACGCAGTTGCCGCTGGGATTGCTCCGTCGACTCTTCATCCAGGTCAACGGGGGGAGCTGTGCAGTGGGAACGCCGTTGCGGGGCTGCTGCATGGGGCATCTTTCTTGTCAAGAGCCTGCCGATGCCGCGGGAGGAGCGGTGTGCTGGCGAGGGGTCGGGGCTTACGACGGGATTTGCTGCACGTGCATCTGCTATTGCATCTGCACCGGACAGCGAGCATGATAGCCCAACGAGGGTGTACCTAGGTGTTCACTTTGGGTTACCTCACCTGGGGCTGCACCAGGGAAAACAGGAGTCCCCACGGGCACCTGGCCGGCACGGCCGGGCGCGTGGGCAGACGCGGTGAGGAGGGTTCGTGCCGGATCCGTTGACCATCGCGTCCGGCATCTCGGCCGCCGGAGCCCTGGTCTCCGCATGGCAACTGCGCCGCCGGGCCATGCTCGCCGAGGCGGAGATCGAGCACCTCCAGGCCGAGCTGGCCGCCGAACGGCACGCCGCCAGCCACGACCCGCTCACCGGGCTGCCCAACCGGCGCGCCTTCTTCCGGCTGGCCGCGACCCTGCTCACCGACACCGCCGGCCAGCCACTGATCGCCATCGTGCTCGACCTGGACGACTTCAAGCAGGTCAACGACCGCTACGGGCACGCCGCCGGGGACCAGGTGCTGGTCAGCGTGGCCGAACGGCTGGCCGCCTTCGCCGGGGACAACCTCGTGGCCCGCCTCGGCGGCGACGAGTTCGCGGGTCTGCTGGTCACCCCGACCGTCGACCGACGGTGGATCGAGCACGCCTCCCGCCGGCTCTGCGAGTCACTCGCCGCGCCGATCCCCCTCGGCGGCCTGAGCCTGCGGGTCACCGCCTCCGTCGGGCTCGCCCCGGTCACCTGCCCGACCCAGCTCACCGAGGCGCTCGACCGCGCCGACGCGGCGATGTACCGGGCGAAGAGCGTCGGCACCTCCCGCTCTGCCCGCCAGCTCGTCGACAGCGCGCGCCTCGCCGAGTGCTGACGCCCGGCCCCGGCACGCCCTCGCGCCCGGGACCGGCCGCCGGGGCTCAGCGCCAGCCGTAGCCGGCGCGCAGGGCCTGGCCGACCCGGTCGAAACGCGCCCGGTCCAGCACCGCGCCCTCGCGGCGGATGCTGTCCTCCCGCATGGTGAGGACGCGGTCGAGCCGCACCCAGCTGGGCCGGTTGTCCCGGTCCCAGGCGCCCGGGCCCAGCGCCAGCCAGTGCCGCTGGCCGTCCCGCTCGCCCTGGCTGGACAGCATCAGGCCGAACAGGGTCCGGCTGGACCGCCCGACCACCAGCACCGGGCGGTCCTTGCCCTGCCGGGGGTCGTCCTCGTAGGGGACCCACGTCCAGACGACCTCACCCGGGTCGGCCTGACCGTCGGGCTCCGGTGCGTAGCTGAGCTCCCGGCGCTGCAACGCGGAGACCTGCCGGCGCCGCGCCACCTGGGCCGGGATCGGACCGGGGGTACGCGTCGGCGCGGCCCCGCCGCGGGCCACCCGCCCCAGCCGGGACGCCACACTCCTCAACAGACCTGCCACGGCGGGCAGCCTAACCCGTCCCCCGGCCCGCCGCCCACCCACGGCGGGAGGAGACGCGGTGCAGCCACCGCCGGGCGAACGGGACCCCGCCGGGCACAGTAGGGGCATGACGACGAACCTCCACGCCCCGCTGGCCCGCTACGCCGCCCGGCTGCACGCCTCGGCCGGCGACCGGCACCACGTCGCGTCCCCGCTGGGCGCGTGGCTGCTGCTCGCCCTCTGCGCGTCGGCCGCTCCCGACGGCGACGCCGCCGGGCTCGACGGGGACGCCGCCGGGCTCGCCGACGCGCTGGGCATCGCACCGGCGCGGGCCGCCCGGATCGCCGCCGACCTGCTGGACGCGCCGCATCCCCTGGTGCCGTCGGCGACGGCCGTCTGGCACCGGCCCGACACGGAGACCGCCGGGCTGGACGCCTGGCGGGCCGCCCTCCCCCGCGCCACCGGAACCGGCCCGCTGCCGGACCAGGCCGGCCTCGACGCGTGGGCCCGCGAGCACAGCCTCGGGCTGGTCGAGCGGTTCCCGCTGACGCTCACCCCCCGGGTGGCGCTCGCCCTGGCCTCGGCCGTGGCCACCCGGATCTCCTGGGCCACCCCGTTCGACCTCGCCCCGGCCGGGGCGCTCGGCCCGGACAGCCCGTGGGCCGGGCGGCTGACCCGGGTGCTGCGCACCCCGGCGCACGGGCACCGCGCGTGGATCGCCGCGACACCGGAGGCCGGGGACGTCGCCGTGCACGTGGCGGCGGCGCAGCCGGCCGGGGACGGCACCGGCGGGCACGCGGCGGGCGGCGCGAACGGCGGCGGAACCGACACCGCCGGGGCGGGGCTGTCGGTGGTCTCGGTGGCCGCCGCCCCCGGGGTGGCCCCGGCCGACGTGCTCGCCGCCGCGTACCGGATCGCCGCCCACACCGACGCCGACGAGCCTGCCGGCCGGCGGTCACTGTTCGACCTGCCGCTGGGCGACACCCCGCTGTGGACGCTGCGCGAGGAGGCCGTGCGCACGTTCGCCCCCGACCGCCGGGAGCAGCGGCACACGGCGGCGCTGCCCTGCTGGTCGGCGCGCGACGAGCACGACCTGACCGGGATCGGGTTCGCCGCCGCCGGCCGGGTGCTCGCCCCGCTGGTGGGCGCGGGCGACGTGCGGGCCCGGCAGGCGGTCGCCGCCCGCTACAGCCGGTACGGGTTCGCCGCGGCGGCCGTCACCGGGATGTTCGCTCGGGTCAGCCTGCCCCCGCTCGGGGTGGCCCGCGTCGCGGAGCTGCGCTTCGGCCACCCGTACGCCGTGGTGGCCGTCGCCACCGACCGGCGCGGCGGCGGCACCGGCCCGTGGCACGGGGTGCCGGTCTTCTCCGGCTGGGTCGCCGAGCCCGACGACGTCGCCGACGCCGACCTGGCCGACCCGCCGGGGGCCTGAACGCGCGAGGGGCCTGCGGCGGTGGACCGCCGCAGGCCCCTCGGCCCGGGTGGTGGCCGGCCCACGGGCCGGCCGGGCGGGTCAGGCCGCCACGGGCACCTTCTCCTCCTGCCGCTGCGCGGCCCGGGCGGCGAGCCGCCGCTCGCGCTCCTGCGCGCCGATCAGGTCGTCGGGCAGCGAGTCCGGCACCTCCACGTCGAAGCGGCGCAGCAGCCGGATCGCGAAGCCGCCGAGGGTGACCAGCACCAGCGCCGCGCCGAAGCAGACGTACGCGAAGCCGATGCCCCGGCCCGGACCGGTGCCGATGACCGCGCCCACCGACCCGGCGAGCGACCCGCCCTCGGCGAGCATCGGCTCGAACAGGCCGGTGGCCGCCGGCGCGAGCAGCGCGAACCCGATGGGCAGCGTCGACCAGGAGATGGTCTGGTTGAGGCTGAACACCCGGCCGTGGTAGCGCTGCGGCACCTTCACCTGGACGATCGTCGCGTAGATCGACTGGGCGGTGGTCATGGACATGGCCAGCCAGAACGCCCCGACGCAGATGACCACCACGGAGGCGTCCAGGCCGATCACGACGCAGCCGAGCGCGGTGCCGAGGTTGCCGATCAGGACGCCGATCATCCGCCGGTGGCGGGGGCCGCCCCACAGCGACATCAGCACGCCGCCGGCCACCGCGCCGAGCGCCTCCGCCAGGGCCACCTGCGCCACCTGCGTCGCCGTGGCGAAGGAGAGCACCAGCGGGGTGGTCAGCACCAGCGCCGGGGCCAGGAAGATGTTGCCGATCGCGAAGTAGCCCAGCATGAGCCGGAAGCCTTGGTGCTGCCACGAGTAGCGCAGCCCGTTGGCGATCGCGACGAGCAGCCGTTCCCGGGGCCGCCAGCCGAGCAGGTCGGGGAAGCGGACCACCGCCAGGGTCGTCACCGCCACCACGTAGCTGGCCACGTCGATGAGCAGGATGCCCTTGAGCTCGATGGCGGCCAGCAGGCCGGCGGCGAAGACCGGCATCAACAGCATCGCGAAGCCGTTGGTGAGCTGGGTGACGCCCATCGCGTGGCCGAGGTAGCGCTTCGGCACGAGCTGCGGCACCGCCGACTGGAACGCGATGCGCTGGAACGACCCGGCGACCTGGCTGAGCGCCACCAGGGCGTAGATCATCCACAGCCGCAGGTTGTCCGTCCAGAGCAGGGCGGCCAGCACCAGCTGGATCGACCCGGCGGCGGAGCTGGCGATCATCATGATGCGACGGCGGCTGACCCGGTCGGTGATCGCGCCCGCGATGGGCAGCATCAGCACGCCGCAGATCAGCGCCAGCGCCCACAGCAGGCCCAGGTTCGCCACCGAGCCGGTCTGGGTGAACAGCCAGATCGGCAGGGCGAACGCGGTCAACGCCGAGCCGGTGGTGGAGACGAGCTGGCCGGCGGTGACCGCGACGAACCGGCCCATGCTCGGCTTGACCACGGCCCGCTCGGGGCTCCGGTCCGCGCCGACGCGCTGGTGGTCGGCGACGACCCAGCCGGCGTCCTCGCCCCGGGCCGCCGCCTCCAGGGCGGTCGTGTCGTCGGCGCGCACCGCCGGGTGCACCGACGTGACGATCTCCGCCAGCTCGTCGGCCCGGTACTTGAGGAAGAAGTGCCCCGCCTGGTCGAGCACGACCAGCCCGACGGTGTCGGTGAGGAACTGCCACTCGGCGTACCGCTCGGTGAAGTAGTCGGTCACCGGGTCCTCGGAGCCGACCACCGAGACGATCGGGGCGCGCAGCTTCGCCGCACCGGCGTCGAGCAGCCCGGTGAAGTACTCCTCGGAGGCGCGGGAGTCGGCCCGCATGTTGCTGATGATCCGGTCGGCCTGCTCCGGGTCCAGCTCGTCGGTGTCGACGCCCATCGACTTGAGCCAGCTCGCGTAGTGCTTGTTGCTGCGCAGCCGTTCGAGACGGTTGCGGGCGGCGGCGAAGAGGCCCTTCGGGCGGGCGAACGGGAACATCGCGCCGATGTAGAGCGCCTCCAGCTCCCGGCCGGCCGCCTCGACCTTGCGGGCCACCTCGGCGACGATGGCGCTGCCGACGCCGCAGTGGCCGTACAGGACGATCGGGCCGGAGATCCGCTCGACGATCTCGTCGGCGACCCGCCGGGTCAGCTCCTCGAACGGCAGGCCCTCCTCGCTGAGGCCCACGTCGTGGCCGGGGATCGCCAGCGAGTACAGGGCGTTGCCGGCGGGCAGGGCGTCGGCGAGGGGCTGGTAGACGATGGCGCTGCCGCCGCCGTAGGGGACGCAGACGTACGTGCGGACCCGCTTGCCCGCCGGGATCGGCTTGGTCAGCTCGTAGAGCAGCCGGCGCGGGCCGTCGTCGGCGGCGTCGCCGGTCATGAACGCGGCCAGCTCGCGGATGGTCCGCTGCTGGAACAGGTCCATCACGCCGACGGGCCGCCCGCCGTGCTCGGCCTTGCGGATCTTCGCGACGACCTGGGTGGCGAGCATCGAGTGCCCGCCCAGGTCGAAGAAGTCGTCGTCGATGCCGAGCGTGTCGACGCCCAGCACCTCCGACCAGATCCCGGCCAGCAGCCGCTCGGTGTCGTCGCGCGGCTCGACCAGCGCCACCGACGCCTCTCGGGTCACCACGGGCGCGGGCAGCGCCCGCCGGTCGAGCTTGCCGTTGGGGCTCAGCGGCAGCGCGTCGAGGGTGACGAACGCGGTCGGCACCATGTATTCGGGCAGCGTCTCCTTCAGCGCCGCCTTCAACGCGGCGTGCTCGGCGTCGCCCACCAGGTACGCGGTGAGCCGCTTGTCGCCCGGGGTGTCCTCGCGGACGATGACGGCCGCCTCGGTGACGCCCGGCTGCTCCCGCAGGGCGCTCTCGATCTCGCCCAGCTCGATGCGCAGGCCGCGCAGCTTCACCTGGTGGTCGATGCGGCCGAGGAACTCGATCACCCCGTGCGGGCCGTCGCCGGCCGCCACCCCGCCGCCGGCCGCGTCAGCGTTGCCGGCCGCGTCGCCGTTGCCGTTGCCGGCCGGGGAGACGACCCAGCGGGCCAGGTCGCCGGTGCGGTACAGCCGGGCCCCCGGCTCGCCGGAGAACGGGTCGGGCACGAACCGCTCGGCGGTCAGCGCCGGCCGGCGGTGGTAGCCCCGGGCCAGGCCGACGCCGCCGATGTGCAGCTCCCCCGCCACGCCGACCGGGCACTCGTTGCCGGCCGCGTCGAGCACGTGCAGCCGCAGGTTGGCGATCGGCCCGCCGATCGGCACGCCGGACAGCCCGGCGAGCGCCGCCGGGTCGCAGTGCCAGGCACTGACGTCGATGGCCGCCTCGGTGGGGCCGTACAGGTTGTGCAGCTCGCACCAGGGCAGCCGGGTGGTGAACTCCACCGCCGAGGCCAGCGGCAGCTCCTCGCCGGAGCAGATCACCCGACGCAGCCCGGTGGCCGCCTCGATGCCGTCCTCGCCGAGGAAGACCGTCAGCATCGACGGCACGAAGTGGGCGGTGGTGATCCGCTCGGCCACCAGCAGGTCCCGCAGGTAGCCGGCGTCCTTGTGGCCGCCGGGCTTCGCCAGCACCAACCGCGCGCCCTCGCGCAGCGGCCAGAAGAACTCCCACACCGACACGTCGAAGCTGGCGGGGGTCTTCTGCAGCACCGCGTCGTCGGCGGCGAGCCGGTAGGTCTCCTGCTTCCAGTGCAGCCGGTTGACGATGCCCCGGTGGGTGTTCGGCACGCCCTTGGGCCGGCCGGTGGAGCCGGAGGTGTAGATGACGTACGCGAGGTTGCCGGGCCCGGCCGTCGGCGCGGGGTCGGTGGTGGGCTGGTCGGCCCACGTCGCGGTGTCGTCGAGGGCGAGCACCGTCGCGCCGGTGTCGGGCAGCACGTCGCGCAGGTGCTCCTGCACCAGCACGACGGGCGCGGCCGCGTCGGTGACCATGAACGACAGCCGGTCGGCCGGGTACTCCGGGTCCAGCGGCAGGTACGCGCCGCCGGCCTTGAGCACGCCGAGCAGCCCGGCGACCAGCTCCACCGACCGCTCGGCGCACACGCCGACCAGGGTCTCCGGGCCGACGCCGGCCGCGCGCAGCCGGTGGGCGACGCGGTTCGCGGCGGCGTTCAGCCCGGCGTACGTGACCGAACGGCCCTCGAAGGTCAGCGCCACCGCGTCGGGGGTGGCGGCGGCCCGCGCCTCGAACGGCCCGTGCAGGGTCTGCTCCTGCGGGAACCCGGCCGCGGTGTCGTTCCAGGCGGCCAGCAGCTCCCGCTCGGCGGGGTCGACCATCGGCAGGGCCGAGACCGGGGTGTCCGGTGCGGCGACGACCGCCCGCAGCAGGGTGGTCCACCGGCGGGCGATCCGCTCGACGGTGGCCCGGGTGAACAGGTCGGTGTTGAAGACGAGCTTGCCCCAGAGCCCCTCGGTGGTCTCCACGGCGTGCAGCTCGAAGTCGAACCGGGTGGCCCGCAGCTCCATCGGCGTCCACTCGAAGCGGACGTCGGCGGCGTCGGAGACCCCGGTGAACCGGCCCATCTCGTAGTTCTGCAACACGAACATGGCCTGGAACACCGGGGACCGGCTCACGTCGCGGGGCAGGCCCAGCTCGTGCACGACCTTGGCGAACGGCACGTCGGCGTGCTCGAAGCCGTCCAGCACGCCGCGCCGGGTGCGCTCCAGCAGCTCGGTGAACGTCGGGTCGCCGGCCAGTTCGGCGCGCAGCGGCAGCATGTTGATGAACATGCCGACGACGTTCTCCAGCTCGGGGACGGACCGGCCGGCCACGGACGCGCCGACGGCGAAGTCCTCCTGCCCGGCGTGCCGGGACAGCAGCACCTGGTAGGCGGCGAGCAGCGTCATGAACAGCGTCGCGCCGGACGTGCGGGTGAGCGCGTTGAGCCGCTCGGTCTCGGCCGGGTCGAGCTGGAACTCGACGAAGTCGCCCCGGTAGGTCTGGGTGGCCGGGCGCGGCGCGTCCAGCGGCAGCTCCAGCGGGGTGATCCCGGCCAGCCGGGACTTCCACCAGTCCAGGTGCCCCCGGGCCGCCGGGCCGTCCAGCTCCTTGCCCTCCCACACGGCGAAGTCGCCGTACTGCACGGGCAGGGCGGGCGGCTCGCCGCCGTGGTAGAGGGTGATCAGGTCGCGCAGCAGCACGTCCACCGACCAGCCGTCGCCGACGATGTGGTGCTTGCTCAGGAACAGCACGTGGTCATCGGGGGCGAGGCGGATCAGCAGGGCGCGCAGCAGCGGCCCGGTGGCCAGGTCGAACGGCTCCGCCGACGCGGCCTCCACCAGCGCCTGCGCGGCGTCGGCGTCGGCCGCCTCCGTCACCGTCAGCGGCACCTCGACGGACTCCTCGACCACCACCGTGGGGCGGCCGTCGGCGTCGGCGGGGAACCGGGTGCGCAGCGACTCGTGCCGCGCGGTCAGGGCGGCCAGCGCGCCGCGCAGGGCCGCGACGTCGAGCGGTCCGCGCACCCGCAGCGGCACCGCGATGTGGTACGCCGCCTCGCCCGGGGCGATCTGGTCCATGAACCAGACCCGCTCCTGGGCGTACGACAGCGGCACCGGCGTGCCGGGGGGCCGGGGGGTGATCCGGGCGGCGGGGGCGGCGGTCCGCTTGCGCAGGCGCTTGGCGATCAGCGCCTGCCGGGCCGCCTCCCGGGCCGGATCCTTCAGGTCGGTCATGCGGTGGGTCCCTCTTCCGTCGCCAGCAGCTCGGCGACCTCGGCGTCGGAGAGCTCGTCGAGTTCCGCGGCGATCAGCTTCTCGATCTGGGCGGCCAGGTCGGCCACCACCGGGCTGCCGAACAGCGCCCGCATGGGCAGGTCCACGTCCACCTCGGCCCGGATGCGGGCCATCGCCCGCATGCCGCGCAGCGAGTTGCCGCCGAGGGCGAAGAAGTCGTCGGCCGCGCCGACCTTCTCCACGCCGAGGATGTCCGCGTACACCTCGGCCACCAGGGCCTCGGCGTCGGTGCGCGGGGCGACGTACGCGTCGTCGACCGCCGCCGGGGCGGCCGGGGCGGGCAGCGCGGCCCGGTCCAGCTTGCCGTTGGGGGTCAGCGGCAGCGCGTCGAGCGTGACGAACGCGGCCGGCACCAGGTGCGCGGGCAGCTCCCGGGCCAGGTCGGCCGCCAGCGTCGCCGGGTCGGCGTCGCCGACGAGGTAGCCGACCAGCGCCGGCTCGCCGGAGTCGGCGCGCACGGCCGCCGCCGCCGCCCGCACGCCCGGCCGGGCCAGCAGGGCCGACTCGACCTCGCCCAGCTCGATGCGCATCCCGCGCACCTTCACCTGGTCGTCGCGGCGGCCCAGGTACTCCAGCGTCCCGTCGGCCCGCCAGCGGGCCAGGTCGCCGGTGCGGTACATGCGCTGCCCCGGCGGCCCGTACGGGCAGGGCAGGAACCGCTCGGCGGTCAGGCCGGGGCGGCGCAGATAGCCGCGGGCGAGCTGGTCGCCGGCCACGTACAGCTCGCCGGCCACGCCCGGGGGCACCGGGTGCAGCGCGGCGTCGAGCAGCAGCGCCCGGGTGTTCCAGGTGGGCGTGCCGATCGGCACCGCCCCGGCGGCCAGCTCCTGCCCGGGTGCGATGCGGGCGGCGACGCAGCCGACGGTGGCCTCGGTCGGGCCGTACTCGTTGGTGACGGCCACGCCCGGGTGGGCGGCCCGCCAGGCGGCGAGCTGTTCGCCGGTGAGCGCCTCGCCGCCGATGACCAGGTCCGCCGTCGGGGACAGGGCGTCGTCGAGCAGCGGCAGGTGGCTCGGGGTGACCTTCAGGAACGCCGGCTTCCCGCCCGCGCGGGCGGCCGGCTCGTCGATCGCGGCGAGCCGGACGGTGCCGCCGGCGGTCAGCGGGCCGAGCAGCCCGGTGACGGTCAGGTCGAACGACACCGGCGAGTGCAGCAGCGCCGTGCCGGCCAGCCCCGGGTAGGCGTCCCGGGCCCAGGCCAGGTAGGCCGCCACCGCCCGGTGCTCCACCACGACGCCCTTGGGGCGGCCGGTGGAGCCGGAGGTGTAGAGCACGTACGCCGGGTGTTCGGGGCGCAGCGGGGCGACCCGGTCGGCGTCGGTCAGGTCGGCCGCGTCGAGGTCGGCGGCGGTGCCCGGGTCGAGCACCAGCGCGTCGCCGGGCACCAGGGCCGCCGTGTCGGCGGCGGCGAGCACCAGCGCCGGCTCGGCGTCGTCGAGGAGATAGGCGATCCGGGCCGCCGGGTAGCCGGTGTCGACCGGCACGTACGCGGCCCCGGACTTGAGCACCGCGAGGACGGCCACCAGCAGGTCGGCCGAGCGGGGCAGGGCCAGCGCGACCCGGGTCTCCGGGCCGGCCCCGCGCGCCACCAGCAGCCGGGCCAGCCGGTTCGCGGCGGCGTTCAGCTCGGCGTACGTCAGCTCGACGCCGTCGCAGACCAGGGCGGTGGCGTGCGGGGTGGCGGCGGCCTGCCGCTGCACCGCGTCGACGACGGTGCCGGCCGGCCGGGCGTGGTCGGTGGCGTTCCAGGCGTCGAGGACCAGTCGCCGCTCGGCGTCGTCGAGCAGGGGCAGCTCGCTGACCCGCCGGCCGGGGTCGGCGACGGCGGCGGCGAGCAGCCGCACGTAGCGGGCGACGACCGCCTCGGCGGTGGCCCGGTCGAACAGGTCGGTGCGGTAGACCAGCCGGCTCTCCCCCGCGGTGACGTCGAAGGCCAGGTCGTCCTTCGTGGTGCCCAGCGGCACCGGGTCCAGGCCGGAGTCGGGGATGAAGTTCAGCGCGGTCTGGAAGATCGGCTGCACCGACGGGTCCCGCTGCGGGGCGACCGCTTCGACGATCTTCTGGAACGGGGTCTGCCCGTGCTCCATCGCGTCGAGCAGGCCGCCCTTGACCCGGCCGAGCAGTTCGGCGACGGTGGGGTCGCCGGTCAGGTCGCAGCGCAGCGCCACCGGGTTGACGAACATGCCGATCAGCGGGGCCACCTCGGCGGTGTCCCGGCCGGCGGTGGAGACGCCCACGACCACGGTGTCGTCGCCGGAGATCCGCGACAGCAGCGCGGCGAACCCGGTCAGCAGCACCATGTACGGGGTGGCCGCCGACGCGGTGGCGAGGGCGCCGACGGCGTCGAGCAGCCCGTCGGGCAGGTCGAAGCGGACCTCGTCGCCCGCGAAGCCGAGCTGGGCCGGGCGGGGCCGGTCCAGCGGCAGGCCGGTCACGGCGGGGGCGCCGGCCAGGTACGCCTTCCAGAAGTCGAGCTGCCGGTCCAGCTCCGGGCCGGCGAGCTGGTCGCGCTGCCAGGCGGCGAAGTCGGCGTACTGGATGGGCAGCTCGGGCACGGCGGCGGGCGCGCCGGTCAGCGCGGCCGTGGTGAACGCGGACAGCTCGGTGGTGAACAGCACCGCCGAGTGGGCGTCGAAGACGGCGTGGTGCACCACGAACTGCACCGACCACGCCTCGTTGACCTTGACCAGCCGGGCCCGCCACAGCGGCGGAACGTCCAGCGGGATCGGGGTGCGCGCCAGCTCCTCGCGGATCGCGTGGTAGCGGGCGAGCCGCTCGGCCTCGGGCAGGCCCGACAGGTCCTCGGCCGGCAGGCGGACCGGCTCGTGCTCGCGGACCACCTGCACCAGCGTCCCGTCGTCGGAGCGCAGGTGGGTGCGCAGCGCCTCGTGCCGGGCGACGACCTGGTTGAACACCTCGGTCACGGCGTCGGCGTCCAGCTCGGGCGGGAAGGGCCACGGGTTGGACACGTTGTAGACCGGCGAGCCGGGGTCGAGCTGGTTGGCCAGCCACACCCGCTCCTGGGCGAAGGAGGCGGGGAAGGTCCACTCCCGCGTCATGAGGCTGCCTCGCGTACGGAGCGGGGGCGCATGTCGGTCCAGACGGTGTCGATGTGGGCGAGGCACTCGGAGCGCGTGCCGGCGAAGCCGGTGTCGTGCCAGCCCGCGGGGAGCTCCCGGTCGGCCGACCAGATCGAGTACTGCTCCTCGTCGTTGCGCACGACCAGGAATCGGGTTTCGGCCATCAGTTGTCTCCAGTGCTCTCGGGGGTGTGCGGCTCGGCCATCGCGACTGCGATCTTGCGGGGGCCGGTGAACGGCTCCCGGGCGTGCGCGGCCGTCATGTTGTCGACCACCAGCACGTCGTCGCGCTGGTAGTCGAAGCGGACGCTGGCGGCCCGGTACGCGGCCCGCAGGTGGTCCAGCACGTCGGCGGGAATCTCGCCGCCGTCGCCGTAGTAGGTGTTCGACGGCAGCCCGTCGGGGCCGAACATCGCCAGCAGCCCCTCCTGGTATTCCTGCGGCAGGGTGCTCAGGTGGAAGAACGTGGCGTGGTTGAACCAGCGCGGGGTGTCCGAGCCGGGCCGGTAGTGCACCGGTTCGCGCACGGCGCGGGTGCGCAGCCCGTCCGCGCCCACCCACTCCAGGCTGATCCGGTTCGCCGCCGCGTACGCCTCGACCTCGGCGCGGTCGTCGGTGTTGAACACGTCCTGCCAGCGGGTGCCGAAGTCGGCGTGGAAGTTGCGCACCAGCATCCACCGGCGGCGCACGAACTCCTCCCGCACGGCCGGGTCGATCAGCTCGTACACCCGGCGCACGTCCGCCAGGGGCGTCGCGCCGAGGGTGTCCGGCGGCGTGACGCACCAGAAGAACAGCGTCAACGGCCAGCGCGCCTGGTACGAGTTCTCGTTGTGCAGGAAGATCTCCTCGTCCGGCGGGTAGTCGGTCGAGGTGTAGACCCGGCCCTTGATGGCGTGCCGGGGCGAGGACCGCTCGGTGTAGACCAGCGGCTCCCCGGCCAGCGCCCGCACCACCGCGTCGAAGCCGTCGACGCCGCCGACGTCGAAGCCGCGGAACAGCAGCCCGCCGTGGTCGACGAGGGCGGCCCGCAGCTCGGCGCGGCGCTCGCCGATCAGGTCGGTCAGTGCCCGGCCGTCGTTTTCGACGACCACCGGCAGCGTGGCGATCGTGTCGCTCATTGCTCTGTACTCCCTTGCTTGCTCGAAGCCACGACTTCTGGTGCTTCCTCGGTGCTCACGCGCGGGACCGCTTCCTCGGTGCTCACGCGCGGGGCAGCCGCGGGATGCTCGGGGTCGGGGCCGGGGCCGGGGGCTCGTCGGCGGCGGACGCCTCGGCGCGCAGCTCCTCGATGCGGGCGGCGAGCCCGGCGACGGTGGGCGTCTCGAAGAGGCTGCGCATCGGCAGCCGCACCCCGGTCGCCTTGCGCATCGACGCGATGAGCTGCACCGCGACGAGGGAGTTGCCGCCGAGGGCGAAGAAGTCGTCGTCCACGCCGACGACCGGCACGCCGAGGCCGTCGCGCCACACCTGGGCGATGGTGGCCTCCAGCTCGGTGCGCGGCGCGGCCGACGCGCCGGCCTCCACAGTGGCGGCGGACACCGCCGGGTCGGCCTCCGACTCCAGGCTCCCGGTGGTGACCCGGGCGGCGCGGGCCCGGATGTCGGCCACCGACCGGGTGGTGATCACCACCTGGGCGCCGAGGCCGGCGGTGAGGCTGCGGCGGAACGCCTCCGCGCCGTCGACCGGGCGGATGTCCTCGCTGGGCGCACCCGCCGCAGGGCCGTCGGCGTCGGCTGGCGTGCCGTCGGCGGCGAGCCCGCCGGTGACCGCCGACGCGTCCACCCGGCGCAGCACGAAGTCGCTGATCGAGACCAGCTCCCGCCCGTCCGGGTCGGTGAGGGTCAGGTCGGCGGAGACGACCTCGTCGGTGCCGCCGTCGCGGTGGCGCAGGTGGCTGTGGAACCGCCCGGGCAGCGGCCCGCGCACCACGATCCGCCCGTACGACAGCGGCAGGTAGGTGCCGGAGCCCTGCCCCCGGCCGAACGCGGTGGCCACGTCCAGCAGGGCCGGGTGCAGGCCCCACGCGCCGAGGTCGGCGGCGGCCTCGGCGGGTGCGGTCACCAGCGCCAGCTCCTCGCCGTCGGCGAGGTGGTGCGCGGTCAGCGACCGCCAGCGCGGCCCGAAGGTGAGCATGCTGGTGCGGCCCCGGCCGAACGACGCGTCGTCGTCGACCCGGCGGGAGCGGGCGGCCACCGCCGCCACGTCGGCCGCCGCCGGGGCGGGCTCGGTGGTCCAGCCGGCCGCGC
Source organism: Micromonospora sp. NBRC 110038 (assembly GCF_020884815.1). Lineage (NCBI taxonomy): Bacteria > Bacillati > Actinomycetota > Actinomycetes > Micromonosporales > Micromonosporaceae > Micromonospora > Micromonospora sp. NBRC 110038. The sequence continues at coordinate 398,673 of NZ_BBOL01000006.1, read as the reverse complement.
CGCGCACGTGGGTGCGCAGCACCCCGGCGGCGAGGCTCTGCACCACGAACTCCGTGGCCCCGTCCTCGGCGGGGGTGAGCGCCACCCGGTACTGGGCGATCGTGCCGTCGGGCACCGAGAACGGCTCCAGGAACACCACGTCGCGCAGCTCCACCGCCGCGTCGGGGCCGGGGGCCGCGACGGCGGCGACCACGGCGGCACGCACCGACTCCAGGTGGGCGGTGCCCGGCACCACCGGCACCCCGCCGATGCGGTGCTCGTCGAGCAGCCAGTGGGTCGTGGCGGAGACCAGCCCGTGCAGCACCGTGCCCTCTGGGCCGGTCACCCGCGTGGTGAGCACCGGGTGGTCGACCGTGGCGGTGACGGCGTCCCGGGTCACCGCCCGGAACCCGGCCGGCGCGGTGCTCTCCGCCGCCATGCCGACCTCGGCCCAGCCGCCCCAGTTCTGCGACACCACCGGCGCGGCCCAGCCGGCCCCGGCGCGGGCGTGCGCGTCGAGGAAGTTGTTGGCCGCGCAGTAGTCGACCTGGCCGAAGCCGCCGATCACGGCGGTGATCGAGGAGCAGAGCACCACGAAGTCCAGCGGCAGGTCGCCGAAGACCTGGGCCAGGGCGAGGGTGCCGGCGAGCTTCGGGGCGAGCACCCGGTCGGCCTCGGCGCGGTCCTTCACCTCGGCCATGCCGCCGCCGGGCAGGCCGGCGGCGTGCACGATCCCGTCGATCCCGCCGAACTCGGCCTCGGCGGCGGCCCGCACCCGGCGCAGGTCGGCCGGGTCGGTGACGTCGGCGGCGAGGACCAGCACCGACGCGCCGGCGGCCTCCATCCGGCGGATCGCGGCGATGGCCCGGCCCGCCCGGTCGTCCGCGCCGTGCACTGCGAGGTGGTCGTCCCACCGCTCGCGCGGCGGCAGGCCCGAGCGGGCCAACAGCACCAGCTTCGCCTTCACGCGGGCGGCGAAGTCCTCGGCGAGGGTGATGCCGATGCCGCCGAGGCCGCCGGTGATGACGTACCGGCCGCCGTCGCGCAGCGCGCCCGGCTCGGCCTCGGCGTCGACCGTCACCTGCTCGTAGCCGGTGACCCAGCGGCGGGACCCGCGCAGCGCCACCTCCGGGTGCGCCGGGTCGACCGGGCGGCGCAGCTCGGCGACCAGGGCGTCCGCGTCGGGCGCGGTGGGGTCGGCGTCGAGCAGCCGCACCGTCAGCCCGGGCAGCTCGACCGGCAGCACCCGGGCCAGGCCGGCGAGCGTGGCGTGCTCGGGGCGGGTCAGGTCCGCGCCGGTCACGTCGCCGATGCCGGCGGTCACCAGGTCCAGGGCCAGCGGGCGCTCGTCGCCGGTGCGGCCGGCCCCGGCGAGGGCCTGCACCAGGTGCAGGGCGCTGAAGAAGCCCCGGTCCTGGGCGGCGAGAGTGGCGGCGATGTCGGTGCCGGTGGGCTCGCCGTCGAGGGCGAGGGCGTGCACCAGCCGCGCCGGCAGGTCGTCGCCGAGGGCGGCGACCAGCGCGTCGAAGTCCTCCCGCGCGGCGGGGCGCAGCGTGAAGCCGCGCGCCCCCGCACCGGCCGCGTCGGTGACGGCGGCGAACGCGTCGCCGGGGCGTACCACGAGGGTGTCGGCGCCCGCGGCGCGCAGGCCGGCGACGAGCGCCTCCCCGCGCGGGCCGTCGGCCAGCACCAGGCACCGGCCGAGCGGCGCGGTGGCCGGCGCGGGCGCGGCCTGCCGCCACACCGGCACGGCGAACCACTCCGGCAGCGGCCGCGGGCCCGTCTCGGCCGGCGCAGCGGCGACCGCCTCCACCGGGTCCGGGTCGACCCAGTAGCGGCGGCGCTCGAACGGGTACGTCGGCAGCGGCACCCGCCGGGCCGCCGGGTCGGAGCCGGTGCGCACGGGCAGGCCGGCGCACCACAGCGCCCCGGCGGTGGCCAGCAGCGTCGCCAGGTCGCCGGCCGGCTCCCCCGGGCCCGGGAGGCTGCCCAGCGGCACCAGGGCCCGCTGCTGCGCCGAGCCCTTGGCGACCTGCATCCGGGCCAGGTTGGCCAGCTGCCGGCCAGGGCCGCACTCCACCAGGGCCCAGGTGCCCTCGGCGAGCAGGGCGGCCACCGCGTCGCCGAAGCGCACCGGCTGGCGCAGGTGCGCCGCCCAGTACGCCGGGTCGGTGGCCTGCGCGTCGGTGATCCAGGTGCCGGAGACGTTCGACACGAACGGGATGCGCGGCGCGCGCAGCGCCACGGTGGCCATCAGCGCGGTGAACTCGGCGAGGATCGGCTCCATCATCGGCGAGTGGAACGCGTGCGAGGTGCGCAGCGCCTTGCTCTTGACCTTGCGGGTGGCCTTCAGCGTCTCGGCGAACGCGGCCACCGCGTCGGCCTCGCCGGCCACCACGCAGGTGCCCGGCCCGTTGACCGTGGCGATCGACACGCCCTCGGGCAGCAGCCCGGCGACCACCGACTCGTCCAGCGGCACAGCCAGCATCGACCCGGCCGGCAGGGACTGCATGAGCCGGCCCCGGGCGGCCACCACCTTCAGCGCGTCGGGCAGGTCCAGCACCCCGGCGACGGTCGCGGCGACGTACTCGCCGATGGAGTGCCCGACCATCGCCGCCGGCCGCACGCCGAAGCGCTGCCAGGCGACGGCCAGGGCGTATTCCACGACGAACAGGGCGGGCTGGGTGTAGCGGGTCTGCGCCAGCAGCTCGGCCGCCTCCGGGTGCCGGCCGAGGATCAGCTCCCGCAGGTCCAGGCCCAGCTCGGCGCGGAGCAGCTCGGCGCACTCGTCGACCACGGAGGCGTAGGCGGGCTCCTCGGCGTAGAGCTGCGCGCCCATGCCGGCGAACTGGGAACCCTGGCCGGAGAAGAGGAAGCCCACCTTCGGGGCGGGCCCGTCGGTCACCCCGCGCACCGCGCGCCGGGGGTTGCGCAGCGCGGCGACCGCGTCGGGCAGGTCGGTGGCGGCCACGGCGAGGCGGTGGGCGTACTGCTGGCGGCCCACCCGCAGGGTGTGCGCGACGTCGGCGAGGTGCGCGGCCCCGCCGTCGGGGTTGCCGGCGAGGTGCTCGGCGAGCCGGTCCACGGCGGCGTCCAGGGCGGTGGCGGTCTTCGCCGAGACGTGCAGCAGCTGCGCCGGGCGCACCCGCCGGTCGGCCCGGTGCGCCGGGGGCGCCTCCTCCAGCACCACGTGGGCGTTGGTGCCGCCGATGCCGAAGGAGCTGACCCCGGCGCGGCGCGGCGCGGCGTCGGTGTCCCACTTGGTGAGGGTGTTCGCCACGTAGAACGGGGTGTCGGCGAACTCGATCGCCGGGTTCGGGGTCTCGTAGTTGATCGTCGGCGGGATCAGCCCGTGCTCCATCGCCAGCACCGTCTTGATCACGCTGACGATGCCGGAGGGCTGGCTGAGGTGGCCGATGTTGGACTTGACCGAGCCGATGCCGCACCAGCCCCGGTCGTCGGTGTCCTTCGTGTAGACCGCCGACAGGGCGGCCACCTCGATCGGGTCGCCCATCGCGGTGCCGGTGCCGTGCGCCTCGACGTAGCTGATGGTGCGCGGGTCGATCCCGGCCATCCCGACGGCCTGGGCGACGGCCTCCATCTGCCCGTCCACGCTGGGCGCGGTGAAGCCGACCTTGCCCGCCCCGTCGTTGTTGATGGCGTTGCCGAGCACCACGGCGCGGATGTGGTCGCCGTCGGCGATCGCGTCGGAGAGCCGCTTGAGCAGCGTCACCCCCACGCCGCTGCCCCACACGGTGCCGTTCGCGGCGGCGTCGAACGGCCGGCACCGCCCGTCGGGCGAGGTGAAGCCGTCCATGCCGAGGTAGCCGGCCTGCGGCAGCTCGATGTTGACGCCGCCGGCCAGGGCCATGTCGCACTCGCCGTTGCGCAGCGCCTCGCACGCCAGGTGGAACGCGACCAGCGAGGTGGAGCAGGCGGTGTGCACGGTCAGGCTCGGCCCCCGCAGGTCCAGCCGGTACGACACGTTCGTCGCCACGTAGTTCGGCGAGTTGCTGGTGGCGATGGAGACGGCGCTGTGCGGGTTGCCGCCGACCTTCCTGTTGCGCAGCACGTTGCGGTTGAGGTACGACGCCGCGCCGGTGCCCGCGTACACGCCGACGGCCCCGTCGTAGCGGGCCGGGTCGTAGCCGGCGTCCTGCAGGGCCGTGTAGCAGGTCTCCAGGAACAGCCGGTGCTGCGGGTCGGTGACCTCGGCCTCCCGGGCGGTCATCCCGAACAGGCCGGCGTCGAACTCGTCGTAGCCGTCGACGAGGGGGGCGCGGCTGACCCAGCCCGGGTCGTCGACCTCCTCGGGCGGCACGCCCCGGGCGATCTGCTCCTCGCGGGTCAGCTCGGTCACCGACTCCACGCCGTCGACCAGGTTGCGCCAGAACTCGTGCACGTCGGCCGCGCCGGGCAGCCGGGCGGCCAACCCGACGATCGCGATCGGCTCGATGCCGTCGTCGGCGGGGTGGTCGGTGTCGATCGCGTTGTCCATCAGGTCGTCCTTCATGCGGTGCCGCCGGGGCGGCGGGGAGGGATACGTCGGGCGCGGCTGCGGCGGGCGGCGGCCCGCAGCGCGGCGCGGGCCAGCTCCGGCCGGTCGGCCGCGCCGTCGAGGTGCGCGGCGAGGGCCCGGACGGTGGGGTGGCGGAACAGGTCGAGCATCGCGATCGACCGGCCGGTGGCGGCGGTCAGCCGGGCGTGCACGGCGGCCAGGGCGAGCGAGTGCCCGCCGATGTCGAAGAAGTTGTCGGCCACGCCGACGCGGTCGCGGCCGAGGACCTCCCGCCAGATGCCGGCGACCAGCTCCTCGGTGTCGGTGAGCGCGTCGGGCCCCGCCGGCAGCGCCACCGGCCGGGCGGGCTCGGCGGACGCGGCGACGGTCATCGCGCCGAGCCCGGCGGTGCGCACCGTCGGCCGGGGCAGCTCGGCGGCCACCTCCCCGGCCGGGGACTGCGGCGCGGCCGCCAGCGCGCCGACGAGGGCGGCCAGGTCGGCCAGCATCGCCTCGACGCGGTCGGCGTCGAACAGGTCGGGGTTGAACACCACCTCGACGCCGAGCCGGCCCGGCCCGGCCGCCCCGGTGACCGCCCGCTCCACCACGTACACGGTGAGGTCGAACGGGGAGCCCGGCTTGGGCACCGGCACCGGCTCGCCGGCCAGCCCGGCCAGCGCCAGCCGGGGCTCGGCGAAGTTGAGCACGTTGAACAGCACCTGCACCAGCGGGGCGCGGGAGGTGTCCCGGCCCACGCCGAGGGCCTCCACGATCCGCTCCAGCGGCGCGCCGGGGTGGGCGGTGGCGTCGTGCAGCTCGGCGGCGCAGCGGTCGACCAGCTCGGCGAAGCTCGCCCCGGCCGTGCGGACCCGCACCGGGACGGTGTCGATGAAGAACCCGACGACGTCGTCGAACGCGGCCAGCCGCCGGTCGGCGACGATCGCGCCGACGACGTGGTCGTCGCCGCCGGTGAGCCGGCTCAGCAGCTCGCCGAACCCGGCCAGCAGCACCGCCGCCACGGTCGTCGAGCGCCGCTCGGCCAGCGCCCGCACCGCCCGGTCCGCCTCGGCGGAGAACGTCACGGCGGCCTCCACCCCGGCGTACGTCTGCACGGCGGGGCGGGGGCGGTCGCGGGGCAGCTCCAGCACCGTCGGCGCGCCGGCCAGGTGCGCGGACCACCAGGCGAGGTCGTCGGCGCCCCGGCGGCGGTCCCGCTCGGCCCGCCACACGGCGTAGTCGGCGTACCGGGCCGCCGGGGCGGGCAGCGCCGGGTCGTCGCCGGCCACCGCGCGGGCGTACGCGGCGGCGAGGTCGGCGTAGAACACCGCCTCCGACCAGCCGTCGAACACGGCGTGGTGCCAGGTGACGGCGAGCACGTGCTCCGCCGGGCCGAGTCGGTAGACGGTCACCTGCCAGGGCGGACCGGTGGCCAGGTCGAACGCGTGGGCCGCCCCGTCGGCGAGCATCCGGGCCAGCTCTGCGGCGGGGTCGCCGCCGCCGGTCAGGTCCACCACGGGCACCGCCACGTCGGTGGGTTCCGCGCAGACCGCGTACGGCACCCCGGCGGTCTGCGGGATGCGCCAGCGCAGCACGTCGTGCCGTTCGGCCACCGCCCGCAGAGCCGCGCCGAGGGCGGGCACGTCCAGCTCGCCGCGCAGCCGGTGGGCCACCGCGATGTTGTAGGGGGCGCTGGACGGGGCAAGCTGGTCGACGAACCACAGCCGCCGCTGCGGCGGGGACAGCGTGGGCGGGTTGCCGGTGGTCAGCCCGTCGGCGGCGGCGGGGGCGGCGGTGATCCGCTGCACCAGGCCGGCGAGGGTGCGGCCGGCGAACACGTCCCGGGTGTCCACGGCGCGGCCCAGCTCGGCGCGCAGCGCCGCGACCAGCCGCATCGCGGCGATGGAGTTGCCGCCGGCGGCGAGGAAGTCGGTGTCGGGGCCGGGGGCCGCGCCGAGCAGCCGCGCCCACGCCCGGGCCACCGCCCGGGTGACCGGGTCGCCGTCGGCCGGGCCGTCGACGTCGGCGGCCCCGGGCGCGGGGCGGGCGGCGGCGGCCAGGGCCCGCAGCGCCGGCCGGTCCAGCTTGCCGGTGGTCGGGCTGACCGGCAGCTCCGCCAGGCGCAGCACCCGGGCGGGGCGCATCGCGGCGGTCAGCCTCGGCTCGGCGTACGCGCGCAGCGCCGCGTCGTCGGGCGCGTCGGCGGGGGTGAGGAACGCGACCAGCTCGGCCCCGGCGGGGGCGTCGACGGCCTCCGCCACGACCCGGTCGACGCCGGGCAGCCCGGCGAGGACGGCCTCGACCTCGCCCAGCTCGATGCGCTGCCCCCTGATCTTCACCTGCCGGTCGGCGCGGCCGAGATAGACGATCCGCCCGTCGGGGGCCTGGGTGACCAGGTCACCGGTGCGGTAGAGCCGCTCGCCGGGCAGGCCGGAGAACGGGTCGGGCACGAACCGCTCGGCGGTCAGGCCGGGCCGGTTGAGGTAGCCGTCGGCCAGGCCGGGGCCGCCGATCAGCAGCTCGCCGGTCTCGCCGGGCGGCACGGGGCGCAGGTCGGCGTCGACGACGTACGCCCGGTGGTTGGGCAGCGGCCGGCCGATCGGCACCGGGTCGGTCTCGGCGGCGGTCAGCTCGGCGGTGACGGCCAGCACGGTGGTCTCGGTGGGGCCGTAGCCGTTGACGAAGCGCCGGCCGGGGGCCCAGCGGGCGGCCAGCTCGGCGGGCACGGCCTCGCCGCCGCAGAGCACGGTGCGCCAGCCGGGCAGCTCGGCCGGGTCCAGCATGGACAGCACCGTCGGGGTGATGAAGCCCCAGTTGACCTCGTGGGCGGCGACGAACCGGGCCAGCCGCGCCGGGTCGGACCGGTCGTCGGCGCCGACGAGCTGCACCGTGCCGCCGAGCAGCAGCGGCACGAACAGGTCCATGGTGGCGGCGTCGAATCCGAGGGAGGCGATGCCGAGGCTGCGCACCGACGCGTCGGCCCCGGTCAGGGCCGCGCAGCCGGTGACGAACTCGACGACGTTGCGGTGGGTGGTGAGCACGCCCTTGGGCCGGCCGGTGGAGCCGGAGGTGAACAGCACGTACGCGGGGTCGCCGGGCCGGGCCGGGCAGGGGGCCAGCGGCGCGGGGCCGGGCAGCCCGAGCGCCGTCACGCCGGAAACGTCCCCGAACTCGGCCTCGGCGGCGTCGCCGACGACGACGCGTACCCCGGCGTCGGCGGCGATCTCCCGCAGCCGGCGGCGGGGGCCGCCCGGCTCCAGCGGCACGTAGCACGCGCCGGCGAGCAGCACGCCGAGGACGGTGACCACCAGGTCCGGGCGGCGGTGCCCGCACACCCCGACCCGGCTGTGCCGGCCCACGCCGCGCTCGCGCAGCGCGGCGGCGACGCCGGCGGCCCGGCCGACCAGCTCCCGGTAGGTGAGCCGCTCGTCCCACTGGCGCACCGCCACCGCGCCCGGGGTCCGCGCGGCCTGCGCGGCGACCAGCTCGGCCAGCGTCGCGTCGGGCCACGGCAGCGGCTCGCCGTGCGCGGCGCTGATGGACAGGATGTCGGTCACCCGTGTTCCCCCCGGTAGGTGGCTGGATCGGTGATCTGCAGGCGCAGCTCGCTGACGTAGCCGCGCCCGGCGGCGTCGGTCACCCAGGCGTCGGCGGGGGCCGGCAGCAGCTCGCTGACGGTGAGCGTGACGGCCGGGTCGGTCCGGGCGGCGGCGTCGGCCATGGCGCACAGCGACTGGGCGTACAGCGGGCCGGTGAGGTCGACGTAGCAGGGCTTGACCTCGGTGCCGACCTTCACGAAGACCCGCTCGGGCAGGCCGAGGCGGGCCCGCCAGCGGCGCACCGCGAGGTAGCGCGCGGACTCCCCGGTGGCCCCGGCCAGGCCGCTGTCGGCGACGGTGGTGCGCCAGGTGCGCCGGGCCACCACCAGCCGGTCGATGGTGATCCGGGGCGTCGTCGGCGCGGGGGCGAGCAGCTTGAAGCTGTCCAGCAGCAGCGCGCCGAGGAGGTTGGCGAACACCTCGACCAGCGGCCAGCGGGCCCCGTCGGGCAGCACCGCGACGAGCCGGCCCGCGACGGACTCCACCCGTACGGCGCTCGCGGCGACGAGGTCGGTGACGTCCGCGCCCCTGGCCGTGTCGATGCCGACCTGCCGGTCGGCCGGGCCCCGCAGGTGCCAGGTGGTGCGGGTGGTCTGCCGGGGGAACCCGGCCGGCGGCAGCAGCCGCAGCCGGGCCGGTCCCAGGTCGGCGTCCACGGCGGCGCGCAGCGCGGCCGGGTCGGGGTGGAACGGGGCGAACACGGCGCTGTCGAACGGCGTCGTCGCCGGGTGCAGCTCGCCCAGGACGAGCTGGAACTCGCCCCGGTTGAGCGCGTCGACGCCGGCCGCGGCGACCTGCACGTCGGGGCTGTGCACGCGGGCGGTGGGCCAGCCCGGCGCGGTGGCGGGAAACAGCGCCGCGGCCCGCCCGGCCAGGTCGGCGCTGCGCAGCCGCAGCTCCGGCTGGTCGGCGGCGACGTCGGCGAGCCCGAACAGCTCCGCCCAGCGGGCGGTGAACCCGGCGCTGGCCACGGCGACGGGGCCGTCCGGGGCGAGGATGAGCCCCTGCGCGAGGGACCACATGTCGGCCAGCCGCACCGGCCCGTCGGCGGCCAGCTCGGCGTGCAGCTCGCCGAGGACCCGCTCGCAGGCCGCGCCGATCTCGGCGGTGAGCCAACGGGCGGCCCGCAGCACGATCGCCAGGGGCGCGGCGAGAGCGTCGAGGACGGCCGACCCGACGGCGACCTCCAGGTCCCGCGTCGTCTCCTCGTAGACGACGGTGCGACCCGTGTACATCTGCCCACCGTGCCGGGTCGCCGACTCCCCGGTGGCGGCGGTGAACGCGGCGTTGAGGGCGGCGAGGGCGGCGGCGAGCCGGGTCGGGTCACCGGCAGCGGCGGCCACGGCGTCGCGGGCGGCGGTGAGCCGGTCGAGGCCGGCGGTCAGGTCGGCGCGCAGCTCGGGGTCGCCGACGGCGGCGATCCGCGCGGCGAGCACCCGCACCGCCTGCGGGTTGTTGGGCAGGCCGGCGTCCCAGGTCAGCAGGCCCCGCTCGACGAGCCGGTCGAGCAGCAGGAAGCCGTCGTCGGCGCGGCGCAGGCCGGCGTCGCCGTCTTCGCACAGCCGCGCCACGATCTCCCGGGCCGGGGTGCGGCCGTCGCAGCCGGCGAGCAGCCGGGCCTCCACGGCGGTCAGCTCCACCGCCGGGGCCAGCGGCGGGCACAGCCGGCGGCCGTCGAGCCGCAGGTGGGGCGGGAGCACCGGGGCCCACCAGCGGCGCACCGCCGGGTCGGCGGCGAGCCGGTCGGCGTACGCGGACAGCGCCCACGCCTCCAGGTGCACCTCGCGGCGGGCCACCAGCCCGGTGCCCGGGGCGAGCCGGGTGTGCGGGCTGTCCGGGTCGACGGTGCCCCAGCAGACCGGCCCGAAGAAGCCGATGGTCTCGGCCTTGCCGCAGTAGCGCTGCCAGTAGCGCAGCACCGCGATCTCCCGCTTGCGGCGGGGCTTGTTGCGCACGGCCGGGTCGGTGCGCAACAGCCCGTCGAGGGCGACGAGCATCTCCGGGTTCTGCCAGGTGACCGCCTCCCGCACGGCCGGGTCGGCGCAGATCCCGGCGAGCACGTCGGAGGAGCGGGCCAGGGCGGCGGCCAGCTCCTTGTCGTACCCGTCGGTGGTGACCTCGCCGGCCAGCAGCGCGTCGGCCGCGGCGGCGGCCTCGGGCGCGGCGAGCAGGTCGAGGCCGGCGGCGGGGAACCCGGCGGTACGCAGCAGCACGTCCCGCCACACCGACCAGCCGGTGTCGCCCAGTGGCAGCAGGTGGCTCACTCCGCGGCCCGCCACTGGTCGTCGACGATGTGCAGCCGCAGCTCGCTGAAGTAGCGGCGGCCGGCGGCGTCGGGCACCCACGCGTCGTCGGGTGTCGGCAGCATCTCGCTGACGGTCAGCGACACGGCGTCGCCGCCGTCGGTGCGGGCGGCCCGCACCATCGCGGCGAACATGGCGGCGTAGGCGGGGCTGGACAGGTCGACGAAGCAGGGCTTGGTCTCGGTGCCGAGCTTGACGTAGACCCGCTCGGGCAGGCCGAGGTCGCGCCGCCAGCGGCGCACGGCGAGGAACCGGTCCCGCTCGGCGGTGACGTCGGCCAGGCCGCACCCGGCCACCGTGGTACGCCACGTCTGCCGGGCCACCACCAGCCGGTCCAGGGTGATCCGGGGCGTGTACGGGGCGGCGGCGACCAGCTTGAACCCGTCCACGGCGTGGGCGCTGAGCAGCCCGGCGAACACCTCGGTCAGCGGCCAGCGCGCCCCGTCGCGGGCGGTGACGACGAGCCGGCCGTCCTCGTCGGTGACGGTGAGGTCGACGGTGGGCAGCACCCGGTCGGGGTCGACGCCGGGGGCGGGCAGGAACGCGAGCTGCCGGTCGGTGGGGCCGGTGAGCGCCTCGGCGGTGCGGCTGGTGCGCCGGGGCCAGTCGGCGGGGAACAGCAGCCGGATCCGGTGCTCGCCGAGGTCGGCGGCGAGCGCCGCGCGCAGCCGCGCCACGTCCGGGTGGGACGGGGTGAACACCTGGCAGTCGAACGACGGCCAGGCGGCGTGCAGCTCGCCGAGCACGACGGTGTAGTCGCCCCGGGCGAGGGCGTCGGCGTCGGCGGCGCAGAGCTGCAGGTCGGGGCTGTGCAGCCGGCCGCTGGTCCAGTCGCTGGGGCGGTCGGGGAACACCTGCGCGACCCGGTCGACCAGGTCGGCCACGGCCAGCCGCACCTCGGTGGCGCCCTCGGGCAGGTCGGCGAGGCCGAACAGTCCCGCCCAGCGGGCGGCGAACTCGGCGGCGACGGCGTCGACGGGCCGCTCGCCGGTGCCCCAGAACAGGCCCTGCACGAGGAACCACAGGTCGGCCAGGCCGACGGGGGCGTCGCCGGCGTCGGCGCGCAGTTCCTCGTAGAGGTCGCGGAACGTCGCCCCGTACGCCTGCTCCAGCTCGCCGGCCAGCCAGCGGGCGGCCCGCAGCAGCACGGCGAGCGGGGCGGCGAGGTCGGCCAGCAGCGGCGCGCCGAAGCTCACGTCGAGGTCGCGGGCGGTGTCCTCGTAGCAGAGGGTGCGCCCGGCGTACATCTGGCCGGCGCGGCGGCGGGCCGGCTGGCCGGTCAGCTCGGTGAACGTGGCGTCGAGCCGGTCGAGGGCGGCGCGCAGCCGGTCGGGGTCGCCGGCGGCGTCGGCCACCTCGTCGCGGGCGGCTTGCAGCCGGTCGAGGCCGGCGCGGGCCGCGAGCCGGGCCGGCTCGTCGCCGATGGCGTCGATGCGGGCGGCCAGGGCCGCCTCGGCGTCGGGGGCGACGGGCAGGTTGGCGTCCCAGGTGATCAGTTCCCGCTCGACGAGGCGGTCGAGCAGGGCGTACCCGTCGTCGGGGCGGCGCAGCCCGATCGCCGGGTCGGCGACCAGGTCGCGGGCGCTGCGGTGGCCGTCGGCGGCGGCGAGCAGGGCCGCCTCGACGGGGGTGAGGGTGACCGGCGGGCGGCCGGGGCGCAGCACCGACCGGTCGCGCAGGCTCAGGTGCGGCTGGAGCAGCGGCGGCCACCACTGCCGCACGGCCAGGTCCGCCCCGACGGTGTCGGCGTACGCGGACAGCGCCCACGACTCGAACCACACCCAGCGCCGCCGGGTCAGGGCCGGCCCGGGGCGCACCCGGGCGGTGTCGGCCTGCTCGGGGTCGAGGGTGACCCAGCAGCTCGGGCCGAAGAAGCCGACGGTCTCGTTCTTGCCGCAGTAGCGCTGCCAGTACTTCAGCAGCGCCCGCTCGCGGTCGCGGCGGCGCACGTTACGCGGCGCGTCGGCCCCGGCGCGGGCCAGCCCGTCGAGGGCGAGCAGGGCGTTGCGGTTCTGCCAGGTGACGGCCTCGCGCAGCAGCGGGTCGGCGGCGAGCTCGTTGAGCCGGCCGGCGGCGGCGGTGAGCGCCTCGGCGAACTCCTTGTCGAACCGTTCCGCGCCGTCGCCGGTGGCGAGCAGGTCGTCGGCCGCGGCGGCGGCCTGCGGGGCGGAGAGCGCGGTGAGCCCGTCGGCGGGAAACCCGGTGGTACGCAGGATCGCGTCACGCCACACCGACCAGCCGGTGTCGCCCAGCGGCACCCGGTGCGCGCCGGCCTCGTCGGCCCCGTCCCCCGTCGTGTCGATCGCCGTTGGCTCCGCCGGGCCGTCCGGGGCCGGCACGGTCCCGTGTGCGCCGGCGACCCGGACGGCGGCGGCGCCCCGGAGGGCGTCGGTGAGGTCGGCGCGGATCGCGGCGACCAGTTCGGGCAGGCAGTCCTGCAGGAAGAAGTGCCCGCCGTCGATCTCGTGGAGGGTGAACCCGGCGGCGGTGTGCCGCTCCCAGGCGGCGCTCTGGGCGTGGCTGACGGCCCGGTCGGACCGGCCGCTGAACGCCACGACCGGCACCGGCAGCGGCTCGCCCGGGACGTACCGGTAGCTGTCGACCCGGCCGAAGTCGGCGCGCAGCAGCGGCAGCAGCAGCTCCACCAGCTCGGGGTGGGCCAGCACCTCCGGCGGCAGCCCGCCGCCGTCGCCGAGGCGGCGCAGCAGTTCCTCGTCGTCCACCGTGGACAGCCCGTCGAACAGGCTCGCGTCGTCGACGTGCGGGGCGCGGGCCCCGCCGACGTACAGCCGCAGCGGCAGCGGCCCGCCGGTGCGGCGCAGCTCGCGGACCACCTCGAAGCCGACCCGCCCGCCCATCGAGTGGCCGTAGATCGCGTACGGGCGGTCGGCCCGCCCGGCGATCGCGGCGGCGACGTCGGCGACGGTGAAGTTCGGGTCCTCGCTGATCCGGTTCTCCCGCCCGGGCAGCTGCACCGGCAGCACCTCGACGTCCGCGCCGAAGGCCCGCTGCCACTCGCGGAACGCGCTGGCCCCGGCCCCGGCGTAGGGCAGGCAGAACAACCGCACCGGCGCCTGGGGTCGGCTTCCGGCGGAGACGAACCAGTTCACCGCGCACCTTTCTGAGGGGGGTCGATCCAGTGCCGCTGACGTTGGAAGGGGTACGTGGGCAGCCCGGTGCGTCGCACGCCGCCCTCGGGGTGCAGGGCCGACCAGTCGACGTCGCGGCCGGCTACCCAGTCGAGGGCCAGCTCCCGCAGCTCGCCGTCCGGGCCGGCGACCCGGGCGTCGGCGGCGGGCAGCTCGGCCGGCCCGGCGGCGGCGAACAGCTCGTCCGGACCGACGGAGTCGAGCAGTTCGTCCAGGCCGGCGAGGGCGGCGGCGAGGTCGGTGGCGACGACCGCCGCCCGGCAGCCGAACTCCCTGCGGCCCAGCGCGAGGGTGGCGGCGACCTCGGCCAGCGCCGGGGACGCCCCGGCCAGGTGCTGCCGCAGCCGGCGCAGCGCCGCCCGCAACGCCACGGGGGTACGCGCCGACACCGGCAGCAGGTGCGCGACCGCGTCGGGAGTGGCCGGCGGCTCGACCGGGGGCGGCTGCTCGACGACGACGTGGGCGTTGGTGCCGCCGAGCCCGAACGAGCTGACCCCGGCCACCCGGCGGGCCGCCTGCGGCCAGTCCCGGGCCTTCGTCGGCACGTAGAACGGGCCGCCCGCCAGGTCGATCTCGGGGTGCGGGCGGGTGAAGTGCAGGTTCGGCGGGATGACGCCGTGCTGGACGGCGAGCACCGCCTTGATCAGGCCGGCGATGCCGGCGGCGGCGTCGAGGTGGCCGATGTTGGTCTTCACCGAGCCGAGCGCGCAGCTCTCGGCGGGCGCCGCGCCCCCGTACACCTCGTGCAGGGCGGCGACCTCCAGGGCGTCGCCGAACGGGGTGCCGCTGCCGTGCGCCTCGATGAGGCGTACCTCGCCGGGGGCGACCTCGGCGGCGGCGAGCGCGCCGGCCACGGCGGCGGCCTGCCCCGACGGGCCGGGGACGGCGTAGCCGGCGCGGTCCGCGCCGTCGTTGGTGACCGCCCAGCCGGGCAGCACCGCGTAGATCCGGTCCCCGTCGGCCTGCGCGTCGGCGAGCCGGCGCAGCGCGACGACCCCGGCACCGGAGCCGAAGCCGGAGCCGTTGGCGGCCTCGTCGAAGGCGCGGCACCGCCCGTCCGGGGACGCCATGCCGCCGGGGGTGTGCCGGTAGCGGGGCCAGGTCACGTTGACGCCGCCGGCCAGGGCGATGTCGCACTGGTAGTCGGCGAGGCTCTGGGCGGCGACGCAGACCGCGACCAGCGAGCTGGAGCAGGCGCTCTGCACGGCCAGCGCCGGCCCGGTCAGCCCGAGGCGGTAGGCGACCTGGCCGGGCAGGTGGTCGGTGAACTGCCGGCCGACCAGCCGGGCCTCCCAGTCGTCGGGGTCGACGTCGCCGACCACCGCCGGGTTGTCCATGAGGTGGAACAGGAAGTACCGGTTGGCGGAGGTGGCGGCGTAGACGCCGACCAGGCCGGGGAACCGGGACGGGTCGTGCCCGGCGTCCTCCAGGGCCTCCCACGCCGTCTCCAGGAACAGCCGGTGCTGCGGGTCGGTGCGGGCGGCCTCCTGCGCGCCGAAGGCGAAGAAGTCGGCGTCGAAGTCGGCCACGTCGTCGAGCCGGCCGGCGGCCCGCACGTGCCGGGGGTCGGCGAGCAGCCGGGGGCCGATGCCCAGCGCGGCCAGCTCGGCGTCGGTGTGGTCGTGGATGGCGTCGACGCCGGCGCAGAGGTTCCACCAGAAGGTGGCGGGGTCGGGCGCGCCGGGGAAGCGGCCGGCGAGCCCGACGACGACGATCTCGTCGCCGGTGTACTCGCGGGCGGCCGTGGCGGGCGCGGCCGGCGCCGGCCCGACGGGCGCGCGGTCGGTCGCGGCCGGCGCGTCGACCAGGCGGGCCTGCGCCTCGATCGTCGGGTTCTCGAACAGCCGCAGCAGGGGCAGCCGCACCCCGAACCGGGCGGCGAGCCGCTGCTGGACGACGCCGAGCAGCAGTGACTGGCCGCCGACGTCGAAGAAGCCGGCGGTGCGGGCGACCGTCTCGCGGCCGAGCACCGCGCACCAGATGTCGTGCACGGCCCGCTCGGTGGCGGTGGCCGGCTCCTGGTCGGCTGCCTCCCTGCCGGTGGTGGCTTCGGCGGCCGGGTCGGGCAGCGCCCGCTCGTCGATCTTGCCGGTGACGGTGAGCGGGAACTCGTCGACCACGACGACGGCCCGGGGCAGGGCGTAGTCCGGCAGCCGCCGGGCGAGGGCGGCGCGCAGGGCCGCCGGGTCGAGGACCCCGCCGGCCGGGCGGGCGTACGCGAGCAGCTCGCCGCCGCGGGCGATCGCGCGGACCGCGCCGACGCCCGGCTCGGCGGCGAGCACGGCCTCGATCTCGGTCAGCTCGACGCGGAAGCCCCGCACCTTGACCTGCCGGTCGAGCCGGCCGAGGCAGACGAGGTCGCCGCCGGGCAGCCGCGCCCCGAGGTCCCCGGTCCGGTACGACCACACGCCGTCGGCGTCGCGGCTGAACCGGTCGTCGGCCCGGTCGAGGTAGCCGGGCGCGACATGCCGCCCCCGCACGACGATCTCCCCGCTTTCGTTGTCGCCGGTCCCGGCGGCTTCGGCTGCGTCGGCGGCCTTCGCGGTGGCTGCGTCGGTGGTTTCGGCAGTGGCTTCGGCGGTGGTTTCGGCGGTGGTGAGGTGCAGCTCGTAGCCGGGCAGCGCGGTGCCGATCGGCAGCGGGCCGGTGGCCGCCGGGTCGGCCTCGGCCAGTGGCAGCGCGTACCGGGCGGCGAACGTCATCTCCGTCGCGCCGTACCCGTTGACCAGCACGCAGGCCGGGGCGAACCGGTCCCGGCCCCGGGCGGCGTCGGCGTGGGTGGCCTGCTCGCCGCCGAGCAGCACCGCCCGGACGCTGTCCAGCCGCCGGTCGCCGAGGGCGTCGAGCAGGAACCGGTAGACGGTCGGGGTGGAGTGGTAGACGGTGACCCGGTGCTTCTCGATCTGGTCGACGGCGTGGGCCAGCCCGTGCCGGCGCAGGTCGACGGGGACGACGGCGGCGCCGGTGAGCAGCGCCGGGTACAGGTCGGGGATGGCCGCGTCGAAGCTGAACGAGGCGAGCAGGCTGAGCCGGTCGTCGGGGCCGATGCCGAGGGTGGCGATCTGGTTGTCGACGACGTGGGCGAGGTTGCGGTGGGTCTGCCCGACGGCCTTCGGCAGCCCGGTCGAGCCGGAGGTGAACAGCACGTAGGCGAGGGCGTCGGGGTCGACCGGCACGGGGCGCAGCGGCGCGGAGGTGACCGCGTCGGTGGTCAGCACGACGCTGGCCGGCTCGGCGGTCCCGGGCCGGTCGACCTGTTCCCGGTGGCCGGATCCGGTCTGGCGCTCGGTCCCAGGCAATTTGGCCGGTTCCCGGTGGTCTGCGGTCAGCCGGTCGGCAAGGTCCCGGTGTTCGGGGGCGGTCAGCACGGCGCGCACCCGCGCGGCGGCGAGCATGTGGCGCAGCCGGTCGGCGGGGAAGCCCGGGTCCAGCGGCACGTACGCGGCCCCGGCGGCGAGCGTGCCGAGGATCGCGGCGACGGTGGCCACGCCGTGCGGGGTCAGCAGGGCGACCCGGTCGCCGGGGCGGACACCGGCGGCGGCGAGCAGCGCGGCGTGACCGCCCGCCGAGGCGGCGAGGGCCGCGTAGCTGACCGGCTGGCCGTCGCCGAGCAGGGCCGGCCGATCGGCGAAGATGGCCGAACGGTCAGCGAAACGATGGACGACGTTGTATATTTCCATGTCAGTGGGCGCGGGTCGTCGCCACGCCGACGGGCGCGCAGCATCCAAGCATCGTGATCACGATCCCCCCCAGGACTTCACAATGGATGCAGCATAGGACTCGATGCCTGGGCGGCAAGATCATCGATCAGAGTCGGACCGAACAGCCGACGGACGCGACCCGGGACGGCCGGCAAGATTCACCCGATCATCCCCCTAGCGCGCACATGAGTTTCGGCCTAGAGACGTACCAGCAAGTAATCTTGCGGCCGAAGCGCCTGGTGACCGGCGTTTTTCCTATGTGGGCGATCCTTAACGGCAGCCCAGGAAGGGCAATGCCGGGCGGGCCGGACGCCGACCATCGTACGCCGCAAAGGCGGCCCCCACCGCCCCACCGCGCCCCGCGTCGACCGCCCCGAACCCTGGCCGCCTCCGCGACACGACACGCCGACGCGATTCCACCGCAACCGGCCACCGAACGCTCACCCCGCGCCACCCGACGACCCACACCACCAGGGCGAGCCACATGCGGCGAACCCGACCGGGCCGGGACCAACCCGAGCGCTCGACGCCCCGACCCCCACCACCCCACGAGGCACCTGAACGAGATCGAGAGATCTTGGTACGAAACGGCCCCCAGAGGGGCCGAAACCTACCAAGATCCGTCACCGCCTCCGCGCGACGTCGCAACACCGGTGGCGAGCACGTTGTCGGCCGTCAGGTCACGTCGTGGTCGACTCATGCACGGGCCGGGGCGGGCCCGGTCAGCCGAGGGGGCCGATCCGCTTGGCGAGACTCACGAACCCGGCCCAGGCGGCAGGCGCGAAGACCAGCGTCCCGCCGTCACGGTCCTTCGTGTCCCGGACGAAGACGACACCAGGCAGGTTGTCGGCGACCTCGACACACGCACCGCCGTTGTTGCCGCTCCTCGTGCTCTTGCGCCACCGAGACTGGCTCATGTCCATGCTGCCGCCGCTTTCCTGATGAGTTCTAGGGATTGCGCCCGCGGCAGGGCATCACCACAGATGCGAGCCCACCGCCGATCCAGCGTAACAAGGTCAGCCGCCTGTTCGAGGATCTGCGCGTGGGCCTGACCATCCACGTGCAGGAGGCGCGCGCCGCCGTCCAGTTCGGCGAGAATGAACGGCCCGCCGAGCCCGGCATACATGCCCACCTCCGCAGGAACGACATGGACCTGCACGAACGGCAGGGTCGCGCAGTCCGCCAGGTGCTCGCACTGGTCGCGCATCATGGACCGGTCCCCACCAGCCGTGCGCCTGAGCACCATCTCATCGATGACCGCGACCAGCAGCATGGGCGGGTCGCGGCGCAGGACCGCCTGTCGGGCCAGACGAGCGGCGACGAGTCGGTCGACCTCACCACTGGACAACGCCTCGCCCGCGAGGGTGGCTCGCGCGTATGCCTCGGTCTGAAGTAGGCCCGGGACCCAGGCCAGCTCGAACCATCGCAGCGAGAGCGCCTCGCGCTCGACGTCGGCCCACCGCCGGAACCACGCCGGCTCGCGCCGCCTGCCGACCTCCGGCCACAACTCCGAGACTTCTCGGCCGAGCAGGGCGGCAACCTTTGCCCGGTGGCGGGACTGCGGGATATGTCCAGGGTTTGCCCACCGCCCTGCCGTCTTCGGGTCCACCTCAACCTGAGCTGCAAGGGCTTCGGCAGTCAGACCGGCAGTCGCCATCGCCTCGATCACCGCGTGGTTCATCCGGCTTCCTTTCTGGATTGTCCCATGCACCTCAACTCCATCCTGCTACAGGGTGTATTCGTCTCACAACCCTCAGCAAGCTGGTGTCGGGGCGGCGCGGGTCGGTCGACAGACGTCTCGACCCGTGTTCGCCGAGGGGGCCGTCGCGGTCCTTCCGCACCAGTCGGGCGGGCGGCCCCCTCTCCACTGCTCCATTGCCGACACGCACCGAGGGAGAGCCATGCCCCACCGACGAGCACGTGACCGGGCGACCCGCCTCGCGCACGGCGGCGCCGCTGCGCCGCGTACCCCGATCGAAGGCCGGCGGAGAGACGGAGGCCGCCGGTGAGGCCCGCGCTCGCGCTGGAGCGGCACTGCGCGGCCGGGCCCACCTGGCGGTGCGCGGCCGACGGCGAGCCGTTCCCCTGCGCCGCATGGCGCAGCCTGCCCCTGGACGACCACGCTGCTGGCGGGCTTCACGCTCTTCCTGCGCCCGGCGATCCACGACCTGCGGGGCCGCCCGGAGGGCCCGACGCCGCCGCAGATCGTGCGGCGGTTCCTGTGGTTCCTGCCGATGACCGACGAGGAGGCGCGGGCGACCGCGCTGCGGTACCGCTGATGTCGGGAGGCCCGCACCTGCCGATGCGCCCCCTCTGGCTGTGCCGCCGCTGCGGGGCCCCGTGGCCGTGCGGCCCGGCGCGGCTGTCGCTGCTCGTCGAGTACCGGGGCGACCGCACCGCCCTGCTGTTCTACCTGGCGCTGCTCATGCAGGAGGCGACGGCGCACCTGACGGCGCTGAACCCGGCGAGCCCGCCCGGCGACCTCACCAACCGCTTCCTGTCCTGGGTACGCGCGCCGCGACCGCCCTCCTGAGCGCCCCGCCTCGGGCCGGTTCCGGGTGAAGAGGACCGGCCCGAGGCGGGGCTCGGCGCTGCCCGCCAGGACAATTGTCACCGCGCACCGGGTACCGGCGGTTCTGCCAGCGCCGGCCTGGCCGTTCGTAGCGTGCTGGGCATGGCTGACCTCGTTCTGTCCCGCACACTCAGATTCGGTGCCCTGATCCTGGCCGCGGTGCTCGCGGCGCAGGCCGCTGCGGCGCTGGCCGCCCCGGCGTCGCCGGCGAGCGCCGGGCCGGTCGTCCGGACCGACAGCGGACTCGTCCGCGGGGTGACCGGCACCGGCTTCCGGGCCTTCCACGGCGTGCCGTACGCGGCGCCCCCGACGGGCGAGGGCCGCTGGCGGGCCCCGCAGCCCGTGCCCGCCTGGTCCGGGGTCCGCGACGCGACCGCGCCGCCCGAGAGGTGCGCGCAGAACATGGTCGGCGGCCCGCCGGCCGGGGTCGAGGACTGCCTCTACCTGAACGTCACCGCGCCCACCACGCCGGGCCCACACCCGGTCCTGGTCTTCGTGCACGGCGGCAGCTTCCAGAACGGATCGGGCGTCGACTACGACCCGGCCCGGCTCGCCACCCGGGGCGGCCTGGTCGTGGTGACCATCAACTACCGGCTCGGGGTGTTCGGCTATCTGGGGCTGCCCGGGCTGGCCGGGTCCGGCACCTTCGGGCTTGCGGACCAGCAGGCCGCGCTGCGCTGGGTGCGACGCAACGCGGCCGCGTTCGGCGGGGATCCGGGCAACGTCACCCTCGACGGCGAATCGGCGGGTGCGGCAAGCGTCTGCGCGCAGCTCACCTCGCCGTCGGCTCGCGGCCTGTTCGACAAGGCGATCATGGAGTCCGGTTCGTGCCTGACCGACTGGCCGGACGCGCTGTTCCTTCCGGGGACCGAGGCCGGGGCGCAGTTCAGTCCCCGCACGACGGTCGAACGGGCCGGCTCGGCCCTCGCCGCCACGCTCGGCTGCCCGGCTGGGCAGGCGCTCGCCTGCCTGCGCGGCCAGGACCCGGCCGCGCTGCTCGCCGCGACGACCGGGACCGGCATCGAGGCGCTCACCACCCCGGCGTACGGGACGGCGCTGTTGCCGGTCTCACCGGCGGCGGCGTTGCGGGCCGGGAGGGCGCTGCGGGTCCCGGCGCTGGTCGGCAACAACCGCCACGAGCACCGGGCGTTCATCGGGTTCATGGAGATCACGCGGGGGGCCTACACGGCAGCCGACTACGAGGCGACGCTGGAGGCGGCGTTCGGCGACCAGGCCGCCCAGGTGGCCGCGCGCTATCCGGTCGACGCCTACCCGACTCCGGGCCTGGCGTGGGCAGCGGCGGCGACCGACCGGATCTGGGCCTGCCCGACCCGCACCGCCCAACGCCTGCTCGCCCGGCACGCGCCGACCTACGCGTACGAGTTCGCCGAGGAGCACGGGCCGGCGCTGACCGCGGACTACCCCTGGGGCGCCGCGCACGGATACGAACTTCCGTACCTCTTCGACGTCGCCAACTTCCTGACGGTCGGCACGGTACAGCCCGAACTGGCCGCCGACATGATCGATTCATGGGCGCGCTTCGCGGCCACCGGGCGGGCGCCATGGCCTGCCGTACGCCCGACCGAGGCGGCACCCTACGCCCGGGTGTTCGCGGTCGGCCGAGGCGGCAGTGTCGACCTGGCCGCCGAGCACCAGTGCGCGTTCTGGGACACGATCGCCACGGAGGCCTCGGCAGGTGGTCGATCCGCCCCGGGTGCCACGCCCACGCCCGTCGGCCCCCGGTCCGCCCACCCGCGCTCGGCCCTGCGCCCCTGACCGCCGCTACGGTGTCCGTCATGTCCGGTGCTGCGGTCGACGCGACGAGTCCCGTCGACCGCAGCACGCGACGCCGTGGGTTCGTCCTCGTGGCGGCCCACACGCTGTGGCTGTGGCTGCTGCTGCCGCCGGCCGCCGCGATCGCGCGGGGGCAGGTTCGGCCCGCGCCGGTGGCGGCGACCGGGCTGGTCGTCTTCGCGCTGCTCTATCTCGCGCTGGTGGCGGTGCCGGTGGCCGGCCTGTCCGTCCGGCCGGCTCTGCACCACGCCGGGCTGGTCCTGCTCGCGCTGCTCGGGGTCGCGCTCGCCGCGACGTATGCCGGTGCCCCGCAGGGGTGGCTGGCCCTGCTGATGTACGTCTGCTCCGCGGGCGCCGTGGGGCTGATCCGGGCGAACTGGGCCTTCGCCTGGGTCGGCGGCAGCGTCGCCGCCGTGCTGGTGATCGGGGCCGCGCGACGGTTGCCCGCTGACGACACCGCCAGGATCGCGCTGATCACCCTGCTCGCGGGTGCCATGACGCTGGCGTTCGCCCGGGTGGCCCGCCTGGTGGACGAGTTGCGCCGCACCCAGCGGGAACTGGCCCGCGCGGTGGTGGAACGGGAGCGGCTCCGGTTCGCCAAGGACCTGCACGACCTGCTCGGTCACACGCTGTCGCTGATGGTGGTGAAGGCCGAGGTGGCCCGCCGGCTCGCCTCGACGGACCCGCACCGGGCCGCGGCGGAGGCGGCCGACATCGAGCGCATCGGCCGCACCGCGCTCACCGAGGTACGCGAGGCGGTCACCGGCTACCGGGAGCACAGCTTCGGCAGGGAACTGGACAACGCCCGGACCGTCCTGGCCGGCGTCGGCATCACCGTCACCGTACGAGGAGATGTCCGTCGACTCGACGTCGAGGCCGACGACGCGTTCGGCTGGGTGCTCCGGGAGGGAGTGACGAACGTGCTGCGGCACAGCCGGGCCTCGCGATGCGACATCGGGGTCGACATCGACGCCGACGGGGCGGTGCTGACCATCCGGGACAACGGGGTGGGCGGTCGACCGGACCTTGGCAACGGCCTGCGTGGCCTCACCGAACGGCTCTCGCAGGTGGGCGGGACGTTGCAGGTCGGCCCGGCTCCCGGTGGCGGTCTGCTGCTCACCGGCCGGGTTCCCGCGCGCCCGAGGGCGACGGGGTCCGAATGATCCGGCTGCTGCTCGCGGAGGACCAGGGAATGATGCGTGGCGCGCTGGCCCTGCTGTTGAACCTCGAACCCGACATCGAGGTGGTGGCCCAGGCCGGAACCGCCGCCGAGGCGATGGAGGCTGCCCGCGAAGTTCGTCCGGACGTGGCGCTGCTGGACATCGAGATGCCCGACGGCAGCGGCCTGGACACCGCGGCGATGCTGCGGGAACAGGTGCCCGACTGCCGGGTGCTGATCCTCACCACGTTCGGCCGGCCCGGCTATCTGCGACAGGCGATGGAAGCCGGCGCGGCGGGGTTCCTGGTCAAGGACGGCCCCGTCGAGCAGCTCGCGGTGGCCGTCCGACGGGTGCTGGCCGGTCATCGGGTGATCGATCCGGCGCTCGCGGCGGCGGCGCTGGCGGCCGGCCCGAACCCGCTCACCTGCCGGGAGCGGCACGTGCTGACCGCCGCCGCAGACGGCGCCACGATCGCCGACATCGCCGCGCGCCTGCACCTGTCGGAGAGCACCGTCCGCAACTACCTGTCGGCCGCCATCGGCAAGACCGGCACCCGTAACCGGATCGAGGCAGCCCTCAGCGCCCGGGCGAACGGCTGGATCTGAGGCCCGGCGGGCCGCGCGGGCGGTCAGCGCGGGACGGGCGACATCGGCTTGGTGCACAGCACGTCGGGCATGGCAGGTAGCCGAGCGCCTGCCAGAACCGCAGCCCGGCCGCGTTGTCCGGCATGACCAGCAGGTTCACCCTCGGGCAGCCCAGCACCACGGCCACCACATCGCCGAACGCCTCGCCGACGAGGAACAGCTCGGGGTCCCGGGGTGAGCCTGGCGGCCAGCTCGGCCCGGGGCACGACGTCGCGACCGGACACGGTCCACACCGCCGCGACAACGTCGTAGTCGCTCCAGCGGAACTGCCGGATGCTCAGCACGGCCTGTCTCCTCTCCCCGGTCATGGTCGTTGGATAACGAAGTCGACGGCAGCCAGCACCGGTGGGAGCATCACCGGGTGGCACCACTGCAGATCATCAGGGGCGACGCGACCAGCCCGCAGGCCAGGGGCCCGAAGATCATCGCCCACGTGTGCAACGACATCGGCGGGTGGGGCAAGGGCTTCGTCCTGGCCGTGTCCCGCCGGTGGCCGGAGCCCGAACGCGCCTACCGGCGGTGGCACCGCGAGCGTTCCGGCAACGACTTCGGCCTCGGCGCGACCCAGTTGGTCCAGGTCCGGCCCGACACCTGGGTGGCCAACATGGTCGCCCAGCGCGGCATCCGCACCGGCAGCAACGGGCCCCCGATCCGGTACGACGCCGTCGAGCGCTGCCTCGACGCCGTCGCCGCGCACGCCACGCGGCTGTCCGCCAGCGTCCACCTGCCGCGCATCGGCTGTGGCCTGGCCGGCGGCCGGTGGGAGCGCATCGAGCCGCTCGTCGTCGCGGCCCTGTGCGACCGCGACATCGCCACCACCGTCTACGACCACGACTGACCGGTGCCCGCCGGTGCGGACATGTCAGGGCCCGCAGACATAATGCCCCCGTGTCGCATGCCGATCTCACGTTGTCCGCCTGGTCGGGTCTGTCCGACGATGCCGCGGCCCGCACCGCCGCCGCCATCGCGCGGAGCACCGGAACGCGCCTGACCGGCGTCGGGCCGCACGCGTACGCCGGCCGAAGCGGCCGGGTCGCCTTCTTCGACCGGGACGGGGCCAGCTTCGCCCTCGTGCCGGGCGGCACCGCACAGCTCGGCCACGACCCCGACCGCTTCGTTCCCGATGCCCGGCTGCGCGCCGACTTCGCCCAGGCCAGCACGGAGTGGGCCCTCACCGAGCCGCTCGACCGCTTCCTGGCCGAGGTGACCTCGCCGCCGCGTCGCGTGTCCCTGCCGGCCCGTCTCGTCGCGGTCCGCTCCGTGGAGGCCGACGCGCTGCTGCCCGCCGACGACGATGACGATGACGATTCCGAGGGCGAGGACGGCCCCGAGGACGGCGACGAGGACGACGGTCACGCGTGGCTGATGGGCGGGCTCGACCGCCTCGGCCTGCGACCGCCGACTCCCGACGAGTGGGAGTACGCCTGCGGGGCCGGGGCCACCACCCTGTTCCGGTGGGGCGACGGGTATCCCGAGGGCCTGCCCTACGGCACGGTGCCGCTCATCCAGGAGCCGAACCTGTTCGGGCTGTTCATCGGCGACGACCCGTACCGCGCCGAGTTCACCGCCGACCCGGCGGTCCTGTGCGGCGGCGACGGCGGCGCGGCGCTCTGCGGGGGCTACGGCAGCTTCCTGAGCTGGATCGTCCTCGCCACCGCCTACCGGGAGCGGGAGCTGGCGGAGACCGTGCACGACGGCGGCCTGATCGGGGAGACGCCGGTGCGCCCCGTCGCGCCGATCCCCTGAGCCGGGGGCCGCTGCCGGGGCACGCCGGCCGGTCACCGCGGCCCGGATGACCCGACACCCTACGATCCATCGGGTACGGCCATCGCCCGTTCTCAGGCTCGGAAGAGGAACCGTGGACTCGTCCCTTGCGATCCTCATCGGCGGCACGGCGGTCTTCGCCGGCGGCGTCGGCTACCTGGTGGCCCGTCGGGACGCCGACCGGCGGCGTGCCGGCTTGGCCGCCGTCGGGGCGGCCGGCGGCGTCGCCGCGAGCTTCCTCCTCATGCTGTACCTCGCGACGGTCGCCCTGCCCGCCACGGTGGGGCTCGTCGCGTTCCTCGCCGGCCTGGTCGCCTACCTGGCGTTCCGGCGCGACCTCGGCCGGCGGCGGGCCGCGCTGGCCGCGGCCGGGGCGGGGGCCTTCGTCGCCGCGGGCTTCCTGTTCGTGGTCTACCTCGCGGTGATCGCCTTCGTCGTCGCCGTCGGCGTCTACCTCCTGGCCCGGGACCGGCTGCGGATCAGCCAGGCGGTGATCCTGACGGGCACCACGCTCGGCGGGCTGCTGGCCGCGTCCGCCCTCGTCTTCTGGGTCAGCCTGAGCTACGTGATGTGACCGCCACCGGGGCGCGCTGCCGCTGCGCCCCGGCGCGCCGGGTCAGCCGGCGCAGCACCCGCCCGCGCCGGAGTCCACGGTGGCCGGTGGCAGCACGGTGAGCAGCCCGCCGGCCAGGCCGGTGGCCAGTCCCCGGGCGGCCGGCTGCGGGGCGGGGCCGCAGCAGTTCTCCCCGTCGACGGAGTCGGCCGGGTCGCTGCTGCACACCCCGGTCTCGGGCAGTTCCAGCCGTACGTCGCGGGCCGCCGCCCAGTCCCCGGCGAGGGCGGCGACGACCGAGCGGACCTGCTCGTAGCCGGTGGCCATGAGGAACGTCGGCGCGCGCCCGTAGCTCTTCATGCCGACCGCGTAGTAGCCGGGCTCGGGGTGGCTCAGCTCGTCGACGCCGTGCGGCGGGACGGTGCCGCAGGAGTGCTCGTTGGGGTCGATCAGCGGGGCCAGGGCCCGGGTCGCGCCGAGCACCGGGTCGAGGTCGAGGCGCAGCTCGGCGGCGATGCCGTGGTCGGGGCGGAAGCCGGTGGCGGCGACGATCCGGTCGACGGTCACCGACTCCTGCCCGCCGTCGGGGCGGCGCACGGTGACGGTGACGCGGTCGCCGGCCGGGTCGAGGGCGTGCACGGAGAAGCCGGTGAGCAGCCGGATCCGGCCCGCCTCGACGTGGGCGCGCAGCCGGGAGCCGAGGGCGCCCCGGGCGGGCAGCGCGTCGGCGTCGCCGCCGCCGTAGGCGCGGGTCGGCGAGGCCGCGCGGATCGCCCAGGTCACCTCCGTGCCGGGCGCGTCGGCGGCCAGCTCGGCGAGGGAGAGCAGCGTGTTGGCGGCGGAGTGGCCGGCGCCGACGACGAGGGTGTGCCGCCCGGCGAACCGGTCGCGGTCCGCGCCGAGCACGTCCGGCAACGCATGGTCCAGGTACGCCCCGGCTGCCGCCTCGCCCCGGGCGGGCAGGCCGGAGGCCCCGAGCACGTTCGGGGTGTCCGCGGTGCCGGAGGCGTCGATCACGGCGCGGGCCAGCAGCTCCTCGCCGTCGGCGAGCCGGACGAGGAACGGGGTCTGCTCGCGGCCGGCGGTGCGCAGCCGGTCGAGGCCGAGCCGGCTGATCGCCACCACCCGGGCGCTCAGCCGCACCTGCGGCGCGATCTGCGGCAGCTCCGCGAGGGGCCGCAGGTACGCGTCGACCAGCTCGTCGCCGGTGGGCAGCGCGTCGGGATCGGGCGCGGTCCAGCCGCTGTCGGCGAGCAGCCGGCGGGCGGCGTCGTCGATGTCGTAGCGCCAGGGCGAGAAGGCGCGCACGTGCCCCCACCGGCGCACGGCCGCGCCGACGCTGTCCCCCGCCTCCAGGACGGTGCAGGGCAGGCCGCGCTCGTGCAGGTGCGCGGCGGCGGCGAGGCCGACGGGGCCGGCGCCGATCACCACGACGGGCAGGTCGTCGAGGACGGTCACGGGTTTCCTCCAGGTGGGTCGGATCAGCGGGATGTGGCGGTCAGCCGACGACGGTGCTGCGGCGTTCCAGCAGCACCACGTCGCGCCAGCGGCCGTGGTGCCGGCCGACCCGCTCCCGTACGCCGACGGTCCGGAAGCCGGCCCGCGCGTGCAGGGCGAGGCTGGCGGCGTTCTCCGGGAAGATCCCGGACTGGATGGTCCAGATCCCGGCGGCCTCGGTGCCGGTGATCAGCGCGTCGAGCAGGAGCCGGGCGATCCCTCTCCCCCGGGCCGCCGGGTCGACGTAGACGGAGTGCTCGACGACGCCCGCGTAGACGGGGCGGGTCGAGGTGGGCGACACCGCGACCCAGCCGAGCACGGTGTCGGCGTCGTCGACGGCGACGAGGCGGTGGGCGGCCAGCCGGGACGCGTCGAACGCCGCCCAGGTGGGGGCGACGGTCTCGAAGCTGGCGTCGCCGCCGTCGAGGCCGGCCTGGTAGATGGCGAGAACCCGGTCGGCGTCGGCGGCGACCATGGCACGGATCATCGGTTCACCCACGACCCAACCTCCCTGTCTCGATATCCGTCAAACCAGAGGCTTGCACAGTGATTAGACACCTGTCAACCTAGAGAAATGTCGAAACAAGCGCCGGATCTCGCCACCAGCCCCTGCTGCGCGCCCCTCACTCAGCGGCGGGTGCCGGCCGAGACGGCGGCGGCGCTCGCGCCGGCGTTCAAGGCGCTGGGCGACCCGGTGCGGCTGCAACTGATGTCGATGATCGCCTCCGCCGAGGACGGCGAGGTGTGCGTCTGTGACCTCACCCCGGCCTTCGACCTGACCGGGCCGACGATCTCCCACCACCTGAGGGTGCTTCGCGAGGCGGGCCTGGTCGACGCCGAGCGGCGCGGCACCTGGGTCTGGTACCGGGCCCGGCCCGGCACGCTGCACCAGCTCGCCGCCCTGCTCGCCAGTTGACATCCGGCATATTGCTCAACGATAGTTGAGTCAATGAACGCTGAGCTTGATTCCCTGACCCGGCGTGCGCGCGTCCACGCCGCCCTCGGTGACCCCGCGCGCCTGGCGATCGTGGATGCGCTCACTCTCGGCGACGCCTCCCCCGGGGAGATCGCCCGCAGCCTCGACATGCCCACCAACCTCGTCGCCCACCACGTGCGGGTGCTCACCGAGGCCGGCCTCGTCGTCCGGGCCCGGTCGGAGGGCGACCGGCGACGCACCTACCTGCGGCTGCGGCCGGAGGCCCTGGCCGCCCTCGCGCCCGCCCCGCTGACCGGGGTCGAGCGCGTGGTCTTCGTCTGCACCCACAACTCCGCCCGCTCCCAACTGGCCGCCGCGCTGTGGCGACATCGCACCCACGGCGCCGCCGCCTCCGCCGGGACGAAGCCCGCCGCCCGGGTACACCCCCGGGCCGTCGCCGTCGCCCGCCGGCACCGGCTGGAGCTCGACCCCACCCGCACCGCCCACGTCGCCGACGTCGTCGGGGACGACGACCTGGTCATCGCGGTGTGCGACAACGCGCACGAGGAGCTGACCGGCCCCGTGCGCCCCCGGCTGCACTGGTCCGTGCCCGATCCGGTCCGGCTCGACACCGACGAGGCGTTCGAGGCCGCCTACGCCGACCTCGCCGACCGCGTCGACCGCCTCGCTCCCACCGTCTCTCCCGGAGCCCACCATGACTGACACCCGACCGCGCCCACGGGACGACTTCTCCGTGGACCAGCGGCTGGCCCTGCGCACCGCCGCGACCCGCCTGGCCGCCGAGTTCGACGGCACCTACGGGGCCGAGACCATCGAGCGGTTCCTGCACGCCAGCTACGACCAGTTCGCCACGGCGGGCAGCGTCCCGCACCACCTTCCGCTGCTCGCCGAGCGCTTCGCCCGGCAACGCCTGCGCGCCCTGGCCCGGGTCGAGGGCCACCACCGCGACGGGCGGCCGGTGGCGTTGTTCCTGCGCACCCACAACGCCGGCCGTTCGCAGATGGCGCTGGGCTTCTTCGCCCACCTCGCCGGCGAGCGGGCGGTCGCCTGGTCCGGCGGCAGCGAGCCCGGCGTCGAGGTCAACCCGGCCGCCGTCGCGGCGATGGCCGAACGGGGCGTCGACATCTCCGGGGAGTTCCCCAAGCCGTGGACCGACGAGATCGTCCGGGCCGCCGACGTCGTCGTCACGATGGGCTGCGGCGACGCCTGCCCGGTCTTCCCCGGCACCCGCTACGAGAGCTGGGACCTCGACGACCCGGCCGGCCTCGATGTCGCCGGCGTCCGACCGATCCGCGACGACATCGAGCGTCGGGTCCGCCTGCTGCTCGACCAGCTGGGGGTCGCCCCGGAGCCGGTCGGGCGCGCCCACCCGAACACCGACACCCGCCTGGAGCGCCCGTGACCACCATCCGTGCCGACGCCGCCGAGACCGCGGTGGTCGCCCGGCTGTCCCGCCTCGACCGGTTCCTGCCCGTCTGGATCGGTCTGGCCATGGCCGCCGGCCTGCTGCTGGGCCGGGCCGTCCCCGGCCTGGACCGGGCGCTCGACGCGGTGCAGCTCGGCGGCATCTCGCTGCCGATCGCCCTCGGCCTGCTGGTCATGATGTATCCGGTGCTGGCCAAGGTCCGCTACGACCGCCTCGACACGGTCACCGGCGACCGCCGGCTCCTCGTCTCCTCGCTGGCGCTCAACTGGATCGTCGGCCCCGCGCTGATGTTCGCCCTCGCCTGGATCTTCCTGGCCGATCAGCCCGCCTACCGCACCGGGCTGATCATCGTCGGCCTGGCCCGCTGCATCGCCATGGTGATCATCTGGAACGACCTCGCCTGCGGCGACCGGGAGGCCGCCGCCGTGCTGGTCGCCCTGAACTCGGTGTTCCAGGTGCTCGCCTTCGGGCTGCTCGGCTGGTTCTACCTGGCCGTGCTCCCCGGCTGGCTCGGCCTGTCCGGTGCGGAGCTTGCGGTCTCGGGCTGGGACATCGCCCGCAACGTGCTCATCTTCCTCGGCGTGCCGCTGCTCGCCGGCTGGCTCACCCGCCGCCTCGGCGAACGCGCCCGGGGCCGCGAGTGGTACGAGTCGCGGCTGCTGCCCCGGATCGGCCCCGCCGCCCTGTACGGGCTGCTGTTCACCATCGTCGTGCTCTTCGCGTTGCAGGGCGACGCGATCACCGGCCGGCCGCTCGACGTGGCCCGCATCGCGGTGCCGTTGCTGGTCTACTTCGCGCTCATGTGGGCCGGGGCGTACCTGCTCGGCCGGGCGATCGGCCTCGGCTACGCGCGCACCACCACCCTCGCCTTCACCGCCGCCGGCAACAACTTCGAGCTGGCCATCGCCGTGGCCATCGGCACCTTCGGCGTCGCCTCCGGCCAGGCCCTCGCCGGGGTCGTCGGCCCGCTGATCGAGGTGCCCGTCCTCGTCGGCCTGGTCTACGTCTCGCTGTGGCTGCGCCGGCACTTCACCCACTGACCCCACCACCTCGGAGGAAACCACCGTGGCCGACAAGCCCAGCGTCCTGTTCGTCTGCGTGCACAACGCGGGCCGCTCCCAGATGGCCGCCGGCTGGCTGCGCCACCTCGCGGGCGACGCCGTC
Organism: Micromonospora sp. NBRC 110038; assembly: GCF_020884815.1. Classification (NCBI taxonomy): domain Bacteria; kingdom Bacillati; phylum Actinomycetota; class Actinomycetes; order Micromonosporales; family Micromonosporaceae; genus Micromonospora; species Micromonospora sp. NBRC 110038. The sequence goes on along the minus strand of NZ_BBOL01000006.1, from coordinate 367,936 downwards.
GAGGTCCGCTCCGCCGGCTCCGCCCCCGCCGACACGGTCAACCCGGCCGCCGTCGAGGCCATGGCCGAGGTGGGCATCGACATCACCGACCAGCGGCCCAAGCTGCTGGAGTACGCCACCGCCGAGTCCTCCGACGTGATCGTCACCATGGGCTGCGGCGACGCCTGCCCCGTCTTCCCCGGCAAGCGCTACGAGGACTGGAAGCTCGACGACCCGGCCGGGCAGGGGGTCGAGGCCGTGCGGCCCATCCGCGACGAGATCCGGTCCCGGGTGGAGTCGCTGCTGCGCGAGCTGTCCCCCGCCCGCTGAGGTCCACCCGCCGGGACCTCCGGCCCGTGGGGTACGGGCAGGAGGTCCCCGCGTTCGCCGGGCCGGCCGGCCCTGCCCGCCACCACCCGCCCGCTCCTACGGTCGGGGTGGAACGAGGGAGGTCGCCATGCGGGCGTGGCAGGTGCGGGACGTGATGACGACGGACGTCGCGGCGGTACGGGAGGGCACGGCGTACCGCGAGATCGTCGACGTGCTCACCGGCTGGCGCGTCACCGCGGCGCCGGTGGTGGACGGCGCGCGGCGGGTCCTCGGGGTGGTCTCCGAGGCGGACCTGCTGCACAAGGTGGAGCTGCTCGGGCAGCCGCACGAGCGGCGGGTGTTCGTCGGCCGCCGGCACCGCGAGGCGCAGGTCAAGGCCGGGGCGACGCTCGCCGCCGACCTGATGAGCGCCCCGGCGGTCACCGTCGGGCCGGACGCGTCCTGCGTGGAGGCGGCGCGGCTCATGACCCAGCGGCACGTCAAGCGGCTGCCGGTGGTCGACGACCTGGGCCGGTTGGTGGGCATCGTGACCCGTGGCGACCTGCTCCGGGTGCACCTGCGCCCCGACGGCGACATCCGCGCCGACGTGGTGGGCGAGGTGCTGCGCCGGACGCTGGGCGTCCGCGACGACGTCGTCGACGTCACCGTGCACGAGGGCGTGGTCACCCTCACCGGCCAGCTCGAACGCCGGTCCACGGTGCGCCTGGCGCTGCGGCTGGCCGCGCAGGTCAGCGGGGTCGTCGAGGTGGTCGACGCGCTCGGGTACGCCGTCGACGACATCCCGCTGTCCGCGCTGCGGGTGGGCGGCGGAACCCCGGCGGGCGTGGCCTGAGCCCCGGCGGCCGGCCGGCCGGCCCGCCCGTGGGCCGCCGCTCAGGTTTCGGCGAGGACGTCGAGCAGCAGCGCGGCGGTCCAGCCGAACGCGGGCGAGCCGAGCCCGGCCCCGGTGTCGGGGTGGAAGTACTCGTGGCAGCCGGCGGTCGCGACGAGGTCGATCATCGAGTCGCGCAGCCCGGCGGCCAGGTCGAACCGGTGGTGGGCACGCAGCCCCCGCCACAGCAGCCAGTTGAGGTTCTGCCAGCTCGGGCCCCGCCAGTAGCGCAGCGGCTCGAAGTCGGGCGCGGTGCGGTCGTGGCTGGGCAGCGGCCGGTCCATCCGGGCCGCCAGCCCGAACCGGGGCGAGCAGGCCTCGGCGAGCAGCGCCGCGACCGGCCGGGCGGGCAGGCCGGGCAGCGCCAGGGGCATGAGGCCCAGCGCGGTGCGGGCCGGGACGAGCCGGCCGGTGCGCAGGTCCCGGGGGTGGAAGGTGCCGCCGACCGGGTCGTACAGCCGGTCCACCAGGGCGGCGGTGATGCGGACCGCGCGCTCGCGGTGCGGGCCCGGGTCGGCCCCGGTCTCGCGGGCGATCGCGGCGAGCGCGTGCTCGGCGAGCCCCAGCGCCGTGTTCAGCAGCGGGCACTCCACCAGGAACGGGTGCCGCCCGTCCAGCCCGTCGTCGCGGTATCCGCCGGCCCGGTAGGCGTCGACCAGCGCGACGTAGCGCGCGTAGTCCAGGTCGGTGGGGCGGTGCGCGGCGTCGGCGTGCGCGGTGTCGTGTCGCCGGTACGCCCGCATGACCGCCGCGTCGGCGGGCACCGCGGCCAGCGGCGGGTCCCAGGCGGGGCTGTTGTCCAGCCCGGACTCCCACGGGTGCACGATGCTGGCGAGCCCGGCCCCGCCGACGTCGCGCCGGTCGGTGAGGTAGCGCTGCCAGGCGACCAGCCGGGGGTAGAGCCAGGCCAGCTCGGCCCGGCTGCGCTCCGACGGCGCCCGGCGGTGCACCAGCCACGCGGCGAGGGCGTGCACGGGCGGCTGGACGATGCCGGAGGTGGCCACGGCGGGCGCGCCGGGCGCCCGCGCGGAATCCCAGAACTCGGGCCCCGGGAAATACGACCCGGCGCGCAGGGCGGGGTTGAACACGATGTGCGGCACCCGCCCGTCGGCCCACTGGGCGGCGAACAGGGTGCGCAGCTCCCGCCAGGCCCGGTCGGGGCGCACGTGGGCCAGGCCCACGGCGACGAACGCCGAGTCCCAGCTCCACTGGTGCGGGTAGAGGGTGCGCGACGGGACGGTGTGGTCGTGCTCCCAGTTGCCGTCGAGGGTGGCCGCCGCCAGCCGCCACAGCGCCCCCGCCTCCCGGGCTCGGGCCGGTGCGCCGCCGTCGGCGGCGGTGCCCGTGCTCACGCGGCCATCCGCCGGGGCTCGGCGTGCCGCAGCACGGTGACCGCTTGGTGCAGCGCCTGCACCGGCTCGCCGCGCAGCCGGCACCCCAGCGCCAGCCAGCCCGGGTAGCCGAGGTCGCGCAGGGTGCGCACGAGCTCCGGCCAGTCGAGGTGGCCGGCGCCGGGCTGGTGCCGGTTGGTGTCGCTGACCTGCACGTGCCCGAGGTAGGGGGCGGCGGCCCGCAGGGCGGCGTGCACGTCGTCCTCCTCGATGTTCATGTGGAACGTGTCGGCGGCGACCCGCACCGAGGGCAGGCCGACGGCCGCGCAGAGCGCCACCGCCTCGTCGAGCCGGTTGACCAGGTGGTCCTCGTACCGGTTGAGCGGTGCGAGGAACAGGGTGACACCCTCGGCGCGGGCGTGTTCGCCCAGGGTGCCGAGGGCGTCCAGGAGGGCCTGGCGGTCGCCGGCCGGCGGGCGGGGCGGCTGGAACGGCGGCAGCCGGCGGGCGGGCGTCGCCCGGGCGGCGGGGGTCGTCACCCCGACGCCGCCCAGCTCGGCGACGACGGAGAGCTGGGAGCGCAGGTCGCGTACCACGTCGGCGGAGCGCTCGGGGTCGACGTCGCCGATGAGGGGGCCCGGCTCGACGCGGACGGTCGGCATGACCACCCCGGCGGCGCGGGCGCGGCGCAGCTCCGGCAGCCGGCGGGCGAGGGCCAGCTCGCCCCGGCCGCGCAGCTCGATGCCGGCGAAGCCGAGCGCGGCGGCGAGGGCGTGCTTGCGGATCAGGTCGTCGCCGGGGAGCAGCTGCTCCTGGCAGGCCAGCGGAAGGGTCGGCGGAATGGTCATGGGCACCTCGGCACGACGTGGCGGGCGTCGGCTTCGCCATGGTCGAGCGGTGCCCGGGCGCCCGAGGCTGATCCGTCGGGGCCGGCGAGTGAGACAACCCAGTTGACCATGAGTCACATCCCGGTAGCACCGGGCTTCAGTGTAGAGCAAAAAATCGGCATATGTCTTGTTATTGATCAATCGGCACCCTTCCGGCGGGGCGGGGAAGGGCTGACCGCGAGCACGACCGGTCGGCTCGGCTAGCGTGGGGCGATGGCAGACCCGACCCGATGGGTGACCGACACCGGCCCCGAACACTCGCAGTGGTATGTCGACCGGTTCCGCCGGCTGGCGGCCGAGGGCGCGGACCTTGCCGGCGAGGCCCGGCTGCTGGACGCGATGGTGCCGCCGCGCGCCCGCGTCCTCGACGCCGGCTGCGGCACCGGCCGGGTGGGCGCGGCGCTGCACGACCGGGGCCACACGGTGGTGGGCGTCGACGCCGACCCGGTGCTGGTCGAGGCCGCCGGTGTCGACCACCCCGGTCCCCGCTGGCTCGTCGCCGACCTGGCGGAGCTGGACCTCGCGGCGGCCGGGGAGCCCGAGCCGTTCGACGCCGCCGTGCTGGCCGGCAACGTGATGGCGTTCGTCGCGCCCGGCACCGAGCGGCGGGTGCTCGGCAGGGTCGCCGCGCACGTGCGCCCCGACGGGGTGGTGGTCGTCGGGTTCGGCACCGACCGGGGCTACCGGCTCACCGACTTCGACGCCGACGCGGTCGCCGCCGGCCTCCGGCTGGAGCACCGCTTCGCCACCTGGGACCTGCGGCCGTGGCGCGACGACGCCGACTTCGCGGTCACCGTGCTGCGCCGCCCCGCCTGACCGGCCGGCCGACGCTCACCGCCGGCCGACGCTCACCGCCGGGTCCGCGCTCGCCCGCCGGAGCGGGGTGAGAGGGGAACCCTGCTCCACCGTAGGCGTCAACAGGGGGCCCTTCCTTACTCGCCGGCCGAGCGGGCCGCCGCCGGGTCGAGCGGGCTGCCGGCCGGCACGAGACTCACCAGGCCGGCGGGCAGCCGGACGGGGCGCACGTCGCGGTAGCCGAGCATGCCGAGCACGGTGGGGTCGGCCAGCACGTACCGGCGGCCGAGATCGGTGACCACGCTCAGCGCGCCGCCGGTGGCACCCGGTGCGGCGACCGACTCCACCACGGCGCCGTGCCCGGGTTCGACCACGACGTGGTCGGCGACCGCCGTCCCGCCCGTCGCCTGCGGGCTGTCCGCCAGGTCGGGCAGGGTCGCGCCCAGCCGCACGTCGCCCGCTCCCGCGTCGTCGCCGACGCGGACGCAGAGCGCCCCCGGGTCCGCCGCGGCGAGCCGGGGCGGGGTCGGCGGCGGGGCGGCCGGCCCGGTCGGCACCAGGTCCGGCAGCTTGGGCAGGGCGGCGAACCGGCCGAGGGTCATCGCCTCCGGCTCCCCCTGGCCGGTGCGGGCCAGCAGCAGGGTGGCCTGCAACTCGGTGACGCCGGCCAGGCCGCCGGTGAGGGCGACGGCGTACTGGCGGCCGCCGCCGGAGTTGCGGACGAGGAAGACGTCGCCGACCGTCGCGCCGGTCACCCGGGGCGACGGTTGGCCGAGGCCGGGCAGGTCGAGCGGGGCGAGGTCGGCCCCGGCCGGGATGCTGTTGATCAGGGCGGGCGCGGCCGGCACCGCCCGCTGCCGGGTGGCGGCGAGCGCGGCGAGCACCCGCCCGGTGTCGCGCAGCAGGTAGCGGCGGGCGCGCCAGACCAGGTGCAACCCGCCGTCCGGGTGTTGCAGCAGGATCGCGTCGTCGCCCAGGGCCCGGCCGCCGGTGGCCGCCGTGCCGATCAGCACGACCGACCGGGGGGCGGCGGGTTCCGCCCCGGCGGCGGCGCGCTCGGCCCCGGCGGCCGAGCAGACCGTCCACCCGGCGGTGGACAGCCGGGCCCGGTCGGGCAGCGAGTCGGGGGCGTCGGGGATGCCCAGCGGCAGCCCGCGCGGCACGCCCTCGATCGAGCGGCGGGAGACCAGCACGGTCTTCGCCCGCTCGGCGCCGATGATCAGCAGGGCGGAGGCGTAGTTGAGCACCGGGTGCAGCTTCTGCTCGCGGTAGACGAACCGGGCGCCGGACTCCTTCTCCACGATCACCGCGCCGGCGTCGCGCCACTTGGTGCCGCCGCCGGCGAACAGCCCGTAGAGGGCGAAGCCGCCGAGGGCGATCGCGGCGACCAGGACACTGGCCAGCCCGGCCCCGGCCAGCCGCCGAAACGGCGACCGTGCGGGGTCGGTCTCCCGCATCACCAGGGCGGCGACCGCCCGCTGCACGGTGAACTGGTACGAGTGAAGCTGGTCCTGCCGCGACGGCATGCGGTCCCCTCCGACGGGTCGGTCGGGGCACAGGATAGACGCTGCGTCGACACCCCGGAGACCCTCCGCCACCGGGGGCGGGGCTCCCGGGAAGATGCCCGGGCGGGCCGCGAAACGGTGGCCGCTTCGTACCCCCCGGGGTACCCTTCTCTCCGGAGGTGACGCGAGGTGAAGCTGCGACCGGAGATGACCGCCGACGCCCTGACCCGCCTGAAGCGGGCCCGGGGCCAGCTCAACGCCGTGATCGACATGATCGAGTCGGGGGAGGACTGCCGGGCGACGCTGACCCAGCTCGCCGCGGTCTCCAAGGCCCTCGACCGGGCCGGCTACAAGCTGATCGCGTCCGGGATGCGGCACTGCAACGCCGCCCGCGACCGGGGCGAGGACCCGGAGATGACCGAGGAGGAGCTGGAGAAGCTCTTCCTGGCGCTCTCCTGAGCCCTCGCGCCCGGCGGGTCACCCGTGGGCGCAGGGTCAGGCGCGGGCGGGGTGGCGGGCGTCGGTGTCATACTCCCAGCCCTCGCGCCAGGCGAAGTCCGCGGTGATCAACTCCTCCAGCGGGACGCCGTCGAGCAGGTGGTCCAGCGCCCACCGGGTGGCGACGTGCCCGATCACCAGGATCCGACGCCCGGACCACCGCAGCGGGACGTCGTCGAGGAAGCGCCCGGCCCGCAGCACGGCCTGCCGCCAGCTCTCGCCACCCGGATAGGGCGAGTCGAGGTGGCGGGCCCGGCCCTGGTGCAGCTCCGCGGCGGAGGTGCCGTTGCGGTCGCCGTAGTCGCACTCGCGCAGCCGCCAGTCGTGCAGGACCGGGATGCCGGTGCCGCCGAAGGCCACCTCGGCGGTCTCCACCGCCCGGCGCAGGTCCGAGGTGAAGACGGCCGCGAGGCCGTCGTGGCGCCTGCGGTCACCGAGCTCGGCGGCCAACGCCCGGCCGCGCGCGGACAGCCGCCCCGGCAGCCAGCCGGTCGCCACTCCCCGGTCGTTGTCCTCACTCCACGAATGGGTCTCGAAGACGATCCGCGTCGACATGGATCAAGGCTAGGGGCCCGACGGCGGCAGAGGTTGCCGTCGCGTGACAGCCCTGTGAGCGAAACCGCCCCCGGTTACGACCCAACATTCCCTATCAACACCCTTTTGGGGTACGGTAGGGAGCGATGAGGGAAGAAATGTACTCGGTCGAGCAGGTGGCCGACCTCCTCGGCCTGCACGTGCGCACCGTGCGCGGTTACATCCGTGCCGGCCGGCTCCGGGCCACCCGGATCGGCAAGCAGTACCGGATCGCCCGCGCCGACCTCGACGCGCTCACCGGCCACCCGCCGACGCCGCCGGCGCGGAGCACCTCGGTGGAGGTGTCGAGCATCGTGCAGGTCGACGGCGTCGACCGGGCCACGGCCGACCGGCTCGGCACGTTCGTCCTGGCCGGGGCGAACAGCGGGTACGACCTCGCGCACCCGCTGCGGGTGCAGACCGTCCACGACGAGGAACGGAACCGGATGAAGGTCGTGATCCTGGGCGGCACCGCCGCCACGGCCGACCTGCTGCGCATGATCGACGCTGTGCTCGACGCCGACGGCGGCCTGCTCGGCCGCCAGGACGGGGAGACGAAAGATGCCTGACGAGGTGCGGGAGCTGGCCGGGGTGCCGGTGCTGGTGTGCGACGCGGTCGGCCCCGTGGTGGCCACCGAGCAGGACGCGCTGGACCTGATCGGCGCGGCCTTCCTCGGCGCGCAGGTGGTGGCCGTGCCCGTGGACCGGCTGGCCGAGGGGTTCTTCTCGCTCGGCACCCGGTTCGCCGGCGACGTGATGCAGAAGTTCGTCAACTACCGGCTGCGCCTGGCCGTCGTCGGCGACATCTCCGGGCACCTGGCGGCCAGCCCGGCGCTGCGCGCCCTGGTGCACGAGTCCAACCGGGCCGACCACGTGTGGTTCCTGCCCGACCTCGACGCGCTCGACGCCCGGCTGCGCGCCGGGTCCTGACCGGTCCCCGGCAGCCGGACGCGGGCGCGGCGCGCCCGTACCGGATGGCGGTTGTTGCGGCGGCCGGGCCCGCGCGGGCGGTAACATCCGCTCGGACCCGGCCGAAGTGAGGACCCGCGTGGGCGTGCGATTCGAGGAACTGGCCTGGCGGGAGACCCCGATCGGCGAGATCAGCCTGCGCCGTCGGCACGACCCCGCACTGGACCGCGAGGTCTACGAGGTCAAGCTCGACGACGAGTTCCTGATGTCCAGCCTCTTCCCCGTCGCGGAGATCGAGCTGGCCCGGCTCGGGCTGGCCCCGCTGCGCGGCACGGCGCTCGACGTCGTGGTCGGCGGACTCGGCCTCGGCTACACGGCCCGCACCGCCCTGGAGGACCCCCGGGTGGCCTCGCTGCTGGTGGTGGAGGCGATCGAGGATGTCATCGGCTGGCACCGGCAGGGCCTGCTGCCGTTCGCGGCGGGCCTGGCCGACGACCCGCGCACCCGGTTCGTCCAGGCGGACTTCTTCGCGGCCGTGGCCGACGGGGCGGGCTTCGACCCGGACTCCCCCGGCCGCCGGTTCGACGCGATCCTGCTCGACGTGGACCACTCGCCCCGGCACGTGCTGCACCCGAGCCACGCCCCGTTCTACACCGACGAGGGCCTGCGCCGCCTCGCCGGCCTGCTGCACCCGGACGGGGTGTTCGCGCTCTGGTCCAACGACCCTCCGGACCGGGACTTCCAGCAGGTGCTGACCGGGGTGTTCCCGACCTCCCTGGCCCACGTAGTCCGCTTCCCCAACCCGTTGCAGGGCCGGGAGTCGGCCAACACCGTCTACGTCGCCCGCCGGTAGCCGCCGACACCGGCCAGCGACGCCGGGCCGACGAACTCGGCCCGGCCCACGGGCATGGCGGCGGCGGGCATGGCGGCGGCCGAACCGGGAAAGGCGTGTCCGGCGGACGCCCCGGTCGGCGGGACCGTCCGGCCAACGGGAGGTGGACATGCGCGCCATGCTCTGGGTCGTCGGCGTCGTCGCCGGCGCGCTCATCCTGCTGGGGCTGCTGCTCGAGGCGGTCCGCTGGCTGGTGATCATCGGGGTGATCGCGCTGCTCGCGGTCATCGTGTTCGCGTTCGTCAAGGGCCGGCAGGCGGTGCAGCACCGACACTCGGCGCGGCGCTGAACCCGCTGCGGGCGAGCACGGCAGCGCTCTCCGGGGCTTCCGGACGCCCCCGGTCAGGCCGAAGAGGTCGCCAGGGCTTCCGTCCGCTCCTGCGGCTCGGCGGCCGACGGGGCGGAGACGGCGGCGGGGGGCTCGGTGGCGCGGTTGGGCAGGGAGAGCCGGATGACCTTCCACCACGCGGAGGCGACCTGCTTCGGCAGCGCCCCGGTGGTGTACGTCAGCCCGTACCTGGCGAACAGCGCCCGCACCTCGGGCGCGACCTCGGAGTAGCGGCAGCTCGGCAGGTCCGGGAAGAGGTGGTGCTCGATCTGGAACGACAGGTTGCCGGTCATGATGTGCAGCAGCCGGCTGCCGCTGATGTTGGCCGAGCCGAGCATCTGCCGCAGGTACCACTCGCCCCGGGTCTCCCCCTCGATGGAGGTCTTCTCGAAGGTCTCCACCCCCTCCGGGAAGTGCCCGCACATGATCACCGAGTGGCTCCACAGGTTGCGGATCAGGTTGGCGGTGAAGGTGGCCGCGAGGGTGCTGAGGAACGACGGCCCCGACAGCAGCGGGTGGATGACGTAGTCCTTGAGGAACTGGCGGCGGATCTTGCGGCCGACCGCGCGGGCGCGGGCCCGGAACTCGGGGGCCTTGTGCCGGCCCTTGCGCAGGTTGCGGCCCAGCTCCAGGTCGTACGCGGCGATGCCGTACTCGAAGAAGCAGGCGTTGACCAGGTTCCACAGCGGCTGGCCGAGGTGGACCGGGTGCCACGGCTGGTCCTCATCGACGCGCATGATGCCGTACCCGAGGTCGTTGTCCTTGCCGAGCACGTTGGTGTACGTGTGGTGCAGCTGGTTGTGCGAGTGCTTCCACTGCTCGGCCGGGGAGACGTGGTCCCACTCCCAGGTCGTCGAGTGGATCTTCGGGTCGCGCATGAAGTCGTACTGGCCGTGCAGGACGTTGTGGCCGATCTCCATGTTCTCCAGGATCTTGGCCACGGCGAGGCCGAGGGTGCCGACCACCCAGGCCGGCGGGAACAGCGAGAACAGCAGCACGGCCCGGCTGCCCAGCTCCAGCCGGCGCTGGGTGGTGATCACCTTGCGGATGTAGGCGGCGTCGGCCTCGCCGCGGCTGGCGAGCACCCGGTCGCGGATGGCGTCGAGCTCCCGGCCCAGCTCCTCGATGTCGGCGGCGGTGAGGTGGGCGATCGGGTTGTGGGCCTTCTTCTGGATCGCGGTCACGTCCGGTTCTCCTGTCAGAGGTCGATGTCGCAGGTACCGGCCGCCGCCGACACGCAGGTCTGGATGAGCACGCCGTCGCCGGGGACGGCGGTGGTGATCTCCCCGGTGCGCAGGTCCCGGACCGCGCCCTGGCGCAGCGGCACCACGCAGCCGAAGCAGATGCCCATCCGGCACCCGGACGGCATGAGCACCCCCGCGTCCTCCCCCGCGTCCAGCAGGGCGGTGCCACCGTCGGCGGCGACGGTGACCCCGGCGCGGGTGAAGGTGACGTCGCCGCCCGTGCCCGGGGAGATCACCGTGGGCCGGAACCGCTCGGTGTGCAGCCGGTCGGCCGCCCCGTGGGCGGCCCAGTGGGCCTCGACCGCGTCGAGCAGGCCGACCGGGCCGCACGCCCAGGTCTGCCGGTCGAGGTGGTCGGGCACCAGGTCGGCCAGCTCGGCCACGCCGAGCACGCCGTCGGTGTCGGTGTGCCGCTCGACGAGGCGGATCGCGCCCCGGGCGGCGAGGCCGCGCAGCTCGGCGGCGAAGATCACGTCGTCGGGAGTCGGCGCGGAGTGCACCAGCACGACGTCCGCCGAGGCGGGCACGCCGGCGCGCAGCATCCCCATGACGGGGGTGATGCCGCTGCCGGCGGTGAGGAAGAGGACCTTCCGCGGCGCGGTCGCGGGCGCGACGAAGTCGCCCTGGGCCTGGTCGAGCTGGACCAGGGTGCCGGGCCGGACCCGGCGGACCAGGTGGTTGCTGACCCGGCCGTCCGGGATCGCCTTCACGGTGACCGAGATCAGCCCGTCGCGGCGGCCGGGGGCGGAGGTGAGGGAGTAGGCCCGCCACTGGCGGACCCCGTCGACGTCCACGCCGAGGCGGACGTACTGCCCGGGGGTGTGCCCCCGCCAGCCCCGGCCGGGCCGGATGGTCACCGTCGCGGCGTCCCGGGTCTCCGGCCGGACGTCGAGGATCCGCCCGCGCAGGGCGGCGCCGGAGCGCAGCGGGGCGACCATGTCGAGGTAGTCGTCGGGCAGCAGCGGGGTGGTGACCGTCTCGGCGAGCCGGAACAGCCTGTCCCGGACGGTGCGGCGGCCGGACGGGCGCGGGACGGTGGTGGTCATAGGACCAGGGTGACGGACACGATCGCATAACATCTTGGCCAAGAAAGATGAAAGACCCGCACGGTTTTGTTCCGGGAGAACAACATGTCGGAAGAGTCCGGGACCGGCCACCGCGCGGCCCACCTCGAACTGGACGCGCCGATGGCCGCCCGGTTGCTCGGGGTGCTGCCGGCGGTCGCCGAGCGCACGGTCACCGCGATCACGGCCGAGGTGCCGGCCTACTCGGGCACCCTCACCGGGCAGATGCGGGCCAAGATCGAAAACGCGGTACGCATCGCGTTGGGCACCTTCCTCCAGCTCGTCGGGCGTCCCCATGCTGCGGCCGACCCGAGCACCCCGCTGGCCCCCGCGCTGGAGGCGGCGTACGCCCTGGGCAGCGGGGAGGCCCGCTCCGGCCGCAGCATGGACGCGCTGCTGGCGGCGTACCGGGTGGGGGCGCGGGTGGCCTGGCGGGAGGTCTCCACCACCACCGTGCGCGCCGGGCTCGCGGCGACGACCGTCGCCGAGTTCGCCGAGCTGATGTTCGCCTACATCGACGAGCTCTCCGCCGCCAGCGTGGCGGGGCACGCCGACGAGCTGGCCAGCGTGGGCCGGGCGCGGCAGCGGTACCTGGAGCGGCTCACCCAGCAGCTGCTGGCCGGCGAGGCCGAGGACGTGCTGCGCCGCAGCGCCGCCCGGGCGGACTGGCCCCCGCCGCAGACGCTGACCGTCGTGCTGCTGCCCCGCAGCGGCCTGCGCACGGTGCTGACCGCGCTGAGCCCGCACACGCTGGAGAGCGGGGAGGACATGCCGGGGCCGGAGCCGGCCGAGGAGCTGGCCGTGCTGCTGGTGCCCGACGTCCACGGCGGCCGGCGGCGGCAGCTGGCCCGGGTGCTGCGCGGCCACCGGGCGGTGCTGGGGCCGGCCCGGCCGTGGCACCGGGTGGCCGGGTCGTACGAGCGGGCCACCCGCGCGCTGCTGCTCGGGCTGCCCCGCGACGACGCCGACGCGCCCCTGGACACCGAGCGGCACCTGGCGCGGCTGCTGCTCAGCACGGACCCGGAGGCCCTGGCCGACCTGCGGGCGCAGGTGCTGGAGCCCTTCGCCGCGCTGCCGTCGGCCACCGCCCACCGGCTCGCCGAGACGCTGCGGGCCTGGCTGCTGCACCAGGGCCGCCGCGACGACGTGGCGGCGGCCCTGTTCGTGCACCCGCAGACGGTGCGCTACCGGATGGCGCAGGTGCGGGAGCTGTACGGCGACCGGCTGCTCGACCCGCAGACCGTGCTGGACCTGACGCTCGCCCTGGCGGTGCTGCCGCCACCGCCGGAGCCGGGCTGACGGCCGGTGTCGGTGGGCGTGGGACGGGTCGGACCGCCCGCTCAGGCCGGCACGGCGGCGCGGCGCGGGCCGGGCCGGTTGACCGCGTCGGGGACGTCGTCGCCGCGCAGGGCCGCCCGGACGCTCTCGGCGGCGGCGACGCCCGCCTTGACCTGTGCTTCGGCGGTGGACGCGCCCAGGTGCGGGGTGACCACCACCTCGTCGAGGGCGAACAGCGGTGAGGCCACGCAGGGCTCGGTGGCGAACACGTCGACGCCGGCCCCGGCCACTCGGCCGGCGGCGATCGCCTCGGCCAGCGCCTCCTCGTCGACCAGGCCGCCCCGGGCGCAGTTGACGATCCGTACCCCCGGCTTGACCCGCGCCAGCTCCGCCCGGCCGATCAGCCCGACGGTCTGCGGGGTGCGCGGCAGGTGCAGGGAGATGAAGTCGCTGGTGGCCAGGAGCTGGTCGAGGCCGACGAGGGCGACGCCGACCCGGGCCGCCCGCTCGCAGGTGGCGTACGGGTCGTAGGCGACGACCCGGGTGCCGAACGCGGCCATCCGCTGGGCGAAGAGCACACCGACGCGGCCCAGGCCGATCACGCCCACGGTCTTCCCGGCGATCTCCACGCCCGTGAACCGGGACCGCTGCCAGCGCCCCTGCTTGAGCGCGGCGCTGGCGGTGGCGGTGTGCCGGGCCACGGCGAGCAGCAGGGCGACGGCCTGCTCGGCGGCGGACACGACGTTCGAGGTGGGCGCGTTGACCACCAGCACGCCCCGGGCGGTCGCCGCCGGCACGTCGACGTTGTCCACGCCGACGCCGGCGCGGGCCACCACCCGCAGGCGTGCCGCCGCGTCGAGGGCCTCGGCGTCGACGCGGGTGGCACTGCGGATGACGACGGCGTCGGCGTCGGGCAGGGCCGCCAGCAGCGCCGCCCGGTCGGCGCCGTCGACCTGACGTACGTCGAACTCGTCGGCCAGCAGGCGCAGCGCCTCCCCGGCCAGCTCCTCGGTGACCAGCACCCGCTGCCGGGCGCCGGCCCCGGTCGTCATGGTCTGCTCGCTCATCTTCGCTCTCCTCGGGGACGTCCGGATCTCCCCCGGCACGCGACGCGCCGGTGCGCCGACGATGGACCGTGGGCGTTAGCCGGTGGTTACGCGGTCAGCGACAGCGGCTGCAGGCCCCGGGCGGCGGGGCGGCGGGGCGACGCCGGGCGAGGGGCCGAGGCCCGCCGCCCGCGCAGCCGCCCGGTGAGGGCGAGGTCACGGATCTGCCGGGTACGCCCGGTCGGGCCGACGTCGAGGCCGTCGCGCAGCCGCTGCACGCACAGGTCGTACCAGCTGCGGACCTGACCCAGCTCGCCGAGCATGCCGTGCACCACCAGCAGGTTCTGGTACGCCTCCTCCTGGTACGGGTCGACCGACAGGATGCGCCGGCACCAGGTGACCACCGCGCGGGGATCGTCGCGGAGCATGGCGTCGGCGCGCAGGTGGTGCAGCGACCGCAGCACCATGGCCCGGGTCCACTGGCGCTGTTCGTCGACCCAGTCGGCGGTCTCGCCGTTGAGGAAGTCGCCCTGGTAGAGGCTGATCGCCCGGTGGTGGGCGGCCAGGGCCGCCCCGGTGTCGCCGGTCCGCTCGGCCTCCCGGGCGGCGTCGACGGCCGCCTCGAACTCCTCGGTGTCGACGCAGATCTCGGCGCACCGCAGCAGGTATCCGACGTCCTGGTAGACGATCTCGACCCCGGTGCCGCCGGGGCAGCTGCCGAGGATCTGCCGCAGCGCGTGGGCGGCCACCTTCAGCGAGGTCGACCGGTCCGTGTCGCTGTCGGGCCAGAGCACCTCGTAGAGCCGCTCCCGGGGCACCACGTGGCCCCGGTTGAGCACGAGGAACTGGAAGAGGTTGCGCGCCTTGCCGGCGCGCCAGCGTTCGACGGGCACGCCGTCGACGGTGACCGCGAAGTCACCGAGGAAACGAACGGTGACGGCGGCGGGAGGGTTCGGCAGCATGGGTGTCCCTTCTCAGGCGGTGACGGAAACCTTCATCGACACCTCCGACGCTAAAAGGACCTCCTGAGTCCACAAGGGAACCGTTCGCAACTGGGTACTTCCCCTACGACCAAGGTGACAGTCGCACTACGACCTACCGCGCCCGGACGCTGTGACCTGCGACAGACGACCGCACCGTCGTCCACACCGGACGATCGGTCCGACGACGACCGAGGGGAGCTGGTGACGATGACCATGAGCACGCTGACGGCGACCCGGCCGTCGGACCGGTGGTGGCGGACCCTCGGCCTGTCCTTCGTGGAGGCCCGGCCGGTGGTGCAGGTGATCTTCCTGCTCCGGTTCGCCGCGGGCGCGGCGGCCGGCGCGTTGTCCGGGGCGGACCTCGACGGCGCCCTCGGCCGGGGCGCGCTGGCCTGGCTGCTGCTGACCTGGAGCGTCTACCTGCTCAACGGCGTCGCCGACGTCACCGAGGACCGGGCCAACGGCTCCCGCCGTCCGATCGCCCGGGGCCGGCTCGACCGGGGTGTCGCCCTGCGGACCGCGTACGGGCTGGCGGCGGCCGGCCTGCTGGTGGCCGCGACCGTCGGCTCGACCCTGGTGCTGCTCGGCGCGGGGCAGCTCGCGCTCGGCTGGTGGTATTCGATGGGCCGGGCGCCGTTGAAGCGCCGGGTCGCCGGGACCGCCGGCGCGGTGGTGATCGCCGGCCTGCTCACCTACCTGGCCGGGGCGGACAGCGCCGGGGCCCGGCCGGTGCCGCACCTGTGGGTCTTCTGCGTCGCGATGGCCCTGTGGATGGCCGTCGGGGCCCTCGCGAAGGACCTCTCCGACGTGCCCGGCGACCGGCTCGCCGGGCGGCGCACCCTGCCCGTCACGCGGGGCGTGACGTGGGCCCGCCGGTCCGTGGCGGCCGTCGCGCTCACCGTCGCGCTCGCCTTCCTGCTCGCGGCCCACGACGCGTGGCCGGCCGTCCGGGTCGCGTCCTGGCTCACCGTGGCCGGGGCGCTGGTGCTGACCGGGTTGACCTGCGGGCCCGTCGGGGACGGCACGCCGGCGCGTCGGCGCCGCCCGTACCGGGTGTTCATGGCCACCCAGTACCTGGCCCACCTGGCGCTGCTCGGTCCGGTTGCGACCTGTGTCGGCACTCAGGGACACTACGTGTGCGGGGGTCAACTCGGACCATGAGCCGGCGCTGGGCTGAGAGGTGCGGTGGGGGACACGAGGACAGATGCGGGCACGACCGGACGCGGCCTGCCACCCGCGGTCCGGGCCGAGATCCTCGACGCGTACGAGCAGCGACTACGGACCACCGGCAACGCGATCTTCGCCGACCCGGAGGCGCGCCGGCAGGCGCTGTGCCAGGCCAACGCGGTCATCGACGACGTCGACCGGTACGGGGCCAGCGGCACCGCCGAGATGACGCCGGTGGCGACCCCGTTCACGCTCAGTGTCGGCCGCGACCGCGCCCAGCGCGGCATCCACCCCGTCCAGTCGCTGCGCGCCGCGACCCTGCTCTTCGAGGCCGCCCTGCCCCCGCTGATCCGCGAGTACGCCCGCGGGGACGCCGACGACGGCGTGGTCACCGCCAACATCGCCGCCACGCTGCACCGCACGATCATGGCCCGGATCGAGACGGGCGCCCTGTCCTACGTGGGCTTCCTGCTGGAACGGGTGTTCACCTCGCACCTGGCCGAGCGCCGCCGGATCGGCCGGGAGCTGCACGACCGGGTGGCGCACGCCATCGGCGTGGGGCTGCAACACCTCGACCTGCACCGCATCTACCAGAAACGCCGGTCGGACCGGGCCGAGGGCAAGCTCGACCAGGCCGGGCGCGCCATGCGGGACGCGCTGTCGCTGACCCGGGCCCTGTCCGAGGAGCTGCGGCACTCGGTGGGGCCGGCCGGGCTGGAGGACGCGCTGCGCGGCTACCTGAAGGCGAGCGTCCCGTCGAGCGTCGCGATCACCTGCACCGTCACCGGCGACACCCGCACCGTCCCGCAGGCCATCGCCGAGGAGATCTACCTCGTGCTGCGCGAGGCGGTCCGCAACGCCCTGCTGCACTCCGGCAGCGGCCGGCTGGACGTCTCGGTCGAGGTGTGCGGCACGGCGCTCACGGCGGCCGTCCGCGACCACGGCCGCGGCTTCACGCCGAGCCCCCAGGACCTCTCCGGCGGCGGCCTGCTGTCCATGCGGGAGCGCGTCGAGCTGGTCGGGGGGTCGTTGTCCATCTGCCCCGGCCCCGCCGGGGGCACCACGGTCGCCATTTGCGTGCCGTTGTCCGGGGAGTCCCGATGACCCACGGCGCGGGGCAGACCCGGGTGGTCGTCGCCGACGACCACATGCTGTTCCGCGACGGCCTGCGCGAGCTGCTGGAGACCGACCCGGGCTGCGCCGTGGTGGGCGAGGCGGCCACCTCAGACGAGGCCCTCGCGCTCGTCGCCCACCTGCACCCGGACGTGCTGCTGCTCGACGTCGAGATGCCCGGCCCCGGCACGCCGGTCGTCATCGACCGGGTGCGCCGGGAGTTCCCGCACACCCGGGTCATCGTGCTCACCATGCACGAGAGCGCGGCCATCGTGCAGGACCTGCTGGCCCGGGGCGCGTACGCCTACCTGGTGAAGAACATCGCCGGGGAGGAGCTGATCGCCGCCGTGCACTCCGTCGGCCGGGGGCGGGACAACGTGCTGCTGTCGGTGTCCCGGGAGACGATCGGCCAGTTGGAGAGCCACCAGGAGGGCACGCCGCCGCTGCTGTCGCAGCGGGAGCTGGACGTGCTGCGGCTGGTCGCGCAGGCGTACAGCAACGGGCAGATCGCCCATCGGCTCGGGATCACCGAGGGCACCGTGAAGCGGCACCTGACCAACATCTACGCCAAGCTCGACGCGGTGTCCCGGGTGGACGCCATCCGCAAGGCCGTGGCCGCGCGGCTGCTCTCCGCCGAGGAGACCAGCTGACCGACCGGGCCGCCCCGGGTGGCACCGGGCCGGGGCCGGCCGGTCAGCTCAGGCCCGGCGGTCAGCGCCGGACGACCCGGGCCGCCGCCACCGGCCCGGCCGGCGCTCCCGCCAGCACCAGTTCCCGATCCTCGCCGGCCCGCCGGTCGGCGGTGAGCCGCCCGGCGGCGCGCGCCACCTGGAGCACCCCGTCGACGAGCTCCGGCAGGCGGTGCGTGGGCAGGGCCTGCTTGCCGTCGCAGAGCGCCGCGGCGGGGTCGCAGTGGGTCTCCACGATGATCCCGTCCGCGCCGCAGGCCGCGGCGGCCAGGGCCAGCGGCAGCACCCGGCTGGTCTCCCCGGCGGCGTGGCTCGGGTCGATGATCACCGGCAGGTGGCTGCGTTCCTTGAACACCGGCACGGCGGCGATGTCGAGGGTGAAGCGGTAGCCCGTCTCGAAGGTGCGGATGCCGCGCTCGCAGAGGACGACGTCGGGGTTGCCGCCGTCGAGGATGTACTCGGCGGCCATCAGCGTCTCGTCGATCGTGGCGGCCAGGCCGCGCTTGAGCAGCACCGGCACCCGCAACCGGCCCAGCTCCCGCAGCAGCGCGTAGTTCTGCATGTTGCGCGCCCCCACCTGGAGCATGTCCACCGCCGGCAGCATCGCGTCGAGGTCGCGGACGTCGAGGACCTCGGAGACGACCGGCAGGCCGGTGGCGCGGCGGGCCTCCGCCAGCAGGGCCAGGCCGCGCCGGCCCAGCCCCTGGAAGGCGTACGGGGAACTGCGCGGCTTGAACGCGCCGCCGCGCAGGGCGTGCGCGCCGCAGTCGCGTACGGCGTGCGCCACCTCCAGCAGCTGGTCGCGGCTCTCCACGGAGCAGGGGCCGGCGATGACGGTGAACCCGCCAGGGCCGACCGTGGCGTCGCCGAGCCGCACGCTGCTGGGCAGCCCGATGCGGGCCTGGGCGGACGCGCACGGGTACTGCCCCGGCACCCCGGCGACGTGCCGGACCTGGGGCAGGTGCGCGACCGCCTGGTCCACCGTCGCCAGGTCGCCGGTGAGGGAGAGCAGGTGGGGGCTGTGCCGGCGCACGCCGGAGCCGATCCGGTCGGCCAGGTTGAGCACCTGGGACAGTTCGCTTTCGGTGGCCGTCTCCCGGAGCACGATGATCACGGTCATGGTTCACCTCGCTGAATCTTCGACGGGGGTCCGCGCCGGCCGGCGCGGGCCCTGAGCCGGTGGCGGCGACCGACGCCGCTACCACCGGTGGAGGTCAGCCGCCCACCGCGACGGTGGCGGGAGCGGTCGGGTCGACGGCCGGTTCGGCGAGCCGGGCGCGCAGGGCGGCGTCGACGCGGTCGAGCGTCGCCCGGGCCACTTCGCCGCCCGGACAGGTCCAGTCCAGCTCCAGCCGGGGGCCGGTCACCCGCGCGGTCAGGTCGGCCGCGACGCCGGGCAGCAGGTTCGCCCGGCGTACCGGCAGCCAGTCCTCGCCGTCGTCGTCGGCGCGCAGCACGCGCACGGCGACGGCGGGCTCCCCGCCGGTCGGGCCGGCGGTCAGCGGGCCCACGACGTCCCGGGCCGCCGCCGGCGCGCCGGCCGGGGCCGGGGCCAGGGCCGCCGGGGCCCCGGTCGCCTCGGCGTACGCGTCCACGGCGAGCGCGCCGAGCAGCTCCTCGGGGCCGGTGCCGGCCCGCCGGGCTGCGGCGGCCAGCGCGGACCAGCCGTCGCCGACGGCGCGGTGCCACCGGACCGGATCGGCGGCGACGGGCCCCGCCGGCGCGGCGGGCGCCACCGCCGGCGCGGGCTCGGCGCGCAGCAGGTCCCGGACGGTCAGCGCGGGCGCGGGCAGGTCCGGGTCCTCGTAGCCGGCGGCGAGCAGCCGGGGCAGCACCTCGTCGAGGCTGCGGTCGTCGGCGACCGCCGGGTGCACGGCCAGGTGGACGGCGACGACGTCGTCGGGCAGCAGCGTCAACCGCAGCCGGTACGGTGGCCCCTCGGCCAGGTCGAACGGCGTGGCCAGCAGCTCGGCGCGGACCCGGTCGAGCCGGTCGGCGGCGTCGGCGGCGTCGGTCAGGTCGCGCACCGGCGGCGGGGCGGGCGCGCGCTCGGCGACCCGCTGGGTGCCGTCGGCGGCGAGGACCAGCCGCAGGGCGTCCTGCTGCGTGACCAGCCGCTGCCACGCGGCGACGAACCGGTCCACGTCGAGCCAGTCGCGCTGCCACTCGACGTACCGCACGCCGGGTGCGCCGGCCAGGCCGGCCTGGGCCGCGCCGAGGCCGAACGGCGCGTGGCGGCCCGCCGCGTCGTGCGTCACGACCCCGGGGGCCCGCCGGGAGGTGCCGGCCCGCTCGGCGAGGGCGGCCACGGTGGGCGCGCGGAACAGCTCGGACATCTTCAGCCGCAGCCGCGCCTCGTCGCGCAGCCGGGCCAGCAGCCGCATCGCCCGCAGCGAGTCGCCGCCCAGCTCGAAGAAGTCGTCGTCGACGCCGATGTCGTCGAGGTCGAGCACCTCGGCCCAGATCCGGGCCACCCGCTCCTGCGCCGGGTTCTCCGGCGCCCGGTACGGCGTGTCCAGCTCGGGGCGGGTGCGCGGCGGGGGCGGCAGCACCGCCCGGTCGATCTTGCCGTTGGCCGTGGTGGGCAGGTCGTCGACGACGTACGCCGCCGGCACCATGTAGCCCGGCAGCCGCCGCCGCAGCGCGGCCCGGACCGCCGTCAGCTCCGGCGGCCGGGCGCGGTCCGGCTCGACGTACGCGACGAGCCGCCGCTCCCCCGGGGTGTCCTCGCGGGCCAGCACCGCGCACTGGCGCACCCCCGGCTGCTCGGCCAGGACGCTCTCGATCTCGCCGAGGTGCACCCGGTAGCCGCGGATCTTCACCTCGTTGTCGGTGCGGCCGACGATCTCCACGGTGCCGTCGGGCCAGTACCGGGCGACGTCGCCGCTGCGGTACAGCACGGGGTACGGGTCGCCGGGCAGCTCGTTGGGCAGGAACTTTTCGCCGTTGACCTCCGGCCGGTTGAGGTAGCCGCGCGACAGGCTCTCGCCGGAGACGTACAGCTCGCCGAGCACCCCCGGGGGCACCGGCTGGCGGTTCGCGTCCAGCACGTACGCCCGGACGTTGGCCACCGGGCGGCCCACCGGCGGCATCCGGTCGGGGCGGCCGTCGGGCGCCTCGGCGGCCAGGGTGGACAGGTCGCAGGTGCCCACCACGGTGGCCTCGGCGGAGCCGTAGACGTTGAGCACCCGGAACGGCAGCTCCGGGTCGGGCCAGGACCGCACCCGCTCGCCGGCGATGCGCATCCAGCGCAGCGCGGTGCCGGCGGGCCAGTCGAGCCGCCACAGCCGCTCGGCCATCGCGGTGAGCACCAGCGACTGCTCGATGCGCTGCTCGACCAGCCAGTCCCGCAGCTGCTCCGGGGACGCGGCGACGGCCGGCTCCGGGATGTGCACGGTGCCGCCGACGGCCAGGATCGGGAAGCAGTCCACCTGCACCAGGCCGAAGCCGGGCGAGCAGAGCCAGGTGCCGCGCTGCCCCGGCGCGAGGCCGCACTGCTCGCGCAGGACGTGCACGGTGTTGCGCAGCGGGCCGTGGCGCAGCAGCACCGCCTTCGGCTTGCCCGTGGACCCGGAGGTGTAGGCGATGTGGCAGACCTCCTCGTCGGCGACCGGGCAGCCGGGGTCGACGGCGGGGGCGGCCCGCCACGCGTCGCCCTCGACCTCCACGACGGGGCAGGCCGCCGCGCCGAGGCGGGCGCGCAGGCCGGCGCGGGTCAGCACGGCCGCGGCCCGCGAGTCGTCGACCATGAACTCCAGCCGCTCCTGCGGGTACTCGGGGTCGAGCAGCACCGCCGTGGCGGCCAGCCGGAACGCGGCGAGTTGGGCGAGGATGCTCTCCGGGGAGCGTTCCAGGCAGACGCCGACCCGGTCGCCCCGGCCCACGCCGAGGCCCGCCAGGTGCTGCGCGAGCCGGTTGGCGTCGGCGTCGAGGTCGCCGTAGCTGAGGATGCGATCGCCGGCCACGACGGCGGGACGACCGGGGGCCTCGCGGGCCACGCGGGCGACCAGTTCGGGGAACTGCTCCGGCGGGAACTGCCGGGCGGTGTCGTTCCACCCGTAGAGGATGGCCGACCGCTCGTCCGGGCCGAGCAGGGGCAGCTCGGCGACGCGCGCGTCCGGGTCACCGGCGAGGGCGGTGAGCAGCCGGCCGAGGTGCGCGGCGATGCGCGCGACGGTGCCGGGGGCGAAGCGCGGGTCCGCGACGAGGCACGTCCGCCCGTCGGCGCTGGTGACGGTCAGCTCGGCGGCGGCCGGGTCGGCGGCCTCCGGCGGCCCGTCGACCACCACCGCGTGGCAGGGCCGCTGCCCGCCGGCCGGGTCCACGCCGCGCAGCCGCGCCAGCTCGGCCGGTGTGACCTCGCCGAGGTCGACGGCCGCCCGGACGGCCCCGGCGGCGGCGGCGCGCAGCTCGGCGACGGTCTGTCCACCCTCGACGGTCACCCGGACGGCGAGCAGGCGCCCGGTCGCGGCCACGGACCGGCCGACGAGCAGGCGCGGCTCGCCGCCGTAGCGGTGCAGCAGCGCGCCGACCCCGGCGAGGAGGTCGGCGGCCGGGTACGGCCCGCCCGGCACCTCCCGGACGACGGGCGCCGCGTCGCGCGCGGCGGCGGTCCGGTCGGCGGGCAGGTTGACCGCCCGCGGGACGTCCTGCAGATGTCGCTCCCAAGCAGCGGTGTCGGGCACGGCCGCCTCCTTCAGGTGGTCGACGGATCTCGGTCTCGGGTCGGCGGGCGTCGCGCCCGGATCGGTGCGGCCCCGCCCCCGTCGCTGGTTGTCGGTCTCCGGCGGACGGTAGGCAGGCCGGGTTAGACCCCGGTTACGGGCGTCCCGACGGCGGACCCGGTGCGCCGGGCGGCGGTCGCGGGTAACCGGGAGGCAACCGACGCGACGTATCATTTCCCACTCAATCCACCGGAGCCGGTCCGTGCCGGATATGGCGGACCGGTCCGCCGACGGAAGGGGAGGCCGGCCATGGCACCACACTTCCTCCGCGTCGTCGTCAACCGGGCCGGGCGGTACGCGTTGTGGCCACACGCCCACCCCACGCCGGCCGGCTGGGCCGACACCCACTTCATCGGCAGCCGGCTGCGCTGCCTGGCCCAGATCGGTGAGCTCAGCCGGACCCGGGGCGTCCCCGCCACCGGCCCGCCCGCCCACCCACCGGCGCACCTCCCGGTGCGGCTGCCGGCCGGGGCGTCGGGGCAGGTCGCCGTCGCCGACCCCACGGTGCAGACCCTGCCCGGCCTGCTGGCCACGGTCGCGGCCGCCACCCCGGACGCCCCCGCCGTCGTCCACGAGGGACACCGGACGAGCTTCCGGGACCTCGACCGCCGCTCCGGCGACCTGGCCCGGCTGCTCGCCGAGCACGGGGTGCGCCCCGGCGACACGGTCGGACTGCTGCTGCGCGGCGGGGTGGACGCCGTCGTCGGGCGGCTCGCCGCGCTCAAGAGCGGGGCCGCGTACCTGCCGCTGCCGTCCGGGGACGGGCGCGGCGCGGCGCGGGTCGGGCTGGGCCTGGTGCTCGCCGAACCCGAGTGGGCCGGATCGGCCCGTCGTCACGGCGTCCGCGTGCTGCCCTGGCGACGCCGTCACGGCTCAGGCCGGGCGCTGGTCCGCCCGGTGCGGGCGGAGGACCCGGCGTACGTGCTGAGCGGGGTGACCCCGCTCGGGGGCCTGCTGCTGGCCCACCGTCACCTCGTGCTGGCCGCCCGGTCGGGGGCGACCGACGGGAACCCGGCGGACGACGCTCCCGTGGCGCCCGGCGCGGTCGAGGCCGCCGTATGGGGCCCGCTGCTGCGCGGCGACCCGCTCGCCCTCGGTCCGACGGGCGCGGATGCCCCGCCCGCCGGGGCGCTGCCCGGCGGCGACTGGCAGGTGCTCGACGACGGCCTCGTTCCCGCCGCCGTGGGGCGGCTGTACGTCGGGGTGCCCTGGCTGGCGGGGGTGGTCGCCGACAGCCCGCTGCGCTCGGCCGGATGGCTGGTGCCCGACCCGTCCGACCCGGGCGGGAACTCGGTGCTGGTGGCGACCGCCTGGCGGGCCGTGCGCGCCCCGGACGGCCGGCTCCGGCTGCTCGGCCCGGCGGCCTGACGAGGCCGGCGGCCCGGTCGGTGGCCGGGGAGGTGCCCCCGGGCCGCCCGTCCGGTGGGCCGGCGGCCCGC
>NZ_BBOL01000006.1:334443-343880 GCF_020884815.1 Micromonospora sp. NBRC 110038 | reverse complement strand
CGTGCCCGTGCCCCGCCACGTCGGCTGGGTGGCGGGGCACGGGCACGACCGGGGTCACGCCGGGGCGGGCAGCCGCGAGGCGGCGAGGAAGTTCGTCAGCATCGCCAGGCCGTGCTGGGTACGGACGCTCTCCGGGTGGAACTGCACCGACTCCACCGGCAGGCGGCGGTGCCGCAGCGCCATCACGTACCCGTCGTCGGCGGCGTGCGCCGTCGGCACCAGGTCGGTGCCGGCGAGGCTCGCCCCGTCCACGATGAGCGAGTGGTAGCGGGTGGCGGTCAACGGGCGGGGCAGGCCGGCGAAGACGCCCCGGCCGTCGTGGCGGATCTCGCTGGTCTTGCCGTGCATCAGGTGCCGGGCGCGTAGCACCCGCGCACCGAAGGCCAGCCCGATCGCCTGGTGGCCGAGGCAGACCCCGAAGATCGGCAGCCGCCCCGCGTACGCCTCGACCAGCTCGACGTGGCCGCTCTCCGCCGGGTGCCCGGGGCCGGGGCCGAGCAGCAGCGCGTCGGCCCCCGTGCCCGGCACGTCGGCGACGCCGATCGCGTCGGAGCGCACCACCTCGGCCTCCATGCCGGCGCTGAGCAGGTACTGGCGGATGATGTGCACGAAACTGTCGTACGCGTCGACGAGCAGGACCTTCACAGCAACTCCTCTCCGGTGACCGCCCAGTAGCCGGCGCTCAGCTTGGCCAGGGTCTCGCGCCACTCCCGCTCGGGCCGGGAGTCGGCGACCACGCCGGCGGACGCCCGCGTGTGGTAGCTCTGCCCGTCGTGCAGCACGGTGCGGATGCACAGGGCGAGGTTGACGTACCCGCCGACGCCGATCAGGCCGATCGCCCCGGCGTAGAGGCCCCGGCGGCTGGCCTCCGTCGACTCGATGATCTCCATGGCGCGGATCTTCGGCGCGCCGGTCATGGTGCCCGACGGGAACAGCGCGGCGAGCACGTCGTAGCTGTCCAGCTCCGGCGACACCGCGCCGGTGACCGTGGAGACCAGGTGCAGCACGTGCGAGTAGCGCTCGACGACCAGGGTCTCCGGCACGTCCAGGGTGTCCGGTCGGCAGATCCGGCCGATGTCGTTGCGGCACAGGTCCACCAGCATGATGTGCTCGGCGATCTCCTTCGGATCGGCGGCGAGCCGCCGGCCCGCCTCCCGGTCCCGCGCCGGGTCGCCGGTGCGCGCGGCCGTGCCCGCGATCGGCCGCATCGTGGCCGTGCCGTCCTCGACCCGCACGAACAGCTCGGGGCTCGCCCCGATGACGGTCTGCCCGGCCAGCGGGGCCAGGTACATGTACGGCGACGGGTTGCGCCGGCGCAGCCGCTCGTACACCCGGACCGGGTCGGCGTCGCTGCGGATGGTCAGCTCGTGGCCGATCTGCACCTGGTAGATGTCGCCGGCCGCGATGTGCCCGAGGCAGCGGTCGACGGCCCGGCGGTAGTCGTCCTCGGCGACGTCGTCGGTGACCGCGAACGGCGGCATCGCCCCGTCCGCCGCCCGGTCGCCCGGCGGCCCGTCGGCGGCGGCGTCCAGCAGCGCGACCAGGTCGCCGGCCGGGTCGTCCGGCCAGGCCGGGGACCGGTGCAGCAGCAGCTCCGCCGTCCCGGCCGTCAGGTCGAAGCGGACCAGGCCCCGGTGCAGCACCAGGCAGGCGTGCGGCAGCCGGGGGCCGCCCTCGATCAGGTACGGCAGCCGCTCGAAGTGCCGGGCCGCGTCGTAGCCGAGGAACGCCAGGAAGCCGAAGGAGAAGTCACCCGGCCCGGCGGGGGCGTCGAACAGCTCCTGCACGACGCGCAGCACCTCCTCCAGGCCGTCGACCCCGGCGGCCCGCGCCCGGGCGGCGTCGGCCAGGGCGGGCCGGCCGGTGACGGTCACCGCGCGGCCGGTCACCGCGACCGACAGCAGCTCCCCGAAACCGACGTACGCGTGGCGGGTGTCGCCGGCCGGGCCCGCCGGCGACTCCAGCAGGTAGACCTGGTCGGCGCCGAACCTGCGGCGCAGCGCGAGGTACGCGGCGAACGGGTCGGCGACGCGGACCCGGTGGCGCTCGGTGGCGACCGGCACGACGGTGTCCGGTCGGGCTGGTGCGAGTGTCATCTCTGCTCCTTGCCTGGACCGTGTCGGGGCGGGTCAGCTGCGCAGCGAGTGCGCGCCGGCGGCGGCCCGGGCGGCGGCGACGTCCTGGTCGGCCCCGGCCCGGTTGTCCTTGATCCGGGCGGCCTTCCAGCTCACGAACGCCCCGGTGTTGGTGATCGGGTCGAGTTCGGTGGTGACCTCCACCCGCGTCGGCACGCCGAAGTGCTCGGTGAGCCGGGTGGCGAGCGCGGCCCGCTCGGCGGAGCCGTCGGCGTCGGCGGCACCGTCGCGCAGCAGTTCCACGTAGACGGTGAGGGCGTCGGTGCCGTTGGGCGCGGTGTCGATGACCACCTGGTAGCCGAGGCAGCGGGACAGGCCGCCGAGCACGGCCGACTCGATCTGCGCGGGACGGTACCGCCCGGCGCCGATCGCGACCCGGTCGGCGACCCGGCCCAGCACCTCCACCACGTCGCCGGGGCCACCGCAGCCGCAGGAGTTCGGCGCGACGGTCACCAGGTCACCGGTGCGGTAGCGGATCAGCGGCTTGATGCCGTCGACGAGCATGGTCAGGCACAGCTCGCCGGTGCCGTACGCGCCGAGGCTGGCCTCCGAGTCGGGGTCCAGCACCTCGACCAGGTAGTTCGGCCCGGAGATGTGCAGCCGGTCCAGGTGGCAGCCGGTGCCGATCGCCATGGCCTCCTGCGACCCGTACAGGGCGGGGCGCACGTCCGCGCCCCAGATCGAGCGCACGTTCGCCCCGAACGCCGGGGTGCAGATCTCCCCCAGCACGGTGAACAGCTTCACCGGCAGGTCCTGCGCCGGGTCGAGCCCGTTCTGCAGGGCCGCCTTGGCCAGGTTCAGGCAGAGCGCCGGGGCGGCCACGAGGACCTCCACGTTCAGTTCCCGGATCAGCCGCAGCGCCTTGCGGAAGCCCACCCGGGGCGACTCCGGCCAGATCTTGACGTGGCAGGCGCCGAGGCGCTGGGCGACGTCGCCGAAGGTGTCGCCGAAGGCGTACAGCTCCGAGGGGCCCATCAGTCCGACCACCGGGCGGCGGCCGTCGAAGTAGTGGTCGAACAGCCGCCGCCACGCCCACTCCACGTGCACGTTGCTGGACATGACGTCCTTCGCGTCGCGGGGGCAGGGCGTGGACGCCCCGGTGGTGCCGGTGGTCTCGTAGTAGATCAGCGCGTCGGCGGGGGTGCCCGCGAGCACGTCGTGCATCTCCCGGCGCAGGTCGTCCTTCGTGGTGAACGGCAGCCGGCCCAGGGTGTCCGGGGTGACCGCGTCGAGGTCGACCCCGGCGAGGTGCCGGGCGTAGAACGGCGACCGGGCCGTCACGTGCCGCAGCACCGCCCGCAGCCGGTTGGCCCGCCAGGTGGCCCAGTCGGCCGCGTCGAGCAGGCCGGCCTGGTACCGCTCGCTGACGAGCGGGTAGTCGCGCCAGAAGTCTTCTCCGGTGGTCGCGTTGGTCATGACTGTCCGCTCCCGGTGTGTGCGCTGGTACGTCGCCAAGGTCGCCGGCGACGCTAGGCGGCCCCGGTTGGCCGCCGGTTACGCGCGGGCGGGACCGCCGCGTAACCGGCCGCTCGTACGGTGCGCACCGATGGCCGCACCGTCGGGCGAGGAGGAGTCATGGGGACGCTGATGGGCCGACTGGCCGCCATGTCGGAGGAGGACCGGGCCAGGGTGCTGGCGAAGGTCCGGGGCGCCGCGGGCGGCCCGGCGGGCACCGGGGAACCCCGGCTGACCCCCGGGGCCTGCCCGGCGGGGCGGGGGCCGGCGTCGTTCGTGCAGGAGCAGCTCTGGTTCGTCAGCCAGCTCGCGCAGGGCGTACCGGCGTACAACGTGTCGTTCGCGTTCCACCTGACCGGGCCGCTCGACGCCGACGCGCTGCTGGCGGCGGTCCGCGACGTGGTCCGGCGGCACGACGTGCTGCGCAGCCGGCTGGTGCTCGCCGACGGCCGGCTCGTCCAGGAGGTCACCGACGCCGACCCGCGGGTGCCGGTGCGCGACCTGACCGGCGCGCCCGACCCGCAGCGGGCCGCGCAGGAGCGCGTCGCCGCGCTGTCCCGCACCGCGTTCGACCTGGCCGCCCGGCCGCCGCTGCGGCTGGAGCTGCTGCGCATCTCCCCCACCCGGCACGCGCTGGCGTGGATCGCCCACCACACCCTGGTCGACGGCTGGTCGTTCGGCATCCTGCTGACCGAGCTGGCCGGGGCGTACCGGGCCCGGTGCGCGGGGCGGGAACCGGACCTGCCCGAGGTGCGGCTGCAGTTCCGCGACGTCGCGCACTGGCAGCGGGAACGGATGACCGGGCCGACCCTGGACCGGCTGCTGGACCGCTGGAAGCGGCGGCTGGCCGGGCTCGCCCCGGCGGAGCTGCCCACCGACCGGCCCCGGGGCGCCGCGCAGACGTTCCGCGGCGGGATGCTCCGCTTCGACTTCGGCGCCGACGCCGCCGCCGGGGTCGCCGCCGTCGCCGACCGGCTGCGGGTCACCCCGTTCGCCGTGCTGCTGGGCGCGTACGCGCTGGTCGTGGCCGCGTACGCCGGGTCGGACGCGGCGGTGGTCGGCGCGCCGCTGGCCGGGCGGGGCCGCCCGGAGCTGGACGCGGTGGTCGGCCCGTTCTCCAACACCCTGCCGCTGCGCGTCGACCTGTCCGGCGACCCGACCGGGGCCGAGGTGCTGACCCGCGCCAACGACGCGATGCTCGACGCGGTGTCGGGGCAGGACGTGCCGTTCAGCAGGCTCGCCGACGCGGTGCGCGGCGACCGGGACGCCCGCCGCAACCCGCTGTTCGACGTGCTGTTCAACCTGGGCAACCTGCCGCCGGGCAGCGACCGCGCCGACCTGGGCGGGCAGACCCGGCTGGAGGTGCGCGGCTGTCCGAACGGGACGGTCCGCCTCGACCTGGAGCTGACCGCCGAGCACACACCGCAGGCGCTGACCGGCCGGCTGGAGTACAACGCCGACCTGTTCGACGAGGCCACGGCCGGCGCCCTGCTCGACGACGTCCGGCTGGTGGTCGGGCAGCTCGCCGCCGACCCGACCACCCGCCGGTCGGCGCTCGAGGTGCCCGGCGCGCGCCGGCGGCGGCTCGCCGCGGTGGCCCGCGCGGCCGGCGGCGACGCCGCCCCGCTGCGCCCGGCCCGCACCGCGGCCCGGCGGACCCGGGCGTGGAGCCGGTGACCCGGCCCCGGTCAGTCGCCGGCCGGCGGCCCGGCCGCGAGGGCCTCCCGGTCCTCGTCGGGCAGCCAGCAGTCGGCCAGGTCGTGGGCCCGCCACCCCTCCAGCGCGCCGTAGTCGTGCAGCAGGTCGACGAAGTCGTGCAGGACGGGCCGCCGGTCGTTGCGCCGCCACAGCAGCGACCACGGGTATACCGGTCGCGGCTCGACCAGCGGCAGGGTGACCAGGTCGTCGGCCTGCGGGTTGGCCACGTCGGCGGCGGAGAGGAAGACCCGCCCCAGGGCCCGGCCCCGGCGCAGCAGCTCGTCCGCCCCGACGTTGTCGACCTGCTCGAAGGTGAGCGGGATGCCGAACCGGTCGGCGAAGAGCTGCAGGTAGGTGCCCCACTCCACGGCGCTGCCCGGGCTGGGCACCCAGACGCCGTGGTCGACCAGGTCGGCGGGGCGCACCGTCGACCGCCCGGCCAGTGGGTGCCCGGCGTCCACGACGGCGACCAGGGGCTCCAGCCGGATCAGCCGGTGCGCCACGGCGGTCGCGGCTGCGGCACCGGCGACCCGGCCGAAGACGGCGTCGATCTCGGCCCGGCGCAACGCCGGCAACGCCAGGGAGAGCCCTCGCCGGGCGCTGATCTCCAGGCGCAGCCGGGGGTTGCCGGCCAGCACCGCCGCGACGAGCCGGGCCGGGCCGAGCCGGTCGTGCAGGACGTCGACGCGCAGCGGGGTGGCCGGGCGGTGCACCGCGGCCACCGCCGCGTCGCCGGCGGCGAGCAGGTCGCGGGCCGGGCCCAGGAAGCGCCGGCCCGCCTCGGTGAGCGCGCTGGTGCGGGTGGAGCGTTCGAACAGCGGCCGGTCGAGCAGCTCCTCCAGCCGCTGGATCCGCTTCGACAGCGCCTGCTGGGACAGGCCGAGGCGCTCGCCGGCCCGGCCGAAATGCAACTCCTCGGCGGTGACCACGAAGGCTCTTACCAGCGCGAGGTCGAGATCCATGCCGCCATCCTGTGGTGACAACCAATCGTTGTCAAACGCACCGGGCGGTTGTTGGACCGCGCTCGCCGGAAGTTATGGAATGAACATACCGGCGCATGCCGGTGGGTAAATGCGAAAACCCTCGCCGTCGACACCGGAACCGGGCCGGCGGAACACATGAACA
The DNA here is from genome assembly GCF_020884815.1 of Micromonospora sp. NBRC 110038. Lineage (NCBI taxonomy): Bacteria > Bacillati > Actinomycetota > Actinomycetes > Micromonosporales > Micromonosporaceae > Micromonospora > Micromonospora sp. NBRC 110038. Next base: position 337,467 of record NZ_BBOL01000006.1, on the reverse strand, counting down.
AGAAGTGGAAGGAGGCGGCAGAATGGCTGCCACGCTGTCGCAACAGGATCTCCCGAAGGCCGATCCGCGCCGCTGGAAAGCATTGGCGCTGCTCGCGCTCGTCCAGTTCATCATTTTCCTGGACGCCACCATCGTCAATGTCGCGCTGCCGTCCATCCAGCGTGATCTCGGCTTTTCCGAGGCGACGCTGACCTGGGTGGTGAACGCGTACCTGATCACCGCCGGTGGCCTGCTGCTGCTCGGCGGCCGGATCGCCGATCTGGTCGGCCGCCGGAAGGTGTTCTGCCTCGGCGCCGGCCTGTTCGCGGTGGCCTCCGCGACCGCCGGCCTGGCCCAGAACAGCGAGGTGCTGCTGGCCGGCCGGTCGTTGCAGGGCGTCGCCGAGGCGCTCTCCGCGCCGGCCGCGATGTCCATGGTGGCCCTGCTCTTCACCGACCCGAAGGAGCGGGCGAAGGCGTTCGGCATCTGGGGCGGCCTGGCCGGGCTGGGCTCCGCCGCCGGTGTGCTGCTCTCGGGCGTGCTGACCGACCTGGCGAGCTGGCGGTGGGTGTTCCTGGTGAACATTCCGCTGGCCGTGATCCCGATGCTGCTCCTGCCGAAGCTGGCCGACGAGAGCCGGGCACCGGCCCAGGGCCGGCGGCGCCCGGACTGGCTGGGCGCGGTGCTGGTCACCGGCGGTCTGATCGCGATCCTCAACGCCGTGCTGAACGCCGCCCGCAACGGCTGGGACTCCGCGCCGGTGCTCGTTCCGCTGCTGGTCGGCATCGCCGCCCTGGCCCTGTTCGTGGTGGTGGAGACGAAGGTGGCGCAGCCGCTGGTGCCGCTGGGCTTCTTCGCCAACCGGGTGCGCGCCACCGCGAACGTGGCGACCGTGTTCGTGGCCAGCAGCTCGGCCGCGGTGTTCTTCCTGATCGTCCTCTACACCCAGAACGTCCTGGGCTACTCGCCGCTCGCCAGCGGCCTGGCCTGGCTGCCGTTCTGCGTGGCGTTCATGCCCGGCCTGTTCCTCTCCACCAAGCTGATCATGAAGGTGGGCCCCCGGTCGACGCTGGCCGCCGGCCTGGCCGTCTCGGCGATCGGGGTGGCCCTGTTCACCCGGATCTCGGTCGACGGCTCGTACCTGACCGACCTGCTGCCGGCCATGGTGGTGACCGCGCTGGGCTTCGGCATGACCAACCCGGCCATGCAGAACGCCGCCCTGCACGAGGTGTCCGAGGCCGACGCCGGCCTGGGCTCCGGGATCGTCACCACGGTGCTGCAGATGGGCAGCGCCCTGGGGCTGACCGTCTTCGTCTCCCTGGCGCTGAGCCACCAGCGGGGGCAGCAGGCCGCCGGGGTGGCCGAGAACCTGGCCGTCGTGCGCGGGTACGACCACGCGTTCGGCATCGCCGCCGGGGCCCTCGCGGTGGGCGCGGTCGCGGCGCTGGTGATCCTGCGCGGCGTGCGGCCGACCGCCCCGCAACAGGTCGACCCGGCCGCGGCCGTGGACGACGGCGCGGAGCAGCAGCTCGACGACCTCGCCGACGCCGACCACAGGCGGCGTCCGGTGGGGCAGGGCGCGCGGGGCTGACCCGCCGCCCGACGCGGTGGCCGGGGCGGAGCGATCCGTCCCGGCCACCGCCGTGTCCGGCCCCGCAGGACGCGCCGAGGGCAACCGGGCGCGGGGTGCGGTCTGCCCACGCCCGCTCCGCGCCGGCGGGCCGGTGACGGGGCGCAATCCCTCTCGGCCACGGGCAAGCACTCCCACCGCCCCCTTTGCTCTGCACCCAAGGACGCAACATCCCACGCTGCGTGACGTATCTCCTGTTCCCCCACCCCTCGCCGCCGAACATCCGGGCAGCTCGGGCGGGCTGTTGCGGGTATGGGTGCAGAGCAAAGGGGGCGCGTCAGCTCTGGCGGGGGCGGCCGGGCATGACGCAGAGTCACGTTGGTCGGGCCGGACAGCCGGCCCCCACGGGCCGTCACGTCAGGTGAGCGGCGGGGGCGGGGCGGGGTGGAGCGGCGGGCAGGGCGAGGCGGGGCAGGGCAGTCCCGGCCCGCGCCTAGCGCACCGGGCGCGGCGGGCCCGACGCGCGGCGGATGAACGCGACCGCCTCCCGGGCGGAGGTCGCCCGCATCGGCGGGCCGACCAGGTGGTCGAGGACCCGGGGCCAGGACGGCACCACCAGCAGGTGGCCGGCGTTCGGCACGACCTCCAGCCGGGCGTCGGGCAGGGCGTCGCGCCACCACCGGCCGTGCTCGGGGCCGGCGAGGGCGTCGTCGGCGCCGTACAGCAACAGGGTGGCCGCCCCGACCTGGTCGGGGGTGAAGCCCCACGGGCGCAGCGAGTAGCCGGCGATGTCGTCCGCCATCCCCCGCACGCCCTGGGCGAACGCCTCGGCGAGCATGTCGCCGATCCGCGTCCCGGCGCCGGGGTCGGCCGGCGCGGCCCGGTCGGCCGGGTTCGCGCCGAGCAGCCGCAACGCCGCCGGGTCCCGGGGATCCGGCGGCACCAGGCCGGCCAGCGCGGCGTCCAGCTGGGCGCGGACGTCGGCGGGCGGCCGGTCGCGCAGCCCTGCGGTCAGGTCGCGCTGGCCCGGGTCGAGCCAGGGCACCTCCTCGTCGGGGGCGGGCGTGGCCAGCACGGCCACCCGGCGCACCAGGTCGGGCCGGCGAGCCGCGAGGGCGAGGGCGACCCGGCCGCCGGCCGACCAGCCCGCGACCGCCACCCGCCCGAGGCGGCGCTGGTCGATCAGCTCGGCGAGGTCGTCGGCGGCCGTCGGCACGTCGGCCCAGTCGGTAGCCGGGTCGGAGCCGCCGTAGCCGGGCCGGTCGAGGGCAAGGAGGGTGACCCCGGCGAGCCGGGTGGCCGCCGGGTCGGGGTCGAACGCGCCGGAGCCCGGGGCGGGATGGCAGAACACGACCACCCGCCGGCCGGTGTCCGCACCGTGGCGGTGCACCACCGCCCGGCGACCGTCCCTGAGCGTGATGATCTCCCCGGTGCTGGACATGCGGCCGAGTCTGACAGCGGGCGGCGGCCGGGGA
>NZ_BBOL01000006.1:0-333976 GCF_020884815.1 Micromonospora sp. NBRC 110038 | reverse complement strand
ACGCGCCGCGTCCCACGCGGGCTCAGGTGCGGGCCGAGCCGACCAGGACGCGGTCCTGCGGCGCCGGCGGCGCCGGGGTCTGCGGCAGTTCGTCGTCCGGTCGGGCCCGCCGGACCGCCCGGACGCCGGCCGCCCCGGCGAGCAGCGCGGTCACGGTGAGCAGGCCCAGGTACCAGTCGAGCCGACCGGCCCCGGCCAGCCAGGTCGCCAGGGCCGGGGTGAGCCCGCCGGCCAGCGAGCTGGCCACGGCGTGCGGCAGGCCGATGCCGCTGGCCCGCAGGTGGGTGGGGAACATCGACGCCATGATCTTCGGCAGGACCGCGGTCAGGCAGGACATGAAGAACAGCCCCGTGCACAGGCAGAGCACCAACCGCCCGGTGCCGCCGGACGCGGCGTTCAGGGCGAGCGGGCCGGCCACCGCGAAGCCGAGGACGCTGACGCCGAGCATCGGCAGCACGCCCACCCGGTCGGCGAGCAGGCCCAACGGGATCAGCACCACGATGGACAGGGCGATGGCGGCGGTGACCGCCGCGTAGACGGCGTCGGCGGGCATCCCGGCCTGGCTCTGGGCCAGCGCCGGGGCGACGGTGGTCCAGGTGGTCGTCTGCACGGTCACCCCGACCACGAACAGCGCGGCGACCACGACGGCACCCTTGTGGTCGCGCCAGAGCCGGCGCAGGCCGGGCGGCGGGCCGCTGCGCCGGGCCCGGACGAACGCCTCGCTCTCCCCGAGCTGGCGGCGCAGCACCAGCAGCACCGCCGACAGGGCCGCCCCGGCCAGGAACGGCACCCGCCACGCCCAGTCGGCCATGGCCTGCGACCCGACGGTCGCGCTGAGCGCCAGGCCGAGCGCCGACGCCGCGAGGCCGCCGGCGGCGGAGCTGACCGCGAAGATGCTGCCGAACAGGCAGCGCCGGCTGCGCGGGGCCAGCTCCATCAGGTACGACACGGCGGCCGGCCACTCGCCGCCGGCCGACAGCCCCTGGGCGGCCCGCGCGAGGAACAGCAGCACGGGGGCGGCCACCCCGATGGCGGCGTACGTGGGCAGCAGGCCGATGACCAGGCTGCCGCCGCCCATCAGCGTGATCGACAGCAGCAGGGCGAGGCGGCGGCCCCGCCGGTCGGCCAGCGCGCCCATCAGGATGCCGCCGAGCGGGCGGAACAGCATGCCCGTCGCGTACGCGACGAAGACCGCGAGCAGGGCGGTGAGCGGGTCGGCGGAGGGGAAGAAGTGCTGGGCGATCAGCGGCGCGTACAGGCCGAAGATCAGCCAGTCGAAGTACTCGATGAAGTTCCCGGCGACGGTGGTGGCGACGGTGCGCGCCCGCCGTCGGGGCGTGGTGGCGGTCGGTACCGCGTGAGTGGTCATGGTCGTACCTCCGGATGGGTCGGCTCAGCGGGGTCGCAGGGCCGAGGCGTACAGGGCCAGCTCGGCGTCGAGGGCGCGGGTGATCGAGCCGACCTGCCGGAACACGTGCCCCTCCCCGGGGAACCGCAGGTAGGTGTGGGGCGCCCCGGCGTCGGCCAGCGCGGCGACGAACCGTTCGGCCGGCGCGAGCGGGCAGACGGTGTCCTCCTCTCCCTGAAGCAGCAGCAGCGGCCCGGCGAGGCGGGCGGCACGGTGGACGGGCGCGCGGTCGGCGTAGGTGGGCCGGGCGGCCGGCAGCGGCCCGATCAGGCCGTGCAGGTAGTGCGACTCCAGGTCGTGGGTCTCCCCCTCGGCCCACGCCAGCGGGTCCAGCACGGGGAAGTACGCGGCCCCGCAGCGGAACGTGTCGACGCTGGTCAGCGCCGCGCAGGTGGTCCAGCCGCCGGCCGAGCCGCCACGCAGGGCGACCCGGTCGCCGTCGACCGCCCCCTCGGCGGCCAGGGCCCGCGCGACGGCCGCGCAGTCGGCCACGTCGACGACGCCCCAGCCGCCGCGCAGCCGGTCCCGCCAGGCCCGCCCGAAGCCGGTGGAGCCGCCGTAGTCGACCAGCGCGACCGCGTACCCGCGGCTGGTGAACAGGAGCGTCTCGGGGTCGAAGGCGTCGGTGACCCGCCCGGTGGGGCCGCCGTGGGCGACGACGAGCAGCGGCGGCCGGTGTCCCGGGTCGGCGGCGACGGCGGGGTTGCGGGGCGGGTAGACGACGGCGTGCACCTCGCCGCCGGGCACCGGGAACCGGCGGTGCTCCCCGACGGGCAGCCAGCCGGGGCCGGGGGTGTGGTAGCGGTCACCGGTCACCGCGTCGGCCCGCCCGGTCGCCGTGTCGACGCGGACCAGGGCGGGCTGCCGGTCGGGCGAGGCGGCCATCGCGGCCACCGTCGTGCCGGCGGCGCTGACGGGCCCCCACACCGTGTACGGCAGGTCCAGCTCGTCGAGGACGCCCCGGGCCGGGTCGAGCACCGCGAGCCGGGTGCCGTGCCGGGGCCCGTCTGCGCGCGGTCGCGGGGCGGCCGGGTCGGGTCGCCGGGCCCCGTCCCCGTACCAGCCGGTGACGGCCAGGGCGATCCGGCCGTCGGCCAGCGGCGCGGCCCAGGTCTGCCCGGGCCGCCACAGCGCGCCGCCGGCCTCGCGGTCGCCGCGCCACAGCGGCCGGCGGTCGCCGTCCAACCCGATGGCGTACGGGTTCCACCAGCCGTCGGGGTCGGTGAGCGCCAGCAGGGTGCCGGCATCGAGCCACTCGGCCTGGCACACCGCCTCGGCGTCCCCGCCGGCCAGCACCCGGTGCCCGCCGAGCCGCCCGTCGACGATCGGGGCGACCTGCAACCGGGCCGCGTCCCACGGCATGTCGGGGTGGTCCCAGCCGAGCCACGCGGCGTGCCGGCCGTCCGGGGCGACCCGCAGGCCGGCGAGGAACCGGTGGCCGCCGCCGCCCAGCACCCGGGGCTCGGCGTCGCCGTGGCCGGTCAGCGGCACCGCGACGAGGTCGCGGAGCACGTCGGTGGTGCGGGGGCCGGTGCGCCGCTCCCGCACGCACCACACCTCGTCGCCGACGACGGTGCCCTCGGCGTACCGGTGGCGGCCGTCGGAGCACGGGGTGAGCGGGCGCGGCGGCGCCGCGTCGGGGCCGACGGCCACCAGGTACAGCCGCTGGTCGGTGTCGCGGGAGACGACGGCCGCGTCGGCGGAGACGACGGTGAACGGTCGGCCGCCGTACTCCTGGAACCGGCTGCGGGCGCTGAACCCGGCGGGGACGGCGTCGACGACGCCGCTCGCGGCGGTCCACCGGCACAGCACGGCCCGGCCGCCCTCGGCGGGGCGCAGGTCGGTGAACCAGACGGTGTCGCCGTGGGCGACCACCCACTGCTCGATCAGCCAGCGGGGCTCCCCGCCGGCCGCCGCCGCGTCCTGCGGGCGGAACGGCGAGGGCCACGCGCCGGGCGGCGGCGTGCCGGCACCGGCGGGGGCCGAGGTGGTGACAGGCGTGCCGGTGGCGGCGGAGCACGCCTCGGCCGCCGTCGGGGCGGTCACCGGGTCGCCCCGGCGGTCACGACGGGTCGCCGCGACGGGGCGGGGCGGGCGGCGACCAGCCGGATCGGGGCGCACCCCGCCGGGTCGACCACGGGCTCCCCGTCGATGCCGGGCCGCACGGCGACGCCGCGACCGGCCACGGCAGCGGCCACGGCGGCGGGTGAGTTGACGGCGAGGGCGACGGCGCACAGGCCGGGGCCGAGCCGGTCGAGGTGGGCGGCGACCGGGTCGCCGACGCCGGCGGGTCCGGCAGAACCGACGGGGGCGAGCAGCCGCAGCACCCGCCCGTCGGGCAGCGTCCACGTCGCGGACCGGTCGCCGAGGGCGGGCGGGCCGCCGAGCAGGACGGCGTACTCGGCCGCGGCGGCGGGCAGGTCGGTGACGGCGATGTCCACCCCGGCCACGCCGTGCACGCCGCCGCGACGCAGCTCGGCCGGGTCGGGGTCCGCCCCGGGCCACGGGTCGAGGTACTCGATGAGCGACGGCAGCCGGCCGGTGCGGAACTCCTCCCCGTGCGCGCCGACCCGCCAGCGTCGACGCCGGCCGTCGGGGCGCACCGACACGCCGTCCAGGGGCGGGCTGACCGGCACGCCCCGGTCGGCCAGGGCGGCGCAGGTCGCCGGCAGGTCCTCGGCGGCCAGGACGGCGGACACCCAGCCGCCACCGGCGTCGCTCACCCCGGTCATCCGCCGGCTCGCCGGCCGGCCCGCCGCCTCGGCGCGGTCCACGACGGTGATCAGTTCGAGGTAGCTGTCGGCAAACCGGAGGACCGCGTTGGTCGTACCCCAGCCGGGGTGGCGGCTGCCGGGGCGCGACGGGCGGTCGAAGCAGGCGGTGAACGCGGCCCGGGCCGCGTCGAGGTCGGGTACGGCGAGCATGACGTGGTCGACGCCGGTGATGGGCATGGGTGGCTCCAGGCTGGTCGGCCGGCCGTGGGCCGGCAGGGGTGGGTACGACGGACCCGGGGCGGACGCGCCGCCGGCGCGGCGCGCCCGCCCGGGCGGTCACTCCAGGAACTCGGCCAGGTCGTCGGCCTCGCCCAGCTCGGCGAGCAGCCGCGCGGCGGCGGCCACCCCCTCGCCCTGCTCCGGGTCGTCGAGCAGGGTGGCGGCCACCTCGGCCACCGTCGGACCGGTGAACACGGCCCGCAGCGGCAACTCGCCGCCGGTCAGCTCCCGGATCCGGGACACCAGCTGGGTGGCGATGACGGAGTTGCCGCCGAGGGCGAAGAAGTGGTCGTGCCGGCCGACCCGGTCGACGCCGAGCAGCTCGGCCCACACCTCGGCGAGCAGCTGCTCGACCGGCCCCTCGGGGGCGGTGAAGTCCTGCTCGTCGTCGCGGCCGACGGTCGCCTCGGTCAGCGCCCGCCGGTCCACCTTGCCGTTGCCGGTCAGCGGCAGCCGCTCCAGCACGGTCAGGGCGCCCGGCACCAGGTACCGGGGCAGCTTCGCGCCGACGTGGGCCAGCACGTCCGCCGGCTCCGGCGGCGCGTCCGGCCGCGCCGGGGTCACGTACGCGACCAGCCGCAGCGTCTGCGGGGTGGCCCCGGCGGCCACGGCGACCGCCCGGTCCACCGCCGGATGCTCGGCCAGCGCCGCCTCGACCTCGCCCAGCTCGATCCGGTGGCCCTGGATCTTCACCTGGAAGTCGGTGCGGCCGAGGATCTCGATGCTGCCGTCGGGCAGGTAGCGGCCGAGGTCCCCGGAGGCGTACCTGCGTTCCCCGGTGGCCGGGTCCCGGACGAACTGGGCGTCGGTGCGCTCCGGGTCGCGCCAGTAGCCGCGCGCCAGGCCGACCTCGCTGGCGATGTGGATCTCCCCGGGCACCCACACGGGACGGTGGTCGCCGCGGGCGTCCAGCACGTGGTAGCGCTGGTTACTCATCGGCCGCCCGTACGGGATGCTCGGCCAGGCCGGGTCGACCTCGCCGATCGGGTTGATCACCGACCAGACGCAGGTCTCCGTCGGCCCGCCGGAGCCGATCACCCGGATGCCCGGTGCGACGGCGCGCACCCGGTCGGGCAGGGTCAGCGGGATCCAGTCGCCGGCCAGCACGGTCAGCGCCAGCGGGGCCAGGGTCTCCCCGGTGCCCTCGACATGGCTGACCAGGATCTCCAGCAGGGCCGGCACCGAGTTCCAGAAGGTGACCTCGTGCCGGCGGACCAGCTCGGCCCACTGCTGCGGGTCGGGGTTCGGCGTCGGCGTGGGCACGACCACCGTGCCGCCGGCCGCGACGATGCCGAACACGTCGTAGACGGACAGGTCGAAGTGCAGGCCGGACACGGCCAGGCACCGGTCGTCCTGGCCGACGCCGAAGCGGCGGTTGACGTCGCAGATGGTGTTCGCCGCGCCCCGGTGGTCGACCATCACCCCCTTCGGCTTCCCCGTGGAGCCGGAGGTGTAGATGACGTACGCCAGGTCGGTGACCGCCTGGACGGGGGCGAGCGGGGTTGGGTCGACGTCGTCGAAGTCGGCGTCGACGCGCAGCCGGCGCACCCCGTCGGGCCATTCGACGCCCGGGTCGACGGCCGCCTGGGTGAGGACGGTGGACACCTCGCCGTCGCGCAGCAGGTGGTGCAGCCGCTCGGTGGGCACCTGCGCGTCGATCGGCAGGTACGCCGCCCCGGCGGCGAGCACGCCGTGCGCGGCGACGATCTGCTCCCAGCCTTTCTCCATGACCACGGCGACCAGCTCGTTCGGCCGGGCCCCGCCGTCGCGCAGCAGCCGGCCGACCTGGTTGACCCGCCGGTCCAGCTCCCGGTACGTGAGCACGGTGTCGCCGCAGATCACCGCCGGGGCGTCGGGGCGGGCGGCGGCGTGCGCGGCGACCGGTGCGTGCAGCAGCGTGTCCGGCACCGGCGCGTCGGTGCGGTTGACCTCCCGGCGCACGGCGAGCTGGTGCTCGGGCACCAGCGCGAAGCGCTCGCTGCGCCAGCTGCGCGGCTCGGCGACGAGCCGGTCCAGCAGCCCGCAGTACGCGCCGAACATGTCCGCGAGCATCCCGGCGGGGAACACCTCGTCGATGGTGTCCCAGCTGAAGTGCAGCGCCCCGGCCACCTCGGAGACCTGGAAGTCCAGCGTCACCTGCGGGGTCTGGGTGCTGGTGTGGCTGGCCTCGCCGAGGGCGGTGGTGAAGTGCCGGGGCGGCTGCCCCAGCAGGCTGGTCACCACGACCGGGAACGCGGCCCGCACCTGACCGCGCTGGCGTCGGGCCAGCTCCCGCATCACCCGTACGCCGCCGAAGTGGCGGTGTTCCAGGTCCTCGAAGAGCTGCTGCTGCAGGGAGCGGGCCCGGTCGGCGAACGTGCCGTCGACCTTCTCGACGGCCAGCAGGCTGGTGGTGGTGAAGTCGCCGATCAGCTTGTCCACGTCGGGGTGCAGCGGCAGCCGGTTGAACAGCGGGAAGTTGATCGTGAACTGGTCGTTGTCGCTCCACGCCCGCAGCACCTCGGCGAACGCGGCGACGACGACGCCCGACGGGGTGGCCCCGACGGCGTGCGCCCGCTCCTTCAGCGTCGCCCAGGCGGCCGGGTCGAGCCGGTGCTCCCGGCGGGTGAACCGCACGTCGGTCACCTCGGCCGCCCCGGCGGCGCGGGGCAGCTCCGGCGCGGCCGGCAGGCCCCGCTCGATCCGGTCCAGCCAGTACCGCTTCGACCGCTGGTACGCCTCCGACCGCTCCAGCGCCACCTCGGCGGCGAGCACGTAGTCACGGAAGGACAGCCCCGGCTCGGGCAGCTCGGCCGCCGGGTCCTCGTAGCACGTGACCAGGTCGGGCACGAGGATCTGGAAGTAGCTCCAGGCGTCGATGATGAGCAGGTCCAGGCCGAGGTGGATCAGTCCCCGCCCGTCGGGCAGCAGGGTGAGCCGCACGTCCCACAGCGGGAACGTGTCCGCCGGGGCCACGTGGTGGGACAGGTGATCGCGCAGCTCGGCCACCGCCCGGTCGGCGTCGGCCGGGTCACGGTCGCGCAGGTCCAGCACCGGGATCTCGTACGCCGGGGGGTCGGCCAGCACCCGCTGGGTGCCGTCGGGGCGGATCACCGCGCGCAGCATGTCGTGCCGTTGCAGCACCCGCGCCCACGCCGCCCGGAACCGGTCGACGTCCAGGTCCCCGCTGCACCACTCCCAGTAGCCGTGGCAGCCGACGCTGCCCAGCTCGACGGCGTCGCTGCGGCCGATCCAGTACGCCTGCTGCGTGTCGGTGAGCGGGAACGGCTCGTACCGGTCGTCGGGGTGGTGGGCCATCGGCGGCAGGTCGCCGAACGGTTCGTCGTCGCCGTCGTAGCCCTCGTCGCCGTCGTAGCCTTCGTCGTCGGTCGGCTGGTCGACCCGGGCGGCCTCGATCAGCGCCGCCGCGCGGGCCACCGAGGCGACCCGGTCGGGCGCGAGGTCGACGCCGTACCGGCTGGCGGCCAGGGCGGACACCGCCTGGCGGAGCCGCTGCGGCGTGGCCGCGCCGGTCAGGTCGTCCTCGACGCCGATCCGCTCCACGCCGAGCACCTCCGCGCACAGGTCGGCGAGGTCGCGTTCCAGCTCGCTGCGCGGCGCCACGTACGGGGCGTCGCTGACCGGGGCGGGCGGGGCGGGCAGGGCGGCCCGGTCCAGCTTGCCGTTGGGCAGGCAGGGCAGGCCGGCGAGCCGCACGATCGCGCCCGGCAGCAGGTGCGACGGGAGCCGGTTGGCCAGCCCCTCGCGCAACTCCCGGGTGGAGAACGCGGCCTCGTCGGCGGGCACGACGTACGCGACGAGCCGGGGTCGCCCGTCCCGGCCGGGGCGGGCCAGCACGGCCGCCTCCCGGACCGTCCCGTCGGCGGTCAGCGCGGCCTCCACCTCGGTGAGGGTCACCCGGCGGCCGGCGACGCGGACCACGGCGTCGGCCCGGCCGAGGATCTCCACGGTGCCGTCGGGCCGGTAGCGGGCCAGGTCGCCGGTGCGGTACAACACCGGCTCCGGCTCCTCCGGCAGCGGGTTGCGCACGAACGCCTCGGCGTCGCACTCGGGGCGGGCCAGGTAGCCGGCGGCCAGGCCGGCGCCGGCCACGTGCAGCTCGCCGGCCACGCCGGCGGGCACGGGCTCGCGGTGCCGGTCCAGCACGTACAGCCGCATGTTGGCGATGGGGCGGCCGGCGCTGGGCAGCCGGACGGCCCGCTCGTCCTCGGCGACGCCGCGGGAGGTGCACCGCACTCCGGAGCCCCGGTCGTAGCAGCTCGTGGCCGCGCCGACCTCGGTGGCCCCGTAGCAGGCGACCACCTCGAACGGCAGGGCCGGGCTCGGCCAGTGGCGCAGCGGTTCGCCGACCGCGACGAGGAACCGCAGCGCGGACCGGTCCGGCCAGAACAACCCGGCGAGGCGCTCGGCCAGCCGGTTGAGCACCAGGGCGTGGGTGACGCCCCGGGCCACCAGCCAGTCCCGCAGCCGGGTGGGGCTGGCCGTGGTGCGCGCGTCGGCGATGGTGATCTCCGCGCCGCAGGCGAGGAACGGCATCCACTCCAGCAGTCCGATGCCGAAGCCGGGCGCGGAGACCCAGCTGGCCCGGTCCTCGGGGCCCACCCCGTACGCCCGGCACGTCCAGTTGGCCAGGTTGACCAGGGTGCGGTGGCGCTGCCGGACGGCCTTCGGCGCGCCCGTGGAGCCGGAGGTGTAGGCGATCTGGCACACCGCGTCGGGCCCCGGGGCGGCCACCTCCGGGGCGGTCGCCTCCCGGGCGTCGATGTCGGCGGCGTCGCGGTCCAGGCACACGGCCCGCCGGGCCACCTGGCCGGGCAGGTCGTCGAGGAGGCCGTCGAGGGTGACCACGACGTCGGGGCGGGTCTCGGCGAGCATCAGCTCGGTGCGGCTGCCCGGCTGCCCGGGGTCGAGCAGCACCACCGCTGCGGCGGCGCGGTGCACGGCCAGGGTGGCGACCACGGCGGCGGTGCCGCGCTCCAGGTAGAGCCCGACCCGGCCCCCGTCGGGCAGGCCGCCGGCGCGCAGGTGCCGGGCGAGCCGGTTCGCCGCCGCGTCGAGCTGGGCGAAGCTGAGGCGTACGCCCCGGTCGCGCACGGCCGGCGCGTCCGGTCGGCGGGCCGCCAGGTCGGCGACCCGGTCGGCCCAGGGCCGCTCGTCGGTGAAGTCGACGCGGGTGTCGTTCCAGTCGACGAGCATCCGCCGGCGTTCGGCGGCGGGCAGCAGGGTGGCCCGGGACACCGGGCGGTCGGGGGCGGCCACCAGGGAGCCGAGCAGGGTCGCCAGGTGGTCGGCGAGCCGGCCGGCGGTGGCGGCGGTGAACAGCGTCGCGTCGTAGTGCAGGCTCGGCGCGCCGTCCGGGCCGAGCGCCAGGGTCAGGTCCGCGCCCGGCCAGACCGGGACCGGACCGCCCGCGGCGGCGGGGTGGAAGCCGACCGGGAACGGGGCCGCGGCGCCGGGCACGTCGTCGGGCCGGACCAGCCGGCCCACCTCGGCCAGCGGCAGGGGCGGCAGCCGGTTGGCGTTGGCCTCGGCGGACTCGACCTGCCGGATGAGGGCCCGGTAGCTCGCGCCGACCGGGACGCGCACCCGACGGGCCGTCGCCTCCGCGTCGCCAGCGGGCATCCCCACGACCAGGTCGGTCTCGGCGCCGTAGCGGACCAGCAGCGCGACGAGCGCCGCGAGCCAGCCGACCGGCGGTGTGACGTCGAGGTCGGCCAGCGCGGCGAGGGTACGCGGGGCGACCGGCACCGGCACCCGGGCGGGGGTGTACTCCCGCTCGGGTGGGCGTAGCCGGTCCAGCGGCAGCTCCACGGCGGCGGTGGCGCCGGCCAGGTGCTGTCGCCAAAGCTCGCGGGCCGACCCGGCCGCCGTCCCGGGCCGCTCGGTCCCCGGACGACCGGGGGACGTGTCGCCGATGGGCAGCGAAGTCGTCACCGTAACTCCTCTCTCGCCTCGCCGGCCGGGCCGGAAGGCGTGGGTGCACGCACCGGTGCGGATGATCCGGCCACGGTAGGAAGGGGCAGTTAGGCCCCGGTTACGCCCGCGCGGTGTGCGCCCGCCTCCCGCCCCGGGGCCGGTTGACCTGGCCGGCTGCCGGGCCCCGGGCCGGCCGCGTAACCGGTGGCGCACCCGGCGGGGGCACCCTGACGCACCGCGCGGGCAGGTGTCCCGCGCAGCGAACCGCGACCGCCCCGCGCGGCTGAGCGCGACCGCGCGGCGGCCCGGCGGGACCGAGGCGAAGGAGAAACCGATGGCTGACGGGACGAGACACGTGCGCCTGCCCGGCGCGGGCGTACGGCTGCACGCCGCGCGCTGGCCGGGGCCGGAGCACCGGCCACCCCTGGTGGTGCTGCACGGCATCTGGGAGTCGTGGCGCACGTTCGCCGACTGCGCCCGCCGCTGGTCCGCCGACCGCACCGTCTACTGCCTCGACCTGCGGGGACACGGCGACAGCGACCGCCCGTCGACCGGGTACCGGTTCGTCGACTACGCGGCGGACGTACGGGTGGCGCTGGCCGCGATCGGGCCGGAGGTGGACCTGCTGGGGCACTCCCTCGGCGCGGCGGTGGCGCTGCACGTCGCCGCCGGGACGACCGGCGGGGGCGACGCGGGCCGGCCGGCCCGGATCCGGCGGCTGGTGGCCGTGGAGCCGCCGGTGCTGCTCCCCGGCGACTGGCCGCCCGTGCGCGCCGACATGGCCCGGTCCTGGCGGCTGGCCCGCCGGCCGCTGGACGAGATCGTCGCCGCGCTGCCGGCCACCGCGACCCGTACCCCGGGCTGGCGACGGATGATCGCCGAGTCCCTCGCCGGCACCGCCGACGGGGTGTTCCGGGCGATGGTGGACGCCGAGCAGGGCGAGGTCGACTGGGTCGGCCTGCTGCGGCGGATCGCCACCCCCACCCTCGCCGTGGCCGGCGACCCGGACGTCGCGGGCACGCTGCTGGCCGGCGACCGGATGGCGGCGTTCGGCGCGGGCCTGCCGTCGGCGCGGGTGGCGGTGCTGCCCGGCGCCGGACACCACGTCGAGATCGACCGTCCGGCCTGCTTCCACGCCCTCGTCGAGGAGTTCCTGTCCGTTCGCACGCAAACCACGTGAATCAGCCGTCCCCTCGGGGAGGCTGCAGAACCCCTCGGGGGAGGCTCTCAGCGAGGTCAGCAGTATCGGTACACGAACGCTGCCTTGTCGTTCGCCGCGTCCCCGACATAGGCGATCGCCCCGGGGTTGTAGTTGGTGAAAAGGTAGAAGTGGGAGATGTCCTGGTAGTTGATCGGGGTGGTGGTGCTGTTGTCAGCCGAGGACACGCGGTTGTTCCAGCCGTAGTCTCCGAGATACTGCTGGCCGCAGTCCGAGAGCCTGCCTCGCGGGTAGCCGAAATTGATGTTCTCGTAGAAGCAGAACCACCCGGACGGACAGTCGGCGACGCCGAGGGCGACCTGCCCAGGCAAGGCGTAGGTCACCACGAACCTGCCGTTGTCATAGGAGACCTCGTTGCGGGCCACCCGCTTGCCCCCCGGGGCGATCGTCATCTGGAGCGCGATCTGTTCACGCAACTCCGCATCCGAGCGGGCCTGCCGGCTCAGCAGGGACGGCCTGTCCGTTGAGTCGGTCGACGCCGATGGTGCTGCCGGGGCAGGAGAAGGGGCCGCCGATGCCGGCGTCGCGGCGATGGCCGATGCGGCGGTGAGCGCCGCCCCCATGGCCACGACGATACGCACGACCTGTCCGAGGTGCATCCGCCCACTTCCTTCCTCACGTTCGCGGCAGAGTCATTCCCCCTGGAGATCCCCGCACGAGGGCAGGCTGTGTCGCATTTCGCCGCACACCCCATAACACGTAGCAGGAAATGGAAGCCTATCTATATGTCACGAGGTGTTGAGGCAACTGTCGGCCAGCTGTCAGCCGGCAGCCGGTGCGCAGGCGTTAACAGGGGGCCTTCCTTGCAGGCCGATGTCCTCGGCGAGCGCGGCCAGGACCCCGGGGGCGGACCAGGGGAAGAAGTGGCCGCCGGGGAAGCGCCGGTGCCGCGTCGGCCCCCGGGTGTGCCGGGCCCACTCGGCGACCGCGTCCGGCGGCACCCCCTCGTCGGCGTCGCCGGCCCAGCTCGTGATCGCGCAGTCCAGCGGCGGGCCGGGCCGGTGCCGGTACGTCTCGGCGGCGGTGATGTCCGCGCGCAGCGTCGGCAGGCACAGCTCGCGCAGCTCCGGGTGCTCCAGGGCCGCCGAGGGCGCCCCGCCGAGCGACCGCACGGCGGCGACGAAGGCGTCGTCGTCGAGGGTGTGCATGCGCCGCCGGGGCGGATGGTGGGCGGCGGCGCGGCCGGAGAGCACCAGCGCCGCCGGTTCCCGGTCGCCGTGCGCGCGCAGGGCGCGGGCCAGCTCGTACGCCAGCAGCGCCCCGAGGCTGTGCCCGAAGAACGCCACCGGGGCGGGCGGCCCGGCGAGCTGCGGGGCGAGCGCCGCGCGCAGCTCGTCGACGAGGCCGGTCAGGTCGGTGCGGGCGGCCTCGTCGAGGCGGTGTTCCCGCCCCGGCAGGCAGACCGTCCACACCTCGACCGAGTCGGGCAGCCGGGCCGCCCACGGCTGGTACGCGGCCAGCCCGCCCCCGGCGTACGGGAAGCAGTAGAGCCGGACCCGCGCGGTGGGCCGGCGCCGGGCGCAGGACGCCCAGCCCCGGGGCGGCGCCATGGTCCTCACGCCTGCCCCGCGGTGGCGTAGCGGCGGGCGAACCAGCGGTCGTCGCGCTCGTTGGCGTGGTCGGTGGCGAGCGCGTCGCGGCCGGTCAGCTCGCGGTGCTCGGCGAGCAGCCGGGCCATCGCCACCATCCGGTGCAGCATCCGGTCGAGCATCTCCACGCCCTCGGTGTCGGCGAGCGCCTCGCCCCGGTGGTTGCCGTAGAGGATGGCCGGGAAGCCGCTCCCCACCATGACCATCCGGTTGAGCAGCACGTTGGCGACGAGCTGGTTGTAGACCTCGGTGTGGCTGTACCGGCGGCCGATCACCACCACCCCGCCGACCTTGTTGGTCAGGGGGCGCTGGAACCGCAGGTAGCCGACCCCGGCCCGCTCGATGAACGCCTGCATGGTGGTGGCCGGGCCGAAGCCGTGCACGGGCGCGGCCCAGATGATCCCGTCGGCCAGCGCCATCCGGTCGACGATCTCGGGCACGTCGTCGCCGGTGACGACGCACGGCTCGCAGCGGGAGTTGCAGTCGCCGCAGGGGCCGCAGCCGGTCAGCTTCTTCTCGCCGAGGTTGATCACCTCCAGGTCGACGCCGTGGCCGGCCAGCAGCTCGGCGGCGTGGCCCAGCACCTCACGGGTGTTGCCGTCGGTGCGCTCCGAGCCGTTGACGGCCACGAACCTCATCCGCTTGTGCATCTCGACTCTCCTTCCGTAGGGCGTGGGGTGGCGGCGGGCCGGCCTGGGGTCGACGTACGGCCGGCCCGCCGCCGGGGGCCGCTCAGCGGCCGGCGACGGTCAGCTCCCGCTGCGGGGCCGGGATCGGGTAGCCGGGGATGGGGTGGGCGGCGCAGAGCCGCGCCACCCGCTGCCGGGCCAGCTCCCGCACGGCCGCCGGCAGGTGGTACTCGCGGTCGGAGTACGGCTCGACGGCCGACAGCACCAGGTCGATCAGCTCGGCGCAGGCGACGGCCGCGTCGGTGCCCATGCCCCGGGCGGCGATGCTGTTGGTGCCCAGCCGCAGGCCGGCGGTGACCAGCGCCGGGGTGGTGTCCCGGGGCACCCGGTTCTTGTTGACGACGATGTGGCACTCCTCCAGCGCCAGCTCGGCCACCAGGCCGGTCATCGGGCGGGCGGACAGGTCGATCAGGACGATGTGGTTGTCGGTGCCGCCGGAGACCACCGCGTAGCCGAGGTCGGCCAGGGCCGCCGCCATCGCCCGGGCGTCGGCGACGATCCGCCGGGCGGTGGCCCGGAACTCGGGGCCGGTGGCGATGTCCAGGGCGCGGGCCTTCGCCGCGATGGCGTTGAGCACCGGGGCCCCCTGGAAGTACGGGAACACGGTGCGCTGGACGAACTGGGCGAGGGTGCCCTTGCCCCGGGGGGCGGGGGCGTCGGCGTCCCGGCCGGCGAGGATCAGCCCCCCGCGCGGGCCGTAGAGCTGCTTGTGGGTGCAGGTGGTGGTCAGGTGGGCGTGGTCGATCGGGCTGGGGTGCAGGCCGGCGACGACCAGCCCGGCGGTGTGCGAGATGTCGGCCAGCAGGTACGCGCCGACCCGGTCGGCGATGCGGCGGAACCGGGCGAAGTCGATCTGCCGGGGGTACGCGGTCGCCCCGCACACGATCACCTTCGGCCGGTGCTCCCTGGCGAGGCGCTCCACCTCGGCGTAGTCGATGAGGCCGGCGTCGTCGAGGCCGTACCCGACGGCCCGGAAGTACCGGCCCGCGTACGCGGCGGGGCTGCCGTGGGTGAGGTGGCCGCCCTTGTCGAGGGCCATGCCGAGCAGGGTGTCGCCGGGCTCCAGGAGGCTGGACAGCACCGCGTAGTTGGCGGTCGTCGCCGAGTGCGGCTGCACGTTGGCGTAGCGCGCGCCGAAGGCCCGCCGGGCCCGGTCGATGGCGAGCTGCTCGATGCCGTCGATCACCTCGCAGCCGGCGTGGTAGCGGCGGCCCGGGTAGCCCTCGGCGGTGACGTTGACGGCGGCGGACGCCTGGCTGGCCAGCACCGACGGGTCGACCGGGGAGCAGGACGCGACGAGGGACAGGGTGCCGGCCTGGCGCAGCTGCTCGCCGACGAGCACCTCGTGCAGCCGGGGGTCGGTGGTGGCGAGCTGGTGCAGCCCGGCGTCGAGCAGCTCGCCCATCGGGTCGGTGGTGGACATTCTCAGACCTCCTCGGTCCGGCCGGTGGCCGGGTGGTCGCGGTCGATGAGCACGGCGATCTCCGGGGCCCGGTCCCGGACGAAGTAGTGCTCGCCGCCGGGGACGACCGCCACGGAGACGTCGCGCACGAGGCGGCACCAGTCGCGGTGACGCTCGGTGAAGCCCTCGGTGGCGGGGTCGGCGTCGCCGAAGATGGCGACGGTGGGGGCCCGTACCGGGGCGGGGGGCTCGGCCCAGCAGCGGCGCAGGTGGTTCATCGCGCCGACGTGGTCGTGCCGGCCGGCGGTCATCATGTGTTCCACGGCCGCCCAGTCCAGCGCGCCGGAGAACCCGCCGAGGCGGGTCAGGTAGCCGGCCCACTCCTCGTCGGAGGTGGCCCGCTCGGCGGCGAGGGCGGCGTCGGGGTCCTCGGCGGGCAGCGACGCGGCCAGGTACAGCTCGCGCAGGTCCGCCCCGGCGGCCTCCAGGCCCCGGGCCACGGCGGTGGCCATGACCGTGCCGGCGCAGTGGCCGTAGACGACGACGGGACCGTCGACGCGGCGGGTGACCTCGTCGACGCACCGCCGCACCACCTCGTCGAAGTCGAGGAAGTCGGCCGGGTCGCCGCCGGTGTCGTAGCCGGGCTGGTTGAGGGCGAGCAGCCGGAACCGCTCGGGCAGCGCCTGCGCCAGCGGCCGGTACGCGATCGCGTTGCCCCCGCCGTACGGCAGGCAGACCACGGTGGTGGTGGCGGGGCGGCCGGGCGGGGTCAGCTCGTGCAGCAGCTCGCCGGTGCCGCCGCCGGCGCCGGTTCGGATCCGCTCGGCGAGGCCCCGGATCGTCGGGTTCTTGAACAGCTCCACCACGGGCACCGGGTTGTCCAGGGCGACCATGGTGCGCACGGCGGCGAAGGAGTCCCCGCCGAGGGCGAAGAAGCTGTCGTCGATGGTGACGTCGTCGACGCCGAGGACGTCGCGCCACACGGCGGCGATGCGCCGCTCGCAGTCGTCGCGCGGCGCCTCGCCGCCCCCGGCGGCCGGGCCGGCGACGTCCCGGGTGGCGAGGGCCCGGCGGTCGACCTTGCCGTTGGGGGTGGTGGGGAACGCGTCGAGCACGACGATGGCGGCGGGCACCATGTGGGCGGGCAGCCGCTCGCCGAGCGCCGCGCGCAGGGCCTCGGTGTCCACCGGCGCGGCGGCGGTGAGGTACGCGGCGAGGGTGGTGTGGCCGGGGGTGCCCCGGGCCACCACGACCGCCTCGGTGACCTCCGGGCAGCGGCGCAGCGCCGACTCGATCTCGCCGGCCTCGATCCGCAGGCCGTGGATCTTCACCTGGAAGTCCATCCGGCCGAGCAGCTCGATCACCCCGTCGCGGCGGTACCGGGCCAGGTCGCCGGTGCGGTAGAGCCGCTCGCGGCGGCCGCCGGGCAGGTCACGCACGACGAACCGCTCGGCGGTCAGCTCCGGCCGGTCCAGGTAGCCGCGGGCCAGCCCCGCCCCGGCCAGGTGCAGCTCGCCGGGGACGCCGACGGGCTGCGGGTGGCCGAACCGGTCCAGCACGTACGCCCGCTGATTGGCCATGGGCCGGCCGTACGGGATGCTGGCCCACGCCGGGTCGACCTCGTCGACCTCGAAGATGATCGAGTCCATGGACGCCTCGGTGGCCCCGCCGAGGGCGACGAACCGCACGTCGGGGGCGACGGCGCGCAGCCGGGCCGGCTGGCCGACGGGGATCCAGTCGCCGCCGAGCAGGGCCAGCCGCACCGTCGGCACCGTCTCGCCGTGCCGTTCCAGGTGCTCCAGCAGCAGGTCGAGCAGGGCCGGGGCGGAGTGCCACACGGTGACCCGGTGGTCGCGGACCAGCCGCGCCCAGGCCGCCGGTTGGCGGATCTCGTCGGGGGTGGGCAGCACGGTGGTGCCGCCCGCGCCGACGGTGCCGAGCAGGTCGTAGACGGACATGTCGAAGCTGGGCGAGGAGACGGCGAGCAGGGCGTCGCCGGCGCCGACGGCGAAGCGGGTGTTGAAGTCGGTGAAGTTGTTGACCGCGCCCCGGTGCCGCAGGGCGATGCCCTTCGGGTCGCCGGTGGAGCCGGAGGTGTAGATGACGTACGCGAGGTTGTCCGGGGTGACGCGGGTGTCGGGGCGGGTCGCCGGCCAGTCGCCGGAGTCGTCGTGCACGTCGACGAGGCGGGCCGCGTCGAGTTCGGCGGCGGCGAGCCGGTCGGTGAGGTCGGGCTCGGTGACCACGCCCCACAGGCCGGCGTCGCGGCACATGAACTCCAGCCGCCGCGCCGGGTAGTCCGGGTCCAGCGGCACGAACGCCGCGCCGGCCTTGAGCACGGCGAGCACCGCCACCGGCTGGGCCGGGCTGCGGCGCAGGCAGATGCCGACCAGGGTGTCGGGTCCCACACCGGCGGCGACGAGGCGGTGGGCGAGCCGGTTGGCCCGCCGTTCCAGCTCGGCGTAGCTGAGGGTGGTGTCGCCGCAGACGACGGCGGGGTGGTCAGGCTGCCGGCCGGCACGCTCCTCGAACAGGTGGTGCAGGCAGCGGTCGGTGGGCAGGTCGGTGGCGGTGTCGTTCCACCGCCACACGGCGTCGTCGATCTCGGCGTCGGTGAGCATGGTCAGCTCGGTGACCGGCCGGTCGGGCTCGGCGACCGCCGCCGCCCAGAGCCGCACCAGGTGGTCGAGCATCCGGGCGATCGTGTCGTCGTCGAACAGGTCGCTGCGGTAGACGCTGTCGACCTCGGGTTCGGCGCCGCCGCAGCGCAGCACGAAGCCGAGGTCGAACCGGGCGGTGGTGAACTCCGGCTGGATCGCCTCGGCGGTCAGCCCGGCGAACTCCGGCAGCCCCTCGGTGGCGTCGTCGACGTTGACGTACACCCGGAAGAACGGCGCCTGGCCGGCCTCGCGGGCCGGGGCCAGTTCCTGGACGAGCACGTCGAACGGCAGGTCGGCGTGGGCGAACGCGTCGCGGGTGGTCGCGGCGGCCCGGCGTAGCAGGTCGGTGAACGAGGGCGCGCCGGACAGGTCGGCGCGCAGCACCACCGTGTTGGGGAAGAAGCCGATCAGGTCGGCCAGCTCGGCGCGGTCGCGGGGCGAGTGCACGGTGCCGAGGGCGATGTCGTCCTGGCCGCCGTAGCGCTGCATGAGCAGCCCCGCCCCGGCCACCACGGCGTCGAGGAGGGTCGCGCCGCACGCGTCGGCGAGGGCACGGACCCGGCGCAGCAGGGCCGGGTCGACGGCGGCGCGCCGGAAGCCGCCGTCGGTGGAGGAGGCGCCGGCGGCGGGCCGGTCCGTCGGCAGGTCCAGGGCCGGCAGGTCGCGCAGCCGCTCCCGCCAGTACGCGAGCTGCCGTTCGCGCAGCGGGCCGGCCAGCGCCGCCCGTTCCCGCGCGGCGTGGTCGGCGTACTGGACGGCCAGCGGCGGCAGGTCGGCCGGCGCACCGGTCGCGGCGGCCCGGTAGAGGGCCGCGAGGTCGCGGTAGAGCACCGGGGTGGACGGGGCGTCGATGGCGATGTGGTGCACGCTCAGCAGCAGGACGTGCTCGTCGGCGGCGACGCGCAGCAGCCGGGCGCGCAGCACCGGGCCCTCGGCCAGGTCGAAGGGGCGGGTCTCGGCGTCTTCGAAGGCGGCGTCGAGGGCCTCCTCGCGGTCGTCGTCGGTCAGCGCGGACAGGTCGGTCAGCGGCACCGGCACCACCTCGGCGGGGCGGACCACCTGCACCGGCTCGCCGGCCTCGGCCCGGTAGACCGTGCGCAGCACCTCGTGCCGGGCGACCAGCGCGGTGACCGCGTCGGTCAGGGCCGCCGCGTCGAGGTCACCCCGGAACCGCAGCGGCACCAGCACGTTGTACGCGCTGCGCTCCTCCTCCAGTTGGCTGAGCAGCCACAGCCGCCCCTGGGCGAACGAGGTGGGGGCCCGGCGGGACCCGTCCGGGTCGGGGCCGGACCGGGCCGGCTGACGCGTCGGTTCGTACACCTCAGTCATGTCTGTCGCGACCTCCACTCCCTGGATCTCCGCACGGCGGTTGGGCACCATCGGACCGGTCGGATGTGAGTGGGGCGACGGTAGGAAGCGCCGGTTCGCGTCGGGTTACGCGCCGGCCCGGCGCACGGCGGTGCACAGGGCGGAGACGGCCACCGCGACCCCGCCGGCCCCGGCCACGACGAAGGTCACCGGCGCGCCGTGGCGCTGGGCCAGCCAGGTGAACGCCGCCGCGCCGACGCCGCCGAGGGAGAAGTGGATCGTCCAGAACGCGGCGGTGACCCGGCCGAGCAGGTGCTCCGGCGTCACCTCCTGGCGCAGCGACAGCGAGCAGATGCCGCCGACGCTGAGGCAGCCGAAGTAGACGGCCACGAGCGCGCCGACCTCGGCGGGCCGGCGGGTCGACGCGAGGGCCGCGACCGCGCCGCCGGTGGCCGCGGTCGCGCCGATCCAGCACGCCCCGAAGCCGAACCGCCGGCGCAGCCGCGCGACGCCCAGCGACCCGGTGACCGTGCCCGCGGCGCCGGCGGCGAGCACCAGGCCGACCGTGCCGTCGGGCTGGTGCAGGCCGTGCTTGAGGTGGTAGACGACCACGTCGTCCATGCCGTAGGTGAGCAGGAGGAAGACGGTCAGCAGCGCGGTCAGCGGGCGCAGCACCCGGTGACGCCACAGGAACCGCGCCCCGGCGAGGAACTCCGCCCACGGCCCGGCGCGGCCCGCCGCGTCGGCGGTCGCGGCGCAACGGGCGGGAAGGCGTACCAGCGTCAGCAGCGCCCCGGAGACGCCGAAGCTGGCGGCGTCGACGGCGAGCGCGCCGGCCGGGCCCCACCAGCCGGACACGGCACCGGCCAGCGCGGGCCCCACGACCGCCGCGAGGGCGGTGCCGGCGTGCAGCCGGCCGTTCGCCCGGGTCAGCTCCGCGCCGTCGACCAGGCCGCGCACCGCCGTGACGGCGGCGACCTGGAACACCATCCCGATCGCCGCGGCCAGCGGCAGCAGCACGAACAGCGGCCAGACCGGTGGGGTCGGGGCCAGCCACCACACCAGCGGGACCACCGCGAACAGCAGCATCCGCGCCGCGTCCGCGCCGACCAGCAGCGCCCGCCGGTCGACGCGGTCCACGACGACGCCGGCGAACAGGCCGGCGACCACCGCGGCCGCGCCGGACGCGCCGGTGAGCAGGCCGGCGGTGGCGATCGAACCGGTCGCGTCGAGCACCAGCAGCGGCACGGCGAGCTGGGAGAAGGAGTCGCCGAGCACGGAGAGGACCTGCGCCGCCCAGAGCGCGCGGAAGCCCCGGCCTCCCCCCGGCGGCGCGGGCGCGACCGGCACCCCCGTGCTCACCGTCACCGGGCAGAGGGTAGCCCACCGGGAGGCGTCCGCGCGAGCCCTGGGAATCGCGGTGGCGGCAATTCCCGAATAGTGCCGGCCGCCGTCGCTTTCGCGTTTCGCGGCCGAGTCGTCTTTCTTACAACGGTCAATTCCGCGCCCCACCCCCGAAAGGATCTGCGAATACCATGCACAGGTGAAGGAGAATCACGGCCGTCAGCCATGGGTGGTGCGCATCCGTGGCGTCGGCGGCCTGATCCTCGGCAGTGGGACGCTGCTGGGCGACCGGCACGTCCTCACCTGCGCCCACGTCGTCGACCGTGCGGTCGGCCGCGCGACGGCGGGGGCCACTCCGCCCGCCGACCGGGTCCAGGTCGAGCTGGTCCGCCTGCCCCGGCTGCCCGCCCGGTCCGCCGGGGTCGTGGCCGGCGGCTGGGTGCCGGCGGGCAGGGAGGGCCAGGGCGACATCGCCCTGCTCGAACTCTCCGATCCGGTCCCCGGCCGCCCCGGGGCCGAGCTGCGGCGGCTGCCGCTGTGGGAGAAGCACGTCTACGCCTTCGGGTTCCCGAAGGAGTTCCGCGACGGCGAGACCGTCCACGCCGTCCTGCACGGGGGCACGGGCCCGGCCAACGAGTGGATGCAGATGGATCCGAGCCCGGCGAGCCCCGGGCTCCGGGTGCGCAGCGGGTTCAGCGGCGCGGCGGCGGTCGACAACGAGACCGGCTACGTGGTGGGCATGGTGGTCTCCTACTACAGCGGCCCCGCCTCCGGCCGTTCGTTCATGATCCCCGTGGAGACGCTGCTCCACCATCTGCCCCTGCTCCAGGCGTGGGTGGTCGGCGACTCCTCCGTCGACCAGGAGTTGACGTCGGTGGGCGGCGGCCGGGAGGACGGCGAGGTCGCCCGGCGCACGGCCGACTTCTTCGCCCGCCGCTCACCGCAGAACGTCCTGGTGGTCGTCACCGGTCCGCCCACGTCGACGGCCTCGGCCACCGTGCGCCGGGCCGTGGTGCTGTCCAACCGGCAGCTCCGGCCGTCGTCGGTCGATCCGGCCGCCGCCGAACGGGACCCGTCGCTGCCGCCGCTGGGCAGCATCGACCTGGCGCTGGACGCCGCCGGCAAGCCACCCCGGGAGCTGGCCGCCCGGATCCTGGGATTCGTCGGCTCCACCGGGCCCCCGGCGGAGGCCGCGGCGGGCGACCTGCTCGGCGACGCGTCGCCCCGGTCGCTGCTGATCGACGGCGTGGACGAGTCGAGCGACCCCAAGGCGCTGGTCGACGATGTCGTCGGCCCGATCGTCGACCGCGCCGCCGAACGCGACCTGCGGATCCTGGTGGGCTTCCGCAGTCCCGCGGTCGGTCTGCGGCTCGCGCTGCTGGCCCGCCGGATCGCCGGGTTGCGCGAGGCCGAGCACCTGGCCCGCGAGCACCGCCGCCGGCTCGAGGCACGCGTGCGCGGGCTGCCACCGGCGAAGCCGCGGGCCAGCCTGCTGCGGATCCGGCTCACCGCGCTGCTGGCCGCGGCCCGGGAGCCCGACCCCGGCCCGTTGCTGGAGCACCTGGCCGCCATGGAGCAGGGCACCGACCGGGCCCTGCACGAGGTGACAGTGCTGCGGCGCGAGCTGACCGCGCGGGCCACCGAGCACCAGCAGCTGCGGGGGCTGCTGGACGCGCACCGGGCCCGCGCCGTCGCCGGCGGGCTGACCGAGCACCGGGGCACCGGGCGGTCCTACCGGCGGGCCCACGACCTGCTCTGGGCCGGCCCCTGCGACCTCACCGACGCCACCGACGCCGTGCACGCCTACGCCGAGGCGGTCCGCCGTGCCCTCGACGACCGGCGGGAAGGGGCGCCGTCCTGATGCGCTGTGCGCGTACCCCTGACTGTCCGGGCGTCGTCGACGCCGACGGCTTCTGCGAGGTCTGCGGCCTCGCGCCCTGGCCGGCGCGGCCGGCGCGCGCCGCGACGCCGACGGCCGGGGCGCCGGTCGGGCACGAGACCTGGCCGGTGGCGGGGCTGGTGTCCCTGCCGGTGCGCGACTTCACCGGCCACCGGCGCACGACGGCCGGCCTGACGGTGCCCGAGCACGAGCGGTTCTGCGCCAACCCCGCCTGCCGGCGGGAGGTCGGCCGGGGCGGGGCCGAGCGGCTCGACCACGGCTACTGCCCGCACTGTGGCACGCCCTTCGCGTTCGTCTCCGCCCTCGCACCCGGCGACGTGGTGGCCGGGCAGTACGAAGTGGTCGGCTACCTGGCCCGGGGCGGCCTGGGGCAGGTCTACCTCGCCGAGGACGTCCACCTCGACCGAAAGCCCATGGCCCTGAAGCGGCTGATCAACAAGACCGAGCCCAACGCCCTGGCGATCGAGGTCTCCGAGCGGCAGTTCCTGACCACCCTGGACCACCCGAACATCGTCCGGATCTTCAACTTCGTCAGCGCGGAGGACCGCCTCTTCGGTGGGCAGACCAGCTACATCGTGATGGAATACCTGGAGGGGATGCCGCTGCACGAGCTGTGGCAGGCGGCGGTCGACCCGGCCCGGCCGGCGGTCACGCTGCCCCTGGTGGAGGTGCTGGCGTACGGCCACGAGATCCTGACCGCGCTGGACCACCTGCACGGCAAGGGGCTGCTCTACACCGACCTGCACCCGGGCAACGTCATCCGCACCGCCGACCGGGTCAAGCTGATCGACCTCGGCGGGGTGCGCCGGGCCGACGACCGGCACAGCCCGAAGGTGCGCACCGAGACCTACGGGGTGAGCCCGACGGAGCTGGCCGCGCACGGGTTCACGGTGCGCTCGGACCTCTACGCGGTCGGGGTCATGCTGCGGGAGCTGAGCCGTCCCCCGCTCGACTCCCCTGGCCGCGAGACCGACCTCGGGGCGGAGTCCTTCGGGCGGCTGGTCACCCGGGCCGCCCACCCCGAGTGGCGTCGCCGCTTCGCGTCCGCCTCCGAGATGTCCGAGCAGCTCAAGGGCGTGCTGCGGGAGCTGTTGCCGGCTCCCCCGGCCGACCGTGGCCAGGAGCCGTCCACCGTGTTCGCCCCCACGGCGGCGCTGCTCGACGCCGGGCTCGGCGCGGTGCCGGGGCTGGCCGCGTGGACGGACCCGGCCGCCGCCGACCTGCCGCACCACGGCCGCCCGGTGCCGCCCTCGGTGGCCACCGGCCTGCCGGTGCCCCGCCCCGCGGCCGGCGACCCCGCCACCCCCGCCCTGCACCTGATCGGCGCGCTCGACCCCCGCAGCCTGCTGGCCCGGCTCGCGGCGTTCGAGACGGCCTCGGTCGAGGTCCAGCTGTCGCGCTGCCGGGCGCACCTGGAGCTGGCCGGGGCGGGCCCGGCCGAGGAGGCCCTGGCCGTCGCGGCCGGGCTGCTCGCCGAGGACGCGGCGGCCGACTGGCGGCTGGTCTGGCACCACGGCCTGCTGGCGCTCGCCCGTTCCGCCGTGGCCGAGGCCACCGAGCGGTTCGACCGGGCGTACGCGGAGCTGCCGGGCGAGGTGGCCCCGAAGCTGGCGCTCGGCTACTGCGCGGAGCAGCGGGGCGACGCCGGCGAGGCGACCCGCTACTACCGGGCGGTGTGGCGTCGGGACCGGTCGGCCGCCAGCGCCGCGTTCGGGCTGGCCCGGCTGCGGCTGGCCGACGGCGACCGGGCGGCGGCGGTGCGGTTCCTCGACGGCGTCCCCCGCGTGTCCCGGCACTACGACGCCGCCCAGGTCGCGGCCGTGCGGGTGCTGGCCACCCGGCTCGGCGACGACCCGCCCGGCGCGGAGCACCTCAACGAGGCGGTGCGCCGCCTCGGCCGGCTGCGGCTGGACGGGGGCGCCCGCCACGGGGAGGCCCGCGACCGGATGACGGCGGTGCTCCGGCAGGCCGCCCTGGGCCGGGTCCTCGTGCACGGCGCCGCCGGCCTGGCCGGCGGCGAGACGATGGGCGACGCGCCGTCGGAGCGGTCGCTGCGGCGGCTGCTGGAGAGCTCCCTGCGGGACCTGGCCCGGCAGGCGCGCACGGCCAACGACCACGGTGTCCTCGTCGACCGGGCGAACGCGGTCCGGCCGCTGACCTTCCTGCGATCACGGTGAGGAGCGACCCGGTGTCCAGCGCGCTCGACTTCGACCTGCGGATCGACCACGACCGGTTCCTGTCCACGAGAGACCGCCAGTTGCACGCGATCCTCACCGTCACCGCCTCCGCCGGGGCGTGCGACGCCCCGGCGGAGGCCGACGGGGCCCGCTACGCGGAGGTGATCGTCGTCGACTGCTCCGGGTCCATGGCGCACCCGCCGACGAAGCTCGGCGCGGCCCGGCGGGCCACCGCCGCGGCCGTCGAGATGCTGCCGGACGGGGTCCGCTTCGCCGTGGTGGAGGGCACCCACGAGGCCCGGATGGTCTACCCGGCCCACCGGGGCCTGGCCGCCGCCGCACCGGCCACCCGGGACGCGGCCCGGCGCGAGCTGGGCCGGCTCGCCGCAGCCGGCGGCACGGCGATCGGCAGCTGGCTGGAGCTGGCCCGGGAGCTGCTGGCGGAGCACCCCGAGGCGATCCGGCACGCCCTGCTGCTCACCGACGGCCGCAACGAGCACGAGACGCCGCAGCGGCTGGCGGAGGTGCTGGCGGCCTGCGCGGGGCAGTTCGTCTGTGACGCCCGGGGCGTCGGCGACGCCTGGGAGCCCCGCGAGCTGACGCGCGTCGCCGAGGCGCTGCACGGCACCGCCGACGCGGTCCGCCGGCCCGAGGAGTTGGAGGCCGACTTCCGGGCGACCATGCGGTCCACGATGGCCAAGCGGGTGGCGCGGGCGGGCCTGCGGATCGCCGTGGTGCCGCCGACGCGGGTGCTGTCCTGCCGGCAGGTGCATCCCACGATCATGGAGCTGCCCGTGATGCCGCTCGACGACCGGTCCGTGGCCTGCGCGACCGGCTCCTGGGGGGCGGAGAGCCGGGAATACCACCTGTGCCTCGAGGTGGACCCGGCGGGCCGGCCGACGGGCGAGGACCTGCGGGTCGCCCGCGTCGACCTGCTGGTGGACGACGCCCCGGCCGCCCGGCCGGTGAACGTCCTGGCGCACTGGACGGAGGACCTGGCCCTGTCCAGCCGGATCGACCCGCGGGTGGCCCACTACACGGGGCAGGAGGAGCTGAGCCGGCTCATCGCCGACGGCTGCGACGCGTACGACACGGGCGACCGGGCGACCGCCGCGCAGCTGCTCGGCCGCGCGGTGGAGCTGGCCACCGCCGCCGGCGACGCGTTCCACCTGGAGCAGCTTCGGCTGCTCGTCGAGGACGTCGACGCCACCTCGGTACGCCTGCGCGACGACCTGCCCCGGCTCGACGTGATCAGCGTGGCCGTGCGGTCGTCGGTCACGGTGCGCGACCAGGGACCGCGGGCGGCGTCGGGGCCCGTGCCGGCCGTGGACGCCCCGCCCCGGGTCTGCCCGGCCGGCCACCGCTCGCCGCCGGACGCCCGGTTCTGCCAGCGGTGCCGCCACGAGTTCACCGACCCCGCCGACGCCGGCCCGGTGCCGACGTGAGCGGCACGGCGCTGACCAGCACCACCCGGCGGACGCTGCTGCGGCTGCTGTGGGCGCTGCTCGCCGCGAACGCGGTCGCGCTGGCCGGCTGCCTCGCGGTCTTCCTCGGGGTGCAGCGCACCACGGAGGCCGCGTACGACCGTTCCGTGCCGGCGATCCTGGCCGTGTACGACACCCAGGTCGCCCTGCGGGAGGCCCACGGCGCGGCGGTGGCCAGCTTCGCCGCCGGCACCCGGCTGCTCGCCGGCCCGGGCGAGGACTACCAGAACCAGATCGCCCGCGCGGGCCAGCACCTGGCCGAGGTCGCGGAGGACAACGCCGCCGGCGACGAGGGCAGCCGCGACATCCAGGTCGTCGAGGCGTCGCTGGTCACCTACACCGGCCTGATCGAGCGGGCCCACGCGCACTTCGCCCAGCCCGGCGGCGGGGCGCTGGGCGCCGCCGCGCTGCGCGACGCGTCGGGCCTGCTGGAGGAGATCCTGGTGCGCCTCGACGGGCTGGTGGGGAAGCAGGACGCGGCGCTGGACCGGCAGGTCGACGGGGCTTGGACGGGCCGGGCGACGATCCTGCTCTGGCTGCTGCCGGTGCTCGCCCTCGGCGCGCTGCTGGTCGCCGCCCAACTGTTCCTGCGCCGCCGGTTCCGGCGGGTGCTGAACGCGCCGCTGCTGCTGGCGACGCTCGCGGTGCTGACGCTGGGCGGCACGACGGCGACGAGCCTGCACTCGACGGGCCAGCTCGGCGACGCCAGGGCCGCGACGGACCGGGCGGCCGACGCCCGGGGGCTCCAGCTGGCGGCGCTGGCCGACCGCAACGCCACGCAGTTGGCCGGCCTGCTCACCACCGCCTGCACCCCGACGCCGTGCGCGGACACGATCGAGCAGGTCCTCGCCCAGCGCGACGGCGATCGGGGGCCGGCCGAGGCGGCGGACCAGGTCGGGGCCGCCGGCCGCACGGCGTGGCGGCACGGCCAGGACGCCACCGGGCTCGCGGCGCGGGCCGCGAACAGTCGCGGCGGCGAGGTCGTCCTGCCGGCGGCGGCCCTGCTCGCCGCCGCGCTGGTGGTCGTCGGTTTCCTGCCCCGACTAGAGGAATACAGGTATCGGCAGCGATGAGACGCGGCGCGCTCGCCCTGATCCCGGTCCTGCTCGTCGGCGCCGGCCCGGCCGCCTGCGCCGATCCTCCACGGCCGCGCGCCCTGAGCGTCGTCGCGTCCTGGTCGGAGGACGGCGTCGGCGACACCGCGCAGGAGCGCAGGCGGCGCAGCGAGGCCTGGCCCTTCCTGGCGGTGCTGGACGCCTTCACGGCGGAGACCGGGATCGAGGTCAGCTACCAGGGCACCCGGGACGTCAGCCAGGTGCTGCGGTCCGGGGTCGACCGGGGCCGGCCGCCCGACGTGGCGGTGCTGCCCCGGCTCAACGACCTGAAGGCGTACGTGCGCAGCGGCGACCTGTTCCCGCTCGACGACGTCGTCCCGGCCGACGAGGCGGGTCTCGCCCCGCAGCTGGTCCGGCTGCCACCCCCGGGGGCCACGGATGCCCGGGTGTACGGGCTGTCCGTCGCCGTGCACGCCAAGAGCCTGATCTGGTACCGCACGAACCCACCGGGCGGTCCCACCGTGACGTCACCGCCGGCGACGTGGGCGGAGCTGGTGGCGCTGACCCGCGCCCTCGACACCCGTGGGGGCGCGCCGTGGTGCCTCGGGATGGGGTCGCAGCCGCAGTCCGGGTGGCCGGGCACCGACTGGATCGAGGACATCCTGCTGCACCGCTCCGGGCAGACCGTCTACCAGCGGTGGGCGGCCGGGCAGCAGGCGTGGACGTCGCCGGAGGTGCGGGGCGCCTGGCAGGAGTGGGGCGCGCTGGTGGGGGCGGGGCGGGGCAGCCCCAACCCGTTGCTGACCAACTTCGACGTGGCGGGGCCGGGGATGCTCGTCTCGCCCCCGACGTGCTTCCTCGACCATCAGGCCTCGTTCATCGTCGGGTCCTACCGGAAGTTCCTGGCCGAGCACCCCGAGAGGTCCGAGCCGGGCCGGTCGCCGGAGTTCGACTTCTTCCCCTCACCGGCGTTCGGTGCGACGGACGCGCCGGTGCGGGAGGTCTCCGAGGACGTGGTGGGCATGTTCGCCGACTCGCCGCAGGCCCGGGCGCTGATCCGTTTCCTGGCCGGCGAGCCGGCCCGCCGGGTGTGGCGGGAGGCGAGCGGCCACCTGGCGTTCACCCTGAACGCGGCCACCGACGCGGCGGCGTACCCGGACGGTCTGCCGCGCCGCATCGCGCGGACCCTCGCCACCGGCACGCTGTGCCGGGACGCCTCGGACATGATGCCGGCGGCGATGACCGCCGCGTTCCACTCGGCCGTCCTGCAGTACCTGGCCGATCCCACGCTGCTCGGCAGCCTGTTGAAGGAGTTGGATAGCGTGCGGAAGCGGACGCCGCCGCAGGAGTGGCTGGGGCTGCCGTGCCTCAGCCCGCCGGGGTAGCCATCGAGAAGGGACAGTGGATGAGCGAGGTGGTCGAGTTCGCCCTCGACGGCGGGGGGACCGTGCTCGTGGCCGTGGACGAGACGCCGGGGATCGCCCCGGCGTCCGTCGCCGACGACGTGCTCCGCCGGGCCGGGGTGAGCTTCAACAAGGCGATCGGCCAGGCGCGGGACGCCGCGTCGGCCGCGCTGACCGAGTTCCGGTCCATGGTGGACCGGCCGGACGAGGTGGAGATCAGCTTCGGGATCCAGCTGACGGCCGACGCGGGCGCGCTGATCGCCCGCACCGGCGTGCAGGGGCAACTCCAGGTGACCGTGCGCTGGCACCGGGAGCCGATCGCCTGACCGGCGCCGTCGGGGTGACGTCGCCCGCCTGCGCTCACACCCCGTCCTGACCTGCGCGTACGCGGCGACATCGGGCCGCCCGGCGATCCGCCGGGCGGCCCTTCGCGTGCCCGGAGTCCATCCCGGGCACGCTGCGTGAGCGCGTCGGGACCGGGCGAACGGGATCGGCGCTGGGCTTGCGCGGGCTACTAAACCGGTCTAGCGTCCCTCTCCAACGGGGGGCGTTTGTTGCAGCGGTGTGAACCGAGCATTGCCGGACTATGGCCGAGAGGATGCCGCGCGTGGGACCGAGCCGACCGACCATCACCGACGTCGCTAAGGCGGCCGGAGTGTCCAAGGGCGCGGTGTCCTTCGCCCTCAACGGGCGTCCCGGGGTGGCCGAGGAGACCCGCGCCCGCATCCTGGCCGTGGCCGCGTCGCTGGGCTGGACCCCGAGCCACCGGGCCCGGGCCCTGTCCGCGTCGCGGGCGTTCAGCGTCGGCATGGTGATCGCGCGGCCGCCCGAGCTGCTCGGGGCCGACCCGTTCTACCCGTCGTTCATCGCCGGCGTGGAGCGGACCCTGTCCGACCGGGGGCAGTCGCTGGTGCTCCAGGTGGTGCCGGACCTGTCGGTGGAGGAGGCCAGCTACCGCCGGCTCGCCACGGCCGAGCGGGTCGACGGGGTGTTCGTGCTCGACCTGCGGCTCGGCGACCCGCGGATCGCCCTGCTGGCCGAGCTGGGGCTGCCGGCGGTCACCATCGGCCGGCCGGACGTGCCCAGCAACCATCCCGCGCTGCTGGTCGACGACCGGCCCGGGGTCACGGCGGCCGTGGCCCACCTGGCGGGGCTCGGGCACCGCCGCATCGCCCACGTCTCGGGGCCGCTGCACTTCCTGCACGGCTCCGTGCGCCGCCAGGCATGGGAGCAGGCCCTCGCCGACGCCGGCCTGACCGCCGGCCCGTGCGTCGAGTCGGACTTCTCGGCGGCCGGCGGCGCGCAGGCCACCCGCGCGCTGCTGGACACCGGCGACCCGCCCACCGCGATCGTCTACGGCAACGACCTGATGGCGATCGCCGGCCTCTCGGTCGCCGTCCAGCTCGGCATCCGGGTGCCCGACGAGCTGTCGATCACCGGCTTCGACGACACGGAGCTCGCCGGCTACGTCACCCCCACCCTCACCACCGTCCGCACCGACCCCTTCGGCTGGGGCCGGGCCGCCGCGGACGCCCTGCTCGACCTCATCGACGGCCGGCCGGGCGCGGACATCCCCACCCCACCCGCGCCGCTGGTCGTGCGCGGATCGACGGCACCACCGCCCACCCGACACCCCTGAACCGAGCCCGCCACACCCCCGACCCCAGCACCGCCTCACCCGCACCGCCGACGGCCACCGGCCCGGCGGGCGGACGAACCTGACCCCGTCCCGGATCGGAGAAGACATGAGACGGACCCTTCCCGCCGCCCTGCTGACCGTCGCCCTGGCCGCCGCCGCCGGCTGCGGCGACTCCGGCGGCGGCGACGCCGGCAAGGCCAACGCCGCCCGCGGCCCGATCACGATCTGGCTGTCCAACAACGCCGAGGAGGTCGCCTGGGGCAAGGCGATGGTGCAGGCGTGGAACGCCCAGCACGCCGACCAGACGATCACCGCCCAGGAGATCCCGGCCGGCACCAGCTCCGAGGAGGTCATCGGGGCGGCCATCACCGCCGGCAACGCCCCGTGCCTGATCTTCAACACCGCCCCCGCCGCCGTGCCACAGTTCCAGAAGCAGGGCGGCCTCGTCGCGCTCGACTCCTTCGCCGGCGCCACCGACTACATCACCGAACGCACGGGCGAGACGGCCGGGCAGTACAAGTCGCCGGACGGCAAGTTCTACCAGCTGCCGTGGAAGTCGAACCCGGTGATGATCTTCTATAACAAGAAGGTCTTCGCGAAGGCGGGCCTCGACCCGGAGAAGCCGCAGCTGGCCACGTACGACCAGTTCCTCGCCGCCGCCCGCAAGATCAAGTCCTCCGGTGCCGCCCCGGCCGCCATCTACCCCGCGCCGACCAGCGAGTTCTTCCAGTCCTGGTTCGACTTCTACCCGCTGTTCGCCGCCGAGACCGGCGGCAAGCAGCTCCTCGACGGCGGCAAGCCGCAGTTCGCCTCCCCCGAGGGGCAGCGGGTGGCGGAGTTCTGGAAGACCCTCTACGCCGAGGGGCTCGCCCCCAAGGAGAAGTACAACGGGGACTCCTTCGCCGACGGCAAGGCCGCCATGGCCATCGTCGGCCCGTGGGCCATCTCGGTCTACCGGGACAAGGTCTCCTGGGGCGCCGTGCCGGTGCCCACCTCCACCGGCATCCCCGCCGACCAGGTGCGGACGTTCAGCGACGCCAAGAACGTCGCCATGTACTCGGCCTGCCAGAACCGCGCCACCGCCTGGGACGTGCTGACGTTCGCCACCAGCAAGGAGCAGGACGGCGCGCTGCTCACCGCCACCGGCCAGATGCCGCTGCGGGCCGACCTGCCGGCCGCCTACCCCGACTACTTCGCGAAGAACCCGGCCTACCAGGGCTTCGCCCAGCAGGCCGCGCGCACCGTCGAGGTGCCCAACGTGCCGAACTCGGTGGCGATCTGGCAGGCGTTCCGCGACGCGTACACCGAGTCGGTGATCTTCGGTAAGAAGCCGGTGCCCGACGCCCTCTCCGCCGCCGCGGAGAAGGCCGAGCAGCTCGCGGCCTCCTGATGGCCGCCGCCCACGCCGCAGCCGCCGCCAAGGCCGGGCCGGTGGCCGGCGGCGACGGCGCCGGACGCCGCGCGCCGCGCGGCCGGGTGGCGGCGGTGCTCGGCCGCCACCCGGTGGGCCTGCTCCTGGCCGCGCCGTACGCCGTGTTCGTCGCCGCGGTCTTCGCCTACCCGCTCGGGTTCGCGGTCTGGATGAGCTTCCACGACTACTTCTTCGCCGCCCCCGGCGCGGTGGTGGACCGGCCCTTCGTCGGGCTCGACAACTACCGCGCGGTGCTGACCGACCCGCAGGTGCGGCAGGCGTTCGGCAACATCGGCGTCTTCCTCGTCATCAACGTGCCGCTCACCGCCGGGCTGGCGCTGCTGCTGGCGGTGGCGCTCAACAAGGTGGTGCGGGCGCGGGCGTTCCTGCGGGTCGCCTTCTACGTCCCGTACGTCACCGCGAGCGTCGCGGTCGTCGGGGTGTGGCTGTTCCTGCTCAACACCGACGGGCTGGTCAACCGGGTGCTCGGTCCGCTGGCGCCCGACCCGTCCTGGCTGGTCAACGAGGGCCTCGCGATGCCGGTCATCGCCGTGTTCGTGGCCTGGAAGCAGCTCGGCTTCTTCATCCTGCTCTACCTCGCCGCGCTGCAGAACGTGCCGAAGGAGCTCTACGAGTCGGCGGCCGTCGACGGCGCGTCCGCGTGGGCCCGGTTCCGGTCGGTGACCGTGCCGGCGGTGCGCCCGGCGACCGCCCTGGTGGTCATCCTGGCCACCATCACCGGCGCGAACCTGTTCACCGAGCCGTACCTGCTCACCGGCGGCGGGGGGCCGAACGGGTCGTCGGCGTCGCCGGTGCTGGTCATGTACCAGCGCGGCATCCAGCAGGGCCAGCCCGACGTGGCCGCCGCCATCGGCGTGCTGCTGGTGATCGGCGTGCTGGTGGTCTCGGCGATCAACCGGCGGCTGCTGGAGAGGGACTGACATGCCACGCACCCCCGCGAAGCCCACCACCGGCGGCCGGCTGGCCACGGCGCTGCGCGCCGTCGCGCTGTTCGGCGGCGCGCTGGTCTTCCTGTTCCCCTTCTACTACATGTTCGTCGGCTCGTTGCAGGCCGAGCCGGACACCTCCCCGGCCGGGGCGTTCCCCACCTCGGGGCTGACCCTGGACAACTACCGGGACATCAACGCCCGGGTCGACCTGCTCGGCTCCCTGGTCAACTCGGGGATCTTCACCGGCGGGGTGATCGCCTGCACGGTCGTCTTCGGCGTCCTCGCCGGCTACGCGCTGGCCCGGCTGCGCTTCCGCGGCCGGGGCACGCTGTTCGCGCTCGTGCTGCTGGTGCAGGTGATCCCGTTCCAGCTCCTGCTGATCCCGCTGTACGTGCTGATCGTGCGCGGCTACGGGCTGGCCGACTCGTACCTCGGGATGATCCTGCCGTTCGCGATCAACACCACGGCCGTGTTCGTGTTCCGGCAGTTCTTCCTGCAGCTGCCCGACGAGCTGTTCGCCGCCGCCCGCGTCGACGGCGCGGGCGAGCTGCGGGTGCTCTGGTCGGTGGCGCTGCCGCTGGTGCGCCCGGCGCTGCTGACCGTCGTCCTACTGACGTTCATCGGCCCGTGGAACGAGTTCCTGTGGCCGTTCCTGGTGACCAAGCAGGCGGACATGCAGCCGCTGGCGGTCTCGCTGGCCAACTACATCAGCAATGTGGCGGCCCGCGCCGCCAACCCGTACGGGGCGGTGCTGGCCGGGGCGTGCGTCCTGGCCGCCCCGGCGGTCGGGCTGTTCCTGGCCTTCCAGAAGCACTTCGTCTCCACCGACATCGGTTCCGGCGTGAAAGGTTGACGATGACCGTCTCCACCACCGTCCCCTACACCCTGACCAGGGTCGGCGTCGTGATGACGCCCGAGCCCGGCCAGCCCCTGGAGGCCGAGGGGGTGTTGAACCCGGCCAGCGGCCGCACCCCCGACGGGCGGCTGCACCTGCTGCCCCGCCTCGTGGCCGAGGGCAACGTGTCCCGGGTCGGCCTCGCCGAGGTCGAGCTGCGCGACGGCGTACCGGCCGGGGTCCGCCGCGAGGGCGTCGTCCTGGCCCCCGACGAGGGCTGGGAGCGGGGCAAGAACAACGCCGGGGTTGAGGACCCCCGCACGACCTGGGTGCCGGACCTCGGCAGGCACCTGATGACGTACGTCGCGTACGGGCCGCTGGGCCCGCGCCTGGCCCTGGCGGTGTCGGAGGACCTGCGGCACTGGCGGCGGCTCGGGCCGGTGCAGTTCGGCTACCAGCCCGACCTGGACACCGACCTGAACATGTTCCCCAACAAGGACGCCGTGTTCTTCCCCGAGCCGGTGCCCGGCCCGGACGGGCGGGACTGCTTCGCGATGCTGCACCGGCCGATGTGGGACCTGGGCTGGTTCCGCCCCGGCGAGGGGGTGCACCTGCCGGCCGGCGTCACCGACGAGCGGCCCGGCATCTGGATCTCCTACGTGCCGGTTGACGAGGTGCGCGCCGACGTCGGGGCGCTCGTGCGGCTGCGCGGGCACCGCTGCGTGGCGCTGTCGGAGTTCCCGTACGAGGAGCTGAAGATCGGCGCGGGCCCGCCGCCGCTGCGGGTGCCCGAGGGCTGGCTCCTGATCCACCACGGGGTCACCGGCGAGATCCCCGAGGGCTTCGACCCCACCACCCAGCGCGTCGAGTACGCCGCCGGGGCGATGCTGCTCGACCCCGCCGACCCGTCGCGGGTGCTGGCCCGCACCGCCGAGCCGATCCTCGTGCCGGAGCTGGCCGAGGAGCGCAGCGGCACCGTGCCGAACGTGGTCTTCCCGACCGCCATCGAGGAGGTCGACGGCGTCCACTACGTCTTCTACGGCATGGCCGACTCCCGCATCGGCGTGGCCCGGCTGGACCGGCTGCCGTGACGACACCCCTGTCCCGACCGCACCGAGGAGCCACCGTGAAGCGCCGCACCCTGATGCTGGGCGGGCTCGCCCTGACCACTCCCCTGCTCGCCGGCTCCCCCGCCGGGGCCGCCCCCGCCGCCGCGCCGTCCACCGCCACGGGCCCGGCCGGCGGGCCGCTGACGAACCTGGCGCACCTGGACTTCCTGCGCCAGGCCGTCGCCCCGCCCGCCCAGGACGGGCACACCACCTACCGGCTCGCCGAGTCCCCCGAGGTCGGCATGCTGTGGACGTACGCGGAGCCGGGGCCGGACGGGAACCTGCGCCGCGTCGGCGGCGGCGCGTACGACGCGGCCACCGACACCTGGGGGCAGGGCGCGTACAACGCCGACGACGTGTCCCGGGCCGCCGTGGTCTACCTGCGGCACTGGGCGCAGACCGGGGCGGCGGGCAGCCGGGACGCCTCCCGGGAGCTGCTGCGCGGCCTGACCTACCTGCAGACGACGACCGGGCCGCACGCCGGCAACGTGGTGCTGTGGGCGCAGCCCGACGGCACGCTCAACCCGAGCGCCGAGCCGGTGGAGCTGCCGGACCCGTCCGACAGCGGCCCGTCGTACTGGCTGGCCCGCACCGTGTGGGCGCTCGGCGAGGGGTACGCGGCCTGGCGCACCGCCGACGCCGGGTTCGCCGGTTTCCTGCGCCAGCGGCTCGACCTGGCCGTCGGGGCGCTGGAGCGGCAGGTGCTGTCCCGGTACGGCACGTTCCAGACCGTCGACGGCGAGCGCACCCCCGCGTGGCTGATCGCCGACGGGGCCGACGCCACCGCCGAGGCGGTCCTCGGGCTGGCCGCGTACGTGCGGGCCGGCGGCGGGTCGGCGGCCCGCCGGGCCCTGCGCCGCTTCGCCGAGGGCGTCGCCGCCCTGGCCGGCGGCGACGCCCGGCACTGGCCGTTCGGGGCGGTGCGCCCGTGGGCGCTGTCGCGGTCGATGTGGCACGGCTGGGGCTCGCAGATGCCGGCGGCGCTGGCCGCCGCCGCGCGGGTGCTGGGCGACCGGCGGCTGCTCGACCCGGCGGTCGCCGACTCCGCCACGTTCACGCCGTGGCTGCTGACCTCCGGCGGCCCGGACAACGGGCGGATCCCCACGCCGGTGGACCGCAGCCAGATCGCCTACGGCGTGGACTCCCGCCTGCAGTCGCTGCTCGCCGTCGCCGACGCCACCGGGCGCGGCGGCTTCGACCAGCTCGCCGGGGTCGTCGCCG
Source organism: Micromonospora sp. NBRC 110038 (assembly GCF_020884815.1). Taxonomy (NCBI): domain Bacteria; kingdom Bacillati; phylum Actinomycetota; class Actinomycetes; order Micromonosporales; family Micromonosporaceae; genus Micromonospora; species Micromonospora sp. NBRC 110038. Next base: position 298,264 of record NZ_BBOL01000006.1, on the reverse strand, counting down.
CCTGGTACTTCGGCGCGAACGCGGCCGGCGTGCCGGCGTACGACCCGGCGACCGGGCGCACGATCGACGGCATCTCCGGCGACGGGGCCGTCAACCGCAACTCCGGGGCCGAGTCGACCATCCACGGCCTGCTCAGCATGCTCGCCCTGGACGCCCGGCCGCAGGTGGCGGAGGCGGCCCGGCAGGGCCGGATCGTGGAGCGGGTCGGCACCCGCGTCGTCGAGGCGGAGCAGGGCACCCGCGACGGCGGGGCCGCCGTGGTGACCCCGCCGTCCTCGTGGACCGGGGAGTCGTCGATCAGCGGCGGCAGCCTCGTGCGGATGCCCGCCGGGTCGACCGTGCGCTGGCAGCTGCCGCCGTCGACCCAGCCGGAGCTGGTGCTGCCGGTGGTCGACCTGACCCCCGGCGCGTCGGCGGTCACCCGCTGGGCGGGCGTCGCCGGCGACGGCCGGGAGCTGACGCTGGGCCAGGTGCGGCACGGGCAGGCCGGCGCGCAGGGCACCTCCCCCGCGCCGGGGGTGCTGCTGCCGGTTACCCCGTCCGGGCCGGGCGAGCTGCCGGCGGGGGCCACCGCGCTGGTGGCCACGGCCGCCGGGGACGGCGCGGTGGTCGACGCGGTGATGCTGGAGCCGCTGCTGTCCCGGGTCGTGGTCGCCGGGGACGGCCACGCCACGGCGGTGCTGCGCAGCGCCGCCCGCACGCCGCGCACCGCCACGGTCACCCTGCCGGGCGCGGGGCGGGCGGTCGTCGAGGCGTACGACTCGGCGGGGGTGCGCCGGTCGCGGACGGTGGTGTCCGGCACGGCCGTGCCGGCGGCGGTGCTGCCCGGCGGCTTCACCGTCGTGCGCCGCTGACCCTCGGCGGCGCTGACCGTGGCGCGGGGCCGGCCCGGACGTCGTCGGCCGGGCCGGCCCCCGCACGCGGGTCAGACCGTGACGACGCGGTTGTCCACGATGGAGCTGAACGTCGACTCGGGCGCGATGAGGCCCCACTTCACCATCCACCGGTAGGTGCGCTCGAACTCGGCCTCCGGGTAGGGCTCGGGGTCGATGTAGCGCAGCCGGCCGAGCCGGAAGTCCGCCGGCTCCAGCTTGACCAGGTCCTCGGGGACCTCGGCGACGAAGTGGTGCAGGTACGGCCGGATGTCCTCGTTGATCTTCTTGACGGCCCGGCGGACGGCCCGGTCGACGGCGGCGAAGGTCTCCGGGTCGACGTCGGCGCTGGCGATCTCCGAGCCGACGTAGAACGCCTCGGTGACCAGCACGTAGCCGAGCTTCTCGGCGGCGGTCGTCCACGGTTCCATCAGGGCCACGGCGTCGACCTCGCCGTCGCGCAGCTTGCGGAACCGCTCGGCCGGCCCGCCGGCGTGCACCACCTTGATCTCGTCCTGCTCGAGGAAGCCTTCGAGGGACTGGATGGCCAGGTAGTGCGAGCCGTGGTGGAAGTTGACGCCGACGGTCCGGTTGGCCAGGCCCTGCGGGTGCTTGATGTCGGAGTCGGGCCGCACGAAGATCGCCTGGCTGGCCACGGAGGCCCGCTTGGCGATGATCTGCCCGCCGCGCTCGCTGTCGTGGGAGCGGCGGATCTGCCCCCACTCGCAGGCCCGGTAGAGGGAGACGTCGCCGCTCTCGAACGGCTTGGAGATGCCGCCGAACGAGCTGACCAGCTCGTGCTCCTCGATCGGCTTGAGCACCGCGTCGTACGAGCCGGGGGCGACCAGCTCCAGGTCGATGCCCTCCTCGGCGAAGTAGCCGTGTTCCAGGCCGACGAGGTACGGCAGGGTGAAGATGGCGCCGCTGCGGACGCTCTTGACCTTCTTGAGTGTCACCGGGGTGGTCCCTTCTGTGCTGTGCTGTGTGCGTTATCTGGCGGGGGTAGCGGTCGGTGGTGCCGTCGGCGCGTCCTCGATCCCCACCACCTCCTCTCCCACCGGCCGGTCAGGCGGCGGCCGGAACAGCCGCCACGTCGCGTACGCGCAGTACGCGGCGGTCGCCGCCACCAGCGCGTACGCGACGCGCAAGGCGGTGGTGAAGTCGCCGCCGGCCTCGGCGGCGACCCGGGCGATGTCGTCGGTCGGCTGGCCGGTCAGGGCCAGCACCGACACCACCACCGCGCCGAGGACGGCGACGCCGAGGTTGGTGCCGATCTGCCGGGAGGCGCTGGTGATGGCGCTGGCCACCCCGGCCCGCGCGCGGGGCAGGCTGTTCACGGCCGTGTTGGTGGCCGGCGGGTTGACCAGGCCCATGCCGGCGCCGAGCAGGAGGTAGCCGACGAGCAGCGGGGCCAGGCCCGCGTCGGCGGTGACGGTCAGGGCGAGCAGGGTCATCGACGCCACGAACGACAGGTGCCCGACGGTGGCGGGCAGCCGGCCGCCGTGCCGGCCGACGATCCGGCCGGAGACGTTGGCGAGCACGAGCGTGCCGAGGGTGGTGGGCAGGGTGAGCAGGCCGGTGGCCAGCGGGCTGAACCCGCGGACCTGTTGCAGGTAGAACGTGTTGACGAAGGTGAACCCGCCCAGCGCCAGGTAGGCCACGACCGCGGTGAGCACCGCGCCGCGCAGCGCGGGGATCGCCAGGTGGCGCGGGTCGAGCACCGGGTCGGGGCGGCTGCGGGCGGCCGGCACGTAGCCGACGGCGGCGGCCACCGCCACGGCCACGGCGACCAGGACGGGCCCGCTCAGCCAGCCCCGGCTCGGGCCGTCGATCAGCGCGAACGTGAAGCCGACCAGCACCAGGGCGGCCAGGGTGTTGCCCAGCCCGTCGAGGCGGCGGGGCGGGCCGTCGACGACGCCCGGCGGCAGCAGCCGGGTGCCCGCGTAGAGCACCGCCGCGCCGGCCACGCTGACGGCGAAGAGGCTGCGCCAGCCAGCGGCCTGCACCAGCACCCCGCCGACGAGGGGCCCGCAGGCGGCGGAGACCCCGGCCGTCGCGCTCCAGGTGCCCAGCGCCCGGCCGCGCCGCAGCGCGTCGGGGAACAGGTTGGCGATGAGGGCGAGGGCGGGCGGGGCCATCAGCGCGCCCCCGACGCCCTGCACGCCCCGGGCGGCGACCAGGGCGGCGGCGTGCGGGGCCACCCCGCACAGCAGCGACCCCGCGACGAACACCAGCAGCCCGACCCGGAACATCCGCCGCCGCCCGTACCGGTCGGCGACCGCGCCGCACAGCAGGGTGAGGCTGGCCCGCACCAGCGCGTTGCTGGTCGCCACCCACTGCAGCTCGACCGTGCTCAGGCGCAGGTCGCGCTGCACCGAGGGCAGGGCCAGGTTCAGCGCCGCGCCGTCGAGGACGCCGAGGAACAGCGTCCCGCAGCACACCAGCAGGGCGGCGCGGCTGCGCCAGGTGAGGGTCATCGCCGGCTCAGAGCTTCTCGTACACCGGCTTGTCGGCCCGCTTCTTCAGCACGCCGACCTCGATGGCCAGGTCGATCTGCTTCTCCAGGTTGGCGAAGACGGTGTCGTCCCACACGTCGGCGTAGACGGGGGCGAGCCGCTCCGGCAGCAGCTCGATCGCCTTCTTCTCCTCGGCGGGGACGCCGTAGTCGGCGTGGTACTTGGCGATCAGGGTCGGGTCCTGCTTGATCAGCCGCCAGGCCTCCAGGGTGAAGTCGACGTACGCCTTCGCGGTCTCCCGGTTGGCGGCCAGCCAGTCGCGGCGTACGGCGGTGCCGTTGAGGAACAGCGGGCTGCTGTCGCCGGTGCCCTTCTGCCACAGCTCGCCGACGGAGGCGAGCTGCCGGTTGCCGGAGCCGACCAGGCGGGTGGCGTTGGGCTCGATCGCGATGATCGCGTCGAGGTCGCCGCGCTCGTACAGCGCGAGGTTGGCGATGGGCTGCCCGGTGAACAGCTTGAACTCCCGGTCGAAGCGGATGCCGTTGACCGCCGAGGCGAGCGCCGCCGCCCGGTAGGTGTCGCTGCTGGGCGGCTGCACGCCGACCTTCTTGCCCTTGAGGTCGGCGATGCTCTGGTACGGGCTGTCGGCCGGGACGATCCAGCGGCCGTGGTTCCACAGCGACGGCCCGACGATGACCACGTCGTGGCCGCTGGTGTTCACCTCGGTCGCGCCCAGCGGGCCGAACGCGTAGATGTCGAGCACGCCGGTGAGCAGCTGCTCCTGCCCCGCGCCGGGGCCGCCGCCGGCCTTGCGGTCGAGGCGGAGCCCGTGCTTGGCCTCCAGGCCGAACTGCTCGGCGACGGAGTCGCGGATCGCCCCCGCCGTGCCGGGGCTGCGGGGCTGCACCTTGGCGCTGCGGGTGCCCCCGCCACCGGCGGCGGCCGGCTCGTCGGCGCCGCAGGCGGTCAGCAGGGTGGCCGCGCCGGCGCCGCCGGCGAGGAGCCCGGCGGCGCGCAGCAGGGATCGTCGGGTGAGGGGTGTCGTGGACACGGGGGTTCCTTCCGGGTGAATCAGGTGGGTGGCCCGCTCGCGGGATGACGGCGGCGGGCCTTTGGCCGCGCCGTGCGGGTGGGGCCGATGCAGGTCAGGGCGGCTCAGGTGAGGGCGGCGACGATGCGGCGGTGCACGTCGAACAGTTCGGGGTCCTCGGGGCTGCGGGGGCGCGGGCGGTCGATGCGGTACTCCCGCACCACCTCGGCGGGGCGTCCACCGAGGACCACCACCCGGTCGGCGAGGAAGGCCGCCTCCAGCGCGTTGTGGGTGACCAGCAGGCCGGTGCGCGGGGTGCGCAGCCAGAGCTGTTGCAGCAGCAGCCGCAGGCGGCGGGCGGTCAGCTCGTCCAGCGCGCTGAACGGCTCGTCGAGCAGCAGCACCTCGGGGCGTACGACGAACGCGCGGGCCACGGCGACGCGCTGGCGCTGCCCGCCGGAGAGCACCGACGGGTACGACCGGGCGTACTCGGTCAGGCCGACGGCGTCGAGGATCGGGGCGACCTCGGCGGCGTCGACGCCGGCTGCGGTCGCGGCGAGCCGCACGTTGGTCTCGACGGAGGTCCAGTCCAGCAGGCGGGGCTGCTGGAACACCATGCCGAGGCGGGGCCGCCCGCCGCCGGTGGAGACGGTGCCCGCATCGGGGCGTTCCAGGCCGGCGATCAGGTGCATCAGGGTCGTCTTGCCGGTGCCGGAGCCGCCGACGACGGCGACCAGCTCGTCGGGCGCGAGGGTGAGGGAGAAGTCGCGGAAGATCTGCTGCCGCTCGCCGGTGCGCCGGTTGGTGAACGCCTTGTCGACGCCGTCGAGGCTGATCCGCACGCTCATCGCAGCGCCACCCGCCGCCAGCGCACCGCGCGGCGCTCCAGGGTCTGCAGCAGCCCGTACTCGATGGCGGCCATGACCAGGGCGAAGGCGACGGTCCAGGCGAGCACGCCGGCCACGTTGTGCTGGGAGAACTCCAGGTTGAGCTGGTAGCCGACGCCGTCGGCGAGGCCGAAGATCTCCACCAGCACGATGACCTTCCAGGCCATCGCGATGCCCAGCCGCGCCCCGGTGAACAGGTCGGGGACGATGGCGGGCAGCCACACGTACCGCAGCCGGGTCCACGCGTCGAGGCGGTAGACGTGCGCCATCTCGCCCAGCGCCGGGTCGACCGAGCGGACGCCCTGCGCGACGTTGATGGTCAGCGCGGGGGCCGCCGCGAGCGCCACGGTGAGGATCGGGTTGAGCAGGCTCACCCCGAACCAGATCACGCATAGCAGGGCCTTGACCAGGCCGGGGGTGGCCAGTCCGATGAGGACGGCGGGCTCCAGGAAGCGGCGCAGCCACTCGCTGCGGCCCATCGCGATGCCGGCGGCGACGGAGACGACGAACGCCGCCGCGAAGCCCAGCGCGACGCGGGTGAGGGTGACCCGGACGTTGTCCCACAGCGCGCCGCTGGCGGCGATGTCGACCAGGTTGCGGGCGACGTCGCCGAGGCCGGGGATCAGCGCGCTGCCGGAGGCGTCGGCCATGAGCTGCCAGCCGGCCGCGAGCAGGCCGACGAGCAGCAGCGCGGGCAGCGGCCGGGTGAGGCGTCCTACGACGTCGGTGGCGGGCGGGCGGCCCGGCGGGGCGGGCGACCGCCCGCCGCCGAGCGCGACCTCCTCGGCGACGACAGGGTGCGTGACGGTCATCGACATCCCATCTTTCGGTACGCGGGCCGCGTCGTCCTCGACTGCGGCAGATCGTTGACCAGTGCGTACGCGCCGATCTTCGATTCCCTATCCTGCCGGTAGGATTAGTAGGGTAGCAAGACGCGTCTCACCCATCGGGACATCGGGTGTCGGGTAGCCGACAGCGCGTGATCCGTGACCGTCCGTCGACCGCGCGCCCCGGCCGCGACGGCTCGCCCGCGCCCGGAGCTGCGCTCCCACCCGGCGTCCGTAGGGGGTCCCCTGAGGAGGGTCCGGGGCGGCCGGCCCGCCGGTCCCGGGTTTTCTCCCCTGGCCGGGTGGGCGGCCCGCTGCGAGCGTGGGCCCATGGCTTCACTCTCCGTACGGCGCTGGCGTCAGCTCGCGCTGTGGCTGCACGTCACGACGTCAGTGGGCTGGATGGCGCAGGCCCTCGCCCTCTGCGTGCTGCTCACCACCAGCCTCACCACGCCCGACCGGGACGTGGCCGTCGCCGCCACGTCCATGGCGCAGGTGCTCGACGGACGCCTGCTCGCGCCGCTGGCCAACGCCTCGGCGTTCACCGGGTTCATGCTCGCCGCCGCCACCCCGTGGGGCTTCTTCCGCTACCGCTGGGTGCTGGTGAAGTTCGTGATCACCCTGGTCCAGCTCCACCTCGGGATCTTCGTCCTCGGCTCGGCGCTGGCCGACTCGGCGGCGGCGGCCACCACGGGCGGGCGGGGTCCCGCCGTGCCGCTGGCCGTCGGCTCGGCGCTGATGGCCGGTGCCATCGCCTTCCAGGCCTGGGTGTCCGTGGCCAAGCCCTGGTCGACGACCCGCTGGATGCCGGCGGACCGGCGGCAGGTCGCCGGGACCGCGCCGCGCTGGGTCTTCGTGGCCACCGTCGTCGGCGTGGCCGCCGACCTCGCCGTCGCCGCGCTGCTCGGCCACCCGGCGCCGCTGATCTCCCTGATCGTCCTCGGCACGTGGCTGGTGCTGCGGCGACGCCAGGCCCGCGCGGCCCGTACCGGCGCGACCGCGCAGCCCGACGCCGTGCCGGCGGCGGCCAGGGCGGGCGCCGGTCGCCGGTGACGCCCGGCGACCGGCCACCGGAGTATCAGCGCCTGCCTCCCGTGGGAGGTCGTCCGGTGGTGGCGTAAGCAGCGCCGGCGCGGCGAACCACAGGGGCGATCCTGGCGGCGGTTACGTTCCCATGTGGGTCAGGTGGGCGGTGGCGGCGAACTCGACCAGGTTGAGCCGGCCCTCGGCTCGGATGTAACGGGTCAGGGATGTGTTGGCGATCGGGGTGGTGGCGAGGACCGCGTCGAGGTCGACGAACGGCAGTCCTTCGAGGACGTGGCGGGCGGCGACGACCACGGCATCATGGGCCACGACCCACACCAGCCGGCCGGCGTGACGGGAGTTCAGGTCGGCCAGGGCCGCGCGGACGCGGGCGGCGACGTCGTCGAACGTCTCGCCGCCGGGTGGCTGGTAGGCGTAGAGGCCGTCGGCGGTGAGCCGGGCCGCCTCGGCGGGGAACCGCTCGGCGATCATGAGGGGGGTCAACAGTTCCAGGTCGCCCATGAGCCGGTCCACCAGCCGGTCGTCGACGTCGGCTGACGGCACGGTGGCGCCGAGGGAGGCGGCGGTGGCGGCGGCCCGGGTCCAGGTCTGTCGGGCCCGCAGGTAGGGGGAGCAGACGACGTGCTCGGGGCGCTCATCGGCGGGCTGGGCGGCGAGCCAACGGCCGAGTTGGGTGGCTTGTTGCCAGCCCAGCGGGGACAGCTCGACGTCAGCGTCGCGGCCGGTGAGGCCGTGCGCGGCGACACCACGTGCGTGGGCGTCGGCGAAGGCGACGTTGGCGGCACTCTGCCCGTGGCGGACGAGGGTCAACTGCGCGACGGTGTCCATGGCTCCAGAGCCCGTGTCGAAGTGCGGGAGGTGTCGGCCGAAGACGTGCTCGATCAGGGAAAGTGCGGCATCCAGCTGGGAGTGATACCACTCTATCCCTGATCGAGCGCGATCTTGTCCCGCTGCCTGCCTGCAGGGCGCGCGCCCGCCTCCGAGACAGCGGAGGCGGGCGCGGCGGGTGGGGTCAGCGCTGGGCGCGGAACAGCCAGTGCTGCTGCTCCACGGCGGCGGTGACCCCGGTGAGCAGGTCCTGCGAGATCGGGTCGCTGGTCGCGGTGTCCGCGACCGCCTGACGCAGCGTGCGGATCAGGGCGAACAGCGCGTCGACCACGACCTCGACGGCCGTGCCCTCCTCGACGTCACCGTGGTCGAGGGTCGGCAGCGCCGACTGGGCGGCGACCGTCGCGGCCCGCCCGTCGGGGTTGAACCCGACGGCGGCGGCCCGCTCGGCCACCTCGTCGGCGTGCCGGCGGGCGAGGTCGGCCAGCTCGTCGAGTTGCAGGTGCAGGCTGCGGAAGTGCGGGCCGACCAGGTTCCAGTGCGCCTGCTTGGCCAGCATCCCCAGGTTGATCAGGTCGGCCAGCGCCTGCTGCAGCGCCTCGCCGGTGGTCTTGCGGTCCGTGGAGTCGAGGATGCCGTCGACAACGGCCATGGTTGTTCTCCGTTCAGGTAAGCGGGACGGCGAACGCGCCGTGCGCCGGCACCACCGCGGGCGTGACCGGACCGTTCACGCGGCGATGAAGTCGAGCAGGTAGCGGTTGACCAGCTCCGGGTGGGTCCAGGCGATGTTGTGCGGGCCGCCCGGGATCACCTCGTAGCGCAGGTCGGCGATCAGCTCCGGCAGCCGGTTGGCGGTGGCGTCGATCGGCAGGATCCGGTCGGCGTCGCCGTGCAGCAGCAGCGTCGGCACGTCGATCTTGCCGAGGTCGGCGCGGAAGTCGGTCAGCCAGGTGTCGACGCAGGCGTACGCGGCGTACGCCGACGCGCCGACCGCGGTGATGAAGCTGTTCTGCCACGCCTCGTCGCTGATCCGGGTGCCGCCCAGCACGTCGACGTTGTAGAAGTTGTCGAGGAAGCTCTTGAAGTACGCGGGCCGGTCGGCCACCACCGCCGCCTTGATGTCGGCGAAGACCTGCGCGTCGACGCCCTCGGGGTTGTCGTCGGTCTTGAGCAGGAACGGCGGCACCGCGCCCATCAGCACCGCCTTGCGCACCCGGCCCGAGCCGTGGGTGCCGAGGTAGCGGGTCACCTCGCCGGTGCCCATCGAGAAGCCGACCAGCACGACGTCGCGCAGGTCCAGGTGCTCCAGCAGGGTGTGCAGGTCGGCGGTGAAGGTGTCGTAGTCGTAGCCGACGGCCGGCTGGCTCGACTTGCCGAAGCCGCGCCGGTCGTACGTGATCACCCGGTAGCCGGCCGCGAGCAGCTCCCGCGACTGCTTCTCCCAGGACGCCCCGTCGAGCGGGTAGCCGTGGATGAGCACGACGGGCGCGCCGGCGCCGTGGTCCTCGTAGTAGATGTCGATGTCGCCGCTGTTCTCTTCGCCGACCGTGACGTAGGGCATGTGCCGCTCCTGGTGCTGAGTGGGGGACCGCAGGCCCGTCGACGCCCCCGTCGCGCCGTGCGTGACCTGCCGTCGAGTCAACCGGCGCGGCGCGGCCCACACCACGAAGAAGACACGCAGAAACTGCACGCCTACACCGTCGCCAGCAGCATGAGGCCCATCACCACGCCCATCGTGGCGTGGCAGAGGCCCTCGGCCCGCGCCCCGGCCACCCCCGGTCGGCCGGCGGGCACGTGGTCGCGCCAGGCCGGGGTCAGGCGTACGCCCCGGGCCGCCCACCAGCCCGCGGCGAGCAGCAGGTACCCGCCCAGGGCCAGGCTGACCAGCGGCGGCCACCAGCCCGCCGACGTGGCCGCGCCGTGCTGGCCGTGCGGCCCGGCGTGGCCGCCCGGCAGGCCGGTCATCCACACCATCGCCGCCGACGAGAGGGCGAAGTATCCGGTGGCCGCCCGCGAACCGGGCGCCGACGGGCGGCGTGCGGTCAGCGCCGCGAACCAGACCCCGGCCGGCACGAACAGGACGAGCCACACCGCCTGCGGCACCCCGAGCGCCCACACCATCGCGGTCATCGCCACGCCCATGAGCAGGTGCACGCCCTCGGCGATCCGGCACCGGGCGGCCCGACCCGACCCCGCCCGCGCGGACGCCGGGCCCAGGAACCGGAACCCGTGGTAGGACGTCACGGCCATCAGGGCCAGCGTCATCGGCCATTGCAGCGCCGGGAACACCATGGGCTTGCTCCCCTCGTCCGACCGGTCCGGGCCCGTGGGCAGGCGGTCAGGGCCGACGGTAGTCGGCGCGGGAGCCGGCGTCTGTGCGCGAAGTTGCCCTCTGCGTCCACACGGGACCGGCCGAGGTGTGTACGGTCGGGCGGTGACCGCGTCCCGGAGCATCGCAGACCCGATCAGCGACGACCTGCCCCACCTGGACCCGACCCGGCCGACCGCGCAGCGGGTGGCCCACCTGCTCGGGCGGATGAGCCTGGCGGAGAAGGTCGGCCAGATGATGCAGCTCGACTCCCACGGCGACCTGGCCGACCACATCCTGGGCAGGCACGTCGGGTCCATCCTGCACACCTCCCCCGCGCGGGTGGTCGAGGCGCACGAGCTGACCGCGCGCACCCGGCTGCGCATTCCGCTGCTGGTCGGCGAGGACTGCATCCACGGGCACTCGTTCTTCCCCGGCGCGACGATCTTCCCCACCCAGCTCGGCATGGCCGCCACCTGGTCGCCGGAGCTCGTCGAGCGGGTCGGGCGCGTCACCGCCGTCGAGGTGGCCCCGACCGGCGTGCACTGGACCTTCTCCCCCGTGCTGTGCATCGCCCGGGACCTGCGTTGGGGCCGGGTCGACGAGACGTTCGGCGAGGACCCGTTCCTGATCGGTGAGCTGGCCGCCGCGATGGTGCGCGGCTACCAGGGCGAGGACCTGGCCGACCCGACCGCCGTCCTGGCCACCGCCAAGCACTTCGCCGGCTACTCCGAGACCCAGGGCGGCCGGGACGCCACCGAGGCGGACCTGTCGCGGCGCAAGCTACGCGCGTGGTTCCTGCCTCCGTTCGAGCGGGTGGCGCGCGAGGGGTGCCGCACGTTCATGCTCGGCTACCAGAGCACCGACGGCGTGCCGATCACCGTCAACGACTGGCTCCTGACCGACGTGCTGCGCGGCGAGTGGGGCTGGACGGGCATGCTCGTCACCGACTGGGACAACGTGGGCCGGATGGTCTGGGAGCAGCGGGTGCAGCCCGACCACGCGCACGCCGCCGCCGCGGCCGTCCGCGCCGGCAACAACATGATCATGACGACCCCGCAGTTCTTCCAGGGCGCCCAGGACGCGGTCGCGCGGGGCCTGCTGGTCGAGTCGGACCTCGACGACGCCGTCTCCCGCATCCTGGCCCTGAAGTTCGAGCTGGGCCTGTTCGAGGACCCCCGCCGGCCCGACATCGCCCGGCAACGCGCGGTGATCGGCAGCGCCCCGCACGCCGCGCTCAACCTGGAGGTCGCCCGCCGGTCGCTGGTGCTGCTGCGCAACGACGGGGTGCTCCCGCTCGCCGGCGGGTTCACGGCCGACGACACCGGCCGCGCCCGGGGCGACGGCGGCCCGCCGCGCACGGTCGCGGTCGTCGGCCCACTCGCCGACGACGCGCAGACCCAGCTCGGCGACTGGGCCGGCTCCTCCGGGCAGGCCGACTGGATGCGCGACGGCCAGCCCCGCGACATGATCACCACGGTCCTCGACGGGCTGCGCGCCCACGTGCCCGACGACTGGGCGGTCACTTACGCGCGCGGCGCCGACATCCTCACCATGGCCCCCGACCCCGAGGGGGATTTGTTCCCCGACGGCCAGCCCCGCCCGCAGGTCGTCCTGCCCTGCCCGCCGGACGCGGCGCTGATCGCCGGGGCGGTCGCCGCCGCCGAGCGGGCCGACTACGTCGTCGCGGTCGTCGGCGACCGCATCGAACTGGTCGGCGAGGGGTGCAGCACCGCGACGCTCAACCTGGTCGGCGGGCAGATCGCCCTGCTGGACGCCCTCGCCGCGACCGGCACCCCGATGGTCGTCGTGCTGCTCGCGTCCAAGCCGCTGGTGCTGCCCGACTCGGCGCTCGACGCCGCCGCCCTGCTCTGGGTGGCCAACCCGGGCATGCGGGGCGGCCGGGCGGTCGCCGAGCTGCTGCTCGGCCTCGTCGAGCCCGCCGGGCGGCTGCCCATCTCGTTCGCCCGGCACGTCGGGCAGCAGCCCACCTACTACAACCAGATCCGTGGCCAGCACGGCTCCCGCTACGCCGACCTGACCCAGCGCCCCGCCTTCGCCTTCGGCGACGGCCTGTCCTACACCACCGTCGAGTACGCCGACCTGCGGGTCGCCCCGGGCGACCTCGCGCCGACGGACACCGTCCGCGCCGAGGTCACCGTCCGCAACACCGGGGCCCGGCCGGTCCTGGAGACCGTCCAGGCGTACGTCAGCGACGACGTCACCTCCGTGAGCTGGGCGGACAAGGAGCTGAAGGCGTTCCGGCAGGTGGAGCTGGAGCCCGGGCAGGCCGCCACGGTGCGGATCGACGTCCCCGTCGCCGACTGCGCCATCGTCGACGGCCGGGGCGTGCGGGTGGTCGAGCCCGGCGACTTCACGCTGCTCGTCGGCCCGTCGTCGCGGGACGAGACGCTGCTGCGGGCCCCGTTCACCGTGCGGCCGGCGGGCTGACCGCCCGGGGCGGCTCAGCCGGCGTGCCGCTCGGCGCGGCGCAGCACCTCCGTGGCGGCGCGGATCACCGCCCGGTCCAGCAGCCTGCCGTGGGCGTCGGTCGCCACGCCGGAGCCGTCGCGGGCCGCCCGGTCCAGCGCGTCGACCACCTCCCGGGCGGCGGCCACCTCCGCCGGGCCGGGCGTGAAGACGGCGTTGATGGTCGCGAGCTGGCCGGGGTGGATGGCGCTGCGCGCCCGGAAGCCCTGGCGCAGCAGCGTCCGCGTGCCGGCCTCCAGCCGGTCCGGGTCACGCAGCGTCGTCTCGACGGGGCCGACCGGCGCGACGATCCGCGCCCCGGCGGAGGCGACCACGACCTGCGAGCGGATCGGGGCGAGTTCGGTCCGGTCCGGCCCCGGTTGCAGGCCCAGCTCCCCCGCCAGGTCCGCCTCGCCGAGCCCGAGCCGCAGCACCCTCGGCGCGGCGGCGACCTGCGGGCAGGTGAGGATCCCCCGGGCGGTCTCGATCAGGGCGACGACCGCGAAGGTGGCCTCGGCCAGCCCGAGCCGGCGTTCCGCGCCGGTCAGCGCCCGGTCGACCTCGGCCAGCAGCTCCGGTTCCGCCTTCGGCACCCACACCCCGGCCACCGCCGGGGAGAGCACCGCGACGTCGGCGTCGACCTGGTCGCTGTTGATCCGTACCCAGGTCTCGGTGGTCGCCGGGGCGGCCAGCGCGGCGGCGACCGCGCGGCGGGCCTCGGCCTTGCGGGCCGGGGTGACGGCGTCCTCCAGGTCGAGCACGAGCGCGTCGGCACCCCGGCCGGGGGCCTTGCGCAGTAGTTCCTCCCGGTCCCCGGGGACGTAGAGGTAGCTGCGGGCGACGGGTGGCACGGCGCTACCGCCCGGCCCGGGGCACGTAGCGACCCTGGGGGCTGCCGGTGACCTTGCCGTCGACGAGGACGTGCTCGCCCCGGACGAAGGTGTCGGTGACCCGGGCGGTCAGCTCGAATCCCTCGAACGGCGTGTACTCCTGGCTGGACTCGGAGTCCGCGGCCCGTACCGTCCAGGTGTGGTCATCGTCGACCAGGCAGAGGTCGGCGTCGTAGCCCTCGGCGACGGCGCCCTTGCCGGCCAGGCCGAAGCGGCGGGCCGGGTTCCACGAGGTCAGTTCCGCGACCCGCGACAGCGGCAGGCCCCGGCGGCGGCCCTCGGTGAGCAGGCCGGGCAGCAGATACTCGGCCCCGCCGAAGCCGGACTTGGCGACGAAGACGTCGTCGCGGGGCTCGCCGAACTTGACCTCGTCCCTGCAGCAGGCGTGGTCGCTGACCACCCAGTCGACGTGGCCGTCGAGGAGGTGGGCCCAGAGCGCCTCGACGTCGGCGCGCGGGCGCAGGGGCGGGTTCACCTTGCCGCCGAGGCCGTGCGCGGTGGTGATGTCGGCCAGCAGGTGCCCGATGGTCACCTCGCGGCGGAAGTCGATGTGCGGGAACGCCTCGGCCATCCGCAGGGCCGCGTCGAGCGCCTTGGCCGAGGACAGGTGCAGCAGGTTGATGGTGGGCAGGCCGGTCTCGTGGGCCAGGTACGAGGCGATGGAGACGGCGAGTCCCTCGGAGTGCGGCGGCCGGGAGGCGTGGTACGCCTCCAGCCCGCGCAGCCGGCCCTCCTGCTCCACCTGCCGGGTGTAGGCGCTCATGATCTCGGCGGTCTCGCAGTGCAGCGACAGGGAGATCTGGTCGGCCAGCTCGGGGAAGCGTTCCCGGGCCGCCTGCACGCCGCGCATCACGAACTCGAAGTGGGCGTAGTCGTAGCGTTCGCCCTCGGGGATCATCAGGAACGAGTTCTGGTCGGCCGAGCGGCCGTGCAGGCCGTGCCCGCCGTAGAACATGAAGATCTTGAAGGAGGTCACCCCGAACCGGTCGACCAGGTCGGGCAGCTCGTCGATGTGCTCGCGCATCATCGGGGCCAGGTGGAAGCCGTAGTCGATGTGGGACCGGCCGGCGCTGGCGGCGAGCACGTCGGGGAAGAAGTCCTCGTACCGGCCGCCCCGGTTGAGGTAGTACTGCCCGGTGCGCATGTAGGTCAGGGCGGTGGTGACGCCGCCCTGGGCGCTGGCGCGGCTCTCCGAGGCGGTGTCCTCGGCGAGCGGATTGTAGATGCCCCAGTGCTGGTGGGCGTCGACGACGCCGGGGAAGGCCAGCTTCCCCTGCCCGTCGTGCACGGTCGCGGCGTCGGCCGGGTCGAGGCCCGGCGCGACGCGGGTGACCTTGCCTGCGGTGACGCCGATGTCCACCGTCTCGGTGTCGGGCCGGTCGTGCCGGACCAGGCGCACGTTGCGCAGCAGCAGGTCGAAGGTGGTCATGCGCTCACTCCTCAGGGGTGTCGGATGCCGCGACGGCGGCCAGCAGGCCGGCCAGCCGTCGGACGTCGGGGGCGGTGTCGAGGGCGGCGATCTCCCGCTCGACGGCCCCGGCGACGTCGGCGGGCAGCCGGCCGGCGACGTTGTGCCGGAACTTCAGGGCCAGCTCGGCGGTGGTCAGCGGGCGGGCCGGGCCGCCCCGGTTGGCCAGGACCTCCTCGGTCCACTCCCGGCCGTCGCGGGTGACCACGCGCAGCACGGCCGGGAACTGGTGCGGGAAGATCTCGTCGCAACGCTCGTCGGGGACCACGTCGACGCGGGCCATCACGGCCCGGCGGGACTCCTCGACGGCGAGGACGTCGGTGAAGTCGTCCGGGCCGACGCCGAGCACCCCGCCGCCGTGCAGCCCGGCGGCGACCGCGTACGGGCCACTGAACTGGGCCTCGTAGCCGGTGCTGGGGCGGCGCTTGCGGTCGATGGGCTGCCCGATGGTGCGGATGACCGGGGTGGGCACGCCGAGGGTGACCGACTCGACGTCGGGCGGGCGTACACCGCGTCGCCGCAGCGCCAGGGCCGCGTCGATGGCTGCGTGGGTGAAGTGGTTGGCCGGGTAGGGCTTGAAGAAGATGTCCGGCACCGCCCAGTCGACGCCCAGCCCCGCGGTGATCTCCGCCGGGTCGTACTCGCCGCGCAGGAACGCCTCGAAGAAGCCGAACCGGCCCTCCAGGACGGTGGGCGGGCCGGTGATGCCGTGCCGGGCCAGAGCCGCCGCGCTCACCGCCGAGTGCGCCGCCCAGCCGCAGTGGATCCGCTTGACGGTGCCGCCGGTGCGGTTGGCCTCGATCAGTCCGGCCGCCATGGAGGCGGCCACGCCCAGCGCGTCGAGGGTGCGCCCGGCGTCCAGCCCGAACAGCCGGGCGGCGGCGACCGCCCCGCCGAGGGTGCCGCAGATGGAGGTGGCGTGCTGGCCGTGCTCGAAGAAGACCGAGTTGCCGGCGGCGCGGTCGTAGCCGGCCATACCGAGCCGCACGCACACCTCCAAGCCCACCGCGACGGCGGCGACGGTCTCCCGGCCGGACGCGCCGGTGAACTCGGCGGCGGCGAGCGCGGCCGGCACCACCGACGCGCTCGGGTGCAGCACCGACGGCAGGTGGGTGTCGTCGTAGTCCAGCGAGTGCGCGAGCACCCCGTTGGCGAACGCGGCCAGCGCGGCGGGCACCGGGTCGGCGACCCCGATCGCCCGGGCCTGCCCCCGCCCGCCCTGGTCGCGGACGTACGCCAGGGCGGCCCGGCTGCTCGGCAGGTCGACGGCGGCCACGCAGAGCCCGACGACGTCGAGCACCCGCTGGCGGACGCTGTCGACGACGGCGGCGGGCAGCGCGGCGGCGGGCGTGTCGGCGGCGAACGCGGCCAGGGCCCGCCCGAGGGTCGGCTCAGCCACGGCCGACCACCGCCAGCGGGCGCACCGGCGAGCCGGTGGCCCCGTACAGGGGCAGCGGGGCCAGCACGAAGGTGAACTCGTGGACCGCGTCGCGGGCGAGTTCCTCCAGCGCCATCGCCTCGATCAGGTAGACGCCGTGCTCGACCAGGAGGATCCGGTGCGCGGGCAGGCTGCTGTGGCCCTGGCCGGGGCGCAGGCACTCGAAGGCGATGGTGTCGGCCCCGGCGGCGTGCACGCCGTGCGCGGCGAGCCACCGCGCCCCGTCGGCGCCCACGCCCGGCACGCCGGAGTCGTGGCCGACGTAGCGGGTGCGGTCGGGATCGTCGAAGTGCCGGCCCCAGCCGCTGCGGATCAGGACCACGTCGCCGGGCTCCACGGGGGTGCCCTGCCGGTCGACGACGGCGTCCAGGTCGGCCGGGGTGATCTCGTAGCCGGCCGGGCAGTCGGGCCGACCGAGGGCGGCGGGGACGTCGAGCAGGACGCCCCGGCGGACCATCGGCGCGACGGTGTGCACGCCGAGTTCGGTGAACCGCCCGCCGGACTGGGCGGCGGCGGCGTCCGCGCCGCCGTGCAGCAGCCCGTCGTGGGAGACGTGGGCGAGGGCGTCGACGTGCGTGCCGACGTGGGTGCCCATCACCAGCAGATCGTTGGCCGCCGAGCCGCCGTCGGCGCGGACCATGTCACCGTGCCGGCGCGGCATGGTCAGCCAGAACGGCGGGTGGTTCGGCGACTGGGGCATGCCGATCGAGAGCAGCCGGCCGAGGTCGTAGATCTCGACTCCGGCGCGGACGGCGTGGAGCAGCCGGTCGGCGTGGCGGGCGGTGGTCGTCACGGTTCCTCACGTTTCAGCGGTTCGGCCACGCCGTCAGGCGACGATGTGGCGGGCTCGGAGATCGGCGATCTCGGCCGGGTCGCAGCCGAGTTCGTCGATCAGCAGGGATTCGGTGTCGGACCCGAGGGCGCGCCCGGTGAAGCGGATCCGTCCGGGGGTCGCGGACATCCGCCACATCACGTTGTGCATCCGCACCGGCCCGAGGTCGGCGTCGTCGACGGTGGTGAGCATCCCGGTGGCCCGCACGTGCGGGTCCTCGGCGATGTCGCGGGCGCTGTAGACGGGGGCGACGGCCGCGCCGGCCTCGGTGAACGCGCGGCTGACCTCGTCGCGGGTACGTTGGGCGATCCACCCGCCGACGTACGCGTCGAGTTCGTCGGCGTGCCCGGCGCGGCCGGCGCCGGTGCGGAACCAGGGCTCGTCGATGACCTCGGGGTGGCCCACCAGGCGCAGCACCCGTTCGGCGATGGCCTGGGCGCTGGTGGAGACGGCGACCCACGCCCCGTCGCTGGTGCGGTAGGTGTTGCGGGGCGCGTTGTTGACCGACCGGTTGCCGTTGCGCTGCTCGACGACGCCGAGCTGGTCGTAGACGGTCGGGCCGGGACCGACCGCCGTCATGATCGGCTCCAGCAGGCTCAGGTCGACGACCTGGCCCTCGCCGGTGCGGTCTCGGTGGCGCAGCGCCATCAGCACCGCCGAGGAGGCGGCGATGCCGCAGATGCTGTCGGCCAGGCCGAACGCGGGCAGGGTGGGCGGGCCGTCGGCGGCGCCGGTGAGGTGGGCGAAGCCGCTCATCGCCTCGGCGAGGGTGCCGAAGCCGGCGCGGGAGGCGTACGGGCCGGTCTGGCCGAAGCCGGTGATCCGGGCGATGACCAGGCCGGGGTTGACCGCGTGCAGTTGCGCCGGGCCGATCCCCCAGCGCTCCAGGGTGCCGGGGCGGAAGTTCTCCACGAGCACGTCGGCCCGGGCGGCCAGGCGCAGCAGCAGCGCCGCGCCCTCCGGGGCGGACAGGCTCAGCCCGATGGTGCGCTTGTTGCGGGAGATCTCCTTCCACCACAGCGGGTGGCCGTCCTTGGCCTTGCCGTGCCCGCGCATGCTGTCCCCGGCGGTCGGGTGCTCGATCTTCACGACGTCGGCGCCGAAGTCGCCGAGGATCTGGCAGCACAGCGGCCCGGCGAGGATCGTGGAGGCGTCCAGCACGCGCAGCCCGGCGAGCGGGCCGTCGGCGGGCGTGGTCGGTGTGGTCACGGCGATCACCCCTCTGCCCGGTCGGCCGGCGGGTGGTAGCCCAGCTCGGCGGAGATGTCGGCGGCGGCGGCGGCCACCAGCGCCCCGTGGTCGGCGCAGACCTGCCGGGTGAACCGGTCCTGCGGCCCGCACAGGGAGATGGAGCCGAAGACCTGGCCGGTGCCGTACCGGATGGCGGCGGCGACGCTGCCCGCGCCGTTCTGCCGCTCCCCGATGCTCACCGCGTAGCCCTGCCGGCGGATGTGGGCCAGCTCGTCGCGCAGCACGGCCGGGTCGGTGATGGTCGAGGGGGTGACCCGCTCCAGCGGCTGGGCCAGGTACTCGTCGAGCTCCACGGCGGGCAGCGCCGCGAGGATCGCCTTGGACGACGAGCCGGAGTGCAGCGGGTGGCTGGTGCCCAGGGACACCGACATGCGGACCTCGTGCGGGGAGAGCACCTGGTCGATGTAGACCCGGATCGAGCCC
Source organism: Micromonospora sp. NBRC 110038 (assembly GCF_020884815.1). Classification (NCBI taxonomy): domain Bacteria; kingdom Bacillati; phylum Actinomycetota; class Actinomycetes; order Micromonosporales; family Micromonosporaceae; genus Micromonospora; species Micromonospora sp. NBRC 110038. Next base: position 279,241 of record NZ_BBOL01000006.1, on the reverse strand, counting down.
TGCCGCACCGACAGGGTGGCGGTCTCGCCGGTGCGACGGACCAGCCGGACCAGGTACCGGCGGGCGATCTCCGGGACGTCCAGCGCGCGCAGGGCGGCCAGGCCCACCGCGAGCGCCCCGGCGCCGAGCCGGTAGCGCTTGGTGTCCTCGTCGAAGTCGAGGAACTCGTCGGCGGCCAGCTCCTTCAGGATCCGGTACGCGACCGCCTTCGGCAGCCCCAGCTCGCGGGCGATGGTGGACACCCCGAGGGTCTCCGGTGCCCGGGTGGCGATGATGTTGATGACGTCGAGGGCCCGGCCGAGGCCGGAGCGGACCCGCCGGTCATCGGGTGCGGCGAGGTGGGTGGTGGTCATGTCTGTCCTCACTGTGGGCGGACGCGGGCGCAAGGGTCACCGCCGGTCACGGTGGTGTCGCGGGGGTGCCTGGCGGCAATCCTCGCAACTGCCGCTGCCGTTCCACGGCGACGACGAGCGCCACCGAGGCGAGCACGACGGCACCGGCGAGCACCTGCCGGCCGGCGAGCCGCTCGTCGAGCACCACCATGCCCAGCAGCACCGCGATCACCGGGTTCACGTAGGCGTACGTGGCCACGAGTTGCAGCGGCGCGCGGCGCAGCAGCCAGGTGTAGACGCTGAACCCGACGACGGTGCAGACCAGCATCAGGTAGGTCCAGGCGACCCAGGAGCGGCCGGTGACCTCGGCCAGGCGCAGGCGATGCCACTCGCCGGCGGGCAGGGCGGCCACCGCCACGGCCGCGCCGCCGGCGAGCATCTGCCAGCCGGTGCCGACCAGGTGGTCGGCCGGGGCGGGCAGCCGTTGGGTCAGCGTCGAGCCGGCCGCCCAGACCATGGTGGACGCCACGATGGTGGCGATCCCGGCCAGGTGCAGGCGCTGGTCACCGGCGAGCACCAGCAGGGCCAGCCCGGCGAGTCCGCCGAGGACCCCCACGACGGCCGCCGGCCGGGGGCGCTGCCCGCCGCCGAGGCGGATCGCCAGCACCCACAGCGGCATCGCGGCGACGAGCAGGGAGGCCAGGCCGGACGACACGTACTGCTGGCCGACGGCGAGCAGGGCACTGCCCGCCCCGACCATGAGAAGGCCGCCGGCCAGCACGCCGGGCCACCGGTCGCGGGGCAGGCGCAGCCGGTCCGCTCCGTTGCGGGCCGCGACCACCGCCAGCACCAGGGCCCCGGCGGCGAGGAACCGGCCGGCGGTGGAGACCATCGGCGGCAGGCTCTCCAGGGCCACCCGGTTGCCCAGGTAGGTGGAGCCCCACAGCAGGTAGACCGCGCCCAGCCCGGCGGCGAGCGCGGCCGGTTCCACCGGTGGTGGGCCCACCACCGGCGCCGCCGCGGCGGTGGGTTCAGCGCCGGACATGGGACCGGGTCACGGGGTCACCGCCGGGGCGTCGAGGTCGCACTGGGCGGCCACGGCGTCGGCGAACGCCTCGGGCTGCTCGTCCGCCACGAAGTCGGTGCCGCCGGGGATGGTGACCAGCGGGGCGTGCGGCAGGGCGGCCCGCACCTGCGGCGTCATCCGGTCGACCAGGTCGTCGGCGCCGTGCAGCAGCACGGTCGGCACCGCCGCCAGGGCGGCCGTGTCCAGCCGGTGGTCGAAGACGGCCCGGTACGCGGTGGCGTAGTCCGGCCCGGTCAGCAGGTATTCGGCGACCTGCCGGTCCGCCTCGTCGGGGCTGAGCCGGGGGTAGAGCCCCCAGACGCGGTCCCAGATCACCCGCAGGTGCGACCCGTCGCGCTCCGGCGTGTAGCCGGGGGCGTACGTCGCCTTCTTCTGGGCGCGTTCGGCGTCGTCGTAGAGCGGCAGCCCCTGCAGGATGAGCCGGCGGACCCGGTGCGGGGCCCGCAGGGCCGCCTCCGCGGCGATCACCGCGCCGGTGTGCTGGCCGAGCAGGTGCACCCGGTCCAGGCCGAGGGCGTCGGCGGTCTGCCAGAGCGCGGCGGCGTACTGCGGGATCGTCCACGGCTGCGGCGGGGCGTCGGACATCCCGAAGCCGGGGGTGTCCACGGCGACGACGCGCAGCCCGCGCCGGGCCAGCGGGGCCAGCGCCACGTCGTAGGTCGCCGACGACAGCGGCGACTGGTGCACGACGAGCAGGGTCGGGTGTCCCGGCGTCCCGGCGTGGCGGTAGTGGACCTGGCCCCAGGGCAGGTCGACGTAGCCGCGCGCGGCGTGGCCCCGCACCCGGGTCACTCGGTCACCGCCAGGGCGGCCATGACCTCGATGACGTGCCTGATGCCGTCGCGGTAGTCGTCGAGGCGGATGTTCTCGTTGGGCCCGTCCACCCCGGAGTCGGCGCGGGACACGCCGACTCCGACGATGGGCCGGGCGGCGAGGGCCCCCTGGTTGCCGATCCACTGGGTGTACGGCTCGATCACGGGTTCGGTGCCGTACGCGCGGCGGGCGGCGTCGGCGACCAGGGCGACGAACGGGTCGCGGTGGTCGGTCATGCTCGGCCGGCTCGTCGCCATCACCTCGATGTCGACGTCGCCGAAGCCGGTGGCCGCGAGGTGGTCGCGGACGGCGGCGAGCACCCGCTGCGGGTCCTGGCCGGGCACCAGCCGGATCTCGACCTTCGCGGCGGCGGTGGCGGGGATGCCGAGGGTGACGTCGTCGCGCATGTCGCCGCCGGCGATGCCCGCGACGGTCAGCGTCGGCACGGTGCGGATCGCCACGGCGGCCTGCCGGTCGTCGAGACCGCCGGTGAAGCCGCGCACGCCGGCCCGCTCGCGCAGGAAGTCACCGTCGAACTCCACCTCGGCGAGCAGGTCGCGTTCGGCGTCGGTGAGCGGGCGTACGTCGTCGGCGAAGCCGGGCACGGTGACCGTGCCGTCGGGGCGCTGCAACTGCGCCAGGGCGGCGGCGAGCCGGGCCGTCGCGGCCGGCAGCAGCGCGGTGTTCTGGCTGGTCAGGTCGCGGGGCAGGGTGCGGACGGTGAGCCGCAGGTAGAGCACGCCCTTCTCGGCGAGCTTGAGCAGCGGCCGGTCCTGCCCGTCGCGCCAGGAGTTCTCCCACAGCGCCGCGTCGCTGTCGAGCCGGTCGGCGTACGCCGCGCAGAACGAGCCGAGGCCGGGGCTGTGCAGCCACTGCTTGCCCTCGAAGATGAACCGGCTGGTGACCGGCGGGGTCAGGCCCGCCAGCCGCCAGGCGGCCACCGCGTGGATGCGCGACATCAGCGCGCCCTTGTCGTCGGCGACGCCCCGGGCGTAGAGGCGGCCGTCGTGGATCTCGGCCGCGTACGGCGGGCTGATCCAGTCGGCGTCGTCGCCGGCCGGTTCGACCTCGACGTCGTAGTGGGTGAAGTGCAGCAGCCGGCGCTGCCCCGAGCCGGGGATCTCGGCCAGCACGTACGGGTGGGACTGCTCCCACTCGATGATCTCGGCCTGGCCGCCCCAGCGGTGCACGGAGTCGGCGATGAACCGGGCGGTGGCCGCCATCTGGTCGGGCTCCTGCCGGCGGCTGCGGATGCGGCAGAGCTGCTGGAGTTCGGCGACGAACTCGTCGAAGTGGGTGTCCACCGCGGCGAGCGCGGCGGCGGTGTCCGGGTGGGGCATGGGTTCCTCCGCGGGGCTCAGTGGATGGTGACGCCGCCGTCGACGAAGACGGTCTGGCCGGTGACCATCGCGGCGGCGTCGCTGAGCAGGTAGGCGACGGCGTTGGCGACGTCGTCGGGGTGCGCCATCCGTCCGAGCGGGATGGTGGCCAGCTTCTCGGCGAGGTACGCGGCGTCGCCGCGCACGTCGGTGGTCATGTCGGTGGGGACGATGGTCGGGCCGACCGCGTTGACCCGGATGGCGTCGCGCGCCCACTCCAGGGCCAGCACCCGGGTCAGGTGCAGCACGCCGGCCTTGCTGACGCAGTAGCCGACGGTGTTCAGCACGGCGATCTGCCCGTTGGTGGAGCCGAGGTTCACCACGGCGCCCCGGGCGGCGCGCAGCGCCGGGTACGCCGCCTGGCACATCCGGAACGTGCCGGTGAGGTTGACGTCCAGGACCGTGGTGAAGTCCTCCTCGGTCATCGTGGCCGCCGGCCCCCGGCGGACCACGCCGGCGTTGTTGACCAGCAGGTCGAGCCGGCCGTGCCGGTCGATGACCCCGGCGACCAGGCCCGCGCAGGAGCGCGCCGAGCGAATGTCGACCCGGTGGCGGCTGTGCGGCCCGCCGGGGTCGTCGACGTCGGCCAGGTCGGCGTGGGCGACGACCGCGCCCCGGGCCGCGAGGGTCGCGGCGATCCGCGCGCCGATGCCCCGCGCCGCGCCGGTGACCAGGGCGACCCGGCCGTCGAAGCGGTTGACGTCGCCGGGGGCGGTCATGCGCCGATCACCTTGGTGTCCTCGGCCCAGAAGGCGAGCCGACGCTGCAACAGCCGGATGACGAAGTGCGCGAGCAGGCCCATCACCGACAGCACCACCAGCACGGCGAACATGCCGGCGATGTCGAAGTTGTAGTTGGTCTGCAGCAGCAGGTAGCCCAGGCCCTCCTTCGCGCCGATGAACTCGCCGACGACCGCGCCGAGGATGGCGAAGACGATGCCGATGTCCAGGCCGGCGAAGATGAACGGCAGCGCGCTGGGCAGCCGCACCATCCGGAAGATCTGCGCCCGGCTGGCCCCGAATACGGTGAGCATCTGGATCCGGTCGGCGTCGGCGGCCCGCAGCCCCTCGATGACGTTGACCAGCATCGGGAAGAACGAGATGACGGCGGCCATGACCACCTTGCTGGTGAGCCCGAAGCCGAACCAGAGCACGAACAGCGGCGCGAGGGCGACCTTCGGCACGGTCTGGAACGCCACGATGTACGGCATCAGGGTGGCCTCGACCACCTTGATCTGGGAGATGAAGGTGCCCAGCAGCACGGCCGCGCCGACGCCGATGGCGAAGCCGAGCAGCGCCTCCTGGGTGGTGACCCAGAAGTGGCCCCAGAACTGCTCGTCGGTGAGCTGCCGGTGCAGCGCCTCGACGATCTGGGAGGGGCGGGGCAGCACGTACTCGTCGACGTCCAGCAGCCGGGTGCCGTACTCCCAGGCGAGCACGACCACGACGAAGACCGTGGGGACGAGCCAGAGCTGGGGGCGTTCGCGCAGGTCGACCCGGCGTCGCCGGGTGGCCGTCGGCCCCGGGGCCGGGGCCGTGGTGTCCACTACCTCGGTGTCGGTCATGGCGGCACCTCCTCAGTCGATGACGCCGGCGGCGTTGAAGTGGCGGCGGATGCGTTCGACGTAGACGCCGGCCCGGTCGGAGGACATGACGCCCAGGTCGCGGGGCCGGTCCAGGTCGATGGTGAGGATCTCGGCGATCCGGCCTGGGCGGGGGCTGAGCACCACCACCCGGTCGGAGAGGAAGACCGCCTCCGGGATGGAGTGGGTGACCAGCACCGCGGTCTGTCCGCTCTCCCGCCAGATGCGCAGCAGCTCGACGTTCATGTACTCGCGGGTCATCGCGTCGAGCGCGCCGAACGGCTCGTCCATCAGCAGGACGGCGGGGTCGTGCACCAGCGCCCGGCAGATGCCGGCGCGCTGCTGCATGCCGCCGCTGAGCTCGTGCGGGTACTTCCGCTCGAAGCCGGTCAGGCCCACCATGTCCAGCAGCTCCTGGGCACGGGCCCGGTGCCGGGCGGGATCCAGCTTCTGGATCTCCGCCGGCACCATGACGTTGTCGAAGATGGTGCGCCAGGGCAGCAGCGTGGGAGCCTGGAACACCATCCCGACCTCGCGGAGGGGGCGGGCCACCTCGGTGCCGGCGATCCGCACCGTGCCGGCCGTCTTCGGGCTCAACCCGGCGAGGATCTTGAGCAGGGTGGTCTTGCCGCAACCCGACGGGCCAACGACCGAGATGAACTCGCCGCGGCGTACGGTCAGGTTGATGTCGTGCAGGGCCTGGGTCGGTGCCGACCGGCGCGGCCGGTACTGCTTGTCCAGCCCGGCGACCTCGATCCAGGAGTCCTCCGACACCGTTGCCGGCTGCTGCGTCCGGCGACCCATCGCCTTGATGGCCATCGAATTCCCTTCCGCGTCCGCTGCCGCTACTTGGCGGGGTGGTTGGCGGCCTTGTCGAGCACCGCGGCCTTGTCGAAGTCGTTGGCCCCGGCGAGCAGGCCCGGCTCCCACACGTCGCCGAGCTGCACGTCCCCGGTGATCTGGCCGGCCTCCTTGGTGTACGCCTGGGTCTTGGTCCACTCCTGGTCGCTGATCGCGCCCCAGTCGCCGAACTGGTCGGGCGTGCCCGACGCCGGGGTGGCGGTCTTCAGCCAGGCGGTGAGGCTGCGGGTGTCAGCCGGCAACTGGTCGGCGGCCTGCTTGCCGGCGAGGATCTGCGGGAACACCTGGTAGCCGATCCGCATGGCGGCCTCCGGGTTCTTCGCGGAGAAGAGCATCGCCTTGTACGCCGCCCGCAGGAACCGGGTGTAGACGTCCTTGTTGTCGTCGAGCTTGCGGGCGCCGACGGCGAAGCTCAGCGACCGGATGCCGTCGAAGGCGTCGGGGTTGTCGAGATACTTGAGCGTGATCCCGGAGTTCTCGATCACCGCGTACGCCTGCGTGTAGAGCGCCAGCATGTCGACCTTGCCGTCGTTGAGCGCGGCGGCGGCCGGCGCGCCGACGCCGACCGGCAGCAGCTCCACGTCCTTGGCCGGGTCGAGGCCGGCGGCGGCGACGAAGGCCCGGGCGTACGGCGCGGAGCCGGAGGCCAGGCTGATCACGCCGATCTTCTTGCCCTTGAGGTCGGCGCCGCCGGTGAGCGTGCTGTCCGGCTTCACCGCCATCACCCACGGCCAGTTCTGCACCAGGCCGCCGATGGCCTTGACCGGCACGTTCTTCTCGACCGCACCGAGGATGGAACCGCTGTCGGCGGCGGTCAGGTCGGCGCTGCCCGAGGCGACGGCCTGCAGGGCGGCGACGGAGCCGTCGGTGTTGATCGTCTCGACGGTGAGCTTCTCCTCCGCGAAGTAGCCGAGCTCCTTGGCCACCGCGTAGACGGCCACCTCCTCCTTGGGACCGATGACCGCGGAGGCGATGGCGAAGGTCAGCTTCGTCGGCGCCCCCTCCTCGGCCGCCGCGTCGTCGCCGGAGCCCCCACATCCGGCCAGGGCCAGCGCGGCGACCAACACCGCCGGCAGCACACCCCACTTCTGCTTCATATCGACACCTCGTCCTCAGGGTTCTTTGGGTAGGGAAGATCGGCCGCGCGGGATCCACGCGGCGGGTGGGACGGTTCGGTGATGCCGGCCGTGGTGCGGCCGGTGGGCCGGGCGGCCCGGGGAGGGTCAGCGGGACGGGTCCCGCGACGCCACGGCGATGGCGAGGTCGTTGTAGACGTGCTGCTCGACGATCAGCCCGTCGCGCAGGACGAACACGTCGGCGTAGCGGATCCCGTCGAACGGCTCGCCGTCGGGCCACTGCCCGTACAGGCGGCCGAGGGAGGTCACCGAGACGCCGTCGGCGGCGGCACCGACCAGGTACCGGTCACGGTGCTTGCGCACCCACCGGTAGGTGCCCCTCGACGCCGACGCCAGCTCGGGCAGGGTGGCGAAGCGACGCCCGCCGGGAAAGACGATCAGCGCCCCCGGGGCGAGCAGTCGGCCGGCCCGGTCGAGGTCGCGGTCCTCGCAGAGTTGCAGGTAGTGGTCGACCAGCCGGGCGGCGTCCATCAGCCGCTCTTGCCGCTGAGGGCCGCTTCCCACTGGTCGCGCAGCGGGTGCTCGGCCGGGCCCTGCTCGGTGAGGATGCGCATCAGCCGGGTCAGCAGCAGGTCGCGCTCCCGGTCGAGCACGGCCTGCCCGTCGGCGTCGGCGGTGAAGCCGTCGAGGTCGCCGGGACCGAGCACGTCGCGGCGGACGAGCAGCTGCTCCAGCGCCCGCAGCCGCTGCCGGTCGACGTGCAGCTCGGTGGAGAGCTGCAGCACCAGGTCGAGCAGCTTGCCGAAGCGGGGGTCGCCGAAGTAGTCGAACTCGGTGCTCATCACGCCTCCGGCTTCGTCGCGGCCAGCACGGCCCAGGGGAAGTGCCACTCGACCCGGTCGCCCCAGCCCTCGGGGCGTACGCCGTCGCGGCGCTCGTCGAACGGGGTCCAGCTCGCGTCGACCAGGCCGGCCTCGGCGCAGACGGCGAGCAGGTCGGAGCCGAACAGCGCGTGGAAGAACGGCTCGTTGTTGCGCTCGGCGTGCTCGTAGACGGTGGCGTCGCGCAGCGGGTCGCCGGTGAGCTGGAACTCCAGGAAGCGCAGCGCGCCCCCGGGCTTGAGCAGGCGCGCCGCCTCGACGATCGTCTCCCGGATCGCCTCGGCGGGCATCTCGTGCAGGACCATCGTGCCGGTGACCACGTCGCAGGAGGCGTCGTCGAGGCCGGTGGCCCGCCCGTCGGCCTGCCGGTAGTCGATGGCCAACCCCTGCGCCTCGGCCTCGACGTGCGCCAGGCGCAGCCCGGGCGCGGCCAGGTCGACGCCGATGACCTGCGCCGACGGGTAGCGGCCGACCAGCGGGCGGGTGCTCTTGCCGAACCCGCAGCCGATGTCGACGACCCGGGTGGCCCCCGGCAGGTCCGGCAGCGCGGTCTCGGTGAACAGCCGGTGGAACTTGTAGCCGTCGTTGTCGCGCAGCATGACGATGCGCGCGCCGAACTCGTAGACGTAGGCGGACATGTCGTCGGAGAAGAAGCCGCCCGGCTGGATGTGGATGTCGTAGTCGGTGTACCAGGCGGGCAGGTCCACGTCGGGGTCGAGGGTGAGCGCGCCGAGCGGCTGCGCCGGCACCTCGGCGAGCTGGGCGGCCAGCTGGTCGCGGCGGCCCAGGACGGCCTCCCCGGCGGTCTTCCACAGCATCTTCTGCTGCACCCGCTCCAGGTGGCTGAACCACGGGTAGAGCGGCAGGTCGCGCAGGGTCGCGCCGGCGTCGGCGATGGTGTCCGCCGGTTCGCCGGTGGCGGCGTACTCCCGCGTCAGGGCGGGGTAGACGGTGTCCGCCCAGCGCTTGCGCAGGCCGAGGACGAAGTCCACGGCGGAGCGTTCGTCCAGGGTGAGTCGATCCTCGATGTCCAGCATGCGGATCTCCTTGCGTCGCGCCGGCCCGGTGAGGCGGGCGGCTCGGTGAGGGGATGCTCGGGTCGGTGCCGGCGGGGGTCCGCCACCGACGTGGTCAGTAGGCGAGGGCCACCGCGGCGGCGTCGGGGCTGTCGTGGCGGCCGAGGAACGCGCCGGCGAACCGGCCCTCGTACACCGCCTCCAGCGTGGTGCGGGGTGCGTTGGCGTCACCGACGAGGTGGATCCGGGGTCCGTCGGATGCCGCGTCCAGGTGGCGGAACAGGGTGTCGTCGGCGGCCGGCGCTCCAGCGTCGACGACGGCGGTGACGCCGGCGACGGTAACGTCGGCGCCGGCCAGTGGGCCGGTCAGGGCGATCGTGTCGCCGCCCACCACGCGGGGGGTCCGCAGTGGATGGACGACGACACCGAGTTCGGTGAAGCGCCGCAGCAGCGCCAGTCGGGAGTAGGTGGTGATCCGGGCGGCGAGGCTCGCCGTCGGGGAGACCAGGTGCACCCGGGCGCCCCGCCGGGCCAGCGCCTCGGCGACGGAGGACGCCGCCCAGGTGCCGTCGTCGTCGAGGACGACGTACGCGCCGTCCCCGGCCCCGGGTGCGTCGAGCAGGTCGACCGCCTGCCACAGGTCGAGCACGGGTGGCCCGCCGGGCAGGGCGCAGCGGGCAGGGCGGGAACCGGTGGCCACCACCACGTCGTCGTAGCCGCCGGCGCGTACCCCGGCGGCGGTGACGCGGTGGCCGAGGAGGATCTCGACGCCGGCGGCGTGGGCCTCGGCGGCGAGGTCGCGGGTGAGCAGGCCGAGCCGTTCCCGGCCGGACACCCGGGCCGCGACGCGGACCTGGCCGCCGAGGTCGTCAGCCGCCTCGGCGAGGGTGACCCGGTGCCCGGCGCGGCGGGCGGCGGTGGCGGCGGCCAGGCCGGCCGGGCCGCCGCCGACCACCAGCACCCGACGGGCTGGCACGGGCCGACGCCGGGCCGAGGCCCACTCCTGTTCGGCGCCTACCTCGGGGTTGACCACGCAGGTGATCGGCAGGCTGGCCTCGACGCGGGCGATGCAGCCCTGGTTGCAGGCCAGGCAGGAGCGGGTCTCGTGCTGCCGGCCCTCGGCGGCCTTGCGGACCAGGTGCGGGTCGGCGATGTGCGGGCGGGCGAGGCCGACCAGGTCCGCCTCGCCCGCCGCGATCAGTTCGGCCGCCTCCGGCAGGCTGTCCAGCCGGCAGACCGCCAGCACCGGCAGGTCGGGGAACTCCCGGGAGAACCGGGCGGCGTGGTGGCGGAAGGGCGCGTGCCCGAAGCTCATGTCGGCCATCTGGGTGGCCAGCGACCAGCTGCCGTGGTAGGCGGAGTGGCTGACGTGGACGTAGGCCAGCGGGTGGTCGGCGCGCAGCCGGGCGACGATCTCCACCATCGCGTCGGGGTCGAGTCCACCGGGGAGGAACTCGTCGGCGCTGATCCGCAGCCCGACCGGCAGGTCGGTGGCGGCGTGGACGGCGTCGAGCACCTCCCGGGTGAGCCGCATCCGGTTGGCCAGGCCGCCGCCGTAGTCGTCGTCGCGGCGGTTGGTGTGCGGGGAGAGGAACTGCTGGAGCAGGTGCCCGTGTCCGGCGTGGACCTCCAGCCCGTCGAAGCCGGCCCGCCACATCCGGCGGGCGGCGGTGGCGAACGCGTCGACGACGGTGGCCAGGTCGCGCCGGCCCATGGCGTGCGGCACGTGCGCCCCGGCGGCCCACGCCACCGGGGAGGAGGACCAGGCGGCGGTGCGGGTGGCGTCGCCGTTGGCCTGCCGGCCGGCGTGCATGATCTGGGCGAAGATCCGCGCGCCGTGCTCGTGCACAGCGTCGGTGACCCGCTGGTACGCCGGGACGCACGCGTCGGTGAAGGCGCCGAGGCTGATGCTGCGTCCGGCGCTGGTGGGGTGCACCCGGATCGCCTCGGTGATGATCAGCCCGGCGCCGCCGCGGGCGCGCTCGGCGTGGTAGGCGGCGAGTCGGGCCGTGGGCTCGTTGTGCAGGCCGAAGTTCGTGGTGTGACCCGGGACGAAGACCCGGTTGCGCAGGGTCAGCGAGGCGATGCGGACTGGCGAGAGGAGCTGCCGCAGCTTCTCGTCGACCATGCGCGGGCCTCCTGTCTGGACCTACCGACCCCCGACCGCAGACCGTTCGGGTGAACCGTACGCCGTTCGAACAAGAGGAACGCTAGGGCTGTCGTTCATCTCCCGTCAATGACTTACCAGTCAGTAACTTCACTTGAGACCCTGCCTTGACCTGCTGTTTCTCTCAGCCGAACGGGGCGGCACGCCGAGCGCGTCGCACGCCTGCTCGTACATCCGGACGACCTCCTGGCGGATCTCGGCCCGCTCGCTGATCCGGCGGGCGAACGGGATCCGCACCGGCACCTCGATGCCGGCGACGGCGACGGCGAAGTCCATGCCGTCGGCGTCCAGCCCGGTCGCCCGCGCCCGGGTGGCGTCCGGGCAGCCGCCGAGGGTGCGGCAGATCAGCAGCGAGTCGTCGGCGTGGTCGGCGTTCATGTGCCCGCAGACCGCGCGCACGGTGTCGGCGTCGAACGGCTGCCCGGCACCGTGAGACGCGGGTCGGTCCGGCCGGCCGGTCACGCCACGGCCTCCGTCGCCCCGGCGTCGGCATCGGCGGCGGCGTCGGGCACGTGCCGGGCCAGCGCGGCGAAGACCGCCGTGTTGTGCCGGTACGCCAGCAGCACCTCCTCCAGCAGGGCCACCTCGGCCGCCGGGTCGAGCGGCAGGGCGTCCAGCCGCGCCCGGTAGGCGTCCTTGTACGCCTTCGGCCGGGTGATCCGGTCGAACGCGTAGAAGCCGGCCCCCGCCTGCCCGCTCAGCCCGTATCGCCGGGCGACGGCCCGGCCGATGTGCCGACCGCCGGAGAGGTCGCCGAGGTAGCGGGTGTAGTGGTGGGCGACGAAGCGCTCCGGGGACGTGGTGGCGACGGCGCGGATCCGGTCGGCGTAGGCCAGCGTCGCGGGATGCACTGCGCTCCGCCGCGCCCAGTCCGGCCCGACCAGATGGGTCAGGTCCGCCTCCAGCGCGGGCAGCCGGGTCAACGCGTCGTCGACGAACGGCCCGGCGAGCGGGTCGTCGCGCATCGCCTCGGCGGCCGACTCCAACGCCTGGTACAGGGCGTGGTGCTGCACCACGAGGTCGACGTAGCCGGCGAGGTCCACGTCGCCGGCGACCAGCGCCGTGACGTAGCGCTGACTCTCGGCGGCGGCGTGGGCCCCCTGGCTGGCGGCCCGCAGCCGGGCCGAGAACGGGATGGGTGGCGTGCTCATCTATTCCTCCGGAACGGCGGTGCGGTGGGCCGGGCCCCGGCGGGGCACGACCAGCGGCAGGCGGGTACGCGGGTGCGGCACGACCTCGATGTCGTGCCGGTAGACCTCGCTGAGCAGGGGTGCGGTCAGGACGGCGGCCGGCGCCCCGGTGGCCCGTACCCGCCCGTCGGCGAGCAGGGTCATCCGGTCGGCGTACGCCCCGGCCAGGGCGAGGTCGTGCAGCACCACCACGACGGCGTCCCCGGCCTCGGCGCGGTCGCGGGCGATCCGCATGACCAGTTCCTGGTGGTGCAGGTCGAGGGCGGCGGTCGGCTCGTCGAGCAGCAGCACCCCGGCCCGCTGCGCCAGCGCCCGGGCCAACGCCGCGCGGGCCTGCTCGCCGCCGGAGAGGGTGGGGAACGGCCGGGCGGCGAACCGGATCACGTCGCAACGCCGCATGCTCTCGGCGACGATCGCGTCGTCGTGCGCCTGTTCGGGCCGCCCGGTCCAGGGCGCGCGCCCCATCCGGACGACGTCGACCACGGCGAACGGGAAGCTCAGGGTGTGCCGCTGGGTCAGCACCGCCCGGCGCATCGCCAGTTCCACGGCCGACCACCCGCCGAGGGGGCGGCCGTCGACCTCAACGGTCCCGGCCGCGGCCGGGAGGTCGCCGCTGGCGGCGGCCAGCAGGGTGGACTTGCCGGCGCCGTTGGGGCCGACCAGGGCGTGCACCTCACCGGCGCGGACGGCGAGGTCGACGCCGTCGAGGACCGGCCGGCCGGCGCGTTCGACCCGCAGCCCGGCGACCCGGATCCGGGTGCTGCCCGGCGTCGCCGGGGCCGGCGGCTGCGGTGCCGACCGCCGGGCGAGCACGCGCAGCCGCGCTCGCCCACGCGGGAGTCCTGCGCCGCCGGAGGGGGTCGGGTTCCCGGGCCCGGTCACGCCCAGCCTCCCGCGCGGTCCCGGGTGCGCCGCAGCAGCCAGAAGAACGCGGGCCCGCCGACGACCGCGGTGAGCACCCCCAGCGGCAGTTCCTGGTAGTCGACCAGGGTCCGGGCGGCGAGGTCGGCGGCGACGACCACGATCGCGCCGCCGAGCGCGCTGGCCGGCAGCAGCAGCCGGTGCCCGGGGCCGGCGACCATCCGCACCAGGTGCGGCACGACCAGGCCGATGAAGCTGATGATGCCGGTGAAGGCGACCGCGGCCGCGCCGAGCAGCGCGGTCACCACGATCATCCGCACGCGCAGCCGTTCCACGTCGACGCCGAGGTGGCGGGCGGACCGTTCGCCGAGGGCGAGCAGGTCGAGCCGGCGGGCGTCGGCGAGGGTGGCGGCCAGGCCGACCGCGAGGCAGGGGGCGGCCAGCCCGACGGCCGACCAGCTCGCCTGGGCGAGGCTGCCGAGGTTCCAGAACGCGATGGCCTGCACGCCGGACTCGTCGGCGACGAACATCAGCAGCCCGATCGCGGCACCGGCGACGGCGTTGACGGCGACGCCGGTGAGCACGAGGGTGACCACCTCGGTCCGGCCACCGGAGCGGGCGAGGGTGTAGACCAGCCAGGTGGTGGCGAGCCCGCCGGCGAACGCGGCGGCCGGCACCGTCCAGCCACCGAGGACGGTGACGCCGGTGACGATGGCCAGGGCCGCGCCGAGGGCCGCGCCCGCGGAGACGCCGATGACGCCGGGTTCGGCCAGCGGGTTGCCGAAGACGCCCTGCATCACCGCCCCGGAGCAGCCGAGCGCCGCGCCGACCACGGCGGCGAGCGTCACCCGGGGGAAGCGGACGAGCCACAGCGCGCTCTCGCCGTGCGGGGCGGCGGGTCGGGGGCCGACGTCGAGGCCGAGCCGGTGCAGCACCGAGCCGAGCACCTCCGCCGGGGCGATTGCCACCTGCCCCCGGCCGGCGGCGAGCAGGGCGACCAGCAGCAGGCCGGCGGTGAGCCCGGCGAGCAGGAGGGCAGCGCGTCGGGTCCCGCCGGGCCGGGCGTCCTGCGGCGCGGCGTCCACGGTGGCCGGTGGGGTGTCGGTGGCGGTCACGTCCGGTCCCGGCAGTGCAGCGCGTCGGCCAGGGCCCGCACGACCCGGCCGGAGCGGGTGCCGAAGGTGAGCAGGACGCCGTCGTCCATGTCGACGATCCGGCGGGTGGCCCCGGCGGGGGTCTGCGCCACCCCGGGGAGCGCGAGCAGGCCGTCGACGCCGCCGACGGACGCCAGCCCACCGCTCATCACCAGGATCACGTCGGGGGCCGCGTTGATCAGGCCCTCGCTGGTCAGCGGCCGGAACTTCGCCAAGCCGATCGCGGTGCCGGCGTCCACCCCGCCGGCCGCCTCGATCATCGTGTCGGAGCCGGCGCCCCGGCCGCCGATCAGGTAGACCCCGGCGGTGCCGCGCAGGTAGAGGAAGGCGACGCGGGGCGACGCGCCGTCGGGCACGCCGTCGCGGGCGGCGGCGATCTCGTCCTGGACCCGGGCGACGAGCCGCTCGCCGGCCTCGCCGACGCCGAGCGCGGCGGCGATCGCCCGCACGTGCGCGGGTACGGCGTCGAGGGTCTGCTCGGCGGCGACGAGGACGACGGGGATGCCGGCGGCGCGCAGCTGGCGCAGCGTCTCGGGTGGGCCGATGCTGTCGTCGGCGAGGACGACGGTGGGGGCGAGGGCGAGCACCGCCTCGGCGGACAGGTCGTGCCCGGCGGGGGTGACCACGGGCAGGTGGGCGGCGGCCGGGAAGGTGGTCGAGGTGTCCCGGCCGACGACGTTGCCGCCGAGCCCGAGGCTGAACACGATCTCGGCGATCGAGCCGTAGAGGTTGACCGGCAGGATCCGCGTCGCGTCGGTGACCGTGGTGGCGACGCCGTCGGCGGAGGCGACGGTGACCGGCAGGGCCGGGGTCGGCGCGGGGTGAAGCGGGGTGACGTCGGTGTCGGGCAGGGCGGCGGTGACCGGGCCGCAGGAGGTGGCCGAGGGGGTTCCGCCGCCGGCCGCCGCGCCGGTGCAGCCGGCCAGGGTGCCGGTGAGCAGCAGCAGGGCGGCCAGCGGCGCAAGGCCCCGGACGGGCGCGATGGCGTGGTGGGTCCCGGCACGGCGGGTCACGGCACGGCGGGTCACGGGGTGGCGGGTCACGGGGTGGCCTTTCGCCGACGGCGGCGCAGGCCGGCGAGCAGCGTCAGCCCGAGCAGGGGCAGGACCAGCGCGGCGAGCCACCAGCCGCCGGTGCCGGAGGCGGCGCTGACCCGGGTGACCTGGGCGGCGGGGTCGGCGGTGCCGCCCGGGGCGGCGACCGCGTCGGCGCCGGTGGCGGCCGGTGCCGCGCTGCCGGCGGGCGCGGCGGTGACCGGGGCGGCGGCCGTGGTGGCGGCCGGCGGGGCGGTGGCGCGCGCGGCGGGCCCGGTGCCGCCCGTGCCGGCGGTCCCGGTGGTGGCCGGCGCGGCGCCGGTACGGGCCGGGGTGGCCGCGGCGGCGAAGGTGATCGGCACCCGGACGTCCTGGGACCGGTCGGCGGGGCGGGTGTGGTCGGCGCGGGTGGCCACCACGCACCGGCGGACGGTGCAGTCCACGTCGCCGATGCGGGTGCCGACGGTGAGGGTGACCCGGAACGACCCGCCCGCTCCGTACGGCACGGCCAGTCCCTCCCCGTAGGAGGGTGGGTTGGAGGAGATCCAGTGCGAGGCGCCGGTGCTCCCGGTGGTGTCGGCGCCGCCGCCGCACGGGCTGGGCGCGGCACCGGCGCCGTTGTCCACGCAGTAGGCGACGTAGATGCCCTTGGTGACGTCGTAGCCGGTGCCGGAGACGGTGACGCTCGCGCCCGAGCGGGCGATGCCGCTGCTGGGCGTGACGGTGAGCGCCTGACCGCCGGCCCCTCGTCCGGTTCCGGCGTGGGCCGGCACCGCGCCGGCGGCGACACCGAGGGTGATCAGTGTTGCGGTCAGGACGGCGCGACGCAGTGATCGCATCAGGCTCCCCACATGACGGGTCCGGCCGGCTGACGCACCGACCGTGACTAAGGTTTGCCTAACCTAAGCGACACTTCCCCAGTTCACAAGGGGTTCTTCGGGCCAAGATCTTCGACCCCTCGCCCCTGTGCCGCGACAGTTAGGTTTGCCTAACCTCAACCACTGTCCGTATTGGGCGTGAGAAAGGAACAGCATGGTCCGATCCAGAACCGGTGCCGGCCGGTGGCGGTCGCTGCGGTGGGCGGCGGTCGCCCTCCTCGGTGCCTCGGCCGCACTCGTCGGCACCGCACCCGCCTCGGCGGCCGGGGCCGACATCAGCACCGGCAGCCTCACCTGGGGCTTCAAGTCGTCGTTCCGCAGCTACGTCAACACCGGCAACGGCAACCCGCCGATCGCGGCGAGCAACGGGGCCAGCATCAACAGCGACGGCACGTTCACCTTCCCCGCGAAGGGCGGCACGTACGACGCCGGCACGGGCGCCATCAACGCCGAGTACGGCGGGACGGTGGTCTTCTCGTACCCGGCGCACATGTTCACCATCACCCTGGCCAACCCGACGGTCGCCGTCTCCGGCGGCACCGCCGCCCTGAAGGCGGACGTCGACCTGGCCACCACCGCCGCCGAGCCCGTCTCGGTCCGCCAGGCCACCATCGCCACCATCGCCGTCACCGGGGCCAACCCGGGCGGCAGCGGCGGCACGGTGACCGCGACCGACCTGGCGGCGACGCTGACCGCCGAGGGCGCCAGCGCGTTCAACGGCTTCTACGCGGCCGGCGCGGCGCTCGACCCGCTGTCGTTCACCTTCTCCACCGGTGGCGGCGGCGAGCCGGCCGGCCCGGCGGTCGCCGTCAGCCCGTCCACCGGCGTCGACCCGGCCGGGGCGACGATCACGGTCGAGGGCAGCGGCTTCGACCCGGAGGCCAACGGGGCGGCGGGCGTCTACGTCTCGTTCGGCCCGAAGGTCGACGAGCACTGGACGAACGCCGGCGTCCTCCAGGTCACCAAGTGGGTGAACAAGACGAACGAGCCGACGGAGGCCCGCGACCGGCTCCAGGCCGACGGCACGTTCCGCACCACCCTGCCGATCAGCGCGGTCTACACCGACCGCACCGGCGCGCAGGTCGACTGCACTCAGGTGCAGTGCTACGTGATCACCTTCGCCGCCCGCGGCTCGGCCGACCGGAGCCAGGACACCTTCACCCCGGTCACGTTCCGCAGCACCCCGGTGGGCGGCGGCGACGCCGACCAGCAGATCACCGCCACCGTCACCGGCGGCGCGCTGACCCTCGGCGTGGCCGGCTCCACGGTCGCGCTGCCGGCGGTCAGCAACGGGCAGGTCGCCAGCGGGGCGCTGAACACCGCCACGGTGGCCGACCTGCGCGGCACCAACGCCGGCTGGAGCCTGGTCGGGCAGGTCTCCGACTTCACCTCGGCCGGCGGCGGCAGCATCGACGCGGACAACCTCGGCTGGGTGCCGAGTGCGTCCGTCGTCACCGACGGCCTCGCCGGCGCCCCCGGCGTGGTCACCCCGGGCGCGACCGCCGCGCCCGGGGCCGGCCTGGGCACGGCGCGCGCGCTGTGCACCTCGGCCAGCGGCGCGAGCAACGGCACCTTCGGCTGCGGCGCCCAGCTCAACCTCGGGATCCCGGCGTCCGCCCCGGCGGGCGACTACACCGCGGTCCTGACGCTCACCCTCTCCTGATCACGGCACCACCCGGTGGGACGGGCTCCGCGCCCGTCCCACCGGCCCGACCACCTGCGGAGCCCGGCATGCCCCTGCCCACCGCCCTGTCACGGGCGAGCGTCGCGCTCGCCGCCGCGCTGCTCGCGGCGGCGGCCCTGCCCGCGCCGGCCGACGCCGCGCCCACCCCGTCACCGAGCGCCGGCGGCGCCGACCGCACCGGCGCGGCCCGGTGGGCGGTGCAGCCGTCCAGCGCCAAGGGACCGACCGGGCGCAACTACTTCATCTACGACCTGGCCCCGGGCAGCACCCTGACCGACCACGTCGGCATCACCAACCTCGGCGACCGCCCGCTCACCTTCGACGTGTACGGCACCGACGCGTACACCACCGCCGACGGCGCGTTCGCGCTGCTGCCGGCCGACCAGCCCGCCACCGACGTGGGCTCGTGGATCCGGTTCGAGCGACGGGCCTGGACGGTGCCGCCCGGCGAACGAGTCGACATCCCGTTCCGCCTCGCCGTGCCGGCCGACGCCACCCCGGGCGACCACGCCGGCGGGGTGATCGGCGCGGTGGCCCGCGCCCGGACCACCGCCGACGGGCAGCGGGTCCTGGTCGACCAGCGCCTCGCCGCCCGGGTCCACCTGCGGGTCACCGGCCCGGTCCGCCCCGCCGTCACCGTCGAGTCGGTCGACGTCTCGTACGACAACCCGGTCGACCCGTTCGCCGGCGGCGACCTCGTGGTCCGCTACCGGGTGCGCAACACCGGCAACGTCCGGGTCACCGGCAGCGGCACGGTGCGCGTCGCCGGGCCCTTCGGCTGGGAACAGGCCCGCACCTCCCCCACCGACCTGCCGGAGCTGCTGCCCGGGGGCACCTTCACCGTCACCGAGCGGATCACCGGCGTACCCCCGCTGCTGCGGCTGACCGCCGAGGTCGACCTCGCGGCGACCACCACGGACACCGCCCTGCCACCGGTGCTGCGCTCCGCCTGGGTCTGGGCCCCGCCGTGGGTGCCGCTGGCGCTGCTCGCGGTCGCCGGCGGCTGGGGCGGGCTGCGGTGGTGGCGGCGTCGCCGCGCCCCCGGCGACGGTGGGCGGGCCACCGTGGACGCCGGCCGGGCGACGGCATGACCGCCCGGACCCGCGCCACCGCCCCGCTGGCCCTGGTCGCGGCCCTGGCGCTGGCACCCGGGGCGGTCGGGGCCACCGAGGACGGGCCCGGCGTCACCCTGCCCGCCGGGCCGCTACGCGTCGGGCAGCGGGTGCTGGTCGGCCTCGACGGCTGGCCCGCCGGCACGGTGCAGGCCGAGGTGTGCGGCAACGCCGCCCGGCGCGGGGCGCTGGACTGCGCGACGGGCGACGCCACGCACGCCCAGGTGCCGCCGTCCGGCCGCGCCCGGCTGCCGCTGCTGCTGGCCGCCCCGCCGGTGGCCTGCCCCTGCGTGCTGCGCGTCCGGACGGCGACCGGCACGGCCGCCGCCACCGCCGACCTGCCGCTGACCGGGGTGGACGCGCCGCCCGCCGCGCCGGGCGTCCCGGCCGCGCTGGCCCTGGACGCGTTGCGCGCCGACGACCGGTCCGGACCGGGCGGGTGGTTCGGCCTGCCGGGTGAGCTGGCCGTGCGGTTCACCCTGCGCAACCCCGGCACCGAGGACGT
The DNA here is from genome assembly GCF_020884815.1 of Micromonospora sp. NBRC 110038. Taxonomy (NCBI): domain Bacteria; kingdom Bacillati; phylum Actinomycetota; class Actinomycetes; order Micromonosporales; family Micromonosporaceae; genus Micromonospora; species Micromonospora sp. NBRC 110038. Next base: position 259,629 of record NZ_BBOL01000006.1, on the reverse strand, counting down.
GACCGACCCGCCGTTCACGCTGCTCGTCGGGCCGCCCGGCCGGGCCCGGACCATCGTGGCCGCCCCGGCGATCGGCACCGTCGCCGCCGGGGCGACCCGCGACTACCTGATCACGGTGCCCACGGGCGCGGCCCCGTACGGGAGGTTCGAGATCGACGGCCGGATCGAGGTGCCCGGCCGCCCGGTCGCGTTCACGGTGCAGGCCGCCCGGCGGCCCTGGGGCCTGCCGGTGGCCGCGGCGGTCCTCACGGCGGCGCTGCTGCTCGCCCGACGGGGCGGCCGGACACCGTCGCGGTGACCCGTTTCCGCAGCTCGGGTGCCGTCCCGACGGCGTCACTCGCCTCTTCCCAATGCGGGCGGGAGGTGAAAGGCTGTCGGAGAGCCCGGCGCACCGCACGCCCGGCACCCGCCCCGGGCGCGGCCACGACGGTTGGCACGACGGTTCCGGGCGGACGTCCTTCCTGACTGTCCCCCGCCCTGCCGGATGAAGGGACCGCCCGCCGATGAGCGAAGCGCTGCGCTGGCCGATGACGCTCGCGCTGACCGTCGTGGCCCCCTACTTCGCGTCCCGGCTCCTGCGGCCGGCGGCCGGCGGCGGGCCGGCACGCCCCGCCCGGCACCGCGGCTGCGACGCCGCGCACCTGCTCATGGCGGTGGCGATGACGGCGATGGTGTGGACGGTCGCGGTGCCCGGGGCGATGTGGGTGGCCGTGTTCGCGCCGGCCGCCCTGTGGTTCGTGGTGCTCGCCGCCCGTTCGCCGGGCCGGCTGCCGCACGGGTCCCGGGCGGTCACCTGGTACTTCGCGGTCTCCATGGCGGCGATGGCCTGGATGGCCTGGCCGAACGGGCACCCCGGGGGCGGGGGCCATCACGGCAGCCCGGCGGGGCCACCCTGGTGGCCTTCGGTGGTCAGCCTCGCCCTGGGCGGATACCTGCTGCTCACCGCCGGCTGGTGGGCCGGTCGCGGCTTGCGGCTGACGCCGCGGTGGCCGGACCAGGCCGGGGCGGTCGCGTCCCCGGCCGGTCCCACCGTGCGGGTGGAGGGCCTCTGTCACGCCACGATGGGGGCGGTGATGGGGCTGATGCTGCTGGCGATGGTGTGAGGCTGGCCCGGCGGAGGCGGTCAGGCCCGGTCCGCGCGCAGCGCGGCCCGCCACCCACCGGTGGCGCTGACGTCCCGGGCGTCGCGTACCCCGTGGTCGCTGGCCAGGAATCCGGTCACGGTCGTGCCGTCGTCCAGGCCGACCGGCCCGAGCCCGAGCGGCGGCGGGATGCTGCCCAGCAGCGCGCCGACCGCCTGCTGCGGCAACTGCCACACCTCGACGGCGATGCCGCCGTCGGGTCCGTCGCCGGTGAACACCAGGCCGGGCCGGGCGACCCCGGGGCCGGGCAGCCGGTAGAGCCGGTACCCGGGGGCGGTGCGGGCCCGGGCGTGCAGCCGCCCGCCGAGCGCGACGAGCTGCGGGTTGAGCGGCATCCCGGTCAGGTGCGCCCCGGCGACCGCGACCAGCGCGGTCCCCGGCGACGGCGCGTCCACCGTGCGCGGCGGCTCGCCGCACCAGCGGGCGGCCAGGTCGAGCAGCGGCAGGTCCGCGAAGGCCGGCGCGACGAACTGCACCCCGAAGGGCAGGCCGTCGGCCCGGGTTCCGGCCGGCACGGCCACCGCGCACAGGTCCAGCAGGTTGACGAAGTTGGTGTACGTGCCGAGCCGGCTGTTGACGCCGACCGGGTCGGCGGCGACCTCCGCGAGGGTGGGGTGCCCCGGAGTGACCGGCAGCAGCAGGGCGTCCACGTCCAGCCAGACCTGTTCGGTGGCCCGGCGCAGCGCGGCGAGCCGGTCCAGCGCGGCGAACACGTCGGGGCCGGCGACGTCCCGGCCGGGTGTCACGATGCGCCGGACGGTCGGGTCCACGCCGGCACCGGACAGGTGCGTCCCGAACGCGGCCCACCGCTCGGCGACCCACGGTCCGCCGTAGAGCAGGGCGGCGGCGGCCAGGAACGGGCCGACGTCGACGGGCACCACCTGGGCGGCCACCGTGTCGAGCCGGCACAGCGCCGCCGCCCAGGCCGCCCGGTGGGGCGGGTCGAGGTCCAGGTCACCGGCGGGCACCGCGACCGTACGCATCCGGGTGGCCACGCCGGGCGGCGGGGCGGGCGGAGCCGGTCGCGACCACGGGTCGTCGGGGTCGGCCCAGGCCAGCACGTCGAGGGCGGACGCGGCCCCGGCCACCGTGCGGGTGAACGTGGTGACGCAGTCCAGCGACCGGCAGGCCGGCAGCAGCCCACGGGTGGAGACCAGCCCACGGGTCGGCTTGAGCCCGACGAGGCCGTTGAACGCGGCCGGCACCCGGCCGGAGCCGGCCGTGTCGGTGCCCAGCGCCAGCGGCACCAGGCCGGATGCCACCGCGACGGCGCTGCCGGAGCTGCTTCCGCCGCTGACGTGCGCCGGGCTGTGGACGCTGTGGCAGGCGCCGTACGGGCTGCGGGTGCCGACGAGGCCGGTGGCGAACTGGTCCATGTTGGTCTTGCCGGCCGGGGCCGCGCCGGCCGCCACCAGGCGGCGTACGGCGGTGGCGGACGTGGCCGCCGGCCGGTCGGCCAGGTCGGGGCAGGCCGCCGTGGTCGGGTAGCCGGCGACGTCCAGGTTGTCCTTGACGGCGAACCGGACGCCGGCCAGCGGCCCGTCGGGCGCCTCGGCGGCGAACCGCGCCACCGCCTCCGGGGCGAAGCGGGTGATCCAGACCGGCTGGTCGGGGTCCACGTCGGCCGGGGCCGGGGCGGCGGACGGCAGGCCGGCGGCGGGCTCCGGTGGCGGCGTCACGACGCCCACCCGAGCAGCCGCACCGGCGTCGGGTCGTAGCCGTTGCACGGGTTGTTCACCTGTGGACAGTTGCTGACCAGCACCAGAATGTCGCGCTCCGCGCGGAGTTCGACGTGCTTGCCGGGGGCGGAGACGCCGTCTTCGAAGGTGAGCCCGCCGGCCTCGGTCAGCGGCACGTTCATGAAGAAGTTGATGTTGTGGGTGAGGTCGCGCTTCTCCAGCCCGCCGGCCACGGCGTAGCGCAGGAACGTGCTCCGGCAGGCGTGCTGGTGGCGGGTGTGTTCGCCGTAGCGCACGACGTTGCTCTCCTTGGCGCACGCGCCGCCGAGGGTGTCGTGCCGGCCGCAGGTGTCGTCGACGATCGTGGCCAGCGGGTCGAGGCGCACGCTGCGCAGCACCGAGCCGGTGGTCAGGTACGCCGAGCCCTGGGCGCGGACGGTGTCCACGGCGCTGTACCGGTTGGCGGTGTCCCGCGCGTCGTACAGCAGGGTGTCCACGGCCTGGTTGCCGTGCAGGTCGACGATGCGCAGCCGGCCGCCGGCCGGGATCTCGCCGAGCCAGCCGTCGCCGGCCGCGACGGTCACGTCGAACAGGACCTCCGGGTCCCCCGTGTCGCTCATCGCGCGCTCCGCTCGGCGGCGGCCAGCGCCCGGGCGGACTCGGCCCGGAACGACCGGCTGGGGTCGTCGGCGGGCGCGGGCGCGCCGGGGGCGACCACGGCCCGTACGCCGGCCGGCCGCCAGTGCGCCACCGGGTCCAGCGGGTGCGGGGCGGTGGCGAACACCACCAACAGGTCCTGCTCGGCCCGCAGGCACACCCAGTCACCGGCCGTGGTGTGCCCGGGCACATAGCCGAGGGTGCCGCGCTCGTCGCCGCCGGGGCGCACCTTGACGAACCAGTTGACGGTGGCGTGCAGGTCCCGCTCGCCGAGGCCGTGCGCGTACAGCTCGTCGAGCAGCAGGCTGCGGGCGCTGCGCCGCCACCCGTTGCGGTCGCGCCCGTAGTCCGACGGGCCGAACCGGGCCAGGTCGGCGTCGACGCTGTGGCCGGTGATCGCGTCGTGCCAGTCCGACGAGGAGCCGGTCACCGAGGCCAGCGCCCTGCCCATGTCCGACATCAGGACCATCGGCGGGTGGATCCGCGCCGACATCTGCGCCTTCAGCGTGTCCGGCACGTTGAGCCGTTCCCACCGGTCGTCCGCCGCGTACAGCAGCATGCTGGCGACCGCGTCGGCGCCCAGCGCCTCCAGTCGCAGGGTGCTGCCGCGGGCGAGGGTGAGGGACCAGGCGGCGCCGCCGGGCACGTCGTGCCGGTGGCCGCCGGGGTCGCTCACGCGGCCACCGCCGCGCGGACCCTGCGGACGGGATGTCCGACGTCCATGTCACTTCCTCTCTGGTCGACGGGCCGGCGACGCCGGTGGGGCCCGCGATCAGGGCCCCACCGGTCGGTCGGTCACTTGCCTGCGAGCCACTTCGTGTACCAGGCCAGCAGTTCGTCGCTCACCTTCGCCCGCTCCTCGGAGTTCCACGGGACGACCGTGGTGTGCTCGGGGGCGTTGACGACCTTCGCCTTGGTCTCGGCGTCCATGTACTTGAACGCGTCGGGGTTGCCGGGGCCGTAGCCGGTCAGCTTGGCGAACGCCGCCTGGCGTTCCGGGTCGTTGAAGACCTTGGCCAGCGCCTGGATGTTCTTCATGTTGGGCGCGCTGGCCGGGATGGCCATCACGTTGGGCGCGATGAGCGCCTGGTCGAACGAGATCGTGACGTCCACGCCCTGGTTCTTGAGGGCGACCGCCTGACCGGACGGGCCGGCCACGACCGCGGCGGTCTTGGAGGTCAGCAGCTGCTGGATCTGCGGGTACGAGGTGTAGAAGACCATGTTCGGCCGCAGCTCGTCGAGCTTCTTGGTGCAGCGGTCCAGGTCGAGCGGGTACAGCTTGTCCGGGGTGACGCCGGAGGCCAGCAGGGCGATCTCACAGGCCCCGTCGTAGCTGCCCGGGCTGCCCATCCAGCCCCGCTTGCCGGGGAACTTCGCGACGTCCCAGAAGTCGGCCCAGTTCTTCGGCCCGCCGTTGGGGAAGGTCGCGGTCAGGTACGCCTGGACGTGGCCGACCAGGAAGGTGCCGAAGGCGTAGTCGCGGATGTTCTCGGGCAGGTTGGTGTCGCGCCCGACCGAGTCGTCGAGCCGGGCGATGTTGGCCTTGTTCTGGTAGACGGTGTCCAGGCCGACATGGATCGCGTCGTACGCGCCCTTGCCGCCGGTGAGCATCGTGTTCGCGATGGCGTCGCTCTCCACCTCGGAGATGACCTTGACGCCGGTGTCCTTGGTGAAGTCGTCGAAGTAGGTGCCGTACCGGGCCTTGTTGGTGGGGCCGCCGAAGTCGGCCCAGACGACCTGCCCGCTCAGGCCGTCCGACCCGGAGCCCGAGGCGTCGCCGGAGTCGTCGGAGCCGCCCGACGAGCATCCGCTGAGTACGAGGGCCAGCGCTGCCCCGGCGACAAGCGCCGCCCGCATTCGCCGACCCGGCTGGACCAGGAGTATGCGCAAGGTTCCTCCATGTGCTTTGGTGTGGCTTGTTCAGCTGTCGCACCGGCACCCCGCCGCCGTGGATCCATTGAACACCTGATTGGATCCCGAACTCAAGATGTGCATCCATTAAACTCGGGTCTCGCTACGGCTACGGACGTGTTTCGTGCCCAGCTCAGCGGCGTCGCAGCGACGCCGTCGGCCGCGCCAACGGACCGGAGCCGGCAGCACAGCCGGACCGGGGCCGCCAGACACCGCCGGGCCGGGCACAGTCAGAACAGCCCGAAGTACTCCCGCTGCTCCCAGTCCGAGACGTGCAGCAGGTAGCGCTCGTACTCGGCCCGCTTGAGGCGGGCGTACCAGTCGACCACCACGTCGCCCAGCGCCGCCCGGAACACCCCGTCGGCCTCCAGCGCGGCCACCGCCTCGCCGAGCGAGCGGGGCAGCGGCGGCGCGGCGGCGTCGTACGGGTTCGTGGTCGGCGGCCGCAGCTCCAGGTCGCGGGTGATGCCGTCGAGGCCGCTGACCGCCTGCGCGGCGATGTAGAGGTAGGGGTTGGCCGCCGGCTCCCCGGAGCGGTTCTCCAGCCGGGTGGCCGGGTCACCCGGGCCGCCGACGGCCCGCACCATGGCCCCCTTGTTGTCCACCCCCCAGGCGACCCGGTCCGGGGCCAGCGAGTGGCTCTGGTAGCGCTTGTAGCCGTTGACCGTCGGCGTGGTGAACGCCGCCGCCGCGGCGGCGTGGCGCAGGAGCCCCTCCAGGTAGGCCCGGCCGGTCGCCGACAGGGGCCCGGCGTCGTCGGCGTCGGGCACGAACGCGGCCCGGCCGGTGCGCAGGTCGGTCAGCGACTGGTGCAGGTGCCAGCCGGTGGAGGCCGTCTCGGCCCCCTGCGGCCGGGACATGAACGTCGCGTGGAAGCCGTGCCGCCGGGCGATCTGGCGCACCGCGCTGCGGCACACCACCACCGCGTCGGCGGTCGTCGCGGCGTCGGCCGCCGCCATGGTCAGCTCCAGCTGGCTCGGCCCGAACTCCAGCTCGATCGAGCGCAGCGGCAGGTCGAGCGAGGTCAGCCCGGTGTAGAGCGCCTGCACCAGCGCGTCGAGGCCGTCGAGCGCCTCCTCGTGCAGGAGTTGCGCGCCGGGCGTCGTCGGGCCGACCGGGGCGGCCGCGCCGGGCGCGCCGGGCCGGCCGACCCGGTCACCGGTGAGCCCCGCGCCGGCCGCGCGGAAGACGTGGAACTCCAGCTCGGCGCCGACGGTCATCCCGTAGCCGCGCCCGGCCAGCGCGCCGACCTGGTCCCGCAGCAGGCTGCGGGTGCAGAAGGGCACCGGCGAGCCGTCCGGGAAGCGGACGTCGCACAGGACCCACCCGGTGCGCTCGGCCCACGGCACGACCCGGAAGGAGGTCGGGTCCGGCACGAGGACGATGTCGCCGGCACCGGCGAAGCCGGCGACGCCGACCCCGGTGTCGGCGGCGAACACCGGGAAGACCGACTTGCCCGAGGTGTCCTTGAGCAGCAGCGAACTGGGGGCGGTCAGGCCCGAGCGCATGACCGCGGCGACCGCGGACCGGGCGATGGTCTTGCCCCGGACGATCCCGTGCTGGTCGACGAAGCCGAAGCGGATCATCTCGATGCCGAGCTCGTCGATCACCCGGCGCATCTGTGCGGCGGCGGCGTACTGCCCCTCGGACCACAGGTCGTGCCGGTCGACGAAGCCGCCCCGGTCCTGGGCCAGCATCGGTCGGGCGCTGGCCCCGCCGCCACCGGCGGAGACGTCGCGCTCGTCGGCGTTACGCACCGGCCACCTCCGGCTGCGGCCGGTGCCACGGCGACCGGCTGCGGCGTTCGGCCTCCTTCTCCCGCCACCGCTCCTGCCAGCCCTCGCTGGGCGAGACCATGTCGACGGCCAGCGGGCCGACCAGCCGGGCCGCCTCCGCCTCGTCGAGCGGGTGCGCGGGCAGCGCGCCGCCGGCCTGGAAGGCGTCGATCGCGCGCAGCAGCAGCCGGCGGTTGGCGGTGACGGCGCGGTCGGACACGCCGAGCCGCTCCACGGTCCGGTCCTGGATGCGGCCCATGCTCTCCACCGCCCACTGGTCGTGGACGTTGATGTCGAGCCCCATCCCCGTGTACGTGAGGTCGCGCTGCTCGGCCGGGTCGAAGCCCCAGTTGTTCGACCGGTTGCGCAGCGGGCGGTAGTCGGGCAGGGAGACGTTCTCCAGCCGCTGGCGCAGCAGCGTCTCCTTGTCGGTCCGCTCGGCGAAGTCGTAGAAGATCATGAACCAGTGGTGGTTCTCGTCGTCGATCGGCACGTGCCACTGGGTGAAGACCTTGTCGTTGCCGAACGGCACCACGAAGGCGTTGGGGAACAGCAGGTTGGTCACCCGGACGTGCTTGTGCTGCTCGGTGAGCTGGCGGATCGCGAAGACCCGCAGCCCGTGCTCGGCGCTCTCCACCTCGATGTCGGGGCGGTAGTGGTCGCCGACCAGCTTCGACAGCTTGGTGCCGGTGCCCTCGACCTCCTCGCTGAACTGCTGGCCGTAGACGTCGCGGGGGTCCTCGCCGACGAACCGGTGCAGGAAGGAGACGTGGCTCGGGTCGATGCCGCCCTCCAGCCCCTGCAGCCAGTTGCACTCCCACAGCCCCTTGAAGGCGAACGTGTACTCGTCGGGCGCGGTGAAGCAGTCGTACGCCGGGAAGGGCGGCGGGTCGCCGGCCCCCAGGTAGGCGAAGACGATGCCGTTGCGCTCCACGCACGGGTAGTTGGCGATCCGGATCTTGTCGAGGAACTGGCTGTGCGGGGGCTCGGCGGGCTGCTCCACGCAGCGTCCCTGCGCGTCGTAGAGCCAGCCGTGGTAGAGGCAGCGCAGCCCGCCGTCCTCCAGCCGGCCGTAGGAGAGGTCGACCCCGCGGTGGGCGCAGAAGCGGCTGATCAGCCCCCAGCCGTCGGCGCGCCGGAACAGCACCAGGTCCTCGCCGAACATCCGGATCGCCTTGACCGGGCGGTCGTCGGGCATCTCCGACACCAGCGCGGCCGGCTGCCAGTAGGCCCGCATGAGGCCGCCCAGCGGGGTGCCGGGCCCGGTCCGGGTGAGCTTCTCGTTGTCTGCCTGTCGCAGCACTGCTTACCTCCGCGGTTGGGGAATGGGGGTGGAGCGGGGAGCGGGTGCCGGACGCCCGCCGGCGGCGGTCGGCAGGGGCGGCACCTCGGGGCGGCTCACAGGTCCAGGACCAGCCGGTCGCCGGCGGCGCGGGAGACGCAGACCATCAGGCAGTCCCCCGCCGCCCGTTCCTGGGCCGTGAGGACGTGGTCCCGGTGGTCGACGGCCCCCGCGAGGACCCTGGTCTCGCAGCTGCCGCAGATCCCCTCGTGGCAGTCGTTGACGATCTCGACGCCGGCCTCCAGCAGGACGTCCAGCGCGGACCGGTCGGCGGGCACCGTCACCTCGACGCCGCTGCGGTCGAGCCGGACGGTGAAGGCCCCGGCCGGCTGCGGCTGCGCCGGCACGGGCGCGGAGAACAGCTCGGTGCGCAGCCGGTCGGGGCGGCCGGCCGCCTCCGTGGCGGCGCGCAGCCCGGCCAGCAGCCGGCTCGGGCCGCAGGCGTAGACCAGCGCGTCGGGCGGCAGCCCGTCGAGCAGGTCGCGCAGCTCGGGCCGGGGCCCGTCGTCGGCGGCGTGCACCCGGATCCGGTCGCCGTAGGGGGCGAGCTCGTCGAGGAACGCCATGCCGCGCCGGCTCCGGCCGAAGTAGTGCAGCCGGGAGGCGGCCCCCCGCCGCCGCGCCTCGGCCAGCAGCGGCAGGAGCGGGGTGATGCCGATGCCGCCGGCCACGAACAGGTAGCTGCCGGCGGGTTCCAGCGCGAAGTGGTTGCGCGGGCCGCGCAGCCGGACCCGGTCGCCGGGGCGCAGGTGGTCGTGGACCCAGGCCGAGCCGCCGCGGCCGGCGGGCTCGCGCAGGACCGCGATCCGCCACCACGGGGCGCCGGGCTCGCCGCACAGGGAGTACTGCCGGGTGGAACCGTCGCCGACCACCAGGTCGACGTGCGCCCCGGGGGTCCAGTCCGGCAGCGGCGCGGCGGCGTCGGCCGGGACCAGCTCGACCGACAGCACACCGGCCGCCTCCAACCGGAGCGCGCGGACGACGAAGGGTAGTTCTGTAGACACGGGCCCCCTCTCATTGGATCCAATGTTACTTTCTTCGGATCCGTTACGGAAGCAAACACACCCATGTCGGGGTCACGTGGGTCCACGCATCCTCCACCCTGCTATCGTGGTGTGACCCAACGGGCAGGTTTGGTCGCCAACGCGGCGTTCCGATGCTCCGCCGCAGGTGAGCGGCCGGGGGGCCCGGATCGATCGACGCAGAGGGAGAGTGGCCGGTTGACCACCGAGGAACTGGCGGCAACCCGCAAGACCGGCGCCGCCCTCGTCGACGACCTCGCCGAGCAGATCCGCAACCGGATCATGACCGGCGAGATCCCGATCGGCGCCCAGCTGCGCCAGGCCGAGCTGGCCAGCAACTTCGGCGTCTCCCGCACCCCGGTCCGCGAGGCGCTGCGCCAGCTGCAGACCAGCGGCCTGATCGAGGTGCTGCCCAACAAGGGCGCCGTGGTCAGCGTCCCCGCGCCGTGGGACGTCCGCGAGGCGTACGAGGTGCGCGCGGAGCTGGAGGCGCTGGCCGCCGCGCGCGCGGTGCGCCGGATCACCCGCGACCAGATCGACCAGCTCCGGGCGGCCAACCAGGAGATGTACGACCTCTCCGTCGCCGGGCGCGGCGACGGCGTGCCCGCCCAGCACGACCACCGGCGCAGCAACGACGTCTTCCACACGCTGATCGCGAGCATCTCCGGCAACGCCCGGCTGAGCAAGGCGATCAACGACATCAACGAGACCTTCCCGCGCAACGTGTCGGCGCAGTTGATCGTCAACGACAGCCGGCACCGCGACGAGAACTTCCAGGAGCACGAGCGGATCCTGGAGGCGCTGGCCGACGGCGACGCCCAGCGGGCCGCCGACCAGATGCGCGAGCACGTCATCAAGGCCGGCGAGCAGCTGGCCCGCTGGTACGAGCTGCGCTCCTCCACCGTCTTCCGCGGGTAGAATTGGATACAATCTAGCCGTCATGGCATCCACTGAGTTAGCCTGGGCCTGTTCCCCGCACTCAGGAGGTCACATGACGCTCACCACCGTCCCCCGCACGGCCACGGGGCTCGAGGAGAAGCCCCTCGGGCCCCCGAGCGCGCAGCCGCTCAGCGGCGAGATCCTCGTCCGCAGCCGGGTGGACTTCACCAACGAGGCGCGCACCGTGATCTCCGGCGTCTGGGAGAGCGACCCGGGCACGTCGCGCTGGGAGTTCCTCACCCGGGGCGAGATCATCCACGTCGTCTCCGGTCGGATGACCGTCCAGCGCGACGGCGAGGAGCCGGCCGAGGTGACCGCCGGCAGCACGGCCTACTTCCCGATCGGCTGGTGCGGGACGTGGACCGTCCACGAGACGCTGCGCAAGGTCTACGTGGTGTTCAAGCCATGACGAACCCGCCGCCGCCCGCGATCGTGGGCAACGCCGTACTCGTCGTGGTCGACATCCAGGGCGGCCCGGTGCCCGACGAGGAGTCCCGCTCCGAGATCGCCCACATGGGCGGCCGCCGGGAGCGCGCCGACCGGGTGGAACGCCTCATCGACGCCTGCCGCGAGCACGACGTCCCGGTCGTCTTCATCCAGGAGGTCCACAAGCCGAGCCTGGTCGACATCGGCCGCGAGCTGGACGGCGACGAGGGCCCGCACTGCGTCGAGGGGTGGCCCGAGACGGAACTCGCCCCCTGGGTACGGCCACGCCCCGAGGAGTTCCTCATCCGCAAGCGGCGCTACTCGGCGTTCTTCGGCACCGAGCTGGAGATCGTGCTCAAGGCGTACCGGGCCGGGACGGTGCTGCTGATCGGCGGGCTCACCGACGTGTGCATCCACTACACGGCCGTCGACGCCCACCAGCACGACTACCGGGTCCGGGTGCTGACCGACTGCGTCGGCGGCTCCTCCCGCGAGGCGCACGACGCCGCGCTGCGCGCCGTGCGGTACCTCCAGCGCGACGCCCTCGTCACCAGCGACCAGGTCTTCGCCTGGCTGGCCGCGGGCAAGCCGACCGCCGACGTCGCAGGCGGGCCGGCCGCCGGCTGAGCACACACGTGGCCGGGGCGCCCCCGCAGGAGCGCCCCGGCCACCGGCCTCACCGGCCGAACATCGCCCGCCGGGGATTGTCCACCGTCATCATCGTGAGCACCTCGGGCTCGATGCCCGCCGCCACCGCGTACTCGGTGAACTCCTCGAACAGGAAGCACATCCCCGGCCCGCCCAGCTCGGCCTGGTGGGACCGCTGGCTGACGTCCTGCGACAGCAGGATCTTCGCGGCGAAGCCCCGGTCGACGAGGTGCCGGAGGTAGTCCACCCGCCGCCGCAGCTCCGGCACGACCACCTGCCCGCCGCTCTTGCAGGCCATCATGCAGTCGTACTGGACGTAGACGCCCCGGTGGAGCAGGTCCAGCGAGTAGCGCACGTCCTTGACCGTGTCGGTGTGCCCGATCACGATCCGTTCCGGGTCGACGCCCTCGGCCGTGAGGATGTCGATCTGCGCCTCGCCGGTGGGGTAGGTGGGCGCGTGGGTGCTCACCAGCGCGCCGGTCTCGACCGCCGCCCGGCCGGCGGCCCGGAACGAGCGCTCCTCGTTGGCGGTGATCCTCGGCTGGTCGGAGGCGATCTCCCCGATCAGGCCGGCGCGCACGCCGGTGCCGGGGATCTCGTCGAGCAGGTCCGCGACCAGGTGGTCGGCGATCTGGTTGGTGCTGGTGCGCTCCCACCAGCCCTGGTCGAGGTACGCCTCGAAGTAGTGCCCCGTGCCCAGCACCACGGTGACGCCGGTGCGCTCGGCCAGTTCCCTGGTCGCCAGCACGTTGGCCACCGAGCGCGACCCGGTGACCGGGTTCTGCACCTGGTGGGCCGGGTCCCGGTCGTAGTAGACGGGCGCCGCGTACGCGCTCAGCTCACCGTTCGTGACGTCCCACAGGGTCTTCCCGCCGCGTTCGACGAACCGGCGGATGTCGCGCTCCCGCTCCTCCCACACCGTCATGAACCCGTCCCGCGACTCGGTGCGGGTCAGGTTGGCGAAGACGTGCTCGTGGGGCAGGGTCAGCCCGAGGTCCTCCGGGCCGATGGGCCCGGTGACCGACCACACCTGGTCCATGCCGCGCCCCCTAGTGACAGCAGGCGTCGTCGGCGCCGGCACCGTGGCGGCGTGGGGCCGGCAGGTCCAGCGACGGGTTCCGGTCGAAGAAGCCGTCCGGCTCCAGCCGCATGCCGATGCGGTGCACCGCCATGATCGGCCACTCCTCGGGGCGGGGGTCGTGGTGCACGCCGACGACCGGCCACAGCACGAGTTCGACGCCGTCGAGCGACCGGTTCGCCTGCTGCCAGGCGGTGATGCCCTCCGCGCCGAGCGGCGCCTGGTTCGGGTACTCGCCGGCGATGAACCGCTCCGTCGGCTCGTACGGCGTGGCCCAGAGCTGCTTGGCGACGAATGGCGCCTTCCGTTCCACGATGCTGCCGGGCCGGGCGTAGAGCCGGGCGGTGTTGGGCAGGGTGAGCCGGTAGCCGGTCTGGTCGCCGTAGCGGTTCGTCCGCGAGGTGCTCTCGACCAGCCAGTGCACCGCCTGCGCCGGGTTGGTGTTGCGGGCCGCCTCGGCCTCCGTGGTGATCGGCGTGCGCACCATCCGGCAGGCGTTGCCGTACGGGTTGAGCGCCTCGTCCGGCTCCACCTCGGCGTGGATCTCGTAGAGCCGGTTGAGCGGGCCGTCGACCCCCATGTCCAGCCGCAGGCCGAAGTAGTGCTGGTGGTTGGGGGCCTGCACGTTGGGGGCGACCAGCCGGCCGTAGCGGGGCGTCTGCCCGTCGTCGATGCCGGAGACCGACATGACGCCGGTCAGCTTGATCTCCAGGTCGATCATGCCGTCCTGGTAGAACGACCAGTAGAAGCCGTAGTCGTAGTTGGCCACGGTGGCGAAGAAGGAGATCACCAGGCGGCGGCTGCGCCGCACGTCCGCCTCACCGGTGCGGGTGTTGACGTGCTTCCACAGGATGGAGAAGTCCTCCTCGTGCAGGCAGACCGCGTTCTTGATGGTGCGCGCCTCGCCGTGGCCGTTGAGCACGGCGGTGTCGAAGTAGCGGATCTCCCCCAGGCAGTCGCAGCCCAGCTCCAGCGACGCGGTGAGCGGGCCGGCGCCGTACTCGCCCCAGTCGAAGAAGTTCTTGCGGTACGCGGTCGGGTCGCTGTCGAGATAGGGCACGTACATCTCGCTGACGGCCGCCCGGCGCACCACCGGTCGCGCCTCGTCGCCGTCGTGGTAGACGACGTCGTGCAGCACCAGGCCCTCGCGGTGGGTGAAGCCGACCCGGAACGACCAGTTCTGCCAGGTAACGAGCTGCCCGTCGATGGTGAAGCCCGGCCCCTCGGGCTGGACGATCTCCAGCGGCGCGACGTGCCGGTCCGGCCCCCAGGTGCCGGAGCGGTAGTTGCCCGTCTCGGAGGCCATCGGGAGCACCCCGTGGTCCTCGATCCGGACCACCTCGAGGGTCTCCAGGTCGATGATCGGCACGAGCCCGGCGACGGGCCGGGCGTAGCCGTTGTCGTCCTCGCTCACCCGGTGCCAGACGGTGCCCCAGGACAGCCGCCGGCCGACCAGGTCCTCGGGCTCGAAGCCGGTGATCGACTCGGGGTCGACCCAGACCAGCGAGACGTCGGTGATGCCGCGCCGGGCCAGCGCCGCCTGGAACGCGGCGTCCTCGCGGCACGCCTGGGCGACCATCCGGGCCTCCTCGCTGGAGACGCCGGGCCGCTCGGCGTCGACCGGCGTCCAGGAGGCGATCGACGCCGGCCGGTCGGTGCCGGAGGTCCACGCGCCGACCTCCCAGGCGGCGTGGGCGTCGGGGTTCATCACCACCAGCCGCACCGGCCGGCCCTGCCCCGGGGCGAGGGCGCGGGCCAGTCCCTCCTCGACGGCGATCCCCCAGTAGCGCGGGCGCTTGCCGATCCGCGGATCGTCGCCGACCAGCGCGACGACCTCGGCGATCTCGGCTGCGGTGAGGGGGTCGTTCCAGTGCGCTGCGGTCGTCATGAGTCCTCCACGGGGTGCGGGATGCGGGCGGCGGGCACCGGCCCACCGGCGGGGGACGCCGGGGCCGGCGGCGCGGGCGTCACGGGTCGAGCCGGCGTCGTACGCCGACGAAGTCGAGGTCGCGGCGGTCGTCGCCGCCGCACAGGTCGGCGACGGCCGCGCCGATCGCCGGGGCGAACTTGAACCCGTGCCCGGAGCACGCGGCGGCGACGACCACCGGCGGGGCCCAGGGCAGCCGGCCGAGCACGAACCGCCGGTCCCGGGTCATCGTGTAGAGGCAGGACGCGGCCTCGACCACGTCGCGGCGCGGGTCGGCGGCCACGCCGGGGACGTAGCGCGCCATCAGGTGGCACAGGTCGCCGATCTCGTCGGCGGTCGGCGGCGCGGCCGGCCGCTGCGGGTCCCAGACCTCACCGGCGTCGACGCCGGCCTTGAAGCCGTTGCCGGCGGCGTCGGGGATGCCGAAGACGAGGCCCTCGGGCCGGTCCACGGAGAAGGCGCCGAGCCGGGGCGGCAGGGCGGCCGGCTGGTCGGGGCGGAGCGTGGCGGTGACGATGCGCCACACCTCGAACAGGTCGGCGAGCTCGGGCACGACCCGGCCGACCCAGGCGCCGGTGGCGAGCACCAGCGAGCGGGCCCGGATCCGGCGGGCGGTGGTCTCGACCAGGCACCCGTCGCCGGTCGCCTGCCAGCTCAGCATGCGTTCGCCGAAGGCCAGCTCCGCGCCGGCCGCCCGGGCCCCGGCGCGGGCGACCGCCAGGGCGGTGCCGGCCTCGACGACCCCGGCGGACGGGTCGTACACGGCCCGGTAGCCGGCCGGCACGGCGAAGGAGGGCATCAGCTCCCGCAGCCGGCCCCGGTCCTCGACGACCTCGCAGCCGGGCCCCTGGAGCTGGGCCGTCCCCCGGTGGGCGTAGAGGCCGCCGGTGCGCCGCACCAGGGTCTCGCCGCTGGCCCGCTCCCAGCGCTCCCAGCCGGCGAAGGCCCGCGCGACGAGGTCGTTCCAGACCGGGTTGGGGTACGCGCGGCGGATCATCCGGGTCCGGCCGTGCGACGAGCCCCGGTGGTGGTCCTCGGCGAACTGGTCGATCGCCACGACGTCCGCGCCGCGCTGGGCGAGCTCGTAGGCGGCGGCCGAGCCGTGCACGCCGAGCCCGACGACGAGGACGTCGACCTCGGGCGGCCCGCTCACGGGTTCGCTCCCCGGGCGATCTCGGCCACCGCGCCCAGCAGCGCGTCGAGGTCGGCGTCGTTGTTGTAGACGTGCACCGAGGCCCGGACCACGGCGGGCACGCCGCGCAGGCCGAGGTCCCACTGGCCGTGGCTGGCCGGCACCGACACCGTGCGCACGCCGCGCACGGCCAGCCGCCGGCTGACCGCGTCGCTGCCGAGACCGTCGACGGTGAACGTGACGATGCCCGAGCGGCTGGCCGGCGGGTCCTGCACGGTCACCCGGTCGATGGCGGCGAGCCCCCGACGCAGCCGGGCCCCGCACGCGGTCAGGTACGCCTCGGTCGCCTCGACGCCCCGGTCGAGCAGCTGGGTCAGCGCCACCCCCAGGCCGAGCCGGCCGGCCACGGAGGACTCCCAGGTCTCGAAGCGGCGGGCCGTCGGCGCCAGGGTCCACTGGTGCGTCCCCGTCCACACCGCGCCCCGCACGTCGGGCGCGACGGGCGTGAGCCGGTCGAGGAAGTCACCGCGGAGGTACGCGAAGCCGGTGCCCCGGGGGGCGCGGAGGAACTTGCGTCCGGTCGTCACCAGGGCGTCGCAGCCGATCTCGTCGACGTCGATGCGCAGCTGCCCGACCGACTGGGTCGCGTCGAGCAGGTAGACCGCACCGGAGCGGCGGGTCAGCGCGCCGATGTCGCGCGCCGGCTCGACCAGGCCCGACGACGTCGGCACCTGGGCGACGCAGACGACGTCGCGCGGGCCGCCGGTCAGCGCCCGCTCCAGCCGGTCGAGGTCGACCGCGCCGTCGGGGCCGCTGGGCAGGACGACGAGCTCCGCGCCGGTCTCCCGGGTCAGGCTGAGCAGGTGCAGGGCGTGGCTGACGTAGGTCGAGCGGGCGACCAGCACGCGGCTGGTCGCGTCCAGGCGGAGCGCGTCGACGATGACCCGCAGGCCGGTGCTCGCGCTGTCGGACAGGGCGATCTCCTCGGCCCGGGCGCCGACGAGACGCGCCGCCGAGGCGTACACCTCCTCGATGCGGCCGGCGACGGCCGCGGCGGCCTCGTAGCCGCCCTCGGTCTCCTCGCGCCGCAGGTGGGCGACGACCTCGTCGACCACCGCGACCGTCGGCAGGGCGGAACCCGCGGAGTTGAGGTGGTGCGCGTGGCGCACCCCGACCGTCTGCGCCCGTTCCCGGGCGACGTCCACGGGTCGCACGAGGGTGCCGAGCCGGTCGACGTCCGCGTGGTCAGCGTTCACCGAGAGCTCCACCGTCGACCGCTCCCCCAACTCCCGACATGGGATCCAGAAAGACCGAATGTGGATCCCATCGTACGGCACGATCTCCCACGCTCGCCAGCCTCATGGATACTATCTCCCTCAGAATGGATACGATCTACAGGCTGACGACGACGGCCTTCGACTCCAGATAGCCGTGCAACGCCTCGTCGCCGAGATCGCGGCCGACGCCCGACTCCTTGCGCCCGCCGAAGGAGAGCGCGGGGTCGAACACGTTGTAGCTGTTGACCCACACCGTCCCCACCTCCAGCTGGGCCGCGACGCGGTGCGCCCGGCTCAGGTCGGTGGTCCAGACGCCGGCGGCGAGGCCGTACGTCGAGTCGTTGGCGATCCGCACCGCCTCAACCTCGTCGTCGAAGGCCAGCACGCCGACCACCGGCCCGAAGATCTCCTCCCGGGCGATGACCATGTCGTTGGTGACCCCCGCGAAGACGGTGGGCGGCACGTAGAAGCCGGGGCCGGCCGGGGCCGCGCCGCCGACGAGCAGCTCGGCCCCCTCGGCGCGCCCCTGCGCGACGTAGCCGAGGACCCGCTCGCGCTGCTCCGCCGAGACCAAAGGACCCACCGAGATGCCCCCGGCCAGCCCGTCGCCGACCGGCACCCGCGCCGCCGCCTCGGCGAGCCGCCCCGTGAACTCGGCGAGGACCGCGCGGTGCACCAGCAGCCGGCTGCCCGCCGTGCACATCTGCCCGGAGTGCCCGAACGAGGCGCGGAGCGCGGTGGTGACGGCGGCGTCCAGGTCGGCGTCGGCGAAGACGATGTTGGCGCTCTTGCCGCCCAGTTCGAGGGTGACCCGCGCCAACCGCCGGGTGGCCGCGGCGCCGACCAGCCGGCCGACCTCCGTGCTCCCGGTGAAGGAGACCTTGGCGACGCCGGGGTGGTCGACCAGGGCCGCGCCGACGCGGCCGTCGCCGGTCAGCACGTTGAGCACCCCGGCGGGGACCCCGGCGGCGGTGATCAGGTCGGCGAGGCGCAGCATCGTCAGCGGCGTCTGCTCGGCCGGCTTGACGACCACCGAACAGCCGGCGGCCAGCGCCGGGGCGATCTTGAAAGCGCCGGTCATGATCGGGAAGTTCCACGGCAGGATCAGCGCGGCCACCCCCACCGGCTCAAGCGTGGTGTAGACGTGGTGCGCGCCGGGGTCGATCGGGACGGTGCTGCCCAGCAGCCGGCTCGGCGCGCCGGCGAAGTGCCGGAAGGTGCGCGCGGCGGTGGCCACGTCGGCCCGGGACCGCTCGATCGGCTTGCCGTTGTCGCGGGTCTCCAGGATCGCGAGCTCCTCCAGCTCCGCCTCGATCAGGTCGGCGACCCGGTGCAGGATCCGGGTCCGCTCCAGCGGCGGCAGGCCCACCCAGCGCCGGTCGGCCAGGCTCCGCCGGGCCGCGCCCACGGCCGCGTCGACGTCGGCCGGGGTGGCCTGGACGGCCCGGGTGAGCACCTCCTCGGTGGCCGGGTCGACGACGTCGAACAGCTCGCCGCCGGGGTGCCACGCCCCGTCGACGAACAGCGCCTGGGTGGGAGCGAGGGCGGGCAGCTCAGCGCGCATGGTGGGCCTCCTCGGCCGGGGTGGTGGTCGGGTCGACGGTCGGGGACGGCCGGTCCAGCAGCCGGCGCGGCTCGTGGGTCACCATGGCCGCCAGCCGGTCCGGGGCGACGCCCCGGCGGACCAGCTCCGGCAGGACCCGGGTGGTGAGGTGGTCGTAGCCCTCGCCGCCGTAGCGGCGCAGCTGGGCCTTGGTCCACACCGAGCCGCCGAGCACCCACCGGCCGTCGGGGCGCGCGGCGAGGAACGCCTCGAAGAAGTCCAGCCGCTGCCCGTCGGACGGGTTACGCATCCGCCCGACGTGCTGGCACTCGGTGCCGAAGCACATCTCCAGGGTCGCACCGGTGTCGAGCAGGTCGTGCCAGTAGGCGGCGTCGAGGTACTCGTCGGCGTTGGTAAGCAGGATCCGGTCGGCCGGCAGCCCGGCACCGGTCAGCTCGGCCACCACCTCGACGCCGGTGCGGCTGTCGCCGTCGAGCCGGACGCCGACGCTCGCCCCGGCACCGGCGGCGGCGACGGCCGCCGCCCGCAGCCGGGCCCGCTCGACGGCGGGGAACGCCGCGGTGGTGCCCATGATCCCGAGCAGGGCGGCGCGGTAGTCGGTGCCCGGGACCCGGTCGGTCAGCGCGCCGTGCAGGAGGCGGTGCACCCCGTCCTCGTCGAGGTCCCGCGCCCAGCCTGGCAGGGTCGGCGTCACGTACAGGCCGTACGCCACGGCGACGTGCACGCCCGCGGCCCGCGAGATCGCCGGCAGGGCCGGGTGGTCCGGCCCCAGCCCGATGCTGGTGTCCTCGACGACGAGGTCGACGCCGCCGGCGGCGTGCCGCAGCTCCGCGGCGGCGAGCCGCGGGTCGTCCAGCCGCAGGTTGTCGGCCAGGGCCAGGGCGTTCCACCGGAGGAAGCCCAGGTTGGCCGTCGTCACCCGCTGGTCGGCGGGGGCCGGCTCCGCGCCGGGGCGGCTCAGCGCGCTGGCGTCACTGAGCAGATGCTGGTGCATGTTGACCCGGCCGACGCCGGCCGCCGCGACGGGCCCGAGGACCGTCTCGATCATCGCCGCCGCCCCGGCCTGCCCGCCGCCATCACGCGACCAGCTTGAGCTGCTCACCCACGGCGGCCGGGTGGATCACGTGGACCCGGTCGGAGTCCGCGCACCCGAGCGTGACCTCGCTGCCGGGCAGCAGCGCGCCGGCGTCGGTGTGCGGCGGCAGCGAGCAGACCACGCTGCGCCCGGCCGGGGTGGTCACCTCCAGCCGGAAGCGGCTGCCCTGGAAGCTGAGCAGGCGGACCACGCCGCGCACGTGCCAGCGGTCGCCGAGCTGGCCGGCGTCGAGCACGACCAGGTCCTCCGGGCGGACCACCGCCGTGCCGGTCGCCGGTGCGCCCGAGTCGACCGGCAGCGGCCCCTGCCGGTCGGCCGGGAAGAGGTTGGCCTCGCCGAGGAAGCTCGCGACGTACTCGTCGACCGGCCGGCGGTAGAGGTTCTCCGGCGAGTCGACCTGCACGAGCCGCCCCTCGTGCATGATCGCCACCAGGTCCGACATCGTCATCGCCTCGGCCTGGTCGTGGGTGACCGCGACGGTGGTGATGCCGACCTGCTGCTGGATCCGCTTGATCTCGACCTGCATCCGCTCGCGCAGCTGCTTGTCGAGGGCGGCCATCGGCTCGTCGAGCAGCAGGATGCTCGGGTCCGAGGCGAGCGCGCGGGCCAGCGCCACCCGCTGCCGTTGGCCGCCGGAGAGCGACGCCGGGGCCCGGTCCACCATGCCGCCGAGGTCGACCAGGTCCAGCATCTCCTGGACCACGCGCCGCCGCTCGGCGCTCGGCCGGCGGGCCGCCCGCAGCGGGAAGGCCACGTTCTCCCCCACGCTCATGTGCGGGAACAGGGCGTACGACTGGAAGACGACCCCGACCCGGCGCTTGCGCGGCGGCCGGCGCTCGACGTTCTCCCCGTCGAACAGCACGTGCCCGGAGTCGAGCTGCTGCAGCCCGGCGATGACGTTGAGCAGCGTGGTCTTGCCGCTGCCGCTGGCGCCGAGCAGCGTCACGAACGTGCCCGGCTCGGCGTCGAGGCTCACCCCCCGCAGGACCTCGAACTGGCCGAGGGTGACGTGGACATCCTTGATCGACAGCGCGATGCTCATGCGGTCGCGGCCTTTCGGGAGAGACGCCGGGCGCGGGCCGACCGGCGGTTGGAGAACAGGCTGTAGCCGCCGAGCAGCGCGACGGCGAGCATCGAGACCAGCGTCGAGGCGGCGGTGAGCTGCGGCGACAGCTCCTCCTGCGACGCGGTGAGCATCTGCAACGGGAGGGTCTTGACGCCGATCGGGGTGAGGAAGACCGAGAGGACCACCTCATCGAAGATCACGGCGAAGGCGAACACCGCGCCGGCGAGCATGTGGCCCACGATCATCGGCAGGTCGACCCGCCAGATGACCATCGGCCACGAGGCGCCGAGCGTGCTGGCCACCGGCCGCAGCGCGGGGTCGGCCTGGCTCAGGCCGGAGGAGACCATCACGAAGACGTACGGCACGGCGAGCAGCGCCTCGCCGAGGACCAGCAGGGCGAGGTTGTCCTGCAGGGCCTCGGCCCGGAGGCTGACCGAGTAGAGGCCGACGGCGTACGCGACGGGCGGGATGGCCATCGGCACGATGAAGAGCGTGCGCACCCAGCTGCGCGCCGTCCGCGAGCGCAGCCGGGTCAGCGCCAGCGCGCCGAGGGTGCCCAGCGCCACCGAGATGACGGTGCCCAGCCCGGCCACCCGCAGCGACACCTTGAACGCGTCCATCCACTCCAGATCGTTGAGCACCCCGGAGTAGGACTGCAGGGAGAAGCCGTCCGGCGGGAAGATGATGAACGAGGTCTCCGTCCAGCTGGTCGCCACGACGACCAGGAACGGCACGTAGAACAGCAGGCTGGTCACCAGCGCGACGACCAGGATGGGCAGCCGGTACCAGCCGAGGCTGCGGCGCAGCGGGGAGTCGGTCATGTCAGCCCCACCTCTCGCTGACCTTGAACAGCCGGTCGGCGACCAGGTAGATGGCCACCGTGCCGCCGACGAGCAGCAGGCTCATCGCCGCGCCGACGTCGGCGCGGTTGGCGGTGTTGAGCTGGGCGTTGATGATGCCGGACATGGTCATGTTGGCGGGCCCGCCGAGCAGCAGCGGGGTCACGTAGAAGCCCAGGCTCATCACGAACACCAGGACGCCGCCGCTGATCATGGCCTGACGGATCGCCGGCAGCACGACCGCGCCGAGGGTGAGCAGCGGCCCCGCGCCGAAGACGGTGGCGGCCTTGAGCTGCTCGCGGTCGAAGCCGATGACGGACGCCAGCACCGGCAGCACGGCGAACGGCAGCATCACGGCGATCATCGCCGGGTACATCGCCGCGGTGCTCTGGTAGAAGTCGATCGGCTCGCTGCGCAGGTGCAGCAGCTCCAGCACCCAGAAGAGCGCGCCGGTCGGGAGTTCGAGGAGCATCCAGCCGATCGTGCGCACCATGACCGACGTCCAGAGGGAGATCAGCAGGCCGCCCATGAGCAGCGCCTTGACCCACACCGGCCCGACGGCGATGGCGAACGCGTAGCAGGTGCCGACGACGACCGTCGCCACGGTCACCACCGCCGCGAGCAGCAGGGTGCGCCACACGGAGTCGACGAAGACCTCCATCCGCAGGGACTCGGCGAAGGCGTTGCCCTCGCCGGAGAGCGCCTGCTGGACCAGCGCGACGACGGGCCCGGCGACGGTGAGGAGGAAGAACACCAGCGGCGGCCACAGCAGACAGCGCCGCTCGGCGGCGGCGCCGTCCGCCATGGGCCTGCGCCGTCGGGTGGTGGCCGGCGCGGCGAGAGCCTGTTCCATGGTCATCTTGGCGCGCTCCGCTTCGCCGCCTGCGCTGCCCCGACGTACGCTGCGAGCTGGGGTTGCGGCCGATGAGTCATCCGGTTTCCCTTCCACCGAAACGAACTGCATTGGATCCACGGTATTGCTTTATGGATCCCGTAGCGTCCCACGTGCGTTGCCGATGTGTAAACAACCGCGACCCGTCCCGTCGACGGGAGGTGGCGGGCCCCGGCGGGTGCCGGCCCGGCGCTCATGCCGGCGCCCGGTGGACCGTCCGGCCGCCGACCACCGTGCGCAGCACCCGCAGGGTCGGCAGCTCGTCGGGCGGCACGCCCAACGGGTCCCGGTCGAAGGCGACCCAGTCGGCCAGCCGGCCGGGCGCGAGGCGGCCCCGCCGGTCGCCGTCGAAGGCCGCCACGGCGGCCGTCGCGGTGTACGCGGCCAGCGCCTCCGCCACGGTGATCGCCTCCTGCGGGGCGAGCGGCTCCGCCCGGCCCCGGACCCGCCGGGTGACCGCCGACCAGATCAGCTCGCGGGGGTCGAACGGGAAGAACGGGCCGTCGGAGCCGAGCGCCACCGGGACCCCCGCGTCGAGCCAGGAGCGCAGCGGGTTCATCCGTTCCGCCCCCGCGCCGAGCTGCGCGACGAGGCCGGCGGCGTTGCGCAGCGGGATCGACGGCTGGGCGGCCAGGACGACGCCGAGGCGGGCGGCGAGGGCCATCGACTCCGGCTCGACCTCCAGGTAGCCGTGGATGATCTGCCACTGCCGGCCGGCGATGGGGTGCTTGCGGTCGGCCTCGGCGAAGCAGTCGAGCACCGTGGCGATCGCGGCGCCACCGACCGCGTGCACCCCGACCGACCAGCCCTCGGTGGCGCAGAAGTCCACCAGCCGCTGGAACTGCGCGGTGGGCAGGCGCTGCCGCCCGGTGGAGCCGTTGTGCGGCCACGGCGTGCGCCGCAGCGCCTCGCCCTTCATCGCCTCGCCGTCGAAGTAGACCTTGATGCCGCCGACGCGCAGCAGGTCGTCGCCGTCGCCGGTGCGCAGGCCCAGGCCCCGGAGCCAGTCGATCGCCCCGTCGACGTCCGGGTCGGCGAACCCGCCCACCTCGGGGTACGGCATGGCCACCACCCGCATGGTCAGCTCGCCCCGCCGCCGGCTCTCCTGGTAGCCACGCAGCTCCTCGGGGGTCGCCGCGGGGTCGATGATCCCGGTGAAGCCGAGCTGGTGCATCAGCGGCTGCACCAGCCGCAGGGCGGCGGCCCGGTCGGCGGGGGTCGGTGGCTGCGGGCCCCACCCGGCTTCGAAGCCCCTCTCCCGCATGGTCGCGATCACCAGGTCGAGATCGTGGGTGGCGTCGCCGAGGTCATGGATGATCTTGAGGCCGCCGCGCTGCATGTGCAGGTGGGTGTCGATGAGGCCGGGGGTGATCGTCGTGCCGTCCAGCTCCTCGACGCCGACCCCGGCGGGGCAGGCGGCGAGCACCTCGGCCAGGGTGCCCACGGCGGCGATCCGGTCGCCGTCCACCGCCATCGCCTCGGCCAGCGGGCGCGCCGGGTCCATCGTGTGGATCCGCCCGGCGACCACGTACGGGGGTTCAACGTTCACCACGATCTCCTCACGGAGCTGCTCGAAGGGCGGTCAGGACACGTACGCCGCCGCCGGCTGGCGCGGATCGGCCGCCGCCTCCAGGAAGCCGGTGCGGGCATTGCGGTAGATCGCCTCCACGGCCGCCGCGTCCCGGGTGAACGCCGGCCAGGACCGCACGTCGTGCCCCCTGGCCCGCAGCGCCTCAAGGGTCCCGGCGGGGAACCGGTCCTCCAGGAACAGCCGGGACGGCAGGTAGTCGAAGGGGGCGAACGAGTTGGGGAAGCTCCAGGTGGAGAAGCGCGGCGCGTTCACGGCCTCCTGCAACGGCATCCCGAAGTGGAAGGCGTTGAGGAAGACCTGCACCATCGCCTGCACCTGCATGTCGCCGCCGGGGCAGCCGAACGGCATGACCGAACCGTCGTCGCGCACCACGATCGCCGGGTTCGGGGTGAGCCGGGGCCGCTTGCCCGGGGCGACGCCGGACGGGTGCGCCGGGTCGGGCCGCGACTGCATGCCGCGCAGCGACGGCACGAACCCGGTGCCGGGGATCACCGGCGAGGTGGAGGCACCGTCCGACGGCGTCGCCGAGAACGCGTTGCCCCAGGCGTCGACCACGCAGACGTACGAGGTCGCCCCCTCGCCGACGACCGGCAGCTCGTCGTAGTCCTTGGGCTCGGGCAGCGGCTGCGGCGCGCCGAAGATCAGGTCGGGCAGGCCCGGGTGGGCCCGGTCGGCGTCGATGCCGGCCGCGCGGGCCACCGCGTGCGCGGTCGACAGCAGCCGCTCGACGTCGACGTCGACGAACGCCGGGTCGCCGTAGAGGTGCTCGCGGTCGCTGAAGACGCCCTTGAGCGCCTCGACGACCAGGTGCACGTACCCGGGCGAGTTGTGCTCCAGCCCCTGCAGGCCGTACGCCTCGAGGATCTGCAACGTCTGGGCCAGCGTGGGTCCCTGGCACCAGGCGCCGCAGGTCAGCACGGCGAAGTCGCGCCAGCGGGTGGTCAGGACGGGCTCGCGGCGGCAGCGGAAGTCGGCGAGGTCCCGCGCGGTGAGGTAGCCGCCGTTCTCCCGGTGGTAGGCGACCATCCGCTCGGCCAGCTCGCCCTCGTAGAAGACCGCGCGGGCGGCCTCCAGGCCCGCCAACCGGCCGCCGGTCGTGGCCGCCTCCGCGTCGGCCATGAGCTGGATGCTGCGGGCGAGATCGGTCTGGACGAACCGCTCGCCGACCCGGGGCGGCCGGCCCTCGGGCAGGTAGATGGCCGCGTTCGCCGGCCAGTTGCGGTAGCCGCGCTGCCGCGCGGTGATCCCCTCAACCAGCAGCGGGAAGGCCGCGAACCCGTCGCGGGCGAGCCGGATGGCGGCCTCGGCGACCTGGCCGAAGCTCATCGTGCCGTAGTCGCGCAGCGCCGTGATCCAGGCGTCGGGGGCCGCCGGCACGACGGTGCGCAGCAGGCCGCGCGGGATCGTGCCGGCGTGCTCGCGCAGGAAGAGGTCGGCCGGGATCCCCGCGGGCCACACGCCGAGGCCGTCGATGCTGACGGTCGTCCCGTCGGCCATCCGGATCATGATGGGGGCCACGCCCGCGAAGTTGACCTCGTCGGCGTGCAGGACGGCCAGCGCCATGCCGGCGCAGCAGCCGGCGTCGACGGCGTTGCCGCCGGCGTCGAGGATCGCCAGGGCGGCGGAGCTGGCGAGGTAGTGCCCGGACGAGACGGCATGCCGGGTGCCCAGGACGGTCGGGTGGGGTACGTGCCAAGCCGGAGCGCTCTCGTGGCCCATCGGGCTCCTCTTCGTCAGCGGCGCCTGTGCCGTCTGGACAGGGCGGGTCGGCGGGACCCGGCGGGGGCGGGTCCGGCGCCGGAGGCCGGGGTGGCCTTCCGCGCCCGAGTGATGTATCCATGCTACATGACATTGGATCCAATGCGCGAGTGCCAATCGTGACCCCGCCCCAGGCCGCCCTCCTGCTGCTCGCCGGCCTGGCCGGCGGCATCGTCAACGCCGTCGCCGGTGGCGGGTCGCTGGTCACCTTCCCGGCGCTGCTGGGCATCGGCCTGCCGCCCGTGTCGGCGAACGTGACCAACGCGCTGGCCGTCGCGCCCGGGTACGGCGCCAGCGTCCTCGGCAGCCGCGCCGACCTGGCCGGGCAGGGCCGGCGGATCCGCCGCGCGGTGCCGACGGCCGTCCTCGGCGCGCTCTGCGGCACCGTGCTGCTGCTGGTCACGCCACGCGCGGTCTTCGACGTCGTGGTGCCGTTCCTGGTGCTCGGCGCGACCGCGCTGCTGGCGTTCCAGGGCCGGGTGCGCGCGATCGCCGGGCAGCCCCGGGCCCACTCCCCCCGCCGGGCCGGCGCGGCCCTGCACCTGGCCGTCTTCGGCTGCGGGCTGTACGGCGGCTACTTCAACGCGGCGCTCGGCCTGCTGCTCATCGCCGGCCTGGCGCTCGTCCTCGACGACTCGCTGCGCCGGGTCAGCGCGCTGAAGAACGTCCTCTCGGCGACGGTGGGCGTGGTGACCATCCTGGTCTACGGCGCGTTCGGGCCGGTCAACTGGGCCGCCACCGGGGTGCTGGTGCCGGCGACCATGCTCGGCGGCTTCCTCGGCGCCCGGCTCGCCCGCCGGCTGCCGCCCGCCCTGCTGCGCGCGGTCATCATCGCCTTCGGCACGGTCGTCGGCGGCGTGCTGCTGGTCCGGGCGTTCTGACCCCGCGCGGCCGGGGCGGGCGACCGCCGCCGGCCGCGTGCCCCACCCGGAGGGCGGGTCAGGAGTCGGCCGCGCCGCGGGTCTCGACGACGGTGAGGATCTCGAAGACGTTGCCGCCCGACAGGCTCAGCACGCCGACGCTCGCCGAGGTGGCCCGCCCGACCCGGTCGCCGAAGACCTCCACGAAGAGGTCGTTCGCGCCGTTGGCGACCAGGTTGACGTCGCTGAACTCCGGGGTCGTCACGACCAGGCAGAGGGTGCGCACGAAGGAGGTGACCTCGTCGAGGGAGCCCACCGCGAAGCGGATCAGCCCGAGCACGTTGACGGCGGTGTAGCGGGCCGCCTCGTAGCCCTGCTCCGGCGTGACGGTCGCGCCGACCCGGCCCGGGAACACCTTGTTGCCCTGCCGGTCCTCCGGGGTCATGCCGCCGAGCGTGAGGGTGCGGCCCGACCGGTGGAACGGCTTCATCGCGCCGTACCGCTCGCCGTAGGGCGGGTCGGCGTAGTCGGGGATCACCAGGCCCAGCTCGGCCACGCGCTGCTCAGGGGTCGGGGTCGTCATGCCAGCCTCCTCCGGTTAAAGTGGATCCACTCTAACCATCTTCGGATACAAAGCGGGAGAGTCTGTGGCCAGTGCGGAGCAGAGAGTCC
Organism: Micromonospora sp. NBRC 110038; assembly: GCF_020884815.1. Classification (NCBI taxonomy): domain Bacteria; kingdom Bacillati; phylum Actinomycetota; class Actinomycetes; order Micromonosporales; family Micromonosporaceae; genus Micromonospora; species Micromonospora sp. NBRC 110038. Next base: position 232,336 of record NZ_BBOL01000006.1, on the reverse strand, counting down.
GGGAACTCGGCCTGGAGATCCCCGACTACGCCGACCCACCGTACGGGCGGCGCTACGGCCGGCTGAAGCCGTTCCACCGCATCGGCGACCTGCTCGAACTCAGCGGGCTCACGCCCGAGAACCGGGCCGGCGAGCGGCTGCACCCCGGGGTTGTCGGAGTCGACGTCACCGTCGCGCAGGGCTACCAGGCGGCCCGGCTGACCGCGATCCACACGCTCGGGATGATCCGGCTCGCGCTCGGCTCGCTCGACAACGTGGTGGGCCTGTCCCGCGCCCTGTGCTTCGTGGCCTGCCCACCGGGGTTCGAGCCGCTGCACGAGGTGTCCAACGGCGCCACCGACCTCTTCGTCGAGGTGTTCGGCGACGAGATCGGCAGCGTCGGCCGGGCGTCGATCGGCGCGACCGCGCTGTCCCGGCGCAACTGCTTCGAGCTGTGGCTCAGCCTGGAGTGCGCGCCGGAACCGACGGCGTCATGACGTCGCCGCGCGACGTCACCCGGACCGTACCCTTCTGGCTCCTCTTCGCCGCCTCGACCCTGGGCGCGATGACCAACTCCGCCAGCACCCCGATCATCCCCGGCTACGTCGAACGCGTGCTCGGCGGCGACGCGTCCCTGTCCGGCGTGCTCATCTCGCTCAGCGCGGTCGCCTCGATGGTCGCCATGCCCGTTGCCGGGCTGCTCGGCGACCGGCGCGGCTACCGGGCGGTGGCGTTGGCCGGCGGCGGCACGGCGGCGCTCGGGATGCTCCTGCTGGCGGCGGTGCCCTCCCTGTGGGGCGCCGGCCCCGCCCGGCTGCTGTTCGGCCTCGGCAACGCCGCCGCGATGACGCTCGTCATGGCCTGGCTGGTCGCGCTGGCGCCCACCGGGCAACGCGGCCGGGCGTTGAGCGTCTTCGGGCTGAGCGTGTGGCTCGGGCTCGCCGTCGGCCCGCAGGTAGGCGTGGCGGTGAACCAGGCGGTCGGGCCCGCCGGCGTGTTCGCGCTGTGCGCCGCCCTGGAGGTGGCCACCGTCGTGCTCGTCGCCTGGCTGCCCCGGCCGGCGCGGCCACCGGCGGCCCCCCGCAGCCGGCGCGCGGGCGCGGTGCGGGGCTCCTTCCGCGCGGTCTGGGTGCCGGGCGTCGTCGCCGCCGCGGCCTGGTGCGGCGAGGGGCTGATGCTCGGCTTCCTCCTCGTCCACCTCCAGGCCCGGGGCGTGCCGGCCGGCGGCGTCACGGGCGCGGCCTCCGTGTTCGCCGTCTTCTCGGTCAGCGTCATCGGCGCACGGATCGCCCTGGCGGGCCTGCCGGACCGGATCGGCCCGGTCCGCGCGACCGCGGTCTCGCTGTGCGCGCTCGCGGCCGGCCTGACCACCATGGGCCTGGCACCGAACTTCTGGGTGGCCGCAGCGGCCCAGGTCCTGATCGGCATCGGGTTCTCGCCGCTGTACCCGTCGCTGACGATGCTCGCCGCTCGGGGCCTGGACGGCGCGAACCAGGCCCTCGGCCTCGGCCTGTTCTCCAGCTTCACCGGCCTCGGCTACGCCGGTGGGGCGCTCGTCGGCGGGCTCGTCATCGCCGCCGCCTCGACGGGCTGGGCGTTCCTCCTCGTCGCGGCGCTGCAGGTGGCGGCGCTGGTCGTCGTCGCGGTCTTCGCCCGCGAAGCCCCGCCCGACCGGCCCGGCGCGGCACCTGGCCGGCCCGGCGCGGCACCTGGCCGGCCCGGCGCGGCACCCGACCTGGCCGACGGGGTACCCGGGCCGGCCGCCGGCTGACGACGCGACCCGGGCCCCGCCGGGCAGCGGTCAGGGGCGGTCCAGCAGGCGGCGGGGATTGCCGACGAGGATCGTGTCGACGACGGTGGGGTCGCCCCCGGCGAGGTCGGCGATCGCCGGGCCGATCCGGCGGAAGAGGTGGTCGTAGCCGTTGCCTCCGTTGCGGCGGAGGTTCGCCTGCGTCCAGACGTCCGCGCCGATCACGAGCTGCCCGCCGAACCCCTCGCTCAACAGCCACCCGACCATGTCGAGCCGCTCCGCGTCGGTGGGATTGCGCAGGGCCGGCGTGCCGTAGTAGAAGTCCGAGCCGAACGTGTCGTAGGCGAGCACGGCGCCCGCCTGGGCGATCTCGCGGTGGTAGCCGCGGTCCCACCGCTCGTCGAGGTGGCCGATGACCACGCGGTCCGCCGGCATCCCCTCCTCCAGCAGCGCCGCCAGCACCGGTACGCCGCCCGCGCCCCGGAAGGACAGGTGCATGTAGACGGCCGCGCCGGTGCGGGCGCCGGCCCGGCCGGCGGCGCGCACCATCCGCCACTCGGCGTCGGTGATCGGCCAGCTCGTGCCGATCTCGCCGAGCAGGGCGGGCCTGATGCCGGTGTCGCCGATGCCGTCGGTCAGCTGCGCCACGAGCAGCTCGGTGAGCTCGTCGACGCCCGCCGCCCGCACGTGCGCCGGCATCGTCTCCTCCACGTAGAAGCCCGAGCCGACGCAGACGTGCACCCCGGCGCGACGCGCGATCTCCGGCAGGTCCCCGACGCGCCGGCCCATCCCCTCCAGGGTGAGCTCCACGACGGCCGAGCCGCCGGCCGCCCGCACGTGGGCGAGCTCCTCGGCGGCGACGTCGGGGTCGTGCAGGATCAGGTTCTCCTCCAGCGACAGCGCGTTCCACCGCAGGTACGACGCGAGCTGCGGGCCCATCGGCACGCCCACGGGCGGCAGCTCCCGGGGCGGCTTCGACCAGATGCGCAGATCGCTCAGCAGGTGCTCGTGCATGGACGTCGGCCCGAGCTGCTCCGGCGCGATCGGCCCGAGGACGGTGTGGATCGGCATGATGCTCCTTCTGGTCGGACTCGGACTGTGGCTCGGACTACGACCCGGACGGTGGCTCGGACTGCGACCCGGACTCGGGCAGGGCTCAGGCTCGGGAGTGGGGGCCCGGGGCCCGGGCCACCACGGCCGCGCCGTCGGCGCGGGGGTCGCTGGCGGCCTGCAACGCCGCGCCGTCGCGCCCGGCGCGGCTGCGCACGACCTGGACGTGGCCGGCGGCGTCGGCCCGGCCCGGGAACCAGGCGACGGGCAGGCCGGCGGCCCGCGCCGCGTCGACCACCCGGTCGTCCACGCCCGGCTCGGCCACCAGGGTCAGGTCGGCGTGGCCCAGGTCGACGTCGCCGACCACCCAGCGCGGCCGGGCCAGCACCTCGTCGAGCGGGCGGGCCAGGTCCGTCGTCGCGGGGACCAGCTGGGCCAGGATCCACGGCTGGGCGCGGCCGCCCTGGCAGCCCGCGACGACCGTGGCCTCGGCGGAGTGGACGATGACCGGGCAGAGCGTGTGCGGGGGCCGGGCCCCGGGCACGAGCCGCGCCGGTGACGCGGGGTCGAGGCTGAACGCCGAGCCCCGGTTGTGCAGCACGACGCCGGTCTCCGGTTCGAGCAGGCCCGCGCCGAAGGTCTGGTAGACGCTCTGCACGAGCGAGACGCTCCACCCGGCGTCGTCGCTGGCCACCACCGCGACCGTGTCGCCGTGGGCGGGCGGCTCGGCCGGGCCGGCGGCGGCCGCAGGGGCGTCGAGCCGCAGCAGGGCCGCCAGGTCGGCCCCGCCCGTGCGGGGGTCGCCGAGGAACCCGGCCCGGGCGGCGACCCCGGCCAGGCTGGCGTCGAGCAGGCGCGCCGGGTCGGGTGCGCCGTCGCCGTCGGCCACCGCAGCCGCGACGCCGAGCAGGACCGCCCCGACGGACGGGGGCGGCGCGACCGACCAGGCGCGCCCGGCGATCTCCCGGGTCACCGCCGGGCCCGTCTGCGGCCGGTAGCCGGCGAAGTCGGCGAGCGTGTGGGCACCGCCCAGGGACCCCAGCAGCCGTACGATGGCCCGCGCCGTCTCCCCCTCGTACAGATCACGCGGGTCGGCGGCGAGCCGGCGCAGCGTGGCCGCGAGCGCCGGCTGGCGCACCGTCGCCCCCTGCCGCAGCGGCCGCCCGCCGGGCGCGAACACCGACCGCAGCCCCGGGTCGGCCAACACGGTGTCGCGGCGGCTGTCGAGCGCGCGTTCGAGCCCCGCGCTGACCCGGGTGCCGGCCTCGGCGACGGCCGCCGCCTCCCGCAGCGGCGCGGCGAGCGGGAGCAGCGCGCCGAGCCGGGCCAGCTCCAGCCAGCCCGCGACGACCCCGGGGACGGTGACGGAGTGCGCACCCTGCCCCGGCATGGTCCGCCACCGCGTCGCCGGCCGGTCGATCCCGCGCGGCGCGGTGCCCGCCGCCACCACCGCCGTCGTCTCCCCCTCGGGCGAGCGGACCACCGCGATGAGGTCGCCGCCGAGGGCGCACTGGTGCGGGTAGACCACGGTGAGCATGCAGGCGGCGGCGAGGGCCGCGTCGAGGGCGTTGCCGCCGGCCGCGACGGCGCGCTCGCCGGCGCGGACGGCCTCGTGGTGCGGGGCGGCGAGGGCGACGGTCATGACCCCGACCTGCGTCGCGCGGCGACGGTGGCAGCGTCGTGCGGTACGTCGTCGAGTCTGCTCACGCGGCCCCCACTTTCCAATCAAGGGATCCAAAAGTAGCATGCGTGGATCCAACCCGCGAGGGGAGCCGCCCCATGGACCACCACGTCAGCACGCTGCCGAACTACCGGCGTGACGACGTCGACGCCCACCCACCCCTGCTCAGCCCCGGCTACCGGTCGACGGTGCTCCGCGCGCCGAGCCAACCGCTGGTGTACCTGCCGCAGCGGCTCACGGAGGTCACCGGGCCGCTGCTCGGCGAGGGCCGGCTCGGCCCGCTCGACCACGACCTGACCCGGCAGCACGACGGCGAGCCGCTCGGCCAGCGGATCATCGTGCACGGCCGGGTCCACGACGGCGACGGGCGGCCCGTGCCGCACACCCTGGTGGAGATCTGGCAGGCCAACGCCGCCGGCCGCTACCGGCACGCGGTGGACAACTGGGCGGCGCCGCTGGACCCCCACTTCGACGGCGTGGGCCGGGTCCGCACCGACGAGCGGGGGCGCTACCGGTTCGTCACGGTGCAGCCGGGCGCGTACCCCTGGCGCAACCACGACAACGCGTGGCGGCCCGCGCACATCCACTTCTCGCTGTTCGGCCGGGCGTTCACCCAGCGCCTGGTGACGCAGATGTACTTCCCCGGCGACCCGCTGTTCTTCCAGGACCCGGTGCTCAACTCGATCCCCGACCCGGCGGCGCGCCAGCGGCTGATCGCCCGCTACGACCACGCGACGACCCGCCCCGAGTGGGCCCTGGCGTACGAGTTCGACATCGTGCTGCGGGGTCGGGAGAGCACGCCCTTCGAGAACGAGGACGACGATGAGTGAGCGCCACGGCGTGACCCCGGCCCAGACCGTCGGGCCGTACCTGAGTATCGGCCTGCGCTGGCCCGACGGCCCGCACGTGGTCCCGCCCGGCACCCCGGGCTCCTTCTGGGTGCGCGGCCGGATCACCGACGGCGCGGGAGCGCCGGTCGTGGACGCCCTGGTCGAGAGCTGGCAGGCCGACCCGGACGGCCGGTTCGACCACCCCGACGACCCACGCGGCGCGCGGGCGTCGTCGGTGGCCGACTTCCGGGGGTTCGGGCGCAGCGAGACCGACGACCAGGGGTGGTACGCGCTGCTGACCGTGCGGCCCGGGGCCCTGCCCGCGCCGGACGGCGGGACCGAGGCGCCGCACCTGAACCTGTCGGTGTTCGGGCGCGGGCTGCTGCACCGGGTCGTGACCCGGCTCTACTTCCCCGACGAGCCGGCGGCCAACGCCGCCGACCCCGTCCTGCGCGGTGTCGACGCCGACCGGCGGGGCACGCTCGTCGGCCGGGAATCCGCCGACGGGGTGCGCTTCGACATCCGGCTCCAGGGTGACGATGAGACCGTCTTCTTCGCCGTCTGACGGCCTGTTCTCGGGCCTGTCCGGCGACCCCGGGGTCGACGCGCAGCTCGCCGACCGGGCGCTGCTGCGGGCGCTGCTGGACGCCGAGGCCGCGCTCGCGGCCGCCGGGGCCGACTGCGGGGTGCTGCCCCGGGCGGCGGCCGAGGCGATCGGGGCGTGCTGCCGGGCCGACCTGTTCGACCCGGCGGCCCTCGGCCGGGCCGCCGAGGACGCCGGCAACCCGGTGGTGCCGCTCGTGCGGCAGCTCACCGCGGCCCTGCCCGAGCCGGCCCGCGCCTGGGTGCACCTCGGGGCGACCAGCCAGGACGTCCTCGACACCGCGCTGATGCTGGTCGCGGCGCGGGCGGCCGGGCCGCTGCTGGCCCACCTGGACCGGGCCGCCGACGCCGCGGCCCGGCTGGCCGCCGCCCACCGCGACACGGTCATGCTCGCCCGTACCCTCGGCCAGCAGGCCGCGCCGACCACGTTCGGCCTGAAGGCCGCCGGCTGGTTGGTCGGCCTGGCCGAGGCCCGGACCCGGCTCGACGCGGTCCGCGCGGCGCTGCCGGCGCAGCTCGGCGGCGCGGTCGGCACGCTCGCCGCGCTCGGCCCGGCCGGGCCGGCGGTCGCCGCCCGCTTCGCCGCCCACCTCGGCCTCGCCGCGAGCCCGCTGCCCTGGCACACCCGCCGCCAGCCGCTGCTCGACCTCGCCGCCGCGCTCGGCGGGCTGCTCGCCGCCGCCGGCAAGACCGCGCTGGACGTCGGGCTGCTCGCCCAGGTCGAGGTCGGCGAGGCGGCCGAGGGCGGCGCGGCCACGGATGCCGGGCCGGGCCGGGGTGGCTCGTCGGCGATGCCGCACAAGCGCAACCCGGTCGACTCGGTCCTCGTCGGCGCAGCGGCGCGGCGCGGGCCCGGCCTGGTCGCCACCCTGTACGCCGCCGCCGTGCAAGAGCACGAGCGGGCCGCCGGAGCCTGGCACGCCGAGTGGGAGCCGCTGCTCGACCTGCTGCACCTGGCCGGCGGCGCGGCCGCCCGCACCGCCCGGATGCTGGGCGGGCTGCGGGTCGACGCGCGCCGGATGCGGGCCAACCTCGACGCCACCGGCGGCCTCGTGCTGGCCGAGGCGGTGGCCGCGCGGCTGACGCCCGCCCTGGGCCGGGGCGCGGCGCACGACGTCGTCGCGCGGGCCGCGGCCGGGTACGACTTCCGCGCCGCGCTGCTGGCCGACCCCGAGGTCCGCGCGCACCTGGGTCCGCGCGAGATCGACGAGGCGCTCGACCCGTACGGCTGGCTCGGCTCCGCCGGGCTCCTCGTCGACCGGGCGCTGGCCGACCACCGCGCGCACCGGGCCGGGCCCTCGTGACGTCCCGCCTGCACGCCACCGTCGACGGCCCGCCCGACGCGCCGGTCCTCGTGCTCGGCAGCTCGCTGGGCACCACCGCCGCCATGTGGGAACCGCAACTGGCCGCCCTGACCGCCCACTTCCGGGTGGTCCGGTACGACCACCTCGGCCACGGCCGCTCGGCGGTACCGCCGGGCCCGTACACCATCGAACTGCTCGGCCGGGAGGTGCTGCGCCTGCTCGACGACCTCGACGCCCGGCGCGTGCACTACGCCGGGCTCTCCCTCGGCGGGATGGTCGGCATGTGGCTGGCCGCCCACGCGCCCGAGCGGGTCGGCCGGCTCGCGCTGCTGTGCACGTCGGCGGCCCTGGGCCCGGCGCGGATGTGGCACGACCGGGCGGCGGCCGTGCGCGCCGGCGGCCTGCCGGCCGTGGCCGACGCCGTGGTGGCCCGCTGGTTCACGCCCGGCTTCGCCGCCGCCCGGCCGGAGGCGGTCGCCGCCTGGCGGGCCATGCTGACCTCGACGCCGGCCGACGGGTACGCCGCGTGCTGCGCGGCGATCTCCACGATGGACCTGCGCGACGACCTGACCGGCATCCGGGCGCCCACCCTGGTCGTCGCCGGGACCGACGACCAGGCCACCCCCGTGCCGCACGCCCGGCTGATCGCCGAACGGATCCCCGGGGCCCGGCTGGCGATCGTCGCCGACGCCGCGCACCTGGCCAACGTGCAGCAGCCCGGGCAGGTCGGCCGTCTGCTGCGCGACCACCTCGCCGAGGAGACACACCGTGACGCCTGAACCGGCACCCGAGCCATCCGGTCCCCCGCCCGAGCGCGACCGGCACGCCGCCGGCATGGCGGTCCGCCGGCAGGTCCTCGGCGACGCCCACGTCGACCGGGCCGTCGCCGCCACCGATGCGTTCACCGCCGACTTCCAGGACCTGATCACCCGCTACGCGTGGGGCGAGATCTGGTCGCGCCCCGGGCTGGACCGGCGCACCCGCAGCGTGATCACCCTCGCGGTCCTCGCCACCCTGCACCACGACGAGGAGCTGGCCATGCACGTCCGGGCCGCCCTGCGCAACGGCCTCACCCCGCAGGAGATCAGCGAGGTCCTGCTCCAGGTCGGCGTCTACGCCGGGGTGCCGGCGGCGAACCGGGCGTTCGCCGTGGCCCGGCGGGCGTTGCGGCAGGAGGACGAGTGACCGACGCGGCACGACGTCCCCGTTGACGGCCTCCACCGCCGGGCACTACGTTCGACATGAGTACACCCGTCCGCATAGCGAACACGTTTGCGGACGACGACAGCACAGGAGGCGGAGGGCGATGGCGAAGATCGTCTCGCTGGCCGACGGAATCGCCGAGCTGGTGCACGACGGGGACGTGGTGGCCCTGGAGGGGTTCACCCACCTCATCCCGTTCGCCGCCGGTCACGAGATCATCCGGCAGGGGCGGCGCGGCCTGACCCTGGTGCGGATGACCCCGGACGTCATCTACGACCAGCTCATCGGGGCCGGCTGCGCCAGCCGCCTCGTCTTCTCCTGGGGCGGCAACCCCGGCGTGGGCTCGCTGCACCGCTTCCGCGACGCCGTGCAGCACTCCTGGCCGGTGCCCCTGGAGCTGGAGGAACACAGCCACGCGGGGATGGCCAACCGCTACGTCGCGGGCGCCTCCGGCCTGCCGTTCGCCGTGCTGCGCGGCTACACCGGCACCGACCTGCCCCGCCACACCGCCACCATCCGCAGCGTCGACTGCCCGTTCACCGGCGAGACGCTGACCGCGCTGCCCGCGCTGCGTCCCGACGTGACCGTGGTGCACGCCCAGCGCGCCGACCGGGCCGGCAACGTGCAGATGTGGGGCATCACCGGCGTGCAGAAGGAGGCCGTGCTGGCCGCCCGCCGGTCCCTGGTCACCGTCGAGGAGCTCGTCGACGAGCTGACGCCGGTGCCGGGGCAGGTCGTCCTGCCCGGGTGGGCGATCACGGCGGTGGCCCGGGTGCCCGGCGGCGCGCACCCGTCGTACACGCAGGGCTATTCGGTGCGCGACAACGACTTCTACCGCGACTGGGACGCGATCAGCCGGGACCGCGACACCTTCCGGGCCTGGATCGCCCGGCACGTGCTGACGACGGAGGTGCCGGCGTGAGCGCGGCGGACTGGTCGGCCGACGAGATGATGACGGTCGCCGCCGCCCGGCAGCTGCGCGACGGCACCGTCTGCTTCGTCGGGATCGGCCTGCCCAGCACCGCGGCGAACCTGGCCCGCGTCACCCACGCCCCCGGCCTCGTGCTGGTCTACGAGTCGGGCTGCCTCGGCGCGAAGCCCGACCGGCTGCCGCTGTCCATCGGCGACGGCATCCTCGCCGACACCGCCGACGCGGTCGTCTCCGTGCCGGAGGTGTTCAACTACTGGCTCCAGCCCGGCCGCATCGACGTCGGCTTCCTCGGGGCGGCCCAGCTCGACCGCCACGGCAACATCAACACCACCGTCATCGGCGGCTCCTACGCCGACCCGGCGGTCCGCCTCCCCGGTGCCGGCGGCGCCCCGGAGATCGCCGCGTCCTGCGGCGAGGTGGTCGTCATCGTCCGGCAGAGCCGACGCACGTTCACCGAACGCGTCGACTTCGTCACCTCCGTCGGCTACGGCGCGGGGCCGGGCGACCGGGCCCGGCTCGGGCTGCGCGGCGGCGGCCCCCGGACGGTGATCACCGACCTCGGCGTCCTCGAAGCCGACCCGGCCACCGGCGAGCTGACCCTCACCCGGCTGCACCCCGGCGTCACCGTCGAGCAGGCCCGGGCGGCCACCGGCTGGCCGCTCGCCGTCGCCGACGGGCTGACCACCAACGAGCCCCCCACCCCCGACGAGCTCGCCGCGCTGCGGGCCCTGCAGGCCACGCTGAAGGCGACGCCATGACCCGCGACGTGTACGTGCTCGACGCCGTCCGCACCCCCATCGGCCGCCACGGCGGCGGCCTGGCCGGCGTACGCCCCGACGACCTCGCCGCGCACGTGGTGCGGGAGGTCGTCGCCCGCAGCACCGGGCTCGACCCGGCGCGCATCGACGACGTGCTCCTCGGCGACGCCAACGGCGCCGGTGAGGACAACCGGGACGTGGCCCGGATGGCCGTCCTGCTGGCCGGCCTGCCGCCGTCGGTGCCCGGCGCGACCGTCAACCGCCTCTGCGGCTCCGGCCTGGAGGCCGTCATCGGCGCGTCCCGGGCCGTCGCCCTCGGCGACGCGTCGATCTGCCTCGCCGGCGGGGTGGAGTCGATGAGCCGCGCGCCGTGGGTGCTGCCCAAGCCCGAGGGGGCCTACCCCCGGGGGCACGAGACGCTGCACTCCACCACGCTGGGCTGGCGGATGGTCAACCCGGCGATGCCGCCGCAGTGGACGGTGGCGCTGGGCGAGGGCGCGGAGATCCTCGCCGAGCGCCACGGGATCACCCGCGAGCGGCAGGACGAGTTCGCGCTGGGCAGCCACCAGCGGGCCGACCGGGCCTGGCGCGCCGGCGCGTACGCCGACGAGGTCGTCCCGGTGCCCGGCACCGACGTCGACCGGGACGAGAGCATCCGGCCGACGACCACCGCCGAGGCGCTGGCCCGGCTCAAGCCGGTCTTCCGGCCCGCCGGCACGGTCACCGCCGGCAACTCGTCGCCGCTGAACGACGGGGCGAGCGTCCTGCTGATCGCCGACGAGGCCGGCGCCCGGGAGATCGGGCGCGCGCCGCTGGCCCGGATCGTCTCCCGGGCCGTCACCGGGATCGAGCCCCACCTGTTCGGCATCGGCCCGGTGGCCGCCGCCGAGGAGGCACTGCGCCGCGCCGGCCTCGGCTGGGCCGACCTCGACGTGGTCGAGCTCAACGAGGCGTTCGCCGCGCAGTCCCTGGCCTGCCTGGCCCACTGGCCCGACCTCGACCCGGCGATCGTCAACCCGCAGGGCGGCGCCATCGCCCTCGGCCATCCGCTCGGGTCCTCCGGGTCGCGCATCCTCGGGTCGCTGGCCTGGCAGCTGCACCGCCGCGGCGGGGGCCGGGGGCTCGCCGCCATCTGCATCGGGGTGGGCCAGGGCTTGGCCGTCGTCCTGGAGGCGTGACGGGACGACCGGTCCGGGGCGCCGACGCCGCGCGACCCACGGGGCACCGGTGCCTGCCGCCGCGGGCGGCGCGGCTACGCTGGCCACCGACGGTGACCGGGTGCGCCAGGCCGCCCCGGGCGACCCTGCGGCAGGAGACCGAGTGACCGAGGCGCGATCCGGGGAGTTCGTCCAGTCGCTGGAGCGCGGCCTGGCCGTGATCCGCGCGTTCGACGCCGAGCACCCCCGGCTCACCCTCAGCGAGGTGGCGCGGGCCACCGGGCTGACCCGGGCCGCCGCCCGGCGCTTCCTGCTCACCCTGGTCGAGCTGGGCTACGTGCACACCGACGGGCGGCTGTTCTCGCTGCGCCCGCGCGTGCTCGACCTCGGCTACGCCTACCTGTCGGGCCTGGGCCTGCCGGAGGTCGCCCGGCCGCACCTGGAGGCGCTGGCCGCGCAGGTGCGCGAGTCCTGCTCGGTGTCGGTCCTCGACGGCGACGAGGTGGTCTACGTCGCCCGCGTCGCCACCAGACGCATCATGACCGTGGGGATCAGCGTCGGCAGCCGCTTCCCCGCGTACGCGACGTCGATGGGTCGGGTGCTGCTCGCCGCGCAGCCCGCCGACTGGCTGGACGACTACCTCGCCACGGCGCGGCTGCGGCCGTTGACCCGGCACACCGTCACCGACCCGGCCCGGCTGCGCGCCGCCCTGACCACGATCGCCGCGCAGGGCTACGCGATCGTGGACCAGGAGCTGGAGGAGGGGCTGCGCTCGCTGGCCGCGCCGATCCACGGGGAGGACGGGTCGGTGGTCGCCGCGATCAACGTCTCCGCGCACGCCAGCCGCGGCTCGTCCGAGACGATCCGCACGGAGCTGCTGCCGCCCCTGCTGGCCACCGCGAAGCGCGTCGAGGAGGACCTGGCGGCCGGTCCGGGCCGGTGAACCGGCACCGGACCGGCCCGCCACCGCGCCGGCGGCGGATGCTCCGCCTCAGCGCGCCGGCACGGCGACCCGCTGCCTCGGGCCGAGGTGCCGGGCGTACGCGCCGGTGGTGAAGAACGCCGGCAGGTCCTCGCCGAACGCCGTGTCCTCGACGATGCGCGCGGCCCGCTCGGCGCGCTCCCGGTCGGCCGCCCCGCGACCCGTCACCAGCTCGGCCAGCTCCTGCGCGAGGATCGACCGGACCAGCTCGTCGGTGACGCAGCCGCCGTCGGCAAGCGGGGTGCCGTGGTGCAGCCACTGCCACACCTGGCAGCGGGCGATCTCGGCGGTCGCCGCGTCCTCCATCAGGTTCCACAGGGCGACCGCTCCGGCGCCGCCGAGCCACGCGTCGATGTAGCGCAGCGCGACCGCGATGTTGGCGCGCACCCCGGCGGCGGTGACCTGGCCGGGGGTCTTGTCGACGGCGAGCAGGTCGGCGGCGGCGACGCTGACGTCGTCCCGGAGCCGGTCGAGCTGGTGCGGGCGCTCGCCCAGCACCGCGTCGAACTCCTCCCGGCAGGTGGCGACCAGGCCCGGGTGGGCGACCCACGAGCCGTCGAAGCCGTCGCCGGCCTCGCGCCGCTTGTCCGCCCGCACCCGGTGCAGGGCCACCTCGTTGACCTGCGGGTCCCGGCTGGGGACGAACGCGGCCATCCCGCCGATCGCGTGCGCGCCCCGCCGGTGGCAGGTCGCCACCAGCAGCTCGGTGTACGCCCGCATGAACGGCACCGTCATGGTGACCTCGGCCCGGTCGGGCAGGACGAAGTCCGACCACTGCCCGAAGTTCCTGATCACGCTGAAGATGTAGTCCCACCGGCCGGCGTTCAGGCCCGCCGAGTGCTCGCGCAGCTCGTAGAGGATCTCCTCCATCTCGAAGGCGGCGGTGATCGTCTCGATGAGGGTGGTGGCCCGGATGGTGCCGCGCGGCAGGCCCAGGCGCTGCTGGGCGAAGACGAAGACGTCGTTCCACAGCCGCGCCTCGTGGTGGCTCTCCAGCTTCGGCAGGTAGAAGTAGGGTCCGGCGCCCGCGTCGAGCTGCCGCCGCGCGCAGTGGAACAGGTAGAGCCCGAAGTCGACCAGGCTGGCCGAGATGGGCCGCCCGTCCACCGCGATGCCCTTCTCCACGAGGTGCCAGCCGCGCGGCCGCACGACGATCGTGGCCAGTTCGTCGCCGAGGGCGTAGCGCTTGCCGCGCGCGTCGGTGAAGTCGATGCGCCGGTCCAGGGCGTCGATGAGGTTGAGCTGCCCGGAGACCACGTTGTGCCAGGTCGGCGAGGTGGCGTCCTCGAAGTCGGCGAGCCACACCCGCGCCCCGGAGTTGAGCGCGTTGACGGTCATCTTGCGGTCGGGCGGGCCGGTGATCTCGACCCGCCGGTCGAGCAGGCCGGGCGCGGGCGGGGCCACCCGCCAGGTCGGGTCGGCGCGGATCGCGGCGGTCTCGGGGAGGAAGTCGGGGAGCTGACCGGTGGCGTACCGGTCCCGGCGGGCCCGCCGGGTGTCCAGCAGGGCCACCCGGCGGGCGGCGAACTCGCTGTCCAGCTCGACCAGGAACTCCAGCGCCGCCGGGGTGAGGACCTCGTCGAACCGGTCGGCCATCGGGCCGATGATCTCGTACCTCATGCGAACTGCTCCTCCTCGGTGGAACCGCGCAGGGCGGTGGTCTCGGCGGCCGGGTTGAGCACGGTGCTGATCAGGTCGAAGTAGCCGGTGCCGACCTCGCGCTGGTGCTTGACGGCGGTGTAGCCGGCCGGCTCGGCGGCGAACTCCCGCTCCTGCAGCGAGACGTAGGCGGACATGCCGTCGGCGGCGTAGCCGCGGGCCAGGTCGAACATCGAGTAGTTGAGGGCGTGGAAGCCGGCCAGGGTGATGAACTGGAACCTGTAGCCCATGTGGCCGAGTTCCCGCTGGAACTTGGCGATGGTGGCGTCGTCGAGGTGCTTGCGCCAGTTGAACGACGGCGAGCAGTTGTAGGCGAGGAGCTGGTCCGGGTGCTCCGCCTTGATCGCCTCGGCGAAGCGCCGGGCGATCTCCAGGTCGGGGGTGGAGGTCTCCATCCAGAGCAGGTCGGCGTGCGGGGCGTAGGCCAGGCCCCGGGCGATGCACGGCTCGACGCCGTTGCGCACCCGGTAGAAGCCCTCGGCGGTGCGCTCGCCGGTGACGAAGGGCCGGTCCCGCTCGTCGACGTCGGTGGTCAGCAGCGTGGCGGCCTGGGCGTCGGTGCGGGCGATGATGACCGACGGCACCCCGGCGACGTCGGCGGCGAGCCGTGCCGCCTCCAGGGTGCGGATGTGCGCCCCGGTCGGCACGAGCACCTTGCCGCCGAGGTGGCCGCACTTCTTCTCGGCGGCGAGCTGGTCCTCCCAGTGCACGCCCGCCGCGCCGGCCGCGATCATGGCGGTCATCAGCTCGTACGCGTTGAGCGGCCCGCCGAAGCCGGCCTCGGCGTCGGCGACGATCGGGGCCAGCCAGTCGGTCCCGTTCTCGTCGCCCTCGGCGGTGGTGATCTGGGCGGCGCGCAGCAGGGCGTTGTTGATCCGGCGCACCACGGCGGGCACCGAGTTGGCGGGGTAGAGGCTCTGGTCGGGGTAGGTGTGCCCGGCGAGGTTGGCGTCGGCGGCCACCTGCCAGCCGGAAAGGTAGATCGCCTTGAGCCCGGCGCGGACCATCTGCACGGCCTGGTTGCCGGTGAGCGCGCCCAGGGCGTGGACGTAGTCCTCGCTGTGCAGCAGCCGCCACAGCCGCTGCGCCCCGTGCCGGGCCAGGGTGTGCTCCTCCTGGATCGCCCCGCGCAGGCGCACCACGTCCTCGGCGCGGTAGCCGCGGCGCACCCCCTGCCAGCGGGGGTCGGTCTCCCATTCGGTCCGCAACTTCTCCACGGCGTTCTGCATGATGTCGTCTCCTCGGCTGTCGTGACGCCGGCGCTCCGTCGTGCCGCCCAGCGGCGTGACCGCGGTGCCCGTCCCGGCGTGTCGCCAACGGTCACACGGCGTCGGCGGTGCGGTCGAGGGACGGAAGAAGCCAAGTTCTGAGAAGTTCGCGCCCCGTCTTGCGAAGTTGCGAAGGGTTATATTTGCAGCCTGCCAATGGCGCTGGGCTGCCGAAAGACCGACGAGGAGGTGAGGGCGATCAGCAAGACCTTCGCGGGCGCCCGGCTGCGCCGGATGCGCGAGGACCGCGCGCTGAGCCAGTCGCACCTGGCCCGCCTGCTCAACATCTCCCCCAGCTATCTCAACCAGATCGAGCACGACGCGCGCCCGCTGACCGTGCCGGTGCTGATGCGGATCACCGAGGTCTTCGGCGTCGACCCGACGGTGTTCGCCCCGCGCGACACCCCGCGGCTGGTCGCCGGGCTGCGCGAGGCGCTCCCGGGGCGGCCGAGCGTCGCCGACCTCACCGAGCTGGCCACCCGGCTGCCCGAGGTCGCCGAGGCCGTCCTCGACCTGCACCGGCGCTACCGGCAGGCCGACGAGCAGCTCGCCGAGCTGCTCGGCGACCGGGAGACGATCGGGCGCAGCCCGCACGACCGGGTGACCGAGTTCTTCTACCGGCGGCAGAACTACGTGCCGGACCTCGACGAGGCGGCGGAGCGGCTGGCGGCGACCATCGGGCTGCGCCGCGGCGAGGTGCGCTCCGCGTTGCAGGACCGGCTCGCCGAGCGGCACGGCGTGCAGGTGCGCCGCGACGACGCCACGCTGCTCGGCGACGAGCTGCACCGCTACCGGCCGCAGACGCGCACCCTGCACCTGTCGACGTCGCTGCGGGCCGGGCAGGAGGCGATGCGGATGGCGGCGCAGATCGCGCTGCTGGAGTTCGCCGACGTGATCGACGAGATCGTGGAGGAGGAACGCTTCGACGACGTGCAGACCCAGATCCTCACCCGGGTCGGCCTGGCGAACTACTTCGCCGCCGCGCTGATCCTGCCCTACGAGCGCTTCCTGGCGGCGGCGGAGCAGCGCCGCTACGACATCGACCTGCTCACGCAGCACTTCGCGATGGGCTGGGAGACGGTCTGCCACCGGCTCAGCACCCTGCAGCGGCCCCGCGCGCGGGGCGTGCCGTTCTCGTTCGTCCGGGTCGACCGGGCCGGCAACCTGTCCAAGCGGCAGTCCGCCACCGGCTTCCCGTTCTCGCTGACCGGCGGCACCTGCCCACTGTGGAACGTCTACGAGGCGTTCAGCTCGCCCGGCCGGGTCGTCGTGCAGGTCGCCGCGATGCCCGACGGGCAGCGCTACCTGTGGATCGCCCGCACCATCACCCGGCACCACGGCGGCTACAACCAGCCGGGGAAGGTCTACGCGATCGGGCTGGGCTGCGAGACCCGGCACGCCGAGCGGCTGGTCTACTCCGCCGGGATCGACCTGTACGCGGCCGACGCCACCACCTCGATCGGCCCCGGCTGCAAGACCTGCGAGCGGATGACCTGCCCGCAGCGCGCCGCCGCGCCGATCACGGGCCGGCTCGACCTCGACGAGAACCGCAGCACCTTCATCCCGTACCCGCTGAAGGGCTGACCCCGCCCGCCGGGCCGGTCCGGCGTACGCCGTCAGCCCGCCGGACGGTAGTCGAACCAGTCGAACGCCGCGCTGCCCTCGGTGACGTACATGCCGATGACCCGGCCGGTGAAGCCGGCGGCGACCTCGGTGGACAGGTAGCGCCCGTCGAGCTCGGCCAGCACCCGGGGGCCGTCGGAGGTCTCCACCTCGAAGGCCACCATGTCGCAGGCGGCGGCGCGTACACCGAAGGGCGCGGCACCGGGCGACAGGTCGGCGGCGCAGGTCACGGTCGGCGGACGGAGGTCGTGGGTCCGGGTGGCGATCGTCAGGACGAGCGGCCCCGGGGGCACGGCGAGCTCGGCGAAGACCTGCCGGAACGGGCCGACCCGGCCGACGACCCGCACGCGGCCGGCGGACACCTCCAGGTCGTAGTGGTGCGCCTCGTCGATGCGGATGGTCAGCCCGGCGGTGCCGCCGCCCGGGTCCAGGCGCGCGCTGGCGCGGCAGTCGTGGTGCCGCTGCCGGGTGGCCACGATGGTCGCGCCGGCGCGGTCCAGCGTCGTCCCCGTGGCGTTCAGGGTGAGCCAGCCGGGCCGCGCGGTCAGCGACCAGGCGGCATCGGGCCGGGAGCGCGGCGAGACCCAGCCGGGGGCGAGGACGGCCGCGTCGAAGTCGTCGTGGTACGCGCCCGCCTCGGCCGGGGCGGCGAGCGCCGGGGCGCTGCCGGCCGGGGCGGCCGTGACCTCCTCGACGGGGTCGACGACGGGCCACCCGTCGACCCAGCGCACGGGCACCAGGAAGGTCTCGCGGCCCAGGACGTGGTAGGGCGGCCACTGGCCCTTGGCCCGGATGCCGAGCAGGACCATCCACCAGCTGCCGTCGAGGCTCTGGACCAGGTCGGCGTGCCCGGTGGCCTGCACCGGCAGATTGCTGCCCCGGTGGGTGAGGATCGGGTTGGTCGGTGCGGGTGCGAAGGGGCCCCGGGGGCTGCGCGACCGGGCGACCGAGACGGCGTGGCCGGTGTGCGTGCCGCCCTCGGAGAGCAGCAGGTACCACCAGCCGTCGATGCGGTAGAGGTGCGGGGCCTCGGGGTACTGGCCGCCGGTGCCCGACCAGAGGGGGATCGGGCCCTCCAGCACCCGGCCGGTGTCCGGGTCGATCCGGTAGGACTTCACCCCGGAGGTGGTCAGCCAGCAGTTCCCCTCGTCGTCCCAGGCCAGCGACGGGTCGACGTGCGGCAGGTCGAGGTAGACCGGGTCGGACCACGGCCCGGCGGGGTCCTGCGCGGTGACGATCAGGTGCCGGCCCAGGCTGACGTTGGTGGTGACCACCCAGAACCGGCCGTCGTGGTGGCGGATGGTCGGGGCGTAGACGCCCTGGGAGGCCGGGGTGTCCGCGGGGAGTTCGAGCTGGCTCGGGCGGTCGAGGACGTTGCCGACCTGCCGCCAGTTGACCAGGTCGCGGCTGTGCAGCAGCGGCACGCCCGGGAAGTATTCGAAGCTGGAGCAGACCAGGTAGTAGTCGTCGCCGACGCGGCAGATGCTCGGGTCGGGGTAGAAGCCGGCGACGACCGGGTTGCGGTAGTGCGGGTCGGCGGACGGGCCTCCGGGCACGAGCACCACCTTCGAAAGTGTTCTCGATAACATTTCGGAAACTGGATGCTACGAGAAAGCCCCAGTGGACTCAAGCGCCCCCAGGGCGCCACCTGGCCGAAGTGGAGCCGCCTGCCAGCGCGGCGACACCGACCACACCCAGGGCATCCGCCACCCGCGACGCCGGGGGAAGAACTTCACGAAACCTAAACGTCATATCTTGACGGCGGGCACATGCATCCACGAGAGTCCATATGGGCAAGCTGGCGCGCCGTCGGGAGCTCGGACGCCGGCAGACATCCGCGCACGGCGGCGTCAGGACGCCGGACGTGGCCGTTGTTAACGTTAACGGCTTCGTTCCACCCGCTGTCCTGATCGCCGCACCGGCACGGGTGACCGGTCGGCGGATCGACGGGCTTCACCGGGTCAGCGCGAGTTCGAAACGCCAGCGACCGGGCAGGTACGCCACCCTCCACACACGCCCCGACCGTGGGCAGGTCAGCCTGCCGGGAACCGCTCCCGGCCGGATCGGCCACGTCCGGGCTATCAACAACGGCTCGCCGTCGACACCACCGCCCGCCCCGGCACGAAGGAGACGTCTGATGTCCACACCTGGATCCCGGCCGACATCCGTCGCGGCCGCGGTGCTGCTGACTCTCGGCATAGGCGCTGCGATGGTCGGCGGCACGCCCACGACGACGTCCCTGACCTGCGTCAGCCTCTGACCGGCACGACTTGGAGAGATCATGTCTGAAGTGACCCGAAGGAACGTGCTCAAGGCCGGGGCGGCGGGGGCCGGGGCCGCGCTGGTGCCGGCCGCCTGGAGCGCCGTCGCCCGCGCCGACTCGGCGGTGCCGCCGCAGGCGCTGGCCGCCGGTGACATGGCGCTGTGGTACGACGAGGGGGCCGGCACCGACTGGCTGCGCGCGTTGCCCATCGGCAACGGACGCCTCGGCGCCATGGTCTTCGGCAACGTCGACACCGAGCGGCTGCAACTCAACGAGGACACCGTCTGGGCCGGCGGCCCGTACGACTCCGCCAACACCCGGGGCGCGGCCAACCTGGCCGAGATCCGCCGCCGCGTCTTCGCCGACCAGTGGTCCTCGGCGCAGGACCTGATCAACCAGACGATGATGGGTACGCCGGGCGGCCAGCTCGCCTACCAGACCGTGGGCAACCTCCGGCTCGCCTTCGGCTCGGCCAGCGGCGCGTCGCAGTACACCCGCACCCTCGACCTCACCACCGCCACGGTCACCACCACGTACGTGCTGGGCGGCGTCCGCTACCAGCGTGAGGTGTTCGCCAGCGCCCCCGACCAGGTGATCGTGCTGCGGCTGACCGCCGATCGGGCGAACTCGATCACGTTCACCGCCACCTTCGACAGTCCGCAACGGACGACCATGTCGAGCCCGGACGCCAACACGATCGCCGTCGACGGCATCTCCGGCAACATGGAGGGCATCAACGGGTCGGTGCGGTTCCTCGGCCTGGCCCACGCGATCGCGACGGGCGGCACGGTCAGCAGCTCCGGCGGCTCCCTGCGGGTCTCCGGGGCCACGAGCGTGACCGTGCTGATCTCGATCGGGTCCAGCTACGTCAACTACCGCACCGTCAACGGCGACTACCAGGGCATCGCACGCACCCGGCTCAACGCGGCCAAGGGCGTGGCCATCGACCAGCTGCGCAGCCGCCACGTCGCCGACTACCAGGCGCTGTTCAACCGGGTGACGATCGACCTGGGGCGCACGGCCGCCGCCGACCAGCCCACCGACGTGCGGATCGCCCAGCACGCGAGCACCAACGACCCGCAGTTCGCCGCGTTGCTGTTCCAGTTCGGGCGCTACCTGCTGATCTCCTCCTCGCGGCCGGGCACCCAGCCGGCGAACCTGCAGGGCATCTGGAACGACTCCCTGGCGCCGTCCTGGGACTCGAAGTACACCATCAACGCCAACCTGCCGATGAACTACTGGCCGGCCGACACGACGAACCTGTCCGAGTGCTTCCTGCCGGTCTTCGACATGATCAAGGACCTGACGGTGACCGGCGCGCGCGTCGCCCAGGCCCAGTACGGCGCCGGCGGCTGGGTCACCCACCACAACACGGACGCGTGGCGGGGCGCGTCGGTCGTCGACGGGGCGCTGTGGGGCATGTGGCAGACCGGCGGGGCGTGGCTGGCCACGCTCATCTGGGAGCACTACCTGTTCACCGGCGACCTCGGGTTCCTCCAGACCAACTACCCGGCCCTGAAGGGCGCCGCGCAGTTCTTCCTCGACACCCTGGTCGCCCACCCGACGCTCGGCTACCTGGTGACGAACCCGTCGAACTCGCCGGAGCTGCCGCACCACTCGAACGTCAGCGTCTGCGCCGGCCCCACGATGGACAACCAGATCCTGCGCGACCTGTTCGACGCCGCGGCCAAGGCCAGCGAGGCGCTCGGCGTCGACACCACCTTCCGGTCGCAGGTGCGCACCGCCAAGGACCGGCTGCCCCCGAGCCGCGTCGGCTCGCGCGGCAACGTCCAGGAGTGGCTGGCCGACTGGGTGGAGACCGAGCGGACCCACCGGCACGTCTCCCACCTGTACGGCCTGCACCCCAGCAACCAGATCACCAAGCGCGGCACCCCGGCCCTGCACGAGGCCGCGCGCAAGACGCTGGAGCTGCGCGGCGACGACGGTACCGGCTGGTCCCTCGCCTGGAAGATCAATTTCTGGGCCCGGCTGGAGGACGCCGCCCGCGCCCACAAGCTGTTCAAGGACCTGGTGCGCACCGACCGGCTCGCGCCGAACATGTTCGACCTGCACCCGCCGTTCCAGATCGACGGCAACTTCGGGGCCACCTCCGGCATCGCCGAGATGCTGCTGCAGAGCCACGCCGGGGAGCTGCACGTGCTGCCCGCGCTGCCGACGGCGTGGCCCACCGGGCAGGTGGCGGGCCTGCGCGGCCGGGGCGGCTACACCGTCGGCGTGGCCTGGACCAACAGCCAGATCGACGAGATCGCCATCCGCGCCGACCGCGACGGCACGCTGAAGCTGCGCGCCCGGCTGCTCACCGGCAGCTTCACCCTCGTCGACGTCACCGACGGCAGCACGCCGGCCGTCACCCGCCCGGAGACGGACGTCGTCGCGCTCACCGTCCGCGCCGGCCACACCTACCGGGCGGCGCGGCCCGGGGTCACGCCGTCACCGACCCTGACCCCCACCCCGACGACCACGCCCACCCCCACCACCACGCCCACCGGGTCACCGACGCCGACGCCGACCCCGCCGCCGACCAGCTCGCCGCCGTCGTCCGGCGCGCGGGCGACGTACGCGGTGACGGGGTCCTGGTCGGGCGGCTTCCAGGGCGAGGTCACCGTCACCGCCGGCGCGACCGCGATCCGCGGCTGGACGGTCTCCTGGACGTTCCCCAACGGCCAGGTGATCAGCCAGATCTGGGGCGGCTCGCACACCCAGAGCGGGTCGAACGTGTCGGTGCGCAACGTCGACTACAACGGGGCGCTGGCCGCCGGCGCCTCCACCACGTTCGGCTTCATCGCCACGACGACCGGAACCAACAACCCGCCGACGAACCTCACCTGCACCACCACCTGACCGGCGCGGGGCGCGTCGTCGCGCCGGGCGGCCTTGGGCGCCGCCCGGGCGGGGGCGCGCCCCGCCCCGCCCACCCTCAGAGCGGCTTGAGGCGGGCCTTGAGCAGGCAGAACTCGTTGCCCTCGGGATCGGCGAGGACGTGCCAGGACTCCTCGCCGGTCTGGCCGACGTCGGCCCGGCGCGCCCCGAGCGCGAGCAGTCGTTCGAGCTCGGCGTCCTGGTCGCGGTCGGTGGCGTTGACGTCGATGTGCAGCCGGGGCTTCGCCCGCTCCGGCTCGTCGGTGGGGGCGAGGATGATCGTCGGCTGCGGGCCGCCGAACCCCTCGCGCGGCCCGATCTCGATGCTGCCGTCGCCCTCGCGGTCGAGCACCACGTAGTCCAGCACCTCGCACCAGAACCGCGCCAGCACCTCGGGGTCGCGGCAACTGAGCACGAGTTCGCTGATCCGACAGGCCATCGACGCCACCTAACAGTGAGGGGAACAAGCATCGCGCTCCCGACGGCGGGAACACGCCGGAGACCGTACCGGGCGGGGTGGGCCGACGCGACGGGTTTTCAGCCCTCGCCGGGCTCGCCGGTGAGGACCACGTGCAGGTTGCGGGGCCCGTGGACGCCCTCGACCCGGTCGAGTTCGATGTCGCTGGTGGCCGACGGCCCGCTGATCCAGGTCAGGGGGCGGCGCGGGTCGAGGCGGGCGAGGGCGTCCGGCACGGTGGCGACGACCTGGTCGGCCCGCAGCACGCACACGTGCACGTCGGGCAGCAGGGTGACGACCCGGCGGCCCTGGTCCGGGGCCCCGTCGAGCACGATGGTGCCGGTCTCGGCGACGGCCACGGCCGCCGCGGTGACCACGCCGTCGACCGCGGCGATCCGCGCGGCGTCGAGGCCGTCGTCGGTCACGGCGGTGACTCCGGGCGGCAGCCAGTGCGGGGGCAGCCCGGGCGGCACCACGACCCGCCGGCCGCCGAGCACCTCGTCGACGACCCGGGCGACGTCGGCGTCCGCGCACCGGTGCACGGTCGCCCGGTAGTCGGTGAGCCGGTCCGCGAGCACGTCCAGGTCGGCGGCCACGGCGCCGGCGGGACGGTAGTCCCGGGGCACCTCGGCCGGCGGGGGCGCGGGTGCGGCCAGCGCGGCCCGCAGGCGGCCGAGGATCAGGTCGCGGGCGGTCACCGGTCGGCCCACCACTGGCGGAAGGTCTGCGGCGGCGGCTCCGGCAGGTCGCGGCTGGCCGTCCAGCCCGACAGCGGCGGGGGCAGGCCGCGCCCGCGCGGGCCGGCGAGCCGGCTCAGCTTCGCGCCGCGCTGCGCGGCCGCATACAGCGCGGGGTGGTCCATCGTGTACGCGGCGGCGGCCATCGCCGCCGCCTCGCCCCTCGGGTGCGGCGCTTGGCCGCGCAGGTGGACGAGGATCGACGGGATGTCGATCATCACCGGGCAGGCGTCGTAGCAGGCGCCGCAGAGCGACGACGCGTACGGCAGGGAGGCGTTGTCGGCGACGCCGGTGAGCTGCGGGGAGAGCACCGCGCCGATGGGCCCCGGGTAGACCGACCCGTAGGCGTGCCCGCCGGTGCGCTCGTAGACGGGGCAGACGTTGAGGCAGGCCGAGCAGCGGATGCAGTGCAGCGCCTCCCGGCCGACCGGGTCGGCGAGCACGGCGCTGCGGCCGTTGTCGAGCAGCACCAGGTGGAACGCCTGCGGGCCGTCGCCGGGGGTGACGCCGGTCCACATCGAGGTGTACGGGTTCATCCGCTCCCCCGTCGACGCCCGGGGCAGCAGTTGCAGGAAGACCTCCAGGTCGCGCCAGGTGGGCACGACCTTCTCGATGCCCATAACGGTGATCAGGGTCTCCGGCAGGGTGAGGCACATCCGCCCGTTGCCCTCGGACTCGACGACGGCGAGGGTGCCGGTCTCGGCGACGGCGAAGTTCGCCCCGGACACGGCGACCCGGGTGCTCAGGAACGTCTCGCGCAGGTGCCGGCGCGCGGCGGCGGCCAGGGCCGCCGGCTCGTCGGTGAGCGCCGGGTCCACCCCGGGCATGGTGCGCAGGAAGATCTCCCGGATCTCGGCGCGGTTGCGGTGGATCGCCGGCACCAGGATGTGGCTGGGCCGGTCGTCGCCGAGCTGCACGATCAGCTCCGCGAGGTCGGTCTCGACCGGCTCGATGCCGGCGGCTTCCAGGGCCTCGTTGAGGCCGATCTCCTGGGTGGCCATCGACTTGACCTTCATCACCCGGTCGGTGCCGGCCGCCCGGACCAGGTCGGTGACGATCCGGTTGGCCTCGACCGCGTCGGCGGCCCAGTGCACCGTCCCGCCGGCCCGACCGACCGCCGCCTCCAGCTGCTGCAGCAGCTCGGGCAGGCGGGCCATGGTGTCCGTCTTGATCGCCCGGGCGGCGGCCCGCAGCTGCGGCCAGTCGGGCACCTCGCCGATCACGGCCGCCGACCTGGCGCGGATGGTGCTGGTGGCGTGGCCCACGTTGCGGCGCAGCTGGGCGTCACCCAACGCCCGCCGGGCGGCCACCGGGAACGGCTCGTCGCCGCGCAGGTGCCCGACGCCGGGCGGGGCGGTGGCGGGCATGCCGAGGAAGGTCTCGGTCATCGCGCACCTCCGGTGGCCGGCGTCGCGACCGCCCCGCCGGCCGGGTTCGCCTCGGTGCTGGCCAGGATCTCGGCCAGGTGCACGGTGCGCACGCCGGCGCGCAGCCGGGACAGCCCGCCGCCGATGTGCATGAGGCAGGAGGCGTCGCCGGCGGTGCACACGTCGGCCCCGGTGGCCAGCACGTGGCGCATCTTGTCGGCGAGCATCGCCGTCGACGTGTCGGGGTTCTTCACCGCGAAGGTGCCGCCGAAGCCGCAGCACTGCTCCGCCTGCGGCAGCTCCACCAGCTCCAGCCCGCGTACGGCGCGCAGCAGGCTCAGCGGCCGGTCGCCCACCCGCAGCATCCGCAGCGAGTGGCACGTCGGGTGGTACGTCACCCGGTGCGGGTAGTAGGCCCCGACGTCGGTGACCCCGGCCACGTCGACGAGGAACTCGGACAGCTCGTACGTGCGCGCGGCGACCTCCTCGGCCCGGCCGGCGAGCCGCTCGTCGCCCGCCCGCCGGGCCACCGTGGCGTGCTGGTGCCGCACCGATCCCACGCACGACCCGGAGGGCGCCACCACCACGTCGTACGGGGCGAAGACGCGCACGTGCCGGCGGACCAGCCGCAGCGCGTCGTCCGGGTAGCCGGTGTTGACGTGCATCTGCCCGCAGCACGTCTGGTCCTCGGGGAAGACGACCTCGTGCCCGAGGCGCTCCAGCAGCCGCACCGTCGCCACCGCCGCCTGCGGGAACAGGGTGTCGGCCAGGCAGGTCACGAACAACGCGACGCGCATCCTCCACCACCCATCCGCTCCTGCGCGGCCCGCCAGGCCGCCTGGTCGCCCCTCGGCTCGTACCGGACGAGGCGCTGCGTCGCACGCAGCAGGCCCCGCAGCGCGGACAGGTCGCCACCGACCGCGCCGGCCGCCCGGGCCTGCACGAGAATGTTACCCAGCGCGGTGGCCTCGACCGGCCCCGCGACCACCGGCAGCCCGCAGGCGTCGGCGGTCAACTGGCAGAGCAGCTCGTTGCGGGCACCCCCGCCGACCACGTGCACGACGTCGACCGACCGGCCGGACAGCTCCTGGGCCTGGCGCACGGCCCGCCGGTGGGCCAGCGCCAGGCTGTCCAGGACGCAGCGGACCGTGGCCGCCGGGGTGTCCGGCACCGGCTCGCCGGCGCGCCGGCAGGCGTCGGCGATCCGCGCCGGCATGTCGCCGGGCGGCAGGAACACCGGGTCGTCGGGGTCCACCACGGACCGGAACGCCGGCTGTTCGGCCGCCTGGCGCAGCAGGGCGGACAGGTCGACGTCGCCCCAGGTGCGCACCGACTCCTGCAGCAGCCACAGGCCCATCACGTTGCGCAGGTAGCGGACGGTGCCGTCGACACCGGCCTCGTTGGTGAAGTTGGCCCGCCGGCTCGCCTCGGTGAGCACCGGGGCGTCGAGTTCGACGCCGACCAGCGACCAGGTGCCGCAGGAGACGTAGGCGAACCCCTCGCCGGCCGCGGGCACGCCGACGACGGCGGACGCGGTGTCGTGGGAGCCGACCGCCACCACCTCGGGGGTGCCGGGCAGCCCCAGGTCGGGCCGGACCGGGCCGATCCGGGTGCCCGGCGGGTGCAGCGGCGGCAGCAGTCCGGCGGGAACCCCCGCCTCGGCCATCAGGTCGGTGGCCCAGGCCCGGCGGCGCAGGTCGTACAGCTGGGTGGTCGAGGCGTTGGTGACCTCCGCGCCGAGGCGGCCGGTGAGCCAGTAGGTGATCAGGTCCGGGATCAGCAGGAGCCGGTCGGCGGTGGCCAGCTGCGGCGTGCCGGCCGCCGCGACCAGCTGGTAGAGGGTGTTGAACGGCAGCCGCTGCAACCCTGTGGTGGCGTACAGCCGCTCCCGGCCCAGGTGCTCCTCGACCCGCTCGGCGACCCCGTCGGTGCGCGCGTCGCGGTAGTGCACGGGGTTGCCCAGCAGCGCGCCGGTGGCGTCGAGCAGCCCGTAGTCCACGGCCCAGGAGTCGACGCCGACGCTCGTCACCGGGCCGGCGGCGCGCAGCCCGGCGACGACCCCCTGCCACAGGCGGAGGATGTCCCAGTGCAGGGTGCCGCCGACGCGGACGGGCACGTTGGGGAACCGGTGCGCCTCGGTGAGCGCCACCCGCCCCGGGCCGACGCGGCCGACCATGACCCGGCCGCTGGACGCGCCGAGGTCGACCGCGGCGACATCGACGACGGCGCTCACCGGAGGAAGGCCGCCGCGACGCCGGCGTCGACCGGGACGTGCAGGCCCGTCGTGTGGGACAGCTCGCCGCCGGTGAGCACGAAGACGGCGTTGGCGACGTGCTCGGGCAGCACCTCCCGCTTGAGCAGGGTGCGCTGGGCGTAGTACTCGCCCAGCCGCTCCTCGGGCACCCCGTAGACGGCGGCCCGCTTCGCGCCCCAGCCGCCGGCGAAGATGCCGGAGCCGCGCACCACCCCGTCGGGGTTGATGCCGTTGACCCGGATGCCGTGGCCCCCGAGTTCGGCGGCGAGCAGCCGGACCTGGTGCGCCTGGTCGGCCTTGGCCGCGCCGTAGGCGACGTTGTTGGGGCCGGCGAACAGGGAGTTCTTGCTGGAGATGTAGACGATGTCGCCGCCCATGCCCTGGTCGACGAGCACCCGGGCGGCCTCGCGCGAGACCAGGAAGGAGCCCTTGGCCATCACGTCGTGCTGGATGTCCCAGTCCGCCTCGGTGGTGTCCAGCAGCGACTTCGACAGCGACAGCCCGGCGTTGTTGACCACGAGGTCCAGGCCGCCGTAGGCGAGCACCGCCGCAGCGACCGCGTCGGCCACGGCCCCGGCGTCGGTGACGTCGACCGGCACGGCCACCGCGACGTCGGCGCCGCCCAGCTCACGGGCCACGGTCTCGGCGGCGGCGGTGTCGCGGTCGGCGACGACCACGCAGGCGCCCTCGGCGGCGAGGCGGTGGGCGATGGCCCGGCCGATGCCGGAGCCGGCCCCGGTGACCAGCGCGATCCGGGTGGCGAGGGGCTTCGGCTTCGGCATCCGGGCGAGCTTGGCCTCCTCCAGGGCCCAGTACTCGATGCGGAACTTCTCCGCCTCGTCGATCGGGGCGTACGTCGACACGGACTCGGCACCGCGCATGACGTTGATGGCGTTGACGTAGAACTCGCCGGCGACCCGGGCGGTCTGCTTGTTGGGGCCGTAGCTGAACATGCCGACGCCGGGGACGAGGACGATCGCCGGGTCGGCCCCGCGCATCGGCGGGCTGTCCGGGCTCGCGTGCCGCTCGTAGTAGGCGCGGTAGTCGTCGCGGTAGGCCGCGTGCAGCTCCTTCAGCCGGGCGACGGTCTCCTCCAGCGACGCCGACGGCGGCAGGTCCAGCACCATCGGGCGGACCTTGGTGCGCAGGAAGTGGTCGGGGCAGGAGGTGCCCAGCGCCGCCAGGGCGGGGTGCCGCTGCCGGGCGACGAAGTCGAGCACGACGTCGCTGTCGGTGAAGTGGCCGACCTGCGGGCGGTCGGTCGACGCCAGGCCGCGCAGGACCGGCGCGAGCGCGGCGGCGCGGGCCCGCCGCTGCGCGGGCGGCAGCGGCTCGTGCCCGGCGATCACCGGGCCGAACGGCTCGGGTCGGCCGTGCCGGTCGAGGTACGCCTGCGCCGTGCGGATGATCTCCAAAGAGTGGCGTTCGCACTCCTCGCTGGTGGCCCCCCACGCGGTGATGCCGTGCCCGCCGAGAACGACCCCGATCGCCTGCGGGTTGGCCCTGGCCACGGCGGCGATGTCGAGGCCGAGCTGGAACCCGGGCCGCCGCCACGGCACCCACAGCACCCGGTCGCCGAAGATCTCCTTGGTGAGCGCGGGCCCGTCGGCGGCGGTGGCGAGGGCGATGCCGGCGTCGGGGTGCAGGTGGTCGACGTGCGCGGCGTCGACCAGCCCGTGCATGGCCGTGTCGATCGACGGTGCCGCCCCGCCCCGCCCGTGCAGGCAGTAGTCGAACGCGGCGACCATCTCGTCCTCCCGGTCGACGCCGGGGTAGACGTCGGCCAGTGCGCGCAGCCGGTCGAGCCGCAGCACCGCCAGCCCGGCCTCGGTCAGGGTGCCGAGGTCACCGCCGGAGCCCTTGACCCACAGCAGCTCGACGGGCCCGCCGGTCACCGGGTCGGTCGCCTCGCCCTTGGCCGAGGTGTTGCCACCGGCGTAGTTGGTCGTGGTCGGGTCGGCACCGAGCCGGTTGCTGCGGGCCACCAGTGCCTGAACCTCGGAGTGCATTCCTTGTTTCCCCTGTCTGCGTTTCTCGGCCGGCGCTCAGGCGTCCCAGCCGGCCTGCTGTCCGCCGACGCGTTCGGCGCGGATCTTGTCGAAGTAGCCGGAGCGGGCGTACGCGCCCATCGGGTCGGGGTCCAGGCCCGCGTCCGCGCGCAGTTCGGCGAGCAGGGGCCGCACGTCGGTGTGGTAGGCGTCCATCAGCACCGCGTTGGCGGCGAGCACATCACCGGCCTGCTGGGCGGCGGCGAGCGCGTCGGCATCGACGAGCAGGGCCTTCGCGGTGGCCTCCTGCACGTTCATCACCGACCGGATGACCGCCGGGATCTTCGGCTCGATGTTGTGACACTGATCGAGCATGAACGCGACGCCAGCCTCCGGACGCAGGGCATCGGCCAGCACGATCTCGTGCATGATCCGGAACAACTGGAACGGATCCGCCGCACCCACCATCAGATCGTCGTCGGCGTAGAACCGCGAGTTGAAGTCGAAACCACCCAACTTCCCGGCCCGCAACAGAACCGCCACGATGAACTCGATGTTCGTCCCCGGCGCATGATGCCCGGTATCGATCACCACCTGCGCCCGCGGCCCGAGCTGGAGGCAGTGCGCATACGCCGTGCCCCAGTCCGGCACATCCGTGGCATAGAACGCCGGCTCGAACAACTTGTACTCCAACAACATCCGCTGGTCGCCGCCCAGCCGGCCGTACGTCTCCCGCAACGCCTCCGCGAGACGGTCCTGCCGGGCGCGCAGGTCGTCCTGCCCGGGATAGTTGATGCCGTCGGAGAACCACAGC
Organism: Micromonospora sp. NBRC 110038; assembly: GCF_020884815.1. Classification (NCBI taxonomy): domain Bacteria; kingdom Bacillati; phylum Actinomycetota; class Actinomycetes; order Micromonosporales; family Micromonosporaceae; genus Micromonospora; species Micromonospora sp. NBRC 110038. The sequence goes on along the minus strand of NZ_BBOL01000006.1, from coordinate 202,798 downwards.
TTCAGATCCCGCGAACCGGTGGCGTCCATGACATCGACGCACTCCAGCAGGTGCGCGACCGCCTTGCGGCGCACCGCCGGGTCGGGGTTGGTGACCGAACCGAGCCGGTAGTCGTCGTCCTGGAAGACGTTGGCGTTGATCGCACCGAGGGCCACGCCCTGCTCCTTGGCATGGCGGGCCAGATCCGCGTAGTCGTCGACCCGGTCCCAGGGGATGTGCAGTGCGACGGAGGGGGCGACGCCGGTGAACCGATGCACGGTGGCCGCGTCGGCGATCTTCTCGTACGGGTCGCGCGGCACGCCCTCCTGGGCGAACACCTTGAACCGCGTACCGGAATTGCCGAACGCCCAGGACGCCGTCTCGATGCGCTGGGCGCGCAGGGCCTGCTCAAGCCGGTCGCGGGTCGCTCCGGTCTGGGTCATGGTGCTTCTCCCGTCCGGGCGGCGAGCTGCGCCCCGGGTTGGTCCAGCCGCCGTACGGCACGTCCGACTGCCTCGCGACGCACCTGAATCGTTTCATGCGCGTCCCGAGATAGGACCGTAGGGTGCGCGCCAGCGAACGTCAAGAGGTTCAAGCGCTTTCCCGACGTCATACGGCCGGCTGGCCCACGCCGCGGTGCCGGCCCTCGCGATCCGATCGTGTCAGCACAATTCCGACAGCAGACCCTTGCACCCCATAAAACGTTTTAGGCCGACGATCTCCAGCACCTCCGCGCGGACCTTCAGGTGTCCGGGGGTCGGGGTGGCGGCGCGGAGGCCCCAGGTCCGCCACCGCGAGGGGGCGGGCCACCGCGCGGTCCTCCCGAAACGCAGTCGAATGACAGAGGCCCCACGACGCCCGCCGCACCAGACTGACCGGCGAGCCGTCGCGGCGGGCTCCGCCCCGGCTCCGCACATCCCGATCCCCACCTGAGAGGACCCCCATGTCCGAGGAGAACAAGCGGATCGTCCGCGACTACTTCCGGGAACTGGACCGCGGCCGGACGACCCCGCTGCACCTGTGCACCGACGACTACCGCTTCCACCCTGCCGGGCTGCCGTCCATGGACCGGCAGGGGGTAAAGGAGTTCGGCGACGCGTTCTTCGCCGGCATGCCCGATCTGCGGCACCCCCTCGACGAGTTGATCGCGGACGGCGACCACGTGGCGCTGCGCTGTCGATACGAAGGCACCCACCACGGGGAACTGCTGGGTGTGCCCGCAAGCGGGCGGCGGGTGTCGGCGGTCGGCATCGGCGTCATGCGAATCGAGGCGGGCAGGATCGCGGAGTTCTGGGTCTCTCCGGACCGGTTGACCATCATGCAGCAGATCGGTGCCCTGCCGGCGTAGTCAGGCAACCGGCCCACGACGGGGTCCTGCCGACCATCCGGCCCGACCATGGCCGCCGCCCGCAGGAGCCGGACAGACAGGACCGCCGTCGCGTAGGTCACCGGCTCCCGTGACGGCCCCGGCGGGAAGTCGAATGACCGATGTGAGGCACCAGTTCGCCGAACAGGATTGGTTCGACAATCAGCCGAACGGGCGACAGGAGCCTTGCCATGCAGACAGTTCTCATCACCGGCGCCTCATCCGGATACGGGCGGGAAACCGCACGGCACTTCCTCGAGCAGGGGTGGAACGTCATCGCCACGATGCGGACGCCGCGCGCGGACGTCCTGCCCGAGTCGGACCGGCTCCGCGTCCTCGAACTCGACGTGACCAGGCCCGACACCATCACCGCCGCGTTCGCCGCGGCGGGGCCCGTCGACGTCCTGGTCAACAACGCCGGCGTCGGGCTGATCGGCGTGTTCGAGGGCACGCCCATGGCCCGGGTACGGGAGATCTTCGAGACCAACACCTTCGGGGTGATGGCCACCACCCAGGCGGTGCTGCCCCAGTTCCGCGAGCGCGGCTGCGGGGTCGTGGTCAACGTGACCTCCAGCGTGGTGCTCGGCCACATGCCGCTCTCGGCGGTCTACAAGGCCAGCAAGATGGCCATCGAGGGCTTCACCGCGTCCCTCGCCCTGGAGCTCGCCGAGTTCGGCGTGCGGGCGAAGACCGTCGAGCCGGGCGCCTGCCTGACGACGAACTTCGCCGCCGGGGCCACGAGTCACGCCGACCTCACCGGGTCGCTGGACGGGCTGGTCCCGGCGCCCTACGAGCCCTTCGCGAAGAAGGCCCTCGGCGGCTTCGTCAACCAGGACCTGTTCACCAGGGAGAGCGACGTCGCCGAGGCGGTGTGGCGGGCCGTCCACGACACCACCGGCCAGTTGCGGTTCCCTGCCGGCCCCGACGCCGTCTGGCTCGACCAGGCGAGGTGATCCAGCCGGACCGCGCGGTGAGGCGCGGTCCGGGCGGTCCGGCCCTGCGGCGTCCGGGGTCGGACCGCGTGCACCACGAAGACGCGCCGCCTCAGCGATAGGACCACCCTGTGAGCTGCCTGGCCAGTGAGCACGACACCGACACCCGCATCCGTGAGCTGCTCGCCGCGCACGGCACACCGCTGGCCCGGTTCGTTCGGGGGCTGACCATGGGCAACCGGCACACCGCCGAGGACGTGGTGCAGGAGACCCTGATCCGGGCGTGGCGCCACCTCGACTCGCTGCCGCCGGACAGCGGGGGCAGCAGCCGGCGCTGGCTGTTCACCGTCGCCCGGCGGCTGGTCATCGACGAGGCGCGGCGGCGGCAGGCTCGCCCGGTCGAGGTCGCCGCCCAGGCGGACCAGGAGTATGGCGTGACCGGCGACGAGACGGCCGGCACGGCGATCGCGAGCCAGGCGCTACGCCAGGCGGTCGCTCGGCTCAGCGCAGACCACCGCCGGGTGTTGCACGAGGTCTACTTCCGTGACCGGACAGTCGATGAGATCGCCGCCGAACTGGGCATTCCGGTCGGCACCGTGCGCTCCCGTGTCTACTACGCGCTGCGGGCCCTCCGTGCCGCGATGGGAGAGGGCTGACGGGGGCAGGGGCTGCCACACTCCCCCGGGTGCGTACCCGGCTCTGCCGTCGCCGGCGGTCCCGGCTGGCCGGCGGCGGGTGAGCCCGGAACCCGGATCGTGGTCACGGTGGTTCAATTGCGGCCATGCCGCTCGACGAGTTGCGCACCCTGCTGGACCGGCACGCCCGCCCCGACCTGAGCACCGGCATCGCCGACGTGCGCATCTTCCGCGCCGATCGGCCCAACCCGCCGACGCCGACCACCTACGGCAAGGTGCTGGCCCTCGTCGCGCAGGGCACGAAACGGTTCGCACTGGGCGACCGCGTGTACGAGTACCAGGCCGGCGACTATCTCGTCGCCTCGGTCGACCTGCCGGTGACCGCGCACTTCGCCCGGGCCAGCCCGGAGGAGCCGGCGCTCGGCTTCGGCCTGACCCTCCAGCCGGCCGCCGTCGCCGAGGTGCTGCTGCAGGCGGACCCCGCGGGCCTGCCGGCAGCCGGCCCCGGCGCACCGGCCGGCCTGGCCGTCAGCAGGGCCCCCGTCGAGCTGCTCGACGCCGCCGTCCGCCTGCTGCGCCTGCTCGACCAGCCCCGCGACATCCCCATGATCGCGCCCCTGATCAAGCGGGAGATCATCTGGCGGCTGCTCACCGGCGAGCAGGGCGGCGTCCTGCGCCAGTTCGGCCTGCCCGACAGCAGCCTCAGCCACATCGCCCGGGCCGTCCAGTGGATCCGCGACAACTACGCGCAGCCCTTCCGCGTCGAGGACGTGGCGCAACAGGCAGGCATGAGCGTCTCCGCGTTCCACCGCAACTTCCAGGCCGTCACCTCGATGAGCCCGATCCAGTACCAGAAGCAGATCCGCCTGCAACGCGCCCGGCTGCTGCTCGCCGCCAACCCCGGCGACATCGCCGGGGTCAGCCGCCGCGTCGGCTACGAGAGCCCCGCCCAGTTCAGCCGCGAGTACCGCCGGCAGTTCGGGGGCCCGCCCCGCCAGGACGCGGCCCGCCTGCACACTGGCACCGCCGCGCGGGTCGCGCCCCGCGACAGTTGACCGGAACTCGCGTTCTCTTGCCCGATCCTGCCCGCCTGCCCGACGAACGGCCGGACGACGGATCACCGCCGGTAGCCTGCCCGGGCAGAGGGTCGAGGTCGGCCGGGCCGACGGACAACGACGGGCGCGTGAGGTACGGGTGGCCGGTAGCGAACTGTTCGGACGCCACGACGACCTGGCTCAGCTCGCCGAGTTCCTCGACGGGGTGCGCCGTGGCGGCGGCACGCGACTGATCTGCGGCGAGCCGGGGGTCGGCAAGTCCGCCCTGATGACCGCCGCGACGGAACTCGCCCTCGCCGACGGTATGCGCGCGCTGCGGGCGTCCGGGTCGGAGTTCGAGGCCGACGTCAGCTACTCCGGCCTGCACCAGCTGCTGCTGCCCGTGCACGCAGCCCTCGACCGCCTCCCACCCGGTCCGCGCGAGGCCCTGTCGGTGGCGCTCGGCTTCGGTGTCGGCACGCCACCGGACGTCCTCCTGGTCTGCAACGCCGCCCTGCTGCTCGTCACCGAACTCACGGCCGACGGGCCGGTCGTGCTGGTGGTCGACGACGTGCACTGGATCGACCGCGCGAGCGCCGTCGTCCTCGGCTTCGTCGCCCGGCGGCTGGCGGGTCGCCGGGCCGGGTTGTTGGCGTCGACCAGGACGGGATCGGTGAGCTTCCTCGACCTGCGAGGGCTGTCCGAGCACGTCGTCGGGCCGCTCGACGACGGGGCCGCGGGGCGGCTGGTCGACGCCTGCCACCCGCAGCTGCCGGCGCGGGTACGTCGCCGCCTGCTCGACCTCGCCCAGGGCAACCCCCTCGCGCTGATGGAGCTGCCCGCCGCGCTGCTGGGTTCCGTGCGGCGCACGGGGACGCAACCCGAAGTGGTCCCCCTCAGCGACCGGCTACAGGCGATCTTCGCAGCCCGGTTGACGGGGCTGCCCGAGGCGACTCGGCGGGTGCTGCTGCTGGCCACCTTCGAGGGCACCGGCGACGTCCGGGTGCTCCGCGCCGCGCTGCCCGACCAGTCCAGCCTGGCCGACCTGGCCCCCGCGGAGCGGGCGCAGCTCGTCCGGGTGGACGACGCCACGGCCCGGATCGCGTTCCGGCATCCGCTGATCCGCTCGGCGATCGTGGCCATGTCCACCCACGAGGAGCGCCGCACCGCGCACGTCGCCCTCGCCGGAGCCCTGGTCGACGACGAGGAACGCCGCGCGTGGCACCTCGCGGCGGCCTCCGTCGGCCCGGACGAGGCGGTGGCGGAACTCCTGGAAGAGGCGGCGCACCGGGTGATGGGGCGCGGGGACGGGTTCGCGGCGGTGGCGGCCCTGGTCCGCGCCGCCGAGCTGAGCACCACGAGCGCCGGCCGGGGACGGCGGCTCGCCCAGGCCGCGTACATCGGCGCCGAGGCCAGCGGCACCATCGACGACGCGAAGACTTGGCTGACCGACGCGCGTCGGGCGGCTCCCGACTCGGCTGGTTCGCTGCACGCGGGCAACGCGACCGCCTTCCTCATGATCAACGGGGACGGCGACGTGAACACCGCCCACCGGCTGCTGGTGGGTGCCATCGAGACCGGCGACCACGGCTACCGGGCCGACGACCCCGCGCTCGTCGAGGCCATGCACACCCTGCTGCTGCTGTGCTGGTACGGCAGCACGCCGGAGTACTGGGAACCGTTCTTCGCGATGCTGCGCCGGATCCGGCCCCGGCCGCCGGACGTGCTCGCGCTGGCGAGCGACAGCTTCGCCGACCCGGTGCGCACCGGGAAGGCCGCGCTGGGTCGGATCGACGCGGTGCTCCGCACGCTGACCGAGAACGAGGACCCCACCCGCATCATGCGGATCGGCACGGCCTCGGTGTACCTCGATCGTCTCGGCGACTCGCGGGAGGCATCCTGGCGGCTGGTCGAGCACGGGCGCAACGGCGGGGCGCCCCGCCGGCACCTCGGGGCCCTGATGCACCTGTGCCTCGACGACTTCCTGACCGGCCGGTGGGACGAGGCCGAGGAACTCGCCGCCGAGGGTCAGCGGGTCTGCGACACCACCGGCTTCTCGTTCTTCGCGTGGTACTTCCGGTACAACCGGGCGATCCTCGCCGCCGGCCGGGGACGGTTCGACGAGGCGTACGCGCTCGCCGACGAGATCACCCACTGGGCGCTGCCCCGGGGGGTGGCCGCCGCCGCGCTGTTCGCGCAGCATCCCCGGGCGCTCGCCGCCTTGGGGCAGGGTGACTACGACGCCGCCTTCGGGCACGCCGCCGCGATGTGCCCGCCCGGTGTGCTCGCCTCCCACGTGCCGCACTGCACCTGGGTCATGTTCGACCTGGTCGAGGCGGCCGTACGCACCGGGCGCACGGCCGAGGCGCGGGCACACGTCCAGGCGATGCGGGACGCGGACGTGGCTGGATTGTCGTCCCGGATGGCCCTGCTCCAGGCCGGCGCGGAGGCCCTCGTCCTCGACGACGACGAGTCAGTGGCCGGCCTGGAGGTCCTGCTGGCCGACGCCGCGACCCGACGGTGGCTGTTCGACAGCGCCCGGGTGCGGTTGGCCCTCGGGGAGCGGCTGCGGCGGACCCGGTCGTCGGCGGATGCGCGGCGGCACCTGCTCGCCGCACGGGACGGGTTCGCCGCCATGGCGGCCGAGCCCTGGCTCGCCCGGGTGGAGGGGGAACTGCGCGCCTGCGGCTACCGACCGGTCCCTCGCCAGCGGGGTGGCCTGACCGCGCTGACCGCGCAGGAACTCCAGATCGCGGAGCTGGCGGCGAGCGGCATGACGAACAAGCAGATCGCCGAGCGCCTGTTCCTGTCCCACCGGACCGTCGGCGCCCACCTGTACCGGATCTTCCCCAAGCTGGGCGTCACGTCGCGGGCCGCGCTCCGGGACGCTCTGTCGTCGCCTGCTGCTGAGCAGACTGTGCGCTGAGCTCGTCGGCCTGCGTCTCCTTCGCCTCAAGCAGCCGCTCCAGGAGCCGGCGGGTGGTGGGGTCGTCGTCGCCGATCCAGCGCACCGCCTCCTGCAACGTCTGGACGAGAATTCGCGCCCCGACGAGGTTCTGCGTCACGATACCGACGACGTCACCGTCGGGAAACGCCCGGAAGGCGACCCGCGACCGGACGCTCAGGTGCTGTGGGTCGTAGTCGCCGACGCACCCGAGTTGCCGGATCCGGGTCGCGACCAGCCGCGCGTCGCCACGGTCGCGGTCGGCCCCGGCGAACAGAAGCTCCGCGAGCAGACGGGCCGACGGGGCGCGGACGCCCAGCGCGTGCTGCTCGTACTGCAACGAGGACACGACCAGGCTCGCCAGCAGCACGTTGAGCAGGCGCGTGATCGCCGTCAGGTCGGCCCGGTTCGACGGCGTGACCGGCCCGTCGTCGAGGTCGAACAGGGCGCGGTCGCGGACCTCGCGCATCCGCAGCACGGTGGGCGGCGATGCGCGGTGTTCCCGTCCTGGTGGCGTCACGCCGTCGATCGTGCGGCGCGGCTCCCGGCCCGCGCATCTGTCGAATGACCTAACCAACGGGCTGAGGCATCGACGCCGGGCGGCCCTCGCGGCTTCGGACCGGATCGCGTGACCCCTCGCACCCAGGGGCGGGGCCCGCCGTGCGCGGCACCACCGGCTAGGTCATCCACGGTCGGCGACCCACATTTCGGAAGTCGGATGACAGATGAAGGCCGACCGGCTGGCACCGAGAGTGGAGCCCAGCAGGCAATACCGTCGCCGCCGACCTCCGGTGGCAGCCGCCGAGGAGAGTGCCCGATGAGCATCAGCTACGGATTCCACGCCACCATGACCGCCCAGCCCGGCAAGGGCGACGAACTCGTCGACTTCCTGCTCGCCTCGCCGTCGCTGGCGAACGAGGACTGCGTCGTCTTCCTGATCGGCCGGTCCGCCACCGCCTCCGACATCGTCCACGTCACCGAGGGCTGGACGACCGAGGAGGCGCACCACCGGTTCTTCGCCACCGCCGAGGCACAGGCCCTGGTGGCGCAACTCCAGCCGCTGATCGTCGGCGAGCCGGCGTACCTCGACGAGGTGCCGGTCGGCGGCAAGGCCGCCATCTGAAACCCGCCCGCCCGTCTGTCCGTCCACATCGAACACGACAGGAAACCCCTCATGGCACTGACACGTCCCCCCTTCGACCCCGAGCTGCGCGCGCTCCTGGCCGACATGCCGCTCGTACCCGAGCTCAACCGCGAGGTGCTCCCGCAGATCCGGCAGTTCTCGACACTGCCGGTGGAGCCGCTGCTCGAAGGCCGGGCGATCGACCGGCGCGAGGTCGACATCGCCGGCCCGGACGGCACGGACATCCCGCTGTCCGTCTTCCGCCCCGCCGGCCCGGAACACACCGCCCCGGCCCCCTGCGTCTACTGGATGCACGGCGGCGGAATGGTGATGGGTGACCGCTTCTCCCAGCTCGACATCCCCCTGGAATGGCTCGACCGGTTCGGCGCCGTCGTGGTCTCCGTGGACTACCGGCTGGCCCCCGAAGCCACCGGCACCAGCCTGGTCGACGACTGCTACCACGGCCTGCTGTGGGTGGCCGAGCACGCCGACGAGCTGGGCGTCGACCCGGGCCTGATCGTCGTCGCCGGGATCAGCGCCGGCGGCGGCCTCACCGCCGGGATCGCCCTGCTGGCCCGCGATCGCGGCGGCCCGCCGCTCGCCGCCCAGGTGCTCATCTGCCCCATGCTCGATCATCACAACGACACCACCTCCAGCCGCCAGTACGCCGGCGAGCCCGGGGTGTGGACGCGCGAGATGAACGAGTTCGGCTGGCGGTCGGTGCTCGGCGACCTGGCCGACGACGCCGTGCCCGGTCACGTCTCCCCCGCGACGGCCGACGACCTGTCCGGCCTGCCGGACGCCTACGTCGATGCCGGCACCGCCGAGGTGTTCCGCGACGAGGCCGTCGCGTACGCCACCCGCATCTGGGCCGACGGCGGCCAGGCCGAGCTGCACGTCTGGGCGGGCGGCTTCCACGGGTTCGACGCCCTGTACCCGCAGGCGCGGATCTCGGCCCAGGCCCGCCGCGCCCGCACCGACTGGCTCGCCCGGGTCCTGGACCCCGCCGCCGGGCCGGCCCGGCCGCAGCTCTCCGGGCAGCGAGCCGGGCGATGAACGACAACCACCGGGTGGCGTTCCTGCGCGAGTTCCTGCGTGACCCGTTCACCGTCGCCGCGGTCGCCCCCAGCGGTGGGCCGCTGGCCGATCTCGTCACCGCGCCCGTGCCCGGCGTCGGCGAGCCGCTGGTGGTCGAACTCGGCCCCGGCACCGGGGCGTTCACGGCTGCCATCCAGCGTCGGCTCGCCGGCCGGGGCCGCCACCTCGCGGTCGAGGTCAACGAGCGGTTCGCCGGCCTGCTGGCCGCCCGGCACCCACGGCTCGACGTCGCCGTGGCCGACGCACGCGACCTCGGCGACGTGTTGGCGCAGCGGGGCCACGGCCGGGCGGACGTGATCGTGAGCGGGCTGCCGTGGGCGGCGTTCGCCGGGGGCCAGCAGGACGAGCTTCTACACGCCGTCACCGACGCGCTCACCCCGGACGGGGCCTTCACCACGTTCGGCTACACGATCGCCCGCTGGGCCCCGGCAGCCCGACGACTGCGGCGGGCGCTGGGCGACCGGTTCGAGGAGGTCGTGACCGGCCGCACGGTGTGGGCCAACCTACCGCCGGCCTTCGTGTACTTCTGCCGGCGGCCCCGGGCCACCGCGCGGCCACGCACGCTGGTGTCCCTGGCCCGCTGAGAACGGAACCCCGAGACGGGTTGGCCATGGGGAGCAGCGGACGTGTCCGGCGCGGGGTGGTCGCCAGGGGGCGGTGGCCATACCCCCCGGGAACGGCTCAGAACGCCCGGAAGGAGTGGTACTCGCCGGCCGGGAAGGTCCGCAGGGTGCCCAGGCCCACCGCCGCGCCCGCGCAGTCGGCGCTGCGGAACGCGAGGACCTGCTCCACACCGCCGGCGGCGGCCAGGGAGTCGGCGCCCGCCGGGAACGCCGTGCAGGCGCCGTCGGGCTCGGCGACGTGCAGCACCGGGGTGGCGAACGTGCCCTGGTAGAAGGTAAGGCCCGCAGCCGGCGCTGCGTGCGCCGGCAGCGCCATCGCGGCGGTGGCCCCCGCAGCGAGGGCCAGGCCGATGACGGTACGAATGATCCGCTTCCTCATGCTGCTGCCTCCTGTGCTCGACGAGCTGTCTGTGCGCTTCCGATCCACCATCCATCGAGATGCATGAGTTCTCAACGATCGCGCCCGGTGAGATACTCGACAGATCTATCTGCCCGAGCCGATGAATTCGACGGGCTCGCCTACGTGTCACCCGGCCGGAGGGCAGCACCTGCGGCGGGAACCCGGCGCGTGGGGGTTGACCGGGGGCTCAGCTCCCGGCCCGGCGCAGGAACTCCACGCTGTGCCGGGTCCACTCGTCCTCGACCGCGCAGGTGCGCTCGATCGAGTCCTGCCGGGGCAGCCAGTGCTCGACGATCTGGTTGATCCCGCGCTCGACCGGACGGACCCACGCCACCATCGCGGCGTAGTCCAGCAGGCCGGTGCCGAGCGGGCAGCCGACCAGCGAGAAGCCCACCCAGCCCGGGGCCCGGGTGAAGGCGAAGTCCTTGACGTGCAGGTTCACCACGTACGGCGCGGTGCGCTCCACGGTGGTGGCGGGCAGTTCGAGCCGGGCCACGCAGTTCGCCGGGTCGAGGCACACCCCCAGGTGCGGGTCGTCCACTCCGCGTACCACCGCGAGCAGGTCGTCGGTGGCCACCTGCTCGTAGGTCTCCAGGCCGATGGTGACGCCCCGGGCGGCGTACCCGGGCAGGGCGGCGGCGAGCAGGGCGACGGCCTCGGCGACGGTCGGCCGGTGCGCGGCGGTGTTCAGCATGGTGCGCACGAAGCCGACGTCGAGCCGGCCGGCCAGGTCCAGGTAGCGGGCCAGGTGCGGGCCATCGACGCCCCGGGTGCCCAGCTCCAGCCGGACGCCGAGGGCGGACGCCCGGCGGCGCAGCCGCTCCAGCTCCCCGTCGGACGCCTCCTCGATCGGCGGGTAGTCGCAGACCTGGAAGACGGTCGCGCCGGCCTCGGCGGTCCGCTCGACCATGTCGGTCAGGGACAGCGGGCGCTGCGCCGCCGTCCAGCGCCAGAAGAACGAGTACGTGCTCAGGCCGATGGCCACGGCGGCTCCCCGGTGCGGGCCGGCGCGCCACCGGCGGTGTCTGCGGTGTCCCCGGTGGCGGCACTGTCCCCGGCGGCACCGGTGAGGGCGGTCGCCTCGTCGAGGATCGCGGCCAGGGCCGCCGGGTCGTGGGCGAACCGGCCGAGGAAGAGCCCGTCGACCCGGTCGCCGAGCCGGCCGAGCAGCCCCGGTCCGGCGCTGCCGCCGTAGATCACCCGGCTGCCGGCCCGGCCCGGCTGGTCGGCGATCCAGTCGCGCAAGGGACCGGTGACGGCCCCGATGTGCTGCGGCGGGGCGGGCTCGGGCCGGCCGATGGCCCACCACGGCTCGTACGCCAACACCACGGGACCGGGCGGGGCGGCGGCGAGGGCGGCGCGGGCCTGGGCGACGCAGTCGGCGGCGGCCGCCGGGGCGTCGACCCGGTCGGGCTCGCCGACGCAGAGCACCGGCGTCAGGCCGTTGCGCAGCGCCGCCGTGGTCTTGGCGGCGACGACGGCGTCGTCCTCCCCGAAGAGGGTACGGCGCTCGAAGTGCCCCACCTCGGCGTAGCGGCAGCCCAGCTCGGCGAGCAGCGCGCCGCTGGTGCCGCCGGTGACCGCGCCCCGGTCGGTGTGGTGCAGGTCCTGGGCGCCGACGTGGACGCGGGTGCCGGCGAGGACGCCCCGGACCGGGGCGATCAGCGGCGTCGACGGCAGCACGAACAGCTCGACCCGTCCGGCCTGGACGGCGTCGTGGGCGCGGGCCAGTCGCGCCACGTCCGCGCACCAGCGCAGCGTCTCGCGTTGCCCGAAGTACATCTTGAGGCTGACCCCGACGGTCAGCGGCCGGTCGCGCATCGGCTCAGCACGACCCGGTCGACTCGTACGTCGACATCAGCCGGACCTTCGCCCCCGACGGCGACGAGTCGTCGAAGTCGTAGCCCAGCCACTCGCGGGCCAGCCGGCGGGCCAGCTCCGGCCCGATGACGCGCTGGCCGAAGGTGAGGACCTGGGCGTTGTTGCTCAGGATGGCCCGTTCGACGGAGTAGCTGTCGTGGGCGGTGACCGCGCGGATGCCGGCGACCTTGTTGGCGGCGATGGCCACGCCCAGGCCGGTGCCGCAGACCAGCAGCGCCCGGTCGGCCCGGCCCGCCGCGACGATCTCGGCGGCGGCGATGGCGACGATCGGGTACGCGGTGTGCCCGTCCGCGTCGACGCCCACGTCGATCACCTCGGCCACCCGCTCGTGGCCGCGCAGGTCGGCCTTGAGCATCTCCTTGTACTGGTAGCCGGCGTCGTCGGCGCCGACGACGATCCGCAGTCTGCTGGCGCTCATCGCGCGGTCTCCTCTTCACGGGTGGGTGCGGTGGCGGCGGCTCCGCCGACGGCGTCGGCGACGGCCGCCAGGATCAGGGCGAGCGAGACCGCCCCCGCGTCCGGGGCGCCGACGCTGCGGTGGGCCAGGGGGCGGGCCCGACCGACGCGGGGCACCAGGTCGGCGGTGGCCCGGGCCGCCACGTCGGCCACGGCGGCGGCCTCCCGCCAGGCGGCGGCGACCGGCTGTCCGGCCTGCACGCGGTCGGCCAGCGTGGCGGCGAAGGGCGCGAACGCGTCGACGAGGGTCTTGTCGCCGACGGCGGCCCCGCCGACCCGGGTGACGTCGGCCAGCGCCCGGGAGACCGCCCCGGTCACCCGCGCGGCGGTCGGCTCGCGGTCGTCGCCGAGGGCCACGGCCGCCCCGCGCAGGGCCACCCCCCACAGCGCGCCGGAGGTGCCGCCGCCGGCGTCGGCCCAGGCGTCCCCGGCCCGGGTCAGCGCGGTGCCGACCCCGGCGCCGGCGGCGACGGCGGCCACCGCAGCGGCCACCGCGGCGTTGACGCCCCGGCTCATCCCGATGCCGTGGTCGCCGTCGCCGGCCAGGGCGTCGATGCGGCCCAGCTCGTCGGCGTGGGCGTCGACGGCGTCCCGCGCCGCCACGAGCGCGCCGAGCAGGCGGCGGCCGGCGGCCCGCGACGCGGGGCTCGCGGGCGGCACGGGTTCCTCCGCCTCCTCGGCGAGGACCGGCGCGGGCGGCGCGGCGGCGGTGGCCGACAGGCCGCGCCGGAAGCCGGGGGCGTCGGCCGGGGCGCACCACAGCGGGACCAGCTCGTCGGTCAGCCAGCACACGGTCAGCGAGACGCCGGCCATCTCGAAGCTGGTCACCAGCTCGCCGACGGCTGGGGCGACGACCTGCACACCGGCGGCGGCGAGCAGCTCGGCGACCCGCCGGTAGACGACGAACAGCTCCTCGTACTTGACGCTGCCCAGCCCGTTGAGCAGGACGGCGGCCCGCTGGCCGGCGGGGGCGTCGATCCCGGCCGGCAGTTCGGCGAGGACGGTGTCGACGAGGAGCTCGGCCAGGCCGTCGGCGCTGGGGCGGTCCCGCTCGTCGATGCCGGGCTCGCCGTGGATGCCCAGGCCGACGGCCATCCGCCCGCCGGGGACCGCGAACAGCGGGGCGGCCGCGCCGGGCAGGGTGCAGCCGGTCAGGGCGACCCCGAACGAACGGGTCCGGGCGTTGGCCAGCCGGGCGATCCGCTCCACCTCGTCGAGGTCGAGCCCTCGGTCGGCGGCGGCAGCGGCCACCTTGAACACCACCAGTCCCCCGGCGATCCCCCGCCGCCGGTCGGCCTGTTCGGCCGGGGCGCTGGCCAGGTCGTCGGTGACGGCGACGGCGCGGCAGTCGACGCCCTCGGCCTCCAGGTGCACCCGGGCGGCGGTGAAGTTGAGGACGTCGCCGGCGTAGTTGCCGTATGCCAGCAGGATCCCGCCGCCGCCGGACGCGGCCCGCGCCACCGACCGGACCTGCCGGGCCGACGGGGACGCGAAGACGTTGCCGACGGCCGCGCCGTGGGCGAGGCCGTCGCCGACCAGGCCGGCGAACGCCGGGTAGTGTCCGCTGCCGCCGCCGACGACGACGGCGACCCGCCCCGGTGCGGGGGCGGCCGCCCGGACCACGCCGCCGCTCACCCGGCGCACCAGTCCCGGGTGGGCCGCGGCGAAGCCGTCGAGGGCCTGCTCGGCGAAGCGGGCGGGGTCGTTGGACAGGCGGGTCATCGGGCCGGCCGCACCGCGTCGATACGCAGCATCCGGGCGATGACGGAGTCCAGCTCGGCGTCGTCGAAGATGCGCTTCCAGTCGTCGCGCACGATGGTCTCCCGCCCGTAGTCCATGGCGATGAGGCACGCCTCGGAGAACGGGTTGGAGCCGCGCAGCGAGTTGCTCAGCGCCACCTGGATGTGGCCGAAGAGCATCGCCTTCGCGGCCGGCTCGGGCACGCCGACGGTGTGGACGGTCTCGTGCAGCGCGTCGCGGAGCAGGCCGCTGATCATGCAGGCGACGGTCTCGACCAGGGTCGGCTCCAGGACGGCGAGCTGCTTGACGGTGACCCAGTGCACGTCGAGCACCGGGCCGTACATGATGCGGACGACGTCCTCGACGCGCGCCCGTACGGCGTCGTCGCCGGACTCGAGCGCGGCGACGACGTCCTGGGCGGCGGCGACCCCGCCGAAGGTGTCGGCGTACTCCTCGCCGGTGGTGCGCTCCAGGAAGACCGACGGGTGGCAGGGGTGGGCGCAGGCGAGGTGGATGTCGTCGCGGCGGGCGAGGACGCCGGCGTAGGCGGCGGCCGGGTCGAGCGTGAGCACGACGGCGCCCGGCTTGAGCAGCGGCACGAGCTGCGCGGAGATCTCCCCGAGCAGCACGTCGGGAACGGCGAGGACGACGACGTCGCTGTCGGCGGCGGCGGTGGCCGTGTCGCTGAGTTCGCGGCCCTCGGCGGTCACCCGGGCCTGGGCCGGCGGGTGGTTCTCGCAGTAGCGGACGGTGTGGCCGCTGCGCTGGAGGTTGGCCGAGATCCGCAGGCCCATCTTGCCGCCGGCGCCGACGACGGTGATGACCAGGTCCGAGGTGGACATGAGGGGCTCCTCACGAGGGTGGCAGAGAGTTGGCGAAGGGTGGGGCCGGCGGGCGGCGGGAGGCGGGCGGTCCCGGGCGGATGCCACGGGGTCACGGCCCGACGAAATGAAACGTTACAGTAGATGGCGCGGGACGGTCAACGGGCCGCCTCGCGACGGCGACCTACAGCCGGTCGTACGCCACCAGGGTGAGGAATTCCGGCAGCTCGTCGGCGAGGGCGACGCGCGCGAAGACTTCCCGCGCGTCCTCCGGGCGACCCTGTCGCCACACCCGCTCGCCGACCTCGGCGGCGATCCGCGCCATCTCCTCGGCGAGGATGCCGGCCACCAGGTCCCGGGTGACGACCCGCCCGTCGGGGAGCTGCGCGCCGTGCCGGATCCACTGCCAGACCTGGGATCGGGCGATCTCGGCCGTGGCGGCGTCCTCCATCAGGTTGTCGATCCCGGCCGCGCCCCGACCGGTCAGCCAGAACGACAGGTATTGAAACGTCACACTGACGTTGCCCCGCAGCCCGGCCTCGGTGACCGACCCCGGGGTGGCCGCCACGTCGAGCAGGTCGGCCGGGGTCGTCGTGACGTCGTCGCGCCGCCGGTCGATCTGGTTCGGCCGCTCCCCCAGCACCGCGTCGAACGCCGCGCGGGCCACCGGCACCACGTCGGGGTGGGCGACCCAGGTGCCGTCGAAGCCGTCGCCGGCCTCACGGCGCTTGTCCGCGTCCACCGCCGCCACGGCCCGGGCGTTGGCCTCCGGGTCGCGGCGGGACGGGATGAGGGCGGCCATGCCACCCATCGCGAACGCGCCGCGCCGGTGACAGGTGGCCACCAGCAGCTCCGTGTACGCCCGCATGAACGGCACGGTCATCGTCACCGCCGTGCGGTCCGGCAGCACGAACCCCGGCCGATCCCGGAAAGTCTTGATCATCGAGAAGATGTAGTCCCAGCGGCCGGCGTTGAGCCCGTACGAGTGCTCCCGCAGCTCGAACAGGATCTCGTCCATCTGCAGCGCCGCCGGGAACGTCTCGATCAGCACCGTGGCCCGGATGCTGCCCCGGGGCACCCCGAGCGCGTCCTGGGCGTGGACGAACACGTCGTTCCACAGCCGCGCCTCCAGGTGGTGCTCCAGCTTCGGCAGGTAGAGGTAGGGTGCGCTGCCCCGCTCCAGCAGCCGGCGGGCGTTGTGGAAGGCGAACAGCCCGAAGTCCATCAGCGCCCCGGCGACGGGGACGCCGTCGACCAGCAGATGCTTGTCGACCAGGTGCCAGCCGCGCGGGCGGACCAGCAGCGTGGCCGGCGAGTCGACCAGCCGGTACCGCCGGCCGTCGGAGGCGTCGTGGGTGATCGTCCGGTCGATCGCGTCGGTCAGGTTGAGGTGGCCCTCGACCTGGTTGCGCCAGGTCGGGCTGTTGGCGTCCTCGAAGTCGGCCATGAAGCCGCAGGCCCCCGAGTTGAGGGCGTTGATCACCATCTTGCGGTCCGTGGGGCCGGTGATCTCGACACGGCGGTCGGCGTAGTCGGGGCGGGGCGCGGCGACCCGCCAGTCGCCGGCCCGCACGTCGGCGGTCTCCGGCAGGAAGCCGGTCGGCGCGGGTCGGGCGGTGCGGGCGGCCAGCAGCTCCCGCCGGCGCGGGTCGAAGCGGCGGTGCAGCTCGGCCACGAATTCCAGGGCGGCCGGGCTGAGCACCTCGGCCCGCGCGCGCTCGCTCAGCGGCGGCGCGGCGGAGTAGGAAACGGTCACGGTGGCTCCTCCAGTCTCGGCGGCGACCAGAGGGCCGCCATGCACCAGCTCTCGGCGGCCGGGGCCGCTGGCGCCCGGCCGGGGCGGTTCAGTCGGGTTCGCGGGGGACCAGTTCGTGGCGGGGGTGGTGGCCGCGGATCACGCGGATCACCTCGTCCACCATCAGGTCGAAGAAGCGCGGCTCGCTGGCGGCGGTGACCCCGGCGATGTGCGGGCTGAGGAAGACGTTGGGCAGGGCGCGAACGGGGTGCCCGGCCGGGATCGGCTCCGGGTCGAACACGTCGAGGCAGGCGACGATGTCGCCGGTCGCGAGCCGGTCGAGGAACGCGGCCGAGTCGACGACCGCGCCCCGGGACACGTTGACGAAGACCGCGCCGGGCCTGAGCAGGGCGATCTCGCGGGCGCCGAGCAGGCCCCGGGTGGCGCTGGTCAGGGGGGCCAGGCAGACCACCACGTCGGACCCGGAGAGCACGCCGTCGAGGCTGGTCAGGGTGAGGTCGTAGACGTCGGCGAGCACCCGGGGCGCGTACGGGTCGTGGGCGAGGACGTTGACGTGGAACGGGGCGAGCAGTTCCAGCAGCCGCCGGCCGATGTGGCCGAGCGCGATGATGCCGACCGTCCGGCCGGTCAGCTCGCCGTTGCGGTAGCCGGGGTCGTCGAGGAACACGCCGCGGTCAGGCCAGAGCACCTCGTCGGCGACGAGGCGGCGGAACAGCGCCCCGGCGTTGCGCAGGCCGACGAGCATCAGCGCGAGCGCCCACTCGGCCACCGGGTCGGAGGAGCCGTTGGTGGTGTCCACCGCCCAGACCCCCCGGGCACGGGCGGCGGCGACGTCGACGCGGTGGGCGAAGCGGTCGCCGTGGGTGTCGCCGACGAGACGCAGCCGGGGCGCGGCGGCCAGCACCTCGTCGGTGACCCGGGGGCAGCCATGGCTGACGACCAGCGCGTCGAGGTCGGCCACGAAGGCGGTCAGCCGGGCGACGGTCGCCGGGTCCGTCGGCGGCGGCGCGGTGGAGCGGTCCGGTCCGTCGAACTCCAGCCAGGCCACGTCGGCGACCCCGGCGAGGCGGGCCAGCGCGGCCTCGGTGACGAAGCGCTCCCGGGTCGCCCGGTTGCACGCGACGCCCACCCGGGGGCGGGGCGGCGGGGTCACGTGCGGGCGGGGCGGCGGGGTCACGTGCGGGCGGGGCGGCGGCGGGGTCATGCGCGGACTCCTTCCGGGTCGCCGAGCAGCCCGGCGAGGGTGCCGCCGAGGACCAGCGGCAGGTCGGCCGGCGCGATGAAGTCGCAGTGCCGCCGCACCGCCTCCAGCGACTGCCGGTACGTCATCGCCGCGCCGGAGGCCGGATGGTCCGAGCCCCACACCAGGCGCCGGGGGCCCCACGTCTCGTAGTACGCCCGGACGACGTCCAGCGCCGCCCGGTGCGGCACGTCCCAGGGGTCGGCCGCGCCGTACTGGAGGCCGGAGACCTTGACGATCAGGTTGGCGGGGGCGGCCGGGTCGAGCACCCGGGCCAGGGCGTCGGCGACGCCGCCGGGCCAGGGCGGCACCAGGGCCAGGTGGTTGCACAGGATGGGCAGGCCGGGCACGGTCGCGGCGAGCGCGCGCAGGTCGGCGTGCCAGGCCGGCCCGGCGGCCAGCCCCATGAGCAGGCCCCGGCGCTCGGCGGCGGCGAACAGCGCCCGGGCGTCCGCCGAGCGCAGCCACCCGTCGTTGTCGGGGCCGAGGTAGTGGCTGATCCCGGCGAGCGGGTACCGGTCGGCGAGCGCGGCGAGCCGGTCGGCGGCCCCGGCCGTGTGGTGCCGGGGGCTCCACCGGCTGTCCAGGTCGGCGAAGTGGTGGAGCCGCCCGGGGTGCCGGGCCACCGCCGCCGCGACGTAGTCGTTGTTGTCGGCGTTGCGGTCGATCTCGGCGGCCACCACGACCGCCCGGTCCACCCCGGCGGCGGCCATCTCGTGCAGCAGCACCTCGACCCCGCCCCGGGTGGCGTCGTCCGGCACGGGCGGCCGGTACGGCCAGCGCGGCCAGGCGTGGGTGTGCGCGTCGACGATCACCGGTTCAGCCCTTCAGCGACCCGGCCGCCAGGCCCTTCATGATCTGCTTGTTGATGAACACGTAGACGACCAGGATGCCGAGCACGGTGGTGCAGATGCCGGCGAAGAGCGGGCCGTAGAGGGTCGAGCCGTACTCGCCGTTGAAGTTGAGCAGGCCCACCTGGATGGTGCTCAGCTCCTTGCTGGTGTTGAAGGTCAACGCGATGAGCAGGTCGTTCCAGACGGAGAAGAACATCAGCAGGCCGAGGGTGAGCAGGCCGTTGCGGACCATCGGCAGGCCGACGGAGAAGAACGCCCGGAACACCCCCGCCCCGTCCAGCGTCGAGGCCTCGAACAGCTCCCGGGGCACGGCCCGGAAGTAGGCCGCCATCAGGAACACCGTCAGTGGCAGGCCGTGCCCGACGTAGGTGAGGATGAGCGGCAGCAGCGAGTCGGTGAGGCCGAGGCGGAAGTAGATCGTGAACAGCGGCAGCAGGATCAGCTGCAGCGGCAGCATCATCCCGCCGACGATGAGCAGCAGGACGGTGTTGCGCCCCTTCCAGACCATCACCTCCAGGGCGAACCCGGCCGCCGCGCCGAGGGCGAGGATGAAGAACAGCGACGGCAGGGTCACCAGCAGGCTGTTGCGGATGACGGTGCCGATGCCGCCGAGTTCCCACGCGTCGACGTAGTTCTGGAAGTTCAGCTCGCGGGGCAGCGACCACAGCGGCTCGGTGATGAACTCGTTCTCGGTCTTCAGCGAGCTGGCGAACATCCAGAACAGCGGGTAGATGGTGATCACCAGCAGGACGGCGATCACCAGGCCGGTCCAGGCGCGGTTGCCCACCCGACGCCAGTTGACGCCGCGGCGGCGCGACGGCGCGGGCGGGGCAGGTGCGGTCGCGCGGGTCGCCACCGGCGCGGAGGGGTCCGTACGTGTCGCCATGGTCAGCCCTTGGTGAGGTCTCGTCGGGAGGAGCGGAACAGGAAGAGCGTGACGGTCAGGCAGATGGTGGTGATCAGGATCGCCAGGGTGCTGCCGTAGCCGTAGTCGCTGTAGAAGAACGAGGTCTGGAACATGTAGAGGTTCAGCGGGGTGGTCGACGTCCCGGGGCCGCCGTTGGTCAGCGCCACCACGGAGTCGAAGACCTTCAGCGAGGAGTTCAGGCTGAAGATGATCGAGGAGATCAGCACCGGCAGCGCCAGCGGCAGCACGATGTGCCGCAGCAGCCGCCAGCCGACCGCCCCGTCGAGCCGCGCGGACTCCAGGACCTCGCCGGGGATGTCGAGCAGGCCGGTGTAGAGCAGCACCGCGTAGAAGCCCATGGTGCGCCACAGGTCCATCAGGATGATGACCCAGAACGCCTTGCTGCCGGTGGAGAACCAGTCGGTCGCCCCGAACCCCAGGACGTCGAGCAGGCTGTTGGCCGGGCCGGTCTGCGGCGCGATGGCGAACATCTTGGAGAACAGCAGGCCGACCGCGACGGTGGGCAGCACCACCGGGAAGAAGACCAGGGTACGGATGAGCGCGGAGGCCCGGCGCAGCACGAAGACGTAGAACAGGGCCAGCGCCAGGCCGAGCAGGATCTGCCCGACCGTGATGACCAGGGCGTAGGTCACGGTGAACCGCAGCGAGGTCGGGACGATCGGGTCGTCCAGGAGCTTGCGGAAGTTGTCGAGCCCGACCGGGCGGAAGCCCTCGATCACGTTGCCGGTGGAGAAGGCGTAGAACAGCGACCACACCGACGGCACCAGCATGATCGCCGTGTACATGAACAACGCGGGCCCGAGCAGGATCGCGATGGCCCTTTTGTCACCGAATACTCGGTCCATTGATTACCCGTCCCAACCAAGGATGCCTGACCGGTGGGGCCGTCCACCGGGCGGCGGTCACCCGCCGCCGCCCGGTGGACCGGCCCGCCGGAACTACTGTGCCGCGGAGAGGTCGTTCTGGAGCAGGCTCATGTACTGCTCGGGCTTCATGGCACCGGTGAGCAGCGGGGCGGCGTTGGCGCTGGCGTCGCCGGTCGCCTTGGTGTTGAACAGGGCCTCGAACCACAGGACCGTGGAGGTGCTGGCGTCGATGCGCTTCTGCAGGTCCTGAGTCAGCGGCGGGACGTTGGCCACCGGCTTGCCCATCTTGAAGCCGGAGAAGGCGCCCTGGGTCTCCATCAGCCCGCTGGCGTAGTTCTCGGCGATGCACTTGAGCCAGCCGCCGACCTCGGGGCTGTACTGCTTGGCGGAGATCGCCGTCGGCGCGCCGACGTTGGCCGGGTACTGGTCGATCGAGCCGCTGCCGCCGGTGACGGCGGGGACGGGCATGAACCCGATCGCGTCGCCGAGGGGGTTCTTCTTCGGGTCGTTGATGCTGGCCAGCAGCCAACTGCCCATGTACATCATGGCGGCCTTGCCGTTGAGCAGGTTGGCCGTGGCGGTGTCGTAGTCGACGGAGGTGACCCCGTCGACGAAGTAGCCGGCCTTGCCGAGGTCGGCGATCGCCTGGGCGGCCCGGACGTACTCGGGGTCGGTCAGCTTGGCCTGCCCGTCGGCGACCTTCTTCAGCGCGTCGGGGCCCAGGTCACGCAGGATGTACGCGCCGACCCAGCGGCTGATCGTCCAGCCGGTCTTGCCCGAGGCGGTGAACGGGGTGATCTTGGCGGCCTTCAGCTTCGCGGCGGCGGCGAGCAGCTCGTCCCAGGTGGCGGGGACGGCGATGCCCTGCTCCTCGAAGATCTTCTTGTTGTAGAAGATGCCTTCGATGTTGTACTGGAACGGGATGGTCGGGTACACGCCACCGCCGTAGAGCTTGTCGATCGTGTCGGACGCGGCCGGGGTGAGCTTGTCGGCGACGCCGAGGTCGGTCAGTGCCTTCTTGACGTCGACGAGCTGACCGGACTTCTGCAGCGCCCCGTCCTTGTTGATCAGGGCGTTACCCCCGGCGAACAGGACCGGGAGCGCGTCCTGGCCGGCGAGGAGCTGCACCTTCTGCTGCATGTTGCTGCTGGGGGTCTGCTCGATCTTGAGCGGCAGCGCGTCGTTCTGGGCCTTGCACTCGCCGGCGGCGAGCCGGTTGAGCTCGGCGGGGATCTGGGTGTTCTCGGTGGTGAACAGCGCCGAGAACGCGGTGGGCTTGGAGGCGGAACCGGACTTGGTGCCGGTGCCTGCCGCACTGCATCCCGAAACCAGCAGGGCGGCGGCGCTGACAGCCGCTACTGTGCGTAGTGTGGGGTGCGTGCGAGCAGCTCGCCAGGTTCTGATCACGGGTGCTCCTCGGGGGCAGGGATGGTCGTGCGAAGCAACGCGCATAGCCGGCCGGCCTTTAAATCGTTTCAACGGACGGATGCTACCTGCGTCACATCCGCAGTGTCAACAGGCTGTTTCCCGCTTGTAACGCGGCCCGGCCGCCGCCCCAGCTCTGCCGGTCGACGGGGCGACAGCAACACGGAGCAGGGCGGAATGCGCGCACGCCGGACAGGCAGCGGGTGGCGCACCGGCAGACGGGCTTGCCAGCACCGTTCTGAAACGTTATACATGCAGGGCCCCTCGCCGCCCGCCGCCGTCGGCCTCGTCCCGCCCCCGGGGCCACGAGGAGCAGCCGCGCGCCGTCCGGGCGCGCCTGCCCGCCACCGACCACGGAGTGCAGATGCCATGACCGACAGTGACGGCGACGCAGGTGTCTGCGTCCTCGTGCCCGATGAAGAGGGCGCGGCGGCGCTGACGGCGTACCCACTGCTGCGCCCGCAGCTGCTCGGGCCCGGCGGGGAGCCGACGGCCGGGCAGCGCGACCACGCCGTCGTCCTCGTGCACGGCTTCCACCCGGTGGAGCGCACCCTCGCCCTGCTTCCCCGGCTCCCCCACGTCCGGCTCGTGCAGACCCTCAACGCCGGCTACGACGGCTGGATCGGCCGGCTGCCGCCCGGCGTGGGCCTGTCCAACGCCCGTGGCGCGCACGGCGCGGTCGTGGCCGAGTGGGTCGTCGCGGTGCTGCTCGCGCACCACCGGGAGCTGGCCTTCTTCGCCGAGGCGCAGCGCCGGCGGCGCTGGGAGCGCCGGACCGGCCGGTCGCTGGCCGGCAGCCGGGTGGCGGTCCTCGGCGCCGGCGACATCGGCCGGCACCTCGCGGGCCTGCTGCGCCCCTTCGGCTGCGAGGTGACCCTGGTCGGGCGGCATGCCCGCGCGGGCGTCCTGTCGACCGTCGGGTTCGCCGCCGTCGCGGCCGAGCAGGACGTCGTCGTCCTCGCGCTGCCGGCCGGCCCGGACACCGACCGGATCGCCGACGCGCGGTTCCTCGCCGGGCTGCGCGACGGCGCGGTGCTGGTCAACGCGGGCCGGGGCACCCTGGTCGACACCGACGCGCTGCTGCGCGAGACCGGCGGCGGCCGGTTGCACGCGATCCTGGACGTCACCGACCCCGAGCCGCTGCCGCCCGGGCACCCGCTGTGGGACGCGCCGAACGTCACCCTCACCCCGCACGTGGCCGGGGTGACCGAGGGGATCGCGGCGCGCGCCTGGGCCGTGGCCGCCGCGCAGATCGACCTGTTCGCCCACGGCCGGCGACCCGACAACCTGGTCATCGACCCCACCTGAGCCAACCGGACACCTCCACCCGAAGGGAACCTCCCGCGACATGACAGCCCCACCCGCGCCGTCGGCCCGCCCGCTGGCCGGCCGCCGTGCCGTCGTCACCGGCTCCGGCGGCGCCCTCGGCCGCCGCATCTGCCGGGCCCTCGCCGACCAGGGCGCCGCCGTGGCCGGCCTGGACATCTCCGCCGAGGCCGCCGCGGCCACCACCGCCGACCTCACCGCCCGGGGGGCCACCGCCCGGCACGACGCGGTCGACCTGCTCGACTTCGCCGCCGTCGTCGCGGCGGCCGACCGCACCGCCGCCGAGTGGGGCGGCATCGACATCCTGGTCAACACCGCCGGTGGCGGCCTGGTCCGGCCGTTCGCCGAGCTGACGCTCGACGAGTGGCAGACCCAGCTCGACCGCAACCTCACCAGCGTGTTCACCTCCACGCGGGCGGTCCTGCCGCACATGCTGCCCGGCGGCTGGGGGCGGATCGTGTCGCTGTCGTCCATCGCCGCCGTGCGCGGCGGCCGGCTGGTGCGCAACGCCACGGCGTACGCGGCGGCCAAGGCCGGGGTGATCGGCCTGACCAAGGCGCTGGCCATCGAGCTGGCCGAGACCGGCATCACCGTCAACGCCATCGCCCCCGGGGCGCAGGCCACCCCGGGCCGGGACCGGGACACCCCGCAGCGCCGGGAGGAGCTGCTCGCCCAGATCCCCACCCGCACCCTCGGCCAACCCGACGACCTGGCCGCCTCGGTGGTCTTCCTGTGCCAGGAGTCGGCCGCGTACATCACCGGCGTCACCCTCGCCCAGGACGGAGGGCACTCGATTTGACCACGGAACCGACCGGGACGCCCGAGGCCGGACAGAGCCGGCTCGACCGGGGACGGCGGGCGTTCAACGAGATCTACGGGCCGGGCGCGGCCGACGTGTTCCTGCAGCGCCGCTCCGGCCTCGGCGCCGACCTGGCCCGCTTCGGGCTGGAGTTCAACTTCGGCGACGTCAACTCCCGGCCCGGCCTCGACCTGGCCCGCCGGGAGATCGCCACCCTCGCCGTGCTCATCGGCATGGGCGGCGCGGACCCGCAGATCGCCGGGCACACCAAGGCCGCGCTGCGGGTCGGCCTCACCCCCGCCGAGATCGTCGAGGTGGTGATCCACTGCGTGCAGTTCGTCGGGTTCCCCCGGGCGATCAACGCGCTCGCGGTGGTCCGCGCCGCGCTCGCCGACGCCGGGGTCGACGTCGACGACCCCGACCCGCCCGCCCCACCGCTGCCCGAAGGGAGCTGACATGTCCACCGCCCCGAAGGAGGCCGGCATGCCCACCGTCGTCCTCGTCGGCACCCTCGACACCAAGGGCCCCGA
The DNA here is from genome assembly GCF_020884815.1 of Micromonospora sp. NBRC 110038. Taxonomy (NCBI): domain Bacteria; kingdom Bacillati; phylum Actinomycetota; class Actinomycetes; order Micromonosporales; family Micromonosporaceae; genus Micromonospora; species Micromonospora sp. NBRC 110038. The sequence continues at coordinate 178,042 of NZ_BBOL01000006.1, read as the reverse complement.
CTACGCGTACCTGGCCGAGCGGCTGCGCGCCCTCGGCGTCGACGTCCTCGTCGTGGACGCCGGCACGGCCGCGCCGCGCGGCCTCACCCCGGACGTCACCGCCGACGAGGTCGCCGAGGCCGCCGGCACCACCGTCGCCGAGCTGGTCTCGGCGGGCGACCGGGGCGCGGCGGTCACCGCGATGGGCCGGGGCGCGGCGGCGGTCGTCGGCCGGCTGGTCGCCGCGGGCCAGGTCGACGGCGTGCTGGCCGCCGGCGGCTCCGGCGGGTCGTCGATCGCGGCGGCGGTGCTGGCCGCCTGCCCGGTCGGGCTGCCGAAGCTGCTGGTCTCGACCATGGCCTCCGGCGACGTCTCCCCGTACGTCGGGGCGAAGGACGTCACGATCATGTATTCGGTCGTCGACGTCGCCGGGGTCAACCGGATCTCCCGGCTCGTGCTCGGCAACGCCGCCGCGGCGATGGCCGGCATGGCCCGCGACCGGTCCCGCGCCGACACCGCCACCGACGCCCGGCCGATCGTCGCGGCCAGCATGTTCGGCGTCACCACCCCCGCCGTCGAGGCCGCCAAGGCCCGGCTGGAGGAGCTGGGGTACGAGGTGCTGGTCTTCCACGCCACCGGTGCCGGGGGCCGGGCCCTGGAGGGGCTGGCCCAGGCCGGACTGCTCGCCGGGGTGTTGGACCTGACCACCACCGAGCTGGCCGACGACCTGGTGGGCGGGGTGCTCACCGCCGGGCCGGACCGGCTCACCGCCGCCGGGGCGGCCGGTGTGCCGCAGGTGATCGCGCCCGGCGCGCTGGACATGGTCAACTTCGGGCCGGTCGACACCGTGCCGGAGCGCTTCGCCGACCGGCTGTTCTTCGTGCACAACCCGACCGTGACCCTGATGCGCACCACCGCCGACGAGATGGCCGAGCTGGGCCGGCGGATCGGCGCGAAGGCCGCCGCCGCGACCGGCCCGACCGAGGTGTTCTGGCCCGACGGCGGGGTGAGCGCGCTGGACGCGCCCGGTCAGCCGTTCGCCGACCCGGCGGCCGACACGGCGTGCCGCGACGCCCTCGCGGCGGCCCTCGCCGCGCACGGCCGGACGCTGCACCGCGTCGATGCGCACGTCAACGCGCCGGAGTTCGCGGCGGCGATGGCCGACACCCTGCACCGGCTGATCCAGAAGGGAGCCTGAGATGGAACGCGCGGAGGCGCTGCGGCGGCTGCGGGAACAGGCGGTCGCCGGCCGGCCGATCGTCGGCGCGGGCGCCGGCACCGGCCTGTCGGCCAAGTGCGCCGAGGCCGGCGGGGCCGACCTGATCATCATCTACAACTCGGGCCGCTACCGGATGGCCGGGCGCGGCTCGCTCGCCGGCCTGCTGCCCTACGGGGACGCGAACGCGATCGTGGTCGAGATGGCCGCCGAGGTGCTGCCGGTCGTGCGGGACACCCCGGTGCTCGCGGGCGTCTGCGGCACCGACCCGTTCCGGCTGATGCCCCGCTTCCTCGACGAGCTGGCCGCGATCGGCTTCACCGGGGTGCAGAACTTCCCCACCGTCGGCCTCATCGACGGGGTGTTCGGACAGAACCTCGCCGAGACCGGGATGGGCTTCGACCTGGAGGTCGAGATGATCCGGCTGGCCGCCGAACGGGGCCTGCTCACCTGCCCGTACGTCTTCGACCCCGAGCAGGCGGCGGCCATGACGGCGGCCGGGGCGGACGTGCTGGTGCCGCACATGGGGCTGACCACGTCCGGCACCATCGGCGCGCGGACCGCGCTGACCCTCGACGAGTCGGTCGAGCGGATCCAGGCCATGCGGGACGCCGCCGTGGCGGTGAACCCGGACGTGCTGGTGCTCTGCCACGGCGGCCCGATCGCCGAGCCGGACGACGCCGCGTACGTGCTGGCCCACACCACCGGCGTGGTCGGCTTCTTCGGCGCCTCGTCGATGGAACGCCTGCCGGTGGAGCGCGCCCTGACCGCCCAGGTCCGCGCCTTCAAGTCCCTGCCCACCTCCTGAAGCCAACCCCCGATCGGAGACCCCCATGCCATCCACCCACATCCCCGCGCACGACGTGGAGACCTTCAGCTTCGACTGGGGCACCATGAAGTGGTTCGTCTCGCCGGTGACCATCCCCGGGGCCGTCAACTCCCAGGGCGAGGTCATCATCAACCCGGGGCAGGGCCACGGCCGGCACCTGCACGCCGGCGCGGACGAGCTGATCTACGTGGTGTCCGGGGCGGGGGTGCAGACCGTCGGCGACGACGAGTTCGCCATCGCCGAGGGCGACATGGTCTACATCCCCCGTGGCACCCTGCACTCGACGATGAACTCCACCTGGCGCACCCTGCGGCTGCTGGTGACGTACACGCCGGGCGGCGAGGAGCAGGCGCTGACCGGGCTGCCCGACTTCTGCCGCCACCCGGCGGGTGAGGTCGTGGCCTGGCAGCGGCCGGGCGCGTGAGCGTCCTGCGGCTGGGCGCCGGCCAGCGGTGGACCGTGGACGGGCCGGCCTGGAGCGACCTGTCGGCGGTCGGCTGGTTCAGCCTGGAGCGGGCCGGCTTCCGGTTCGACCGGCATCACCACTCCTGCCCCGAGTACTGGGCGGTGGTCGAGGGCCGGGCCCGCGTCGCCGTCGGGGCGCAGGAGTACGACGTCGCCCCCGGTGACCTGGTCTGCACGCCGGCCGGGGTGGAGCACGACATCCTGCGGGCGTACACCGACGACCTGCGGCTGTTCTTCTTCGTCGCGGCCGTTCCCGAGGGCGAGCCGGCCGGGCACCTGCACCGGGAGCCGGAGTTCGCCCTGGGCCACGACGTCGGGCGACCCGGACCGCCGGCCGGCTGACCGGTCGCCACGACGATCGGGGCGGGGACCCTGCACGGGTCCCCGCCCCGATTCGTGTCCGGCAGCGGGTCAGGCGCGGGCGCGCAGGGTGTCGCCGACGGCGGCGAGGTTGTCCAGCCGCATCTCGGAGTACTTGCGGGACAGGATGATGCCGTCGGCGCCGCCGTCGAGCGCCGCGGTGACCGAGGCGCGGACCTCCTCGGGGCTGGTCTTCTTGACGTGCTCCGGGGTGGGCACGTCGAGGTCCAGCCCCGGGTACACGGCGGCCCGGCCGGCGACGGCGGCCACGGTGCGGCGGGTCTCCCGGGTGACGTAGTCGGCGGACAGGCCGGTGGCGGGCAGGTCGTCGAACCGGACGGCCTCGTCGTAGCCGAGCACGCCCCGGTAGAGGTCGTAGAGGGTCTGCTCGTCGACCCCGGCGAAGATGCTCCGGGCCACCTGCCGGATGTGGTGGTGCAGCCGGTAGCCGGCGCAGTTGTTGTAGAGCACCGGCTTGACGAAGTCGGCGTACTCGGCGAGGGCGGTGAAGTCGGTCTGGGCCCGGTAGAGCGGGGAGAACGAGTTGTGGTGCCAGACGTGCCAGCCGACCTGCACGTGCGGGGCGAGGAACTTCGCGGCGCCGTAGAGCTGGCGGCGCAGGGCCTCGAAGCCGTCGGTCCAGAGCTGCTCCCAGGCGAGGATCTCCGGGTACTCGGTGAGCAGGCGCAGGAAGCGCACGAAGCCGCTGTCGCCGCCGGGGTCGGCCCCGCCGTGGGCGAGCCGGTGCAGCGCGACGTACCCCTCGCGGGCCCGGCGCACGTCGATGCCGCGGCGGTGGCCGGCGGTCTCGCAGTGCGGGCAGAAGCAGTACGGGTTGCCGTCACGGGCGAAGCCGCCGTCGCCCAGGACGTTGCCGAGCGGGCCGTGCCGCTCGGAGCCGAACATGAGCCCGTCCAGCGGGTAGCTCTTGAGCTGGTCCTCGATCAGGCCGAGCCACCAGGCGACGTAGTCGGGGTTGCGCACGCAGGCGTACGGGTCGGCGCGGCCCCAGGCGTCGACCTGCAGGACCTTCGGCCAGTTCGGCACGTGCCGGGTCAGCCCGGAGTGGGTGTTCTCCAGGACGAACGAGTAGACCCTCATGCCGCGCCGCCGGGCGGCCGGGATGACCTGTTCCAGCACGTCGAAGCCGGCGACCTCGCGGTCCGGGGCGCGGAACGGCCCGAGCGCGGTGTTGGCGTAGAACTCCGGGTGCTGGGTGACGTACGAGCCGCCGACGTGGTGGTGGTCGAGTTCGCGGGCGCCGTGGCCGGGCCAGGGGCGGCTCACCACCTGCCGGCCCTGCAGGCCACGGTCGAAGGACTGGGTCGCCACGAACACGGCGTCGACCGCCGCGGCCTCGCCGACGATGTCGAGAACCTGGTCGACGCCCTCGTCGACGAAGGAGATGGCACCGATCTGGATTCCCACCAGGGACCCCACACGCTCTCCTCGGGGGTGCGCGCCCGCGGCCGTCCCGCCGTGGGGCGGACCGCGCGTCGGGGCGGGTCAGCGGCACGGCGGCGACGGAACCGGAGGCTGAGACGTTTCAATCTGCGACCCACGCTATGCCCGTCACCACCGCCGGTCAAGCGGCGTTACGACTCGACACCCTGCGGCACGACACTTGTGAAACCTTTCATTGACTCGTAACGTACCCGGTGCCACCGGACGGTCGAGAGGAAGCCCATGAGCAACGCCGACCCCGCGCCCCGGACGACGGTCCAGGCGCCCCGCGTCGCGCACGTCGACCCGGCGATCGGCATCGGCGAGCCCGCCCCCCGGCTCTCGTTCCGCGTCACCGACGCCCCCGCCGGCTGGCGGCAGGTCGGCTACGAGGTCGAGGTGACCGGGCCGGACCGGGCCGCCCACCGCAGCGGTCGCCTCGACTCGGCCGACTGCGTGCTGGTGCCCTGGCCCGCGCCGCCGCTGCGCCCCCGCGAGCGGTGCGAGGTGCGCGTACGGGTCTGGGGTGCCGACGCCGACGAGCCCACGCCGTTCAGCGACCCGACCACCGTGGAGGCCGGCCTCGACGCGGACGACTGGCAGGCGGAGTTCGTCTCCGGCGACTGGGCGGTCGACCCCACGGTCGAGCAGCCCCCGCCGCTGCTGCGCCACGAGTTCGACGTCACCGGCGAGGTCACCCGGGCCCGGGTCTACGCCACCGCCCTCGGCGTCTACGAGCTGGAGCTCAACGGCGCCCGCGTCGGCGACCAGATCCTCGCCCCGGGCTGGACCAGCTACCACCACCGGCTGCGCTACCAGACCTACGACGTCACGGGGCTGCTGCGGCCGGGCCGCAACGCCGTCGGCGGCTGGCTCGCCGAGGGCTGGTACGCGGGCCGCCTCGGCTTCCACGGCGGCCACCGCACCGTCTACGGCAGCCGGATCGGCCTGCTCGCCCAGCTGGAGATCGAGTACGCCGACGGCCGGCGGCAGCTCGTCGCCACCGACGGCTCCTGGCGGGCCGCGACCGGGCCGCTGACCGCCTCCGGCCTGCTCGACGGCGAGCACCACGACGCCCGCCGCGAGCCCACCGGCTGGTCCTCGCCCGGCTTCGCCGCCGACGGCTGGACCCCGGTGCGCGTGCTGCCCCGCCCGGCGGCGGCCCTGGTCGCCCCGACCGGCCCGCCCGTGCGTTGCGTGCAGGAGGTGCCCGTGGCCGAGGTGGTCGACGCCACCGGCGGACGGATCATCCTGGACTTCGGGCAGAACCTGGTGGGCCGGCTGCGGATCACGGTCACCGGCCCGGCCGGGCAGACGGTGCGGCTGCGCCACGCCGAGGTGCTCCAGGACGGCGAGCTGTTCGTCCGGGCGCTGCGCGGGGCGAAGGCCACCGACTCGTACACGCTGCGCGGCGGGGGCGTCGAGACGTGGGAGCCCCGGTTCACCTTCCACGGCTTCCGCTACGCCGAGGTCACCGGCTGGCCCGGCGAGTTCGATCCGGCGGCGGTGGTGGCCCGGGTCCACCACACCGACATGGTCCGCACCGGCACGTTCGAGTGCTCGGACCCGCTGGTCAACCGGCTGCACGACAACGTCGTGTGGAGCATGCGGGGCAACTTCCTGGACATCCCGACCGACTGCCCGCAGCGCGACGAGCGGCTGGGCTGGACCGGCGACATCCAGGTCTTCGCCCCCACCGCCGCCTTCCTGTACGACTGTGCGGGCATGCTCTCGTCGTGGCTGGTCGACCTGGCCGCCGAGCAGCTGCCCGACGGGACCGTGCCGTACTTCGTGCCCCGCATCCCCGCGCCGAGGTGGGAGCCGCCGCAGCCGACGGCGGTCTGGGGCGACGCCGCCGTGCTCACCCCCTGGACGCTCTACGAGCGCTACGGCGACCGCGACGTGCTGGCCCGGCAGTACGCCAGCGCGAAGGCGTTCGTCGACCTGGTCGACCAGCGGGCCGGCGCGGACCACCTGTGGGACAGCGGCTACCAGCTCGGCGACTGGCTCGACCCGACCGCCCCGCCGGACGACCCGGAGGACGCCAAGGCCGACCGCTACCTGGTCGCCACGGCCTACTTCGCCCGCTCCACCGGGGTCCTCGCCCGGATGGCCGAGGTGCTCGGGCGGCACGCCGACGCACAGCGCTACGCCGCCCTCGCCGCCGCCGTCACCGAGGCGTTCCAGCGCCGGTACGTGCTGCCCTCCGGGCTGCTCGACAACGACGCGCAGACGTCGTACGCACTGGCGCTGCGGTTCGGTCTAGTGCCGGCCGGCGGCCCGCGCCGGGCGGCGGCCCGGCGGCTGGCCGAGCTGGTCGAGGAGGCCGGCTGGCGCATCGCCACCGGGTTCGCCGGCACCCCGGCCATCTGCGACGCGCTCGCCGACAACGGCGAGGTGGAGACCGCGTACCGGCTGCTGCTGAGCACCGACTGCCCGTCCTGGCTGTACCCGGTGACCACCGGCGCGACCACGATCTGGGAGCGCTGGGACAGCCTGCTGCCCGACGGCACGGTGAACCCGGGGCAGATGACGTCGTTCAACCACTACGCGCTGGGCGCGGTGGCGGACTGGCTGCACCGCACGGTCGCCGGCCTCGCCCCGGCCGAGCCCGGCTACCGCCGGCTGCTGGTGCGGCCCCGGCCCGGCGGCGGTCTGCGGCACGCCCGCGCCGCGCTGCTGACCCCGTACGGGCCGGCGGCGGTGGGCTGGCGGCTGGCCGACGGCGAGCTGGCCGTCGAGGTGACGGTGCCGGCCGGCGCGACCGCGCGGGTCGAGCTGCCCGGCGCCGAACCGACGGAGGTCGGCTCCGGCGCGCACCGGTTCACCGTGCCCTGGAGCGAGGCGGCCTGACGGCCCCACGGCCCGGCCCCGGGGGCGGGGTCGGGCCGCCACCCCGCGCCCGGCGGGTCCGACACGTGGTCGGGGGGACGGTCAGACGCCCGGTGCGGTGGGCCGCGCCACCCGGGGCTTCGGCTCGCGGATCTCGGCCACGTCGATCGCGTCGAGGCGGGCCAGCACCTCCGCGTCCGGGATCAGGGCGGCGGCGCGACCGGCGGCGGCCACCTCCTCGGGGTTCTCCGCGCCGACGATCGCGGCGGCCACCGTGGGCCGGGACAGCAGCCAGGCGACGGCCAGCTCGTCGGCGCGGTGCCCGGCGGCGGCGGCGATCTCCTCCACCTGGGCGGCGGCGGCCTGCTGGGACGGGGTGAACGCGCCGCCGCCCCACCGGGACTCCCCCGCGTGCGCCCTGGTGCGGGCCGCCGCCCCGGCGAGCAGCCCTCCGGCGAGCGGGCTGAACGCCACCACCGACAGCCCGAACCTGTCGGCGAGGGGGACGATCTCCGCCTCCACGCCCCGGGCGAACAGGTGGTAGCGCACCTGGAGGGCGACGGGCGGGTGCAGCCGCCGGTCGTCGCAGATCCACAGCGCGTGCACGGTCTGCCAGGCCGGGAACGTCGACAGCGCGCAGTGCCGGGCCTTGCCGGCGCGGACCAGGTCGTCCAGCGCGGCGAGGGTGGTCTCCAACGGGGTGGCCGGGTCGGGGTGGTGGGCGTAGAAGACGTCGACGTGGTCGGTGCGCAGCCGGCGCAGGCTGCGGTCGAGCTGGGCGAACAGGTGCCGGCGGGACAGTCCCCGGTCGTTGACGCCCGGGCCGACCGGCTCCTGCGCCTTGGTGCACAGCACCACGTCGTCGCGGCGGCCGGCCAGGGCCCGGCCGAGGATCTCCTCCGCCGACTCCCGCTCGGCGGCCGGGGGCACGCCGGGGCGGTCGAAGTGCGGCAGGTTGCCGTACGCGTTGGCGGTGTCGACCAGGTTGATGCCGGCGTCGAGGGCGGCGCCGACGACAGCGTCGGCGCGGGCGGCGTCGGGCGCCACGCCGAAGGTCGCCGTGCCCAGGGCGATCCGGGAGACCCGGATGCCGGACGGGCCGAGCAGCGCGTACCTCATGGTTGTCCTCCTCGTGGCTGCCGGTCGACCACCACGCAGGGGGTGGGCGTGCCGGCGGTGCGGGCCGGTTCGCGGCGCAGCGTGCCGGCCACGGCGTGCAGCACCTCGGCGGTGGGCGGGAAACCGCCGGCGGGCGGGTCGTCGGCGAGGCAGGCCAGCAGGTCCAGCCCGCCGGCCGGGCCGCGCAGCCGCAGCCCGGTGGTGCCCGGCGGCGTCGCCCCGGGCAGCCGCCGCCAGCCGGCCGTGCCGGCCAGCTCCCGCAGCGCGAACCACACGGGGTACGCGGCGAACGCGTCGCCGGCCGGCTCGCCGACGCCGCGCAGGCCGGTGGTGTGGCACAGCGACACGCGGGCCACCCCGGCGGCGGCGAAGCCGGCGAGCGCGGCCACCGTCCAGGCGGCGTGGAACACCGACCGCTGCCGGGCGAGCCCCGGGCCCCAGCCGTACGCGGGGCCGGGCGTGGCCGCCCCCCACGAGTCCCAGTACGGCAGGTGACCGACCGGGCCGACCAGCAGCGGTCGGCCGCCCGCCAGCTCGGTGGCGGCGGCCAGCACGGCGGGGTGGCTGTCGAGCGACGATCGCACGGCGGCCCGGTCGACGTCGTGCGCGCAGGACGCGATCGGGAACGTGACGACGTCCAGCTCGTCGACCGGCGGCGCGGCGAGCAGGGCGGCCAGGTGGGCGCGGCTGCCGCCGCCGATCGCCACGCCCGCGCCGAGGCGGGGGCGCAGGGCGCGCACCAGCGCGGCGGAGGTGCGGGCGGTGCCCGCGTCGAACGCGAGGACGGTGGTCAGCCGGCCGTCGAGCAGGCCGGGCAGCTCGGCGGCGGGCCCGGGGTCGGTGGGGTCGGCGACGAGGGTGAGCACGACCGGCACGTCCAGGGCGCGGGCCGCCGTGGCGTCGGCGGCCAGCAGGTCCCGCCACCGGGGGTGGGCGAGGTCGGTGGTCAGGTGGAGGAAGGCCGGCCGCAGCTCGGCGACGGCCGCGAGGGCGGCCGGCGGCAGCGCTCCCCCGGAGTGCTGCAGCCCCAGCGGGGGCATGACGCCGGCCGGGGTGGCCGCGTCGGGCCGGCGGGGGCGGGCGCGGGCCGGGCTCGGCCGGCCCGGGGCGGCGGTGATCCGGAGCCGGTGGCGCAGCACGTCGCCGGGGCGCAGGACGATCGGGCGGGGCCCGGCCAGCGGCGGCGTGTAGGTCTTGAAGCCGTCGTCGGACCAGTCGCGGTGGTCCTCCACCTCGAACTCGCCGCCGTCGAGTTCCAGCACGACGCCGGTGGGGGCGAGGTCCAGCTCCATCCGGGCGCCGGCGGCGAACACCGGCGACCGGGCGACGTGCCGGGGGAACGCGAACCCGGCCGGGATCCCGCCCGGGTGGCCGCGCACCGGGCGTCCGGCCTGGTCCCCGGGGTGCAGGACGGCCGGGCCGACCCGGTTGACCCGCACCGTGCGGGTGCCGGCGGGCCGGGACTCGAACACGACGTCGAAGCCGTCGGGGACGGCCCGGATCTCGCCGCGCAGGTCGAGACCGTGCCCCGGGTAGCGCGCCGTGAACGTGGCGGCGGGCCCGTCCCGGCCGGGCGGGGCGAGGGTGTACGCCAGCGCCGCCCGCTCGGTCGACCAGTCGGTGGCCCGCACGGTGTGCAGGACGCGGGTGAGCACCCGCCGCCCGTCGAGACGGACGTCCTCGATCCCGCGCGCCGTGAGCCGGGCCGACCACCGCCCCAGCGCGAGGTCGTGCCACGGTTCGGCCGACTCCCGGTCCCCCCAGGCCAGCTCGTCGGCCCCGCCGGTGTCAGGCACCCCAGCCGGCCTGCTGTCCACCGACGCGTTCGGCGCGGATCTTCTCGAAGTAGCCGGAGCGGGCGTACGCGCCCACCGGGTCCGGATCCAGGCCCGCGTCCGCGCGCAGTTCGGCGAGCACGGGCCGCACGTCGGTGTGGTACGCGTCCATCAGCACCGCGTTCGCCGCGAGCACGTCACCGGCGTCCTGGGCGGCCCGCAACGCGGCCCGGTCGACCAGCAGCGCCTTCGCAGTGGCCTCCTGCACGTTCATCACCGACCGGATGACCGCCGGGATCTTCGGCTCGATGTTGTGACACTGATCGAGCATGAACGCGACGCCGGCCTCCGGACGCAGGGCATCGGCCAGCACGATCTCGTGCATGATCCGGAACAACTGGAACGGATCCGCCGCACCCACCATCAGATCGTCGTCGGCGTAGAACCGCGAATTGAAGTCGAAACCACCCAACTTCCCGGCCCGCAACAGGACCGCCACGATGAACTCGATGTTCGTCCCCGGCGCATGATGCCCGGTGTCGATCACCACCTGCGCCCGCTCACCGAGACTGAGACAGTGCGCGTAGGCGGTGCCCCAGTCGGGCACGTCGGTGGCGTAGAAGGCCGGCTCGAACAACTTGTACTCCAACAACATCCGCTGGTCGCCGCCCAGCCGGCCGTACGTCTCCCGCAACGCCTCCGCCAGCCGATCCTGCCGAGCACGCACGTCGTCCTGACCCGGATAGTTGATGCCGTCGGAGAACCACAACTTCAAATCCCGCGAACCGGTCGCGTCCATGACATCGACGCACTCCAACAGGTGCGCGACAGCCTTGCGGCGCACCGCCGTGTCCGGATTGGTCACGCTACCGAGCTTGAAGTCATCGTCCTGGAAGACGTTCGCGTTGATCGCGCCCAGGGCCACGCCCTGCTCCTTCGCATGACGGGCCAGATCCGCGTAGTCGTCCACCCGATCCCACGGAATGTGCAGGGCCACCGTCGGGGCCACCCCGGTGAACCGGTGCACGGTGGCGGCGTCGGCGATCTTCTCGTACGGATCCCGCGGCACACCCTCCTGCGCAAACACCTTGAACCGCGTACCAGAGTTGGCGTACGCCCAGGAGGCCGTCTCGATGCGCTGCGCGCGCAGGGCCTGCTCAAGCCGGGCCCGGGTGGTCGGGGACAGCTCAGGCATCGGGTGCCTCCCCCGGTGCGGGGGCGCCGGGGGATCCCGGGCCCGTCCCGGGCAGCAGCGGATTGGCCACCATCGCTCCGATCTCGGCAAACGCGTCGTGAAACGTTTCATGCACCTGTTACGCTCACGGTAGGTCGCCACGCACGGCACGTCAAGGAGTTCGGCCAACTCGCCCTGCGTGTAACCTGGGGGACGGCGTTTTCCCGCCCGACCGTAGTTGACACGTTTTAGAAGGCGGCTCCCTGCCGGGGTCGCACCGGTGCCGCCGGCTGACGGCGACCGGCTGGCAAGGCGACGAGGAGCGAGGGCGATGACGGCCAGCATCAAGGAGGTCGCGCGCCACGCCGGGGTGTCCATCGGCACGGTGAGCAACGTGCTGAACCGGCCCGACCTGGTCGCCGAGGCCACCCGGCGGCGCGTCCTGGACGCCATCGCCGAGCTGGGGTACGTCCGCAACGACTCGGCGCGGCAGCTCCGCGCCGGGCGCAGCCGCCAGATCGCCATCGTGGTGCTCGACGTCACCAACCCGTTCTTCACCGACGTGATCCGGGGCGCCGAGGCCGCCGTCGACAAGCACGGCGTGATGGTCGTCGTGTGCAACAGCGGCGACGACGACGAGCGCGAGCGCCGGCACCTGGAGCTGCTGGAGGAGCAGCGCGTACGCGGGGTGCTGATCACCCCCGTGGACGACTCGCGCGGCTCCCGGCTGGAGCAGCTCATCCGCCGGGGCACCCCCGTCGTGCTGGTGGACCGGGGAGCCGGCCGGCACAGCCTGTGCTCGGTGGCGGTCGACGACGTGCTCGGCGGTCGCCTCGCCGGCGACCACCTGGTCGAGCAGGGGCACCGGCGGATCGCCTTCGTCGGCGGTCCGCTCAGCATCGCGCAGGTCGCCGACCGGCGCGCGGGCGTCACCCAGGCGCTGGAGGGCAACGCGGAGCTGATCAACGTCGCGACCCCGAACCTGACCGTCGGCGCGGGCCGGTCCGCCGCCCGCGAGCTCACCGCCCTGCCCGCGGCCGACCGGCCCACCGCCGTGATGTGCGCCAACGACCTGATCGCCCTCGGCGTGCTCCAGGAGCTGACCCGGCAGGGCATCCGGGTCCCCCAGGACATCGCCATCGTCGGCTACGACGACATCGAGTACGCCGCCGCCGCGGCGGTGCCGCTGTCCTCGGTGCGGCAGCCCCGCGAGCAGCTCGGCCGCACGGCCGCCCAGCTGCTCCTGGAGGAGGTCGACAACGCCGGGCAGCACCAGCACCGGCACGTGGTCTTCCAGCCGGAGCTCGTCGTGCGGGAGTCCAGCGCCCGGCCTGCGCGGCGGCGACCGCGGCAGCCGTCGGTCGCCTCCTAGCGGCGGTCGCCGCCGCGCAGGCCCGGTCAGAAGTCCTCGTCGAAGCCGACCGTCCCGGTCACCCCCACCTGGTAGGCCGACACCCGTCGTTCGAAGAAGTTCGACAGCTCCTGCACGTCCTGCAACTCCATGAACGCGAACGGGTTGCGGCTGTGGTACATCGGCTCGATGCCGAGCGTGGCCAGCCGCCGGTCGGCCACGTGCTGCAGGTACTCGCGCATGTCGGCCAGCGACAGCCCGGACACCCCCTGCTCCAGCAGGTCGGCGGCGAACTGCACCTCGCACTCCACGGCCTCGGCCAGCATCTGCCGCACCTGCCGCTCCAGCTCCGCGTCGAACAGCTCCGGCTCCTCGGCGCGTACGGTGTCCACCACGTCGAAGGCGAACTCCATGTGCATCGACTCGTCGCGGAACACCCAGTTGGTGCCGGAGGCCAGCCCGTGCAGCAGCCCCCGGGAACGCAGGAAGTACACGTAGGCGAAGGCGCCGTAGAAGAACAGCCCCTCGATGCAGGCGGCGAAGCAGATCAGGTTGAGCAGGAACGCCCGCCGGTCCTCGCGCGTCCGCAGCTCCCGCAGGTCATGGATCGAGTTGATCCAGGTGAAGCAGAACTCGGCCTTGCGGGCGATCGACGGGATGTTCTCCACCGCCGCGAACGCCGCGAACCGTTCCCGCTCGTCCGGCACGTAGGTGTCCAGCAGGTTCAGGTAGAACTGGACGTGCACCGCCTCCTCGAACAGCTGCCGGGACAGGTAGAGCCGGCCCTCCGGGGAGTTGACGTGCTGGTAGAGGTTGAGCACGAGGTTGTTGGCGACGATCGTGTCGCCGGTGGCGAAGAACGCGACCAGCCGGGACACCAGGTGCTGCTCCGCCGGGGAGAGCCGGGCGAGGTCGGCGAGGTCGGAGTGCAGGTCGACCTCCTCGACGGTCCAGGTGTTCTTGATCGCGTCCTTGAACCGGTCGAAGAACCGGGGGTAGCGCATCGGCCGCAGGGTCAGGTCCATCCCGGGGTCGAGCAGCAGGTGCCGCCGGCCGGCGGTGGAGCGGGGTTCGGAAACGGTCGTCACTGGCACGCCTCGCAGCTCTCGGGGTTCTCCAGGGAGCAGGCCAGCGCCTCGTCGGCGCTCACGGCGACGACCGGCCCTGCGGTCGGGGTGACCGCGACGGTGGCCTGCTGGATGCGGGTCGCGGGACGCGAGCGCAGGTAGTAGGTGGTCTTGAGCCCGGACTTCCAGGCGTACAGGTACATCGAGGAGAGCTTGCCGATGGTCGGCGCGCTCAGGAACAGGTTGAGCGACTGCGACTGGTCGACGTACGGGGCGCGGGCGGCGGCCAGGTCGATCAGCGCGCGCTGCGGCAGCTCCCACGCCGTGCGGAACAGGCTCCGCACCGCCTCGGGCAGCTCGGTGACGCCCTGCACCGAGCCCTCGTCCCGCTTGATCCGCTCGCGGATCGCCGGGGTCCACAGCCCGCGCGCCTTCAGCTCGCGGACCAGGTACGTGTTGACCTGGAGGAACTCGCCGGACATGGTCTCGCGCTTGAACAGGTTGGACACCTGGGGCTCGATGCACTCGTAGCAGCCGGCGATCGAGGCGATGGTGGCGGTCGGCGCGATCGCGACCAGCAGCGAGTTGCGCAGGCCGTGCGCGGCGATCCGCGCGCGCAGCGCGGCCCACCGCGACGTCTGCGTGACCCGCGCTCCCCACAGGTCCGGGTGCAGCTCGCCCTTGGCGGCCCGGGTCTGGGCGTACGCCGGGTGCGGGCCGAACCGCTCGGCGAGCCCGGCGGAGGTCTCCAGCGCGGTCAGGAAGATCTCCTCCTGCACCCGGGTCGACAGCTCGCGGGCCTCCGGCGAGTCGAACGGCAGGCGCAGGGTGAACAGCGCGTCCTGCCAGCCCATCAGCCCGAGCCCGACCGGCCGCCAGCGCGGGTTCGACGCCGCCGCCTGCTCGGCCGGGTAGTAGTTGATGTCGATCACCCGGTCGAGGAACACCACCGCCGTGCGGACGGTCGCGCGCAGCCGGTCCCAGTCGACGCCGTCGGGGCCGACGTGCGCGCCCAGGTTGACCGAGCCGAGGTTGCACACCGCCGTCTCGGCGTCGTCGTTGACCTCCAGGATCTCGGTGCACAGGTTCGACAGGTGGATCACGTTGCCCGGCTCGCCGGTCTGGTTGGACAGCCGGTTGGACGCGTCCTTGAACGTCATCCACCCGTTGCCGGTCTGCGCGAGCGTGCGCATCATCCGCCCGTACAGGTCGCGGGCGCGGACCGTGCGGACGGCCTTCTTCTCCGCCGCCCGGTACGCGGCGTCGAACGCCTCCCCGTACAGGTCGGGCAGCTCGGGGGCGTCGGACGGGTCGATCAGCGACCAGTCGCCGTCGGCCTCGACCCGGCGCATGAACTCGTCCGGGATCCAGTTGGCCAGGTTCAGGTTGTGGGTGCGCCGGGACTCCTCGCCGGTGTTGTCCCGCAGCTCCAGGAACTCCTCGACGTCCGGGTGCCACGGCTCCAGGTAGACGCAGGCCGCGCCCTTGCGCCGGCCGCCCTGGTTGACCGCCGCCACCCCGGCGTCGAGCGTCTTGAGGAACGGCACGATCCCGTTCGACCTGCCGTTGGTGCCCCGGATCAACGCGCCCCGGCCGCGCACCCGCGACCAGGAGATGCCGATGCCGCCGGAGAACTTCGACAGCTTCGCCACCTGGTGGTAGCGCTCGTAGATGGAGTCGAGTTCGTCGCGCGGCGAGTCGACCAGGAAGCACGACGACATCTGGGTGTGCCGGGTGCCGGAGTTGAACAGCGTCGGCGAGCTGGGCAGGTACGCCAGGGCGGACATCAGGCGGTAGAAGTCGACCGCCTCCCCCGCCGTCTGCGACAGCCCGCAGGCCACCCGCAGCAGCCAGTACTGCGGCGTCTCCACCACCAGCCGGGTCTGCGGGTGCCGCAGCAGGTAACGGTCGGCGACCGTGCGCAGGCCGAAGTACTCGAACCGCAGGTCCCCGGCCGGGTCGACGGCGTCGTCCAGCTCGCGGGCGTGGGCGGCCACGAAGGCGGCCGTGCCGTCGCCGATCAGGCCCAGGCCGTGGGCGTACCGGATGGACTGGCTGAAGCTGTCCACCTCCTGCCCGCGGACCTCCTCGGCCACGTACGCGGCCAGCAGCCGCGCCGCCAGCTTCGAGTACTGCGGTTCCTCGCCGATCAGCTCCGCCGCCGTCTGGATCGACAGCTTGTCCAGCTCGGCCGTGGTCGCCCCGTCGTACAGGCCGCTGATCGTCTTCGTCGCCACCCGCAGCGGGTCGACCTCGTCCAGGTCGGCGACCCAGCGCTGCACCGCCTCGACGATCTTGTTGACGTCCACCGGCTCGGTGTCGCCGTCCCGCTTACGGACCTGCATGACGTGCCGGCGTTGCCCCGGCCCCGCCTGTTCGCGCGTCGCGCTCATGTTCGCCCTCCTCAAGCCCGTCCCCGAGGTCGAGGGCGCGCGGGAGGACGCCGCCGGACACCCGCGACGGCACAACCCGCCGCCGCTGCCGGCTGATGGCGTCGGCCGTCCCACGCGGCCTTCGACCGCCGCACGCGTCGCGTGCGGCACGCTGGCAGGTCTTCGGACTCGCGGGCGTCATGCTCGGTGCCTACTGGCCGTCGCTTCCCAGGCCCGGCCGGGCCCAGTGCTTCGTTGACGGCGGTCGTTCCCACTCACCGCTGCGGGGCAGCCCCGGAATCACACCGGGTTCCCTCTTGCCTCGACCACCGTGGACCGATGGCCGAACCAGCTACGGGTGACACCATATATGGGCGCAAGGCGAAGATGGCAACACCAGATGATGTGTCGGGCGAGTCGCCGCGCAGCGTGACCCCACCCTCGCGCCGGGTGAGCGGCGACCGCGGGCCACCGGCCGGACGACGGGCCAGCCCGCAGGTGCGCGGGCTGGCCCGGATCCGGGGTTGCGGCCGGCTAGGAGGTCTTCAGGCTCCACTGCTGGTTCGCGCCGCCGTTGCACGACCACAGGACGATCTTCGTGCCGTTGGCGGTGGCGGCGCCGCTGGCATCCAGGCAGAGCCCCGACGCCACGCCCGTGATGGTGCCGTTGGCGTTGACGTTCCACTGCTGGTTGCTGCCGCCGTTGCAGTCCCAGATCACGACCGTGGTGCCATTGCTGGTGCCCTGGCCGTAGGCGTCCAGGCACTTGTTGCCGTACACCTGGAGCTGGCGGCTCGACGTGTAGGTCCACCGCTGGTTGCTGCCGCCCCCGCAGTCGAAGAGCTGCACCTGGGTGCCGTTGGTCGTCGTCGAGTTCGGCACGTCCACGCAGCGGTTGGACTGGGTGCCGACGATGGTGCCCTGCTGGCCGTTCCCGCCGTTCGCCGGGGGCGGCGGCGCCACCACGGCCGGCGCGGCCGACACGACGGTGGCCCGGTCCAGCGCGACGGGGCCGTTGCCGACGACCCGTACCCGCACGACGTGTTGCCCCTGCGTGAGGGTGCCGCTGTTGTACAGCGCCACGTTGCCCCGACGGGCGGACGCCTGGAAGCTGACCGTCTGCTCCGGGCCGCCGTCGACCGAGACGGCGGCCGAGCCGTGCGACGGGTCCTGCACCCCGAACAGCACCACGCGGTTGCCGGTGACGGTGAGGGTGGCCGTGTCACCGGCCGTGCCGCTGCGGGTGTAGTCCTTGCTGAAGGTCTGGTTGTCCCCGACGGCCTGCCAGCTCCCCGCGTAGGTGAAGCTCTGCCGGTCGTTGACGTCGACCGGGAAGCCGAACGTGTACGCGCCGCTGGTCGGCACGATCGGGTCGGTGGACGCGGTCGTGTTCACGGTGACGTTCGCCGACGTCAGGCCCGGCGCCGACGCCGTCAGCGTCACCGCGCCGGTCTGGCCCAGCGCGCTCTTGAGGTACACCGCGCCGGTGCCGGCCTCCAGGGCCAGCGGGCTCTCCCCCACGACCGCCCCGGGCCCGGTGACGGTGAACGACACGGGGGCGCTGTTGGTGGGTACCACCTGGTTGTTGCTGTCGAGGGCCTTGACCACGACGCGGGTCATGTCCCCGCCGTCGGCCTTGATCGCGGAGTCGTCGGCCGTCAGCGTCAGCCGGGTCGCCGCGCCCGGGGTGTGCCGGGTGTCGGTGGCCACGACCTGCCCGCCGATCCAGCAGTCGGCCCGCAGCTGCCCGGTGCTCACGGTGATCCCGGTGAACTGGAACATCGGGTGCGGCAGGCTCGTGTACGCGTTGGGGTTGATGCGTCCCCGGGACGCGCCGTTGACGAACAGCTCGACCTGCTGGCAGTTGCCGCCGACGTAGACGGTGCCGCTGGAGACGCCGGGCGTCCACTGGCTGGCGATCGACACGTACGGCCCGTACAGCGCGGGGTCGCGCTGCGAGGCGTACGCGGCGGCGGCGATCTTCGGGATCCGGAAGATGTCCGAGACGCCGTGGTAGCAGGTGTAGTCCTGGCAGGACGGCGGGGTCACGAACGTGGTGTTGTAGTCGAAGGCCGCCCAGCCCAGCGCGCCGGCCATGTTCGACCTGCCGGCGGCGGTGTTCTGCACGTTCAGGTGCACCCGCATCGTGTTGACCTGCGTCTGCTCCGGGTCCCACGACTTGTGCGGGGAGGTGTGCCCGACCGCCTCGGTGACCAGCCACGGCAGCACGGTCGGCGCTTCGGCGGTGCCGGAGAAGTCGTTGTAGGTGTAGACGTCCTCCAGCAGCTCGCTGCCCTTGAAGTTGCGCACGCCGCCGGTGGGACGCGACGGGTCGAGCTGCCGGGCCAGGTTGTTGGTGCGGGTGTAGAAGTTGTGGTTGTCGCCGGACTCGTTGATCCGCACCCCCCACAGCACGACCGACGGGTGGTTGCGGTCGCGCATCACCATCTCGCGGACGTTCTCCACCGCGATGTCCTGCCAGGCGGTGTTGCCGATGTGCTGCCAGCCGGGGATCTCCTCCATCACCAGCAGGCCGATCTCGTCGGCGCGGTCGAGGAACTCCGGGTCCTGCGGGTAGTGCGAGGTCCGCACGATGTTCGCGCCGAGTTCGTACTTGATGATGTCGGCGTCCTTGGCCTGGAGCCGGTTGGGCGCGGCCCGGCCGATGTAGGGGTAGGACTCGTGCCGGTTGAGCCCGCGCAGCTTCAGCGCCTGGCCGTTGATGTAGAACTTGCCGTCGCTCTTGTTGAACTGGATGGTCCGGATGCCGATCCGGGTCTTGTGCTCGTCCACGTAGGTGGAGCCGTCGCGCACCTGCGTGTAGACGGTGTAGAGGTACGGGCGGTCCGGGTGCCAGGCGGTGGGGTTGGCGATCGTGCTGGTGTCGTAGGCGAACTCGACGGCCGACTGCGCCCCGATGGTCTGGGTGGCCGTGCCGGTGGCCACGACGTTGTTGGTGGCGTCCACGACCTGGGTGACGACGGTGACCGACCGGGACTGGGCGCTGTCGTTGCGCACCCGGGTCCGCGCGTTGACCGTGTTGGTGGTGGGGGTGGTGAGGTACGTCCAGTCCACGTGCACCGGGTCGGCGACGATCATGTTGACGTCGCGGACGATCCCGCCCCAGACGTAGTAGTCGATCGCGCCGCCCTCCGGCGGGATGTCGTTGCGGGTCATGGAGTCGACCTTCACCGCGATCACGTTGTCGGCGCCGCCGATGGTGAGGTACGGCGTGATGTCGTACGTGAACGACGTGTAGGCGCCCTTGTGCTGGCCGACGAAGGTGCCGTTGACGTAGACGTCGGCGACCTTCGCGACGCCCTGGAACTCGACGGCGATGCGGCGGCCGGCGTACTGGGTGGGCAGCGTGAAGTGGCGGCGGTACCACGAGGCGGGCACCTCGAAGTCGCCCTTGGGGAAGCCCTTGTGCGGGTGGGTCCGGTAGTAGGGCAGGGTCACGGGGACGAACCCGCTCTCGTCCAGCCCCACGGCCTGCCCGGCGCCGCCGGACACGTCACCGGAGAACAGCCAGTTGGTGTTGAAGTTGAGCACGGACCGGTTGGACCCCTGCGGAACGTAGGGGGCGGCGGACGCCGGTCCCGGCGGCCCGATCAGCACGAGCGCGGCGGCGGTGACCAGCGCCGTGAGGGCAGCGGCTAGCTTTCGCATTGTCCTCCCCATCTCTCGGGAATGCGGGTTGAAGAACCGGGCCGTCCGGGCACCAGCGCCCGGCACCGGAGTTGACATCGGCGTCCTCACCCCCGCGTGGCCGCCAGCACCGACCTGACCGGGGACGGCCAGCTTGACGACGCCCGTCCGGGTGCAGGCACGGCTGCTGCGGCACGTGCGCTCCCCCGCCTGGCGGAGGGTGACGGGAGCATGGCCAACGTAATTCGTATGACATCTGATGTCAATATCGTTACATGGGAGTACGTCGATGAATAGTGTGGCTCGTCCTGCGGTGCGACTTCGACTGCACCGCGTCGGCCACCGGCGGCACCAGCGGCTACCACTACACGTGGCAGCCGCTGATCCCGATCACGGTCTTCTACGACGACCAGGGCCCGGCGAGCAGCGGACACTGCTCGGCGTACGTCGACAACGTCGTGCGGGTGACGGTCACCAGCGGCACCGAGACCGCCAGCACGGACATCCGGTTCCCCTGCTCCTGAGGGATGCCCGGATCACCCGCCGAGCCGGGCCAGCCCGGCGGCGAGCAGGCCGGGCACGGCACCACCCACCGTCTCGAAACCGGATCCGACGGTCATCCCCTCCACGAACCGGCGGTGCACGCCCTCCGCGATCACGGCCAGCTTGTAGTAGCCCAGCGCCTCGTAGAAGGTCAGCTGCGTGAGGTCGCGGGACGTGCCGGCGGCGTAGCCCGCCACCAGCTCGTCGCGGGTCGGGAAGTGGTCGCTGCCGGTCACCGGGCAGCCGTGCGGCAGCACGGGCGCGCACACCGGGTCGGTGTAGACCAGCAGCAGACCCAGGTCGGTGAGCGGGTCGCCGATCGTGGCCATCTCCCAGTCGAGCAGCGCGGCCGCCCCGGACAGGTCCGCCGAATAGATGATGTTGTCCAGCCGGAAGTCGCCGTGCACGATGCCCGGCGCGGACTGCGGCGGCACGGCGGCCGCCAGGCGTCGGTGCAGTTCGTCGGCGTCGGCGGACGACCGCGTCGCGACGACGTCCCACTGCCGCTTCCAGCGGTGCACCTGTCGCAGCAGGAAGCCCTCCGGTCGGCCGAAGGCGTCGAGGCCGACGCTCGCGGGCGCCACGGAGTGCAGCCGCAGCAACAGGTCGATCATCGAATGCCCGACGGCGCGCACGGTCGACGGCGCGAGGACGGCGAGTTGCCCGGGGTCGCGGATCACCACGCCGTCCACCCAGGCCGCGAGGCTGAACGGCGCCCCGATCACGGCCGGGTCCGCGCAGTACAGCACGGGTGCCGCGACCGGCACGGTCGAGCCGGCCAGGGCGGCGGTGACCCGGAACTCGCGGTGGATGTCGTTCGCCGAGGGCGCGATGGTGCCGAACGGAGGACGCCGAAGCGCCCACGACCGGTCGCCGGCGTGGACGGCGTACGTCAGGTTGGAACGCCCGCCGTCCACGAAGTCCACCCGCAGGCCCCCGGTGAGGCCCGGGATTTTGTCGGCCAGGTACGCCCCCAGCGCGGGCAGGTCCAGCGAACGCAGATCGGCGGTCATGCCGGCAGCGCTCCCCGCACCGCCGCCTCGCGCTCCCGGGCCCGGCGCTTGACCGCCCGGCGGGAGATCGCCCAGCGATGGGTCTCGCTCGGCCCGTCGTAGATCCGGAACGGACGCACCTCCCGCAGGTAGCGCCCGAGCATGAGGTCGCCCGAGACGCCGAGGGAGCCGCAGATCTGCAGCGACCGGTCGACGATCCGCCACACCGCCTCCGCGACGAACGCCTTCGCGACGGAGGTGGACTGCGCGGCGCGGCCCCCGGAGTCGAGCTCCCACGCCGCCCGCAGGATGAGGGCGCGGCTGGCCTCGATCTCGATCTCGCTGTCGGCGAGCATCTGCTGGATCATGCCCAGGTCGGCCAGCGCCGACCCGAAGGCCCGCCGGCCGGCCGCGCGGTCCAGCGCGATGTCCTGAGCGTGGCGGGCCAGGCCGAGCCACCGCATGCAGTGCGTCAGGCGTGCCGGCGCGAGCCGGACCTGGGCGTTGTCGAACCCCTGGTCCACCGCGCCGAGGACCCGGTCGGCCGGGACGAAGCAGTCCTGTAGCACGAGCTCGCCGTGCCCGCCGACCATCGCCTCGTCGAGGGTCTCGATCGTCCGGACCAGCTCCAGCCCGGGGACGTCGGTGTCGACCAGGAACATCGTCGCGCCGCCCCGGTCGCCGGGCTGGCCGGAGGTGCGGGCCATGACGATGGCGAACGCCGCCCCGTCGGCGCCGGTGGTGAACCACTTGCGCCCGTTCAGGACCCACCCACCCGGCACCGGGCGGGCGGTGGTGACGAGCGCGCTCGGGTCGGATCCCGCCCCCGGCGCCGGTTCGGTCATGGCGAAGCAGGACCGGATCAGCCCGGCCGCGAGCGGGCGGAGGTATCGCTCCTGCTGTTCGGGGTCGGCAACCGCCGCCAGCAGGTGCATGTTGCCCTCGTCGGGGGCCGCGATGTTGAGCGCCAGCGGGCCGAACAGCGAGTAGCCGGCCTCCTCGAACACGAGCGCCTGTCCGCGCCGGTCGATGCCCAGGCCGCCCCATCGTGGGGGCAGGTGCGGACAGAAGACCCCCGCCTGTCTCGCCGCGGCCTGCAGGTCGAGCCGCACCTGTTCCGGCAGCGCATGGGCGCTGCCCCGGTGCTCGCGCTCGACGGCGAGCACCGTGTCCCGGACGAACGCCCGGGTGCGTTCGGCGACGGAGCGGGCGGCGTCGTCGGGGGTGAGATCCACGGCCAAGGCTGCCTCCGGTGCCATCAAACTGAGCTAACGCTCACTAGCCGATACAGGGAAGCAGGCTCGCGAGGGCGTGTCAACATGTGCCGGTGGAATTCCGGAAGATGGACGACCAGGCACGCCCGCACGGCCCCGCCCCCACCCCCGCGGGCGGTCGACCGGATCGGGGCGAGCGGGTCCGGGCTGCGGCGCTCGACCTGTTCGCCGCCCGGGGCTACCAGCTCACCACGATGGACGAGATCGGCGAACGCGCCGGGATCCGGGGACCCAGCGTGTACAAGCACGTGCGCTCGAAGCAGGACCTGCTCGCCGGGATCATGCTGCGCACCATGACGGCGCTGCTGGAGGACCAGCAGGTCGCCCTGGACGGCGGCACCGACGTCGAGAGCCGGCTGCGCCGGGCCGCCGAGGCCCACGTGCGCTACCACGCCCGGCACGCGGCGGAGGCGTTCGTCGGCAACCGGGAGATCAACAGCCTGGACGAGCCGCACCGCAGCGACGTTCTCGACCGGCGCGCCACCTACGAGCGGCGGCTGCGCCAGCTCATCACCGACGGCGTCGACCTCGGCCGGTTCCGGGTCCCGTCGGCCCGGCTCGCCTCGTACGCGATTCTCGACATGGGCATCGGCGTGGCGATGTGGTTCCGGCCCGACGGCGAGTTCACCGAGGACGAGGTCGTCCGCCAGTACGGGGAGATGGCCCTGCGGATCGCGGGGCACGACCACCAGGCCGGTTCACACATCTGAACCTGTTGACAGTATCTGGAACAGGCGGAAACAATGGCCGGACTCTCCAGCCGAACGAGACGGAACCCTCTGTTATGGCGAGCAGTGCCCGAGCGGGCCGTGCCGATCGGGACGGGCCCCACAGCAGCCTCAGCTTCGAACCCCTGACCCCGACCGCCTTCCTCGACCGGGCCGCGGCGGTGCACGCCGACCGCTTGGCGGTGGTCGACGGCGCGCTTCGGCTGACGTACCACCAGTTCCACGACCGGTGCCTGCGCCTGGCCGGCGCGCTGGCCGACCTCGGCGTCCGGCCGGGTGACCGGGTCGCCGTCCTGGCGCCGAACACGCACCTCATGCTGGAGGCACACTTCGGGGTCCTCTACGGCGGCGCGGTCCTCGTCACGCTGAACACCCGACTCTCCGCCGACGAACTGCGCTACATCCTCGACCACGCCGGCTGCCGGGTCCTGCTGCACGACCCGGATCTCGCCGGGTTCGCCGCCACGATCGTGCGGGCGCTGCCCGGGGTGCGGCTGGTCAACGGCGGCGCGGAGTACGAGCGACTGCTCGCCGCCGCGCCACCGCGCCGGGTGCCGGTGACCGACGAGCGTGCGCTGATGGCGTTGAACTACACCAGCGGCACCACCGGCCGCCCCAAGGGGGTGATGTACCACCACCGGGGCGCCTACCTCCAGTCGCTGGCGATGGTCGCTCACTTCGGGCTGGGCGCCGACACCGCCTACCTGTGGACGCTGCCGATGTTCCACTGCAACGGCTGGTGCTTCACCTGGGCGGTGACCGCGGCCGGCGGCACCCACGTCTGCCTCCCCCGGGTCGCGCCGGACCGGGTCTGGGAACTGATCCGCGACGAGCGGGTCACCATGCTGTGCGCCGCGCCCACGGTGCTCGTGTCCCTCGCCGAGGCCGGCGCGGCCGGCGCCGTCGCGGGCCGGCAGGTCACGGTCGCGGTCGGCGGCGCGCCGCCGTCGCCCAGCCTGCTGCGCCGGTGCGCGGCGCTCGGCTTCGACGTCACGCACCTGTACGGACTGACCGAGACCTTCGGCCCGGCGGCGATCTGCGACTGGCGGCCGGAGTGGGACGACCGGCCGGCCGCGGAGCAGGCGACGCTGCGCGCCCGGCAGGGCGTGGCCAACGTGGTCTCGTGCGAGCTGCGGGTGCTGGACGCCGACGGCCGCGACGTCCCTGCCGACGGCGAGACGGTCGGCGAGGTCGCGATCCGCGGCAACAACGTCATGCTCGGCTACTACCGGGACGAGGCGGCGACCCGGGAGGCCGGACCGGGCGGCTGGTTCCGCACCGGCGACCTCGGGGTCCGGCACCCCGACGGCTACCTCCAACTGCGCGACCGCGCCAAGGACGTGATCATCTCGGGCGGGGAGAACATCTCGTCCATAGAGGTCGAGGCGGTGCTGTGCAGCCATCCCGCGGTGCTGGAGGCCGCCGTGGTCGCGGTGCCCGACGAGCGCTGGGGCGAGCGGCCGGTGGCCTTCGTGACGCTGCGGCCCGGCGCGCCCGCCGACCCGGACGCGCTGCGCGCCCACGTGCGGGCCCACCTGGCCGCCTTCAAGGTGCCCGACCGCATCGAGTTCGGCGACCTGCCCAAGACGGCCTCCGGCAAGGTTCGCAAGGTCGAGCTGCGCGCCACCGCCCGGTAGGGCGGGGCCTGCCGGCACTCGACAGGCCCCGCCCGGCCGGGAGGGCCTACCGGCCCTCGGCCACCACCAGCACGTCCAGCGTGCGCGGACCGTGCACCCCCTCGACCCGGTCGAACTCGATGTCGCTCGTGGCACTGGGCCCGCTGATCCAGGTCATCGGCCGGGTGGCGTCGAGTCGGGCGACCGCGTCCGGCACGGCCGGCACGATCTGCTCGGCACGCACCACCACCAGGTGGTAGTCGGGAACCAGGGTGACCGCGCGCCAGCCCTGGCCCGGCCCCGAGTCCAGCACGATCGTGCCGGTGAGCGCGATCGCCAGGGCGCAACCGGAGACCACCCCGTCGAAGGCGTCGAGCGCGACCGGGTCCGGTGGCGCGCCGCCGCCGATCACCTGCCAACCGGGCGCGGTCCACCGCGCGGGCAGGCCGTGGGGGACGCAGATGCGGGTCCGGCCGCGCTCGCCCAGGATGCCGGCGATCGCCCCGCCGACCTCGTCCGCACCGCACCGGTACGCGCTCGCCCGGTAGTCGGTCAGCCGCTCCACGAACAACCCGACCGGGTCGTCGGCCGGACGCGCGCCGACGCCCCGGTAGTCCCGGGGCACCCCGACGCCGGGCGGCTGCGTCCCGACGGCGAGCCGGACCCGGCGCAGCACCTCGGCCCGCGCGGCGTCGGCGTCGCGTCCGGTCCCGCCGCTGGACACGTCGCGGCTCACCGCCGCCTGCCCCGGGCCCGGAACGGGCGGCGCGGCGGGCGGGGCGCGTCCCGCGACCTCGTCCACGCCGACATCGGCGGCGGCAACCGGCGGATCCAACCGGTACGCCGGCCCAGGACCCGCCCCAGCCACAGCGCCCGTAGGGCGGCGGACCAGCGCCCCGGGCTGGACATGAGCCAGCCGAGCACCGACATCGCGGCGGCCTCGGACGTCGGCAGCCGCCGCTGCCGCGCGCCCGCCGCCACCGCCTGCGCCCGCAGGTGCACCAGCATGCGCGGGATGTCGATCGCCACCGGGCACGCGTCGAAGCAGGCCCCGCACAGGGTCGACGCGAACGGCAGGTGGGGGTGGTCGGCCACCCCGGTCAGTTGCGGGGTGAGCACCGCGCCGATCGGCCCGGGATAGACCGAGCCGTACGCGTGTCCGCCCGTGCGCTCGTAGACCGGGCAGACGTTCAGGCACGCCGAGCACCGGATGCACCGCAGGGCCGCCCGACCAGCCGGGTCGGCCAGGGTCGCGGTGCGCCCGTTGTCGAGCAGCACGAGGTGGAACTCCTGCCCCTCCACCGCGCCGGTCCACATCGACGTGTACGGGTTCATCCGCTCGGCGGTCGACGAGCGGGGCAGCAGTTGCAGGAACACCTCGAGGTCGCGCCAGCTCGGCAGGACCTTCTCGATCCCCATGACGGTAATGAGGGTGCGGGGCAGGGTGAGGCACATCCGCCCGTTGCCCTCGGACTCGACGACCGCCAGGGTGCCCGTCTCGGCGATCGCGAAGTTCGCCCCGGAGACGGCCACCCGCGCCGTGAGGAACCGCTGCCGCAGGTGGGCTCGTGCCGCCTCGACCAGCTCGGCCGGCTCGTCGCCGAGCGCGGGGTCCACCCCGGCCATCTCGCGCCGGAAGATGTCGCGGATCTCCCGCCGGTTGCGGTGGATGGCGGGCACGAGGATGTGACTGGGGTGGTCCCGGCCGAGTTGCACGATCAGCTCGGCCAGGTCGGTCTCGACGGCACCGATGCCGCCTTGGGCCAGCGCCTCGTTGAGGCCGATCTCGGCGGTGACCATCGACTTGACCTTGACCACCTCGGTCGCGCCGGCCTGCCGGACCAGGTCGACGACGATGGCGTTGGCTTCCGCCGCGTCCCGGGCCCAGTGCACCGTGCCGCCCCGGGCGGTCACCGCCCGTTCGAGCTGGAGCAGGTAGCGGTCGAGGTGGTCGAGCACGTCGTCCTTGATGGCGGCTCCGGCGGCCCGGAGCTGCTCCCAGTCGTCGAGCTCGGCGACCGTCTGCAGTCGCCGGCCACGGATGGTGCGGGTGGCGTGCGAGAGGTTGCGCCGCAGCTGGTCGTCGCGCAGCGCCTCGGCGGCGGCGGTCGGGAACGGCGTCGCGGCGTGCAGGTTGCCGACGCCGGGCGACGCGGTGGGCAGGCCCAGGAACACCGTCACGGTCGTCTCCTCGGGTGCGGCGGAGCACCGGGCGGTGCCCACGGTCGATCTCGGGTCGCGGCCAGGATCTCGGCCAGGTGCACGGTGCGGGCCCTCGCCGCCGCGCGCGAGAGCCCGCCGCCGAGGTGGGTGAGGCACGAGGCGTCCCCTGCGGTGACGACAGTCGCCCCGGTCGCGTCGACCGCCCGCAGCTTGTCGGCGAGCATGGCGGCGGACACCGACGCGTTCTTCAGCGCGAAGGTGCCACCGAAGCCGCAGCAGGAGTCGGCGTCGGGCAGGTCCACGAGCTCGATGCCCTCGACCCGGTCCAGCAGTCGTCGCGCCCGGTCGCCGGTGCGCAGCAGGCGTAGCGCGTGGCACGCCTGGTGCAGCGTCACCCGGTGGGGGAACCACGCACCGACGTCCAGCACGCCGCGCACGTCGACGAGGAACTCGGAAAGCTCGTAGGTGCGTGCCGCGACGGCCGCCGCCTCGGCGGCCAGCCCCTCGTCACCGGCCGCCCGGGCGAGCTCGACGTGCTGGTGCCGGATCGCCGCCACACACGAGCCGCTGGCCACGACGACCGCCTCGGCGTCGGCGAACGCCGCGACGTGGTTGCGGACCAGGGCCAGCGCCTGGTCCGGGTAGCCGGAGTTCACGTGGAGCTGACCGCAGCAGGTCTGTCGCCGAGGCACGGCCACGTCGAGGCCCAGCCGTTCGAGCACCGCGACCGTCGCGGCGCCGACGCGGGGCACCAGCCCGTCCACGAGGCACGTGACGAACAGCGCCACCCGGACCGGGGACGGAGCTGACGCGACGGTACGGGCGCAAGGCCCGGCATCCTGGCCCAATCGATGTCCTTTCGGCGTGCCGCCCGACCCGGTGACCCACGGGCGGCGACGAGGTTGTATGGTACCAGTATCAAAACCACGGTTCATCTACATGAACAGGTCCGTTCCTATGAGCACTCTCGTCAAGTCGGCAGACCGCACGCTGGCGATCCTCGACCTGCTGACCGAGCACCGTGACGGGTTGACCCTGACCGAGGTCCAGCGCCGCCTGGAGTTCCCCAAGAGCAGCACCTACGTGCTGCTCATGACGATGACGGCCCGGGGCTTCCTCGAACAGGACCCGGACACCCGCCGGTTCCGCATCGGCATCCGGCTGTGGCAGGCCGGCCAGAGCTACGTCGCGATCAACGACCTGGAGAAGGTCGCGCTGCCGTACATGGAGACCCTCCGGGACACGCTGAACGAGACGGTCCAGCTCGCCACCCTCGACGGCACCGACAACGTCTACATCGCCAAGGTCGATCCGGATCACCACCTGCGCCTCGCCTCCCGGGTCGGCGTGCGCCTGCCGGCGTACGCGACCGGCATCGGCAAGGCACTGCTCAGCCAGCTCGACGAGGACGACCTGCGGGACCGCTTCGCCGACACGGAGTTCGTCCGGTACACGCCGCAGACCGTCGCCTCGCTCCCCGAGCTCGTCGCCGCCGTCCGGCAGGCCCGCACGCACGGGTACGCGATCGACAACTGCGAGTACACCCCGGGCGTCTTCTGCGTCGCCGCCCCGCTGAACGGCCTGCGGGCCACCACCCGGGCCGCCATCAGCGTCTCCATTCCCGAGGTCCGCAAGACACCCGAACTCATCCGGCGCACCATCGACACGCTCTGCTCCACGGCCCACCAGCTCTCGCTGCGCCTGGGCTACCGGGACGGCGCCGCACCCACGACACGAAGGGACTGACATGGAGTTGTTCCGCTTCGGCGCTCCCGGCAAGGAACGCCCGGCCGTGCGCCACGAGGGCCGGGAGTACGACCTCACCGGGCTGACCGCCGACCTGGACGGTTCCTTCTTCGAGACCGACGGCATCGAGCGGGTGGCCGCCGCCCTCGCCGCCGGCACGCTCGACCCGGTCGACACGGCCGGGCAGCGGATCGGCGCACCGATCGCGCGACCGCCCGCCGTGGTGTGCATCGGAATGAACTACGCGGCCCACGCCACGGAGTCCGGCGCCGCACCGCCGCAGCACCCGGTGGTCTTCCTCAAGCACCCCGGCTGCGTGGTCGGCCCCGACGACGACGTCGTCCTGCCGCTCGGGTCGACGAAGACCGACTGGGAGGTCGAGCTGGCCGTCGTCATGAAGCGCACGCCGCGCCACCTCACCGACCCGGCCGACGCCCTGGACTACGTGGCCGGCTACGCGCTCGCCAACGACCTGTCCGAGCGCGCCTTCCAGATCGAGGTCTCCGGCGGCCAGTGGTCCAAGGGCAAGTGCGCGGAGACGTTCAACCCGCTCGGGCCGGTGCTGCGCCCGGCGAGCGAGCTCGACCCCGGCCGGCTGCGGCTGCGGTCCTGGGTCAACGGTGAGCCCCGGCAGGATTCCAGCACCGCCGACATGATCTTCTCGGTGCCCGAGCTGATCGTCCACCTCAGCCAGCACATGCTGCTGATGCCGGGCGACGTCGTCAACACCGGCACCCCGGAGGGCGTCGCGCTGTCCGGCCGGTTCCCCTACCTCAGGGTCGGCGACGTCGTGGCCCTGGAGATCGAGGGCCTGGGCCGGCAGGAGCAGACCGTCGTCGGGCACCGAGCGGCCGGCTGACCCCGCCGCTTCCCGCTGTCCGGCCGGGCCGGACAGCGGGAAGCGCACCCCGGGCACGTCACCGCCCGGGCGGCTCGGCGACCAGCCCGTCCGGGTACGCGGTGAGCTGGTCGGCGTCGTAGAGGGTCAGCGGCACGTCGGCGACCCGTCGCACCCGCTCGTGCGCCGCCATGGCCTCGTAGATGTTCTCGCAGATCCCGATCGGATGGTCGGAGTCCAGGTTGCGGCGGGTGAAGTAGGCGTCGGTGACGGTGACGACGCCGACGGTGCTGTCGATCTCGACGGCCATCGAGGCGCGGTGGTGCGACCCGGTCCACCAGGTACGGATGCCGGGCACGACCTCGTCCTCGTCGGCGAGCAGCCGGACCCGGTCCCACGCCTCGTGGGTGAGGTGGTGCAGCACCTCCGGCGACAGGCAGGACCAGCGGTCGTCGTGCGGGTGCTTCGTCGTCCGGTGGAAGTGGGTCCACCCCCGCTCGGTCAGGCAGATCTGCGCGCGGGGGAAGAACGGCACGTTCGACGTGGTGTAGAGCTGCAACGGAGTGAGCAGGACGTGCGTGATGTCCTCGGGGGCGAGGCCATGGGCGGCCAACTGGTCGGGCAGCCACTGCCCGGGGGCCCGCCGCAGGGCGGCCCGCTCGCCGAGGAAGGTGGCCCACCGCGCGTTCATCGGGCCCAGATCCCGGGCCGGGCCGGTGCTCACCAGCGCGTTGACGCCCGGGCCCTGGATCAGGACCGCCTGGAAGGCGAGCCGGTACCAGCGGTCCCAGTCCGACATCCAGTACACCTCGGGCCCCGGCACGTCACCGTCACCGAGATGAAGTAGCCGCACGCCGTACATGGCGTTCCTCCTTTCCTTGGGGTCGGCCGGCTGGGGTCGTCGCCGCGCCGTCACGGCCGCAGCACCGCCTTGACCACGTCCTGGCGGCCCCGCATCAGCTCGGTGAAGATGGTGGCCCCGTCGGCGAGGTCGAACGGTGAGGTCCAGTCCAGCGCGACCGTCTCCGCGAGGGCGACCGCGTGGGCGAACTCGGCACCCGTGTAGCAGTACGAGCCCACGACGTGCTTCTCCTCCCGGACGATCTGCTGTCCGTCGAAGCCGGCGTCGCCGCTGAGCAGGCCCACCCAGACGGCCGTGCCGCCCGGACGCAGGCGCTGCACCGACAGCCGGTGCGTGGCCGCGGCGCCCACCGCGTCGATGATCACGTCGAACTCGCCGGTCAGGGTCGGGCCGACGGCCGCCGCGCCGAGGCGCTCGGCCACCGCCAGGCGGGCCTCGGACAGGTCGCAGACCGTCACCTCGTCCGAGTACTGACGGGCGACGAGCAACGAGACCAGGCCGATCGTGCCGGCGCCCAGGACCGCGATCCGCGCGCCCTCGGCCGGGCGGGCCAGGTTCAGGGCGTGCACGGCGTTCGCCAGCGGCTCGATCATCGCGGCCGTCTCGAACGACATCGTGGGCGCCAGCGGGTGCAGCGCGTGCTCGGGCACCGCCACGTGCTCGGCGAACGCGCCGGGCCGGTGGATGCCGAGGATCTGCCGGCGGCGGCACAACTGCTCGCGGCCGAGGCCACACAGGTCGCAGGTGCCGCAGCTCAGCAGCGGGTTCACCGTGACCCGACGCCCGTCGCTCGTGGTGCCGGAGAACTCGTGTCCCATGATCAGCGGCGGGCTGCGGAAGTGGGAGTCGCCGATGCCGTGCAGCTCGCTGCCGCAGATGCCGACGGCGCGGACGGCGACGACGACCTCACCGTCTGAGGGTACGGGCGGCGCGACGTCGAGCAGTTCCACCGTGTTCGGCCGGGTGAAGACGAGAGCGCGCACCGGTCAGCCCGCCGTGGTCAGCAGGTCGCGCAGGATCTCGGCGGCCCGCCGCTGCAACTGCGGCAGCGACACCGTCGACAGGTACGCGAGGTGGGGGGTCACCAGGGCCCGCGGGTGCCCGGCCAGCTTCGCGGACGTCTGCTCGGGTGGCTCGCTGGCCAGCACGTCGAGCGAGGCGAAGCCCAGCGTGCCGGCGTCGAGCGCCGCCAGCAGGTCGGTCTCGACCACGAGGGCGCCCCGGGCCGTGTTCACCAGGTGGCCGTCGGCCCCGAGCGCGTCGAGCACCGCGCGGTCGACGATCCCGCGCGTCTGTGGCGTCGCGGGCACGTGCAGGGTGAGGTGGTTGACCGCAGCGGCGAGCTCGACCAGCGTCGGGTGCGCCGTGACGCCGGCGGGCACGTCGGAGACGAACGGGTCCCACACGTGCACCGGGAAACCCAGGGCGAGGGCCCGCGAGGCGACCTCGCGGCCGATGCGGCCGAAGCCGGCGACACCGACGGGGTCCTGCCCGGGCGGCAGCGCGGGGGCGATGCCTGCGGTGGTCCACCCCACGTCGGCGCACGACCGGCTGGCCGTGGTGAGCCGGCGGTTGTGCGCGTAGACGGCCGCCATGCTGTGGTCGGCGACCTCCGCCAGGCAGTAGTCGTCGACGTTGCGCACCTCGACCCCCCGCCGGGCGGCGGCGGCCAGGTCGATGTTGTCCAGGCCGATGCCGTAGCGCACTACGGCACGCAGCCGGGGCAGCCCGGCCAGCACCCGGTCGGTGATGGGCGCCCACTGCACCAGCAGCCCGTCGGCGTCGCCGGCGACGTCGAGGACGGCGTCCTCGGTCCTGGCGTCGAACCGGCTGACCGCGAAGTCGCCGGCCAGCACGGCTCGTTCGATCGAGCCGTCCCCCAGGTTGGTGTCGGTGATGACGATGTTGGTGGTCACTGTCGTTCCTCGAATCACTAGTCGATGCGCCCCGCGGGGCGGGCGGTGCTACCGGGAGCCGGCGAAGGACGAGTCGTCCCCGAGCCCTTCGGGCCCCATGGCGAGGTAGCCGCCGTCCACCGGCAGTTCCGTGCCGGTGATGAAGCTGGCGTCGGAGGAGCACAGGAAGGCGATGGCGCGGGCCACCTCCACCGGCTCCCCGAGGCGGCGCAGCAGGTGGAACCGGCCCCAGACCGGCTCCCAGGCGGCCCGGTCGCCGCCCGCCGCCCGGCTGACCTCGGGGGTCCAGATCCAGCCGGGGCTGACCACGTTGACGCGGATGCCGTCGGGGGCGAGGTCCATCGCCATGCACCTGGTCAGCGTGACGATCGCGGCCTTCGTCGTGTTGTACGTCCACCGGGACCGCTGCGCGACGTGCGCCGAGATGCTGGCGGTGTTGACGACCGCCGCGCCCGGGGCGCGGGCCAGCAGGGGGTGGGCCGCCTGCACGACGTTGCTGATGCCCTGCACGTTGACCCGCAGCACGTGGTCCCAGTCGGCGCCGGTCACGTCGAGGCCACGGGCCAGGAACGTCGCGGCGCAGTTGACGACGAGGTCGAGGCGTCCGTGCCCCGCCGCCACACCGGCGATCACGTCCTGCACCGCGGCCCGCTCGGCGACGTCGACGACGGCGGCGGTCGCGGCGCCCCCGGCGGCCTCGATCGCGGCGACCGTGGCGGACAGACCGGCCGGGTCGATGTCCATCGCGACGACGTGCACGCCGCGGGCGGCCAACTCCTGCGCCGTCGCGGCCCCGATGCCCGAGGCTGCCCCGGTGACGGCACCGACCCGACCGATCCACTCCATGTGGTGTTCCCTTCCTCAGGCCGCCGGTCGCGTGACCGGCGGCGGCGTCAGTTCGTGACCCAGGCGTTGGCGAAGGTGGGGACGCTGTAGCGCAGCCGGCTCGGCTCGTCGTAGTCGGCGCTGTGCATTCGCTTCGACCAGATGAAGCCGATCGGCGCGCTGGTCGTCCACACCCAGGGCAGTTGGGTGGTCAGCACGGTGTCCGCCTCGTTCCACAGCTGCTTGCGCTTGGCCGGGTCGGACTCGGCGCGCGCCGCGGTCACCCGGGCGTCGAACGTCGCGTCGGTGAACCCGCCGGTGTTCAGGTCGCCACCGGAGTACAGGAACCGGTAGGGCAGCAGGTCCGGCGTCAGGAAGCCGGCCATGGTCCAGCAGATCGCCTGGTACTTCTTGCCGAAGAAGGCGGCCACCCACGCCGAGTAGTCCAGCGCGTCGAGCTTGACGTCGAAGCCGGCCGCCTTGAGCTGCGCGACGATGACGTCCGTGGCCGGGCGGATGGTGTTGCACGTGTAGGAGAAGCTCGGCTTCCGGCCCGTCGCCGTCTCGTACTCCTTGACCAGCGCCTTGGCTCCGGCCAGGTCGAAGCCCGGGTCGGCGGCCGTGCCGTGGAAGGCGTTCCCCTCGGGGAACAGGCTGACCGCCGGCTTGCCGAAGCCCTCGGTGGTCAGGTCGACGATCTCCTGCCGGTTGAGCGCCTTGGACACCGCCTGCCGCAGCCGCAGGTCGTCGAACGGCGGCTGGGTCAGGTTGAGGATGACGGCGTCCTGGTCGCCGCCCACCCCCTGGACGAAGTTGACCTGGCTGTCGGCCTTGGCCGTCTGCATCAGGGTGGGGTTGACCGTCGACATCAGGTCGATGTCACCCGCCTGCAGGGCCTGGTAGGCGCTCTGCGGGTCGGCGATCGTCTTGATGACGACCTGGTCCAGGTAGACCTGCCGGTCCTTGTTCCAGTAGTTCGGGTTACGCACCAGCTCGACCGGCTTGCCGGGCGACCAGGACTTCAGCTTGAACGGTCCGACGCCGGCCGCGTGGGCCGTGTAGTCGTCGCCGTGCTGCTTGAGGGCGGTGGGCGAGGCGATGTAGCCCGCGGTGCCGGAGCCGTCGTAGGCGAAGGCGTACGGCAGGCTGGCGAAGGGTTCCTTCAGGCGCAGCAGCACGGTGGTCTCGTCGGGGGCCTCCACCGACTTGACCGACGACAGCAGCGCCGCGGCCGTGGAGCCCTTGGCCATGCCGCGCTCCAGGTTGAACTTCACCGCCTCGGCGTTGAAGGGCGTGCCGTCGCTGAACTGGACCCCCGTGGGCAGGGTCATCGTCCAGGTCAACTTGTCCGGGCTCGCGGTCAGCGACTTGGCGAGATTGGGCTGGGGCTGGTCGCCGAGCTTGGGAACGACCATGAGGGTGTCGTAGATCGACGAGCCGACCAGCGCCATCGCGTTGGCGGATCCCTTGCTGGGGTCGAGGGTCGTCACCTCGACCGCCAGGGCGACCGTCAGCGTCCCGCCGGCCCGGGGCGCGGTGTCGCCACCGGTGTCGCCGGTGCCGGCCTTCGTCGTGCAACTGGTCAGGGCCACCGCCAACAGGGGGGTCAGCAGCAGGGCTGTCGCCCGGCCGAAGCGGCGGCGGGCTGGGGGAAAAGGCATGTCGGGGCCTTTCGGATGACGGGTTCGGGGGTGGTGGAACCGTGTCGCGGCGAGCCGACCGGGCAGCCCGGAGGCTGGGTCAGACCGTGTTGGACGGCTGCGCCGCGACACGCGGGGTGGTCGACGGGAAGGGATGGACGCAGGCCACCTCGTGGCGCGGCGCGATCTGCCGCAGCGGAGGCGACGACGTGGTGCAGGCGGTGGTCACCGACGGGCACAGCGTGGCGAACCGGCAGCCGGCAAGCTGGCGGCCGTCGACGTCCTCGGCGCCCGGGGTGGGCTGGACCCGGGGCGCCCGGGCGGCGGCCAGGTCAAGGGAGGGTACGGAGTCCTGCAACATGACGGAGTAGGGGTGGCGCGGGTCGTGCGCGATGTCGAGGGCGCCGCCCTGTTCCACCACCCGGCCGGCGTACATCACCGCCGTGCGGTCGCACAGCGACGCGACGACGCCCAGGTCGTGCGAGATGAACAGCATGGCCAGCCCCTGCTCGGCGCGCAGCTCGGCCAGCAGTTCCAGGATCTGGGCCTGGATCGAGACGTCCAGCGCGGAGACCGGCTCGTCGCAGACGAGGATCTCGGGGCGCAGGATGGTGGCGCGGGCGATCGCCGCGCGCTGGCACTGGCCGCCGGAGACCTCCCGGGGCCGGCGGTGGGCCAGTTGTTCGGTGATGCCCACCCGGTCCAGTTCGGCGAGGGCACGCCGACGCCGCTCGGCGGGGGTGCCGTGCCCGTGCACCCGCAACGGCTCGGCGACCGAGTCGAGCAGGGACCGCTTCGGGTTGAACGACGCCGCCGGGTTCTGGAAGATCGCCTGCACGGACCTGCGCAGCCGGCGGTCGTGACGCCGCACCGGCTCGCCGTGCAGGAGCAGGGTGCCGCCGCTGAGCGGGACGAGGCCCAGCATGGCCCGGGCGGTGGTGGACTTGCCGCAGCCGGACTCGCCGACCAGGCCGAGGATCTCGCCCCGGTGCAGTTGCACCGAGACCTGCGAGACGGCCTCGACCGAGCCGGTGCCGTAGCGGACCGAGCCGTCCCTGAGTTCGAACACCGGGGCGCTGCGCTCGGCGGTCATTCCGCCACCTCCCTGTCCTGGCGCGGCGCGACCGCCGCGCCGACCGCCGGTTCGCCGGGGTGCCAGCAGGCGAACTCGTGCCCGGCCCCCGCCGCACGAGCCGTCATCGGCGGCTGCGCCGTGCGGCACCGGTCGGACGCGAAGCCGCAGCGGGGCGCGAACCGGCAGCCGGGCGGCGGGTCCAGCAGGTTCGGCGGCAGCCCCGGAATCGGCCTGGGCAGGACCTGCCGCGCCACGTCCGCCCGCGGGATGGCGGCCATGAGGGCGCTGGTGTAGCGCATGCCGGGGCGGGCGAAGACGTCGGCGACGGGACCGCGCTCGGCGATCCGGCCGGCGTACATCACCGCCACCCGGTCGGTGTGCCGGCCCACCACGCCCAGGTCGTGGCTCACCATGACGAGCCCGATGCCGAACTCCCGGCACAGGGCGTCGAACAGGTCGAGGATGCGGGCCTGCACGGTGACGTCCAGGGCGGTCGTGGGCTCGTCCGCGAAGATCAGCTTGGGTCGACCGGCGACGGCCATGGCGATCGCCACCCGCTGCCGCATCCCACCGGACAGCTCGTGGGCCCGGGACCGGGCCCGCTGCGCCGCCAACGGGATGCCCACCGTTTCGAGCAGTTCGACGGCCCGGGTGGCGGCCTGCCGGCGGGTCACCCGGGGATCGCGCCGCACCGCCTCGGCGATCTGCTCCCCGATCGGGGTGATGGGGTGCAGGGCGCTGAGCGGATCCTGGAACACCATGGCGACCTCCCGGCCCCACAGGGCGCGGCGGCGCCGCTCGCTCAGATCGAGCACGGCGTGGCCGGCGAGCCGGACCTGGCCGGTGACCCGGGCCGCCCTGGTGCGGGTGAGGCCCATCGCGGTACGCGCCAGGACGCTCTTGCCCGAGCCGGACTCACCGACGATCCCCAGCCGCTCGCCGAAGCCGAGGTCGAGGCTGACCTGGTCGACGGCGCGCACCGGCCCGGCCGGGGTCGGAAACTCCACCACGAGGTCACGGATGCTCAGCAGGGCGTCCCCGGTCATCGCACACCGCCCGTCACGGCGTCCGCCCCGGACAGGAACCGGTCGGCGAGCAGGTTCAGGCTGAGGATCGTCAGCAGCATGAACACCGCCGGCACCACGATCAGCAACGGGTCGTTCGCGATGAAGGACCGACCAAGATTGATCATGCTTCCCCACGAGGGTTGAGGCGAGGGCACGCCCAGGCCCAGAAAGCTCAGACCGCCCTCGATGAGGATCGCGGTGCCGATGCTGACCAGCGCGTACGACAGCACGGCGGTGCGGATGTTCGGCAGCACGTCCCGCCAGAGGATGGACCGGGCCGGTGTGCCGATCACCAGGCTGGCCTCCACGTACTCGCGGCCGGCCACCGCCAGGGTCTGCGCCTTGGCCAACCGGACGAACACCGGTGTCATCGGCACCGTGATCGCGATCAGCACGTTGGTGATCGAGGCGCCGAGGAACGACGCCAGGGCGAGGGCGAGGATGAGACCCGGGAAGGCCAGGATCACGTCCACCACGAACGAGACGACCGCGTCGAACCGGCCGCGCAGGTAGCCCGCCAGCATGCCCAGCGGCACCCCGACGAGCGCGGCGGCGGCGACCGACCCGAAGCCGATGAACAGGGAGACCCGCGCCCCGGACAGCGCCCGGGCGAGCAGATCGCGCCCGTAGTTGTCCGTGCCGAGCAGGTGCGCGGCGGACGGCCCGCTCAACCGGTCGGTGGCCGCCATCTTCTGGTCGTCGAGGCCGAGCACGGTCGGCAGCAGCAGCATCGACAGGACCAGCAGCACCAGCCAGGCCATGGACAGCAGGTCGGTCACCCGCCACCGTCGGCCGGACCGCGCGGGGGTCCTCGGCGGGGCCGGGGCGACGGTGGCCGGGGCCGTGGGTGCGACGTCGAGGCTCATCGGGTCACCGCCTTGCTCCGCGCCCGCAGCCGCGGGTCGATCAGCCCGTAGATCAGGTCGACCGCCGCGTTGATCAGCACGAACGCGGCGGCGATCACCAGCACTAGGCCCTGCACCTCCGCGTAGTCGCGGGCGCTGACCGAGTGGGCGAGTTCGGCGCCGAGCCCGGGCAGGCTGAACAGGGTCTCCACGATCACGTCCGAGCCGATCAGCACCCCCACGGTGACACCGACGGAGGTGGTGAGGTTGAGCAGGCTCGGCCGGAAGGCGTGCCGCATGGCGGCGCGGAGCGGCGAGATGCCCTTGGCCCGGGCGACCTGCATGAACTCCTGGCCGTACGTCTCGACCAGGTCGGCGCGCAGCACGCGCTGGTAGAGCGCGAACGGTGCGGCGGCCAGCGTGAGCGAGGGCAGCAGCAGGGAGCCGAGGTGCTGGCCGATCCCCGCGCTGACCGGGACGTAGCCGTTCGCCGGGTAGAGCCCGAGCTGGACCGCGAACACCCAGATCAGGACGAATCCGACGACGAAGTTGGGCGTCGACAGGACGGTGAAGACCCACAGGCTCATCCCCCGGTCGACGGCCGAGCCGCGGCGGGCGGCGGCCGCCACGGCGGCGGGGATCGCGGCGGCGATCGCGATGAGCTGGCTGAGCACGATCAGCTCGATCGTGACCGGGGCCCGCTCGGCGATGATCTGGGCGACCGTCTGGTTGGTCGCGTAGGACCGGCCGAGGTCACCCTGCAACGCGTTGCCGAGCCAGCCGAGGAAGCGTTCCAGGAACGGCCGGTCCAGCCCGAGCTGCTCGTGCAGCGCGGCCACCGCCTGCGGCGACGCGGACTCGCCGAGGATCGCCTGGGCGGGGTCGCCGGGCAGCAGGCTGAGGCTGAGGAAGCAGAGCAGCGACACCACGAACAGCACCGCCGCGAGGCGGACGAGCTTCAGCAGCACGGTACGGGCCAGCGGCCACCCGGGGGTCACGGCGCGACCAGCCCGTGCACGGCGACGGTGTGCCGGCCGGGGCCGAGCCGCAGCTCGGTGCCGCCGACGCCGCCCTGGCCGGCCGCGACGAGCCGGGCGCCGGCCGGTGCCCGGACGGTGGCGTACGCGGTCGCGGGGATCCGCAGCTCGTGCTCGACCACGTCGCCCGCCCAGCGCCACGAGCTGCCGATCGGGCCCGCCGGGCTGTCGTAGGCGGCGCGGGCCCAGCCGAGCGCGGCGGAGTACGCGGCCCGCACCGTGATCTCCCCGGTCCAGGTGGTCTCGGTGGCGTCGATGCCGGCGACGTGCTCGAACAGGAACCGGCCCACGGCGCCGAGCGCGCAGTGGTTGAAGGAGTTCATCTCGGCCGTGGCGAGGGTGCCGTCGGGGCGGATGCCGTCCCACTTCTCCCAGATCGTGGTCGCGCCCTGGTCGACCATGTACAGCCAGCTCGGCATCTGCCTGCGCAGCAGGAGTTCGAGCGCGAAGTCCGCGTGCCCGTGCGCGCAGAGCACGGGCAGGACGTGCTCCACGCCGTGGATGCCGGTGGTGACGTGACCGACCCGTTCGATGGCCGCGCGCAACCGGTCCGCCGCCTCCTGGGCCTCGGCACCGGTGAGCAGCCCGTATCCGACCGCCTGCGCGTACGCGGCCTGGGTCGCATCCTCGACGCCGCCGGTCGCGAGCGGGAACGCGGCACGGTACGCGGCGCGGATCTCCGCCGCCCGGTCCGCCAGCCGGGCCGCCTCCCGGTCCCTGCCCAGCCAGGCCGCGATCTGGGCGAGCTGGACGAAGGAGCGGTAGCTGTGGGCGGTGTCGACGATGGCGGTCGGGGTGGTCGAGTAGGCGCCGGTGTAGGCGTACCCCGGGTGCAGCTCCAGGCCGTCGCGTTCCGGCAGCGACAGCCAGTCACCGAAGTCGGCCCCGACCTCGTTGACCCGCAGCCCGGCCGGGTTGGCCCGGTCGACGTGGTCGAGGAAGCGGACCATCGACGCGAACAGCCGCTCGGCGGTCGGCAGGTCCCCGTACCGCTGCACGAGCAGGTGGACGAGGCGGATGAAGCCGTCGGACCAGCCGGGCGCCCCGGGCCGCATGCTGGAGGGCGGAATCGCCGGGGCGTAGTTGCGGATCTCCCCGTCGGGGCCCTGGGTGTCCGCCGCGTCCCGGGCGAACTTCGCCAGGAAGGCGGACACGTCGAAGTGGTACGCGGCGGTCGGCGCGATCGCCCCCGCGTCCCCCAGCCAGCCGAGGCGTTCGTCGCGCTGGGGACAGTCGGTGGCCACTTCGAGGAAGTTGTCACGGATGGTCCACGCCACGTTGGCCGCGAGGCGGGTCAGGTGCTCGTCGGAGCAGGCGAACTCGCCGACCGGGCTGGGCAGTCCGGTGACGGAGACCGCCTCGATCGAGGTGTCGGGCAGCAGGGTGAAGTTGTGGTGCGGCAGCTGGCTGGGCAGGCCCCAGACCTCCGCGTAGCGGAACCCGTGCATGGTGAACGACGTGGCGAGCTGGTGCGGGCCGGCGTCGGGCACCACGAAGCGGTCCTCCTGGAAGGCCCCGCGCAGGTTGTCGCGGTAGACGAGCTGCTCGGGGGTCAGGATCTCGCCGTGGCGCACGATCAACTCGACCGACGGCAGGCATCTCGTGGTGAGCTTCGTCCAACCGACCAGGTTCTGCCCGAAGTCGAAGACGGCCGGGCCCCGGGCGTGTTCGTGCACGAGCCGGCCGGTGTGCACCTGGTAGGTCGTGATCGGGTCGTGGGGCTGCGGTTCGACCGGGGGCGTGACCCCGGCGAAGGGTTCGGCCGGCGCCCAACCGGCGTCGTCGAAGCCGGCCAGCCGCCAGCCCGGCGGCTCCTGCCGCAGGTCCTGGGACTCACCGCGCAGCAGGTCCGTCGCCTGCAGGGCCCCGTGTCCGGCGCGCCAACCGGCGCCGGTCGAGGCGACCGGCCTGCCGTCGATCTCCAGTTGGGCCAGCAGTGCCGGCCGGTCGCCGTAGAAGCCGGGCTCGCGCAGCAGTCCGAGGCGTCCGGCGTACCAGCCGTTGGCCAGGACGGCCGCCAGGGTGTTGCGGCCCGGACGCAGTGCCGCCCCGCAGTCGAAGGTCTGGTGGTAGACCCGGGTGCGGTAGTCGGTCCAGCCGGGGCGGTAGAGCGCGTCGGCGGTCAGCTCGACGCCGTTGAGCCACAGCCGGTACAGCCCGAGCGCGCTCGCGTAGACCCGGGCGGTGCCCACCTCGTCGACGTCGAACTCGTGCCGCAGGTACGGGCAGGGGTCCCAGCTCTCCCGCCGGTAGGTGGGCACGGGTGCGCTGATCCAGGTGGCCGACCAGTCCCCCGGGTCGGTCAGCCCGACCTCGAAGGCCGCCGTCGCGCTGCTGACCGGGCGGCCGGAGCGGTCGGTGGCGGTGACCCGCCAGTAGCGGCGGTCGCGCGAGGCCAGGGGCGGGCCCGCGTACACCGTCCAGGGCCGGGCGCAGGTGGCGGCCCAGGCGAGGTCCCTGTCCGACTCGACCGCCTGCCTGGAGGCCGCCACGGACACCTGGAACCCGCGATCCTGGTCGATCTCCGCACCGCCCGGCACCGACCAGGACAGGTGGGGTGCCGTGCCGGGCACGCCGAGTGGCGCGACCCGCCCACCGACCCGCATCCCGCGCGGCCCGCACCCCGGCTCGGCGGTCATCGCGCGCCGGCCGATGTCGGTTGTTGGCACCGATTGTTTACAGGGATTTTGCACACGCCCGGCATCGTCTGCCAGGCCGCGCTCGACTGTCAAGGATAAGAACATAAGTTCATATACATGAACCTCCCGCCCCGCTCCTCGCTGACCAGCGCATTCCCGAACTCCACCGGAACGTCGTCCGCGCTCCGCGACCGGACAGGAGGCGCCTCCACCGTCCGACCGACCCGGCCACCCTCCGTCGCCGGCATGTCCGGCCGGCGTCACCCCGCAGGCTGGTGGCGACACCCGAGTTCCGGATCCACCGCCCGATCGATGGTGTCGGTGCGACGATGACAGGCGTGGGAACTCCGAGAACCGCCCCGCCCGCCGTCTCGCCGCTCACCGGCGAGCCGATCAAGCGCGCCGACGCCGAGCGGCTCGCGGGGGTGCTGAAGGCGATCGCCGAC
The DNA here is from genome assembly GCF_020884815.1 of Micromonospora sp. NBRC 110038. Taxonomy (NCBI): domain Bacteria; kingdom Bacillati; phylum Actinomycetota; class Actinomycetes; order Micromonosporales; family Micromonosporaceae; genus Micromonospora; species Micromonospora sp. NBRC 110038. The sequence continues at coordinate 136,160 of NZ_BBOL01000006.1, read as the reverse complement.
CCGGCCCGGCTGCGGCTGCTCAGCCTGATCCAGTCTTCCCCGGAAGGCGAGGCGTCCGTCAGCGACCTCACCGCGCCGCTCGGGCTCTCCCAGCCGACGGTGAGCCACCACCTGCGGATCCTCACCGAGGCCGGCCTGCTCGAACGCGAGAAGCGCGGCGTCTGGGCGTACTACCGGCTGGTGCCGTCCGCGATCGCGGCGATCGCCGACCTGTTGACCCCGCCCCGCAAGCGGGCGACGCGGAAGACCCGCTGAGCGGAGCACCCGCCCGCGGCGGAGCGCAACCGGCGTCAGCCGGCACCTGGTGCCGGGCGCGCCTACCAGCTCGTCAGCAGCAGGTGGTTGATCGCCAGGGCCACCCCCGCCTGCACGGCGAGCCACGTGCGGCGGTCGGCGGGCGGGATCAGCGCCGCCCCGGCCATGAGCCAGGCGGTGAACGGCAGCCAGATGCGTTCGACCTCGGCCTTGCTGTAGCCGGACAGGTCCGCCGCGACGATCGCCGCCGTGGCGGCGAGGGGCAGCAGCCAGGTCGCCTGCTCCGCACCCGGCCGCCGCAGCGCGACGGCCCGCCGGCCGGCCAGCGCCGCGCGGCGCAGCAGCACGGCCGCCGCCGGACCGGCCGCGGCGACCACGAGCGCCAGGTTGGCCCAGACCCAGTAGCCGTACGCGCGGTCGGCGGCGATGCCCTGGTAGTAGCGCTCGACGACGAGATGGTAGCCGGTGGGCCACCAGAAGCCGGCGGCCGTGAAGACGGCCACGACCGGTGCCGCCCCGGCGAACGCCCAGCCCACGGTGCGCCGGTGCCGGCCCGCCAGCACGACGACCGCCAGGGCGACCGGGGCCATCAGGACGAGCCCGTAGGAGAGGTAGCAGCCAAAGGCCAGCAGCGCGCCACCGGCGACCGCGCCCACGGCACGCCCCCGGGTGACGCCGTGCGCCAGCAGGGCGACGCCGGTGGCGGTCACCCCGGCGAACAGCCCGTCGGCCGACACCCCGGACCAGACCGCACCGGGGAACAGCACCGCGAACGGCAGCACGGCACGGGCCGCCGCGCCGGTGCCGAGCAGGCGTACGGTGTGCGGCACGGCGACGGCGACGAGCGCCGCGGCCAGGATGCACAGCACCCCTGCCCAGCCGCCGCCGCCCAGCCCGACCCGGTCGAGCCAGACGAAGACGAGCAGCGCACCCGGCGGGTGGCCGGACACGTGCGTGGTCCAGGAGTCCGGCTGGAAGTCGAGGATCCGGGTGGTGAAATCCCCCAGCATGGCGGGGATGTCGGTGACGCCGGGAACCTCGTGCAGATACTCGTGGACGGTGGTCAGCCGGCCGGCGACGCCGCGCCGCCAGCCGTCGACCAGGGCGAGCGACAGCGTCCAGGCCACGGCGGTGGCGTAGGACAGCGCCAGCAGCGGCCGCCAGGGCAGCCGGGCGGCCAGCGCCGGCCCGCGCCAGCAGACCAGCGCGGCCAGCAGCAGCGCCGCCGGTGTGCCGGGGCCGGCGTGCGGCAGCCAGTGCGCCGACAGCGGCGCCGCGCTGGCGTACACCGGGCGGCCCAGCAGGTACAGCACGCCGCCGGTGACGGCGGCCGCCGCGAACAGGCCGAGCGCGACGGCGGCGGCGATCAGGTCGGCCCGCGGCGGACGCCGCCCCCGCTCCGTCGAGGGGGACGACACCGCGCTCGGCAGCCGGACGCTCATCCGCGCAGCGGCGCGTGGGCGAACTCCGTGATCCCGTCGGCGAGCCCCACGGCGGCCCGGAACCCGAGTTCGGCCTCGGCCCGGGCGGGCGAGGCGACCACGTGCCGCACGTCGCCGAGCCGGAACTCGCCGGTGACCACCGGCGGGGGCCCGCCGGCGGCCCGCGCCAGCTCCGTGGCCAACTGGCCGACGGTGGCCGGGCGACCGGAGGCGACGTTGTACGCGCGCCAGCCCGTGCGCGTGCCGGTCGCCTCCAGCGCGGCGAGGTTGGCCGCCGCCACGTCGCGGACGTGCACGAAGTCGCGGCGTTGGCCACCGTCCTCGAACACCCGCGGCGCCCGCCCGGCCTCCAGCGCGGAGCGGAAGATCGCCGCGACCCCGCTGTACGGCGTGTCGCGGGGCATGCCGGGCCCGTACACGTTGTGGTAGCGCAGCGCCACGACGGTGCCGCCGGTCTGCCGGGCCCAGGCCGCCGTGAGGTGCTCCTGGGCGACCTTCGTGGCGGCGTACACGCTGCGCGGGTCCAGCGGGGCCTCCTCGTCGACCAGTCCCGGGGTGACGGCGGCGCCGCAGCTCGTGCAGACCGGCTCGAAGTGACCGGCGGCCAGGTCGGCGACGCTTCGCGGCGCGGGGCGGACCGCACCGTGCCCGGCGCAGGCGTAAGCGCCCTCGCCGTAGACGACCATGGAGCTGGCGAGCACGAGCCGGTGCACGCCCGCGCGGGCCATCGCGGCGAGCAGGACCGCGCTGCCGAGGTCGTTGCAGCCGACGTACTCGGGCAGGTCGTCCAGGTCGACGCCGAGCCCCACCATGGCCGCCTGGTGGACCACCACGTCGACGCCGGCCAGGACGCCGGCGACGGCGGGCCGGTCCCGCAGGTCGAGCCGGACGAGCGGGGCCCCCGCCACGGTGTCCGGCAGCGGCAGGCGGTGTGCGCCGGGATGGCCGGCGTCCACGACGGTCACCCGGTGGCCGGCGTCGTGCAGGGCGGTCACGACGTGGGTTCCGATGAATCCGGCGCCGCCGGTAACGAGTACGTGGGTCACGGCGCCGACGGTAGAGCCGGGACGCGGCGATCCGCCCCGGCCGCGGCCTACCGTCAGCGGTTCGTAAGAACTCCGGGCCGGGTCACCGTTCCGTAAGACTCTGTCACCGTCAGGTAAGGATTTCCGGGCGGATCAGGTCCTAGCGTCCGCGGCATGACCGATGTGGTTCTTCCCTGCCGCAACGAGGCCCCGGCCCTGCCCGACCTGTTGGCCCGGATGCCGGCCGGCTACCGGCCGATCGTGGTGGACAACGGCTCGACCGACGGCTCGGCGGAGGTGGCCCGCGCCTGCGGTGCCGAGGTGATCAGCGTCGCCGAGCCCGGCTACGGCGCCGCCGTACACGCCGGTGTCCTGGCGGCCGACCCCGGCGACGGCGTGGTGTGCGTGATGGACGCCGACGGGTCCTTCGACCCGGCGCAGCTGCCCCGGCTGGCCGACCCGGTGCTGGCCGGCGAGGCGCACCTGGGCACGGGGCGGCGCCGCCCGGCCGCGCGGGGGGTGTGGCCCGCGCACGCCCGGGTCGCCAACGCCGTCCTGGCCCGTCGGCTGCGCCGCACGACCGGCCTCGACATCCACGACATCGGGCCGATCCGGGCCGTGCGCCGCGCCGACCTGCTGGCGCTGGGGCTGCGCGACCGCCGGTTCGGCTACCCGTTGGAGCTGCTGATCGCGGCGGGCCGGGCCGGCTGGCGGGTCGTCGAGGTCGACGTCGACTACCACCCCCGGGCGGCCGGCACCCGCTCGAAGGTGACCGGTACCGTGCTCGGCACCGTCCGCGCCGTCCGGGACATGAGCGCGGTGCTGGCCCGGTGAGCGCCCCCCAGGTGCTGGTGCTGGCCAAGGCCCCGGAGCCCGGCCGGGTCAAGACGCGGCTCTGCCCGCCCTGCACCCCCGAGCAGGCCGCCCGGATCGCCGCAGCGGCCCTGGCCGACACCCTCGACACCGTCGCCGCGGCCACGGCCGGCGCGCGGATCCTGGTCGTCGACGGCGACCATCCGGCCCCGGCGGGCTGGGCGCGGCTCGCCCAGCGCGGCGGCCCGCTCAGCGACCGCCTCGCCAACGCGTTCGCCGACACCCGCCCGGTCGCCGACACCCGCCTGGTCGCCGACCATTGCGGGACGGCTGCGGCGACCCTGCTGATCGGCATGGACACCCCGCAGCTCACCGCCGCGCACCTCGACGCCGCCGTGGGGCTGCTCGGCACGGCGGACGGGCCGGACGCGGTGCTCGGCCCGGCCGACGACGGCGGCTGGTGGGCGCTGGGCCTGCGCGAGCCCGGCCACGCCGAGGCCCTGCGCGCGATCCCCACCTCGACGGCGCACACCGGACGGCTCACCCTGGCCGCGTTGCGCCAGCGCGGGCTGCGGGTCCACCTGCTCCCCCGCCTGCGCGACGTGGACACCGCGCCCGACGCGCACGCCGTGGCCGCGCTGTGCCCACCGGGCAGCCGGTTCGCCGTCGCCGTCGACGCCGACGTGCCGTCAGCGGCGGCGGTCGGCCGGTGAACGCCGTCGCGGTCTTCGACGCCGTGTTCGACCGGGCCGCGTCGGGCGTCCCCGCCGCGTTCACGGCCCGGCACTCCAGCGGCGGCGAGCTGCGGTTCGACCCGACCGTCTGGTGCCGGGACGCGACCGCCGGGGACTCGACGCTGCTCGCCCGCTGCACCGGGCCCACCCTCGACGTCGGCTGCGGACCCGGCCGGCTCACCGGCGCGCTGATCGCCGCCGGCCGCCCCGCCCTCGGCATCGACATCAGCGCCACCGCCGTCCGCCTGGCCCGTGGCCGCGGCGCGGTCGCGCTGCAACGCGACGTCTTCGACCCGGTGCCGGGCACCGGCCGCTGGCAGCATCTGCTGCTGGCCGACGGCAACATCGGCATCGGTGGTGACCCGCACCGGCTGCTGCGCCGCTGCCGCCGGCTCCTGACGGCCGACGGCCGGCTGCACGCCGAGGTCGCGCCGCCCGGCACGCCCGCCTGGTCCGGCACCGCCATGGTGCAGGCCCCCGGCGGCGTCGGCAGCCCGCTGAGCTGGGCCTGCGTGCCCCTCGACGACCTGCCCGCGCTGGCCGACGCCACGGCGCTGCGCATCCTCGACACCTGGACGGCGGCGGGCCGATGGTTCGCCACCCTCGGCCCCGCGTGACCGGCCGTCCGACCGCGCTGCGGCGGTTCGCCCGCTGGTGGTCGACGCCGCTGCCGGCACCGCCCGCGGCGCTGCGGCGGGGACCCATGCGCGCCGGCGCGTTCCCGTCCCGGCTGCGGTCGACGCGGCTGACCAGTCAGCTCGGCGTCGCCCTCGGCGTGGCGTTCGCCGTCTGCTTCCTCACCGGGCTGCTCAGCCACCTGGTCCAGGATCCGCCGGGCTGGTTCCGGTGGCCGGCCCGCCCGGTGGGGCTCTACCGGTTCACCCAGGGCCTGCACGTGGCGACCGGGCTCGCCACGGTGCCGCTGCTCGGCGTCAAGCTGTGGTCGGCCTACCCGCACCTGTTCGCCTGGCCGCCGGTCCGCTCGGTCGCCCACGCGCTCGAACGCGCCAGCGTCGGCGTCCTGGTCGCCGCCGCGCTGTTCCAGGTGGTCGGCGGCGTCCTGAACGTCTCCCGCTGGTACGCGCCGATGCCGTTCTTCTTCACCGCCGGGCACTACTGGGTGGCGTGGCTGGCGGTCGGCGCGCTGCTGGTGCACGTCGGCGTACACCTGCCGACCGTGCGCGGCGCGCTCGCCCGCCCCGCCGCCGGGACGCCGCCGGACCGGCTGAGCCGGCGCGGGCTGCTCGGCGGCGTCGCCGCCGCGGCCGGGCTGATCACCCTGACCACGGTCGGGCAGACCGTCCGGCCGCTGTCCGGCCTGGCGGTGCTCGCGCCCCGCCAGCCGGACGTGGGGCCGCAGGGGCTGCCGGTCAACAAGACCGCGGACAACGCCGGGGTACGCGCGCGGGCGCTCGACCCGTCCTACCGGCTGGCGGTCGTCGGCCCCGCCGGGCGGGCCGACCTGGATCTCGCCGCCCTGCACGCCTTCGCGCAGCACACCGCCGACCTGCCGATCGCCTGCGTGGAGGGGTGGAGCGCCACCGGGCGGTGGACCGGCGTGCGACTGCGGGACCTGGTGGCCCTCGTGGGCGGCGACCCGGACCGCGCGGAGGTCCTCGTCGAGTCGCTGGAGGCCGCCGGCCGGTACCGCGCGTCGACCGTCGCGCCGGCCCATGCCCGCGACCCGCTGACGCTGATCGCCCTGCGGCTCGACGGTGCGCCCCTGCACCCCGACCACGGCTACCCGGCGCGGCTGATCGCCCCGAACCGGCCCGGCGTGCTCCAGACGAAGTGGGTCGCCAGGATCACCGTGCGGGAGCCGCGATGAGAGTCCGCAGCGCGCTCGTCGCCGTCGGCGTCCTGCTGATGGGGTACGCCGTCGTGGGCGGCAGCGCCGACCCCGACCTGAAGCCGGCGGGCGTGCTGCTCTTCCTGGCCGGGGTGCTGGCCGGTCACGACCTCGTCTGGATGGTCGTGCTGCTGGCTGGGGGCGCGGCGGTCGCCCGATTCGTCCCGCGCCGGCACCGGCCCGTGGCGCGTGCCGCCGCCGTCAGCGCCGCCGCGCTCACCGTCGTGGCGGTGCCGCTCGTCCTCGGCTTCGGCCGGCCCCCGGACAACCCCTCGGTGCTGCCGCTGCCGTACGGCCGCAACCTCGCCGCCGTCCTGCTCCTCGTCGCCGGCGCGGCACTGGCGGGGGGCCTGACGGCGGACCGGCGACGGCGGTTGACGGCGGGCCGTGGGAGGGGCCGGCCGGCGGCGGGCCGTAAGCAATCCGAAAGACCCGGCGGTGGCGGCCCGCCGCCCGCCGGTCGGTAGCGTGGCCGGGATGGGACACCGGGTGCTGGTGGTCGACGACGACCCCACGGTCAGCGACGTCGTGCGGCGCTACCTGGAACAGGACGGCTGCGAGGTCCGGCTGGCCGCCGACGGCGCCGACGGCCTCGCGGCGATCGCCACCCACCGGCCCGATCTCGTGGTGCTGGATCTCATGATGCCCGGCATCGACGGCCTCGAGGTGTGCCGCCGGATCCGCAGGCAGCTGCCGGACCTGCCGGTGATCATGCTCACCGCCCTCGGCGAGGAGGCCGACCGGGTCCTGGGGCTGGAGGTCGGCGCCGACGACTACGTGACCAAGCCGTTCTCCCCCCGCGAACTCGTCCTGCGGATCCGTTCGGTGCTGCGTCGCGCCAGCGGGCACACCACCGGCCCGGCCGACCTCACCCGGCTCGTCGATGCGGAGCTGACCGTCGACACCGCCCGCCGCGTCGCCGAGCGCGACGGCGCGCCGCTGGCGCTGACCGTCCGGGAGTTCGACCTGCTGGCCTTCCTCATGCGCCACCCCGGGCGCGCGTGGTCCCGCGCCGATCTGCTGGACAAGGTGTGGGGCTGGCAGTTCGGCGACCAGTCGACGGTGACCGTCCACGTCCGCCGGCTGCGCGAGAAGATCGAGTACGAGCCGGCCGAGCCGCGCCGCATCCGCACCATCTGGGGCGTCGGCTATCGCTACGACCCGCTCGACGGGGGACCCCAGCGGTGACCGACATGCTGCTCATCGGGCTCTACGCCCTCGTCGCCGGAGGCGTCGTCGGGCTGGCCGGCGCCGGGGCGCTGCGGCTGCTGCGCGGCCGGTCCATCCTCGTCCACGTGCTGGTGCTGCTCACCGTCACCGTGCTCGCCGTGGTCGTCGGCGTCGCCACGGTCGCCCAGGCCATGTTCCTGTCCCCGCACGACCTGTGGGTCGTCCTCGTCACCGTGAGCGCCTCCGCGGTGATCAGCCTCGCCGTCGGCGCCGTCTTCGGCAGCCGGCTGGCCGCCTCCGCGGTCTGGGCGCAGGCGGCCCGGGACCGGGAACGGCGGCTGGAGGCCGGTCGGCGCGAACTCGTCGCCTGGGTGTCGCACGACCTGCGCACCCCGCTCGCCGGGCTGCGGGCGATGGCCGAGGCCCTCGAGGACCGCATCATCGACGACCCGGCCACCGTCGACGAATACCACCGGCGCATCCGGGTCGAGACCGACCGGATGACCCAACTCGTCGACGACCTGTTCGAGCTGTCCCGGATCAACGCCGGCGCGCTGCGGCTCGCGCCCACCACCGTGCCGCTGCGCGACGTCGTGTCCGACGCGATCGCCGGCGTCGCCCCGCTCGCCGCCCGCCGCCGGATCCACCTGGTCGCCGCGGACAGCGGCTGGCCCCTCGTCCGCGCCGGCGAACGCGAACTCGCCCGCGTCGTCAGCAACCTGCTGATCAACTCCGTCCGGTACACCCCGGAGGACGGCACCGTGCACATCGCGGCCGGCCACGAACGCGACGCCGTGTGGCTCGCCGTCTCCGACACCTGCGGCGGCATCCCGGAGGAGGACCTGGACCGGGTGTTCGACGTCGCCTTCCGCGGCGAGCGCGCGCGCACCCCGGGCGCGGCCGGCTCCGGTGGCGGCGGAGGGCTCGGCCTGGCGATCGTGCGCGGCCTCGTCGAGGCACACGGCGGCCGGGTCGACGTGCGCAACACCGGCCGCGGCTGCCAGTTCGAGGTACGTCTCCCCGCAACCTGATCCCGGGTGCTCGAAGCTACCGGGCAGGGCCGTGTCGGAAGCGGCGTACGGGCGGTGGGATCACGGTCGCCGGCAGAGGGCTCGCGTTCCGCGCCTGCCGAGCCGCGCGGGCTCAACCGGTTCCCTGTCGTTCACACCCGAGCCGCTGCGCAGGTGGTCTGGGCCATCAGTGCCCGCTGTCGTACTCGTCATGTGGGGCGTTCTACCTGGCGGACGCACCGGACGCGGGTCCCGCCTCGACGATCGTCTCCGCGTACGTCTGTCCGGAGACGGGGACCGACACCCGCAGGCCGGGTCGCCGCCGAAGGGTGGTTGCCCTCCGGCGGCGCCCGATGGTGGGGTCAGTTCCGGTTGATCGTGAAGGTGGATGTGGTGTTCTTGATGTCCTGCGCGTTGTTGCTCAGTCGCAGGTTGGTGAAGGTGACGGAACCGACGGCCGGACCCTGGCCCGCTTCCGGCATCTCGTTCACCCAGATCCCGAAGCCGGACTTGGCGTCGAACGCGTCACCGCTGCGACGCGCGCCGCTGATCGAGATGTTGGTGAAGACCGTGTCGGTGACCGGGAACTGCGGCTGGCCGCCGACGTAGTTGGTCTGGAACATGATGCCGCTGTAGGTCGGGTCGACGATGTCGACGTCACTGACCCGGATGCCCTGGAACACCTTCGACGCGGAGAAGACCCAGATCGCGGGGAAGGTCTGGGCGCCCCAGAAGTGCCCGCCGGCCCGGACGATGGAGATGTTCTCGAACCGGGTGGGCGGGTTGGCGCCGAAGCCGTTCATCGGATAGCCGAAGTCGAGCGAGCTGATCGTGATGCCGGAGTAGACCAGCGTGTCGGCGATGTAGATGTTGCGGAACGTGTTGCCGTAGCCGCCGTAGACGGCCACCCCGGCGGCCCGCCAGGTCAGGGTCGAGGTCAGGTTCTCGTAGACGTTGTCCTTCATGTCGGCGCCGCCGGCGTCGATCGCCGAGAACAGCGCGAAGCTGTCGTCGCCGGTGGCCCGCGCGTCGTTGTTGCTGACCAGGTTGTTGGTGCTGCCGTTGGTCATGTTGACGCCGTCGGCGAACATGTTGCGGATCCGGGAGTTCTTGATGGTCATGTAGTCGGTGTTCGCGCCCCAGTAGAGGCACACCATGTGCTCGTTCCAGATGTTGTCGATCACGATGTTCGACACGTTGGCGAAGTCGAACACCTTGCCCGGGCCGTCGATGCGTGAGGTGTAGTTGCCGAAGTAGGCGAAGTTCGCGAAGGACGAGCCGGCCGCCGAGTTCTCGGCGCGGAAGCCGATGTCGGTGTTGTCCTGGCCCGGCGGGGCGGTGAACCGGGTGTACCAGGGGCCGGCCCCGGTGACCTTGACCGCCTTGCCGTACACCTGGAACTTCGACGCCGTGGAGTAGGTGCCGGCGGGCAGGTAGACGCCGACCAGGTTGCCGGTGGTGTCCATCCGCACCCGGTCCAGGGCGTTCTGCACGTCGGAATGGGTGAAGCCGGCCGGCGTGGTGTACCTCGCCGGGTCCGGGTTGGCGATCGGCGCGACCTGCTCCGTGTTGATGAAGTCGATCGCGTACGTGGTGGTGTTCGCCGGGTCCTTCTGGAGCCGGATCCGGCTGCCGGCCGGGACGGTCGAGTTGAGCATGACGTTGGCTTCGTCGTAGATGTGCCGCGGGCCGCCCGCGCCCGGCGAGTTGCCCGGGCTGGCCTCGGCCCCGTAGAGCCAGGCGTAACGGGAGGTCAGGTCGATGGCCTTGTGGAACGTGCCGTTGACGTAGATGTTCAGCGTCGAGTCGATCCCGCCGCCGCCCGGGGCGTCCGGGATGGAGAAGCGGGTGACCAGCGTGTTGGTGCTGGCCCGGGTGGTCCACTCGACGTAGCTGCCGGTCGAGTTGAGGGTGACCGCGCGACGGCCGGACGCCTCGCCGGCCAGGTCGCCGACGGTCCGGTTCGGCCCGACCACGGCAGCGCCGCCGCCGACCACGCCGTCCTCGGCCTCGTACATGTCGTACGGCATGTTCGCGCCCCGGCCGACGAACAGCGGCCGGTCGCTGGTGTTGTTGGCCTGCTTGACCGGCAGCTCGTTGCCGTCGGCGGCGAGCGCCACCCGCACGGTGTACTTGCCGTTCGCGGCGGTCCAGGTGCCCAGGTCGACCGGGGCGACCGTGGCCCCGGCGTTGATCACACCGGAGTGCGAGCCGGTCAGCGTGCGCACGACGGTGCCGGCCTCGTTGAGCACGGTGAGCGTGATGCCGTGCGCGCCCGACGCCGAGGCGACGGAGCCGGCGTTGCGCAGGGTCACCGAGAACGTGACGACGCTGCCCGCCGACGGGTTGCCCGGGGCCCAGCCGACCACCGAGGCGACCAGGTCCGAGCTGGCGACCGGGTTCACCACCAGCGCCGAGGGGTGGGTGTAGCTGTTGTTCGTCTCGTCCTGCTCGATGACGGCGTTGGCCTCGTCAGCCTTGGCGCTCAGCGGGTAGCTGCCCGCCGCGCGGGTGCCGATGTCGGCCGAGACGGTGGTCGACGCGCCGGCGGCCAGGGCGCCGACGGCGGCCGTGCCCACCCGGACGCCGCCCAGGTACAGGTTGACGTTGGTGGCGGCGGACGTCGCCGTGCCGGCGTTGCGCACCGTGGCCGACACGGTGACCGCGTCGGTCTCGGTCGGGCTGGCCGGGCTGGCCGACATGCCGGTGACGGTCAGGTCCGGGTTGGCCGCCGGGACGCCGATCACCTGGAACTCGGCCACCTGGCCGCCCGGGGCGCCGGAGTTGGCGGTGAAGGTCAGTCGCACGTCGGCGGCGGTGGCGGAGACCGGGATGGTCACCGTGTTGCCCGAGCCCGGGTTGAAGGCGTAGCCGGCCGCGCCGACCAGGCCGGTGAACCCGGAGGCGCTCTGCTCGCGGCCGAGCACCTGCACGGTCTGGGTGCGGGCGCCCCACGTCGAGTCGGGGTTCAGCTTCAGCACCACGGCGCTGACGGCGGCGTTCGACCCGAGCTGCACGGTCAGGGTGCCCGGCAGGCCGTTGCTCTCCCAGTACGTCGCCGTGTCGTTGTCGTTGGCGTTGGCCGGCATGAAGGTGTGCACGTACCCGGAGGCGGTGACCGGCTTGCCGACGGCGAGGTTGGTGCCGGCGGTGCCGGTGCCCGTGCGGGTCACCGGGTTGCTGTTCGCCGACTGGTTACCGGCGGCGTCGCGGGCCCGCACGTGGTACGTGACCGTGGCGCTGGCCGGCTGGTCGTCGGTGTAGGTGAGCACGTTCCCGGCGACGCTGCCGCGCAGGGCACCGTTGGCGTAGACGTCGTACCCGGTGACGCCGGTGTTGTCGGAGGAGGCGCTCCAGGTCAGCCGGATCTGGCCGCTGGCCGGCTGGGTGTAGGCCAGGTTCGCCGGGGCGGTCGGGGCCTGGGTGTCCCCGGAGGTGTTGCCGTAGACCTCGAACTCGGAGACCTGGCCGGCCGGCCAGCCCGTGTTGGCGGTGACGTTCAGCCGGACGTACCGGCTGGCGGCGGCGGTGAACGTGATGGTCACCGTGTTGCCGGTGGCCGGGTCGAAGGTGTAGCCGGCGGACGCCTTCAGGGTGGTGAAGGTCGAGCCGTTCGTGCTGCCCTGCACGGACAGCGTCTGGGTGCGGGTCTGCCACGCGGCGGCCGGCGGGAGCTTCAGCACCACCCGGTCCACGGTGACGGTCGAGCCGAGGTCGGCCTGGAGCCACTGCGGGAAGGCGTTGTTGGCGCTCTCCCAGTAGGTGCTGGCGTTGCCGTCGTTGGCGTTGCCCGGGCCGTAGTTCTGGCTGACGCTGCTGGCGGTCATGGTGGCGGAGATGCCGGCGAGGGCCGCCGCCGTCGCGGGGGCCGGCGCGGGCCCGGTGGCACCGGCGCGCGGCGCGGCCTCGGCGTCCGTCGCGGGCGCGGCCCCGGCGGGCCCGCCGGGGACCAGCAGGCCGGCGGCGAGCAGGCCGGCGGCCAACATCCGGCCGGGGGTACGTCGTCTCGTGCTGTTTCCGGGCATGGCGGAGCTGCACCTTCTTTCGGGGGTGGTGGTGCCCGCCGGTGGGCGGGGGTGCCACGGCGGGGTGGGGCTGCCGGGGCCGGTCGGTCGTGGGGACGCACCGACCGGCCGGGGCTGGCGCGCTGGCGGTGACGCCGTCGGGCCCGGTGACGCCGTCAGGCCGAGTGGACCTCGAACTCGGAGAGCTGGCCGGCCGGCCAGGCGGTGTTGCCGGTGAAGGTCACCCGTACGTGCCGCCGGGTGGTGGCGGGGAAGGTCACGGTCACGGTGTTGCCGGTGGTCGGGTCGAACGTGTACCCAGCCGAGGGCTTGAGCGTGGTGAACGCCGAGCCGTCGGTGGAGCCGAGGACGGAGAGGGTCTGGGTGCGGGTCTGCCAGGCCGCCGCCGGGGGCAGCCTCAGCACCACCCGGGACACCGACCGAGCGGCGCCCAGGTCCACGGTCAGCGACTGCGGGAAGGCGTTGTTGGCGCTCTCCCAGTAGGTGTTGGCGTTGCCGTCGACGGCGTTGCCGCCGCCGTACACGTCGGCGTGGCTGGTCTCGCTGACCGGACGTCCCTGCGCCAGGTTCCCGGTGGGCGGCGGCGTCGTGGGCGGGGCGGTGGTCGGCGGCGGAGTCGAGCCGCCGCCGTACACCTCGAACTCGGAGACCTGGCCCGCCGGCCAGCCGGTGTTGCCGGTGAAGGTCAGCCGCAGGAACCGCCGGCTGCCGGCCGGCAGGGTGATCGACACGGTGTTGCCGGTGGCCGGGTCGAACGTGTACCCGGCAGAGGCGAGGATCGTCGCGTACGCCGAGCCGTCCGTCGAGCCGGCGACCGCGAGGGTCTGGGTCCGGGTCCCCCAGCCGGCCGGGAGCCTCAGCGCGATCCGGTTGGTGCTGACCGCCGCGCCGAGGTCGACCGTCAGCGTCTGCGGGAACGCGCCGTTGGCGCTCTCCCAGTAGCTTGCCGCGTTGCCGTCCACCGCGTTGCCGGCGACGTAGTTCTGCGACACGCTCGACGCGGTCACCGGCCGGCCCTGGGCCAGGTTCCCGTTGCCCGGCGGGGGCGTGGTGGGCGGCGGGGTGGTGGGCGGGGCCGTGGTGGGCGGCGGGGTGGTCGGGGTGCCGGTGGGCGGGGTGGTCGGCCCGTTGCCCCACTGCGGCGTCGGCCACGGCCCGCAGTACGGGGTGGCGGTGTACCAGCCGGAGTTGCCGGAGCCCTGGGTGACCTGGAATCCGCTGCCCACGCAGTTGTGCACCGGGTTGCTCTGCGCGATCCCGGTGGCCCGGACGCCGGTGAACGACACCTGGCTCGGCGCCTGCACCTGGAGCGCGTACGTTCCCGCGCCGTCGATGCGCACGTTGGTGAGGTTGATCCCGCTGCTCTGCCCCTCGATCCAGTGCAGCGCCGCGTAGGAGCTGTCCAGGATGTCGGTGTCGGTGATGTTGACCGTGGCGCCCTGGATCGCCTCGTTGAGGGCGGAGAACCAGATCGCGCCGACGCCGAAGTTCCAGTTGTAGTCGGAGTTTCCGTTGCGGATCAGGGTGTTGCGGGCGATCGTCCAGGTGCCCTTGACCGCGGTGTCGCCCTGCACCCCGGGGTAGCGGTTCGCGACGTGGATGCCGCCGCCGTTCGTCACCGAGTCGGCCGTCACGTTGTCGGTGATCTTGATGTCCCGGCCGCCGTAGCTGACCAGGTGGTTGGCCAGGATGGTGACGCCGATGGTGTTGCGGGTGAACGAGTTGTTGACGTTCGGCACGCTCTGCGCCCACATGGCGAGCGCGTCGTCGCCGGTGTTGCGGACGAAGGTGTTGGTCACCGTCGAGTTGGTCACGCCCCAGTGGAAGTTCACCCCGTCGGCGGTCTGGTCGAGGATCCGGCTGTTGCGGATGGTGAAGTTGTCCATCGGGCCGTCCATCCAGGCCCCGACCTTGGTGTGCTGCATCCAGACGTTGTCGACCACCGAGTCGGTCATCGCCCCGCCGATGGCGTTGACCTGGTCGTCGTCGATCCGCTCCCGGACGTCGCCGATGATCGCGAAGTCCCGCAGCGTGACGTTGCGGCTCGGGCCGCCGGCCTCGTGCGGCCGGATCTCCCCCGTGTAGCCGCCGCCGGGGACGTACTTGCCGTAGACGCCGGCGGCGCGCTTGCGGTCGGTGGGGTGCCGGCCGCCGAGCACCGAATACCACGGACCGGCGCCGCGCAGGGTCACCCCGTCGACGACGACGTGATCCCAGAGGGTGAAGGTCCCGGCCGGGATCCAGACCGCGCGGCCCTGGGCCCTGCCGGCGTCGACGGCGGCCTGGAACCTCGCCGTGGAGTCGGTGGCCCCGCTCGGGTCCGCGCCGAAGTCCGTGACGACGTCGAGCACCCCGGCGGGCTTGGCGATCGGCGTGCCGACCAGCTCGAAGTCGGCCAGGTCGATGGTGAACGTCGGGGACTGCGCGGTCGAGGAGACCTGCAACCGGATCTTCGTGCCCGCCGGGTAGGTGGTCCCGAACATGGTCCGGGTCTCGTCGTAGAAGTGGTGCGGGTTGGTGTCGCCCGGATTGTTGTTGAACGGGTAGCCGCCGTAGTACCAGCCGTACCGGGAGGTCACCGGCACGGCCTTGACCAGGCTGCCGTTGGCCCGCAGGTCGATGCTGGCGTCCCGGCCGGTGCCGGCGGCGTTGTCGGGCAGGCTGTAGCGGAAGGTCACCGCGTTGGCCGGGGCGGTCAGGGTGAACTCGACGTACTCGCCGACGGCGTCGAGGGTGACCGCCTCCCGGCCGGACGCCTCGGACGGCAACTGGCCGTAGTAGCGGGTCGGGCCGATCCGGGTGCCGTTGTGCGCCGCCTGCTCCGCCTCCTGCTCGACGAACGGCACGGTCGCGCCCCGTCCGGGGATGTCGAACGGGGACAGCCCGGCGGCGCGGGCGGGGGTGGCGGTGGAGAACGAGACGACCGATACGGCCGCCGCCACCAGCGCGACGCCGGCGAACGCGGCCAGCACGGCACGGGCGGGTCTTCCGAGGGATGCGACGGTGGTGCCGGTGTTGCCGGTGGTGTGGTGGGCCATGCGGGAAGTTCTCCGTTTCGTCATCAGGCCAGGTCCCCCTGGACTGGGCGGTTCGCGGTAGCTGCCTCTCCTTCGGGTCGGGCTTGTGGTCCTCGCCGGCCGCGGCGGCAGGCCGAGGGCGGGTCGGGACGCCGAAGTGGGGGGTGGGTGGCGCCGGCCGGGCGGGACGGACCGGCCGGCGCCATGGCCGGGTCGGGTCAGCCGGCCGACGTGGGACCGGCGGCGGGATCCTCGGCGGTACGCAGCCAGACGGCGGTGTCCGGCGGGAGCAGGTCGCCCTCCAGCGGCCCGCTGGCGAGCAGCCGCGCCTCGTGCGGGGGCAGCGGCACCGGGGCCCCGCCCAGGTTGACCAGGCAGGCGAAGCCGGCCCCCCGGGCGAAGCCGAGCACCCCGTCCGGCGCGGCCAGCCAGCGCATCTCCCCGTCGCCGAGGCCCGGCTCCGCACGCCGGATGCCGATCGCCGCCCGGTACAACTCCAACATCGAGTACGGGTCGCCGGTCTGCGCCCGGACCGTGCGGTCCTTCCATTCGGCGGGCTGCGGCAGCCAGGGTGTCCGCACCGCGTCGTCGGGGCTGAACCCGAACGGCGGCGCGTCGGCGGACCAGGGCAGCGGCACCCGGCAGCCGTCCCGGCCGTGCCCGGAGCGGCCCCACATCGGGTCCTGGCGCAGCTCGGTCGGGATGTCCTCGACCTCCCACAGGCCCAGCTCCTCGCCCTGGTAGACGTAGACCGCGCCGGGCAGGGCCAGGGTGAGCAACGCCGCCGCGCGGGCCCGTACGGTGCCCAGCTCCAGGTCGGTGGGGACACCCTCGCGTTTGGTGGCGAAACTGAACGTGGTGTCCGCCCGGCCGTACCGGGTGACGTGCCGGGTCACGTCGTGGTTGGACAGCACCCAGGTGGCGGGTGCGCCGACCGGGGCGTGCGCGGCGAGGGTGTCGTCGACGCACCGGCGCAGCGCCGCCGCCTCCCAGGCGCAGCCGAGGAAGTCGAAGTTGAACGCCGAGTGCAGCTCGTCGGGGCGCAGGTAGTTGGCGAACCGCTCCCGGTCCGGCAGCCACACCTCGCCGATCAGCGCCCGGTCGCCCGGGTACCCGTCGGCGATCCGCCGCCAGTCCCGGTAGACGTCGTGCACCGCGTCGAGGTCGACGAAGGGACTGGGCGCGCCGTCGACCACCTCGGGCAGCGCCGGATCCTTCATCAACAGGGCGGCCGAGTCGATCCGGATCCCGTCCACCCCCCGGTCGAGCCAGAAGCGCAGGATGTCCTCGAACTCGGCACGCACCCTCGGGTGGTCCCAGTTGAGGTCGGGCTGCTCGGGAGCGAACAGGTGCAGGTACCAGTCGCCGGGGGTGCCATCCGGGTTGGTGGTCCGGGTCCAGGTGCCCCCGCCGAACTGGGACACCCACTCGGTGGGCGGCCGGTCGCCGCCGGGGCCGCCGCCGGGGCGGAACCAGAACAGCTCCCGCTCGGGGGCGTCCGGGCCGCCGGCCAGCGCCGCCCGGAACCAGGGGTGTGCGTCGGAGCAGTGGTTGGGCACCACGTCGACGATGATCCGGATGCCCCGGTCGTGCGCCTCGGCGATCAACTCCTCGGCCTCGGCGAGGCTGCCGAAGACCGGGTCGATGTCCCGGTAGTCGGCGACGTCGTAGCCGGCGTCGGCCATCGGCGAGGGGTACCAGGGGCTCAGCCAAACGGCGTCGACGCCGAGGCCGGACAGGTGGTCCAGGTGTGCCCGGATCCCCTCGATGTCGCCGATTCCGTCGCCGTTGCCGTCGGCGAAGCTGCGCGGATAGATCTGGTAGATCACCGCACTGCGCCACCACGGACCAGCAGCTGATGTGGACACGGACACCTGCTTTCTCAGTCGTACCGGCTGTCTCGGTGGGGTCGGGGTGCCGGCGCGGGTCAGCCCTTCACGCCACCGGCCGACAGGCCGCTGACGATGCTGCGCTGGAAGACCAGGAAGGCCACCACCATCGGGATGCTGGCGATCACCAGGCCGGCCATCATCTCGGTGGGCGGCACCTGGCTGACGTTGGAGAGGCGGCTCAGCGCGACGCTGAGGGTCTGGGCGTCGGTGTCCTGGAGCACCAGCAGCGGCCAGAGGAAGTCCTTCCAGATCGCGATGATCGAGAAGATGGAGACCACGGCGAGCACCGGACGCGACAGCGGCAGCACGATCGACCAGAGCACCCGCAGCCGGCCCGCGCCGTCCAGGCTCGCCGAGTCGAGCAGGTCGTCGGGGATCTGGTCGAAGAACCGCTTCAGCACGTAGACGTTGAACGCGTTGGCCGCGCCCGGCAGCCACAGCGCCCACGGGGTGTTCAGCAGGTTGACGTGGAGGATCGGCACGTCGGTGACCGTGAGGTAGGCCGGCACCAGCAGGGCGGCGGCCGGCAGCATCAGGCTGGCCAGCATCCCGGCCAGCACCACGTTGCCGAAGCGCGGTCGCAGCTTGGACAGCGCGTACGCGGCGGTCACCGCGACGACGAGCTGGATCAGCCAACCGCCGACGGCGTAGTAGACGGTGTTGGTGAAGTACCGCAGGATCTGCATGTGGTCCCACGCCTCGGCGTAGGTCTGCGGGTGGAACGACTCCGGCACGAAGGTCGGCGGTGTCTGGGCGAACTCGGCCGGCGACTTCACCGCGCCGGTCACCATCCAGTAGAGCGGGAAGAAGAAGACCAGCGCGAACACGACGGTGACCACGCCGAGGACGACGAGGTAGACGACCCTCCCCCGGCCCCGGCTCAGCTCGGTTTCCGAGATCAGGGTACGGGTGGCCGGTGGCCCGCCGCGCCGCTGGCGGCCCCGCCGGTTCTGGTCGGCCGGCGCGGCGACCGGTGGCACCGGCGGCGCGGGCGGAGCGGTGAGTGTCATGGCGGGCTCCCTCAGTCGGCGCGGCGGGTGAGCCGGAGGTAGATGGCGGAGAAGGCGCCCAGCACCACGAAGAGCAGCACGCTCATCGCCGCCGCGAGGCCGAAGTCGTTGTTGACGGTGAAGGCGTACCGGTAGATCAGGATCATCACCGTCACCGTGTCCGGGTTGGTGGTGCCGGTGAGCTGGTACGGCTCGATGAACACCTGCATGGTGGCGATGACCTGGAGCAGCAGCAGGACCAGCATGATGAAGCGCAGCTGCGGGATGGTGACGTGCCGCAACCGCTGCCAGACCGAGGCGCCGTCCAGCTCGGCCGCCTCGTACAGCTCGCCGGGGATGCTCTGCAACGCCGCGAGGTACATCAGGGTGGCACCGCCGAGGTTCGCCCAGGTGGAGACCAGGACCAGGGAGATCATCGCGGTGCCGGAGGACTGGGTCCACTGCGACTCCGGCAGGTGCGCCCCACGCAGCAGGGTGTTGAACAGGCCGTTGCCCGGGTCGTAGAAGTACTTCCAGAGCAGCACCACCACGATCGGCGGCAGCATCACCGGCAGGTACACCGCGATCCGGAAGAACCCCTTGAAGTGGCGCAGCTCGTTGAGCAGGATCGCCAGGGCCAGCGGCACCAGGTAGCCCAGCACCAGCGCCAACCCGGTGAAGACCAGGGTGTTCTTCCACGCCGTCCAGAACAGCGGGTCGGCGAAGAGCGCCTCGAAGTTGTCCAGCCCCACCCAGTACGGGTCGGTGACGAAGTTGACCTGCTGGAAGCTCAGCAGGACCCCGCGCGCCAGCGGATACCAGGAGAACAACGCGAAGCAGGCGATGCCGGCCGCCAGGAAGGCGTACGCCAGGAGGTTGTCGGAGATCGAGCGGCGGAGCCGTGCGCCGCGCGGCCCGCGCGAACCGGCCGTGACGACCGCCATGCCATGTCCTTTCGTGCTCGGGAGGGCCCCAGCCAGCCGCTGCGTGCGGGGGCCCTCACCGGTCGTCGGCTCGGCTACTTCACGCCGGCCAGGATGGTGTCGACCTGCTTCTCCGCGTCGGCCAGCAACTGGTCGACGTTGGCGTCACGGTCGGTGAGCACCTTGAGCATCGCCACGTCCAGCACCGCGTAGACCTGCTGTGCGTTCGGCGGCTCGAACTTCACCGGGATGGAGTCCATCGCGGCGACGAAGGGCGCGTAGTTCTCCTGCGGCACGTTGGCGTACTTCTTGTCCGCGGCGGCCTGGGTCGCGGCGGCCTCCCCGGTGAAGATCTGCGGCTCGGGGAGCCCGACCGGCAGCTTGTTCTCCGCCGCCCACTTGTTCTCCGCCTCGAACCGCTCGGCGCTGGTGAACCAGAAGGTCAGCCACTTCAGGCCGGCCCTGATCTTCTCCGGGGTGGCCTTGGCGTTGAACATGTAGCCCTCGCCGCCGCCGAGGGTGCCCTTGCCGTCGGGGATCGGGCCGAGGCCGTAGTCGGCGAAGTTGCCCTTGTACTGGTTGACGATGGTGGGGATGTTGTCGGCCGGCGCGACGTACATGCCGAGCTTGCCGGAGCCCATCAGCTGGAGCAGGTCGGCCCACTCCAGGGACTGCCGGGCACCCATGCTGTCGTCGGTCCAGCGCATCTCCTTGAGCTGGTTCAGCACCTGCCTGCCCTGGTCGCTGTTGAACGCGGCCTTCCAGGTGCCGCCGTCGTGGACGGCGACGTCGCCGCCGACGGAGTACAGCTCGGTGGTGAAGTGCCAGCCGCCGGTGTTGGACTTGCTGTACTCGCCGTAGCCGACGGTGCCGTTGCCGAGCGCCGCGATCTTCTTCGCCGCCACGCGCACGTCGGCCCACGTCTTCGGCGGGTTGTCCGGGTCCAGCCCGGCCCTGGTGAACAGGGGCCGGCTGTAGAGCAGGCCGGAGGAGTAGTTCTTGTAGGGCAGGCCGTACAGCTTGCCGTCGGCGCCGGAGAACACCTTGCGCAGGTCCGGCTTGACCTGGTCGACGACCGGGAAGTCCTTGGCGTACGTGCTGATGTCCGCGACCTGGCGCTTGGCGATCAGGTTGGCCGGGTCGGTGAAGTAGACGTAGAAGACGTCCTCGAGCTGCCCACCGGCCAGCTTCGCGGAGAAGGTCTGCGGGTCCATCTTGCCCTCGCGGGCGTCGATGTCGATGTCGGGGTTCAGCCGCTCGAACTCTGCGACGTTGTCGAGGAAGCGCTGGTGGTTGGCCGCCTCGGTGGCGGGCGGCAGCCCGTTCACCGTGATGGTGACCTTGCCGCCGGAGGCCGACTTCTCGTCGTCGTCACCGCACCCGGCGGCCGACAGCGCCACCCCGGCGACGAGGAGCAGCCCGAGCGCGCTGCGCAGGCTGGTTCTGGTCATGGAGACACCCTTCCTGGGCGAATGTGATCCGACTCTCAAAGCTGCCATGTTTCGTGGCGATGACGATACAAAGTCGAACCTCTTGCCGCAAGAAGTAGACGGCAAAGCGAAAAAAGAGGACTGGGCTCACCCTGGGTCGCGTCGGGGAGGATTCGCGGGCTCTCCACCAGGTTCTTCGCATTGATCCTGTCGAGTGTCCGGTCGCCTCAGCCCCGACCGCACGGAGTTCGCGCAGGGTGCCGCGGCACCGGTCCGGACACCGGGAGCTGACGCCGGAACGGCGGGCAGCGAGGGCCGGCCCGGCGGGACGCCGGGCAGCGAGGGGACGCCGCGCACAGGGGGACGCCGGGCACGCCCCTGCGCGGACGCGATCGGGCAGCACCGGGGGCAGGACTACCCGGCGGCGGGGTCAGCGCCGGCCGCCGCCGTCGGGCTCAGCGCCGGGCCACGAAGTCAACGCCCCCGGCGGGTCAACGCCCGGGTGCCGGGCCCGTCGAACCGCGGACCACCAGCTCCGGCTCGAAGAGCAACTCGTCGCGCAGCACGCCGGCGCCGTCGATCTGGGTGACCAACAGGTCGACCGCCGCCTGACCCATCGTCTCGATCGGCTGGCGCACCGTGGTCAGCGGCGGGTCGGTGCAGGTCATGAACGCCGAGTCGTCGAAGCCGACCACCGACACGTCGTCGGGCACCGACAGCCCGAGCCGGCGCACCGCGCGGATCGTGCCGAGCGCCACGACGTCGCTGGCGCAGATCACGCCGGTGACGCCCCGGTCCACCAGCTTGGCGGCGGCCACCCGGGCACCTTCCATGGAGAAGCTGGACCGCTCGACACACTCGTCCGGGTCCCGCCAGCCGGCGATCCGGGCCAGCGCGGCCAGCTTGCGCCGGGAGGGCACGTGGTCCTCCGGGCCCAGCACCATGCCGATCCGCTCGTGGCCGAGCGACCGCAGATGCCCGTACGCCTGTTCCACCGCGACCGCGTCGTCGGTGGAGACCCGGGGAAAGTTCAGCTCGTCGATGCCGGCGTTCACCAGCACCACCGGGAGCCCTCGATCGGTCAGCCGCCGGTAGTGGTCGTGCGAGGCGGCGGCGAGCGCGTACGAACCGCCCGCGAAGATGATGCCGGACACCTGGTGATCGAGCAGCATCTCGACGTAGTCCGACTCGGACACGCCGCCGATGGTGCGGGCGCAGAGCGCCGGGGTGTAGCCCCGCTGGGCGAGCGTCCCGGTGACCACCTCGGCCAGCGCCGGGAAGATCGGGTTCTGCAGCTCCGGGAGCACCAACCCGACCAGCCGCGCCCGCTCCCCCCGCAGCTTGGTGGGCCGCTCGTAGCCCAGCACGTCCAGCGCGGTGAGCACGGCGGTGCGGGTGGACTCGGAGACTCCGCCACGGCCGTTGAGCACTCGGCTGACCGTCGCCTCGCTGACGCCCGCCTTCCGGGCCACCTCGGTCAGTCGCTTCGCCACGCCGCAATGCTACGACATCGCGCTGCAAAAAATAAACAAGCCGATGACGTGCGCAGTCATCGTCCTGACGTCATCCGTCCATTTCCGGGTGACCCGCATGCTTGCGGTCGGCATTGGTTGATCGGCCCCCGGGGCCGCCGCGCGTCACGCAACCCCACCCGCACTCCGGCAGCCCCGGGCGCACGTTCAGCGCGGCGGCCCCGGGGGCCGATCAACGCGCGTCCAGCTCCGGCTGGTCGGCGTCGGCGATGGCGTGCTCCTCGTCCACCCATCAGCAGCATCCGAGGATCTGGGCGGCTCCGGCCCACCCGAACGGCGGATCATCAAATCGTCAGCTATGGATTTACGGTAGGCAGGCAGTCAGTCGCCGCTCCGGAAGGACTCTCTATGCCCCAGCCGCTCCGCCGCCGGCTCACCCGCCTCGCGATTGTCGCCACCGCCGCGGCAGCCGTCAGCTTCACAGTCCAGCCGACCCCGGCCGTCGCCGTGCCATTCGATTGGAACGGCTACTTCACGACCTACGAAGAGTGCGAGGCCTACCGCATCCAGGCCAGCTACTGGGGCGAGGTAAGCAACAGCTGCGAGTACCGCACCCTGCCCGACAGCGAATACAACGGCTGGTACTTCCGGGCCTGGCTGCCGGGGTAGGACCACCGGGGCGACCGGATCAGGTGGCGGCAGCGCGGGCCGGGCTCGCGCGTCCCGCCCTGCCGCCACCGAGGCCGTCGACCGCAGCCGGCACACCCGCCGAGCGACCGCCACGACACGGGAGGACGCCCCCGCAATCCTTCCGATGATCTCCCGCGAGGACGCCCAGCCCAGACCACCGCGCCAGGTGGTCGCGCCCCCTGGACACCCGGGCACGAAGCCGTTCCACCTCGCCGATCGGTCACCGCCCGGCAGGCGCCCTCCCACGTGCTTGACCGCTCAACTTTTCGGCGATAGCTTTGATGTCCATCGATCGATATCCCTCGAAGCAGGTGGACCATGCTGTGGAAATCCATCGCCGTCGCCGCGTCCGTCGCAGGCGTGCTGGCCACCGCCCCCGCCGCCTCGGCAGCACCCTCTCAGGTATCAGCCGAAAGTTGGGGAGCCGGCAACTGCCCGCAGGGCATGCTCTGCATCTGGCCGAACTGGAATCACCCGCCGGAGGGCCCCACGGCGACCCCGTCCCTGACGACCAACAGCGAGTGGTCCGGCAACGTCCCGGCGTTCAACTTCTACAACTACACGTCCAAGAAGGCCGAGATCACCTGGTCCTACACGTATCTCGGATCGCCGCTCTCTGGCACGATCTGTGTCTACCCCGGCGGCGACGGGGACCTGTACGTGCCCATGTACGTGACGAAGGTGACCTGGCAGCCGCGCACCTGCTGATCCCGCCGGGGCGCTGACGTCCCGCACCTGAGCCCCGCCCCGCTGTTTCGGCGAAGCCGTCCACGGACGGCCGGACGATCATCGGCGTCACACCACAAAGGGCTGACCCGCTTTCCCGGGGCAGCCCTTTGAACTGCGTCCAAACGCAACCAGTAGCGGCTCCCGCTGGTTCCGTCGTGGCACCGGTCGCCGCCCGCACGCAGTGCCCCGGGCCGGCCGACCACTCGAAGGAGGCTTCGATGCCCAGGTTGAACCCACTGCCGAGGGTGGGCCCGCGGCGGCATGCCTGGCGGGTCGGGTTGGCCACCGGCACGGCGGCGACGATGCTCGCGGGCACTGCGGTGTTCGGCCTGCCGTCGGCCTCGGCAGCGACGGTGGACACGTCGGCCTCGTACGTGTTCGTGAACCGGCACAGCGGCAAGGCGATGGACCTCTACGACTGGTCGACGGCGGAGAACGCGCCGGTGAACCAGTGGACGCGCAACGACCTCGCGGTGCAGCAGTGGCAGTTCGTCGACGCCGGCGGCGGCTTCTACAAGGTGCGGTCGCGGCACAGCGGGAAGGTGCTGGAGTTGCCGAACGCCGCCGACGGCACCCAGTTGGTGCAGACCACCGACCGGGGCTCCGCCACGCAGCAGTTCCGGTTGCAGGACTCCGCCGGCGGGTTCGTGAGGTTCGTCAACCGGCAGTCGAGCAAGGTGATCGACCTGTGGGAGTGGTCGACGGCCGACGGGGGCCGGTTGGCCGGATACTCCAACGTGGACGGGGCCAACCAGCAGTGGCAGCTGGTGCGCCCGGGTGGCGGGACGCCGACCACGCCGCCGGCCTACCCGCAGCCCGGCAGGGTCGCCGGGGACGTCGGCGTCCACGATCCGACCGTGGTCAAGCGGCCCGACGGCACCTACCTCGTCGCGCACACCGGTGACGACATCACACTGAAGACCTCGCCCGACCGGACCACCTTCCGCAACGCCGGCACGGTCTTCCCCGGTGGCGCGCCCTGGACCACCACCTACACCGGCGGCTCACGCAACCTGTGGGCGCCGGACCTGTCGTACCGCAACGGCCGCTACTACCTCTACTACTCGGCGTCGACCTTCGGCTCCAACCGCTCGGCCATCTTCCTGGCCACCAGCACCACCGGCGCGTCCGGAAGCTGGACCAACGAGGGACTGGTCATCGAGTCGCGCACGTCGGACGACTTCAACGCGATCGACCCGAACCTCATCGTCGACGACCAGGGCCGCTGGTGGCTGAGCTTCGGTTCGTTCTGGTCCGGGATCAAGATGATCCAGATCGATCCGGCCACCGGACGCCGGCTCGGCACGTCGATGCACAGCCTCGCCAGCTACGGTCCCGGCATCGAGGCGCCCGTCATGGTCAAGCGTGGTGCCTGGTACTACCTGTACGTCTCGTTCGACCGCTGCTGCCAGGGCGCCAGCAGCACCTACCGCGTCATGGTGGGCCGGTCGGCGAGCCCGACCGGGCCGTTCGTCGACCGGGCCGGACGCGCCATGCTCTCGGGTGGGGGCACCGAGATCCTCGCCTCGCACGGCAGCATCCACGGCCCCGGCCACCAGGCGGTCCTCGGCGACAGCGACGGCGACTGCCTGTTCTACCACTACTACGCCGACAACGGCGCGTCGCTGCTCGGCATCAACCGCATCGGCTACGACGCGGCCGCCTGGCCCTACGTGTACTGACGCGGCAGCCGCCCCCCGGTGCCCGGCGCGGGCCGGCTCCGTCTGCTCGCCCCGAACGTGCTGGGCGTCGGCGGGCCCGCCGGCGAGTCCAGCGCGAGGGTGCCGGCGGGTCCTACGGTGGGCACGGACCGCCGACCGAGGGAGAGACGTTGTCGCCGTCGCACCGCCCAGCCCGTTGGAGTGTCGCCGCCCTCGTCCTGAGCCTGGTCGCGGGGCTCCTCGGCTGCACCGCGCCCGGGGCCGAGCGGACGGATCGACCATCCGTGCGGGTCGAGAAGACCCAGGAGAGCCTGCGGCACAGGGTCACGTCGCCCGCCGAGGGCCCGCCGCCAGCCTGGTCGGTGCCGCTCCGGCGGCTCGACCAGGAACTGGGCGAGATCGATCCGGTGATCCTGGTCCCCGACACGAGGGACCTGCGGGCCGTGGACCGCGCCACCGGCCAGGAACGGTGGCGTCATCCGTTCACCACGGGCTACCAGTATGTGATCGCCGGTGAATCGATCGTGGCCGCCGACAGCGACGACGGCGGCATGGAGGTGCTCGACGCGGCCACCGGCGCCACCCGGTGGCGGACGGCGGAGAGCCAGGACGTCGTCGTCCACGAGCAGACCGTCTACGCCAGGGAGTGCGCCGGCACCGGCGGTTCCGCGACGTGCACGATCGTCGGCCGGGACGTGCCGAGCGGCCGCCAACTCTGGGAACGGCCCGCCGACCGGTTCGCCAGGGTGAGCGACGTGACCCTCGGTGCCCGCACGCCGTACGCGCCGGTCAGCGGCCGGTACGTCGCGGTGCGGCTGAGCACGTCCCCCCGGTCAGCCGCCTACGCCCCGGTCGCTCCCACCACCGGTCGGGTCGGCGCCGGACGGCTGCCGAACCGGGCCTGGTACGGCTTCGTGGCCGGGGACCTGCTGGTGACCACCGACAACGACCCTGCGCGGGGTGAACAGCGTTGCACGGTCAGCATCGCCACCGTCAACGCGGCCACCGGAGACAAGGGCTGGTCCGGCGTGGTCTTCAGCGGACGCAGGGAGGACGGCGAGTGCGGCAAGCGGTTGGCCCACCACCACAGCGGGCTGACCCTGATCGGGACCGGCACCCGGCTTGTCGCGGTCACCGCCGACGGACGGCCGCAACTGGTCGACCTGCGCACCGGTCGGACGGTCTGGAAGGGTGCCGCCGCCGGGGTGCCGATCGACGGTGACGACCGGTCGGTGCTGGTGCGGGGCAACGTCGATACGGGTGGGCTGGCGTTGCTGGACCTGTCCACCGGCGTGACCCGCTGGACAGCGCCGGATCCGATGCTGTCGGGCGCGTCGGCGAGCTGGCGGTCGGCGGTGACCGAGGGGCTGGTGGCGGTGAGCGCGGCGGAGGACGACCGGCCGATCGTGCTCGTGTACGAGGCTCGCACCGGCCGTCAGCTCGGCCGCTATCCGGGCTGGCTCGCCGGAGCCGGAGAGGACTGGGTCGCGGTCAGCCACACCGGTCCCGACGGCCTCGCGGTGGACCTGCGCGCCTTCTGACCGATCAGCCGGTGCCGCCCAGCGAACCCACACCGACGCCCGTCGATATTGCCAGGGCCGATCCATACGTGTTGGAATAGCTCATATCGCCGCAGCGCGGGGGCAACCGCGCTGAGCACGGCCAGCACGGGAGCATCGCAGTGTCGGCAGTGCGCCGCTTCGGCGGACGCTCGCCTGTCACCTCGCCGGGCCATCGCCCCGATGAAGGGCACCATGCCGGGCGGGCGCTCCCGCCCGCCACACATGTCCCCGGCAGATGCCCCCGACGGCCGACGCGCCCGACGCCTGGCACTCGGGGGCATCCGATCGGCCCGCCAGCACACCACGAACGGCAACGAGGTGAGAAGCGATCATGGTTTCCCGAGCGAACTTCGCGGGGTGGTATCGCCACCGCCTGGTGTGGGTGGCGGTGATCCTGCTGGCGGTGGCGGCCAGCGCGGTCGCACTCAACCGGGCCGCCGGTCAGGAGGCAGAGCCGGCGGATCTGCAAGCGCAGATCGTGGCGCGGATGCGCACCACGCTCGAACAGGCGGACCCGGGGCAGCACAACCACGCCGGACACACCGTCCAACAGGGCGCCACCGAGGAGAAGCCGCCGGTGATCTGCGGGGTCCGCGTCTACGGCTACGAGCCGGCCGAGGCCACGACGCTCGCCGACGTCCAGAAGGTCTACGGCTTTCACCTCTGCGGAATCGCCGAGCAGAAGCGCCCCTGGGACGTGGCGGTCAAGCTGGCCGGACCCTTGATCATGGACATGTCCACCGAGCCCCTGGGCATCCAGGTCGTCGAGGCGACAGAGGGCGTCAGGTTCATCGACCGGCTGTGGCAGATGTTCCCGGCCAAGTACGCGACGTTGGCGCAGGAGGAGGCGCTGGCCGCCAAGGAGATGGCCGACCTGCGCCGCCGGTACGACGCCGCAGCCGGGCTGTGACCACATCCCGCCGGCGCCGCCCGCGCTGACGTACGCGCTGGCCGCCGCCGGGGACGCGCCCCGTTCGCTGACCAGTCGCACCGACACCCGTGCGGCTGAGCCGGAGGAACCGGGTGACACGCGGTCGCGTGTCACCCGGTGGTGGCCTTACCGAGGCACCCAGGCACTTTCGGGCGTGAACCCTCCGAATCCGGCAGGAAGCTGTTGCCAGGGACTTCGAAGGCCCCCCGGCGCAGTCGTCGTTCATGAACATCGCAGCACTCCGACTGTTGGTGTTGATCGCGGAACGCGCACGGTCTCCCCAACCGGCGTCCACCAGACTTACGCACGTACCGGGCGATACCAGAGAGCTCAGGGTGAGCCGCTCACCGGTGAAGTTGGTGCCCTCGAAGAGGCAGAGCATGTTAGGGAACGGGCAGGCGTCAACGGCTGGCGTGCTACGTGCGACGGGGTCCGGACTCGCCGTGGCGGGGGCCGAGACGGCACCCAGAAGCGCTGCCAGGAGGCCGAACACCACCAAGGTGTGTGACAGCCGCCGAACGGTCGGTGGAACAGACTGAATCATCATCCCCATACCTTTCTCTGCTCCGACTGGTCTCGATGCCGCACCTTCGGCTGCGGTGGCGCGGACGGATGACGAACCCGGGTCGGGCGGGTTCAAGCCGAGTGAAGACGCGCTGAGGTTGGTCTTCCAACGGAAGGCGGGCGTCATGTCGCTGAGGGACTGCGTTCAGTGTTGTGCGCGGGTGACGCCTGATCGGGTGCGGGACCAACGTCCGAGAAAGTCGAGTCGTCCACTGACGATTGCCGAGGGTAGGAGTAGTACGCTCCGGGCAGCGCGTCTGCGGTGTCGGTAAATCAGGACTTGCACCAATTGCTCCGCAATCATCGCTGCTAGTCGATGTGGTGCCGAGTCGCAACTTTTGTGGATGGCCTTCGGACGGTCGCCTCATCGGGGCTGGGGCGGCGGTCCGACCATCACGGCCCGGGCATCGGTTTCGAGTCGATCGATGCGTACACCACGCCGCGGAGCGCCGCCCCGGCCACCTCCAGCCGCCGGCATGTCGACCCCGTCGTGGTCACCGGGAACGGCTGCTCGGCCGCGTGTACACCAGCTCGGGGGCCCGGGGCGGACCGGGCCCGCCACACGTCGGCACCGGCGGCGGCCCGCATGGCGGTGGCCAGGCGGGGCAACTGCCAGCACTCCCCCGTCATCGGGCAGCCGGCCGCGCAGGTGCAGGTCGCGCAGCCGGCGCAGCGGCGTCACGCCGGTCGGCCAGTGTGCGAGCGACCGGCGGTAGCACTCGGCGGCCAGGTCGGCCCGGCCCAGCTGCCCGTGCACCTGGCCGGCGCCGAACCAGGAGACGTGACCGTACGGGAACTGCAGGTGCGCGGCCCGCAGGTACGTGCCGAACACCCCTGGCGGCCCTGCCGACGTCTTGACGAAAACCTTTTCGGGGGCCAGTCTGGTCGACGAACACGTCAATCGATGCACATCGTTTTCAACCTGGCCGGCACGGCGGTTCGCCCCTCGCCGTCACACCGGCCGAGAGGAGAACCCATGGTTCCACCGATGAACGGCGCCCGGCTGGCGGTCGTCCTGGCCGCTACGCTGGCCACCACCGCCGGTGCGGCGCTCATGGTCACCGGAGCGCAGGCCGCCGCAGCCGGCTGCCGCGTCGACTACCGAGTGACCAGCCAGTGGTCGGGCGGTTTCGGCGCCGACGTGACGGTCACCAACCTCGGCGACCGGGTCGACGGCTGGACGCTCGCCTGGTCCTACACAGCCGGCCAGACGGTTTCGCAGGCGTGGAACGCGAGCGTCAGCCAGAGTGGCAGCCGGGTGACCGCGACGAACGCCTCCTACAACGGTTCCCTGGGCACGGGTGCCGCGACCTCGTTCGGCTTCAACGGCACCTTCTCCGGCACCAACCCGGCGCCCGCCTCGTTCACCCTGAACGGCACGACGTGCACCGGAGCGCCGACGACGCCAACGCCGAGCACGCCTGCGCCGACCACACCGACGCCCACTCCCACCTCCGGCCCCACGACGCCACCGCCCACCTCCGGCTGGAACCCGCCGGCGAACCTGGCCGGCCCGCTCAACCAGGTCTGGCAGCACGTGGAGCAGACCTACAACAACGGCAACCCGCTCGGCTTCCGCAACTACGGCTGGGACCAGCTCTTCGCGAACCGGGGCGCGATCAACTACTGCGTCCGGTGGGACTCGTCGGCCACCGTGACGGCCGCCCAACGCGACCAGATCCAGGCCGCATTGGCCCGCCAGTACAAGAAGTGGATCAGCGTGATGGTCGGCCACAACGGCTTCCCCTACACCGACGTGCCGGTGAAGGTGGTGGGCTGGGCGGTGCGGGACCGCAACCAGTTGCAGTGGTCGGACAACTCGGTCGACATCTACGTCAACAACATCCGGGAGAACGCGCCGCAGTGCAGCGAGCCGTGCGGCCGGTACTTCAACCAGAACGGCCAGTACCCGAACTGCCCGGGTGGCGCCGCCCACCACTACGACCACTCGCTCTGGCTGACCGACGGCTTCGCCGGTGGTGCCGGCGGCGACTGGGGGCAACGGATCGGCCGCGAGTACTTCATGGGCAGCCTCGGCAGCGACAACATCCACATCCTGCTGCACGAGATCGGCCACACCTACGGCCTCGACGACTTCTACGACTGGGATCCGCTGCCCGGCCAGGGGTTCATCATGAAGGCCGGCAGCGCCACCACGATCACCGAGTTCGACACCTGGATGTTGCGCGACTGGTGGCGGCACCTCAAGAGCCGGTACGGCTACTGACGAAGGACGGCCAACCGATAGCACCCGAAGGAATCCCTTCCGTCCCGCGGCGGCGGCGCTCGCCGTGGTCCCGGCCGGTGCCGACGTGGCGTCCGGCGGCACCTCGCCGAGCCCGCAGCGCCCGACCGGCAACCCGGCACCCACACCGACCGCGCCGCTTCCCCCGCGACGGCACACCGCCGGGCACGGGAGTACCCGGACCCGCACCGGCCCGCATGGCGCCTTCCTGACCTGCTGTCCGCCGACCGGCCCGACCCCGAGCGGGTCGGGCCGGTCGAGGCCGGACCGCTGCGCACCTCAGGGGCGCGACCGGCAGCCACCCACGGTTCGGCGCACGACACGAAGGCGCCGAGGTCGCCGGCCGGGATGGTGGAGTCGCCGCCGACCACGCCGCCGAAATGCCGAACGACGCCGCAGCCGGAGGACCGGTTCCGAAGAGGGTTTCGAGAATCCGTTCGCATCACCCACACCGGCCGCTCGCGGGAGTCGTGCTGATCCACGACACCAAAAGGTTTTCGGGCTAGTTCGGACCTTCGGCATGTTGTCGAGCGCAGCAGAAGCAGCCATCGAGCAGCGCGAAGAGTTGACACTTCCCGATCCAGTGATATCTTCCTGAAAAGGTTTTCGGCTCAGGTCGGTAGGGCAGCCGGCAGGGCGAGCCGGTGGTCGACGGCCGGGCGTCGACCACCGGAGGGCGGCCCCCTCCCGCCGCCGCAGGTCACCACCACCCCCACCCCCGTCACGGACCGGATGTCCGACCTGTCACGACGCACCTCCCACCCCGACAACGAAAGGTCTCGGTGAGTACCCATGGACACGTGGGATCCTCCCGGAAAGCCATCCCCCGCCCGGACCCGGCGGCTCGTCGGCGCGGCGCTCGCCACAGTGGTCGTCGCCGCGCTCACCCCGGTGACCGCGAGCCCCGCACAGGCCGCGCAGCCCATCGGCTATCCCACCTTCGGCGGCCCGGCGGTGCCGCCACCGCCGGTCGGGTACACCACCGGCGACATGATGCGGTCCATCTACGACGCGGAGAAGTCGGGCACCGACTTCTGGATCGACCGGCTCCTGTCCCGCTCCGGCGGCAGCGACCCGTCCGACGCCGACGGCGGGATCCTGATGACCCGCGGCCGGGCGCTGTTCATGAAGCAGCACGACCCCGCGGTGATCGGCTTCGGCGGCCGGGTGGCGTACTGGGAGAGCATCAGCGACGCCGCCGCGTACTCGATCGCGCTGAGCCCGGGGACGTTCACCGAGCAGAGCAGCCAGCGCTGGCAGGCACCCAGCCACTTCCGGAGCGTCTACGCCAGCGGCTCGGTGCAGGCCACCGTCACGAAGTTCATCACCGACAACAACGTCGCGGTCACCAACCTCGCCATCCGCAACGGCGGCAGCGCGCCGACCACACTCACGCTGCGGGCCACATCGCCGTACGCCTCGTCGGGCAGCGGCAACGAGCTGACCGGGTCGACCGGGGTGAAGAACGGTCTCACCACACTCACCACCCGGCTCGCCGGAGACGGCTTCGCCGTCTCCGGCGGCGCGCTGACCCGCTCGATCACGATCGCCGCGGGCGCCACCGTGCAGACGAAGGTGGTCATGGGGTTCACCGCGCGGGAGATCCCGCAGTCGGCCACCGACTACGCCAGCTACCGCGACGCCACCCCCGACGCGGCGTTCGCCACGCACGTCCGCGCCTACCACAAGTGGTGGGCCGACAACGTCCCCTACATCGACGTGCCGGAACCGGCGATCAAGAAGAACATCTACTACCGCTGGTGGCTGATGCGCTTCAACAGCCTCGACGCCAACATCCCGGGGCAGACGTTCCAGTTCCCGACGTCGGTCGAAGGCGCGCTGGGATACAACAACGCGATCGCGCTGACCCAGCCGATGCACATCGACGACCTGAAGTACCTGCGCGATCCGAAGTACGCCTACGGCGACTGGCTCTCGGTCGGCCAGGTGTCCCGGGGCGGCCGCTTCGTGGACAACCCCGGTGACCCGGAGAACTGGTCCAACAGCTACACCCAGTACATCGCCGAGGCGGCCTGGCGCAGCTACCAGTTGCACGGCGGCCAACCCGCCATCGCCGCGAGCCTGGCCCGCTACGCCGAGGGCGACGTCAAGGGACAGCTCGGCTACTACGACCGCGACGGCAATGGGATCATCGAGTACGACTGGGGCGCGTTGACCGGCAACGACGCCGACGCGGTCTCGTTCCACTGGCGCTCCGGCAACCTGGACCGGGCCGAGGGCGCATACCAGTACAGCGGCGCGCTGGCCGCCGCCCAGGCGTACGACGCGGTCGG
Organism: Micromonospora sp. NBRC 110038; assembly: GCF_020884815.1. Taxonomy (NCBI): domain Bacteria; kingdom Bacillati; phylum Actinomycetota; class Actinomycetes; order Micromonosporales; family Micromonosporaceae; genus Micromonospora; species Micromonospora sp. NBRC 110038. The sequence continues at coordinate 103,438 of NZ_BBOL01000006.1, read as the reverse complement.
CAACGCCGCGAAGGCCGCCGAGATGCGCACGTTGGCCACCCGGATCCAGAACGCGATCGTCAACGTGCTCTGGAACCCGTCGAACAACCTGCTGGAACACCGGCACGTGGCCACCAACGCCCACGTCCCGTGGAAAGAGATCAACAACTACTACCCGTACGCGGTCGGCCTGATGCCGGCGACGGACCAGTACAAGCAGGCGCTGCGGCTGTTCGCCGACCCGGCGGAGTACCCGATCTTCCCGTTCTACACCGCCAACCAGCGGGACAAGGCCGCCGCAGCAGCCGCGGGCAACCCGGGCAGCAACAACTTCTCCACCATCAACTCGACCGTGCAGTTCCGGCTCTACTCCTCGGTGCTGCGCAAGTACCCCAACCAGTGGATGAGCGCCGAGGACTACAAGAAGCTGCTCTACTGGAACGTCTGGGCGCAGTACGTCAACGGCGACACCCGCTGGCCCGACGCCAACGAGTTCTGGGCCAACTGGAACCCGGGCAGCCAGCGCATCGACTACCGCTCCTGGATCCACCACAACATCCTGGGCAGCAGCAACTGGACCGTGATCGAGGACGTGGCCGGCCTGCGACCGCGCAACGACAACAAGGTGGAGCTGTCGCCCATCGCCATCGGCTGGCCCAACTTCACCGTCAACAACGTCCGCTACCGCAACAGCGACCTGACCATCGTCTGGGACGACCCGGGCGACGGCGTCGTGAAGTACCCCGGCGTCCCCGAGGGCTACTCGATCTACGTCAACGGCAGCCGGGCCGTCACCGTCGACAGGCTGGTCCCGTTCGTCTTCGACCCGGCGGGCGGCACGGTGAGCTTCCCCGGCGCGACCGCCGGCGTCACCTTCAGCACCGCAGTGCCCGGGATGCGGGCGCCCAACCAGGTGGTCCTCAGCGACGCCAGCACGGTGGACCTGCTCGCCAAGGCCGGGGTGGACCTAACCGCCGCCCTGCCCAACCTGGCCGCCGGCGCCACCGTGACGGCATCGACCACCGCGAGCGGCACCAGCGCCACCGCGGCGATCGACGGTTACCCGACCAACGAGCCGTTCTGGGGTGCCGGCGGGTCCAACGCCCAGGACTGGTACGAAATCAACCTCGGCTCGGCGAAGACGGTGGACGAACTACGGCTGTACGTCAAGGACAGCCGGCCGGCCAGCACCACCTACCGACCGCCGGCGTCGTACCAGGTCCAGTACCACGACGGCAGCGGCTGGGTGAACGTCACCTCGCAGGTCGGTACGCCGGCCACGCCGCAGGGCAACTACAACGACGTCAGGTTCACCGCCGTGACCGCCCAGCGGATCCGGGTGCTGCTGACCCATGCGGCCGGCTCCCGGTCGGGCCTGACCGAGGTGCAGGCATACCGCCGGGGCGGCACCACCCCACCCCCACCGGCCGGCAGCTCGTACGAGGCCGAGGCGTCCGGCAACACGCTGTCCGGCCAGGCCGCGACGCGGTCGTCGGCCGGCGCGTCGGGCGGCGCGCTGGTCGGTTACGTCGGCAACGGCGCCGGCAACACGGTGCGGTTCAACAACGTCACCGTGGACACGGCCGGCCCTCGCACGGTCACCGTCTCCTACGCCTCGGCAGAGGCGAGGTCGATGCAGATCAGCGTCAACGGCGGCACCGCGGTCACCGTGAACGCACCGGGCAGCGGCGGCTGGGACACCATCGGCACGGTCGCGGCGACCGTGACCCTCGCCGCCGGAACGAACACGCTCACCTTCGGCAACACCGCCGGCTGGGCACCCGACCTCGACCGGATCCAGATCGGCTGACCGCGGTGGGTGGGTGGGGCCACCACCCACCCACCCGCCTCCTCACCCCACCGAAAGGAACGCCATGAAACCGTCCCGGCACCCCCGTCGGCACACCGGTGGGGCCGCCGCCGCGGCGCTGTTGGTCACCGCGCTCCTGCCCCTGCTACCCGGCACACCCGCCCAGGCCGTCGACGCCTTCGGCACCACCATCGTCAACCAGGCCAACGGAAACTGCGTCGAGGTGCCCGGTGGTGCCGCCACGAACGCACTGCAACTCACCCAGGCCGGCTGCAACGCGGGCACCCGGCAGACCTTCACCGTCACGCCCGTCGCCGGCACGACCGACCGGTACACCGTCACGACCCTCACCGCCGGTAGTTGCGTCGACATCTCCGGCGCGTCCACGGCCGACAACGCGGCGGTCATCCAGTACACCTGCCACGGCGGCGCCAACCAGCAGTTCCGGCTCGCGGCCAACGGCACCGCCGGGACCGTGAACCTGGTCTCCGTCGCCAGCGGCAAGTGCGTCGCCGCGGCCAACGACTCTCCCGCAGCCAACACCGCGCTCGTCCAGCTGCCCTGCACCACCGCCACGAACCGGACCTGGCGGCTCACCGGCTACCCGGGTGGCGGACCGAACCCCGCTCCCCGTACGTACGCCAACCCGATCAAGGCGAACGGGCCCGATCCGTGGCTGACCTACCACGAGGGCTACTACTACCTGGCGACTACGACCTGGAACAACACCGTCACCATGCGGCGGTCCCGGACGCTGGACGGGCTGGCCAGCGCGGCCGACACCGTGCTGTTCACCCTCACCCGGCCCAACGGGGCGGGCACCATGTGGGCCCCCGAGTTCCACCTGCTCGACGGCCCCAACGGCAGGCGCTGGTACCTCTACTACGTCGCCGGCCGCGAACCGTTCGACCTCGGCACCCAACGCATCCACGTGCTGGAGAGCGCCGGCACCGACCCGATGGGGCCGTACACCTTCAAGGCCGACCTGCTGGACCCGACGGCCGACAACACCTGGGAGCTCGACCCCAGCGTCATGCGGCTCAACGGCAAGCTCTACCTGCTCGGCACCTACTACAACGGCGCACAGCCCAACTTCATCCGCGAGCTGAGCAACCCGTGGACCGCCGCCGGCACCCGCCACCTGCTCTCCACCGCCACCTACGGCTGGGAGACCGTCGGCGGCTCGGTCAACGAGGGCGCCGAGGTCCTGCAACGCAACGGCAAGACGTTCATCATCTTCTCGGCCAGTCACTGCAGCACCCCGGACTACAAGCTCGGGATGCTGACCTACAACGGCGGCGATCCGCTCAACTCCTCGTCGTGGGTCAAGTCGTCGCAACCGGTCTTTCAACGCAGTGACGCCAACCGCGTGTACGGGCCCGGGCACAACGGGTTCTTCAAGTCCCCGGACGGCACCGAGGACTGGATCGTCTACCACGCGAACAGCTCGGCCTCCGGCGGCTGCGACATGAACCGGAGCACCCGGGCACAGAAGTTCACCTGGAACGCCGACGGCACACCCAACTTCGGCACCCCGGTCGCCGCCGGGGTCCGGCTGCCGGCCCCTTCCGGCGAGCCGACCGGCTGACCCGACCCATGGGGCACTCGATCATGCGCGACGTCGCGCGGCTGGCGGGGGTGTCGAACCAGACGGTCTCCCGGGTGCTGAACGCGCACCCGCACGTACGGGACGACACCCGCCGCCGGGTGCTGGCGGCGGTGCAGGCGCTGAACTACCGCCGGAACCAGGCGGCCCGCACGCTCGTCACCCGCCGCTCCGGGACGCTGGGGATCATCGCGTACGAAAGCGCCCTGTACGGGCCGACCTCCCTGCTGTACGCGATCGAGGGCGCGGCCCGGTCCGCCGGCTACTTCGTCACCGTCGCGGGGCTGCGTGACCTGGACAGCCGGTCGGTGCGGGACGCTGTCGACCGGCTGCGGCAACAGTCGGTCGAGGGAATCATCGCGATCGCCCCGAAGCCGGTCGTGGCCGACACGCTCGCGCAGGCGGCCGACGACCTGCCGGTCGTCGGGGTGGGCGGCGGACAGGACAAGGCGGTGCCGAGCGTCCAGATCGACAATGCCGCCGGCGCCGGGCTGGCCACCCGGCACCTCCTCGACCTGGGGCACGCCACGGTGCACCACGTGGCGGGTCCGGCCGACTGGCCGGAGGCGACCGAGCGGTCCGACGGATGGCGGGCCGCCCTGCACGCCACCGGTCGCCCGTCCCCCTACGCCACGCCGGGAGCGTGGACCGCCCGGGCCGGCTACGCGCAGGGCCGGGGGCTGGCCCGGGACCGGTCCGTCACGGCGATCTTCTGCGCCAGCGACCAGATCGCCCTGGGGGTGCTCCGCGCCCTGCACGAGGCGGGCCGGCGGGTGCCGGACGAGGTCAGCGTGGTGGGCTTCGACGACATGCCCGACGCGGGTTACTTCCTGCCGCCGCTGACCACCGTCCGGCAGGACTTCGCCGAACTCGGCCGGCGCAGCCTCGACATGCTGCTGGCCCGACTGGTCGCGGCGGGCCCCCAGGCAGCGCCCGAGCGGGTCCTGCTGCTCCCCCGGCTCGTCGTCCGGGGCAGCACGGCGCCGCCGCCGCGCTGAGCCGGGCCGCCGGCCGGCGGGGCCCGACATCGACGGGCCCTGCCGGCGGCGGTGCCCGTCGAGCCACGACGGTCAGCCCAGCGGCAGGGACGACTCGCGCATCACCAGGCGGCCGGGGAACTGCTCCGAGGTGGGCACCGCGCCGCCGATGGCAGCGAAGAGCCGCTGGCCGGCCACCGAGCCGAGGTGCTTGAGGTTCATGTCGATGCTGGTCAGACGCGGACGGGAGTGCGCGGCGATCGCCTCCCAGTTGTCGAACCCGATCACCGAGGTCGTGCCCGGCACGTCACGCCCGAGGTCGCGCAACGTCTCCAGGACGCCCCGGGCGATCTGGTCGCTGCCGCAGAAGATCCCGTCGACCTCGGGATGCCGCTCGACGACCATGCGGGCCGCGGCGCGCCCCCACGCCTCGTCCCACGACCCGAAGTACGGTCGGTCGCCCACCATGGTCAGGCCGGCGGCGGCGAGCGTGGCCGCCGCCCCCTCGGCGCGGTCCCGGGCGGCCCGGTAGACCGCGTCGCCGGTGATGTGGGCGATGTTGCGCCGGCCGCACGCCAGCAGGTGCTCGACGGCCAGCCGGCCACCGCCGACGTTGTCGACGGTGAGCGAGATGTCGGCCGGATCGGCGGAGGGATCGTAGACGTACACGACCGGCACCGGGATGTTCCCGGCCAGCGGCGGGCGGGGATCGGTGCGAGAACCCACCACGATCAGGCCGTCCACGCGCCGGGACAGCAGCGCCTGCACATGATGCTTTTCCCGGATCGCGTCGCCGCGGGCGTCGCAGAGGAAGACCGAGACCTGCCCCGCCCCGAAGGCGTCCTCCACGCCCATCAGGATGGGAATCGAGAAGCGCCCCTCCAGGTCGCTGGTCAGCAGGCCGACGGTGCCGGTGCGGCCGCTGAGCAGGCCACGGGCGAGGGCATTCGGTGCGAAGGACAGCAGCTCCGCGGCCTCCAGCACCCGTACTCTCGTGGTCGCCCGCACCTCGCCGCGCCCGTTGATGGCCTTGGACGCGGTCGCGACCGACACCCCGGCCAGTTTGGCGACGTCGGTGAGCGTGGGCGTGCGGTTGGCGGGGCCCTCCGGCTCGTTGGTCATGTGCTGCTCCCTCCCGGCGAGCGCGCGGGGGCCCACCGCCTCCCGAGCGCCGCGCACTCCCTCACGGAAGAGTAGACCGGCAAACCTTTTCGAGGATGCTTCGGTGTGGTTAATCATGGCTCAGGCCGACCGCTACCTAGCCTCTCACGTAGCCAAACACTACACCGGAACGGCCCGCCGACGGTTGCCGGCAAGGTCACCTCCGGGCTGCCAGGCCGAAAGGGTTACCGAAAGATCGCGACGTGGTGGTGGCGGCGGTTGGTCCCGCCGCCACCACCCGACCTAGTCGCAACTGGTCACGCCGTAGGGGGACCCGACCTGCGTGGTCACCGGACTGCCGTCGACCGTCCCGGTGGCCCGGACCAGCGCGGTGTCGGCCGCCACCGACGTAGCGCGGGCCTTGAACGTCTGGTAGGCGGTGGCGCCGGGGGCCACGTCGACCACCGTCCGGGAGCCGTACGGGGTGATCAACTCGATAGTGAGCGGCACCTCGTCGGCGTTGCGGGCGCTGATCGCGAGGTAGGCGCTGCCGCCGGTGCACCGGATCCGGGTCTCGACCTCGACGTTCCAGCCCGGGGCAGGCGACAGTTCCCGGTCCGCCTGCCCGGCGCGCGTGACGACGAGCGCGCGTTCCGCCTCGGTGAACACGCCCGCCACGGCGAACGCTTGGGCGATCCGGGTGACGGCCGCGACGAACTTGCTGTGGTCGGCGAAGGGCGCCTCGTCCCAGAGCAGGTCGAGGAACGTGGGGCCGTCGTCACCGGGCGACACGATGCCGGTGACCGGGACGTCGTAGTTCGGCAGGTTCTCGTCGCGCTTGCGGTTGGGCACCCCGGTGTCGATCGACCCGAACACGACCGTCGGCTCCACCCGGCGGAAGTAGGACGAGGCGGGCTGGGTGTCGGCGATGTAGTAGGGCCGCAGGCTCAGGCCCTGGACGGCGAAGAGCGGGTCCCCCGCCGCCGTGCTGCCGGCGCGGGTGATCGCCGCCCGGGTGAAGTCGCCATCCCGCTTGAGGTGGCGGTACAGGGAGAGTTGCCGGTAGTTGCCGCTGCCCGGGTTGCCGAGGATCTGCAGCAGCAGCGGCCCCCAGAAGATCGACTGGGTGTCGGGGCGGTCCAGCGCCCGCTCGATCCGGATGCTGAACGGCATGCGGATCTCCACCCGGTCCCCCGGCCGCCAACTCCGGTTCACGGTCGCGTAGCTGCCGGGTGCAGCGTCGACCTGCTGGGCCACACCGTTGACCGCGACTGAGAAGCCCTTGCGCGCCCAGTCCGGGACACGGAGCTTCAGGACCAGCGGGCCGCTGCCGTCGATGACCAGCGTGCTGCGGTCCTCGCGCGGATAGGCCGTGGACTGGGTGACGACGAAGCCCTTCTCGGCCCAGTCCAGGGTCGACGACGCGTACAGGTTGACCCAGAGCGTGCCGCCGTCGGCCGACTTGAAGTAGATGGTCTCCTGGTATTTGGTGTGGTTCTCGAAACCCGTCCCGCCGCAGCAGGTACCGATGTTGCCGTAGCTTCGCACAGTTCCCGGGGTCAGGGGCTGGAAGTAGGTGACCTGGGGGTCGGCGACGCTCGTGGTATCGGCGCGCGAGCCGAGGATCTGGTTGAGCAGGCCCCGCTCGTAGTAGTCCAGGTACGCCGGGTCCTGCTCGTGCAGGAACAGGTTGCGCGCCAGCTTGAGCAGGTTGTACGTCGTGCAGGTCTCCGCGCCGCCCTGAGCGATCGAGTTGGCGATGTTGCCCCGGTTCTGGAACAGCTCGGTGTTGTTGTTGGACCCTGGGTAGTTGCCGCCGATCCCCCCGTGGGCGTACATGCGGTGCGGCACGACCATGCCGTAGAAGTTCTTGGCGGCCCGGAAGTAGTCGGCCTCACCGCTGTGCTCGTAGACGCGCAGGTAGCCGATGAACTGCGGCACGTGCGAGTTGGCGTGCAGCCGGTCGGGGCGGCGACGTCCGGGGTTGGTCTGCGGCGTGGTGACCAGAATGTCACGGTTGGCGACGCAGGCACCGAAGAGCGACTCCCGGTTGTCGAAGAGCTTGGCGGTGACGAGGTGCCGCGCGTCGCCGGTGAGCGCGTAGATCTCGGGAAACACCTCGTTGGCGCCACCGGTCTCACCGGCGATGTACAGGTCCCACATGTAGTTGAGGTTGTCCCGGGTGATCGGGCCGCCGTACGCGGGGTGGTTCCTGTCGCCGACGGTCAGGGCGAGGTGCGCCCACTCGGCCATCCGGACGACCACGTCGAGGGCCTTGCGGTTGTCGGTGTGGTAGTACGCGTCGAGCAGGCCGCGCATGATCTTGTGCTGGGTGTACCACGGGGCCCAGGTGTTGGTGTCCGCGTTACTGCCGTAGACGGCCCACCTCGGCGGCCCGAGCCGCAGCACCGCGTCCTCCGGGATCGCGCCCAGGTAGCCCGGGTGGGTGGGGATCCACATGGTGCCCGGACCGGTCTGCGACGCCACGATGCCGCCGTCACGCCGGTTGGGTGAGGAGTCGAGGATCGTGGATCCGCCCGCCTCCTCGAACCGGTACCAGGCGATCGACCCGCCGCCGGTGGTTCCGGCCGCCGCGGTCGTCAGCGACTGCACCTCCGACTGGCTGAGCGCCCGGTCGAAGATCTGGAACTCGTCGACCGTGGCGTCCAGGTACGGATCGCCGTACTGCGACCGCCCGATCCAACGGTTGCCCGGATTGCCGAGGTTGGCCGGGCTGAGCGTCATGGCCGTGTTCCGGCCGGCCTGCTGGCCGTTGACGTACAGGGTGCCGGTGTTCTGGGTCAGCGTGACGGCCAGGTGCACCCACTGGTTGGTGGGCAGCGCCGCGGTGCCGTCGATCCGCTGCTCCCCGCCGCTGCCGCCGACCGTGATCGCGAACCTCGGCACGTTGCCGGTGGTCCCGGCCCGCGGGGTCAGGAACATGTTGACCGTCGTGTTCTGCCCGAAATCGAACAGCCGGCTCCAGCTTCCCGTGCCGGCCAGGTTCACCCAGGCTGCAATGGTGAAGTCGGTGAGCTGGCTGATCGCCTCCTGGGGCAGGGTCACGTACTGCGCCCGGCTCGGGCCGTTGAGCCGAAGGCCGGTGCCGAAGCGCCCCGGCACCCGGTCGATCGCCGGCTCCTCCGGCTCCGGGCCGCCCGGGCCACCTGCGCCCATCCGGGCCGTGATCGCCGCCTGGCACGCGGCGAGCTCGTCGACCATCCAGTCGAGCTTGCTCTTGAAGATCGGCTCGCCGAGATCGGCGTACCCCTGCGCCAGGGCCGTCAGGAAGTGCCCGGCCCAGTGGCCGCTGAGCAGCCCGCCGTCCTCCCAGCCCCCGGGGACGGAGACGCCCGCCGGGTTCGGCCGCCCGGCCTGGTTGTTGAACAGCACGAGGAAGCGACGCTCGTCGAACTGCCGCAGGTAGTTCTTCATCCGGTCGCGCTTCTCCTGGAACAGGCCGCTGCCCAACGTCACGTCCCGCAGCGGGAACGGCCGCACCGGCGCGGTGCCGCCGGGACCGGGCTCGGCCGGGATCGCGGCGCTGGGGGTCGAGCCGGCCGCCCCGGTGGGGGCCACGGCCGCAGCCGCGCCGACGGGCAGCCCACCGGCGGTGGCGGCCACGGTGGCCCCGATGGCGGATGCCGCCAGCACCTGCCGGCGGCTGACGGGCAGTCGATCGAGCTCGGTCATGCAGCTTCGTCCTTCCACGATGGCACCGAGGTCGGCGCCGTTGGGGCGGTACGGGCTTCCGCCCGGTCCTCGTCGCGGGCGTCGACGAGAAGCTGGGCGATTCGCCGACGACGTCGTCGGCTGGTGAACAGGTGGGGGCCGTGTTCCCACGGCCCCCACCGGACCGTCACTCGAACAGCGACAGGGTCAACGTCGAGGTGTACGCGCCGGCCGCGACCTCCGCCGGCGTGCGCAGGAACAGGTCCGCGTCGACGGAGTACGCGTCGTTCGCCACCGCCTGAGAGTCGAAGGTCGACACCAGCAGCTCCTGGTCCACCAGGCCCACGTTGTTGCCCGGCTGGGTCGGCTCGTCGAGGACGGTCACGACCTCCTCGCCCTCGCTGACCAGACCGTCGTCGTCGCCGTCCAGCAGGCGCGGCTTCCACCCCAGGTGGGCGGCGCTGATCGGGGCCTGACCGGCGTCACCGGTGAAGTCGGTGGCGCTGCCCAGCACGGCCCAGGCCGCGCCGGCGGGCACCTCCTCGGCGGTACGGGTGTCGGTGACCGTCACCCTGGGCAGGGTGCCGACGAACTGGCGCACCAGCAGGGTCGAGCCGTCCTCGGACAGCGCGACCGAGTCCGCGGCGACCGACAGGGCCAGCACGCCCGGCTGGTCGGGCTCCTCGATCTCGACCGTCACCGTCACGTCGGCGTTGTCGCCGGGCGCGGCCACGGCGGGCGACTGCGCCAACGCTGTGACCATCAGGGCGCTCGCGGCGCCCGCCGCGACCAGCCGGGTGCGATTCCATGTGTTCATTCGATGCTCCGTGATTCTCGTGGTTGCTGAACTCGGAGAGATCAGCCGGCGCAGGTGACGCCGGCGTGTGTTGCGGTGAGGACCGTGGTCACGTCCCGCCCGTCGACGGGGCCGCTGGCGCGGACCGTCGTCGAGCCGGCCGCCACCGCGGTGGTACGGACGGCGAACGACTGGTACGCGTTCGCCTTCGGCGCCACGGCCACGAAGGACCGCTCGCCGTACGGCGACTCCAGGGCGATGTCCACCGGCTTGTCGTGGTCGTTGCGCACCTGCACGGCGACGTAAGCCTTTCCGGCGAGGCAGCGCGCCTGCGCGGTGGCCGTGACGGGCACCCGGGCCTGGACGCCCGGGTCGTCGGCGAAGACCCGCCACTCGGTTGCCCCGACCGCCGAGTAGGTGTCGCCGTTGCCGTTGGCCCGGATCGTGGCCCGCACCCGGGACGTGGTCACGGGGTCGAACGAGACCGTGTTGAAGGCGGTGGTGCTCGTGCCGTAGGCGGACGCCCCGGTCACGTCCCGCCACGCTGAGCCGGCCTCGTCCCAGTACTGCAGCACCCACCCGTCGGGCTGGGCGACGCCGTTGCCGGTGCCCTGCTCGCTGTCCCGCCAGAACTTCAGCGCCGTGCCGGTGATCCGCACCGGTCGGGCCCAGTCGTACTGGACCCACTGGCTGGCCGGACGGGTGCCCGACCAGGTGCCCCAGAGCTGCGCCTGGCCCGGGTTGGTCGGGTCGGCGTCGTCGTTGAGCGCGGCGACGCTGTTCCAGCCCGCCGTGTAGGAGGCGGTCGGCGTGGCGATCGGGCCGACGTTGCCGGTCAGCCCTCCGGACAGGTCGGCCGGAATGGTGACCGTCCTGGCGGTCTCCACGTTGCCGGCCACGTCGAGCGCCCGGTAGGACACGGTGTGCCGGCTCGCGTCGGGGGGCCCGACGGCACCCGTGTAGGTGGTCCACGCGCCGGAGTCGATGGCGTACTCGATGCGGTCGACTCCGGAGGTCGCGTCGGTCGCGGTGACCGTGACCGCCCGGGTGGTGCCGCCCACGGCCGCCGTGCTGACCGGCGTGGTGGCGTCGATGCGTACGGCGCGTTCCGCCTGTGGCGAGACGTTGCCGGCGCGGTCGGTCGCGGTGGCGGTGACGGTGTGCCGGCCGTCCCCGGTGACGGTGACGTCGGCGTACCGCACGTCGGTCGCCACGACCGGCTCGCCGTCGTCGACCTTCGTCGAGATGGTCAGCCGGCCGCCCCGGTCGTCGACGCCGGCGGCCCGCACCCGCACCGCGGACCGGAACCAGTCGGCGCTGCCGGCGCTGCCGCTCGGCGTCAGGGTCAGCGTCGGCGCGGTCTCGTCACCCTCGACGTCGTCCGGGGAGACGACGGTGACCGGTGCGGAGATCCGGCCCGCCGCGTAGCCGAGCACGGTGCCCGCGACGCTGAACGTGCCGGGCGCGGCGACCTGCTGCGGCGTCACCGGGTCCCAGAAGACCGGCACCCGCAGGGTCTCCGCGCCGAACGGCACGGCGACGGTGTCGGGCAGGTCGGTCTCGCCGACCTCCACGGTCACCGCCGGCGCGGCGACCGCGGCCGGCGGCTGCGCGGCGAGGACCTTCCACTCCTCGACCGCCACGGCCGAGTAGGTGCTGCCGTTGGTCGAGGCGTCGAATACAGCACGGACCTGGGTGGTGGTGACCGGGTCGAAGGTGGTGTTCTGGAAGCCCTGCGTGCCGGTCGGGTAGCCGCTCGGGTTGGGCACGTCGGCCCACTGCCCGGTGCCGGACCTCCAATACTGGATGCGCCAGCGGGCGGGCGCGGCGACGCCCGCGCCGGTGCCCTGCGGCTGGTCGTTCCAGAACTCGATCTGCGAGCCGGAGATCCGCATCGGCTGGTCCCAGGTGTACTGCACCCACTGCTGCGGCGGGTTGTTGCCGGTCCAGGTGCCCCACATGTCCGGCGGCAGCGGGTTGGACCGGACGATCTCGTCGTTGAGCGCTTTCACCCAGTACTGGGTGGGCACCGGGTCGTTGGAGACGGTGACCCGGGCCTCCTGGGCGATGTTCGGCCGGGGGGTGAGGTCACGCCCCTTGGCCGGGGTCGGGGTGACCAGCTTGATCCGCGGCGGGGTCTGGGTGTCGTCCCATTCGACCGGGTCGATCGCCACCGACCGGCGGAAGTGCCCGCCGCCCACGGCGTCGGCCGTGTGGTAGGCGAGGTACCACGTGCCGTCGAACTCCAGGACGCCCGGGTGGCTCGTCGTGGAGGAGACCGGCCGCAGGAAGGTCCCCCGGTAGGTCCACGGCCCCTCCGGCGACGACGCCGTGCCGTAGGCGAGGCAGGCGTGGTAGTTCGCCGGGGTGCACGGCGACGTCGGGCCGGCGTTGTTGCCGGCGTACGCCAGGTAGTAGGTGCCGTTGCGCTCGAACGCCCACGCGCCCTCGAAGAAGCCGGTCAGGCCGGTGACGGTGCGCGGCGTGCCGATCGGCGTCTTCATGTCCTGGCCGAACTCGAGCATCCGCAGCTGGCCGAACGAGCCCCACCAGACGTACACCCGCTGGTGGGGGGCCTCGCCGTCGATGAGGATCGTCGGGTCGATGTTGTGGATGGTGTTGGCCGTCGGCACCCGCTGGGAGATGATCGGCCCACCCGCGTGATCGGTCCACGGGCCGGTCGGGCTGTCCGCGACGGCCACGCCGATGGCGAACTTGTCGGACGCCGGGCTGTCCCGCTCGTGGATCGGGACGTACCAGTAGTAGCGGCCGTCGACGCCCCGGACGACCTGACCCGCGTACGCCCGGCCGGGGGTGGCCCAGGAGAAGACCTGCTCGGGGCGCATCAGCGACGGGAAGTGGGTCCACTGCCCCGAGGCGACGTCGGTGGTCCGCAACGCCCCCCACCCGTTCATGATGAAGTCGTTGGTGGACGGCCCGGCCTCGTCGTGGCCGGTGTAGACGTACAGCTGGTCCTTGCCGGTGTCGTTGCCGGGCGCGCCCGCCGGCACGACTACCGGGGCCGGGTCGGCCGAGTAGTAGCTGCCGTCGCCGATGATCGGGTTGACGGTGTTGGTGAAGGTGCGCGAGGGGGGCTCGGCGGCGTGAGCCGGGGCGGGGCCGGCCACGCCACCGGCGACGAGCCCGGCTACCGCCGCCGCGGCGACCGCCCGGCGGAGGCGGCCCGCCGGCCGGTGCGATGGTGGGGCGGTGCCGCGCCCCACGGTGGTGTTCACGATGTCTGTCTCCTAGCTCGGGGAGAGGGTGGTGGCGGCGCCGCTGCCGACGCCGCCACCACGGGGCGGGCTAGCCGCAGGAGAGCGCGCCGTACGGCGCGGGGATCTCGGTCGTGACGGCCTTGCCGTCGACGGTGCCGGTGACCTTCACCGTCGTGGTGCCGGCCGGCACCGACGCGGCCCGGCTGTTGAACGCCTGGAAGGCGGACTTGCCGGGGGCGACGTTCGCCATCGTGCGTGATCCGTACGGGGTGACCAGCTCGATGGTGAGCGACACGTCGTCGGCGTTGACCGCGTTGACCGCGACGTACGCCCTGGCGCCGGTGCACTGGGTGCGCGCCTGCACCTGCACGTCCCACATCGGGATCTGACCGGGGTCGCCCACGGTGAGGGTCAGCGTGGTCCGGGTGGTGCCGGCCTGGCTGACGTACGGGGGCAGGATCAGGTCGCCGATGACGGTGTAGCGACCGGCCTTGTCGACGATGGCCCGGTCGAAGTTCCAGCGGACCCCGACGGCCTGGTTGTCCCGGGAGCCGTCGTTGTAGGAGACCTCCACCTTTGTCGGCAGGTACGGCAGCTCGCCCATCTCGACGGACTGCGCGAAGGTCTCCGCGCCCTGGATCGAGATGCCCCCGTCGGACATCTCCGGCCGCACGTAGACGCGGGCCTCGGCGATCAGCCCGTACGCGTCGTTGGTGCCGTAGACCACGAACGGGTCCACGTTGGCCTCGGCGACCTGCGCGGGGGTGATCTCCTGCCAGTTGAACGCGACGGTGCCCCGCGCGCCGCTGGCGTAGACCGCGTCGAGGGTGGCCGGCAGGGTCGGGACCTGGCCCACGCCGGTGCGGATGAGCACCGGCGAGCGCACCGAGTCGACGGTCTCGCCGTTGGCGCGCCAGCGCAGCACGCCGGTGCCCGCGCCGCCGCTCATCAGACCCCAGATGCGGATGCGCAGGTGGCTGGCGGTGATCGGCTCGAACGTGAGGCGGTTGTAGGTGTTGGTGGCCAGGGCGTCGGCGTACGCCGAGCCGGCGGCGAGCTTCACCGGCGTCCAGGTGGTGCCGTCGGTGGAGCTCTCCACGACGTACGTGGTGGCGGTGGGGCGGCGGGTGCCGCCGTTGTCGTCGTACCAGTAGATGTCGGTCGACGACAGCCGCACCGGCGCGGTCCAGCGGTACTGGATCCACGCCTCCCGCTCGGTGCTGGTGCCGTTCTGGGTCTGCCCCCAGTTGCCCCAGCCGTTGCCCGCGCCCGGGTTCGAGCTGGCGGGGGTGGTGGCCTCGTTGACCCGGGAGTGGTTCTCCCAGGACGCGGTGCCGCTGGTGCTGATCGTCGCCGAGGAGCCGAACTCGGCGCTGACCTCCCGCTTGGCGAGGTTCACCGCCACGGTGGCCGTCGACCGCTTCGCGCCGTCGTCGGCGAAGAACCGGAACACGTAGTCGCCGGCGACGGTGCCGGTGACCCGGGTGGCCAGCGCCTTGGGGTCGGCGAAGACGACGCCCGCGCCCTGCGGCGCGGAGACGGTCTCCCAGCCGAAGGTCAGCTCGCTGTCGTAGGGCACGCCGTCGTCGGCGGCCGTGCCGACCAGCCGGGTCGACAGGTTGCCGTCGGCCGAGCCGTCGCGGGTGGCGGTGACGGCGGGAGCCTGGTTGGTGACCTCCGGCACGTCCCGCCCGGAGTCGAACACCTGGATCTCGGAGATCGCGGTGAAGAACGTCGGGCTGTTGGTGAACGCGATGCGCACCTTGCTGGCGGTCACGGTGCCGAACAAGGCCTCGTTGAACTTCGCCGACGGCACGGTCGGGTTCTTGAACTGGCCGGGGACCTCCTTCCAGCCGCCGTTGCCGTCGGGCACCTGGACCCACCAGCGGGCGGGTTCGCGGTAGCCGCCGGCCTGCCGGTCGCTGACGAAGAACGCCTTGACGTTGTCGAACGACTTGGCCGATCCCAGGTCCAGCTCGACGAAGCCGGCGCGGTCGGTGGTGCCGTAGTTGCCCCAGTACGGCTCGTTGGCGGTGACACCGTCGGTGACGGCGGCCAGCGACACGGGCCGCTCGGTCTGGGCGATGGCACCGGGGGCGTAGTTCATCGAGGTGCTGCTCCAGCCGGGGGTGTGGAACTGCCGCCACGGCGTCGGCCGCACGCCCTGCTGGGTGTACGACGAGGTGACCTGGGCGCCCTTGGCCAGGTTCGGCGCGTCCTCGGTGAGGTCGACGCCGGCCGTCCTGAGGTAGTCGACGACCCGGTCGTCGGCGATCGGGGTGTCCACCGCGCTGGGCAGGTCGGCCCCGGTGGCGGCGGTGAAGGTGACGGTCACGCCGGCCGCGGCCTGGACCTGGTTGGTCTTCGGGTCGTAGGTGAGCTTGCCGATCTTGTCGGTGCTGACCTTCTTCGCGCCGTTGACGAACAGGCTGTAGCCGGCGCCCAGGCCGTACTCGCTGCCGTCGGGGTCCCAGACGATGGTGACGTCCTGGCCGTGGTAGCGAAGGTTGTTGACCATGAAGTGGCCGTAGCCGAAGTCGATGGGCCACAGCTCGATCTTGTCGTCGGAACGCGGCTGGAGGCCCGCCATGTCCTCGACGAAGATGTAGTTCATGTTGCCGAGCATCACGTGGTTCGGGTTGTTGCGGTTGTAGGTCTTGGTGGCCGGGTTCCAGTTCGAGTAGTACTCGGCCTGGTTGGGCGCCCGCAGGTCCGCGTTGGGGTAGACGCTCCACGCCATCCAGTCCAGGAGCCGCTTGGCGTACGCCGGGGTGACGTACTTCTGCTCCGGGTCGTAGTGGCGCAGGGCGGAACGGACGCCCCGGTACTGCACGGTGAAGTTGATGTTGGAGAAGTTGTTGGAGCCACCGATGCCGTAGGCGGCCCGGTCGTACTGGTCGGCGGTGTAGAACGGGAAGATCGGGAAGTTGTCGCCGTAGGTCAGGAAGCGGAACCCGTCGACGTACTTCCGCCACTGGTCGGTCGGGATGAGGTTCTCGGCGTAGATGTCGTAGAGGTTCGACTCCTTGGCCGGGATGAGGGTGCGCGCCGACTCGGGCAGCGGGTTGGGCGTGCCGTTGGCGCTGGCCGCGCTGGTGGCCCCGTGCGACGTGCCCGCCAGGAACATCCGCATGTCCGGGCTCCACAGCCGGGTCAGGATCGCGTTGCGGACCTCGTCGGCCTTGGCGCCCATCTGGTCGACCTTGGCCTGGTCCGCGCCGGAGAGCTGGTAGAGCTGCCGGGCGGCGTCGAGCGCGCCCCACACGTACGCCGACTCGGGGCGCTCGATGGTGCGCGCCCCGGGCGCGCCGGCGTTGGCCTTCGGGTAGCCGAAGGTGATCGCGTCGGCGTCGTTGCCCGGCATGTAGTTGGTGTCGTAGGCGATCAGCTTGTCGTTGTTGCCGTCGTAGTGTTCGAGCTGGCCGACGCCGTCGCCCTCGAAGTACCCGGCGAACTTGCGGGCGATCTCCCGGCCGCCGCCGTGCACGTTGTACGCCTCGAGGCCGGCCGTGCCGAGGTACTGCGAGTAGTGGTTGTTCCAGCTCGTGTGCCCCGGGCTGTCCAGGAACGCCGACGAGCCGGACAGCTCACCGATGTTGAGGACCTGCCCGTACGGCAGGTACGGGGTGCGCAGCCACTTGGTGTCCTGCAGGTGCATCGGCTGGGTCAGCGCGACGGCGTTCTGGTAGAGGTTCGACCCCTCGACCGTCGTCGGGTACTGGTAGACGTGGCCGGACGCGTTGGCGTCGAGGGTGTTGTAGCGCTCGCCCCACCACCGGTAGACGATGGCCTTCTCCAGCGCCGGGTCGGGCACGTCGATGTAGGGGATGTCCTGCGCCCAGCGGCGGTGGAACTCGGTGATGCCGGTGCGCACGGCGGTGGCCGGCGGCAGCTCGGCGTACTCGCGGAAGCTCTGCACGGTCGCGGGCAGCGTGGGCGAGGAGACCGCGCCGACCACCGACAGCGACACCGAGCCGCCGGCGGGCACGGTGACCTCCCGGTCCAGGTTGGTGCCGGTACGGGTGAATCCGGCGCCGGTGAGGTCGACGCGGATCGTGTCCCAGGGGGTGTCGACGAGGCCGTTGTTGGCGCCGCTGGTGATGGTGCGGGTGCCGGTGAGCGTGGCGTCGCCCGTACCGGCCTGGGTGGCCAACGGCGAGGCGGCGCGGACGGTGAGGTTGGCCGCCGAGCCGCCGGGGTTGGTGAGGGTGACCGCGGTGACCGCGACGTTGTCGTATGTGATGAACTTGGTCAGGTCGGCGGTGACGCCGGTGGTGCCGATCGTGTAGCGGCTGCGGGCGTGGCTCGGTGCGTTGAACCGGTTCGCGTTGACCTCGGTGACGGTCTGCCCCGGCACGGTGACGGTGTAGAGGTTGCCGAGGTTGTTCGGGCCGCCGACGAACGCGCTGCCGGCGAAGCCCATGACGGTGAAGTTGTTGTTGCTCGCGCCCCGCAGGTACAGGGAGCGGCCCCGGGTCATCAGCACCGCCGAGCCCAGCGTCCCGCTCACGCCGAGGACGCGGTCGAGGTAGTAGTCGGTCCCACCGGCGGCGAGGTCCTTCTCGAAGATCGACTGGTGCATGCTCGCCGCGGTGAACGGCACCCCGGGCTTGAGCTGGTTGGCGACGTCGCCGACGTTGGCGTAGACCGGGTCGCCGATCTCCATGGCGTGGCTCTGGCCGTCGGTGTAGACGCCGACGTCCCCCTCGTTGCCGGGCAGGACCGGGCCGGCGGCCCGGGCCGGGGACGGTACGGCGACCGTCCCCACGACCAGCGCGGCCAGGGCGGCCCACAGGGGCCCCTCCGCACGCGTCCAGGGGTCATGTCGTCTCCTCAGTGTCGTTGTTAGCGTTAACACCCCGTGAGTTCTCGGCCGACCCCGAAGCCTCGGGGCCGGTAGGGAGCCAGACGCGCATCGTGGAGGGGCCCCGGTTGGCCCAGGCGTGGTACTCCACCAGCGCCACCTCGTCGAGCAGCCCGTCGACGGCCGACACCGCCTCGGCCGCGTCGCCGCGGTAGGGCCACCCGGGCTCCGGCGGACGGATTCGCACGCAGCGCACCGTGACCCGGCCGTCGACGAGGCGCGGCGGCCGGGCGGCGTCGACCCGGAGTTCGTCGACGCTGGCGACGCCCGGCACGTCCACCGACTCCAGGGCGTACACCAGCGGGCCACGCTCCACGGCGACGCAGCCCCGGACCGCGTCGATGCGGGTGTCCGGGTAGCTGAACCGGGGCGTCATCGGCAGGGACAGCACGACCTCGTCGCCGCGCCGCCACGCCCGGTGCTCGGTGACGTAGCCCGGGCCGACCGGTCGGATCCGCCCATCGACGGTCAGCGTCGCCCCGGCGGTGGCCCACCCCGGCACCCGCAGCGACAGCGACCACGGCAGGTCGGCGTCGCGGTCGACGCACACCCGGATCTGACCGTCGTGGGGGTACCCGGTCTCGACACGCACGCCGACGTCCCGCCCGTCGGCGAGCCGGTGGGTGACCGTGCCGGGCAGGTACTGGTGCAGGTGCAGGCCCGCGTCGTCGGCGGTGGCGACGTACGCCGTCAGGCTGGCCAGGGTGCGGGCGACGTTGGTCGGGCAGCAGGAGACCTCGAACCAGGGCGCCCGCAGCGAGGCCGCCGCCCGAAGGCTGGGCCGGTCGGGGTCGGGCCGGGTGCCCAGCTCACGGCGGTGCAGGGTGTTCGTGTAGAAGAAGCTGCGCCCGTCCGCCGCCGGGGAGGTCGACACCACGTTGAACAGCGTCCGCTCGATGAGGTCGGCGTAGCGGGGGTCACCCTCGGCCAGCAGCAGCCGCCACGCGAGCATCACCGAGCCGATCCCCGCGCACGTCTCCGAGTACGCCCGGTCCGGCGGCAGCGCCCAGTCCTCGCCGAACGCCTCGTCCTGGTGCCGGGAGCCCTGCCCGCCGGTGACGTAGGTGCGGCGGGACACCGTGGTCTCCCACTGGCGGCACACCGCCTCCAGCAGGCTGGCGTCCTTCAGCTCGACGGCGACGTCGACCGCGCCGGCGGCGAGGTAGTTCGCCCGTACCGCGTGGCCCCGTAGGGCCGTCGCCTGCCGGACCGGCAGGTCGTCCTGGTAGTACTCCCGGCCGAACTCCACGTCACGCAGCCGGCCGTGGCCGCGGCGGTCGACGAAGAGGGCCGCCTGGTTGAGGTACCGCTCCTCGCCGGTGGTCCGGGCGAGTTCCACCAGCGCCACCTCGATCTCCGGGTGGCCGCAGACGCCATCGACGCCGTCCGGCCCGAACGTCTCGCACACGAGATCGGCGACACGGCGGGCGGCTGCGACCAGTCCGTCGTCCGCGTCGGGCCGGGTGCGGGCGCGGGCCACCGCGGCCTGGATCAGGTGACCGGCGCAGTAGAGCTCGTGGCCCCACTCCAGATCCGACCAGCGGGGTGCCTGCCCTGGCCGGCCGAAGTTGGTGTTGAGGTACCCGTCGGGCTCCTGCGCCGCCACCACCCGGCGCACCAGGGCACGGAACCTCGACTCCAGGTCGGCGTCACCGGTGCGGCCGATCTCCCAGGCCATCGCCTCCAGGAGCTTGTAGACCTCCGAGTCGGAGAACTCGCGGCCCCGGCGCTGCGCGGACACGTCCCCCCGGACGGCGAGGTCGAAGTTGCGGATCCACCCCTCCCGGTCGAGCCAGTGCTCGATGTGCGCGAAGGTCGCAGCCGCGTTGATCGACTGACGCTCGGCCCAGAAGCCGCCCGTGACCCGCACTGCGTCCAGGCCGAGTGGCCGCAGCCGGCCCCGGGCCGGCAGGACGGGTGCGGCCGTGGGTGCGGTCCCGCTCATGTTCATCCCTTCAGCGCGCCGGACATGAAGCCGCGCACGTAGTGTCGTTGGAGCAGCAGGAACAGCAGGACGCACGGCAGGGCGAGCACCACGACACCCGCCTCGGTCGCCCCGTAGTCGACGACGCCCTGGACCTGGCCACGCAGGTTGGACACCGCGAGCGGAAGGGTCATGCGCTCGGTGTCGTTGATGAGGATCAGCGGTGCCATGAAGTCGTTCCAGGCGTTGAGGAACGCGAACAGCCCGACGGTGATCAGGCCCGGCTTCACCGCCGGCAACAGCACCCGCCACAGCGCGGCGAACGACGAGCATCCGTCGACCAGCGCGGCCTCGTCGAGTTCGCGCGGCACCGCCTCGAAGGAGATCCGCATCAGGAAGGTGGAGAACGGCAGCTGGAACATCGTGAGCACCAGGGCCACCCCGACCAGGGAGTTCTGCAGCCCGACCTCGTTGAGCAGCACGTACAGCGGGATCAGCAGCGTCGCGTACGGCACCATGAGGATGGCGAGCGTGACCAGGAACAGCAGGTTCCGGCCCGGGAAGCGGAACCGCGCGAACGCGTAGCCGCCCAGGAAGGAGGTGAGCAGCGTCAGGGCGACCGTGAGCAGCGAGACGAACGCCGAGTTCGCCACGTAGCGCCAGACGCCGGCCTGGTAGTTGGCCAGGGTCTCGTAGTTGCCCAGTCCCCAGCCCTCCACCTGGTTCGTGCCGGGGTGCGGGGAGACGGAGGCGACCGCCGTCCAGAGCAGCGGAGCGAGGAAGATCAGCCCGAGCGCGCCCGTGAACACCCAGTACGGCGTGCGCAGCGCGATGCCCGCGATGGTCGTGCCGGACGGCCGCCGCGTCGGGGCGGCGGGTGCCGGCGGCGCCGGGTCGACGGTCGGATCGGTGGTCGGCTGGCTGGTGCTGGATACGGAGACCATCGGCTCAGTTCTCCCCGGACCGGAATGCGCGCAGTTGCAACGCATTGATGCAAACGAGGGCCGCCAGGACGATGACGGAGATGGCGGCCGCCACTCCGAGGTCGTTCTGCCCCTGGAAGGCCACCATGTAGATGAGCTGGACGACGGTGATCGTGCTGTTGTCCGGGCCGCCCTTGGTCAGGATGTAGAACTGCTCGAAGGCGAGCAGGGAGCCGGTCACGCAGAGCACCGTGGTCAGCGCCAGCGTCGGACGCAGCAACGGCAGGGTGACCTTCCGGAAGGTCTGCCACCGGCTCGCACCGTCCGTGCGGGCAGCCTCGTACACCTCTGCCGGTATGCCCTGCAGGCCGACCAGCATGAGCACCATGTAGAAGCCGGCATACCGCCACACGATGAGAAAGGTCGTCGAGAGCAACGCCGAGGTCGGGCTGTCGAGGAAGCTCAGGCCCAGTCGTTCCATCACCGGCGACAGCGGGCTGGCGTACGGCGAGTAGAACACGTAGAACAGCAGCGACGCCGAGGCCAGGCCGAGGGCGCTGGGGATCAGGAACGAGGCCCGCAGCAGGTTGTTCCACCGGCTCGACTCCTGCACGAGCAGGGCGAGCCCCAACGCGAGCGCCAGCAGCAGCACGGTCGCGAGCGCCGTGTACTTGAGAGTGAACAGCACCGAGTCGGCGAAGAAGCGGTGCTCGACCGCCTTGACGAAGTTGTCGGGGGCGTTGACGCCCTGGTCGCCGGCCAGCAGCGGCCACTTCGACAGCGACATCCTGAAGACCAGCAGCAGTGGCACGGCGAACAGCGCGATCACGAACACCGCTGTCGGTGTCGCGTAGAGCCAGCCGAGCAGGGCTTCACGTCCGCGGGGACGGGCGCGGCCCCGCCTCGCCGCGCGGGACGGGCGAGACGGTGCGGTGACGCTCATGGGAACGGACCTTCCGTTGAGGGGTGGGCAGGCGTCGACGGATCCGGGGCGGGTTCGGCCGCGGGCGTACCCCGGCCTTGCGGAGCCGTCGGCGTACGCCCGCGGGAAACCACTACTGCTTGAGCACGGCGGTGATCTCGCCGTTGTCCTTCTGCACGTCACCGCTGCCGTTGAGCACCTGGTTGCGCACGAGGGTCAGCCAAGGGCTGTTCGCCGCGTTGAACGCCTGCTGGAAGTTGAGGGCGACGGGGGTGTCGCCCTTGCCGGCCACCTCGTTGATGGTGACCAGCCGCGGGTCCTCGGCGGCGTACTTGTTCTTCGCGAGGTCGTCGCGCGACACCACGTCCTTGTTCTTAGCGAGCACCTCGACCTGGGCGTCCTCGGACATCATCCAGTTCAGGAAGTTCCAGGCCTGGGCGGCCTTCTTCGAATCCTTGGACACCCCGAGCCCGTCGCCGCCGACGAAGGTGGAGGCGCCGCCGTTGGGGCCGGGGATGCCGGCGACGCCGACGTCGAACTTGGTCGACGAGAGCAGCGTCGCCGGGTAGAACATCAGGCCGATCTTGCCCTCGGTGAACGCCGCGGTCCAGGTCGGGCCGGTCTCGCCCGCCGAGGCGGGCAGCACGGCACCGGACTTCCACAGCTCACGCCAGGTGCCGTAGACCTTCTGGGCGGTGTCGTCGGCGAGCTTGGCCTCGGTGCCGTCCTCGCTGAGCACCTCACCGCCGCCGGCCCAGATGGAGGGGAACCAGGTGAAGACCAGGCATCCGCCGCAGTTGAGGCCGGCCGCGGTGCCGTAGACGTCCTTCTTGCCGAGGGCCTGGACCGCCTTGGCCGCCGCGGCGTACTCATCGAGCGTGGCCGGGGCCTTCTCCGGGTCCAGGCCGGCGTCGCGGAACAACTGCTTGTTCCAGAACAGCATCGACAGGTCCAGCACGAAGGGCAGGACGTGCTTCCTACCGTCCACCGTGCCAGCCGCGAGGTGGCCCTTGTTGATCGAGTCCTTGAACCCGAGGCCGTCGATGTTCGCGCTGATGTCCTGGAACAGCCCCTGCTTGACCCAGTTCGGCACGTACACGATGTCCGCGGCGAAGAGATCCGGCAGGCCGCCCGAACCGGCGGCCGCGCCGACCTTCGCGACATAGTCGTCGTTGGGGACCACGGTCAGCTTGACCTTGTTCTTGTGGCTGGCGTTGTACGCCTCGACGAGCAGCTTCGCCTGCCGCTCCAGCGGGGCGCGGGTCCACATGGTGAGCTCGCTGCCGTCGTCGAGGCCGTTCGGTCCGGCCTGCGCGGCGGTGGTGCCGCCCGGCTCGTCGCCGCCGCACGCGGCCACGCCGACGGTCAGCGTCGCCACGAGGACTCCGGCCAACGCACGTAGGGCGACGCGTCTGCCCAGGATTCTCCTCATTATGTCTCCTCGATGGGTTCGGTCGGACCGCTCGGGTGCTGTCGACGCCCACGTATCCGGGCTGCGGCGTCGGCATACGCCGGGCCGCTGAACTGGGTGGAGGGTCGTCAGGGCGTCGATCCGTTGACCGCTCGGCAGGGGGTCGGGTTCACTCGTTGACGTCGTGGTGCGCGCCCCCTCGGCGCGGTACCGGGTGCGTCCCGTTGCCGTCGTCCGCCGGCTGGGGCGCGGCCCGTGCCGCACGTCGCTACCGCCGAGGTGGCGCCTGTCCCGTTCTGCGGATAGCGTGTCGCACGAAAACGATTTCGGCAAGATGCCGGACGGAGGAAACCCGATCATTCTTCGGCGGAGCCCTCGCGCCTGCTCGTACCCAGTCTGGCCAGCATGGCTGCTGCGGAGAGTCGACGAGCGGGCAGCAACGGCAGTGCTGAAAAGCTTGCGAAAGCCTTTCGGTCACCGGGCAGCGCCCGGCGGCGGGGCCCGTCCGACGGCGGCACCCGGGCGAAAGAACGAAGGACGTGGCCGGCGGAAGATCCGCCGGCCACGTCCTCACGGTCGCGGGGTCAGGAGAAGAAGCTGCCGTAGGGGCCGTTCAGGATGGCGTTCTTCTGGGCCTGGGTGAAGTGGGTGTTCGGGTAGTTGTAGAACGACCCGGACATCGGCGTGCCGTCCGTGCTGGTGGAGTCCGGCAGCCCGAGCCCGTGGCCGATCTCGTGGACCATGCCGCCGTACCAGCGGTTCATCGGGCCGTTGATGCCCGCCGCGCCGTCGGCGTCGTGGCCGCTGAGGACCACCCAGCCGGTGCTGGCGCCGCCGCCGGACTGACCGGGCTCCTCGGCGCTGATCTCACCCACGTTGAGCCACCGGTTGTCCGGGTTGCGGATGCCGAACCTGCGCATCAGCTCCTGGTGCATGTTGCCCACCACGCACCAGTAGCGGTCGCCGCCGGGCGTGCAGTTGGTGTTGATGTACCAGTTGGAGTCGTGCTCACCGGTGACCACCTCGACTACCGGGTTGTTCAGGGTGAACGTCTTGCCCAACTCCTGCTTGTAGTAGCGCTGGGCCTCCCGCACGACGTTCGCGATGCCGTCGGGGTAGCGCTGGTCGTAGGGGACGTCCGTGGGCCTGAGCCAGAAGACCCGGACCGTGCCGGCCGGGGGCGTGGCCGGCGGGGCGGTGGGACCAGGCGTCACGGTGGGCGTGGGGTTCGGCGTCGGCGGCTTCACGGTCGGGGTCGGCGTCGGGCCCACGCCCCCGGTGCACGCGGTGTTGTTGAGCGTGAAGCTGGTCGGCACCGGGTTCGCGCCGGTCCATGAACCGTTGAAGCCGAACGAGGTGGTGGCGCCCGTGGCCAGCGAGGCGTTGTGGCTCACACTGACCGCCGTCACGGCGGCGCCGCTCTGGGTGACCGTGGCGTTCCACGCCTGGGTGACCGCCTGCCCGGAGGCGAACGACCAGCGCAGGGTCCAGCCGTCGACCGGATCGCCGAGATTGGTGACCGTCACGTTGGCACCGAAGCCGCCCTGCCACTGCGAACTGATCGTGTACGACACTCTGCAGCCGGCGGCGGCGGCGCTGGCCGGCGCGGTGCCGACCGCCGCGGCCACGGCCGCGGTGGCCACCATCGCGACAGCCAAGCCGCCGCGGAATCGTTGATGACGCATCGTTGTCCTTTCCGAGCTCTGGCCAGGGGGACGCTGCGGCCGGTCGCCGCAACCGCAGCTGTCGGTACGGACACCCTCACATTTCATCGACAGCCATCGATATTGAAGGGTGGAGGGCACCCGCTCGACAGCTGCGGGCATGTCGCCCACAATGCCTCACGAAAAGGTTTTCGGCAAGCCGCAACCAGGTGGCCCGTCATGCGTCTGTCACTCACACAGGTTGCTGCTACGGCCCACCCTCGCCCGCCGCGGCGACCAGGCGCAGCACCGTTTGCCGGACCGAGTCCTGCCCAGCCTCACCCGGCAACCGGCTGCCCGGCCCGCCACAGCGGTGGACCCCCGGGCCCGACCGTCTGCTACATCGCGGGTCGGCCCTGCACAGCCTCACATTCGGGATCTCAGCACGTCGACCTCACAGCCCGGCGCGAAGGGGTCGAAGCCGTGCTCGATCAGCCAACGCACTGCCAGCAGGCTTCGCAACGACCACCATGCGTGGATCACGTCGAGGTCGACGTCGGTGCCGTAGCCGGCGATGACGTCGTCGAGGTGCTCCTCGTGTCCGAGCGTGAAGGTGGCGAGGTCGTACAGGGCGTCGCCCTGGCCCGCCTCGGACCAGTCGATGATGCCGGTGACCTCGTCGCCGTCGACGAAGACGTGTGCGATCTGCAGGTCGCCGTGCGTGAACGCCGGGGTCCACGGCCGGAACGCGGCCTCGGCGACCTGGCGGTTGCGGGTGACCAGGTCAGCGGCAAGGACACCGCTCGTCACGAGCAACTCGCACTCGTCGTCGAGTTCCGCCGCCAGCGCGACGACGCTCCGGCCGGCCCGGCCCGGCAGGGGCGGCAGGGGTGCCTGGTGCAGCTTTCGGATGGTGGCGCCCGCCGCGGCCCACGCCGCTGGCGACCCGGTCGACGGACCGCCGAGGCGCCCGAGCGTCGTCCCCGGGAGCGCGGCGACCGCGAGCACGGGCGGCTTGCGCCACAGGACCGCCGGGGTCGGGACGGGCGCGAGGGACATCGCCTCGACCTCGACGTCGATGCGTGCCTGATCGGCGTCGACCTTCAGGAACACGTCACCGACGCGCAGGGTCGCACGCTCGGAATGGGCGACGACGACTTCGACCTCATCCATGGGCGACCAGTATCCCGCGGATGCTCGCCGACGTCGTCTCCGGCGTGGGTTTGCCCGAACGCACGAACGGAGTCGTCGACCACCCCGGCCACCAGGTCGGCGGCGCTGTCGGGTGCGTCGGCCACGCAACTCTGCCCGCCGCGTGGTGTCACTGGCCGCGTTCCGACGCGTGGGTAGCCTGGACCTCACCCATGTGCGAGGCAGGACGGAAGTCAGGATGACCGCCACCATCCGGATCGGTGAACTCGCCGCCCGTACCGGGGTCAGCGTGCGATCCCTGCGCTACTACGAGGAGCAGGGGCTGCTCACCAGCCTGCGCAGTCCGCGCGGTCACCGCCGCTACCTCGAGGGCCAGGTCGAACGGATCCGCTTGATCCAGCGGCTGTTCTCGGCGGGCCTGAGTAGTCGGACCATCGTCGACCTCCTGCCCTGCGTCGAGTCTCCGAGTGCGGACACCTCCGAGGCGGCCCTGGAGCGCATGGGGCAGGAGCGTGACCGCCTCGATCAGCACATCGATGAACTGGTCAGGACCCGAGCGGTGCTGGACGATCTGATCGCCGCGAATCTGGCGCACCGTCGGGAGATCGCGAGCGCGTGAGCCGGATGTGAGTCGGGTCACGCGCTCTTGTTTCTGACACCGGTGTCAGTAATTAGCGTCGGCGGTCGACATCCAGTGAGGGAGTACGACAATGAGCCGCGCTTTTGGATACCGCGCCTTCGGCGGCCCGGAGGTCCAGTTCCACTTCGACCGGCCCGATCCGCAGCCCGGTGTCGGGGAGGTCCTCATCAGGGTCCGGACCGCGGGAGTAGCGCGCCTCGATCCCCTTCTCCGGTCCGGACATGTCCGGGCGCTGAACGGACACCTACCGTTCCCGCAGGTGATGGGCATGGAGGCCGCCGGGGACGTGCTCGCGACCGGTGCCGACGTCACCGACCTCGCGGTGGGCGACGCGGTGTTCGGGTTCGCGCTCAGCGGCGCCGGCACGTACGCCGAGACGACGGTCCTGCCGGCGGCGAACGCGGCTCGTAAGCCGGAGACCCTGCCCTACGAGTGGGCGGCGACCATACCGGTGTCCGGCACGACCGCCCTCGACGCACTCGACTGGCTCGACCTGCCGGAGGGCGCGACGCTGCTGGTCAACGGCGTCGGGGGCAGCACCGGCCAGATCACCGCGCAGCTCGCGCGTGCGCGGGGGCTGACGGTGATCGGGACCGGCAGCGACAGCAAGCGTGCCGGGGCCGAGGCTCTCGGCGTGACCTTCGTCAGCTACACCGCCGGTGACGTCCCCGGACAGGTACGGCAGCTCGCCCCGTCCGGTGTCGATGGCCTGATCGACCTCGTCGGCGGCGACGCGCTGCGGTCGGTCGCCGCGCTGGCGACGGACCCCAGGCAGCTGTTGTCGGCCGCCGACGACACCGTGCGCGAACTGGGCGGCGAGTTCCTGCCCCGCCGCCTCGACCGGGCATCGCTGGAGACCGTCGCCGCGCTGATGGTGGACGGCACCGTCGACCCGCACATCACGCGCGTGTTCGCCTTCGAACAGAGCGCGGAGGCGGTAGCCGCCGTGGAGACCGGTCACACCGCCGGAAAGCTGGTCCTCACCGTCTCCGCCTGACCCCAGCCGGCACGGTAGCTTCGGGCGTCGCCTCTCACCGCCTACGGCGGTGTCTTCGTCGCCGGGTCACTCGCCTGGGCGATGCTCATCGGAGGGTTCCGGCCCGAACGCCACTACCTCGTCGGCGCGGCGATCTACGCGATCGGGGCGGCCGTGATCAGCACACCTGACCATGACGGGCCGGAACCACGACGGATCAGGCGCCGGACGGCGAGGCGACGTGATCGAGGCGGCCCGCCCGGACGCCGGAGCGGCGGCGGACCCGGGCCGGCGGAGGGGGCAGCGCCCGCCGGTCGACCTTGCCGTTGGCCGTGGCGGGCAGCTCGGGCAGGAGGACGTAGCGTACCGGCACCATGTGGTCAGGTAACGCCTCGGCGAGGAAGGCGCGCAGCGCCGGCTCGGTCAGCCGGGCCGGGTCGGCGTCGCGCTCGGCGACCAGGTACGCCACCAGGGTCGGCGCGGCGCCCAGGTCCTCGCGGAGCAGCACGACGCTGTTGGCCACGAGCGGGTGCCGGTTGAGGGTCGACTCGATCTCCCCCAGCTCCACCCGCTGCCCGCGGATCTTGACCTGGGTGTCGACCCGGCCGACGTAGTTGAGGTGGCCCTCCGGCGACCACCAGACCAGGTCCCCGGTCCGGTACACCCACTGCGGCCGGCCGGCGACCGTCACCTCGACGAACCGCTCGGCGGTCAGGTCGGGCCGGCCGGCGTAGCCGCGCGCGAGGCAGTCCCCGCCGACCACCAGCTCCCCCACCTGGCCCAGCGGGGCGAGATCGCTCCGGTCGTCGAGCACGTACGCGACGACGTTGCTGATCGGCCGGCCGATCGGCACGGTGTCCGCCGGTTCGGGCCGGCGGCACTGCCAGGCGGTGACGTCGATGGCCGCCTCGGTGGGGCCGTACAGGTTGTGCACCCGCACCCCGGGTAGCACGGCGGTGAGCTTGTTGACCAGCTTCGGCGGCAGCGCCTCCCCGCTACAGATCACCCGGCGCAGGTCGGCGCAGCGGTCCAGTCCCGCCTCCTCGACGAAGAGGGCCAGCATGGAGGGCACGAAGTGGACGGTGGTCACCGACTCCCGGGCGATCACCTCGACCATCTCCTGCGGGTCGCGGTGCGCCTGCGGCTGCGCCGTCACCAGGGTGGCGCCGGTGAGGAAGGGCCAGAGCAGCTCCCACACCGAGACGTCGAAGGTGTACGGCGTCTTCTGCAACACCACGTCGCCCGGGCCGATCCGATAGGTGTCCTGCATCCAGACCAGGCGGTTGGCCAGCGACAGGTGCGTCATCTGCACGCCCTTGGGCGCGCCCGTCGACCCGGAGGTAAAGATCACGTACGAGAGGCCGTGGACCACCTCCTCCGGCGCCCGGTAGCCGCGCCAGTCGACCGGCGGGGCAGGCCGGTCACCGCCGTCCAGCGGGCGGACGGGCACGGTCGGCGCGGCACCGAGCGCGGCCTGCCCCGCCGGGTCGGCCAGCACCAGCGCCGCCCCGGCGGTGCCGAGCATGAGGTCCAGCCGGGGCCGCGGGTGCGCCGGGTCGAGCGGCAGGTACGCCGCACCGGCCAGCAGCACGCCGAGCACCGCGACCACCAGCTCGGGGCTGCGCTCGGCGCAGAGCCCGACCACCGACCCCGGCCCCACCCCGTCCGCGCGCAGCCGCCCGGCCAGCGCTGCCGCCTCGTCCAGGAACTCGCGGTAGCTGAGGTGGCGGCCGTCGCCGCGCAGCGCGACGGCGTCCGGGGTGCGTGCCGCCTGCCGGCAGATCAGCTCGTGCACCGGGGTGCGCGGGGCGGGCGTCGGCGCGGGGTTGAAGCCGAGCAGGGTCCGGCGTTCCTCGGGGCCGACCAGCGTCGCCTCCCGTACCGGCCGGTCCGGGTGGGCGGTGAGCCAGGCGTGCAGGGTGCGCAGGCGCTCCGGCAGCCACCGGGCGTCGCCGTGGTGGCGCAGGAAGCGCACCGGCAGGGCGCCCAGGGTGGCCGCGACGCCGCCGGCGGTGGTGGCCGGTGCGGGCAGCAGCACGTCCGGCTCCGCCGCCGCCGGGGACAGGCTGCGCGCCTGCGTGCGTACCTGGTCGAGGGTGTGCTCGGGGCCCACGCGCAGCCGCAGCTCGCCGCGCGGGCCGTGCACCGCGACCTCGGTCGCGCCGCCGAGCCGGTGGCAGAGCACGGCCGCCACCGCGGCGGCGAGGTCCAGGTCGTCGTGACGGCCGGTCACGCGGTCACCAGCCCGGCGAGCACGCGCGGCGTGGCGTCCGCGGTGAGGGTGTCGATCGGCACCCGCACCCCGTAGCGGCGCCGCACCTGGCTGATCATGCGGATGAGCAGCAGCGAGTCGCCGCCGACCGCGAAGAAGTTCGTGTCCGGGCCGATCTCCGGGACGCCGAGCAGGTCGGTCCAGAGCGCCACGATCTCCCCCACGAGGCCGTCCTCGCCGCCGGCCGGCGACGCCGGGAGGTCCGGGACCGGTGCCGGGTCGTCCGGGACCGGCGGTGCGGCGTCGAGCCAGTGCCGGGTGGGGGCGAACGGGTAGCCGGGCAGCGCGACCCGCCGGCTGCCGGTGTCGCCGCGCAGCGCCGGCCAGTCCACGCCCACCCCGGCCGTCCAGAGCGCGCCGATGCCGGCCAGCACGTCACCGGCGTCCGGGCGGGCCGTCGGCCGTGGCTGCAGGGCGTAACCGGGCACCGGCCGGCCCTGCGGGGTCTGCCGGGCGGCGCCGGTCAGCGCGCTTCCCGGCCCCACCTCGACCAGGACCGGGTCGGGCAGGCCGAGCGCGGTCAGCAGCGCGTCGTGGTAGCCGACCGGGCTGCGCAGCTGGGTCGCCCAGTAGCCCGCCGGGCGGGACAGCCCCTTGCCGAGCAGCGCGCCGTCCACTGTGTTGATCACCGCAACGGTGCGGGGACGCCGGCCCACCCGGTCGGCCTCGACGCCGAACCGCCGGGCCGCGTCGGCCATCATCCGGCTGTGGAAGGCCCGCCGGGCGGGCAGCGCCCGCCAGTGCACGCCCGCCCCGGTCAGCCGCTCCCGCAGCGCGTCGAGCTGCGCCACCGGCCCGGCCACCACGGTCAGGTCGGGGGCGTTGCGTGCGGCCACGTCGAGCTCGTCCAGGCCGGCCAGGTGGGGGGTGAGAACGGGCGGGGAGGCGAGGACGGCCAGCATGCCGCCCTCGGGTGCGTCGTGCATGAGCCGGCCCCGGATCGCCACCAGGCGCAGCATGTCGTCGCCGGCCAGCTCCCCGGCCAGCGCGGCGGCGGCGAACTCGCCGACGGAGTGGCCGACCAGCGCGGCCGGGCGTACCCCCCAGGAGAGCAGCAGCCGGCCGAGGGCCAGCTCGTGCAGCGCCAGCACGGGCTGGGTCACGTCGGTGCGGTGCACCACGTCGTGCGGGTCGTCGTCGACCAGCACGTCGCGCGGGTCCAGCCCGAGGATCGGGGTGAGCAGCCGCGCCCCCTGGTCGAGGTCGGCCCGGAACGAGGGGTAACGGTCGTAGAGGCCCCGGGACATGGCGGGGAACTCGGTGCCCTGGCCGGGAAAGAGCAGGACCACGCTGGGCCGGCGGGCCGCCGCCCGGGCCGGGGCGCGGCGCAGCCGGGTCGCCGTCTCGGCGAGGTCCCGGGCGGCCACCGCGAGCCGGTGCGGGAAGTGCCGGCGGTACGACTGCAGGGTGCGGGCGACGTCGGCCAGCGGCAGGTCGGGGCGCTGCCGCAGGTGCTCGCCGAGCTGCTCGGCGGCGGCCCGGACCGCCTCCGGGGTACGCCCGGAGAGCACCACCAGCTCGGTGCGCTCCCCGGGCGGGACGGTCGGTTCCGGCACGTCCGGCCCGTCCCCCTCCTCCAGCACCACGTGGACGTTGGTGCCGCCGAGGCCGAACGCGCTGACCCCGGCCCGGCGCGGCGTGCCGTCGGTCTCCCAGGGCCGGGCCACGGTGTCCACCGTGAACGGGGTGGAGCCGTCGAGCAGCTCGGGCCGGGCCTGCTTCAGGCCGGCCAGCGGCGGGATCTGGCGGAAGTGCAGCGCCAGCGCGGCCTTGACGAGCCCGGCGACGCCGGCCGCCGCGTCGAGGTGGCCGACGTTGGCCTTGACCGAGCCGAGCGAGCAGGGCCGGGTGCCCCGGGTGAAGACCTCGGTCAGCGCGGACAGCTCGATGGCGTCGCCGACCTCGGTGGCGGTGCCGTGCGCCTCCAGGTAGCCGACGGTGGCGGGGTCCACCCCGGCGGCGGCGTACGCGCGGGTCAGCACGTCGATCTGGCCGGCGACCCCGGGGGCGGTGTAGCCGACCTTCAGGTTGCCGTCGTTGTTCACCGCCGAGCCCCTGATCACCGCGTAGACGGTGTCGCCGTCGCGGCGAGCGTCCTCGGCGCGCTTGAGCACCACCAGGGCGACGCCGTTGCCGGGCACGGTCCCCTCCGCGGTGGCGTCGAACGGGCGACAGGTGCCGTCGGCCGACATGATGCCCTTGGTCTCGTACAGGTAGCCGGAGTGCTGCGGCACGGCCACGCAGGCCCCGCCGGCCAGCGCGACGTCCGAGTCACCGGCGCGCAGGCTCTGCGCGGCCAGGTGCACCGCCACGAGCGAGGTCGAGCAGGCGGTCTGCACGGTGACGGCGGGCCCGCCCAGGCCCAGCCGGTAGGCGATCTTCGCGGCCAGGTGGTCCTTCTCGTTGCCGAGCACCACCGACAGCAGCCCCTGCGCGTCGACCAGGCCGGGCCGCGCGAAGACGTGGTTCAGCGCGTAGTAGTTGAAGCCCGCGCCGGCGAAGACGCCGACCCGGCCGAAGGGCGCGTCGGTGGTGAGCCCGGCCGACTCCAGCGCGGCCCAGGCGGTCTGCATCAGCAGGCGGTGCTGCGGGTCGGTGGTCTCCGCCTCCCGGGGGGTGATGCCGAAGAAGGCGGCGTCGAAGAGCTCCGGGTCGGCCAGCATCCCGCGCGCCGGCACGTACGCGGGGTCGTCCAGCCGGTCGGCGGGCACCCCGGCGGCCAGCAGTTCGCTGCGGGTCAGCGAGCTGATGGTGATCCGTCCGGCGGCCAGGTTGGACCAGTACTGCCAGACGTCGGCGGCGCCGGGGAACCGGCCCGCCATGCCTACGATCGCGATGTCGCCGTTCATGAGGGTGCGCCTGCTCCTTCGGTCTGTGCGTGCAGATGCCGGGCCAGCGTCTGGACGGTCGGAAAGCGGTAGAGGTCGGTCAGCGGGATGGTCCGGCCGGACAGCCGCTCCTGGAGCAGCCGGCGGACCACGGCCAGCCGCAGGGACTCCCCGCCGACGTCGAAGAAGGCCTCGTCCAGGTCGAAGTCGTCGGTGCCCAGGGCCTCCACCCACGCCCCCGCGACCAGCTCCTCGAACTCGGTCAGCGACGCCGAAGCCGAGGCCGGGGACGACGCCGAGGAGGAGGCCGGGGAGTTCGCCGCGGCGGCCGCGGTGGGGGGCGCGGTGGCGACCAGGGCGGCCAGCGCCCGCAGGTCGACCTTGCCGTTGCGGTCCAGCGGAAACTCGGCCACGGTGTGCCACTGCTGCGGGCGGGCGTACGGGGCCAGCTCCGGCTCCACCGCCCGGCGCACCTCGGCCACGTCGACGCCGTCCGCGTCGGGCTTCAGGGCGGCGCACAGGCGCACCCCGGTCGCCGGGTCGCCGACGGTGAAGACCACCGCGTCGCGTACGCCGGGGCGGGCGCGCAGCCGGCGCTCGATGTCGACCAGCTCGACCCGGTGGCCGGCGATCTTCACCTGGCGGTCGTTGCGGCCGAGGAACCGCAGCTGCCCGTCCGCGCCCCAGCGCACCAGGTCACCGGTGCGGTACAGGCGCGTCCCCAGCTCCGCGGAGCGGACGAACGAGGCGTCCGTACGGGCCGGGTCGTCGAGGTAGCCGTCGGCGAGCCCGGTCCCCGCCGCCCACAGCTCGCCGACCGCCCCGGGCGGAACGAGGCGTCCGCCCGGACCCACGACGTGCAGGTCGGTGCCGCGTACCGGCCCGCCGATCGGCAGCGGGTCCGGGGTGGCCTCGGCGTGGTCGACCGAGTACGTGGTGGTGAACGTGGTGTTCTCGGTCGGACCGTAGCCGTTGGTGAGCCGCAGCCCCGGGCAGGCGGCCAGCGCCCGGCGCACGTGCGCCGGGGAGACCACGCCGCCGCCGGTGAAGAGCTGCCGCAGCCCGGCGAAGGCATCCGGCCGGTGGTCGGCGACCAGGTGGAAGACGCCCGAGGTGAGCCAGGCGTGGCTGACGGCCTCGGCGCGCAGGAACCCGGTCAACGCGCTGGGCGTCGGCTCCCCGGCGGGGAAGACCACCACGGTGTCCCCGTTGGCCAGCGGCACCAGCAGCTCCAGGGTGGACGCGTCGAACGCCAGCGGGGACAGGCGCAGCATCCGCATGCCCGGCCGGTCGACGAAGAGCCCCGGGTCGTCGGCGAGGCGCAGCACCGCCCGGTGCGGGACGACGACGCCCTTCGGCACGCCGGTCGAGCCGGAGGTGAACGAGGTGTACGCGGTCCGGTCCGGCCCGGCCGGTGCCGTCTCGGGGCCGGCGTCGACGACCGGGGCCGGGTCGTGGAGGTCGACCAGCGGGCAGTCGGCCACGCCGGAGCGGTGCGGTCCGGGTGCGTCCACGCCGAGCCGGGCGCGGGGTGCGACCGCCTCGACCAGGTGTGCCCGCCACTCGTCGGTGGCGTCGCGGTCGACCGCCACGTAGTACGCGCCGAGGCGCAGCACGCCCAGCACCGCCACCGCCTCCGCCGCCGAGCGCGGCAGCTCCAGCAGCACCCCGTCGCCGGCCCGTACCCCGCGGGCGTGCAGCAGGCCCGCCTGGGCGACGGCCCGGTCGTGCAGTTCGCGGTAGGTGAGGGTGAGCCCGGCCTGCGGGTCGACCAGCGCGATCTTCTCGCCCGCGTCGCGGGCGTGGCGGGCGAACCGGTGCCACACGTCGTCGGTGGTGTGGTGGGGGCCACCGCCGCCCAGGGTGCGCAGCCGGTCCCGCTGGGCCGGCGAGAGGGTGCCGACCTCGCCCAGGGGCGCGTCGGGGTCGGCGGCGAGCGCGGCCAGCGCCGCCCGGAACGACTCGACCAGCTCGCCGGCCTCGGCGGCGGTGAGCGCCGACGTCGCGTACTCCAGGGCCAGCCGCGGGCGCGCCGACCAGGACTGCAGGTAGAGCAGGGCGTCGAAGACCGCCCCGTGGCAGTGCCCCTCGTGCAGCCGCCAGCGCCGGCCGCCCCCGGTCAGCTCGTCGGGGACCAGCTCGTGGTGGGCGGCGAAGCCGAGCTGCGCCAGCGGGTTGCGCGCCGGGTCGGTGGGGACGTCGAGCGCCGCGACGACCCGCTCGAACGGCACGTCGGCGTCGGCGGCCGCCTCGCCCAGCGCCCCGGCCAGGCCCCGGACGTGCTCGCGTACGGTCAGCGCGTCGCGGCTCGCGCAGCGCACCGGGACGACCCGGGTGCACAGGCCCACGATGTCCGCCATGCCCGCCTCGAAGCGGCCCGCCGCGGGGACCCCGAGGACCAGGTCGTCCAGCCCGGCGTGGCGGGACGCGGCCAGCGCCCAGCCCGCCATGACCACCGACGTCACGGTCACCCCGCACCGGCGGGCCAGGTCGGTCACCGCGCCGGCCGTCGCCGGGTCGAGGTGGAAGTGCAGGCGCGCGCCCCGCCCGTCGGCCTCGGCCAGCGGGGGCAGGTCGGTGGCGAGGGCCACCGTGGCCGGCGCGCCCGTCAGCCGGGCCCGGATCCGGGCCAGCGCGGCGTCCACCTCCCCGGCCGCCTCCCGCGCGGCCAGCCGGCTGCCGATCCAGTCCGGGGAGGGCGCGGGCGCGGCCGCGGGCGCGTCGTCGCCGGGTGGTGCGGTGCCCGCCGCGTCGGCGGCGTAACGCGCGGTGAACTCGCGCCAGAGCAGCCCGATGCTCCAGCCGTCGCTGACCACGTGGTGCACCAGCAGGGTCAGCAGGTCCCGGTCCCCCGCCCGGGTCAGCACGAACACGACCGGTGGCTCGTCGAAGGGGCGCAGCAGCCGCCCCGCCGCGGTGCCGTACAGGTCGTGCACGGTGCGGACCGCGTCGTCGCCGGGCAGCGCCTGGTGCAGCAGCCGCGGCTGGTACGGCGCGGGCAGCACGATCCGGGCCTGCCGGGGCTCGTGGACGAAGCGGGTGCGCAGCGCCTCGTGCCGGGCGGCCAGCTCCCCCAGCACCCGGCGGACGCGGGCCGGGTCCAGCGGACCGTCCGCCTCCAGGGTGAACATCAGGTGGTAGGGCGCGTCCCGGTCGAGCAGGTGCGCGGCGAGCATGGACCGCTGGCCGGGCAGCAGGTCCCGTTCGGCGGGCCGCCGCGCGAGCACCGGCGGGGCGGTGTCGACGTACTCGACCGCGTCGGCGAGCACCTGCGCCAGCGGCAGCGCGGACAGCAGCCGGCCCGCCTCCACGTGCGCCCGCAGCTCCCGCTGGCCGAGCGCGACCAGCGCGATGGCCTGCAACGAGGTGCCGCCCAGGCCGACGAAGGACTCGGTGGCCGCCGCCTGACGCAGGTGCTCGGGCGCGACGCCGAGCACCTGGGCCGCCAGCGGCGTCCAGGCGGCCAGGTCGGGGCGGTCCATCACACCGCCTCCGCCGCCGGCCGGTCCGCCGACACCTGGCCCGCCACCGTACGCAGGTCGGCGAAGCGGGGATTCTCCAGCACGTGACCGAACATCACCGCGAGGTTGAGCTCCTGGCGGATCAGGGTGCTGAGCCGAAGCGCGCTCAGCGAGTGGCCGCCGAGGTCGAAGAAGTCGTCGTCGTCGTCGACCGTGTCGACGCCGAGCACCTCCTTCCACAGCTCCTCGAACTCGGCCACCCAGGTCCGGTCGTCTACGTCGCGCATCAGTGGTGCCTCTCTGTGTCCAGGTGGGTAGCGGGGGCGTCCAGGTAGTGCCGGGTGGCGGCGAAGGGGTAGGTGGGGGCGGGCACCCGCCGCCGCCCCGTGTCGTACGCGGGATCCCAGGGGCCGGCCAGGCCGAGCTGCCACAGCGCGCCGACGGTCGCCAGCAGCCGGGCGTGCCGGTCGGTGGGCAGCGCCGACGGGTCCGGCCCGAACCGGGGGGTGACGCTCGTGCCGACCTCGATCCAGAGCAGCCGGTCCGCGTCGGGTGGGAGCGGCTGCGGCGCGGCCGGGGCGAGCGCCGCAGCCCGCCAGCGGGTCGGATCGGCGCACTCGGCGTCGGTGAGCGGTTCCCCGCCGGCGGCCCGCAGCGGCAGCTCGGCGGGGCGGGGCCGGGCCGGGTCGCGGTCGCCGCGCAGCAGCGCCACCGCCTCCGGCAGGGTGAGCACCCCGGCCACCACCGCGCCGGCCAGCAGGCCGAGGCCGGTGCCGGCCAGTTCGCGGGGCGCGATCCCCCGACCGTGTAGCGACCGGGCCAGGCCGACGCAGGCGACCAGCCGGTTGACCCGCTCCCGGGCCGGCTCGTCGAGGGGCTGCCCGCGCAGCAGCGCCGCCCCCTCGTCGGCGGTGGCCCGGTAGACCGGGTCGGCGTCGTAGTTCGGCCGGTTGCCGGTCAGCTCGCCGGCCGCGGTGAGGTACAGGCCCACGCCCCGCGCCCGCGCCTTCGCGTCGACCTGCCGCACCGCCGGCCCCGGCACGCCGGTCCCGGCCGCCGGAGCGTGCTGGCCGGTGAGGAACGCCGCCCGCCAGGGCAGCTCGGTGCGGCCGGTGCGCAGCGTGTACGCGATGTCGGCCAGGTCGCCGGGGGCGGTCCGGGCCACGAAGTCCACCGCGCGGTCGACGCTGTCCTGGGCCGCGGTGGCCGTCTTCGCGGAGACGAGGACCAGCTCGGTGACGTGCCGACGGCGGCGGGGCGCGGGGTCCGGGGCGGCTTCGAGGACGACGTGGGCGTTGGTGCCGCCGATGCCGAAGGCGCTGACCCCGGCCCGCAGCACCCCGTCGATCGGGGTCCAGGGCCGCGCCGCCACCGGCAGGTCGAAGACGGAGCCGGTCAGCTCGACCCGGGGGTTGGGGGTGCTCAGGTGGGCGATCGGCGGGACGGTCCGGTGTTTCAGTGCCAGCACCGCCTTGACCAGCCCGATCACGCCGGCTGCGGTGTCCAGGTGCCCGACGACCGACTTGACCGCGCCGAGCGCGCAGGGGGCGCGGTCGGGCCGGTCGCTGTCGAAGACCTGCCGCAGGGCGGCCACCTCGATCGGGTCGCCCAGCGCGGTGCCGGTGCCGTGCGTCTCGATCAGCCCGACGGTGTCCGGGTCGACGCCGGCCACCTCCAGCGCCGCCGAGATCACCGCGGCCTGGCCGGTGGGGCCGGGCGCGGTGAAGCCGGCCTTGCGCAGGCCGTCGTTGTTGATCGCCGACCCCCGGATGACCGCGTGCACGGTGTCGCCGTCCCGGCGGGCGTCGGCGAGGCGCTTGAGCACCACCACGCCCGCCCCGTCGCCGGGCACGGTCCCGTCGGCGGCGGCGTCGAAGGCCCGGCACCGGCCGTCGGCGGAGAAGATGCCGCCGGGCTCGTACCGGTGCCCGCGCCGCGTCGGCGGCGCCACCGTCGCCGCCCCGGCCAGCGCCACGTCGGCGTCGTACGTCAGCAGCGCCTGCACCGCCTGGTGCACCGCGACCAGCGAGGTCGAGCAGGCGGCCTGCACCGTGACCGCCGGGCCCTGCAGGTTCAGCTTGTACGCGATCCGGGTGGCCGCGAAGTCCTTGTCGCTGCCGATGATCAGCCCGAGGCCGCCGGCCGCCTCGACGGCGCGCTGGTTGGGCCAGACGTTGTCGAGCAGGTAGACGTTGAGCCCGGTGCCCACGTACACCCCGATCCGGTTGCCGTCGGCGGCGACCGGTGGCTGGCCGGCGTGCTCCAGCGCGGCCCACGCGCACTCCAGCAGGACCCGCTGCTGGGGGTCCATCAGCGCGCTGTCCGACGGCGAGTAGCTGAACAGCCGGTGGTCGAAGCGGTCCGCGCTCTCCAGCACCGCCCGGGCCGGCACGAAGTCGGGATGCTCGACGAGGTCCTTCGGCACGCCCCAGCCGAGGAGCTGCTCCGGGGTGAAGAAGCTGACCGCGTCGATGCCGTGCACCACGTGGTGCCAGAACCGGTCCAGGTCCCGGTCCGCGCCGGGGACGCGCACGGCCAGGCCGACCACGGCCACCGCGGCGTCGTCGTCGGGCTCAACCACGGCCGCCTCCGGCACCGCGCCGCCGACCGGCGAGCAGGGCCCGCCCCTGGTGGCGCTGGGCGACCCGCGCGTCGGCCAGCACCGGGGCGGCCTCGCGCAGCCGCGCCGCGCAGCCGGCGACCGTGCCGGCCCGGAACAGGTCCGTCACGGAGACCTCCAGCCCCTCGTCGGCGAGCCGCTGCTGCAACGCGATCAGCGCGAAGCTGTGCCCACCCAGGTCGAAGAAGTTGTCGTGCAGCCCCACGTCGGAGCGGCCGAGCACCTCGCTCCAGCAGGCCCGTACCCGCTCCTGGAGGTCCGTGCCGGCGGCGCGGTCGGCGGCCGGGGCCGGCGCGGCGGCCGTCCGGGCCGCGCGGGTCTCGGCCAGCAGGCGGGCGGTGTCCACCTTGCCGTGGGCGGTGAGCGGGATCGCCTCGACGGTGAGGATCCGGGCCGGCACCATGTAGGCGGGCAGCGTCTGCCGGACGTGGCCGCGCAGCTCGCGTTCGGTGTCCGGGCCGGTCCCGCCGACGACGAAGGCGACCAGTTGGTCGTCCTCGGCCGCCACCGCGCACGAGCGCACCGCCGGGTGGCTCAGGAACGCGCTCTCGACCTCGGCCAGCTCCACCCGGTAGCCGCGCAGCTGCACCTGGGTGTCGTTGCGGCCGAGGTAGATCATGTTGCCGTCGGTGCCCCACTTGACCACGTCGCCGGTCTTGTACATGGCTCCCCGCCCGTACGGGTCGGGCAGGAAGCGGGCGGCGGTCAGCTCGGGGTTGTTCACGTAGCCGTGCGCGACGAGCACCCCGCCGCAGTACAGCTCGCCGGGCACGTCCACCCCGGTCGGGCGCAGCCGTTCGTCGAGGACGTAGCACCGGGCCGAGGGCAGCGGCACGCCGATGGTGCCCTCCCGGACCCGGGCCAGCTCGGCGGTGGGCGCGGCGAAGATCGTGCAGTGGATGGTGCCCTCGGTGATGCCGTACATGTTCACGAAGACCGTGTCCAGCTGGGGCGCCCCGCCGACCAGCTGGGTGAGCCGGGCCCAGCTCAACGCCTCGCCACCGAGGACGACGTAGCGCAGCCGGGACCACCCGCCGCCGAGCTGCCGCAGGTAGGGCGGCAGCAGCCGGTAGAGGGCGCCCGGGGTCTGGAACACCGCCGTGACCGCCTCCCGGTGCACCAGGGCGGCGAGCCGCTCCCGGTCGACCAGGTCCGCCTGGTCGGCGACGACCAGCCGGCCGCCGGTGGTCAGCGCCCCCCACATCTCCCACACCGAGGCGTCGAACGAGAAGGAGCTGGCCGCCAGCCACACGTCGTCGGCGGAGACGTCGAGACCACCGGGGGTGGGGGTGTTCAGGGCGTCCAGGCCGCCGTGCCCGACCAGCACGCCCTTGGGCACCCCGGTCGAGCCGGAGGTGTAGATGACGTAGGCCGGGTCGTCCCCGGCGGGGTAGGCCCGTGGCACCTCGGCGGCCCCGTCGAGGGTGTGCGGGTCGGCCAGCCGGATGCCCCGGTCGGCGGTGAGCGCCCCGGCGGTCCCGGCGGTGCCGGGCTCCGCCAGCATGATCCGCAGCCCGGCGCTGGCGGTGATCAGGTCGAGGCGCTGCCGGGGATACTCCGGGTCCAGCGGCACGTAGACGGCGCCGAGCCGCCACACGCCGACGATGGCCGCGATCACCGCGGGTGAGCGGCCGAGCAGCAGCCCGACCCGGTCGCCGTGGCCGATCCCCAGGTCCGCGAGGCCGGCGGCGATCCGTCCGGCCCAGCGGTCCAGCTCGGCGTAGGTCACCGTCGCGTCGCGGTGCCGCACCGCCACCGCGTCCGGGGTACGCGCCACGTGCTCGTCGAAGCGGCGCAGCACCGACGGGTAGCCGATCGGCTCGGCGGTCAGCGGCGGGTTCACCTCCTCGACGAGCAGCCGGTGCTCGGCCGCGTCCACCATGGACGGCTCGGCGTCCGGCTCGTCCACGATCGCGCGCAGGAAGGTCAGGTAGTGCCGCAGCAGCGTGGCGACGGTCTCCTCGGTGAACAGCTCGGTGCTGTACTCGGCGCGCAGGAACGGGGCGTCGGTGGAGACGTCGAGGGTGAGCCCCACGTCGAACTTCGTGACGTCGACCTCGACGTCCACCTCGGTCAGCTTCACCCCGTCGAACTCGGGAAAGGCGAACGGGAAGTTCTGCACGGTCAGCGAGGTCTGGAACAGCGGCGCGTGGCTGAGCTGCCGCTCCCCCACGGTGGCCCGCACGATCTCCTCGAACGGCACGTCCTGGTTGGCGAAGGCGGCCATGCTGGCCCGGCGGGCCCGGTCGACCAGCTCGGCGAAGCGGGGCCGGTCGGCCAGGTCGAGCCGGATCGGCAGGGTGTTGACCAGGCAGCCGACCAGGCGCTCCTCGGCCTCGTCCATCCGGTTGGCCACCGGGACCCCGATCACCACCTCGTCCTGGCGGGCGTAGCGGGACAGCACCGCGGCGTAGGCGGCCAGGGTCACCGCGAACAGCGTCGCGCCGTGCTCCCGTGCCCACGCGGTCAGCCGGTCGACCAGCCCGGCGTCGACCGGCCGGCGCAGCACCGCGCCCCGGTTGCCGAGCACGCTCGGCCGGGGGAAGTCGGTGAGCAGCGCGAGCTGCGGGACGTCCCGCAGCGTGGTGCGCCAGAAGTCCAGCCCGGAGCCGTCCCGCTCCCAGTCGGCGCGCTGCCGCTGCGCGTACGCCAGATAGGACTCGGCGGGTTCGGCGTGGCCGGCGCCGTCGGCCCCGGCCAGCGCGGCGTTGTACTCGGCGGCGAGGTCGCGCAGCAGCAGGCCGACCGACCAGCCGTCGCAGGCGATGTGGTGGACCAGCACCGCCAGGGTGTGCTCGTCGGGCCCCCAGGAACGCAGGTACGCGCGCAGCACCGGGCCCTCGTCGAGCGCGAACGCCCGACGCGCCTGCTCGGCGACCAGGGTCCGCAGGAACCCCTCCTGGGTGTCCCGGTCGGCCCACTCCCCGGCCTCGATCTCGATCTCCGCCTGCGGGGAGTCCGCCACCAGCTGGACGAGCACCCCGTCCACCAGCGCGAACGTGGTACGCAGCGCCTCGTGCCGAGCGGTGACGCGCAGCAGGGCCGCGCGCAGCGCCTCGGGGTGAAGCGTGCCGTGCAGGTGCACCCCGAAGGCCACCACGTAGGCCGGGTTGCCGGGTTGCAGCTGGTTGAGGAAGTAGAGCCGTTCCTGAGCGAACGAAGCACGACCGGTACGAACCATGCACCGATCGTGGCCGCCCGGGCACCCCGCCCGACAGAGCGGGCTTTCCCGCCCCGGCAGGGAAAACCTCCCGGTCGGCTGGCGGACAGATCCGCCGGACCCGGCCCGCCGGCGGGCCCACGGTCACCGTCCCGGCCACCGCCGCGGAGCCAGGGTTACGCGAGGTCGGGGTGGCACCGCGCGCGGTGCCACCCCGACCTGGGACCCGACCGGGGGTCAGTACTCGCCGCGCCCGAAGGCGGCCAGCTCGGCGGAGTGCGCCGGGTTGCTGACGTACGTGGCGCCGATCGGCGCGGTGACCCGGCACCACATGTCGAGCCGGTCGACGTCGATCCCGGCGGCGGCGGCCAGCTCGTCGCGGCGGCGTACCATCTCCACGCGATCCAGCCCCTCGAGCACGTAGTCGACGGCGTCGAAGCAAGGGTCGCCGGCGCAGGCCATCGGGTCGATCGCCACCAACCCCCGGGCGCCGCCGCTGAGCACGTTGCCCAGGTGCAGGTCGCCGTGGAGCAGCACGGTCTCGGTGGGCACCGCGAAGAGGTCGTCGCGCAGCCGCTTCGACCCGGCGAGGTCGGCGCCCCGCCGGACCGCCGAGTTGAACAGCACGTCGATCCAGTCGGTGAGCTGTCGGGGCGCGGCGGCCGGGTCACCGGCGGCGTGCAGGTCGGTGAGGAAGCCGGCGTAGTCGGCGGGGGTGGGCGGCTGCGCCATCTTCTCCACCAGCGTGCCCGGCCGGATCGACTCCAGCAGCACCGCGCCCCGGGCCGCCGCCAGCACCACCGGCACCCGCCCGCTGGGCCCGAACTGACGCAGCATGTCGACCTCCTCGCGCACCGCGTAGCTGTCCGGTGACAGCTTCAGCACCGCCTCGCCCTGCGGGCCGGTGCAGCGGAACACCACCGAGGAGTTGCCGGACTTGAGCTGCTCACCGAGGGTGAGCCCCCACTCGGCGACGAGATCGGTCAGCCGCTGCGGCAAGGTGCCGGCCCAGCGGTGGGCGGCCTTGCCGAAGCGCGGCTCCAGCCGGTTGGCGATGGCCTCCAGGTCCAGGGTCATACGGTTCATCCCTCCACCGAGCGCAGGCTGGCCAGTGCCGCCGGGCCGCCCGCACGGCGCAACGGCATCGCGCCAGCGCCGTGCAGGCGGGGACTCCCGCCGCCGGCCACCAGGTCGAGCCCCGGCCGGTACGGCCGCGGGCGGGCGAACCGGGCCTCGCGGGCCACCTCGATCGCCTCGTACCGGTCCGACACGTTCAGTTTGTTGAAGATCGTCGAGATGTGGTTGCTGATCGTCTTCGGGGACAGGTTGAGCCGGGCGGCGATCGCGGCGTTGCGCATGCCCGCCGCGATCAGCTCCAGCACCTGCCGCTCGCGCTCCGTCAGCTCCGGGAACATCTGCTGGTTGCGCGGCTCCCGGCCGAGCTGCCCGATGAGCAGGTCGGCCACCCGGGGACCGA
The DNA here is from genome assembly GCF_020884815.1 of Micromonospora sp. NBRC 110038. NCBI lineage: Bacteria > Bacillati > Actinomycetota > Actinomycetes > Micromonosporales > Micromonosporaceae > Micromonospora > Micromonospora sp. NBRC 110038. Next base: position 60,006 of record NZ_BBOL01000006.1, on the reverse strand, counting down.
GGATCACCTCGCCGGTGGCCAGGCCCCGGACCGTCCGCACGATGCCGTCGCCGGGGCAGCTCTTGAGCACGTACCCCCGGGCGCCGGCACGCATGGTGGTGACCACGACGGCCTCGTCCTCGACGGCGGTGAAGACCAGCACCGCGGTCGACGGCGAGACCCGGGTGATCTCCTGAAGAGTGCCGGCCTGGAAGTCCGGCATCGCGATGTCGAGCACGAGCACGTCGGGGCGGACCGACGCCGCGCTCCGCAGCGCCGCCTGCGCCGATCCCGCCTCGGCCACCACGTCGATCTCAGTCGAGGTGGACAGCAGGGCGATGAGCCCCCTGCGCACCACCGGCTGAGCGTCGGCCAGCACCACCGTCACGACCCGGGGTTGTGCCCCGTCCGCGACCTCCTCCGGATCCCGACTCATCGTATGAGCCAGGTCCGTGGACGAGCCAACGCCGACCATTGCCACACCTCACCCCGTCCCCAAGCAGCCCGCGACGCCTCCCGGCGGGAGGGCGTCGCGGGAACGGATCGCCTCATCGGCGTGAACAGCTACCTACATCTACTAGAACAACACATATACACGATCGGCGGGCCCCCCTGTCAATCATCCGACCTATTTTCCGAGGTCAATTACGTAAACGAAGATGGATCGCAGCTACTGTCAGTCAGAAACATTTCAGCGCCGATGGTGGATTCCAAGGTCACGACCTGCGCCTACGGTCGTCCGGCCGGCGGGATCCGCCCCGATCTGCGCCTACGCCTAGCGCAGCGGCCCCGGGTTGTCCAGCGGAAAACTTCCCGGACGGCCGGGAAGTCGTCCCGCCCGCCGCCGCCCGCAGGCCCTGTCCATCCGCCACCCCGATCACGATTATTGATGACGACCGCGCCATTACACCAGGATGTGGGAACATGCCCTTTTCGCGATTGATTGATTATTCGTTCCGTTTGGTGCCGACCGATCCGCTGCGCAGGAAACTGATCGCGATCCGGCTGGCCGAGTCGATCGGCAAGGGCGTCTTCCTCAGCGGCAGCGTCGTCTACTTCACGCTCCGCGTCGGGCTCGACGCCAAGCAGGTCGGCCTGGGCCTCTCCGCGGCCGGCCTCTCCGCCTTCGTGTCGTCGGTGCTCTTCGGGGTGATCGCCGACCGGGTGGGCGCGCGGCGGCTGCTGATCGTCCTGTTCACCACCCTGGCGGTCGGCTTCGGCCTCTACACCCTGGTGGGCAGCGCGGCGCAGTTCTACGCCCTGGTGGTCGCCGTCGGGTTCATCGAGTACGGCACCGGACCGACGAACGGGGCCCTGGTCGGCAACCTCGTGCCCGCCGACGAACGGGTCAAGCTCAAGGCGATGATGCGCTCGGTGTTCAACATCGGCTTCAGCATCGGCATCGGGGTGGCCGCCGTCGCCGCCCTCAGCCAGCGGCTGCTGGTGCTCATCCCGCTCACCACCGCCGCGCTGATGGTCGGCGCCGCGCTGCTGGTCACCCGCCTGCCCGACGCGCCGTCACGGCCGGTGCCGGTGGGCTTCAAGCGCTTCGCCGCCGTACGCGATCCGCGCTTCCTCGCGGTCATCGGCGTCTCCACGATCCTGGCCTCGCACGTCAGCGTCATCCTGGTCACCATGCCGCTCTGGGCACTCAACCGCACCACGCTGCCGCACTTCCTGGTGCCACTGCTGCTGATCTTCAACACCGTGTTCGTCATCCTGTTCCAGGTCCGGGCCAGCCGCGGCGCGGACACCGTGGCGGGAGCCGGCCGGCTCGCCCGACGCTCCGGCTACTGGCTCGCCGGCGGATGCCTGGTCATCGCCCTGACCGCGCTTGAGGACAACGTGGCGCTCGCCTGCGTGGCGATCGTCGCCGGCGTGCTGATCCTCTCGGTGGCCGAGGTGATGCAGGCCGCCTCCGGCTGGGGACTCGCCTTCGGGCTCGCCCCCGAGCACGCCCAGGGCGAATACCTGGGCGCGTTCGACCTGCACGTCATCACGCAGAACATCGTCGGCCCGGCGGTGCTCTCCGGCCTGGTCATCACGTTCGGGTTCTGGGGGTGGCTGGGCATCGCCCTCGCCGCGCTCGCCGCGTCGGCGTTGATCGTCCCGGTCGCGCACCGCAGCCAGGTCACCCTCGAGCCCGAGCCCGCCCCGGCGACCAGCCGCTGACGGGCACGGCCAGCGCGGCTGCCACCGCACCGTCCCGCCCTTCTCCTGACCTGCCCCGATCCGTCGTCCACTCGTTGTCCACAAGGCACACCTAGCCTTTCACCAGTGCTTCGAGGGCATCGGACGACAGGGGGCCCACGGTGACAGAGCTACGCTCGACGGGTCGCTCGGTGCAGACGATCTACGACTCGATCGCGAGCACGTACGACCACGTCACCCGACGCAACGACTACGACCGCTGGGTCGCGCTCTACCTGGACCTGATCGGGCGCCACGGCGCAGCCGGACGACGCCTGCTCGACCTGGGCGCCGGCACCGGCCAGGCCGCCATCCGCTTCGCGCAGGCGGGATACCAGGTCACCGCGGTCGACGTCTCGCCGGAGATGCTCCGGCAGGCAGGGGCGAAGCCGGGCGCCGAGCAGGTCCGCCTCGTCGTCGCGGACCTGCGGGAGCTGCCCGACCTCGGGGTGTTCGACGTCGCGGTGACGCTGGGCGAGCCGTTCATCTACCTGCGCGACGAGCAGGAGCTGTCGGCCGCGCTGCGCGGGGTGTCCGCCCTGCTGGCGCCGGGCGCCCTGTTCGTCTTCGACCTCGGCACCGCCGGATTCCATCGGCGGCACCCGTCGCGCGTGGTCGTGGAGGACAGCGAGGACGAGTTCACCGTCGTACGCGGGGCGTCGTCGCGGCGCGACCCGCACGGCTCGGACTACCTGATCGACCGGTTCACGACCGACGACGGGATCACCTGGCGGCGGTTCCACCAGCGGCACGAGTTCTCGTACTTCGCGCCGGACGTGGTCGAGCGGCTGCTGGCCGAGGTGGGCCTGACGCACCTGGCCACCCACGGGCTGCACCTCGGTGAGCTGACCGACAACGCCGACGAGGAGCTGCACCGCAAGAGTTTCGTCGTCGCGCGCAAGCCGGGCTGAAAGCTTGCCCAGGCCGCCGCATGCCGTGCGGCACCGGGTCGGGGCCGGTGCCGGCGAGCCCCTGGAGGCGAGAGGAGGTGTCCGATGAAGATCGCCGACTGGAGCGAGTGACCCGCGGTCCCGTGGCGGGCCGCCTCCCGCGCCGGCCGCAGGAGCGGCCCGCCACGGACCGGGCACGCGCAGGGCCCCCGGGTGCCCCGGGAAGGGGACGCCGGTGGACGCGGACCGACCTCCCGGCGCACGTGGCGCCGCTGCGGGTGCCGTCGTTCCGGCGTTACTGGGGCGCCGTGAGCGTCTCGACCGCCGGGGACGGGGTGCTGTCGGTGGCGGTGCCCATCGCCGCCGCAGTGCTGCTCGGCGCGGGCCCGGCCCAGATGGGCTGGCTGACGGCGCTGGCGTGGATCCCGAGCGTCCTGTTCGCCATTCCGGCGGGAGGGTGGGTGGCCCGCTTCCGGCACCCGCTGACCCCCATGATCGGCGCCGACCTCGTCCGCTTCGCGGCGACCGCGTCGCTGCCGGCGGCCTGGTGGCTGGGCTGGTTGAACCTGCCCGCCCTGTACGCGCTCACCGCGGTCGTCGCGAGCGCGTCCGTGGTGTTCGTCGTGGCCGATGCCGCTCTCTTCCCCACCCTCCTCGACCACGACCGCCTCGTCGCCGGCCAGTCGCTGGTCTACAGCGCCCGCACGGTGGCGTCCGTGGCGGGATCCGGTGCGGGCGGTCTCCTGGTCCCGGTCCTCTCCGCCCCCGTCGCGGTGGCCGTCGACGCGCTGTCCTACCTCTGGTCGGCCGCCCTGCTGACCAGGATCGACCGCCCTGCGGCACGGACGCCGCCACCACGGACCGCACCGGCCTCCACCACGGGGCTGCGCTTCATCACGGCCAGCCCAGCCCTACGTGGCGCGCTCGGCGTCACCACCACCGCCAACTTCTTCAACCTGATGTTCCACGCTCTCCTCGTCCTGTTCCTCACCCGGACGCTGCACCTGTCCGCAGCCGTGACCGGGCTCGTGCTCGGTGCCGAGGCCGCCGGGGCCCTGGCGGGATCCCTGGCGCTCCCGGCGGTCGCCCGGCGCCTCGGGATGCCCCGGAGTCTGGTGGCCGGCAGTCTGCTCTCCGCCGCGCCGCTGACGGCCATCGCGGTCGCGGCCGGTCCGACGGCGGTGGTCGTGACCGTCGTGCTCGTCGCCTCGTTCCTGTCCGGGGTGGGCCGCTCGGTGCAGGACATCAGCGTCGCCGCCACCTTCGTCGCCACCGTGCCGGTGCCGCTGCGCACCCAGGTCCGGGGGGCCTACCAGACGATCAGCTTCGGGGTACGCCCGGTCGGCGCGGTGCTCGGCGGGCTGGTGGGGCAGTCGGTCGGGCTGCGGCCGGCGGTCGTCCTCGCGACGGCCGGTGGCCTGCTCGCGTTCCTCTGGGCGCTGCCGTCCCTGCGGTCCCCGCGCGAGCAGCGAGGGGCACCGGAAGCCTGACGGCGGCGCGAGACCGTCAGGCCGCGCCCCTGCCGGTGCCGCGCACCGGGACTTCACGCCGACGACTGGAATCGATGATGTCGCGGCGGAGCAGGCGGCCGAATCCGGCGCGGTCGAGTCGTCGGATCAGCCCGTCCCGGTCGGTGCGGAGCGCGGCGGCGGTGGCGTCGAGGTCCCAGTCGGTGGCGGCGAGTTGAGACAGCAGGTGTCCGCGGCGGGTCTGCGCGGCTGACAGCCGAAACGTCTTGAGGTACGCCAACGCGCCGGCCTCGTCGGTGATGGTCTCGCCGATGTGGTTCTCGGCGTCGGGGTCGAAGGCGGGCAGGAACCGGGACAGGGTGAAGCGGCCCATGCGCTGAACCGGGGTGCTGGTGAGTCGCTCGGCGGTGAGCAGCCCGTCGGCCATGAGGACGTGCGACGCCGCCCAGTCGGCGTTCACCCGGGCCAGTTGCGCGCGCAGGTCGGCGATGCTGGCGATGCGGGTGTCGTCGAGACGGAAGGTGAATTCCGGTACGGCTGGATACAGCTGGGTGTAGTGGAACAGCAGTTCGCCGTAGAAGTCCTGCAACAGTGTGGGGTGCAGGGCGCGGTAGTCGTCCGGGTGCGGGACGACGAACGCGGCGGCGAGCGCGTCGGCGACATAGAGCAGCATGCCGCACTGGTCGGGGTGGATCTCGAAGACGCGAAGTGCCTCGTCGAGGCCGGTGATGGTGGCGCCGGTGTAGCTGGCCTCCACGCGGGGGGACAGCCCTCGGGTGACGGCGTCGCGGGTCCATTCCTGCCAGGCGACGGGCGGGCCGCCGAACTGCAGCGTGAGGTACCCCTCCATGGCCAGGTGCAGCGGCAGGAACCGCAGCCGTTGCCTGTCCTCACGGCGAGCCATGCGGCGGCGCGACGCCAGCCGGATGCCGGTGGGAGCACCGGTGTCGGCGGGGTCACGCAGCTGGGTGCCGTACGCGGCGGCCGGGGTGGCGTCGGTGGTCCAGGTGGCGACGAACGCGTGCGGGAGGTAGGAGAGGTACCCGGTGCGTGGCCCGGTGCGGACCATCGACAGTTCGTCGGGGTCGTAGAGGCGGGCGTGCAGACGCAGGTCGGTGATGGGGACCGGCCGCAGTAGCGGGACGAGGCGGACCGCACCCCACGTCTGGGAGGGGCCGGCGGCCAGCCCGGTCAGGTCGATTCCGCCGGCTACGGCCGTCACGACGCTGCCTGCTCGGCGTTGAGGAACCGTTCGACCCGGTCGGCGAGGTGGCGGCGTAGCTCGTCGAAGCCGGCACTGCCGGTGGCGAAGCGGGCCAGCTCGACGAGCGCGGCGGCATCCTCGGCGTCGCGGACACCTACCGTGGCCACGCCGGCGGCGAGACGACGCACGTCGAAGGTGTCGGCGTCGTAGACCGGGTTGAGGTGCACGACGCTCGTGGCCTGGTGGGGATCGAGGCGGGTACGCCAGACCCGCAGCACCTCGGCGGCCTGCCCGGGTGGGTCGTTGTCCCAGCCGTCGGAGACGATGACGAGCCGGTCGGGGCGACGCTCGAGGGCGTCGACGAGGCGCAGGCCCAGCCCGGTGGCGCCGACGGGGTGTACCAGCAACGGTTCGCCGCGGTGGTGCAGCCACAGCCCGGCGTAGTCGGCGGCGAGGGCCTCCAGCAGATAGTGCGTGGCCAGGGCGACGGCCAGCGGCCGGCCGCGCTTCACGCCGGAGCCGGCAGCGGAGTAGCTGTCGTCGAGGACGGCCACCACCCGGCCCCAGGTGCCCGCCTGCCGGCGGGCGGCGCGGCGCGCGGCGGCCCGCAGCGCTCCGGTGAGCTCGTCCCGTCGCCGGGCGCGTTCCGGGCGAGGCAGTGACAGCGCGTAGATCGCGAGACGCGTCAGGGGCGCGGTGGCCAGGTCCAGGGCGACCGCCGCGACCTTGTGCCGTGCGGCGGCCCCCTGCAACCGCAACCGTTCGCCGTCGGTGAGCTTGGGCGCGATGCCGGACAGGAACCGGGTCCGGTCGATGCCGTGCTGGGCGGCCAGTCCCTCGGCGACGGTGTACGGCAGCTCGTACAGGGCGCGCTGGTCGTAGTGGGCGCGTCGCCACGCGTCCAGGATCGGGGTCTCGTAGCGCTTCGGACGGCGCCAGTCGAACAACACCGTACCGACCTCGCCGGGAAGTGGGAGGTGGGCGTGGCGGGCGGCGACCGACAACGATCGGCGGTACTTGACCGCGTCGAAGGCCGGGTCGGGCCGGGCGGCCACCCAGTCGCGCACGATGGCGCGGGTACGCCGGTTGTTGATCCCCAGCCGGCGCAGTTCGCGGAACACGCCGTACACCCGCTGCGGCGGCAACGTCCGCAACCGTGCGGCGATCAGCCGCCCTTCCGTCGCGCGCTGCTGGTCGCTCGCCTCCCGGGCGGTGCGTAGCAGGTTCGTCACGACCATGCCGGTGTTGAAGTGGTTGACGTCCAGGGCCAGGGTCGCGGCGTACAGGTCACGGTAGTTGCCCAGCACGTACTCGTGGAGGAACGCCAACGACAGGCGCTGCGTGGCGGCTCCGGAACGGAACTCACGCTGGCCCGTCGAGGCGATCGCGGCGTTGACGAACATCACCACGTCCTCGCACGCGACCCGATCCGCCCGTGACATGACCGCGGCCCGCCTTTCCACACCGTACTGATGGGGCCGGCCGGGGATTGGGGGCACGAACTGCGAAGCATCGCTTCAGAGGCGGGTTCCGGAAGTCGCACCGAAGTCCCGCGACCGGCCCGGCCACGATACCCGCCACGATCACCACGACGCGACGAGAAAACCGCTCCGAGCCCCGAGGTGGGGACACTCACCACCGCCCCGGCGAAGCCGTGACGAGGCGCTAGTTGCCGACGCCGAGGCTCGACATGAACGCCGCCGGGTAACGGTCACCGCGCGCGGCGCCCTTCGGCACGGCCGCCTCGATTTCTTCGAGGTCATCGGCCGACAGCTGCACGGCCAGCGCCGGCAGCGCCTCGGCCAGCCGCTGCCGGGTGCGCGCACCGACCAGCGGTACGATGGACGGGTCCTGCGCCGCCACCCACGCGATCGCCAGCTGCGCCACCGTGCAGCCCTTCGCGTCGGCGACCCGGCGCAACGCCTCCACCAGGGCGAGGTTGTGTGACGCGTTCTCGGTGGAGAAGCGGGGACTGTGGTTACGCGGGTCGTCCGCCCGCCCCGGCACCCAGTTCCCCGAGAGCAGGCCGCGGCCCAGTACCCCGTACGCGGTCAGCCCGATGCCCAGTTCCCGCAGCGTGGGCAGCACGTCGGCCTCGACCGCCCGCGACAGCAGCGAGTACTCGATTTGAAGATCAGCAACCGGGTGTACGGCGTGCGCCCGCCGGACGGTCTCCGCGTCCACCTCGGAGAGCCCCACATACCGTACGTAACCGGCGTCGATCATCTCCTTGATCGCGCCGATCGTGTCCTCGATCGGCACCGACCGGTCGAGCCGGGCCGGCCGGTAGATGTCCACGTGGTCGACGCCGAGCCGGGTCAGCGAGTAGCTCAGGAAGTTCCGCACCGAAGCCGGGCGGGAGTCCTGACCGGCGAACCGCATGCCCGGCCCCACCTGCTGCCCGAACTTCACGCTCAGCAGATAGCTGTCCCGGTCGCGTCCCCGCAACGCCTCCGACAGCAGCAGCTCGTTGTGCCCCATGCCGTAGAAGTCACCGGTGTCGACCAGCGTGACCCCCGCGTCCAGCGCGGCCCGCACGGTGGCGATGCTCTCCCCGCGATCGGCCGGACCATACGTCCCCGACATGCTCATCGCCCCCAGCCCCACCGCGGAAACCGTGGGACCCGTGTCGCCCAGAGTGCGTGTCTGCATCGAAACTCTCCCTCGTCGGTCGATCTCGGCTCCACCCTGCGCCGCTTCCCGGCCCGCCGGCAGCGGAGCGCTTGTCGTGGGAGCGCCGCTCCCTGGCTCCGTGCCCGGTCCCGGGGGCAGCATGGAGGCATGCAGCGCAAGCAGCTCGCCGACTTCCTGCGTCGCCGGCGCGAGGCCATCCGCCCCACCGAGGCCGGCATCGCCGACGGCCCCCGCCGCCGCACCGCCGGCCTGCGCCGCGAGGAGGTCGCCATGCTCGCCGGCATGTCCGTCGACTACGTCGTCCGCCTCGAGCAGGGCCGCAGCAGCCAGCCGTCGACCCAGCTGCTCGGCGCCCTGGCCCGGGCCCTGCGCCTGACCGACGACGAGCGAAGCCACCTGTTCCACCTGGCCGGCCACCAGCCGCCGCCCGCCGACGGCATCGCCCGCCTGGCCCGGGCCGGCCTGGTCCGCCTGCTCGACCTGGTGGGCGACACCCCCGCCATGGTCCTGTCCGACCTCGGCGAGATCCTGGCGCAGAACCGCATGTCGATCCTGCTCAGCGGCGACCACACCGGGCTGACCGGCGACCGCCGCTACGTCGCCTACCGCTACTTCACCGACCCGGCCGTCCGCGACCTCCACGGCCCCGATGAATGGCAGCGACACGCCCGCCAACAGGTCGCCGACCTGCGCGCGGTGGCCGGCCGGCGGGCCGGCGACCCGGCCGTGACCGGCCTGATCGAACGGTTGCGGGCCGCGAGCGACGACTTCCGGCGGCTGTGGGCCGAGCACGAGGTCGCGGTACGCCGGGCCGACCGCAAGACGTTCCTGCACCCGCGCGTGGGCCGCGTCACGATGGACTGCGAAACCCTGGTCACCCCCGACCTCGGCCAGCAACTGCTGGTGCTCACCCCGGCCGACGCCGGGGACCGGGAGAAACTCGACCTGCTGCGCGTGCTGGGGGTCGAGGAGTTCCCGGCCCGGGTGCCCCACTGACGGAGACGCCCGTCGTGGGCACCTCCCGGCGGGTCCGGCCCGCCGCCGGCATCCCCCGGCGTTCCCGACGGCTCAGCGCCTGCCCGACCGCCCGGCCGGATTTCGGGTGGATCCCGCCGTCGTTCCTCCGGCACGATGCCCGGGTGATGATGCTGGTGCCCGCGAACCCGCTACGCCCGCGCCTGCCCGACGACCACTTCGCGCCCGAAGCCCACGCCGCCCGGGAGGCCGGGATCACCGTCGCGGTGGTCGACCACGACGCGCTGACCCGCGACGACCCGCACCGCGCCGTCGCCACCGTGCCCGCCGGCGGCGTCGCGGTCTACCGCGGCTGGATGCTTCGCAGCGACCAGTACGCCGCCTTCGCCGAAGCCCTCGCCGCCCGAGGCGTGTCCCTGCGCACCAACGGCGACCAGTACCGCCGCGCCCACGAACTTCCCGGCTGGTACCACCCGCTCGCCCCGGTCACGCCGACCTCCACCTGGACCACCAGCGCGGAGCGGGCCGCCTTCGACCACGCCCGGACACAACTCGGCACCGGTGCCGCCGTACTGCGCGACTACACCAAGTCGATGAAGCACCACTGGAACGAGGCGGCCTTCATCCCCGACCTCGGCGACTCCGCCGCCGCCTGGCAGGTCGCCACCCGTTTCCTCGAACTACGCGCCGACGACTTCACCGGCGGGTTCGTCCTGCGTGCCTTCGAACACTTCACCACCGCCGAAGTACGCACCTGGTGGATCGACGGCGCCTGCGCACTGATCGGCGCCCACCCCGACACCCCCGACGACCTGCCATCCCCTGCCCTCGACCTGGCCACGCTCACGCCACTGGTCGCCGCCCTCGACCTTCCCTTCGTCACCGTCGATCTCGCGCAACGCCACGACGGCACCTGGCGCGTCGTCGAACTCGGCGACGGCCAGGTCAGCGACCGACCCGACTCCATCAGCCCGTACGACTTCGTCGCCACACTCCTCGACGGCGGCCTCTCCGACGACGCCCGCTCCCGGATCGGCCGGTGAGGATCAAGCCCACGAACACGCCCGGCACGGGACATCGGGCCGGCCGTCGCGCATGACGACGAGCGGATTCCGTCCCCACCGGCGACACCTCCCGCCTGAGTTCGGGCACGGCCCGGTCGACGAGCGGTCGGGGCCGCGCTCCGTCGGCCCTACCGGCCGTAGTGCAGGTAGGGCGCCCACGCACCGACGTCGGACGGCCGCTCGCGGCGCCACCGACGAAGCGCCTGGTGCAGCGCATACGGCGCCCGGTCGACGAGCACCGTGCCCTCGGGCGCGAGATCCCGGTAGACGGCTGTCACGAACTCCTCCTCGCCGGGGAGCGTCACGAGGTCGTGGTCCACGACCTGCCAGAGCGTGGCGATGACATGGCGGCCGCCGGCCAGTTGCAACGCGGAGGCCACGTGGATTCCCTCGTTGAGAACGTCGGTGCCACCGATGGCGGTGTGGCAGGCGTCGAGGAAGACGAGGTCGGCGCCGACGGGATGGGCGGCGACGTCCTGAAAGGTCGTGGCTCCGTCGGACGCGGCGACGCCGCCGCGTAGCGGTTCGCTGACATCCTGGTGGCCGTGGCCGGCGATGTGGACGATGCGGTGGCTGCCCAACGCCTGGAGGAGCCGGTCGCGGGTGACCTCACGGCCGTCGAGTCGCACGGGCACCGGGTCGAGCAGCTCGTCGAGCCGGCGGGCCTGGCGTTCGGGGCCGACCAGCGGCGGCAGGCCGGGCGGCTGCGCGATGGTGATGACGCAGGGCCGTTCATCCGTGACGCCCGCTCTCGTCGGCGTGCGGCCGGCCGAGAGGCTGAGATGCGTCAGGGTCAGCGTGTACGACGACACCACCCGTTCCAGCACGGCGTCCGGCGAGCCGTGCCCGCGTTGCGCGGCGTGTATCGGGAGCATGGTCAGTGGGCCGGTGAGGCACCACCACACGCGTGGTGGCTCGTTCTCGGAGGCGGACGAGTGCCCTAGGGCGGTCAGGACCGGCTCGGCCGTCGTTTCCCACAACCACGCCAGGACCTCGCTCATCGCCTCCTGTGCCCGCCACATCGGCATCCGGCTGTTGCCTGCGGGGCCGCTCAGGGCTTCCGCGTACTGCTGGACCGCCTGGATGTACTGCTGCGCCATCGAGGCGGCGGCGTGGAGGGTGAGCCGGGGCAGCGGGACCGCCCGCAGGCCGGCGGCGTCGACCAGCAGGGCATCACAGCGTTGCAGGCTGACGTTGACCAGGACGGCCGCACCCGCGCCGACCGACTGTCGCAGCTCCGCGAGCGTGGCCGGGCCACCGAACAGGTCACGACCGAGCAGGGCTGTGGCCTGGTCCAGGAGCTCGGCGAGGACGCGGCGGACGCGGGAGCGCAGTTCGGAGGCAGGCTCCACGACGTCGTCCGGGCGTTCCCACCACCGGCGGGGTTCGGCCGCCGGCCGTACCCGCGCCAGCCGGTCCAGCTGGCGGGTCATGGCCTCGATCCGTGACGCCAGGTCGGGATCGATGCGGGCGAGCTCGGCCAGGGCATGCCGGCGGCGCAGCGCCGCGCCCCAGCTGAGGAACCGGGCCCGTTCGGAGAGTTCGAGGGCCAGCGCGGCGTCGCCTGCCTCCAGTGCGGCGCTGGCGGCCTCGGTGGGCAGGCTGGCGACCGACCCGGCGAGCAACTGCCGGTCGGGGTCGGCCAAGCCGTGGGCGACATCGGCGGTGAGGTCGACCGCCAGGCGATAGTTGGCCAACGACCGGGCGAGGTCGGGCGGGTTGGTGCGCAACGCCAGCCGACCCGCCGACATCGCGGCTTCGCGTCGGTGCGCGGGCCGCGCCGCGGCATGGCCGACGACCTCGCCGAACAGGCGGGCCGCTTCGGTCTGCGCCGCCGGGTCGGCGCTGCGCAGCCCGATGTCGCCGAGGTGGGAGCCGAGGCGCAGGGTGGCCTCGACCCAGTCGACGGAGGTGGTGCGCAGCAGGCCACGGGCCGACCGGGTCAGCTCGGCGAGCCGCATCGTGACGGCGATGTCCATGGGGACTGTCCGGTGCTGTCCGGCTTCGAACTCCGCCTGCAGCAGCAGGGCGGTGCCACGGACGTCGTCGGGAAGATCGTCTTGACCGAGGAGGCCGAGCAGCAGCGTACGGGCCTCGGTCAGGTCGGCAGGCCTGTCCCACACGGCGGCGGCCGCACCGAGCGTCCGGGCCAGCAGGAGCGCGCCGTGCGCTCCGGCGCGTGCGGCGGGGTCTGCGGCTGCGGTGACCGCCCGGGCGCAGGCGAGAGCCTGCCGCAGGTCGTCGTCCGAGCGCGTGCGCCCGAAGGCGGTGAGCAGCGCGCCGGCCAGGTGACGGCACTGGTCGCCACCGGGGTGCGGTACGTCGATGCGGGTGTGGGCCGCCCGGAACAACCCGACGGCCTCCGCAAGGTCACCCGAGTCGCCGGTGACGGAGAAGCGGTCGGCCAGCGCCAGGCCGAGCACCGTCCGCACGTCCTGCTCGCGCCGTGCGGCCTCCCGGAGCGCGGCGACGGCCTCGTCGAGGTCGGCGAGGTCGCCGGTGGCGACGAACCGGTCGTGCAGGGCGGAGCCGAGGCCGCCGACGTGTTCCGCGGAGTGCCCGCCGAGATAGAGGCCGATCGCCTCGTCGATGTCGGCGGTGCGCCGGTAGACGCGGAACCGGTGGGCGAGGACACCCGCGCGCATCAGGCGCCGGTGGGTGCGCTCGGAGGAGCCGGGTGTGGCCTGGTCGGTCGCCTGGTCGATCCAGTCGAGGGCGCGGGCGAGGTCGGCTTCGTCCCCGGTGAGGACGAACAGCTCCTGGTGCAGCACGCCGGCCATCTGCATGCGCAGCCCGCGTTCGTCGGGCCCGGAGGCCACGGCCAGGGCCCGCTCGACGAACGCGACAGCGGCGGTGATGTCGGCGGGGTCGCCGTGCTGCCGACCGCGTATCGCGGCGCAGCCCGCACGGGTCTCCAGCAGCCAACCCAGGTCGCCGCCGAGCTGCCCGGACGACAGGGCCTGGTCTGCCGCGTGCACCGCCGCGTCGAGCAGGGCGGGGTCCCCGGCGTGTTCGTGGTGCAGGACGAGCGCCCGGGCGAGAAGCGCCCGTACGACCGCGGCGTCCTGCGGTGACCGCGCCTCGGTTTGCTGGCGCAGGAAGCCCACGAGCGCCCCGGTCAGCGCACCGGCCCGGTCGCGTTGCACATGTGACGAGAGCGTCGACACGGCGTCAGCCGCGCGGCGGACCTCGACCAGGTGCAGGTCACCGGGGCTGTGCATGCCCCGCCAGAGCGGCCCGGTCGCCCGGTCCGGATCCCAGCGGTCGGCGGTCAACGCGTAGTGCGCCAGGTAGGCGGCGCCCGCGTCGATCGCCCGGGCCCCGCCGCGCGGGTGGTCCACGGGCGTCGCCCGCAGGACGGCGTCGAGCTCCTGCACGACCAACTCGGCCGTGCGCCGGATCCCCGCGCCGTGCCGGCGGCCCGGTGGGGCCCGCCCTTCCCAGGACCGCAGCCAGGCCGATGCGGCGGCATGGCGCAGCGCGGGTTCGGCGGGCGGCGCCGAGCGGCGGCGCAGGCATCCGGCGACGCCAAGCAGGTCACGGTCGTCGCCACTGTGCTCGTAGCGACGCAGGTAGGCGGTGGCCACCGCGTCCAGCCAGTCGTCGGGCAGCTGTGCCGGCCCGCGCCCCAGGGCCCGGTCCAACTGGTGGGCGGCGGCGTCGAGGGCGTCGGCGGTCAACGGGCCCCGACCGGTGTCCCGCAGCGCGGACAGCGCACGGTGCAGGTCGTCGAGGGCAGCCCTCGCATCGCCCGCGGCCCCGTGTCGGCGCGACGACTCGTCCAGCTCGGACCGTTCGCCGGTGGCGGCGTACCGCTGCGCCGCGTCGTCGCTGGCTCGGGTCACCGGCGTGCTCACGGCCCCTATGCTGGCATACACGATCGGGAGCGTGGCCAACCGAAGAGGTGGTTGATGAGCGGTCCGTCCGAAAGGGAGTTTCTCGCGACCTTCTGCCGGGACACACCGCATCTGCGGCGGGAGCTTCCCGAGAGTCGGCGTCGGCTCCTGGAATCGGGCCTGGCGTCCTTGCGGTCGGGCACCACGTCACTGGTGGAAGTGTGCCGCTCGATCGGCTACCCGACCGCCGGCAGCCAGCGGGGAGAGGAGTCGCAGAACCAGAATCCGGGGTACGCACCACTTCCCGGCGGGCTTGCCGGGTTGCCACCCGGAAGTTATGTCTGTCCGGCCACGGCGTGCAGCCGGGTCGAACCGCGCGACAGCGAGGGCGTGGTCCCGGAGTGCGCCGTGTACGACCGCCGCCTGCGGCGCGGCGCGGATCACTAGGCCATGGACGCGATCCTCGGGGAGATCAGCAGACGGCTGACCGGGCAGTGGATCCAGATCGCGCTCTCCGGTGCGCTCTTCCTCGGCGTCGGGTGGGTGGCGCTCACCCTCGGCCAGCGGCACGCTCTCGACCACGGCCTGCTGCTGAGCCGTGTCGACGCCCTCGTCGCCGGCATCGACGGCACCACCGCGCTGATCATCCGCGCCGTCCTGATCACGGCGCTCGGCTATCTGGTGGGCATGACCGCGCACATGGCGGGGTCGCTGCTGCGGCGGCTCTGGACCGACCGGTGGCCGCCGCCGTTGCACTGGATCGAGAAGGGCATCGTCCGCCTCCGGCGGGCGTACTTCGGTAGGCGGTGGCCGGACCGGACGCGGGAGTTGCCCGCCCGCTACCTGCCGGCCCGGGCCACCCAGGTCGCGGACCGGATCCGGCTGGCCCACGAACGGGTCGACGCCGAGTACGGAGCCCATCTCGGGCTGCTGTGGCCCCGGCTGTGGCTCATGCTCACCCCCGACGAGCGGGGCCCGATCGAGCTCAGCCGAGCGGGCCTGGACAGCGCGGCCGTTCTCGCCGTCTGGGGCGCCGCGCTCGTGGGGCTGGGCTGGTGGTGGTGGCCGGCCGCGCTGATCGGGCTGGCCGTGGTGCTGCTGGCCCGGCACCGGGCCCGCACCGCGGTGAGTGCGCTCGCCGATCTCGCCGAGTCGACCGTCGACAGCCAGCAGCACGTGCTGGCGGAGCGGTTCGGCGTGGCCCTGGTCGAGGGTCGGATCAGCCGGGAGGACTTCCGGCAGATCAACGACCGGCTCACGAAGGGAGCGTGACGTGCGGCGACTGATGGTGCCGTGCACGTTCGACACCGGCGAGACGGCGATGTTCCCGTTTGTCGTCGGGCAGCCCTGCGCCGACAGCCACCCGCTGGAACAGCAGCTGGCGTGGCTCGCCAGGGAGCGGGGTGGCCAGGCACCCCAGGAGGTCGTCGACTCGCTCGCCCAGGTCCACCGGCTCGCGGTGGAGCAGTCCACGAAGTTGGAGGACCTGGTCGCCTACGCCATGCGGGAGGCGGCGGTCGTCTCCGCCGCCGACTCACCGCCGTAGCGAGGCGAGCAAGGCATCGAGCGCCTCGGGCACCGCGACACCGTGCTCGTGTGCCGCGGCCGCCACGGAATCGATCACGATGGACAGCCCGCCGGTCACCGAGGCGTCGACGCGTCCGTCGAGAGCGGACATCTGGCGACCCACCGTGACCCGCCGCGGCGTCACCCGGTCCGGGATGACGAGTTCGACCGCGTGCCCGCCGCCGAGCGGCACGACCAGCCGGGCGACCGGGATCTCTGGCCCGACGACGCTGCCGCCGCGCAACTGCGCGGCGGTGTCGCCCAGCGCCTCGGCGACGGTGCCGGCGTCACGGAGACCGTCGTCGAAGACCTGCGGGGAAACGGCCACGGTGGACGGGTCGGGCCGGTCGAGCGCGTCGGCGATCGCCAACCGGGCTTCGCCGGCGAGCAGGTCGCGGGATGCCAGCACCCGGATCAGGCGGGCAGCCAGGACCGCGATCGTCGGTGACGGGCCGGTGGCGGCGGTGACCAGCGCGGCGACCGCGTCCGCGGGGATCCGGTCGAGCGCGGCGACCGCGTCCGCCAACCCGTCCTCCAGCGCCTGCGCCCCGGCGACGGCCGTCAGGACTCCGGTCATGGTCGCCGCGTCGGGTTCCAGCAGGACGAGCAGGCTCACCGCCTGCTCGGCCAGGGCAACGCTGCCGCCGGTGAGCCCGTCGCGGATCCGCCCGGTCAGCCCCTCCCGGTCGCCGATCGCCTGTCGTACCAGGTCGGGGGCCTGCTGGCCCAGCACGGCGAGGGAGGCCAGCGCCGACACGAGATCCGGGGTTTCCGGGGCCGGTACGGTGCCGGCGAGCACCGCCGGATCGGTGCGGTCCACGGCCGTGGTGGCCAGGTCGGTCAGGACGCCGGCCAGCCGCAGGCTCCGATCGGCGTCGCGGGTGACGAGCCGTGCCGTTTCGGGAAGCCACCGCTGGTGGGCCGCGAACGCCGTGGTGCTGGCCGCGACGACGAGGGCCCGGACCGCGAGTTCGTCGTCGGGCAGGGATGCGACGTCGGCGCCGGCGTGCGCCAGAGCCGCCAGGATGCCCGCAGCCAGCGGGCTCGCCCCGGACAGGGCCGAGTTCAGCCGCTGGGAGAGCACCTGGACGGCCCGGGACTGCTCGTCGGGTCCGAGCCCGCCGCCGGCGAGCAGATGCCCGAGGCCCGTGGCGGCACCCGCGGCGCGCCGGTCGGTGAGGTCCGCGCCATCGGCCTCGGTGCAGAGCGCGGCCACCACCGAGGCGTCGCCGGGCGCACACCGGCCGAGAAGTGCCATCGCCGAGCCCGCCACGGCCGGGTCCTCGTCGGCTGCCAGGTGGATCGCCACGGAGGCCAGGTCGCGTACCCACTCCGGCGACACCCCGCAGCGCCGGGGCTCCTCGGCGACGACGTGCAGCGCGTCCAGCAGGGCCCACCGCTCGCCGGCGGTGAGCGAAGCGGCCAGCGCGACCAGCGCGTCCACGGGAAAGTCCCGGAACCGGCGCAGCCCGCGCAGCACCGTGATCCGTGCCTCCGGCTGCTCGGACAGCTCTCTTAGCGCGTCGTGCAGAACCGACGGGGCGTCGTGGCCGACGTTGCGCAGCATGATCTGCAGGCCGGCGGCCACCGCGGGGCGCGTCTCGGCGGTGAGCGCCCGGGCGAGCGCGGCGACAGCGACGGCTCCGGCCGCGCCGGCCAGCGCCCACGGGCCCGACCGTCGGCCGGCATGAACCGGCCCGGTCGCCTGCGCCAACCGCCGGCGGACCACGGAGTCGGGATGGGCGAACAACCGGGCGGCGGCCGCCGCCGTCCCCGTGTCTACCTCGCCCCACTCGACGCTGATCAGGGTGGCCAGATCGGCCACCTCCGTCGTGGCGTCGGCGCGCCACCGGCGGACCGCCGGTTCGCGTACGTACGACCGGGACAGCGCCAGGACCGCGGCGACGGTGTCGGCCTCTCCGCTGGCCAGCAGCCGATCGAGAACCGCGACGGCCGTCGGGCCGAGGGCGAGCAGTTCCGTCGTGCCGCGCCGGGTCAGGGCGGCCAGCGCGGCAGCCCGCGTTCCCGGCGTCAGCAGGGCCAGCCAGGCGGCATCACCGTGCAGGGTGGTCGCCGACCCGGACCGGTCCAGCTCCCGCAGGCCGTCGA
Organism: Micromonospora sp. NBRC 110038; assembly: GCF_020884815.1. Classification (NCBI taxonomy): domain Bacteria; kingdom Bacillati; phylum Actinomycetota; class Actinomycetes; order Micromonosporales; family Micromonosporaceae; genus Micromonospora; species Micromonospora sp. NBRC 110038. The sequence continues at coordinate 42,090 of NZ_BBOL01000006.1, read as the reverse complement.
CACACACCGCCGCGGCGCTGACGATGCTCCATCGCAGCGGCAGCCGGTTGTGCGGATTCTCCGTCCACCCCCGTGGGGGACGGTGGTCACGTTCGACGCTCAGCAGCGGCTCGGCGAGGCGCTGCTCGGCGCGCGCCCGCAGCTGCGGTGCCGTCAGTCTGTCGAGGGCGGCGGCCCGCACCGCCGCCTGGTCGTCGTCGAGCGGGGCGGGCAGCCGGGACAGCAGATCGGCAGCCTCCTCCGGCGGCACCTGGCCCAGGTGCGCCACCGCGCAGGTCAGGATGTCCTCACCGGTGAGGCGGGCGAGCCGGACCGCGGCGAGTGCCCGCTCGGTGGGCGAGACGAGCTGCGGCACCAGCGACGTGAGGGCGGTGACGACCGCGGCGGCTTCGTCGGTCACGCCGAGGTCGAGGGCCAGCTCCCACATCCGTATGCGGTCGTGGACGTCGCCGATCTCCGCCGCGTCGGCCAGCAGCCGGCCCGCGGTGATCCGCTGCCCGGTGTACTGCGCCAGCCGGAGCCGGACCCTCGCCCTCGCGTAGCTGTCGACGACGCGGCCGGCCAGGTACTCGACGGACCGCAGGACCGCCGACGGTGACACCGGCTGCCCCTCGCCCGCCGGGTGCAGGCGCAGCCGGTGGAGGGTGCGGGTCGCACTGACCGGATCGAGATCCAGATCCTGCAGCGCGAGGCAGGCCGCCTCGGCCACGAACTGGGCCTCCGTCAGCTCGCCGGCCAGCCGGTCGATGATCCAGCAGCGGAGGAACGCAAGCGACGGGTGCAGTGACCGCACAGCCGTCAGCGTCTCCGCCAGCGGATGCCCCGCACGGGGCGCGAAGGGATCCAACGGCCAGCGGACGCCTGCGCCCCCAGCACCGCCGGCCCGGAAGGCGATCGTCGCGATCAGCGCCGCCAAACCCTGCCCCTGCGCCTCGACCAACCCGGCGCCGGCGCTGTCGAGGTAGACGGCCATGTTGTACGTCAGGTCCTCGGAGTGGCCGTTGACGTTCTCGACGAGCGCGACCGGGAGATGCCCGTCCATCAGCCCGGTCCAGGCGTTACGCCGCCCGCTCACCGCGGTCAACGCCCGTACGACGGCACTGTCCAGCGCATGCTGGCGGGCACCCGGTAGCCGAAGCGCGTCGAACGCGCCGGCCACCGGCCCCGGGGTCAGCCGGCGTGCCGCGTCACCGAGCACCAGCAGCGCGCGTCCCAGCCGCCACCGCACCCGCCGAATCACGGCGTCGTCGTCGACCATCCGTGGCCACGACGCGGGCTGTCGCCCGAGCAGCGCCCACGCGACCAGCGCGTCCCCGCGCAGGCTGGCGTCCTGGCCGGTGTCCGACGCAAGCTCGATCAGGGTGTCGCCCACCAGGGCCAGGTCGGTGCCGTCGCGCAACCAGGCCAGGAGCCGGGAGGTCAGCGGCGAGTCGGCGACGATCGCGGCGGGGTCGATCCGCGCATCGTCCACGCCCGGATCCGACCCGTCGGCCCCGGCGGTCAGCAGGTCGAGGACGACAGCTGCCTGTGCCCGCCGCGAACTGCCCATGGCCTCGTCCTCGAAGTCCGCCGTCAGGCGCAGCCGCAGGGTCTCGTGTCGGCGCGCCTCGGGAAGCGGGACACCGCCGTAGAGGACCAGCACGACGCGGCTCCATGCCGGCTCGGCCATGATCCGGGCGGCGACGTCCGGATCCGCGGCCAGCGCCGCACGCAGGGGCAGCACCGACGGCGGCAGGAACGGCGACACCCGGAGGACGGGTGGCGTCCGCGCCCGCTCGACGCGGGCGTTCCCCAGCAGTTGGCGCACCCCGTGCATGCCCCCTTCCAGGAGCCGACCGGCCACGGCCTCGACGACCTGCCGCGCGGAACCCCGCCGGCCGGTCAGCATCCGGTCCTGCCAGTCCCGGGAGGCTCGGTACAGCGTCCGGGTCCCGTGCCAGTGGTTGTCCTCGGAATCCAGCTCCTGTGCCGTCACGAGATCGATGGCGGCAGGCTGGGAACTCGATGTCACGGCGACAAACTCCTGAGGGGCCTCGCGGTGAGCTGCGCATGCCAGCCGAACGCTACCGCCTCGGCGGCAGGGAGATCCAGCGTCACGCTCCGGGTACGCCCGGCGACCCCGTGCGTGGTGGCCCCCTCGCAGCCGCACACGCCGGTGGCTCAGTGGTCGCCTCGTTCCTGCAGTCGATCAGCCTGATCGCCAGCCCCACAGGTCGGCCTCCCGGTGCAGCCCGGTCCTGTGGTCGAACGGACAGCCGTCGTCGGGCCGATGGTTCTATCCTGCCGAGTGCTCAGTCTGTGAGCGGATCTGCCTGAATTTCTCCCCTGGGTCGTCCGCTCCAGTGAGGCCACCGAAATGGATCATGCCGAGGGTCTGTGCGGATGCCCAGACGCAGACATCGATGCGGAGATCCTTGCTCCGGCCGACGCCGCACCGTGCCTTCCCTCCGAGCGGACCGGACGGGACCGGCTCTACATCGTCGACAGCCGTCAGCCCGGCGAACACCGCGTCCAACACGGCATCCGGAGCGGTGACGGTTCCCGACACCCCGCTGAGGAGGATGAACCGATCGTCATCGCGATAGACCCCGAGTTCAGGAGAGTAGTGCTCCTTGGCTGCCACATAGGCGGTGCCTACTGCACTGGTCGGCTCTCCCCGGACAAACCCCTTGAAGAAACCCATGTTCTTCTCGGCCAGCCCGATCAGTCGTCGATCGACTGACTCGTTCCAGCGCCCGAGCAGTCTCTCCGGCTTGTCGAGGCGCATCGCCGCAGTTCCGAGGCTGGGCGAGGGCTGGGTCGAGGTCCGCGACTCGACGGTGTCCGCAGAGCGCGAACACCCGACTGTGCTCAGCACGGCCACCACGACGAGGATGCCGAGTCTCGCGGTGTGTCGTACGCCGTCGATCGACGGTCTTCCCATCATGTGTGCCGATCTCCGAAGCAGTTGTCGGCGCAGAGTATCGCAAGCCTCCCGCCGCTCGTCGGTGCGGCACCGGGTCGATCCGCTGGACGACCACGCCCGCCGAAACCAGACCTGGCCGCGTGCACGACAGCATGGGCGCTTCCGGCTGGGCCGTCACCACCCCGGTCGAGGAGCCCGCCGTCGGCCGGAACTGCCACCGGGCGGGGCGTGAGGCTCCGCGACGGAGTCGAGGTGGGCCTTCTGCCGAACTGCAGCATCGTTGGATGCCGATCGGGTGGGAACAATCCTCACCAGAGGTGCACTAGCGTGGCCACCGCCACGAGCAGGAACGTCGGCGACGTGGCGGCGGTGCCGAGCACCACGGCCGACCTGATCCGGTCTCCCGCCAGGAGACTCCAGAGCCAGAACAGCCCAGCCAGCAGGGTACCGAGGAACACCGACGCGCTGTAGACGCCGAGGATCACCATGTCCTCCCACGGCGAGTTGCCGTACGACGGCCCCCGCAGCGACGACTGCCGGTCCAGGACGGCGAGATAGGCGGCAATCACCAGGCCGTGCCAGCAGAGTAGAACCAGATGCGCGACTACGCGGTTCGCGACCGTCCGGTTCTCGGACGGCGTCACCCAGCCTCGTCCGGCGATGCCACGCTCGCCGCCATCCGGCTCGTCGCCGCGCCCGGCGTTCGACCAGGACCCGGGTCGAAGGGTCGCAGCTGTGGCAGTTCTCCTGCCGGCGGCCCGACCCCGCCTGCGGCGAGCCGCCACCCGAGGACCGGTCGACCGTACGCACCGACGAACCACCGCCACCGCTCCCGCCCCGACCTCCGCCGCTCTTGGTCGCTGCGGCGCGGGCCGAGGAGCCGCCACCGGCCTTCACCGCGCTGCCGCCAGGCATCCGGCTGCCCAGGCTCGGCAGCCGGCCGGCGGCGCCGCCGAGCGCCCGGGTCCCGAACGCTCCCCCGAGTCGCCCGAGACCAGCGGACGCGGCACCGTCGAGACCACCCTCGATCATCGTGCCGGCCAGGCCGCTCCAGGAGAACTCCTCCGCGACGTAACTCCTACTCGCACTCCACCAGTGCTCGGGCACGCTCATGGGCCCTTCCTTTGCTGTCGCCGGCAATAGCGATTGGACGGCTCAATCTTCGACAGATGATTCACGTTATAGATAGATCGATCGAGTGGCTACAACGGCCGCTCGATCGGGGTAGCCGTTCGGTGCTCCCACCATTGTCGAGGCCACAACCAGGCGCCAATCGCAAGGCAGTGAGACTCTTGTCTCCGCCGGTAGTGAGCATGGGCGGTCCAGGAAAACTGCCCCTATGCTGGCCGCGAAATACCTACGATCCGATGCCAATACGAGGATTCGCGAATGCGCCGGATTTCTGCTCTGGACAACGGCACGGCGTCCGCCGCGATCGCCGAGGAACAGGAGTTTCTCGACCAGGCCACGGCCCGGCGCGACAAGCTTGCCGACCACCTGCTGGCCGGGCTCTCGGTGAAGGCTCTGGACGCGCTGGAGCAGGCGCGGCTGCGCTTGCTCCGCCAGCAGTACGAGGATCTGCGCCGAGCAACCGAAGGGCTGGTCTTCGGCCGCCTAGACGGGCTGGACGGCACCGTGCGGCACATCGGCCGGGTCGGCCTCCGCGACGACGAGGGCAGCGAGGACGACGAGCCACTGCTGGTGGACTGGCGCGCCCCGGCGGCGCGGCCGTTCTACACCGCGACCGCCGTCGACCCGCAAGGTCAGGCCCGGCGCCGGCACATCCGTACGACGGGATCGGCCGTCGTCGGCGTGGACGACGAGCCGCTCGACGGGGCCATCACGACGGATCTCGTCGGCGAGGGCGCCCTCCTGGCGGCCCTGGACCAGCGGCGCACCGGCCGCATGTCCACGGCGATCTCCACGCTGCAACGCGAGCAGGACGACATCATCCGGGCCGAGGCGAGCGGCCCGCTGATCGTGCAGGGCGGTCCCGGCACCGGCAAGACCGTGGTGGCCCTGCACCGCGTCGCCTACCTGCTCTTCGCCCACCCGACGATGGCCGAGCAGGCGGTCCTGGTCCTCGGCCCCTCCCCGCGGTTCCTGGAATACATCGGCCAGGTGCTGCCCGCGCTCGGTGAGACAGCTGTCGTCCCGGCGACCTGCGACACCCTGCTGCCCGGGATCAGCGTGGGCCGCGACGAGAGCCGGGCGCTCGCCGAGATCAAGGGCCGCGCCCTCTGGCAGCCCGCGCTCGAGGACTATGTCGCGTCGCTACTGCCCCGGGCCCGCGACCTCAAGCTGCGCTGGGAGGGCGAGTTCTACGTCATTCCCGCCGCGACGGTGGCACAGGCGCTCGGCGCGGTGCGCAGACGGCCGTACCATCCGGCTCGCCGGGTCTTCGCCGAGCAGCTGCACCGCATCCTGGCCGATGCCGTCGTCGAGCAGCGTGAGGCGCTGATGAACGAGATGGAGGAGGGCTTCGAGGACATCCTGGCCCGCGTCGACCGGAGCATGCACTACGACCCCGATGCCGCCGCCGGCAGCGACGTCGACGGCCTGTTCTCCGATGAGGAGGTGGATGACCTTCGCCGGCGCATCGCGGAGAACGCGGCCATCGCCCGGTTCGTCGAGGCCTGGTGGCCCACCCTGGACGCCGAGACCCTGCTGCGCGACCTCCTGGCCGACGGTGACCTGGTGGCCCGGTTCGCCCCGCGGCTGTCCGCGGCGGAGATCGCCGCCGTCGTGGCCGAGCCCGCGCCGTGGGCGTCGAGCGACATCCCCCTGCTCGACGCTGTCGCCGACCTGCTCGGCGACAGCGACGCCCCGCAGCAAGAGGGCGAGTTCGTCGCCGACCGCGCCCGCCGGCAGCGCGGCTGGGTGTACGGCCACGTCGCCGTCGACGAGGCGCAGGAGCTGTCCGAGATGCAATGGCACATGGTCGTGCGGCGGTGTCCCAGCCGCTCCATCACTGCGGTCGGCGACATCGACCAGGCGGAGGCGGCGCACCGGCACACCAGCTGGGCCCAGGCGGTACAGGCCGTTCTCGGCGACCGCTGGACCCCCGCGGAGCTCACCATCTGCTACCGGACGCCACGCGAGGTCATGGAGCTCACCGCACCGGTCCTGCGGCGAGCCGGCAGCCACAATGCGCCGCCCCGGGCCGTACGCGCCTCCGGCATCTCGCCCTGGGAGCGCATGGTGACGCCCGCCGAGCTCAGCGACGCGGTCGCCGAAGCCGTGCGCGAGTTGCGCGAGCGATGGCACGGTGGCACGGTCGGCGTCATCGCGCCGGTCGGTCGCATCGCCGAACTGCAGGCCGCGGTGGGTGACGACGGGCCGGTGCTGTCCGCGGCCCAGTCCAAGGGCCTCGAATGGGACGCGACCCTCCTCGTCGACCCCGACGGCATCACCGCCGAACCACGCGGCTGGAACGGCCTCTACGTGGCACTCACCCGCTGCACCCAGGAACTCGGCCAGCTGGTGCTTGCGTAGCCACGCTGCTTCTCAGAGCCCAGCTACCAAGCAGGAAAGTTCTTCGACAAGCTCCTGACCGTCCCCGGCTGGGAATCGATGCCACTCACCCAGGCCGCCCAGACGGTCCAAGTCTCGGCCTACCCCGACGCGTACGCCAAGTGGACCGACGACGCGACGATCCTTGTGGACCAGTTGACCAGCGCCCTTACCGACTGCCCACCGACGCGCTCAACATCCTCCCGGCTCGGTTCGCCCATTTTGACGACACCCCACCCGGGTAGCGGCCCACCAGACGGCCCGGGTACGGCACTGCGCCTGGGCACCCGGAGTCAGGCTCAGAAGTGGTTCAGACTTTCTGCACATTCTCAAGGCGGCCCGGTCGGGCCGCTCGTGCCGGTCGACAGGGACGCGCGGCCGGAGGCGTTCCGCTGTCGCTGCACACCCCGGCCGCGCCGGATGGGCCCCGTCGATGGACACGACCAGGAGGCGCGCGCGTGGGGGCCGGGGTCGAGACTGGTAAGACCGCCTATTCAACCGTCGCCAGTTCGTCGTGAAAACACCGTCGGATGGTCATGGCTCTCACTGTCCGTGGTTGCCCGGGGCGTAGCTGGACCAGGTGGTGCCGGCCTCGGTGGCGAGACGGGCGGTGGTGGCATGGTGGTAGCCGAGCGCCGTCGCGACGGGCATGTCGAGGACGTGCTGGCGGATCGCGGCGGCGCGGCCGGCGGTGGTCGGGACGCCGAGGGAGTGGACCAGCGCGGCGGGGGTGTTGGGGTGCAGTGGCTGACACCACCGCACGGACCAGGTCGTCGAGCCGGTAGCGGGCGTAGACGTCGAGGGTCGCCGGGTGGGCCAGCTCCCGCCAGGTCGGGTCGTCGGCGGCCAGCCGCAGCAGCACGTCCCACGGGCGGGCGGGAGGTGGGTCGACGTCGGCCTCCACCCCGGCGATCGGGAACCCCAGTCGGGCGTACATCGCGGCGACCTGCGGGGTCGAACAGGCGACCACGGTGTCCGCCGGGGTCAGCTCCAGACCGGCGGTGGCCGCCACGTTCTTCAGGGTCACCTCGGCGCACCGGTCGGTCTCGGCGGTGTCGAAGACCGGCACCACCACCGAGCGCAGCCCGGCCAGCACGCTGAACCGTTCGATCACCGCCTCCCGCCGGTGGTAGGGGACCGGGTTGCGGCGGGTGTTCTCGTGGTTGGCCGAGGTGACCGCCCAGACCACCGTCTCCTCGTCGCCGGAGGTGGCGGTCGGCCCGCCGTCGGGGGTGGCGTGGTCGCCGTCCGGCGCGTCGTGGTGACCGGCGGTGGCGAGCCGGTGCAGATAGTCGGCCTGGAACCGGGTCAGCAGGTGATGTCAGCCGGGAAACAGCAGGTAGCGGGGCATGCACCGTTCCTAGCCGACGCGGCCCGCCCGGCTCCGCGCGGGGTGGGTGGGGGCGGCACCCGCAGGTGCCGCCCCCACCCGCCGGTGTCAGCCCACCACGGAGCGCAGCGGGATCTGTTCGGCCCGCAGGGTCCGCACCAGGTCACCCAGGAACGGGTGCTCGTCGATCTGGAGACCCTCCGGGTTCGGGATCACCAGGTACGCCGAGCCGTGTGCCACCGAGACCCGCGCGGTGTCGGTGTACCGGTCGACGACCGCCTCGGTGCGGGCCAGGTCGCCGGCCGCCACCTGGATGGTGAACGGCCGCCACTCGCCGCCGAGGTTCTCGGCGACCGGGGTGGCCGCCGCGGCGGCGCGGTCCGGGTCGACCCGGACCGGCGAGGCGGTCCGGGCCGCCGTGCCGCTGCTCGGGTACAGCAGCGCGTTGGCCACCAGGTGCAGGCCACTCTCGTTGTACGCCCGGAACAGCGGGTTGAACGCGAACAGCACCGCCCGACCGGCGCCGGTCGGCTCGTCCACCACCGCGACCGTGCCCTTGAGCGCGTCACCCTGCACCGTGTAACCGTTGGCCCAGAAGGTGTCCCCGCTCGGGTAGCGCAGCACGTTGCGGCCGGTGCTGCTCGGGGTGAGGATCGGGTCGTTGTTGTTGAACTCGAAGTCCTCCGCCGGCCGGCCCAGCCCGACCGGGCTGTCGGCGTCCACGTCGACCCGCAGGTGCGAGCCGATCACCGTGTAGCCGGTCGGCTTCGGCTTCTCGGTGGTCGAGGTGAGACCGGCGGCGCGGGCCATCCGGGTGCCCTCGTTGCGCAGGCCCAGGTAGGTGTGGCCCTGGGCGATCCAGTTGCGCAGGTTGGCCTGCCCGGTCGCGGTCAGCCCACCTGTCGCGTTGCTGCCGTCCGGCACCAGCAGCACCGTCCGGCCGGTGAAGGCGGGGGTGTTGTCGTTGATGTCGGCGGTGGTGACCGGGGTGAGGTCCAGGCCCCACCGCTTACCCAGCACGTACCGGGCCTCGCCGTGCGAGCCGGAGGTGGTGGAGATGCCGGTGCCCTGGAACAGGCCGACGTCCGGCCGGCTGATCGGGGTGCCGACGGCCGCCGTGGTGTACGGGGTGAGGGTCACCCCCAACTTCTTGGCCGTGGTGTTCAGCTCCGGCGTCAACGCGCCGGCCGGCATCCCCACCTGGCCGTTGTCGAGGTCCCGGACCAGGTTCACGCCCCGGCCCAGCAGGGTGAAGGTGAACTCGGCCGCGGCGGCGGAGTCCAGCTCGTAGGTGTAGGAGCCCTTCAACGGCGGCGCGGCCAGGATCTTGCCGCCACCGGTGTTCTGGATCTTGTCGATCAGCTCCGCGTTGGGCTTGACGTCCGCGCCGGTGTAGACGGCGTTCACGCCCATCAGCAGCGGGTTGCTCCACGACGACACGTCGTAGAAGTACGGGAACGGCGTGTACGGGTCCTCACCCATGATCGCCTGGATCCAGTGCTTCTGCGGCTGGTTCATCGGGATCCAGTACGACCCGACCGGCACGGTCAGGTTGGTCGCCGACCGGCCACCGAAGAGCTTCGCGGTGGGCAGCTTGACGGCCTTGCGGACCTGGTAGACCTCCACGTCCATCCGGCGCAGCCGCTCGACGAGCTGGCGGGCGTCGGCGAGCTGCCGGTCGGGCAGGAGGAAGTACGACCGGATGGTCTGGTTCGGCACCGGGAACTGGACGGTGTTGGTCGGCTGGACCACCTCGTTGGGCTCCAGCGTGCCGGCCCGCCCCTGGGCGAGGGCGTCCTTCCAGACCTTGAACCAGCCGTTGAGCACCTCCTGCTTGTGCGTCGCCGCCCAACCCAGCGTCGACCACTGGGTGTGGAACTGCTGCTGCACCCGGTCGGCCACCGCCGACGAACTGCCCTTCTCGAAGGTCATGCCGGCGGCACCGAAGCCGGCGGCCGGTACCGTGTCGCCGTACCCCATGAAGAACAGGTCGTAGGTGGAGTAGTTGAAGTAGCACTCGGTGGTCACCGCGCCGCCGCACGCGCCGTTGTAGCCGAAGCCGGCCTTGTTGGCCTCACCGATCCGGTTGATCCAGTCGACCGCCTCGCCGGCGATCTCGTGGTGGATCGGGTCGGCGTTGGGCGGAAAGAAGTACTGCCTGCCGCCCATCTCGTGCGCGTCGATGAAGACCTGCGGCGGATACCTGCGCATCAGTTCGAGCTTGCCGTCGGTCTCCTGCTGGGTCCGGGCGAACCAGTCCCGGTTCATGTCGAAGCCGTACTCGTTCTGCCGGCGGCTGGCGTCGCGGCCGTCCGGGTTCTGCGTCGGCACGATGATCGTGATCAGGTTGTCGTTGCGCTGCTGGACCTCGCAGGAGAGCCCGGCGGCCAGCTCGTACAGCGTCTTGAGGGCGGCGTCGGTGCCGCTCTTCTCGCCGCCGTGCACGTTGGCGGTGACCCAGACGATCGCCGGCGCCGCCTCGGCGATCTCCCCGGCCCGCTGCTGGTTGACCACCCGGGGGTCGCGCAGCGAGCGGACGTCCTCGGCGATGCCCTTGAGCACGGCCGGCCGCACGTTGCGCTCGTTCGACACGATCGCGTACGGCAGCGGCTGGCCGAGCACGCTGGTGCCCATCACGCCGGTGACGACCCGCTTGGAGGCGGTGTCCACGGCGTCGAGGTAGCCCCGCACCTCCTCGTTGGTGACGACCCGTTCCTGGCCGGTGCCGAGCGGGAAGCCGAGGTAGCTCTCCGGGCTGGGCACCGAGGCCAACCGGTCGGTGGGATCGGTACTACAGGTTGTCGGGGGCGCGGCGGCGGCCGAGGGGCCGACCACCAGAGGGGTCATTCCGGCCAGTAGTACGATTGCGGTGGCGCTCGCCAGCCGTTTACGGGAATGCAATGTGGAGCGGAGTGGGGCAGTTCGCATGGGTGTCCCGTTTCCCTTCCCGGGAAATGAATCAAGGGTGCCCGGAGCGTATGACCTGCGCTTTCGGGTGGTCAAGATTCACAACCGGCGGCCGGTACACGATCCGTCAACTGCCCCACACCCGGCCTAATGTGGGCGTTTGGTGACGAGTTTGCGCGTCCACCGTGGACCCGGCTTCCCGGTGCCGGCGGTCCCGGCCCACCGACGGCGGGCCGGGACCGGTCGGTCAACGCACCCGGACGAACACCGGGTTGGAGTAAACCCCACAGATCGCTCCACGGGCTCTCCAGCCCGTCGGCCAGCGGCTCGGCCTCGTCGGTGCTGGTGCCACGTACCCGCAGGTAGCTGTCGGCCCCGACGTCGCGCAGGGTGTGCCGGATGACGTACTGGGCACCCTGCTGCCGCCAGTCGCGCGGACCGAAGCGGGCCACCACGGCGGTGGTCGGGTTGGTGTCGGCGTCCCGGTCGGCGCTCGGGCCGGTCACCCGGCCGACATCAGGTCCACCCGGCGGACCTGCGGCCGGTCCCCGTTGGCGTTCGTGCCGGCCGGCGGCCGGAACCTGATCTCGACGTCCACGTCGGTGCGGTCACGGCGGCTGACGGTGATGATCTCGCCCGCCCCGGCCGCGCGCCCCTGGCCGCTGGCGGTGACGTCGAGCCGGGTGATCAGGTCACCGGTGGTGACGAAGATCCGCCCGTGCCGCAGCCCGTCCATGATGTCGTGATACTCCTGGCGGGCCAGCACGTAGGTCTTGCTGTACTCACCCGGCCAGAAGTCGCTGCCGCCCCGGGTCCAGTGCACGTGCGAGTCGGAGATCGCGGTGATCCACCAGCGCCGCCCCTCGCCGAGCAGCGCGTCCCACAGCCCGCCGACCCGGGCGGTCGCCTGGTCGTAGCCGCCGTAGGTGGGGTGGTTGCCGTAACCGCCCCGCGCGCTGCCGTTGAGCGGGCCCGCCTGGTGGCCCGGGGCGCACTCGAAACCGACGTACACGTCCGGGGCCGCATCGTTGCCGTTGCGGAACTCGTGCGGGAGATCCTGCCCGTACACCCCGAGCTCGGTCGCCGAGCGGGAGGTGTGGTGGGTGATCACCAGCGGCTTGTGCGGCATGTTCCGGGTCACCCGGAGGAACTCCACCATCTTGGCCTCGGTGTCGCGGCCCGGGTCCGCCGGGAACGGGTCCCGCTTGGCGAACCGGCTCTCCAGCTCGAAGAGCTGATTCGCCTCGTCGGCGTGCCGGGGAATCACCAGGGCATGAGCAGGTCTGGATCCGGGAACGCCCGAACGTCGGCGGCGCGACCCCGAGTCGGCGAGATCGGTCGGGACAAGAGCGTCGGCCGACGCCTGCGGGTCGGGGACGTCGACGAGAGCCACGTGTGGGCCCACGTCTCGTACTCCAGCGGCCCAGCCGCCGACCGGCACGGTCGACTCGGATCAGACTCGCCAGTTGGCCACGCCGCTTCGTCCTTGAGCGCGTGCAGGCCTCCGGGGTTGGAAGATCCGTACAGGAATTAGCGCTAAGGATGATCTTGTGGGCGGGGTAGCGGATTCATCGCCCGATGGGTGACCAGTCGGCAGATGCCGGATGTGCGGGCGTTCTGGCTAGCCAGTTGGCGACACCCGGGCAGCCGGCACCGGCGCGCGGCGGTACGCGGGTAGGTCCGCTCAGCTGCGTCGGGGTGGGGTGATGTCGAGTAGTTCGGTGACCTCGGCGACGGCTTCCCCGCCGGGCTTGACGTGGCGCATGGCGGTGCGGGGGTTGCGCCACCGCCCCTTGGCCATGATCAGTTGGAGGCCGACGTTGGCTTCGCCGAGGTGGGTGGCGGCCGAGTGGCGCAGCTGGTGAAGATCCCACCCTGGCCGACCCTCGCCGGGTGAGGTGTAGCGGTCCAGCAGGATCCGGGCCCGGTCGTAGCCCAGTCGGGCCCGGCCGGTGTGCGGGCACAGGTCTTTGGCCTGGGGGCGGCGGGCCGGGCCCGGGCGGCGCTCGGAGAGGAACACCGGGCCGCGGTCGCGACCGCGAATGAGCCGGGGCAGCAGGTGCGCCGTACCGCTGGCCCAGTACACGTACTCGGTGGCGCCACCCTTGGCGGTGATCCGGGCGCGGCGGGCGTCCACTTCCAGGTTCTCGATGTTCAGTGCGAGGATCTCGTTCGCGCGGGCAGCGGTCTCGTAGAGCATCCGCCACAGAGTCTTCTTCCGTAGCGGGATGTCCCGGCGGGTCAGCAGCCGCTCGATGGCGGCGCGGTCTACGGCGCGGGTTTCGTCGCGCTGCTCGGGCTGGCGCTCGACGCCGGCGGGCAGCATCGGCGCCGGGTACCCGTTGCGGGCACACCAGGCGAGGAACGAGCCGACTGCGGCGCGGCGCTGGTTCCAGGTCGACGCTGCGGCGGTGCCCCACAGCCGGGTGAGGGTCTGGCCGAGCTCATCACCGGTGATCTCGCGCAGCGGCCGGTTCGGGCCAGAATGAATCAGAGGCCGTTGGCCAGGGCATATGCCCCGGTCGACGGCCTCTCTACGTGCTGTCGGGACGGCCGGATTCGAACCGACGACCCCTTGACCCCCAGTCAAGTGCGCTACCAAGCTGCGCCACGTCCCGATGCTCCCGCGAGGCACTTGCTCCCTGCGACAGCCGGTACAGCTTAACGCACGATCTTCCGCACGCACGCATCGGCCCCGCCCTCGATTGCCGACCCACACCCGCCAGGGCATCCTAGGAGGATAGGGGGAAGCTTCTCCGAAGGGCGGTGGTCGGATCTCGGGCCCCACGCGCCCGTGGGGCGTGTCAGATTGGCCGGGCGGGCACCACTCGCTGGGCCTGACCATGCCAGGCCGCCCATGCTTCCCGCCTGGGCCCCGGCGCTCCGCCGCCCGCCGCGCCTCCACCACCCGCCGCGCATTCTCGCCCGCCACGTCACGGCCCTTCTGAACGTGGACAGTTGCCGTTCATCCGCGACATCCGCGACGACAACTGTCCACGATCACATCGGCAGGGGTTTGGCGGCACCGGCGGGAGCAGGGGCGTTCGGGGTGCGGGGTGTCCTGGCCGAGCATGCCCGGGGGACGTAGGGACGCAAGCCCGGCCCCGGCTCGAAGGACAGGCAGGACCGCGCCGGCCCGGGATTAGGACGCGAACGGCACGTTGAGCCAGCTGAAGACGCAGACGGCACAGCAGCCGGACGTAGACGTAGACGGCACGCCACGCCAGACAAAGGCACAGACGGGCACACCAAGGCACCGGGCAGACGCCCGGCCCCGCTACGCGGGGCCGGGCGTACCCGGCGGCAGGTGGATCAGCGAAAACGGCAAGCAGGCAGGGCCGAGGGGAACAGGGGGCGGTGCGCCGTCAGCCGTGCGCCTTGCCCCGACCGCCCGGACCGAGCTTCTTGCGCGGGCGTACCGAGATCTCCACCGGGCTGCCCTCGAAGCCGAACTCCTCGCGGAGCTTGCGCTCGACGAACCGCTGGTAGCCGGCGTCCAGTGGCGCGGTGGTGAAGAGCACGAACCGCGGCGGGGCGACCCCCGCCTGGGTGGCGAAGAGGATCTTCGGCGCCCGGCCGCCGCGCACCGGGTGCGGGGTGGCCTGCACCAGGGCGGTCAGCCAGGAATTGAGCTGCGCCGTGGGCACCCGGGTCTCCCAGCTCGCCAGGGCCTTCCGCAGCGACGGGGCGAGCTTGTCGACCGCCCGGCCGGTCTTGGCCGACAGGTTGATCCGCAGCGCCCAGGGGATGCGGCGCAGCTCGCGCTCGATCTCCTTGTCCAGGTAGTACCGGCGGTCGCCGTCGACGAGGTCCCACTTGTTGAAGGCGATGACCAGGGCCCGACCGGCCTCGGTGACCATGGACAGGATCCGCTGGTCCTGCTCGCTGATCGGCTCGCTGGAGTCGAGCAGCACCACGGCCACCTCGGCGGCCTCGATCGCCCCCGCGGTGCGCAGGCTGGCGTAGTACTCGGTGCCGCTGGCCTTGCCGACCCGCTTGCGCAGCCCGGCGGTGTCGACCAGTTGCCAGGTCTCCCCGCCGATCTCGACGAGGCTGTCCACCGGGTCGACGGTGGTGCCGGCGACGGAGTCCACGACCGCCCGCTCCTCGCCGGAGAACCGGTTGAGCAGGCTGGACTTGCCGACGTTGGGCCGGCCGACGAGGGCCACCCGGCGCGGGCCGCGAGGGCGGTTCTCCACGATCGTCGGGGCCTCCGGCAGCGCCTGGAGGATCCTGTCGAGCAGGTCGCCGGAGCCCCGGCCGTGCAGTGCCGAGACCGGGTGCGGCTCGCCGAGGCCGAGCGACCACAGCGAGGTCGACTCCATCTCGATGGTGGTGTTGTCGGCCTTGTTGGCCACCAGGATGACCGGCTTGGCGCTACGCCGCAGCATCTTGACGGCGGCCTCGTCCACGTCGGTGGAGCCGACCATGGCGTCGACCACGAACAGCACCACGTCGGCGGTGGCGACGGCGATCTCGGCCTGCGCGGCGATCGCCGCGGCGCGGTCCTTAGCGTCCGGCTCCCAGCCGCCCGTGTCGACGACCGTGAACGCCCGGCCGGACCACTGGGCGTCGTAGGGGACCCGGTCCCGGGTCACCCCGGGGATGTCCTCGACGACCGCCTGACGCCGGCCGATGATGCGGTTGACCAGGGTGGACTTGCCGACGTTGGGACGGCCGACGACGGCCACCACCGGCACCGGCCCGGTCGGCTCCTCGGTGTCCGCGTCCGGCTCGCGCAGCTCCACCCAGCCCTCGTCTGTGGTCACGCCACGCCCCGCTCGGTCAGCAGCGCGCGCAGCCGGTCGACGACCTGGTCGATGCCCAGCTCCGTGGTGTCCAGCACCACCGCGTCGGCGGCCTGCTGCAACGGGTCGGCCTTGCGGGTCGAGTCGAGCCGGTCGCGACGGGCCAGGTCGGCGGCGGTGGCGGCCACGTCGGTGGCGTCCTCCGCGCTGCGCCGCTGGGCGCGCGCGGCCTCGGAGGCGGTCAGGTAGACCTTCAGGTCCGCGTCGGGGGCGACGACCGAACCGATGTCGCGGCCCTCGACGACGATCCGGCCGGCCTTCGCGATCAGCTCCCGCTGCCGGGCCACCAGCAGGGCCCGCACCGACGGTACGGCGGCCACGGCGGAGACCGCGCCCGTGACCTCGGGGCCCCGGATCTCGGCGTCGACGGTCACGCCGTCGGCGGTCACGGCGTACCCCTGGGGGTCGGTGCCGATGCGCAGGTCGACCTCGGCGGCGACCTTGCCCACCGACTCGGCGTCGGTCAGGTCGACCCCGGAGCGCAGCACGGCCCAGGTGATCGCCCGGTACATCGCACCGGTGTCCAGGTAGCGGGCCCCGAGGCTCACGGCGAGCCGCCGGGAAACGGTGGACTTACCCGAACCGGACGGCCCGTCCACAGCGACCACGCAGCGCCCGGCCCGTACGTTTTCCTCCACCGTGATCCTCCTCAGCCCGTGCCTCGCGGGGCCCGGCGGCCCGTCGCGAGCGGTTTGTCGTCGTCGTCAATCATGCCCGCGGCCCGTCGAGGGGCTGCGCGCGACGCCGTCGGTGGCGACCCACGCCACCGTGCGTCCCGTCCGGGACGTCACGGAAGCCTACCTGTTGGGGTACCCCGTCCTACGGGGTCAGTCACCCACCGCCTTGAACAGGGCGGCGACCTCGGCGTTGGTGAGCCGCCGGGTGCGGCCGGCGCGCAGGTCGCCGAGGCGGATCGGTCCGATCGAGGTACGCACGAGGCGCGACACCGGGTGCCCGACCTCGGCGAGCAGGCGTCGGACGATGTGCTTGCGCCCCTCGTGCAGGGTCAGCTCCACCTGGGCGGTCTTGCCCAGGGTGTCCACCACCTTGAAGGAGTCGACGGTGACGGGGCCGTCCTCCAGCTCGACGCCGGCGGCCAGCCGCTTGCCGAGGTTGCGTGGGATCGGCCCGGCCACCTCGCACAGGTACGTCTTCGGCACCCCGTACGACGGGTGGGTGAGCCGGTGGGCGAGGTTGCCGTCGTTGGTGAGCAGCAGCAGGCCCTCGCTGTCGGCGTCGAGCCGCCCGACGTGGTAGACCCGCTGCTCCACCCGGTGGCCGACGAAGTCGGACAGGGCGGTGCGGCCCTTCTCGTCCGCCATGGTGGAGACGACCCCGCGCGGCTTGTTCAGGGCGAGGTAGACCAGCCGGGTGTCGGCCTGGAGGCGCTCGCCGTCGACGAAGATGACGTCGCGGGTCGGGTCGGCCCGGTCGCCGAGCTGGGCCACCTTGCCGTTCACGGTGACCCGGCGGCGGAAGATCAGGTCTTCGCAGGCGCGGCGGGATCCCACGCCGGCGGCGGCCAGCACCTTCTGGAGGCGTTCGGCCCCCTCGAAGACGGGCGCGTCGGTCTTGGGGGCACGGTCATCGCGTCGCATCGGCAAGCTCTTCTACGTTGTCGGGGAGGAACGGGGCGAGCGGGGGCAACTCGTCGACCGAGTTCAGCCCCAGCTTCTCCAGGAACATCGTGGTGGTCCGGTAGAGGAAGGCGCCGCTGTCCGGTTCGGCGCCGCACTCCTCGACCAGCCCGCGGGAGACCAGCGTACGGAGCACCCCGTCGCAGTTGACACCCCGGATGGCCGAGATGCGCGAACGGGTCACCGGCTGCCGGTACGCGACCACGGCGAGGGTTTCCAGCGCCGCCTGGGTCAGCCGGACCGACTGCCCGTCCAGCACGAACCGCTCCACGTACGTGGCGTATTCCGGGCGGGTGTAGAGCCGCCAGCCGCCAGCCGCCCGGCGCAGCTCGAAGCCGTGCCCGGCGGCGGTGTAGCCGGCCGCGATGTCGTCGAGCAGCGGGCCGATGCGCTCCGGGGACTGTTCGAGGACCTGGGCCAGGGTCAGCTCGCTGACGGGCTCGTCCACCACCAGCAGGATGGCCTCCAGCGCCCCGCGCAGTTCCGCGTCGTCGAGCTCGGGGGCCGGCGGGGGTACGGGAGCGGCCCGCCGCCGCGAGGCCCGCTGCTTCCGCTCCCCCGCAGTCCCGCTCTCCCCGGCACCCGCGCGTTCCCCCTGGTCCCGGCTTTCCGCCTCGACCCGGTTTCCCGCCTCGACCCCGGGCGTGCCGTTGTCCCCGGCCTGGCCACCGTCGCCGGCCTCGCCACCGTCGGCCCTCTCGGCGGCCTCCGACGCCTCCCCCACCAAGGAGATCTTGGAAGAATCCGGCCCCTCCGTGGGCCGTTCGTTTCCAAGATCTTCCCGGGCGGCCGGCGGCGGGGCGGGGGGTTCCGGTGGGGCGGGGGGACGGGGGCGGTTCCAGGGCGGGACCCAGGCGGCGGCCTGGTCGGCCAGGGAATCCCGGCGCTCCTCGTCACTCATCGCGCTGCTCCTCGCCGTCCATGGCCTCGCCGTCCACGGCCACGCCGTTGCCGTCCGTATCGTTGCTCGTGCCCGGCTCGGGCGGGGCGCCGGCGTACTCGTCGACGTGCAGCTCGGTGCCGCCGTCGGCGGGGCCGGTCCAGCGGACGGTCAACTCCTCCAGGGCCTGTTCCTGCACGAAGGACACGAGGCCCTCCCGGTACAGCTCCAGCAGCGCCAGGAACCGGGCCACCACCTCCAGGGTGGCCTCGCAGTCGGCGCAGAGCAGGGAGAACGTGGCGACGCCGGCCCGGCGCAGCCGCTCGGCAATGATCCCGGCGTGTTCCCGGACGCTGACCCGGACCAGGTGCACGTGCGCGATGGACACCTCGGGCACCGGCTTCGGCGTCATCGCCCTGACCGCCAGCTTCAGCAGCCGCTCGGGACCGATGCCGAGCACCAGGTCGGGCAGCGCCTCGGCGTAGCGGGCCTCGAGGGTCACCGCCCGGGGGTAGCGCCGGCCGCCGACCGCCTCCAGCTCGGCGATGTGCGCGGCGGCCTCCTTGAACGCCTTGTACTGCAGCAGCCGGGCGAAGAGCAGGTCCCGCGCCTCCAGCAGCGCCAGGTCCGCCTCGTCCTCGACCTCGGCGGTGGGCAGCAGCCGCGCCGCCTTCAGGTCCAGCAGGGTGGCGGCGACCAGCAGGAACTCGCTGGTCTCGTCCAGGTCCCACTGGTCGCCCATGGCCCGCAGGTAGGCGATGAACTCGTCGGTGACCCGGTGCAGGGCGACCTCGGTGACGTCCAGCTTGTGCTTGCTGATGAGCTGGAGCAGCAGGTCGAACGGGCCGGTGAAGTTGTCCAGCCGGACGGTGAACCCGGTGGACTCCCCGCCCGCGCCGTCGCCGGCCGGGCCGCCGCCACCGGCCACGCCAGTATCACCGCCACCTGCCACGCCACCGGAACCGGCCACAGGGGGCGGCGGTGCGGCGGGCGGGTCCAGGGGCGGCGCGGTCACCGGACGACCGTAGTCCACGCCCCGGGCACCGCGACGACAAGGCCGCCCCGGACGACGAGGTCACCCCGGGCGACAAGGCCGCCCCGGACGACAACAAGGCCACCCCGGCGGCGCGCGGCCGCCGACCGCTGGTGCGTACCCGGCCGGGGACGCGCGCGCCGACGACGGGCCACCCGGCCTACCGCTCCGCCTGCGCGGCGATCACCTCGCGGGCGAGCTGCCGGTAGTTGCGGGCACCCGACGACGCCGGGTCGAGGGTGGTGATGGGCGCCCCGGCCACCGTCGACTCGGGGAACTTCACCGTCTTGGTGATCACCGTCTGGTAGACCTTGTCGCCGAACGCCTCGACCACCCGCTGGAGCACCTGCCGGCAGTGGGTGGTGCGGCTGTCGTACATGGTGGCGAGGATGCCCTCCAGCTCAAGGTCGAAGTTGAGCCGCTCGCGCACCTTGTCGATCGTGTCCAGCAGCAGGGCCACGCCCCGCAGGCTGAAGAACTCGCACTCCAGGGGGATGAGCACGCCGTGCGCGACGGTCAGCGCGTTGATCGCCAGCAGGCCGAGGGAGGGCTGGCAGTCGATGAGGATGTAGTCGTATTCCTTGCGGATCGACCTGAGCACCCGGGCGAGGGCCATCTCCCGGGCGACCTCGTTGACGAGCTGTATCTCGGCGGCGGAGAGGTCGATGTTGGCCGGCAGCAGGTGCAGCCCCGCCACGTCCGTCTTGATCAGGACGTCCTCGGCGGTGACGTCGTCCTGCATGAGCAGGTTGTAGACCGACAGGTCGAGGTTGTGCGGGTTGACGCCGAGGCCCACGGAGAGCGCGCCCTGCGGGTCGAAGTCGACCAGCAGCACCTTGCGGCCGTATTCCGCGAGCGCCGCGCCCAGGTTGATCGTGGTGGTGGTCTTGCCGACGCCGCCCTTCTGGTTGGCCATCGCGATGATCCGGGCCGGCCCGTGCCGGTCGGTGGGCATCGGCTCGGGGATCGGCTTGCGCATCGTGTAGGCCGCCGGGTCCGCCGGCCCGAGGTCCGCCCCGAGCGTGGCCTGCTGCTCGCGGAGCTCCGTCGTCCAGGTCTCGGCACGGTCACCGTTGCCAGCCATGTCCTCGTTGCCCCCTCCCGACGACCACCTGGCGTCGGAGCCGTCCGACGTCCCTCGCGGCGCCGCTGCGCACCCCGGTCCTGTCGCCCCGCAAGGTCCGCGCCATGCCGACTGTACGCCACCGGTCAGCAGGGCGTTCGGCACCGGTACGGCGTGTCGGCCCCGACCGGCCGGTCCCGGTGGGCGGGGCCGGTCGACGCGTCCCTCGGTCAGCCGCGGGCGCGGGGGTGGGCGGTGGCGTACACCTCGCGCAGTCGCTCCACGGTGACCAGCGTGTAGACCTGGGTGGTGGTCACCGAGGCGTGGCCGAGCAGTTCCTGCACCACCCGCACGTCGGCCCCGCCGTCGAGCAGGTGGGTGGCGTACGAGTGACGCAGGGTGTGCGGGGAGACGGCGTTCGCCCCGTCCACCGGCAGCCCGGCCCGTTCGGCGGCCCGCCGCAGGATCGTCCACGCGCCCTGCCGGGTCAGCGCGCCCCCGCGCGCGTTGACGAACACCGCCGGGGTGCCCCGGCCGGCGGCCACCAGGGCCGGTCGGCCGCGCACCAGCCAGGCGCGCAGCGCCTCGACGGCGTACCCGCCGACCGGCACGAGGCGGGTCCGGCCGCCCTTGCCGCGCAGCAGCACCGCCGCCTCGCCGCTGTCGAGGCCGTCGAGGTCGTCGATCGCCGCGCCGACGGCCTCGGAGATCCGCGCGCCGGTGCCGTACAGGAACTCCAGCAGCGCCCGGTCGCGCAGCGCGAGGGGCGCGCCGTCGCCGGTGGCGGTCACCGGGCCGGCGGTCTCCAGCAGCCGCACGACCGCGTCGACGGGGAGCGCCCGGGGCAGCCGGCGCGGCGGGGCGGGCGGCCGGACGTCGCGGCTCGGGTCGGCGCCGGCCAGCCCCTCGCGCAGGGCGAAGCGGTGCAGCCCGCGCACGGCCGACGCGGCCCGGGCGGCGGAGGAGACCGCCAGGGGCGGGTGGTCGTCGTCGCCGGCGCGCAGCCGGGCCAGGTGCGCCTCGACGACGCCCGCCCCGACGGTGGCGAGGTCGGCGATCCCGGCGGCGGCCAGGGTGGCGAGGTAGCGGTCCAGGTCCCGGCGGTACGAGGCGAGGGTGTTCGCGGACAGGCCACGCTCGACGGTGAGGTGGTCGAGGTAGCCGCGCAGGGCCCGGCGCAGGGCCGGCGAAGGTTCCGCGCCGGCCCCGTCCGGTGCCCCGCTGCGCTGCCCGGTCAGGCCAGCACCTCGGCCAGCGGCAGGGTGGGCATGCCGTGCGCCTCGGCGACCGGCCCGTAGACGACCTGCCCGTCGTGGGTGTTCAGGCCCAGCGCCAGGGCCGGGTCGCGGCGCAGGGCCTCGCGCCAGCCGTGGTTGGCCAGCTCCAGGGCGTACGGGAGGGTCACGTTGGTCAGCGCGTAGGTGCTGGTGTGCGGCACCGCGCCGGGCATGTTCGCCACGCAGTAGAAGATCGAGTTGTGCACCTGGTAGGTCGGCTCGGCGTGCGTGGTGGGCCGGGAGTCCTCGAAGCAGCCACCCTGGTCGATGGAGATGTCGACGAGCACGCTGCCCGGCTTCATCCGGGAGACGAGCTCGTTGGAGATCAGGGTCGGGGCCTTCGCACCGGGGACGAGGACCGCGCCGATGACCAGGTCCGCGTCGAGCACGGCCCGCTCGATCTCGTACGCGTTGGAGGCGACCGTCTGCAGGTGGCCGCGGTAGATGGCGTCGGCCTGGCGCAGCCGGGCCACGTTCTTGTCCAGCAGCAGCACCTCGGCCTGCAGGCCGAGCGCGATCGCGGCGGCGTTCATGCCGGACACGCCCGCGCCGATGACCACGGTCTTCGCCGCGTACACGCCGGAGACGCCGCCCATCAGGATGCCGCGCCCGCCGCCCTGCCGCTGCAGGTGGTACGCGCCGACCTGCGGGGCGAGCCGGCCGGCCACCTCGGACATCGGGGCGAGCAGCGGCAGCGACCGGTCGGGCAGCTCCACGGTCTCGTACGCGATGCCGGTGACCCCCCGGTCGACCAGCGCGTCGGTGCACGCCTTGGACGCGGCCAGGTGCAGGTAGGTGAAGAGCACCTGCCCGGCGCGCATGCGGTGGTATTCCTCGGCGACCGGCTCCTTGACCTTGAGCACCAGTTCGGCGGTGTCCCACACCTCGTCGGCGGTCGCCAGGATCTTCGCGCCGGCAGCGGCGAACTCCTCGTCGGTGATGCTCGACCCGACTCCGGCGCCGGACTCGACGAAGACCTGGTGGCCGCTGCGGGTGAACTCGTTGACGCCCGCGGGCGTGATGGCCACGCGGTATTCGTGGTTCTTGACCTCGCGAGGGATTCCGACCTTCACGATGCAGACACCTCTCTCCGGGGCCGACCCGCCCCGACCGCCCGGTGCGCGGAGGCTCCGTTGCCGCCGCGGTCCACCGTCCCGCCGGCGGCAGTCTAGGCGGGCCGCCCGTTTCGCGGCGCCGACACTGTGCCATCCCGTGCCCGGGGGTGCTGACGATGTGTCAGGCATCGATGGGGCCGGCGGTGGAGAGCGGATCAGCCGTTCCGCCAGTGTTCGCCTCCCATCGTCCCACCGGTGGGGTGCCGCTGCGGACAGGACGCGAGTCGATCACTATGGTTTCGCCCCATGACCACTCCTTACCAGCAGTACCCGCAGGGCGTCTCCGACAAGAGCAAGGTCGTCGCGGGTGTACTCGGCATCCTCCTCGGCGGCTTCGGCGTCGGGCGGTTCTACATGGGCGACACCAAGACCGGCGTGCTCCAGCTCGTGGTGACCCTGGTCACCTGCGGCTTCGGCGCCCTCTGGGGCACCATCGACGGCATCCTGATCCTGGTCAACGGCGGCGTCGACGGGCAGGGCCGCCCGCTGCGCGACTGATCTCCACCTCGTCTCGAAGGGGCCGTGCGGCGCGCCGCACGGCCCCTTCCCGTCACGTTCCGTCCGCCGGCCGGCGCGGGCCACCGTCGGGCCGCCGGCCGGCCCGGCTCAGCGCGGCAGCGGCGCGTCCGGGCGGCGCAGCGCCGACCAGCCGACGTCCCGGCCGCGGGCGGCGGCGAGCAGCCCCGCCACGGCGGAGGCGTTGGTGATCTCCCCGGCCAGCACCATCCGCACCGCCTCGTCGAGGTCGACCCGGACGACCTGGAGGTCGGCCTCCTCCTCGCTGCGCTCGTGGCGCTGCCCGGCCGGCACGTCGGCGAGGTCCCGGGCCAGGAACACCCGCACGACCTCGTTGGAGAAGCCGGGCGAGCTGTGCAGGTCGACCAGCACGTCGATGGTGCCGGCGGTGAGGTCGGCCTCCTCTGCCAGTTCCCGGGCCGCGGCGGCGGCCAGGTCCTCGCCGGAGACGTCCATCAGCCCGGCGGGCAGCTCCCACAGGTGCCGGCCGACCGGGTGCCGGTACTGGCGGATGAGCACCACCTGGCCGGCGTCGTCGAGGGCCACGACGGCGACCGCGCCGACGTGCCGGACGTAGTCGCGGGCGGCGGTGCCCCCGCCGGGCATGGTGACCTCGTCGGTGACCACGGAGAAGATCCGCCCGGCGTAGCGTTCCCGCCGGTCGGTCACCTCGTAGCGGTGCTCGACGGCGCTCACGACGCCGACGCCGTCTCGCGCCCGGCGGCCGCGCCGCCGTTGTGCTCGGCCCTGCCCGCCGCCTCCGCCGCGCCGCCGAGGGCGTCCAGGTCGACCGGGAGCTGGTCGGCCTCGGAGTAGGCGACGGCGGCCTTCACGAACGCCGCGAACAGCGGGTGCGGCCGCGTCGGGCGGCTCTTCAGCTCGGGGTGCGCCTGGGTGGCCACGAAGAACGGGTGCAGGTCGCGGTCCAGCTCGACGAACTCGACGAGCCGGCCGTCCGGGGAGGTGCCGGAGATGTGCAGCCCCGCCTTGGTGAGCTGGTCGCGGTAGGCGTTGTTCACCTCGTACCGGTGCCGGTGCCGCTCGCTGACCTCGGTGGCGCCGTACGCCTCGGCGACGATCGACCCCCCGGCCAGCTTTGCCGGGTACGCGCCCAGCCGCATGGTGCCGCCCAGGTCGCCCCGGCCGGCGACGATGTCCTCCTGGTCGGCCATGGTGGCGATGACCGGGTGGGTGGCCTCCTCGTCGAACTCCAGGGAGTTGGCCCCGTGCAGGCCGGCCAGGTGCCGGGCCACCTCGATGGTCATGCACTGCAGGCCGAGGCAGAGGCCGAGCAGCGGTACGCCGTTCTCCCGGGCGTACCGGGCCGTGCCGATCTTGCCCTCGATGCCGCGTACGCCGAAGCCGCCGGGGATGACGATGCCGTCCACGCCGGCCAGGGCCGCCGCCGCGCCGGCCGGGGTGACGCAGTCGTCGCTGGGCACCCAGCGCAGCTGCACCCGGGCCCGGTGGCCGAACCCGGCGGCCCGGATCGCCTCGCTGACCGACAGGTACGCGTCGGGCAGGTCGACGTACTTGCCGACCACCGCCACGGTGACGGTGTGCCGGGGCTGGTGGACCCGGTCGAGCAGGTCGTCCCAGCTGGCCCAGTCCACGTCGCGGAAGGACAGGCCGAGGCGGCGCACCACGTACGCGTCGAGGCCCTCGCGGTGCAGCACCTTCGGGATGTCGTAGATGCTCGGGGCGTCGGGGGCGGCGACGACCGCCTCGGTGTCGACGTCGCAGTAGAGCGACAGCTTGACCTTGACCTTCTCCGGGATCTCCCGGTCGCAGCGCAGCACCAGCGCGTCGGGCTGGATGCCGATGCTGCGCAGCTGCGCCACCGAGTGCTGGGTGGGCTTGGTCTTCAGCTCGCCCGACGGGGCCAGGTAGGGCACCAGGGAGACGTGCAGGTAGAAGCAGTTGTCCCGGCCCAGGTCGTGGCGGACCTGGCGGATCGCCTCCAGGAACGGCAGCGACTCGATGTCGCCGACGGTGCCGCCGACCTCGGTGATCACCACGTCGGGGATCTGGCCCTCGGCGTCCGGGTCGGCCATGCCGAGGATGCGGGCCTTGATCTCGTTGGTGATGTGCGGAATCACCTGGACGGTGTCGCCCAGGTATTCGCCGCGCCGCTCCTTCGCGATCACGTCCGAGTAGATCTGGCCGGTGGTGACGTTCGCCTTGCCGGACAGGTCCCGGTCGAGGAAACGCTCGTAGTGCCCGACGTCGAGGTCGGTCTCGGCGCCGTCCTCGGTGATGAAGACCTCGCCGTGCTGGAACGGGTTCATCGTCCCCGGGTCGACGTTGAGGTACGGGTCCAGCTTCTGCATCACCACGCGCAGCCCGCGGGCCGAGAGGAGGTTGCCGAGGCTGGAGGCGGTGAGGCCCTTACCCAACGAGGAGGCGACGCCCCCGGTGACGAAAATGTGCCTGGTCGTCCGTGCTGAAGGGGCCAAGGCCTGCTCCCGTGTCGTCCGTCGCGGTCGTGCAGACCGTCGTGCCGATCAGTGCCGAACAACCGGCCGTGCCGGCTGCGGGCCAAGTGATCACGCGATCCACGGGACTCCACGGTAACACCTCCCCTGGCCGGGTCCGCAGGCCGCACCCGAGGTCGCCCGGCCGGGCGGCGCACCAGGTCAGGCCGTCGCGACCCCCGTCGATGCGCGGGCGGCCCGCCCGGTGGCCCGGTCCGGCGCGTCCCCGCCGCCGCCCGCGACCCCGTCGGCGGGGGGCGGGTCGGCGGGCGGCGACGCGGGCGCGTCGCCGGTCGACGTCTGCTCGCCGGCCCCGGTCCCGGCGTCGGCGTCGGGACGGTCCGGGCCACCCGGCGGGGCGACGCCGAGCCGGCCGTTGGCGGGGCCGCCGTCGCCCGGCTGGGTCCGGTCGGTGGAGTGGTCGAGCACCCGCAGCGCCGCGAGCGCCGCCATCGGCACCACCAGCGCGCCGGCGGCGCCGGCCACGTCGAGCGCGGAGCCGCCGAGCAGCCCGCCGAGGCCGGCGGCCACGCCCGTGCCGGCCATCGCGGCCCGCATCGCCGGGTAGATGCCGAACAGCCGCATCAGCCCGCCCCACGGCTGGAGCAGCGCGAACCAGACCAGCAGGGCACCGGCCAGGGCCAGCACCGTGAGCGGGCTGTTGACCAGGGTCTCGAAGTTGGCCGTGCTGGACCGGTGGACGGTCAGCCCGCCGGTGCCGTCGCCGAGGGCGGCCAGGAACCGGCCGAGGCTGCCCCGCTCGGTCGCCGGCCGGCGCAGGTCGAGCACCGCGAAGCCGATCGTGACCGCCAGCCCCGCCATGCCCGCCCAGACCAGCCGGCTGACCGTCAGCCAGCCGCCGGTGCTGATCGCGGCGGCCACGCTCACCCCGGCCGTCAGCGCGATCGCGCCGATGGAGTCCGCGCCGAGGTAGGGGCTGCCGACCACCACCACGGCGGCCCCGCCGACGGCGACGACGACCATGGGCCGCCACCGGCGGTGGACCCGCTGGGCCAGCCAGCCGGCGCACAGCAGCGACCCGGCGGCGAACACGCCGAGCCCGACGGTGCCCAGGCCGGAGAACCGGCCGCCCTCCAGCGCCGAGTAGCCGGTCACCCCGTTGAGCTGCAACCGGGCGCCGGTGAGCACGTCGGCGGCGACCACGAGGGTGGCCAGGCCGGCGACCGCGCCCAGCGGCCCGAGCGTCGCGTCGTGCCCGGGGGCGAACCGCACGGCGGCGGTCGCCCCGACCAGCAGCAGCACGGTGGTCGCGGCGAACCACCAGCCGGCGTGGTCGCCGCGCCACCACGGCACCACGTCGGCGAGCAGGGCCGCCGGCACCGCGAGGGCGGCGGCGATCAGCAGCAGTTCGACCACGGCCACCACCCGCCGGGGCACCGGCGCCGGGCCGACGGGCCCGGCGTGGCGGCGGGCGCGGCGCAGCAGCGGCAGCACCGCCACGGCCAGCAGCACCTGCGCGCCGGCGAGCAGGGCGAAGAACCAGCCGGCGACCCGCTGCTGGGCGGCGGCCTCCCGGTCGGCGTCGGCCGGCGCGGCGAGCGCGGTGGGCAGGTCCGCCGGGCGGCCGCCGACGGAGAGGGCGGGTCGGCCGAGGAACAGCCGTTCCGGCATCGGCCGGCCCAGCGCGGCGAGCGCGGTCGGCGCGAGGTCGACCAGTTGCAGGTATCCCTCCCGGCCGGTGGTCGGCGAGGTGAGCCAGCCCCGTTCCCAGCCCGGCCCGTCGGCGACGGCGACGTGCAGCCGCGACGGCAGGTCGGTGTCGGAGATCCCGGCGACCAGCACCAGGGAGCGCGGGGGCCGGCCGGCGAGGACCCGGGCCAGGTCGGCGTCGGCCCGGCGGGCCTGCTCGGCCCGGGCCGAACGGTCGTCGCCGGCGACGGTGCCGAGGTCGACGACGCTCAGCACGCAGGAGCCGAGCAGCGGGGCCGGGTCGTCGGGCAGCGCCGCAGCGTACCGGTCGACGCGGCCGAACGGGCGGGCGGCGGCCACCGCCGCGCCGGGGCCGACGGCGACCGAGCAGCGCACCGACTCCGCCAGCGCGCCGGGCACCGCGCCCCAGGGCAGGCGCTGCTGGTTGTGCTGCACGACGCTCTCCTGGTCGGGCAGGTTCGCGCCGATGCCGTCGGGCTGCTCGACCGTCACCCCGGCCGGCGGGCACACGCCGCCGCCCCTGCTGCCGTTCCAGGCGGCGAAGTTGCCGGCGCCCAGGGTCAGCCAGCCGTCGACGGGGCAGGTGGGCCGGTGGGCGGAACGCACCGACAGGGAGCCGATCGAGCCCTGCTGGGCCATCCGCCACAGCGTCGGGGTGGTCTGCGGGTCGACGTCGTCCCAGCGCAGGCCGGCCACCCCGACGAGCACCACGAAGTCGGCGGTGCGCCGGGGCGTCTCGGTGGCGGGCCGGGCGGCGAGCGCGGTCACCCCCAGCACCACGACGAGCAGGGTCAGCAGGACCGGCGGCAGCCTGCGCAGCAGCACCGGCTTCAGTGCGCGCAGCATCACCGGCGTCCCGTCGACGGGGCGTCCGCGCCGGGGGCGGCCGGACCGCTGGTGTCGCCGGCCAGCTCCGCGTAGAGCGCGGTCAGCTGGGCGACGGTGTCCGCCTCGGTGGGCCACGTCGCCGCCCGCGCGGCACCGCGCCGGCCCAGCTCGGCCCGCCGGTCGTCGTCGTCGAGCAGCGCGCGCACGGCCGCGTCGACCGCGTCGACGTCGCCCGGGGACACCAGCACCGCGGCGTCGCCGACCAGCTCCGGCAGGCCGCCGACGGCGGTCGCGATCAGCGGTACGCCGGCCCGCAGCGCCTCCTGCGCGAACAACTGGCGGGCCTCCCAGTCGCTGGTCACCACGGCAAGGTCCGCGCCGGCGAGCAGGTCGGCCACGTCGGTGCGGTGCCCGAGCAGGGTGACCGGGGCCCGCGCGGCGGAGATCCGGGCGGCGAGGGGCAGGTACGCCGGGCCGCTGCCGGCGATCACCACGACCGGCGGCGGGGTCCGGCCGCGCCACCGGGCGGCGGCGTCGACCAGCACGTCGTACCGCTTCTGGGGGTGCAGCCGGCCCACGGAAAGGATCAGCGGCTGGCCGGCGGCGACCGCGAACTCGGCGCGGACGGCGGACCGGCGGCGACGTGGCGCGGGCAGCGCCGGCGCGGCGACCGGGGCCAGCCGGGCGTCGGCGGCGCCGAGGGCGGCGGCGCGCCCGACCAGGTCGGCGCTGGCGCCGAGGGCGACCCGGGCGCCCCGGGCGACGAACCGCTCGGCCAGCCGGGACAGCCCGCCGCGCAACCCCCGGGCGAGCACCGCGTTGTGCCAGGTGACCACGACCGGGGCCGCCGGCCGGGCCAGGACGGCGACGAGCCCGGCGCGCAGCCCGTGCGCGTGCACGACCGCGACCGGTTCGGCGGCCAGCGCGCGGCGCAGCGCGGCCACGGCCCGGGCGTCGGCGGGAGTCGGGCTGGCCGGGATCTCGACGGGCTGGAAGCGGGCGCCGGCGCCGGTGAAGTCGAACTGCTCCTCGGTGGCGGCGGGCCCGCAGACCAGCACGGCGCGGCCCGCCGCGGCGAGGCCCCGGGCGACGGAACGGACGTGTTGGCCGACGCCGCCGGTGCTGGAGGCGAGCAACAGCGCCACGGTGCCGTGCCGCCCGGGTGCCGGTGTCGCGCCCGTCACCGCGACCACCTCCGGTCCACCGCCACCCCCGGTCGGCCGCCCGTCGTCCCGCTCACCCGGACACCGTCTCCTTCCCGTCGCCCCGTTCCGGACCGACCACGTCCTGCTGCCGGGGCCCACCGGAGCGCCCGCCGCGCCGCAGCGCACCGGGCAACCGGCGACCCACGGCGGCGAGCAGCGGCCGCACGTCCCGCCGGTCGGCCAGGTACGCCACGGCGAGGAACACGACCCCGACCACGGCTGCAGACAGCATGCCCTGCACGAGGGCCGCGAGTGTCGTCGGGGTGCCGGCCCCGGCCCCGGCCAGGGCATGCGCGGTGGCCGCCCCGGCGAGCGCCGCGAGCGCCCCGCCGAGCAGCCCCGCCGCCCCCGCGCGGGCCGCCCCGGCCAGCGCGGCAGGCCCCGCCGCGCGGCGCGCCGCGACGACCAGCAGGACACCGAGCAGCAGCATGCCGGCGGAGTTGGCCAGGGTCACCGCGAGCACCCGGTCGGCGCGGGGCAGCAGCGCGGCGAGGGGGACGACGGCCAGCGGCACCGCCAGCCAGCCGACGGTGATGGCCACGGTGGCCGGCCGGGTGTCGCCGCGGGCGTACAGGGCGCGGGAGAGCACCGCGAACAGCCCGTAGCCGAGCAGGCCGGGGGCGAAGCCGGCGATCGCGGCGGCCACCGGGGCCGGGTCGTCGGGGTAGAAGAACGCGGCGACCGGGGCGGCGGTGCCGGCGAGGGCCGCCGCGCCGAGGCAGCTGAACAACAGCACCCCCCGGGTCGTGGCGGCGAGGGTGTCCCGGTACGCCCGTTCGTCGCCGGCCGCCGACGCCGCCGCCAGGGTCGGGTACGCGGCGACCGCCAACGGCACGGCGAGCACCGCCCAGGGCAGCAGGTACATCGTCTGGGCCAGGTTGAACACCTGCGGGGAGCCGGTGGGGCCGCCGGAGGCGCTCTTGACGACCACGGCGAGGGCGAGCTGCTGGGCGGCGACGGTGACCGCCCCGGCCGCCGCGAGTCCGCCGACCCGGGCGCGGGCGTCGGCGTCGAACGCGTACCCGAAGCGCAGCCGCAGGCCGAGCCGGCGCAGCGGGATCAGCAGCGACAGCGACAGCACGACCACGCCGAGGGTGGTGCCGCCGGTCAGGATCAGCTCGCCGCCCCGGCTCACCCCGGCGATGCTGGCCCCCCGGCCCTCGACGCCGCCGAAGGTCAGGTAGACCACGATCACGGTGAGGCTGGACAGCAGCGGGGCGATGACGGGCCAGGCGAAGCGGCGGTGTGCCTGCAGGACGCCGGTGAGCACGATCCCGATGCCGTAGAGCGGCAGCTGAGGGGCGAAGATCCGCAGCATGCGCGCCCCGGCGGCCAGCTCGGCGGGGCTGCGGCCGGAGCTGAGCGCCTCGACGATCGGCCCGGCCAGCAGCGCCACCAGCGCCGCGAGGGGCACCAGCAGGGTCAGCGTCCAGGTCAGCAGGGCGCCGGTGGTCGCGCCGACGGCCCGCCGGTCGCCCGCCGCGACCGGGCCGGCCAGCAGCGGCACCACCAGGCTGGCCAGCGCCCCACCGGCGACGATCTCGAAGATGATGTTCGGCGCGATGTTGGCGACCACGTACATGCCTCCGAGGTCGCTGCGCTCCACCACCCAGGTGAACACGGCCGTGCGGCCGAAGCCGGCGAGCCGGGCGACGACGGTGAGCACCGCGATGAGGGCGGCCGCCCCGGCCACCCGGCCGGCGCCGGCGAGGGGTGCCGGGTTCTTCACGTCAGCAGGGGGCCTTCCCGTCGGTCGCGGCGGCCCGCACGTCGGCCGTTCGCCGCGCCGGCATTGCCGGGCTCATGGGCACCGGGCGCACGTCAGTCGGTGCGCCGGCCCAGCGCGTCCAGCTCGCGCAGGCCCGGGGTGGCCTGGATGACCTGGGTGAAGCTGACCTTCTCGCTGGCGGCGGTGAGCCCGGCGAGCACGGCGAGCAGGCCGGCCCGGCCCAGCGGCCCGGTGCGGGCGGCGAGGGCCACCCCGAGCACCGCGCCGATCGCGTTGGCCCCGCCGTCGCCGACCATCACCTGCTCGTCGAGGTCGTCGGCGAGCAGGCCGGCGGCGGCGCCCACCGCCCCGGCGGCGATCCCACCGTGCGGGCCCCCGGTCAGCGGCGCGCCGAGCAGCAGCGCGGACTTCAGCGCCCGCCCCGGCCGCAGGTCCAGCAGGTTGAGCAGGTTGGCGGTGCCGGCGATCACCCCGGCGCCGAGGAGCACGTCGGCGGTGCGGCCCACCGCGCCGTGCCGCTGGCGGCGGGGGTGGGCGGCGACGGCCCGGTCGGCGGCGAGCAGCGCCGACGCGGCCAGCCCCGCCGCGCCCACCCCGACGATCTTGACGAGCCCGGCGGTGACCCGGCCCTCACGCAGGGCGGCGAGGTGCCCGGCGAAGCCCTTGGCGGCCTTCTGCTCGGGCCGGGCGCCCACCACGTCGTCGTAGACCCCGACCGCTCCCCCGCCCACGCCGGCCACGAGCGCGGCGGCGCCGGCGGGGGCGCTGGACGCGCCGAACGCCCCGGCCGCGGCGGCGCCGGCGGCGAGCGCCGGCCCGGCGGCGAGGGTCACGGTGCGGCCCCGGAAGTTGGTGCGCTCCAGCGCCGGGGCGGCCGGCGAGGTACGCACCTCGCGCAGCGCGTACCGGGCGGCGGCGGCACCGGCCCCGACGATCAGCAGGCGGCCCAGCAGGCTCACGCGGTCACCCCGTTCGGTACGCCGCACGCACGGCGGGAAGGATCGGACACCCGGGTACGTCGTTCGCTCACTGGGGCAGTCTAGGCAGCAGCGCGGACGCGTTGTCGCCCACGCCGTACTGGCCCGCCTTCTTCTCCACGAGCTGCTGCACCAGGGCGAGCGTGGTGACCAGCTGCCCCTGGGTGGTGTTGGCGTCGTCGACGGTGGAGATGGTCTGCGACAGCACCGGGTCGCCCCGGACGACCGCGACGACGTTGCCGCCGGCCGAGCCGTTGCCGGCCACCACGATCGCCCCCGTCCGGTCGAACTGCTCGGCGACCTTGACCACCGACTCGTCCTTCTTGGCGGAGTCCTTGTCCACGTACGGCTGGCCGCTGACCAGCACCACCGCCTCGGCGGGCCCGGTCACCTTTTCGTCGGTCGTCAGGTAACCGGCGTTGCTGTACGACGCCAGCACCGCCCGGCGGTCGGCCTCGGTGGCCGGGGACGCGCCGTCGGCGCGGTCCAGCAGCACGCTGGCCAGCAGGGCGCTGGACGTCTCCACCCCGTGCCCGTTGCCGGGCAGCCCCGAGGCGGGGGCGCTCGGCCGGGCGGCGGTCACGGCCAGCTCCATCAGGTTGTTGTTGTTGTCCGGGTTGATGAACTTGTCCTGCAGGTCGACCCGGCCGGTGACCTGGGCGCCGCCGAGCTGGAGCATCTTGAGCACGCCCTCGGTGTGCTCGCGCCCGCTGGGCAGGGTGAGCAGCAGCACGCGGCGCCCGGTGAGCTTGCCCGGCAGGACGACCTGGGCGATCTCGGCGGCGAACTGCTCCTCCAGCTCGATCTCCTTCTGCATGTTGTTGACCGCCTGGCGCATCTGCTGGTTGTCCTTGCTCAGCCCGTTGACCCGCTCCTTGAGCGAGTCGGCGACCGGGCCGTTGAGGGCGGCCGTGCCGACGACCAGGCCGATGGCCAGCGCCAGGAAGACCGCGGTCAGGGACACCACGTGGTAGCGGAAGTTGATCACGCTTGCAGCCTCTTGATCGGTCGGGGAGCTAGAAGAGCTGGCCGAGCTGGAACACGAAATTGTTCCACCATTCACTGACCACGCCCAGGTACGCCTTGCCGACGGTGGAGACCGCGACGGCCGAGGCCATCGCCGCCACCGCCGACAGGACCAGCAGCAGCAGCGACGAACCGGAGATGCTCTGCCGGTAGAGCCGGCTGACGCCCTTGGCGTCCACCAGCTTCCCGCCGACCTTGAGCCGGGTGAGGAACGTCGAGGCCATCCCGCCCCGGCCCTTGTCCAGGAACTCGACCAGGGTGGCGTGCGTGCCCACCGCCACCAGCAGCGAGGCGCCCTTCTCGTCGGCCAGCAGCATCGCCAGGTCCTCGCTGGTGGCCGCCGCCGGGAAGGTGATCGCCTCGACGCCCAGCCCGGTGACCCGGGGCAGCCCCGGGGCCCGGCCGTCGGGGTAGGCGTGCACGATCACCTCGGCGCCGCAGCGCAGCACGTCGTCGGTCACCGAGTCCATGTCACCGATGATCATGTCAGGGGTGTAGCCGGCCTCGACCAGCGCGTCCGCCCCGCCGTCCACGCCGATCAGCACCGGCTTGAACTCCCGGATGTACGGCCGCAGCACGTCCAGGTCGGCCTTGTAGTCGTAGCCACGGACCACGATCAGGCAGTGCCGACCCTGGATCTGGGTCTGGATCTCCGGCACGCCCACGCCGTCGAGGAGCAGGTCACGCTCCTGCTTGAGATAGTCCATCGTGTTGGCGGCGAACGCCTCCAACTGCACCGACAGCCCCTCGCGGGCGTCGGCCATCGCCTTCGCCACCGACTCGGCGTCCTGCAACGCGCCGTGCGCGACCGGCTCGCCGCCGACGAACACCGTGTTGCCCTCGATCCGGACGGTGTCGCCCTCCCGGACCCGCTCGAAGATCCCCTCGCCCAGGTCGTCCAGGAGCGGGATGCCGGCGGTCACCAGCACCTCCGGCCCGAGGTTCGGATAACGGCCGGAGACCGACGGCTTCGCGTTGAGGACGGCGGCGACACCGACCGCCACCAGCGAATCGGCCGCCACCCGGTCCAGGTCGACGTGGTCGATGACCGCGATGTCGCCCGGACGCAGCCGGCCGACCAGGCGCTTCGTCCGGCGGTCGAGGCGCGCGGTGCCGAGGACTGTGTCCGGCTCGGTGTTACGGGTCCGGCGCAACGTGGGTAGACGCATCGTGACCATCCTGGCATGTGAGGCAGGCTTTTCTGTCGCGACATGCCTGAGCAGGGCCGCCTACCCAGGGAAGCACACCGGAGCGCGCCACGGTGTGCGCGCGCTCACAATACCCGCCGTCACGGCCGCCTTTCGCGCGCCGCCACGGCCAACAGCTCCTCGGCGTGAGCGATACCCAGATCCGAATCCGGCAAACCCGCCAGCATCCGGGCCAGCTCCCGGGCCCGCTCGGTGTCCTCCACCACCCGCACCCCGCTGGTGGTCACCGCGCCACCCGTGTCCTTCGCCACCACCAGGTGCCGGTCGGCGAACGCCGCCACCTGCGGCAGGTGGGTGACCACCAGCACCTGGTGGCTGCGGGCCAGTCGGGCCAACCGCCGGCCGATCTCCACCGCCGCCTGGCCGCCCACGCCCGCGTCGACCTCGTCGAAGACCAGCGTCGGCGGGCCACCCGAGCCCGCGAACACCACCTCGATGGCGAGCATCACCCGGGACAGCTCACCGCCGGACGCGCCCCGCTGCAACGGCAGCGACGGGGCCCCCGGGTGCGCCAGCAGCCGCAACTCCACCTCGTCGCCGCCGTCCGGGCCGACGCCCACCTCCACGCCGTTGACCGCCAGGCTCGGCTCCGACCTGCCCGCCGGCCGGGGCAGCACCGCCACCTCGATGCGGGCGTGCGGCATCGCCAACCCGGCCAGCTCGACCGTCACCTGCTCGGCGAACCGGGACGCCGCCTCCTGCCGGGACGCCGACACCCGCCCCGCCAGCTCGGCCACCTCACCGGCCAGCCGGGCGGCCTCCCGGTCCAGCTCGTCCAGCACGTCGTCGGAGGTGTCCAGATCGGACAGCCGCGTCCGCGCCCGCTCCGCCCACGCCACCACCCCGTCGACGTCGTCGGCGTACTTACGGGTCAGCGCCCGCAGCGCCGCCCGCCGCTCGTAGACGACCTGCAACCGGGCCGGGTCCGCGTCCAACGCCGCCAGATACGTCGACAGCTCCGCCGACACGTCCGCGACAAGCGTCGCCGCCTCCTCCAACCGGGCCGCCAGGTCACCCAGTGCCGGATCGGTGCCCGCCTGGGCCTCCAGGGTGCGCCGGGCCAGCCCCAGCAGCGCCGTGGCGTCCGGCGTCTCGTCGGTCGGCTCGGTGCCGCCCGCGACGCACTGGTGCGCCGTCTGCGCCGCCGTACGCAGCCCCTCCGCGTGCTCCAGGCGCTGCGCCTCGGCCCGCAACTCGTCGTCCTCGCCCGGCTGCGGATCCACCCGGCTGATCTCGTCGAGCCCCAGCCGGAGCAGGTCCGCCTCCTGATGGCGCGCCCGGGCGTTGCGCCGCCGGTCGGCCAGGTCGTCGACCACCGCCCGCCACCGGGCGTACGCCTCCCGCAGCGCGTCGAGGAGCTTCTCGTGCTCCGGGCCGGCGAACCGGTCCAGCGCGGCCCGCTGCTCGGCTGGCCGCAGCAGGCGCAGCTGGTCGGACTGACCGTGCACCGCCACCACCTGCTCGCCGACCTCGCCGAGCATCGCCACCGGCATCCCGCGCCCGCCCAGGTGCGCCCGCGAGCGACCCTCCACGGTGACCGTGCGGCTCAACAGCAGCGAGCCGTCGTCGTCAGGCTCCCCACCGGCGTCGGTGACCCGGGCGTGCACGGCGGCGGCCACCCGGCCACCGAGCCGCAGCCGCCCCTCGACCACCGCCCGGCCCGGCTGGGCCCGCACCCGGCCCGCGTCGGCCCGGCCGCCGAAGAGCAGGCCGAGGCCGGTCACCACCATCGTCTTGCCCGCACCGGTCTCGCCGGTGATGACGTTCATCCCGCCGGCCAACGGCAGCGTGGTGTCCTCGATGACGCCCAGTCCGGTGATGCGCAGCTCTTCCAGCACAGCACCCGACAGTAGACGCGGGCCCCGACAGTTGACCAGCCGGCACGGCCGGGACGCGGTGACCGCCCGCCGGCGGCCGCCCCCGTCACCTCCGCCGGCACCCCGGCCGACCAGCGGTCGACCCGCGCCGCCGGGCCGCCCCGGAGACGTCGCTCACCTGCGGTTGCCCCGCCAGCCGTGCACCGGCAACCCGAACTTCGCCACCAGGCGGTCGGTGAACGACCGGGCCCGCAGCCGCACCACCCGCACCGGCAGCGCACCCCGCCGCACCGTCACCTGCGCCCCCGGCGGCAGGTCGTAGACGCGCCGGCCGTCGCAGCACAACACCGCGAGGGTGGTGAACGGGTCCACCGTGATCGAGAACGTCGACGTGGGCGCGGTCACCAACGGCCGGCTGAACAGCGCGTGCGCGCTGATCGGGACCAGCAGCAGCGCCTCCACCTCCGGCCAGACCACCGGCCCGCCGCCCGAGAACGCGTACGCCGTCGAGCCCGTGGGGGTCGCGCAGACCACGCCGTCGCAGCCGTACCGCGACAGCGGTCGGCCGTCCACGTCGACCAGCAGCTCCAGCATCTGGGCCCGCTCGCCCTTCTCGACGCTGATCTCGTTGAGCGCCCAGGACTCGATCGTCGGGCCACCGTCGAACTGCGCCGTCACGTCGAGGGTGAGCCGCTCGTCCACCGTGTAGTTGCGGTCCACCACGTCGCGCACCGCCACGTCCAGGTCGTCGATCTCCGCCTCGGCGAGGAAGCCGACCTTGCCCAGGTTGATGCCGAGCAGCGGCACCTTCGCCGGCCGGGCCAGCTCCGCCGCGCGCAGGAACGTGCCGTCCCCGCCCAGGGCGAAGACGATCTCGGCCCCCTCGGCGGCCTCCGGCCCCGTCACCGGCACCACGCCCGGCAGGTCCAGGTCGTCGGCCTCCTCGGCCACCACCCGCACCTCGAACCCCGCGGCGATCAGGTCCGCCGCGACCGCCCGGGCGTGCTCCGTGCTGCGACGCCGGCCGGTGTGCGTCACCAGCAGCGCGGTACGACTCAACGGATCCACCTTCCGTTCGCGACTGCGGGGCTCGCAAGCTCACTCCTCGCGCTCACCCCGCCGCCTCCGTTCGCGACTGCGGGGCTCGCAAGCTCACTCCTCGCGCTCACCCTGCCACCTCCTCCGGGGCCGCGTCCGGCACGTCACCGGACGGGCTCGCGCCCTGCGGGCCGGCCGCCACGACGGCCCGCACCCGCTCCGGGTCGGCCGCCGGCGCGCCCCGGCGTAACCATACGAAGAACTCGACGTTGCCGCTGGGCCCCGGCAGCGGGCTGGCGGTCACGCCCGCGAGCCCCAGGCCTAGCTGGGCCGCCGCCGCCGACACGTCCAGGACCGCCTCGGCGCGCAGCGCCGGATCGCGCACGACCCCGCCCGCGCCGACGCGTTCCCTGCCGACCTCGAACTGGGGCTTCACCATCAACGCCAGGTCGCCGTCGGCCCGGGTGCAGGCGGCCAGCGCCGGCAGCACCAACCGCAGCGAGATGAACGACAGGTCCGCCACCGTCAGGTCGACCTCCCCGCCGATCGCCTCCGGCGTCAGCGTGCGGACGTTGGTCCGCTCGAACACCCGTACCCGGTCGTCGGTGCGCAGCGCCCACGCGAGCTGCCCGTAGCCGACGTCCACGGCGACGACCTCGGCCGCGTCGGCGCGCAGCAGGACGTCGGTGAAGCCGCCGGTCGACGCGCCGGCGTCGAGGCAGCGCCGGCCCGCCACCCGCAGCCCGTCCGGGGTGAACGCGGCCAGCGCCCCGGCCAGCTTGTGGCCGCCCCGGGAGACGTACTCCGAGGTGGGGTCGGCACCGGTGACCAGCAGCGGATCGGCGGGGTCGACCAGCGCGGCGGCCTTGCGGGCCGGCACCCCGCGCAGCTGGACCCGGCCGGCCTCGACCAGCGCGGCGGCCTGCTCGCGGGACCGGGCCAGACCGCGACGGACGAGTTCGGCGTCGAGCCGGTTGCGACGTGCCATGGGGTGGATCTCCGGTCGGTCAGGCCTGGTCGATGGTGGCGAGGGTTTCCCGCAGCGTCTGGTACGCGGCCTCGTACTGCGGGATCTGGTCGGCCGGGGACAGCGACGCGGCGTTCGCCATCGCCTGCACCGCGGCGTCCACGGCCGGGTGCCGGGCGTCGCCGTCGTCGGCGTCGGTCACCGGGCGAGGTGGCGGACCCGGCCGGGGCCCCGGCGGCGGCGCGGGCCGACCGCCGGGCGGTGGACCCGGCCGGAACGGCCCACTCACCGCCGGCCCCGACCCGGCACGGGCACCCTCACGCCGCACCGCCCGGCTGCTGCTTGCGGGCCGGCGCCTTCTTCGCCGGGCGGGCCGGCTCCGCCGCCCCTGCCTCCGACTCCGTGCGGCTCACCGTGGCGGGCGCCTTCTTCGCGACGGCCTTCTTCGCGACCGCTTTCTTCGCGACCGCCTTCTTCGCCACGGGGGCAGGCGACCCGGACGGCTCCGCCCCGGGCGACTTGGGGGCCGACGCCTGCGGGGCGGCTGACTGCGGGGCGGGTTCGGCGGGGCCGGTCCGGGCCTCCCGCAGCTGGCGTTCCAGCTCGTGCACCCGACGGGTCAGCTCGGCCACCTCGTCGGCGGTGGCCAACCCGACCGCGCCGAGCGCGCGGTCGACCTCGAAGCGCACCAGCTTCGTCAGCGCCTCCCGGTTGGCCGCGCCGGTCGAGACCAGCTCCTCGGCGAGGGCCTGGAGTTGGGTCGCCGTCGCCTCGCCGGAGCCGACGACCCGACGCACCACGTCCTGTGCCTTCTTCCGGGGCGCCTCCGTCAGGCCCATGGCCAGTCCGAGGTAGGCGCGCCACGCGTCCTGCATGCCTGAGTCCTTCCGCGGGGTGGGGGTTGCGGGTCTCACGCTACCGGGCGCCGTGGGACGCCCATTGCGGTACGGTGCCGGGAAACGGACGTGGCGTGCGTGAGGAGACAAAGTGGCCAGCGTGGACGAGTGCCGGCAGGCGTTGCAGGATCTGGCCGCCCGGCTGGACCGCAACGCCGACGCCGTGCGGGAGCGGGTCGACCTGGACCGCACCCTGGCCTGCCGGGTGACCGACCTGGACACCGCCTTCCACGGCCGGCTCACCGACGGACGGCTGCTCGACCTGACCGACGGCGACGACCCCAAGGCGAAGATCGCACTGAGCACCAGCAGCGACGACCTGCTCGCCCTCGTGCGCGGCCAGCTCGACGTGACCAAGGCGATCGCGTCCCGCCGGGTGTCGATCAAGGCGAACCCGTTCGACCTGATGAAGCTCCGCAAGCTGCTCTGACGGCCCCGGGACGGGCGCAGCCCGCGCCACCGGACCCGGAACGACCGGGGTCGGCGGCGCGGGCTGCGCCCGTCGCTCGGTGGGTCAGTCGGCCAGGCCGAGGGCAGCCAGGGCGGCCTCGGCCTCCGGCGCAGCCGCCCGTACCCGCGCGCCCGTGCCGGTCGTCCACGCGACGGCACAGAGCGCGGCCAGGGCGTCCAGCGGCCGGCCGGCGCCGGCCAGCTCCAAGCCGCCGTCGGTCGCGCGCACCGACCAACCGCCCGTCTCGGCGGCACCCGGCACCCGGACCACCGCCGCCGGATCGAACAGCCCGGCGAGGTCGACCGAGACGTACGTCGGCCGGCGCGCCGCCGGGGCGGCCAGCAGTTCGGGCACGTCGCTGACGCCGGTCAGCACGAGCAGGCTGTCCAGGCCGGCCCGCCGGGCGCCCTCGATGTCGGTGTCGAGCCGGTCGCCCACCACGAGGGTGCGCCCCTGCCCCGCCCGACGGGCAGCGGTGGCGAACAGCGCCGGCTCGGGCTTGCCCACGACCACGTCGGGCTCACGGTCCAGCGCGGTCCGCAGCACGGCCACCAGCGACCCGTTGCCCGGCAGCGGTCCCCGCCCGCTGGGCAGGGTCCGG
Organism: Micromonospora sp. NBRC 110038; assembly: GCF_020884815.1. Classification (NCBI taxonomy): domain Bacteria; kingdom Bacillati; phylum Actinomycetota; class Actinomycetes; order Micromonosporales; family Micromonosporaceae; genus Micromonospora; species Micromonospora sp. NBRC 110038. The sequence continues at coordinate 2,218 of NZ_BBOL01000006.1, read as the reverse complement.
TCGGTGTTCGTGGCGATCCACTGCGCCCCGGCCCGCACGGCCAGGGACGCCTCGGCCAGGTCCGCCCAGCCGACCTGCGGGCCGTACCCCTGCACGACGGCGACGGGGGACTCGTCGACGCGGGACACCGGGCGCAGCCCGGCGGCGGTGATCTCGGCGCGCAGCGCCTCCGCCCCCACCACCAGGACCGGCGAGCCGGCGGGCAGCCGCTCCGCCAGCAGCTCGGCGGAGGCGCCCGCGGAGGTGAGCACCTCCTCCGCTGCGGCGGGCACACCCATTCCGGTGAGCAGGTCGGCGACCTCGCTGGCCCGCCGCGACGCGTTGTTCGTGGCGTACGCGACCGCCCGCCCCTCGGCGTGCAGCCGCCCCACCGCCTCGACCGCGCCGGGGATCGGCCGGTCGATCAGGTAGATGACCCCGTCCAGGTCGAAGACGACCAGCGAGTATCCGTCGACCAGCCGGTCCCCGGTGTCCGTCGTCACCGCAGATCCGCGCCCGGCTCGGGCGAGGCCGCGGACTCCGCGCCCCGCTCGGTCTCCACCGGCGCCGACCCGGTCCGGGCCGCAGCCGCCCGGGCCGCGCCGTCCTCGTCGACATCGGCGTCGTCTTCGTCGTCGTCCTCGGCGTCTTCGTCCTCGTCGAAGTCGCCGTCTTCGTCTTCAGCGTCGTCTTCGGCGGCGTCGGCGTCCGCGCCGCCGGTGCGGTCGGCATCCGGCTCGTCGTCCACGTCGTCGCCCTCGATCAGCACCCCGTCGAGTTCGAGCAGCCGCTCGGCTGCGTCGGTGTCGCCCTCGGCGTCGATGTCGGCCGCCCGGGAGAACCACTCCCGGGCCTCCTCGCGCCGGCCCACGGCGAGCAGCGCGTCGGCGTACGCGTACCGGAGCCGGGCGGCCCACGGCTCGGCCGCGTCGTTGGTCAGCTCGCGGACCTGGAGCATGGCCACGGCCGCGTCCTTCTGGCCGAGGTCACCCCGGGCCCCGGCGGCGACGATCAGCAGCTCGATCGCGACGGCCTGGTCGAGCTTCTCCCGGTCGGCGCCCCGGAACAGGTCGATCGCCCGCTCCGGGCGCCCGAGCGCCCGCTCGCAGTCGGCGAGCACGGCCAGATGGCTCTGCAAGCCGGTCATCCGGTGGTACGTGCGCAGCTCGGCGATCGCCGTCTGCCACTCCCCCGCGTGGTACGCGGCCAACCCGACCGCCTCACGCACGGCCGAGATGCGCGACGCGAGCCGACGCGCGGCGAGCGCGTGCGCCAGCGCCTCCGCCGGGTCCTCGTCGATCAGCTGGCCGGTCGCGACGAGGTGCCGGGCGACGGTGTCCGCCACCGGCTTGGCCAGCGACAGCAGCTCCGCGCGGACGGCCTGGTCCAGGTCGGACGCGACGATCTCGTCGGGCAGCGCCGGGGCGACAGCCCCCGACTGCTCGCCACGGTCACGCCGATCGTCCCGGCGGTCGCGCGACGCGTCCCCGCCGCCGTAGCCGCCGTCCCGGCGTCGGTCCTCGAATCCCGGCCGGTCGTCCCGGCGCGGGCGGTCGCCGTGACCGCCGGTCCGCTCGCCGCTGCGGAAGCCGCCCTCACGCGGCGGACCCGAACGGAAGCCACCCTCGCGCGGCCCGGAACGGGCATCACCCTCGCGACGGTCCCCACCGCGGAAACCACCCTCACGGCGGTCCCCGCTGCGGAAGGTGCCCTCACGGTCGCCGCCGCGGAAGCCGCGCTCGCGGGTCTCCCCGTCGCGGCGGAACCCGCCCTCGCGCGGACCACCCTCACGACGGTCACCGCCACGGAAGCCGCCCTGGCGGGCGTCGCCGTCGCGGCGGAAACCACCTTCGCGGCGATCGCCGCCGCCGAAACCGCCCTCACGACGATCCCCACCGCGGAAGCCGCCCTGGCGGGCGTCGCCGTCGCGGCGGAAGCCGCCCTCGCGACGGTCACCGCCGAAACCGCCCTCACGACGGTCACCGCCGCGGAAACCACCCTCACGCGGCGGACCCGAACGGAAACCACCCTCGCGCGGACCACCCTCACGACGCTCCCCGCCACGGAACCCGCCCTGACGGGCGTCGCCGTCGCGACGGAAACCACCCTCGGAACGGTCCCCACCGCGGAAACCACTGTCACGCGGGCCGGAACGGAAACCGCCCTCACGGCGATCCCCACCCTGGAAGCCACCCTGGCGGCCGTCACCGTCGCGGCGGAAACCACCCTCACGACGGTC